>NZ_JAHESC010000049.1 GCF_018598185.1 Dawidia soli
TGAGTACACCGAACGGACTGGCACGCGCCACCGTGACGGGCACCGCCATACCCGACCTGCGCGTACAGGTAGCGCGGTACGACGAGTCGGACGGACTGCAGGGTGCGCACTTCAACGAAAACGCCGGCGCCCGGCTACGCAGCGGCGAGCTGGTGTTCGGCGGCCTGAACGGGTTCAACATTTTTAACCCCGACAAGATCACGCCGAACGCCTATATCCCACCCGTGGTGATCAACGGCTTCGAGCTGTTCAACAAACGCATCGGCGTGGGCGAGCCGGTACACGACGGCGACCCCGTGCTGCCGCAGTCGATCACCGAAACCGCCACCATCACCCTACAACACCACCACGACTTTTTTGCGTTGCAGTTCGTGGCGCTGAACTACCTGCACCCGGAGAAGAATCAATATCAATACCGGCTGGAAGGATTCAACAAAGACTGGATCACGGCCGACCCGCACACGCGCAAAGCCACCTATACCAACCTCGACCCGGGCCGCTATACATTCCGCGTACGCGCCTCCAACAACGATGCCGCCTGGAACGATGTGGGCGCAGCGGTGGACATTGTGGTGGAGCCACCGTTCTGGAAAAGCGAGCTGGCCTTTGTGCTCTACGTCATCTTCCTGGCAGCAATCCTGCTTGCCGCGCGCAAACTCCTGCTGCTGCGCGAGCGGGCCAACGTGCGGCTGCAACAGGAGCGTGCCGAAGCACAGCGCATGCACGAGCTCGACCTGATGAAGATCCGCTTCTTCACCAACGTGAGCCATGAATTCCGCACGCCGCTGGCATTGATCCTGGCTCCCCTGGAGAAACTCACCCAGCAGGCGGACGACGGCCACGCGCGCCAGTTTCAGCTGATCCAGCGTAATGCACGCCGCCTGCTGAACCTGGTCAACCAGCTGCTCGACTTCCGCAAACTCGAAACACAGGGAATCCCCTATTACCCCGCCGCCGGCGACCTGGTGCAGTTTGTGCGCGAAACGACCTACAGCTTTTCCGATCTGTCGGAAAAGAAAGACATCCACCTGAGTTTCTATACCGCCCTCGAGCGGCTCGACACGTTGTTCGACCAGGATAAACTCGAAAAGATCTTATTCAACCTGCTGTCCAACGCCTTTAAGTTCACACCCGAGCACGGCCGCATCAGTGTGCGCCTCGATCACGCGCCGGGTGCAGACGATGCAACACCCGGTGTACGCATTTGTGTGGAAGACACCGGCATCGGCATTCCGGTGGAAAAGCAGGGCCGCATCTTCGAACGCTTTTTTCAGCACGACCTGCCCACAGGCATGATCAACCAGGGCAGCGGCATCGGGCTGGCCATCACGCGGGAGTTTGTGAAAGTACACGGCGGTACCATCAGCGTGGAAAGCGAACCCGAAAAAGGCAGCCGGTTTACCATTCTCCTGCCCCTGCAACCCATCCCCCAGGCAGGCACCGCCGCGCCGGTACCCGTTCCGTTGGCGGCCACGGCACCCGTCGCGATACCTATACCACAGCCGCCACGCGACGGCCGCAAACCCATACTCTTATTAGTAGAAGACAATCACGACTTCCGTTTTTACCTGCAGGACAACCTGCGCGAAGAATATACCGTGCTGGAAGCGTCTACCGGCACGGAAGGCTGGCATGTGGCCCTGGAAAGTATACCCGACCTGGTCGTGAGCGACGTGATGATGCCGGGCCTGAGCGGCACCGACCTGTGCCGCCGCCTCAAAAGCGACGAACGCACATCGCACATTCCCGTAGTGCTGTTAACGGCGCGCAGCTCGGAAGAGCAAAAGCGCGAAGGATACGCCACGGGCGCGAACGACTATGTGGTCAAACCCTTCAGCGTGGAAATATTGCAGTCGCGGTTGCGCAACATGGTGCGCCAGCAGGAAGCCACCCGGAAATCGTTTCAGCACTACCTGGCGGTGAAGGGCAGCGCGGTAAACATCACGCCGCTGGACGAAAAACTTGTGAGCAAGGCCGTGGCAATTGTGGAAGCCAACCTCGAAGACGCCGATTTTTCCGTCGAGGCCCTCAGCCACGAGCTGGGCATGAGCCGCATTCATCTCTACCGCAAGATCAGCAGCCTGACCGGCAAGACGCCCGTGGAGTTTATCCGGTCCGTGCGCCTGCAGCATGCTGCGCAGCTGCTGGAAAAGAGCCAGCTCACGATCGCTGAGATTGCCTACCGCGTGGGCTTCAATAACCCGAAGTATTTTACGCGGCAATTCAAAGACATGTACCACGTCGTGCCGTCCGAATATGCCATGCGCGGTGTTAAAAAAGACACACCCTTTTCCGGTGGCGGCTTCGCGCACGGCGTCTCCTGAAAATCTTCGATGTTACACGGTGTTTCCGGGCACATGTAACGACAGATCCCCTAAGATGTAACAATACGGTACCCCCTCCGCGCCGTGTGTGCCCTAGCTTTGGATACTCCGCACGAAGTATCCACCTTAACCTATATCCTATGAAGTATGTTTTACTAATCGTGTTCAGCATGGTGGCGGTCCTGCACGTCCGGGGCCAGTCCCAAACGGTCTCCGGCGTGGTCCGCGAAACCGAAGGCAACACGCCCCTGCCCGGCGTATCCATTCTATTAAAGGGCACCACCATCGGTACCTTTAGCGACGCAGAAGGCCGGTACGCCATCGATGTGCCGGCAAATGCCACCCTGGTTTTCTCTTTTATCGGCTACACCACGCAGGAAGTTGCGGTCGGTACACAAACGAGCCTCGACCTGTCGATGCAGCCTAACCTCGAGCTGTTATCGGAGGTGACGGTCACCGCCCTCGGCATCAAGCGCGAGAAAAAGACGCTGGGCTATGCCGTAGCCGACATCGGCAACGAAAACATCGCCGGCAACGGCGAGACGAACCCCCTGGCATCCATTGCCGGTAAAGTAGCGGGCGTCAACATCGCGCAGACAACCGCCGGCCCGACCGGCTCTACGCGTGTGGTCATCCGCGGCATCCGCGGGCTGAAGGACAACAGCCAGCCGCTGTACGTCATCGACGGCGTACCCGCGGTAAACTCCAACATCGGCAGCGCCAGTCAGTGGGGCGGCTTCGACCTGGGCGATGGTCTTTCCGACGTCAATCCCAACGACATCGAATCCATCAGCGTATTGAAAGGCTCTGCAGCCTCTGCCCTCTACGGCAGCCGCGCCCTCAACGGCGTGATCCTCATCACCACCAAAACAGGCAACCGTGGCAAGGGCATCGGCGTGGAATTCAACAGCGCCTTTACCCTCGACCAGATCTCCACCCGCCTCGACGAACGCCAAAAACGCTACGGCCAGGGCAACGACGGTGTATTTCCGACGGACCCGTTGCAGTCGCAAAACATCACGTCCAACTGGGGACCTTCGTTCGACGAAGAAACGGAGATCACCCAGATGGACGGCACCGTACGTCCCTACCGGTATCTCGACAACAACATCCAGGACTTCTTCCGCACCGGTAAAACCTGGATGAACACCGTCGCCGTGACCGGGGGCACCGAAAACACGAGCATGCGGTTGTCGTACTCCAGCATCACCAACGACGACATCATTCCCACCAGCGGTTTCGACAAAGACATCTTCGCGCTGCGGACCACCTCGAAGATCACCAAAAAGCTGACGGCCGATGCCAAGATCAGCTTCGCCGACGAGCGCGTAAAGAACCGGCCGGCCCTGACCGATGATGTCAACAACATCGGTAACGGCCTGCTGGGCCTGGCGGCTAACTTCGACCAGGAATGGCTGAAGAAATATCAGACGGAAGACGGCAAGTATATCAACTACACCGGCAATATATACCGAGCCAACCCGTACTGGACGATCAACAAAACGTTTAACGAAAGTCGGAAGCAACGCGTGGGCGGGCTCATCAACCTGAACTACGAGCTCAACGACATGTTCAGCATCAGCCTGCAGGGCGGCACCGACTTCTTTACATTCAAGCATGCCAATTTCTACGACAAGAACACACCGGCGATTGCCGGCGGCGCCCTGAATACGCTCGACCAGACAACCCAGGAAACCAACTTCCAGGGCATGCTGAACTTCAAAAAAGATCTGGGCACCAGTTTCAAAATCGGTGCCATGGCGGGCGCCAACCTGATGCAGCAGCGCAGCTATGGCGAAAACATCCAGGCGACGCAGATCATCCAACCCGGCACGGCCAACCTCATCAATTTCTCGGAGAAAAGGATTGTACCCTTTGATGCGCGCAAGGAAATTCAGTCCGTGTTCGGTTCGGTGAACCTGAGCTATAAGGAGTATCTCTTCCTGAACCTGCAGGGCCGCAACGATTGGGCCTCTACATTGCCGCGCGACAACTGGTCGTTCTTCTACCCCGCCGCCGACGTGAGTTATGTGCTGACCGACGCCTTCGACCTGCAGTCCAACGTGTTGTCGTTCGTAAAGATCCGCACCGCCTGGGGACAGGTAGGCCGCGAGCCCGATCCCTATAAAACCGGCTTTGCCTACGACCTGACGGGCCGGTCCATCAACGGTCAGCCCATGGGCAACATTCAGGGTGACATCATTCCCAACCCCAACCTGACGGCCGAGATCAAAACCTCCTTCGAGATCGGTGCCGACGTCCGGCTCTTCGGCGATAAGGTAGGCCTCGACTTCACGTACTACAACGAAGTGACAGACGACGTGCTGCTCGACCTCACGATTCCCCAAACCACCGGGTATAGCTTTGCCGCGCTCAATGCCGGTAAGCTCAGAAACCGCGGCGTGGAATTACTCATCAGCACCACGCCGGTCAACTTCAGCAATGGTTTCCGGTGGGACCTGAGCTTCAACTTCGCCCGCAACGTCAATGAAGTGATGGAACTGCACCCGCTGCTGGCCACGTTTACCGTGGCCGAAGCACGCTGGGCAGGTGCCACGGTGGTAGCCGAAAAAGGTAAACCCTTCGGCACGATCCTCGGCGCAGGCTTTTTGCGCGATGAAAACGGCAACCGCGTGTTCAACAGCAGCAACGGCGAGCCGATGCCTACCGCTACCCCCATTGCATTAGGCAACATCCTGCCCGACTGGACCGGCGGGATCATCAACACCATCTCCTACAAAGGCTTCCAGCTGAAGGCGGCATTTGATATCCGCGTGGGCGGCGACATCTTCTCGATGACCAACATGACCATGCACATGAACGGCTCACACGCCAACACCGAGGCGGGTCGCGAGTCGTGGAACGAATACCAGCAGGAACGTCGCGCCGCGCAACTGGAGGCTGAAGCCAACGGTGAAGTAGCGGAAGTGGACAACCCCGACAACGCGTACTATGTACCGCGCAACAACCGCGGCTACATCGGCGAAGGGGTGAACCAGGAAGGCACCCCGAACACCATTCCCATCAGTCCCGCCGCCTACTGGCAGAGCATCGGCAACAACATTCCCGAGCCGTTCATCTACGATGCCAGCTACGTCAAGCTCCGCGACCTGACCTTTACCTATACTTTACCGTCGTCCCTGCTGAAGGGTACGCCGTTCCGTTCGGTATCGCTCAGCGCCATTGGCCGTAACCTGTGGATCATCCACAAGAACACGCCCAACATCGACCCCGAGTCCACCTATAACATCAGCAACGGCCAGGGCCTGGAGTACGGCTCGCTGCCCACACGCCGCCGCTATGGTTTTAACCTGGTTGTAAAATTCTAACGCACCACCGACATGAAGAAACTATTGTATATACTGTTCATCGCCGTCGTCGCCCTGCAGGGGTGTACGGACGATTTCGAAAAACTCAACACCAACCCGGCCGGGTTCCCGGAGATTTTCCCGGGCATTCAACTCGCAAAAGTGCAGACGGACCTTTCGGGCCTGCGGGAAGACGTATGGCGCTATGACCTGGCCATCACATCGCCGCTGGTACAGCACCTGGCCGGATCGTGGTGGACGCAGCACGGCGGCCAGTACCGCGTGGTAGACAAAACACAGTGGTATACCTTGTGGGAAACCTCCTACCCGCGCGACCTGAAAAACATCCAGGACCTGGTAGACCGCACCGCGACCGACACCGCGCTGGTGAACATGCACGCCGCCGCTCGCATCATGCGTGTCTATATTTACGCGCGGATCACAGACCTGTACGGAGACATTCCGTATTCGGAAGCGATTAAAGGGTATACCGAAAAGATCTACCTCCCTGCCTACGACACACAGGAAAAGATCTATACCGACTTTTTTAAAGAACTCGAAGAAGCCGTGGGCGCGTTAGACGCGACGAAGGGCGCCATCGAAGGCGACCAGTTCCTGGGCGGCAACATCGACAACTGGAAACGCTTCGGCAACTCGCTGCGGATGCGCCTCGGCTTCCGCCTCACCAAGGTGGCGCCCGACGTGGCACGCACCCAGGTAGAGGCCGCCATTGCCGGCGGGGTGATGACCAGCAACAGCCACACCTGCCAGATGCGGCACGAAGCCATTGCCTACGTAGACGGCGAAAACCGTGGCAACGGCCGCTCGCAGGTATTCCAGTCGGAAGTAACGTCCGCGGGCTTCCGCCTCACCAACACCCTGGTGGATTATATGAAGGCAACCCGCGACCCGCGCCTGTATATCTACGGCGGCACCTATATGGCCAAACCCACCGAAGAAGAAGAGATCGACAACAGCGAAAACCTCGACCTGACGAAATACCTGCAGGAAGGCCTGGCGTATGGCGCCATGTCGTGGAACCTGTGGTTGCCGGTACAGGACATTACACAGGACGACGGCACCACGGTAGGCCTCGACGTAGGCCATCGCCGCATGCAGCCCAGCAAATACGTGGCCGCGCTGGACGCACCGTACTTTCACTTCACCTATGCCGAAGTAGAGTTCCTGCTGGCAGAAGCCGCCCTGCGCGGCTGGGGCGGCCAGACCGGCGTGCAAGAACACTTCGAAAAAGGCATCCAGGCAGCCTGTGAGCTGACATCCACATACCCCGATGCTCCGACCATTGTCCAGGATAGCATTGACGTACTGAAAGCACAATTCCTGCCCTTCCCGGCCGACGAAGACGAGCAGATGCGCGTGATCCACGAACAAATGTGGGTGAACTTCTTCCTCAACGGCCCCGAAGCATACGCCAACTACCGCCGCACCGGCTACCCGGAACTGGTGCCCTTCACATCGGTCGAGTGGTATACCAGCGGCACCAACGGCGTCATGCCCCGTCGCTTCTTCTATCCCGAATCAGAATCCGTGCAGAACCCCGAGCACTACCAGGATGCCGTCCGCCGCATCGGCGGCACCGACGACTGGCTGAAACGCGTATGGTGGGATTCCGAAAACGAATAGTACCAGGCCCTCTATAAAAATCGGGAAGCTCGTCGTTCCGCTGCGAACAGGGCTTCCCTTTTTATCTTACTATCCCTATGTATACCTTATACCGAACCTTGCCCCTCCTGCTTTTTGTGTTGCTGTTGACAGCCTGCCAGGATGACGACAACACGTCGGGTGTATCCGTCGCCCTGCACTCGGTCGCGACCGACGCAACGTCTGCCATGCAGGCGCGCGTACACGTAACGCTGACCATGCCGGGCGACGTGACGGTACATTACTGGCCGGCCGGAAACACCGGCGGTACCCGTACGGTGCAGTCCACCGCCAGGCGCGGCCATTCCATTCCGTTGCTCGGCCTGCAGGCAAACACCGCCTACGAATTCCGGATTATACCCGGCGGCACCGAGTCCGCTGCTGAAGAAGGCACTTTCACCACGCCATCGATTCCCCAACACGTAACCGACTTCTACAAAGAATCAGAAAACACGGTATCGCCGGCCGCCGGCGGCTGCTACCTCTTCGCCAGCATGACAAAGCCAGGCTGTCTGTACCTGGTGGACGGCAGCGGCAGGATCGTATGGTACCGCACCACACCCAACGTGATCAAAGCAGCGCGCATCGTGCAAAACAACACCATCATTACCCTCGAAGACAACACTGACAACGCCATGGGTGATGGCAACATCATTTTGCAGACGACGTTTGCCAACGACACGCTGTTCTACCAGGTAAGCGGCCGCAACGGCTTCGACCGCATCGCCCACCACGACGTGCAAGTGGCCGCCAACGGCGACGTGGTGATGATCACGAACGAAATGAAAGACGGGTACCCCGGCGACGGTCTGCTTGTGCTGGACTACCTGGGCAACAAAAAATGGAGCTGGTCCACCTTCGACGCCATGCCCCACATCAACCCCGAAAACTACCGGCAGCCCTGGGGCAACTCGCTCTTCATCGACACCGACGGCCACTACATCGTTTCCTTCCGCTCGCTTTGCCAGGTATGGAAGATCCACAACACCACCGGCGCCGTCCTCTGGACACTCGGCAAGAACGGCACGATCGCCTTGCCGGAAGGCGGCGAATTTTTGTACCAGCACTACGCCCACCGCAACGCCGACGGCGACATCATGCTCTTCGACAACGGCGACGCCAGCCGCCCGATGTCGCGCGTCCTCGCCTTCAGACTGAACGAGCTACAAACAGCAGCCACCCTTACACTGAACACACCACTCCCTACCGCGTTGTATACCAACATCATGGGCAGCGCCCTGCTCTTGCCGGATAAAAATATACTGGCCGCCAGCGCCGTGAACGGTCGGTTGGTGAGTTTGTCGCAGGCGGGCGACGTACAATGGCAGCTGAAAACGGCATCGCGGGTGTATCGGGTGGAGCATGTAGCGAAGCCGTGGTGACAGAAGCCCGGTATAAAAAAAAGCACACGTGATAGATCCACGTGTGCTTTTTTATGGAGCGTGACATCGAAAAGCAGAAGTTCCCGGTCTGTAACTATTCTGCGCGTAGCGCCTTCACCGGGTTCGTCCATGCTGCTTTGAGCGACTGGTACGCCATCGTTATCAACGCAATGCCTACTGATGTGACCCCGGCGATCGCGAATGTTGTCCAGTGGATATCAACATGGTACGCAAAACCCGACAACCATCGATTCATGGCATACAGGCTGACGGGTATTGTAATAATGTTTGCCATCAGGACGAGTTTAATAAAGTCTACTGAAATCAGCGTAACAACACTGCTAACCGATGCACCGAGAACTTTACGCACGCCGATCTCCTTTGTTCGTTGTTCCGTGGCAAACATGACAAGACCGAACAGGCCGAGACATGAAACGAAAATGGCAATACACGCGAAGTAGTTGAAGAGCCTGCCGGTACGTTGTTCGGCTGTATATAAATGATCAAAATCGTCGTCGAGAAAGGAATATTCGAACGGATGATCGGGAGCAAATTTGCTGAATGTGCGTTCAATCGCGGCGATGCTTTCCTGCGCATTGGGACCGTTGAGTCTTGCGTAAATTTTCCCGTAGCCTATATCGTTGAAGATCACCAGCGGCTCAATTTTTTCGTGGACGGATTTAAAATGAAAATCCTTGATTACGCCGATAATCTTGCCCTTCTCACCCCAGCGCTTGTTCACCGGATCTTCAATTCCCATTTGGCGGATGGCTTCTTCGTTCAGGATAACCGCAGAACCGTCGGACGCAATGTCACTGGAAAAATCGCGACCTTCCACCATCTTGATTTGAAACGTTTCCACAAAGTCAGGATCGACCGCCAGGGTATGGAGCAACACCTTTTTGTCAGACGTTTTGCCCTCCCACTCGAAGTCTGCTCCCGAACTCGCCACATACGTGAGGTTATTGCTGGAGATTGTCACCGCTGAAACGCCTCCTGTTGCGAGTAGCGCTTCTTTAAAGTCCTTAAATTTTTCGCGGTCAGGTAAGGGAGTGAAACCAACCACATTCTGCTTTTCAAATCCGAGCTTTTTGCTGCGGATGAAGTTGAGCTGATCGAAAACAACGATCGTGCCCGTAATGAGGAGGATCGAAATACAAAACTGCGCGGTCACTAAGATCTTTCTGAACATGACGGCACCCCTGCCTGTTTTGCTGGTTCCCTTCAACACGCTCACCGTGTTAAACCCGGAGAGAAAAAACGCAGGGTAGCTGCCTGCGATGATGCCGGTCATCAGTGTGACGGCAGGTAAGGTCAACAACACCACGCTGGAGGCAGGGTGGAATTCCAACTGTTTTCCTGATACCAGATTAAACGCAGGAAGAAGGGTTTCAACTAAAACAAGCGCGATACCCAACGCAATAAACGACAAGACAATGGATTCGAACAAGAACTGCCGGATCAATTGAGATCGTTGTGCGCCGATTGCTTTTCGCATTCCGACTTCTTTCGATCGCTGCGCGGATTTTGCGGTCGAAAGATTCATAAAATTGATACACGCGATCAGCAGGATAAATATTCCGGCAAAGGAAAAAATATAGACATATTGAATGTCGCCGTGCCCACTGACATCGGCAGTAAAGTTGGAATGCAGGTGGATGCTGGTCAGTGGTTGCAGGAAAAGGTCGACTTTGTACGTAACATTCTGTTTTTGCAACACGCCGCGTATTTTACCTGTCATCGCTTCGTGATCTGTTTCCGGGCGCAGCATCACATAGGTATAACCGTTGTTCGAATTCCAATTTTGTGGAAATGTCCATCCGAATCTTTTGTACGCGTCATAGTGAACCAGGTAGTCAAACTTCAGGTGTGACATTTCAGGAACGTCGTGCAACACGGCCGAAACAGTGAAGTCATTGTTATGGATCCGAAATACTTTGCCTATTGGATCTTCATTTCCAAAATACTTCTTAGCGAGTGATTCTGTTATGACCAGGTCCTCCACCTTCGAAAGCGCTTTTTTGGCACTTCCTTTCGCGAATGTGTAGGAGAACATATCCAGGAAAACCGGATGAACCATCATCCCCGAATGATAGAAAGCCAGTTCATTGCTTTGAAGCATGAAGGTAATCGGCATGAGGTGCGTTGCACTGACAACGTCCGGAAACGTTTCCTTTAAATGCGGGCCGAGTGGGCCCGGTGTTACCGCCACGGGAAATACTTCATTGTTGGCATAGTATTGATTTTCAACAACGCGGTAGAGCTGATGAGCCCGATCATTAAAGCGGTCATAGCTAAGCTCGCTCTTGACCCAGAGAAATATGAGTATGAAAGCCGTAAGGCCTATTGCCAGGCCCGCTATGTTAAGCGACGAATATACTGCATCTTTGCGAATGGCCCTGAGCCCTATAGTGATGTAATGACTGATCATATATCCTCGGTTAGTTTCCCCTGGCGATCAAATAGTCTGCCAGAAACATGTCCGGAGCGTTTAATACACCGATTGGCCCGGGATCACCGATGTAAGCGTTCGATTGCAATACACTCATCGTTCGATTATGGGATTTGTCCGGATGCCGACAATCCTGGCCATTACACATGCGCCTCGCCTTCCGGTTTATTCTTCATCTCGGTGCATCCTGCCCATAGAAGAACACACATCACATGTGCCAACGGAATTCGTATCATTCGCATGTTATCGGGATCTACTGGTTAAAGTTGAAAATTGTCATTTCGCAGGATAATTGCAAATGCCTGAGCAGCGTCCAAATCACCCCCTAACGTTGTCTGTATCCCCCATCTCAGGAGTCCGGTTCAGAAAATACCTTTGATCAAAAAAACATCAAACCCATGGCAGACATCTTACACCGGGTCGGAATCCGTGCGTCGGCAGACGCGGTTTACCGTGCCCTTACCACACAGCAAGGCCTGGCCGGCTGGTGGACCTCCCAAACAAAAGGCGACGGCGACCAGGTCGGCAAGATCATAGAGTTCCGCTTCGGCGCAGGCGGTTTTGATATGCGCGTAGTCACGCTTACACCACCCATGTTCATTCGTTGGGAAGTTGCCACCGGCCCGGAAGAGTGGCTGGGTACCACCATCGAATTTGAGTTAAAACAAGACGGAGAATATACTATCGTGCTGTTCAAACACCTGGATTGGAAAGAACCGGTGGAGTTTATGCACCACTGCAGCACGAAATGGGCGATCTTTTTGATGAGTCTGAAATCGCTTGTCGAGTCGGGTAAGGGAAATCCCGATCCGCACGACGTGAAGATCGATAACTGGAACTAACAGTACCGGGTCGCGATGTTGTACCCGGCGCCGGCTGAGCCTCCCGTAAAACCGCTCCATTTTGTCAGGGCACGCCTGCCAGTGGTAAGATGCCGGCTGTCATTTTGCCCCGATTTCCGCCGCTATAAAACGTGGTAAGATCCTTGAAGGCTGATCCCTGCCATGGATCTACTGACACGTCCACATGCCACGACTGCTTCCATCGCCCGCAGGTTGATCCTGCTGGTGCTGGTAGCCGGCGTGATCGATCCCAGCCCGGGTTATGGCCGCCCGGTGTTCCATCGCATAGAAGCTCTTTTCCAGGCGGCGCATCGGCATACGGCATCGTGCGCCGTCGCTATACCGTCGGCGCTCGCCGGCAATAACGTCTTTAATGACCATTCGCCATCTACTGGCGTAGAGCGGTACAGCATTCCATGCACGAAGCTAAACACCGGCCGGATCAATACCCGGGCCTTATCTTCTCCTTGTATTACCACCACGTCGTTTAATATTCCCCATCAAAATGCAGACGACGATGAACCGTGCGTCACTACCTTGATGTAGCGCCCGTCCTTTCTTTTTCGCCGTCCTATATAAAGATCTTTGGCCGCTGCATCTGCCGTCGCACGCGCGACGCCTGAAACGGACAATTTATACCATTCACTGTATGCAACATGAAAGTGACCCAAACGATCAAAACCTTTTTCCATAAATTCAAACAGACCACCGTTACCGATGACCTCGGACCCTACGAACGCACACTGCAGCAAACGCTGGAGCATGCCGACGGAATACTCTATAAAACCGATGCCGAACTGCGACAGCTCACCGACGACATCAAAGCCAGGATCCAGGCAGGCGAAGCGCCGGACGCGCATATGCCGCGGCTGTATGCCCTGGTAATAGAAGCCTTCAAGCGCACCCTACACATGACACCCTATCGCGTGCAGGTGATGGCGGCCATCGCCCTGCATGAACGGAATGTGGTCGAGATGCAAACCGGCGAGGGCAAAACGCTGGTAGCCGTGATGACAGCCTGCCTGAACGCACTGGCCGGCAAAGGTGTGCACATCCTGACGTTTAACGATTACCTCGCCAAACGCGACGCACACTGGATGCGCCCGGTATATACATTCCTCGGGTTGTCCGTGGGGTATATCCAGGAGAATATGCCCGTGGCGGAGAAACGCCGCGCCTATCGCAGCGATGTAACGTATGCCACCGCCAAGGAAGTAGGCTTCGACTACCTGCGCTCCTGCATGGCGTATACACCGGACGAAGTGATCTTGCGCGATTTTCACTATGCAATCGTCGACGAAGCCGACGCGATCCTGATCGACGAAGCCCGCAACCCGCTCGTCTTTGCCGGGACGATGGCGGGGCTGCCCGTCGATCACCTGCAAATTGCGCGTTACGTGTCGGGCCTCACGCCCTACCGTGATTTTATGCTGGATGAATATGCGCGCAACGTCTTCCTGACCGACCACGGGATCGGGAAGACGGAAGCATTTTTTGCTATACCGAATCTCTACGACGACGACCATCACCACCTGCTCATCGCCGTGAACCTCGCGCTGCAGGCCAGGACCATGCTGCGCAAAGATGTTGACTATATCCTGGAAGACGGACGAATAAAATTAGTCGATGAATTTACCGGCCGGGTGGTAGAAGATCGAAAATGGCAGAACGGACTACAGGCGGCCGTAGAAGCGAAGGAAGGATTGGCGGTGGCGTCGGAAGGAAGTATCCTCAACGCAATCTCGCTGCAGCACCTGATGCAGTGCTACCCCAAGGTCTCGGGCATGACGGGCACCGCGCAGCACGCGGCCGAAGAGTTTGCCGGTTTCTATGGCCTGGGGGTTAGTATCATTCCCCCGCACAAGCCCCGCCGGCGCATCGACTATCCCGACAAGATCTTTACGCACAAAGCGGCAAAGGTCAGGGCCATCATAGACGAAGTGCAACGGGTCCATCAAACGGGCCGCCCGATCCTCATCGGTACATTGACGGTAAAAGAATCGGAAGAGCTGCAGGCGGAAATGCAGCGACACGGCATTGCCAGCACGGTGCTCAACGCCCGGAACAACGAGTCGGAAGCAGCGATCATCGCGCAGGCCGGTCTGCCGGGCGCGGTGACGATCTCCACTAACATGGCCGGGCGCGGCACGGACATTTTGCTGGGTGGCACGGACCAGCACGCAAAAGATACAGTCGTAGCGTTGGGCGGCTTACACATCATCGGCACCAACCGGCACGAAAGCGTGCGCATCGACCAGCAGCTGAAGGGTCGCGCCGGGCGACAAGGCGACCCGGGTTCGTCACAATTCATCATCAGCATGGAAGATGACCTGATGGTAAAGTACGGTCTGAAGAGCTTGTTGCCGGAGCCGCTCCGGAACCTCCGTCAGGACGGACCGATAGGCCATGCGACCATCGCCCGAAGCATCGCCCAGGCGCAGCGGATCATCGAAGGGCAGTTGTATGAGATCCGTCTCAACCTGCACCAGTATGCGCACTTTACCGAACGGCAACGCACGATATTGTTCAACCGGCGGCAGGATATATTTGTTTCAGCCGAAAGTCCCACGCGGGAGTATAAACTGCTGCAACACGACCTGCTTTGGTCCTACTATATGAACGATATAGCAGCGCTACGCGAAGGAATTCACTGGCAGCGCATGGCAGGAAAAAATCCGCTGCACGAATTTCACAAGAGCTCGGATGCGATGTTCCGCCAGTTGATGACAGACCTGGAAGACAAGCTCGACAACGCACACACCCTCGATGTATCGGAGCTTCAGCGCAAGCGCCCATCGTCCACGTGGACATACCTGGTCAACGACAATCCCTTTAAAAGTCCGTTCGTGCAACTACTGGGGAACATCGGGTACCAGGTCGACCTTTTAGCAGGGCCGCTATTGATGATTCTGCGGATGTTGGGATGGGGCAGGCGGAAGTAGGCCGTTGCCGAGCGGGCGCATTTCAAAACCACTGCCCACCTGGAGGTAATCGTAGTTAAGCTCCATGGCATTGTGATAGTGCCGGATGGAAGGATCCGCGTGCCGATAGAACTGAAATACGTTGCCGATAAAAAAATCGTCGCGTGTTTGGATCGCGCCGATCGTGTGTCGATGGATAAAATCGAGCACAGGAGAAAAATTCAAAAAGTGGGCAGAATTCTCTCTATACCGGTCGTTGAGCATAAAATAGCCGGCCGTTACCTGCCTGCCGGACATACCATTGACCCGCCACAAAATACCCTGGACGATGACCAGGTTTACGATCAACACGCCTGCTACACCATACCGCACGTAGGCGCGCTCGGAAACAAGGTGCAGGCTGATGTATAAAAACAACAGGACACCGGCTATCAACAGATATCGCATGGAAGGTATTGCGGTGTAGACATTCAGCAGACCCAGGTATACAATCAACACATAGGTCGCCGGAGAATTTTTGTAGAGAATGTCTTTTACGAGCAAATAGTATAATAACCCGACGAGAAGGCAACCGGTTACCAGCAGGTACACGCCCCACGCGAGGGGAATCTGGTACGATAAAATATGAAACAGGACGATCTTCTGACTATAGATCTTGACCAAAAGAGCGCCATGAAATTTTGAAAAACTTAAAAAGCATACCACCAACAGCGCAATCTTAAACGCTTCGTGCACCGACGTGGCGGCTATGCGGCGCAGGAGCCTACCAAAAGCACCGGCCAGTGTATGCAGCAGAAAACACTCCGCCACGATCAGAAGAAACGGCAGCAAAAAAAACATGCGCCCGAGCCGGTGCCAGACAAGGTCGGCGCGCAAACAAAGATAGAGCAGGCCACTATTGAGCACGGCCAGAAAGAGGGCTGCCACGGCGGCGGGCATGGTCTCTGAAGGGGACTCTTTACCAAAAAGGGTCCAGACGACGATCCCGACCCAGGCGGCGAGCGGGAGGCATGAAAAAATGATATGATTATACCCGCCCAGTAAGCAGACGGACAGAAACACAAAGCACCACGCGCGGCCGCCGGACGTGTACACCTGATATCCCGAAACCAGAAAAAGACTGGTAAATAAAAAATTAAAAGAACACACCTCCCAACTGATCTTGCCATACAAAAGATAGAATGCGGATTGCCCGAAAAACAGCAGAAAAAAAAGAGCGGTTGACGGAGCGTACCGTTTTCGAAGAAACCAGACCACGATAGCCAGCGCAAAAATATTGAACAGAATGCCGGGCATGCGCAATGCCACTACATCAATACTAAAAAGACGAAATGCGGCGGCATTGGCCAGCGATTGTAACAAGCCGGTATAGGTCACGATGCCATACGGCCGCGAAATACCTTGCTGAAGTATCTTGATGCCGTCCAATCCGCCCCACGCTTCGTCGCCATGCAAGCCGATGGTCTCCACGTAGGTCAACCAGTACAGCGCGATGGTGCCCAGCAGCAGCACACAGGCGGCGTCTATCCATCTTTTCATTTTAACATTCTCCATGCTCTATGATGCATCACACCTACTTTAACGGACAAAAAAAGCGATTCCAGCGAATATGGTTTGTTTGCCGATCTTTGGAGAACAACACGCGGGCAGCCTTGCCGATGACATTCTGCTCGGGAACGAACCCCCATTTTCTGGAATCTTCAGAATAACGACGATTATCGCCCAGCAAAAAATAATAGTCGTATTTGAACGTAAACACGGAGTCGGCCACGCCGTTTATGAGAATAGTATCGTTCACGACTTCAACAGAAGCGCCCTCGTACCGGTTGATGATATTTATATAGTACGGCAGCGCACGCTTGTAACGATGCAGGTTTATGCTCAAATCCCTGCTGGGCACCTGCATGGCCTTTACATCGTTGCTTTCATTTTGCAGGTAGGGACTCAGACGCAGATGCCTTTCGCCACCACGGCGGCGCAACAACCTGGCGGTATCGGGATGCAGGCTGTAGGGATATGCCTGATCGGCTGCTGTATCACAGCCCGGATAGTAGTATCCATACTGGTACCGGATGGTTTCCGGATCCTGGGCCGGCGCGCCGTTAATAAATAACTGGTCTGCCGATACCTCCACGATATCGCCCGGCAGGGCCCTGCAACGTTTTACGAGCACGGTCTCATCGTCCCACGGGCCCTCGAAGACCATGATGTCGTCTCTTGAAACTGATGCGTGCGACAGTCTGTTGTACCCCCAGTGAGTA
Organism: Dawidia soli; assembly: GCF_018598185.1. Lineage (GTDB taxonomy): Bacteria > Bacteroidota > Bacteroidia > Cytophagales > Cyclobacteriaceae > Ohtaekwangia > Ohtaekwangia soli. Next base: position 17,153 of record NZ_JAHESC010000049.1, read on the forward strand.
TCTCTGAACCAGGGAAAAACATGTTTGTCGAGCGCAAACAAATTAAACCAAGGAATCTCCAACGGGCTTCGCGGCATACGGGCGCCGTAGGAAAGCTTATTCACCAAAATGTAATCGCCCACGAGTATACACTGCTCCATGGATGCGGTGGGTACGTGGCGTAAATCCACGACAAAGAGTTTTATACCGACGGACAGAACAACAACCAGGAAACCCCAGAAAAGCCACCTTCTCCATTTTATAGTATATCTGTTCATTTGTTTCCCCTCTTTTATTGTTCGTTTATAGGTTGGTGCGCGTTCGTTTCAATGAGCCGGGCCATCTCCGCCTTGATCTCGTCGACGGCTTGGGAGGGAACTTTTACGGACATACTCATGATCTGCCGTGCGACGGTCAAGGCCCGTTGTTCCTCGCCCATTTCCAGGTATAGTTTTGCCAGCAAGTATCGCGGGTAGAACTTATGCGGTATGAGGTAGACGGCATTTTGATAGGACTGCTCGGCCTTGGCAAATTGTCCCGTCTCCTGATAACAAAGCCCCAGCGCGTTAAACAAATAAGGATCAGCGGTCAATGTTGCCGCATGCTGCAGCACGGCTATTCCCTCGGTGTAACGCCCCTGAAGCGCCAACGTCTGACCGTACTCAAACATAAACTGACCGTTGCCGTGCAAGGCCGGCTCGAGGGCCTGCATAAATTTCAGGGCGCGGGGGTAGTCTCGATACTCTTTCAAAAACGAAGCGGTCTTCCAGTCGCGCAGGGCCCGGTACTGAATGCACAATTTCCACGTGACCGCGACGATCAACGTAGCCATTGTCATCGCGAATAACGCTCTGGCCACAGCACCCGGCGCCCACCGAAATGAAACACCGGCACGGGCGTCATCTGTACACGAGAGTATACTCATAAAAATATACAGGTTCAAAAAAACGGGCGTAACCGAAAACGGGTAGGAGAAAAAAGAAAACGCCACAAGACCGGCCACCCCGCTCAGCGCCGTGGTGCGGAGGGGCGCGGCGGGATCACCACGATCGCAGTATTTGAAATGTTCGCGTATGGCGGAAACGAGGATACCGACAAAAAGCGTCAGACCGAAAAAACCTTTTTCGGCCGCTATAAAAAGAAACTCGTTAAACGCATATTCACCCTTGCCGGCGGTCATGACCTCATCGGCAGCGGCATGTGGGTTGTCGCGAAAATAGGCCCGTTGATAGTGGCCAAAGTGGGGTGTGTACTGATCCAACCCGACGCCAAAAACGGGATTATCGCGAATTACCTGCCACGTTATTTTCCAAATGAACATTCTTCCCACCGACGAATCGCGCTTCCATTGGAACAACGCTACGGATAAAAATACAATCACAGTGACCAAAATACACACCGCCACCCGGCCGGGCCGTAGCCTGGCATAACCTGCCAGGAACACGGCAGCGGCCACCACGAGTGCAATCCACGCCGCCCGGCTGAGCGTGGCAGGAAGAACGACTAGGATAGCCAACCCGGCAGCGACGGCCAGGTAGCGAAGCGCTGTGCACCGCATTGAAATATAATACGTGCCCAACGCCAGCGGAAAAACAGAAACCAGGTAGGCGGCGTAGGCCGCAGGGTTAAAAAAGGTGCCTGTTACCTGGAAATATGCGTGGTAACGATCCAAAAAACCATAGAGCTGGAGCAGACCGAACAGTGCTTGAAACAACGCTGTTGCCAGCAGAAAAAACAGTACCGCGCGATACTTCTGAAAGTCGCGCAGCAGCACCTTGTTTACATAGAAAATACCGGAGGCGAAGACGAGCTCCAGGAACCGAACATTATACCACGACGCCTGCGGCGTATATAGTAACCTGACGAATGTGTAGAGAACATAGGCCGCCACCAACCCATCCGTTGCCGACAGCGCGAGCACCACGGGTGACCGCCGGACGAGGAATGCCACGCAGCATACTACCATCATGCCCGCGGAAGTCCACAGAAAGCCGTAGCTTTTCCCTGTAATCGCCCCATCTTTGAGCACGGGCAGCACGAGCACCGAGGCGATGATCACCACACAAAACGAAGCCACGGTGAGATACCGGACAAGAACACCCGGCGCCATGCTCTTCTTATCGGACGTGCTGACCATCTATTTACTTCTTGCCGTACCTGAAACTACTTATGCAGCATGCCTAACTTCAGCAACGACTGATAATTATTCATATCGATGGTAATGACACCGTCTTCGGAGGGAATAAAGATCAAGGGATAGATCGTTCGCACGCCGGACCGGTACATCTCATTATTTTCATCGAGCAAGATCCTGTCATCCTCCATCTTTTTCGGGAACCCCATTTGCAAGCGAAAGATCTTCATGGACGAGATCTCGGTAAAGACGAACCTGGTGCGGCTATCCTTGCGCTTGATATCCTCAAAAAAGAACTTGGTAGCCTCGCTGATACATTTATCACATCCGGTGGTGGGGATGATCAGATAGATATTGTTTACATCGCCTACGTCCTCGCGCGCATTGATCTTCAGGATCGCAGCACGCAACTTTGCCGGCAGGTCATCACCCTTCTGACACGACGTGAACATACACACTAATAGCATGACGCAGAAAAAAGAAGCTTTGCGGCTATTTTTCATGGTTGCACATCCATCAGTTTAAACACGCCAAACACCAGCTTACTATCATCTGCTTTGGAAGCCTCCCACTTGGCGAGGTGCAGTCCGTCGGGAGCGACAAAAAACATTGTTTCGGTATAGGAGAACCGGGGCAACAGCGTCTCGCCGATCTTGGTGAAATTGTGATCGAGGATGATGATGGACGCATGCTTCACGCCACTCTTATCGGGGTCGTTAGACGCCAGGTCGTCGGCGGAGATGGGCTGCAGGGCGATTCGATAATACAAATTCTGATAGGGGTCGAAAATAACGCCCTGGTACGACGGCGTGCTCAAATAATATTTCAAGCGTGCATCGGCGTCGGTTTCGGTAGCACGCCAGGAGGGAATATCGCTAAAAAATTGACTGGCGGCATTATGCGGCGTGGGCGCCGCGCTGAAATCTGTTTCATAGAGCCGATGATCGGCCGCAAAGCTGAAAATAAACTTTTCGGTCGACGGGTTGAACGTATAATAGTATTGCGAAAGATAAGGGCCCCAGACACCGCCTTTATAGCTTTCGGGGTAGGACAGCGCAGCGCTGATCTTTTGGGTTGTGAGGTCGACGATAGACACCAGGTTGTCGGAGGCAAAATCGGTAAGCTCCGAAAACGGATCAATGCCCGGCACATCATGGCCGCCGGCGTAAAGCTTGTCGCGATGAATAAACAACGGCCTTGTGGTCAAGCCTTCCGAAAAAAACCTGAGGTTGTTGGAATTCATCACGTGACCGTCGCGGTTAAGCAATAGCAGGAAAAAATCCTTATCTGCCAAAACATATACCGAATCCAGGCTTTTAACCACAAATGACTGCACTTTGCCGGCCTTGGCCAATGCCTCTTTTTCCAACGCGAGCCGATGATGTACCTTACCGTCGGCGTACCCATAAAAATAGAGCGTGTTGGTATAGGAATTCAGTAAACACAGATACTGATCGCCGTTGGCATCTTTATAGAATTGCAAACAGCCCGTGTAGTACGGGGTTATGCTATCGAGCTCGAACGATTTTATGCCTACCTCGACAAGTGTTTTTGAAAATGCCGGACCACCGGCGCCGGCAGTACGGGATTGGTCCTTCTCCGGCTGGCAGCAGCTTAAACCGAAGACGACTGTTAAAAGAAAAGACACCTTTGTTATTGCGTTCTTCATAGTTATTAAAACAATAGTTTTTCAGCCTACCCGGACTGCACACTATAAACATGCAGGGGTTAGCGATTGCAAGCGCTACGATTGGGCTACGATTGGTTTGGACAAAATCATTCCACGCACCTTAGACACGGGCGCGGTATGCCTTTCATAAAACAAGTGATTTAACTCAAGTGTATTGCAATGGCACGGGAAGTACCATTACAATACAACAACTCTGCAAAATGTCGCGTTACTTAGGACAGTCCGTATTGGACGACGACGCGGTCTTACATTCGCAGGTCTGATTTCCGTTTACCGTAATTCTCCAGCATTGCCCGCCTTTGCCGGATTCGCAGTTGCAATTTTCGCCCAGCGCCTCAGAGGAAGCGAGCAAACTGAGGGTTACACTGTTGTCTTTTGGAGTTGCTTTTGCGCTGATGTTGCCATTGAACGCGATAACCATGGCGAGGGAGAGAATGCCGAGGGCTACGAGAATTTGTTTACTAACTTTTTTCATAACGATTTTGGTTTTGTTATGCCTAAAATATAGAAAGTAAATATATGCACCAAATTATCTGTCGCGGCCACACTTTTCCGGAGTAAATTTTTATACTCACAACGACCGGAATGCATGCTTTTTGAGCCATGTGTGCAATGTTTCCCCAAAACTACAATTTACCCGTCGTCGTATTTTTTTCAAAAACGAGCGTATAGCGGCGGAGAGGTAGTATTTTTCTATCTTTATAACCGGCTTTTTAACCCCCGTACGGACCATGGATATACTCCTTCATTTGATGAGGTTGACGCTCAGAAACTTTGTTAAAAACAAATTTTATTCCATTACGATCATTGCAGGCTTTAGCATTGCCATCGCCATTTGCTACCTGATCGTGGGGCTTCTCGTCCATGAAAACTCGATCGACGGATTTCACACCAGGAAGGACACGATCTATCGGGTACTGATGAAAGACCCGATCACCTACGGCACCAGCTACACCACGTACCACGAGCTCTATGAGAAACTTCAGACCGATTACCCGGAGGTAAAGCTCGTGTCGCATGTGACGTACCAGGGATGGCATACTATAAAAGCGGGAAAGAACAAATTCCAGGAAAAACGACTTCTGTACGCCGACACAAACTTTTTCAAGTTATTCGATTACGAAGTACTTCTGGGCAACCGGGCATCGGCGCTGTCGGATCCGCATGCGGTCGTTCTCACGCAAGCGACGGCCGGCAAATACTTCGGCACCCAGGACGCGGTGGGGCAAACGATTCAGGTAGACGACCAGCCCTATACCGTCACGGCGATCGCGGCCGATGTGGCGGGGACCTCGCATCTGCAGTTCGACATGCTGCTGCCGGCGGCCGTCCTGCCCGAAGCCGTCAACCCCCTGCAGGGAGCGGGCTTCACCTATATCGTGCTGACCAGCCCCGGTGACGCCAATGCGCTGACGGACAAACTGAACGCAAACGTGGAAAGCGTATTGTCGTGGAAATTTGCGACGCCGCAGACATCGGTATTCCAGCTCCAATCGCTGAAAGACTGCTACTTCAGCGACGTACAGTATGGCGAATCGTCGGTACTGCTCTCGCAGGACCGGACGTTTCTTAGCCGCTCGGGGCTGGCGATCCTGATCATCGTATTTATCACCACGTTCAACTTTGTCAACTTTTCGCAAGCCCGGGCTTTATTCCGGTCAAAAGAAATTGTCGTGCTGAGCATCTTTGGAACCGGCAGGGGTATTGTAATGCTGCAATTTGTGATCGAGGCCGCGCTGTTGTGTGCGATAGCCTTTGTCATAAGCCTGATCCTCATACTTTCGACGCTGTCGTTCTTCAACGACATTACGGGAATTGCCCTCGACCTCCAGTTCCTGTTCAGCCCGGCCCTGCTGGGGATGATCGGGGGAATGGTTCTGCTGATGAGCGTTGTATTAGGGTTTATCACCTACTTTCTCTTTGCACAGGTTCATGACGACAAGCTGCTGAAAAGTACGGTTACGCTGAAGCCGGCTTATCTCAAAGTCCTGAACGGGCTCATCATGATCCAGATTTGCACGTCTATAACGCTGATGCTGCTGAATACGGCGATCTGGAAACAAATGAACTTTATCAGCAAACAAACCGTAGGCTCCGTTACCGAAAGCATCCTCGAGATCAATTTGCTGGACCTTCCGCCAGGGGTAAATCCTACCGTCATTAAAACAGATCTTCAAAAAAATCCGGAGGTCATAGGCGCCTCTGTTTGCATGGGCATTCCGTTAGAGGGACGGGCGACGCATGGCATGGAGGCCGACGGAAAAAAAATGGACCTCAACCTGATCATCGGCGACCTGGACTATGTAAAAACGATGGGTTATGAGATCGCCAAAGGAAGGGATTTTATGACGCTGGCCGACACGAGCTATATGTTGTTAAACGAAACAGCGATGAAGATCTATGGCATGAACGACAACTTCGAGTCGGAAGACCAGTATGCCCCTAAGAATGTCATCGGCGTGGTGAAAGATTTTCATTTCGAATCACTGCGCGAGCAAATCGAGCCGGTGAATATTACCCTTGTGAACCCGCGGGAAGTATCGGCCTGGGGAGCATCCAAACTGCTTGTGCGGACGTATGGAGATTCGGACGACATACTCCGGAAGCTGCGAACGCAGTGGGCCGCGCTTTTTCCCGACGTGGCCTTCGACTATTCCATATTGAAGGAAAAATACCACGCCATTTACGCAAAAGACCAGGGGCATGCCACCTTGCTGATGGTGGGTAGTATAGCCAGTACGATCATTACGCTGGTGGGCCTGATCGGGGTATCGCTGTACACGACGCACCGGCGGTCGAAGGAGATTGCGATCCGCAAAGTGTATGGAGCCTCCAGCAACACGATCCTGCTATCGTTTATCAGACAAATAACGACCTGGACGCTTATCAGCGCCGTGGCGGCGGTGCCGGTGGCGATGTATTTCATCGAAGAATGGATGAGCGGTTTCGTGTACCGAACGACAGTAGCCTGGCAAGACTATCTGAAAGTGATCGCCGGTGCCGTGCTGTTGATAACCCTTGCCATACTGTATCAGGTCACGCTATCGTCTTACAAAAACCCGGCAAAAGTTTTGCGCAATGACTAACGATCGTTGCTGCTATCGTTACATTCAATCAACCATTATATGACCGTTACCAAGCACATTCAATCGGCGCTGACCATTTTGAGCCTGACATCGCTGCTATCGTGCAACGACACCCCCGAAAACGTACAGCTGGCATTGGCGCAAGCCGGCGAACACCGTACGGAGCTGGAACGGGTGATCGAACATTACAGCCACGATGCGGCCGACAGCCTGAAGTTGAAAGCCGCCTACTTCCTGATCGGGAACATGGAAGGGTATCATTATTACCAGGGCGAGACGCTGGACCGGTATCACGATTTTTTTGATACGGCCATAGCGTTGCACACAAAATGGCCCGGCATGGATATCAATCCCCTGGGCGATTCGCTTCGCGATGTCTATGGCCCGGCGACGACGGGCAACGTAAAAATCCTGCCGGACCTGCAAACGATACGCGGTGAATATCTGATCAATAACATTGACCATGCCTATAAGGCGTGGCAGGAGCAGCCCTGGTGTAAGCATGTAACATTCGACCAGTTCTGCGAATTTATATTACCGTACCGCATCGAGAACGAAGATCCTTATGCGTTTGATCGTAACACGATCTATGATCAATTTGATACATTGCTGAACCCGGTTCGCCGGAACGGGGGCGGCGCGATGGCCGCCTGCCTGACGATCAACCAGGAGCTGAAGAAGGGCATGTGGGTGTTTACGAATGCACTGGAAAGCCTGCCCCATTTTGGTGCGAAAACGATCCTGGAAAAACGGGTGGGCGTATGCCGTGAATATGCCGACCTGGCCTTATACACCATGCGGGCCACAGGCATACCGGTGGCGATCGACTTTACGCCGCAGTGGCCCTTTCGGAGCCTGGGACACAGCTGGAATGTGCTGTTGGCTGAAAATGGTAAAAAGATCATGTTCCTGGGCATCGAGTCTGACCCCGGGCAGCCGCACAAGGCCGATCACAAAAAAGCAAAAGTATATCGCAATACGTTCGCTATACAACCTCAAAGCCTGGCGAAAACAGCGGGTGATACCGACATACCACCGCTGTTCCGGAATGCGCGATTCATCGATGTATCGGATGAATATTTCGAGGGCAAGGATGTAGAGATCGAACTCGACAACGTGGAAGAACAGGACACCTATGCCTATATATGTGTGTTCGACAACCGGAACTGGGTGCCGATCCATTGGGGAAAAATCACGGATGGCAAGGTAGTCTTCACAAAAATGGGACGGGATATCGTCTACCTTCCGGCATATTACAGGAAAGGGAAGATCGTACCGGCCGCGTCTCCATTCCTACTCACGAACGAAGGAGAGGTGAAGACGCTGGACGTTTCACCCGGTGAACGACAACAGATGACGTTGTTGCGGAAATTTCCGATACTGACGATACGCGAACGCATGGTACGCGTGGCGGGGGGAAAATTCCAGGGCGCCAATCGCCCCGACTTTAAGGATTCGACAACGCTGTTTACCATATCACGGCCCGACATCTTCTACCAGACTGTCGACATTTCAACGGAAAAGAAATTCCGGTACCTGCGGTATCTCGCGCCGCGCAAGAGCAACGGCAATATTGCCGAAATAGAGTTCTACAGTGCAACCGACAGCCTGCATCCGTTAAAAGGAGAGATCATAGGAGATGCAGAAGTCTGTGGTCCTGCCAACGGGCGGGAGACCGCAATGGATGGAGATGTGCTGACGTTCTACGACGCGCGTAAGATAGACAACGCCTGGGTGGGAATCGATATAGGGGCTGCGCGAAGAATAAACAAGATCCGTTATCTCGCCACCAATGATGGGAACAACATCGTACCCGGCGACGACTACGAGCTGTTTTATTTTAAAGACAAAGGCTGGCGTTCAGCCGGCCGGCAAGTGGCAACCGACTACGCATTGATTTTCGATCGCGTGCCGTCGGGAGGGCTGTACCTTCTGCGCAACTATACGGAAGGCAAAGAGGAAAGAATCTTCACGTATAAAAACGGGCAGCAGGTTTGGTGGTAGGATCGTGAATTAAACATGGTGATTCTGGCAGATTTGTATCGCCACCGCATTTAACATTCCCCATCAACATGCGGACGAGGATGAGCCGTTCGTTATTATGCTGATGTAGCGCACGTCCTTTCATTTTTCTTCGTCCCACCCTGTATAATGATCTTTGGCCGCATCGACAAGGCGACCCGGGGTCATCACAATTCATCATCAGCATGGAAGATGACCTGATGGTAAAGTACGGTCTGAAGAGCTTATTGCCGGAGCCGCTCCGGAACCTCCGTCAGGACGGACCGGGCCATGCGACCATCGCCCGAAGCATCGCCCAGGCGCAGCGGATCATCGAGGGGCAACTATATGAGATCCGCCTCAACCTGCACCAGTATGCGCACTTTGCCGAACGGCAACGCACGATATTGTTCAACCGGCGGCAGGATATATTTGTTTCAGCCGAAAGTCCCACGTGGGAGTATAAACTGCTGCAACACGACCTGCTTTGGTCCTACTATATGAACGATATAGCAGCGCTACGCGAAGGAATTCACTGGCAGCGCATGGCAGGAAAAAATCCGCTGCACGAATTTCACAAGAGCTCGGATGCGATGTTCCGCCAGTTGATGACAGACCTGGAAGACAAGCTCGACAACGCGCACACCCTCGATGTATCGGAGCTTCAGCGCAAGCGCCCATCGTCCACGTGGACATACCTGGTCAATGACAATCCCTTTAAAAGTCCGTTCGTGCAGCTGCTGGGCAACATCGGGTACCAGGTCGACCTGTTCGCCGGTCCGCTGCTGCTGCTGATGCGGATCTTTGGATGGCGAAAGCGGAGATAACAGTGGTGGGTATGGCCCGAACTTTTAACCGATGCCGAGGTAATAAGCAACCATATGAAAACACTGAGCATCCTTAGCATCGCACTTCTCGTAGTATTGATGACGAGCTGCGAGATCGTAGGCGATATCTTCTCGGCGGGGTTTTATATCGGGGGTTTTGTCGTCGTTCTTGTCGTCGGCACGATCCTCGTCCTTGTTCTGCGCGCCCGGAAGTAACACATCATTTTTTCAATGGATGTGCAATAACCGCCCCATTTTACAGACGCCACAAGCATAATACCCCGCATCATCCACTTAGGACACAGGCCCTAGCCGTAGTCCGCCTCCTGATGGCTGTCGCGAATGTGCGTTCACAACGGTACCGGTGCTGGCAGAAAAAAACCACGGCCGCACGGCGCGCAACGATCGTTCGACAGGGTGCTGCAAATGTGAATTAAACATGATCATTACGATAAATTTGTCAATTAAAATCGTTTAATTAGTAAACGTTTGCACAAAGCAATTACGGCCTAAACCCATGAACCTCGTACCGCTTAAAGAAGACGGCATACCCGCTGAGAGCTTCCTGTTCAAGCATGGGACTACTGTAAGCGAGGGCGAGCAAGTTGTGTGGAATGCCTTGCGCGAAGGGAACCGTAAAGCGCTGGATTATATCTTTGAAAAGTATGTCAAGCTGCTGTACGCCTACGGCGGCAAGATCACCAAGGACCAGGGCATTGTGGAAGACGCCATCCAGGATCTGTTCGTCGAGCTCTGGCAAAAGCACGCCGTGCTGGGCGCCACCGACAACATCAAATTCTACCTGCTGAAATCACTGCGGCGAAGGATCACCCGGAGAATTGCGGTCGACCAACGCAAACTCGGCGACCATGCCTTACAAGAAGACTATTTCCGCGAAGTAGAATCTTCGAGGGAATCTACCATCATTCAGCAGCAGACGACCGTGGCCCAGCAGGAACAGCTGACCCGGGGCATTGCCGAGCTCAGCGACCGCCAGCGCGAAGCCATCTACCTGAAGTTCTACGAAAAAATGAGCTACGAGCAGCTGGCCGAAGTGCTCGACATCAGCCTCACCTCTACCTACAAACTTATCGGCAAAGCCGTAGACGCATTGCGCAAGTCTGTACGCATCATTTCATAAAAGCGTTGCGGCCATCCACCAAACACCAACCATCGCTGATCAGCGTTTGGTGGATCAGACCGCTAGGGTAGCTCTCGACAACGTGTTATTGTTTGATAAATCTGAACGCGTGATATGCCCCGCGCCAGAAGAACCGGATGCTATAGACGCCGGCGGGAAGCCGTTCGGTGTCGATCGATCGCGCATACGATGTCATGACCTTTTGCCCCACGGCGTTGTGAACCTGTATCGCCACCGGGCGGTCGATGCCGGCTATATGCAGCGCGCCGCGGGTGGGATTGGGATATACCCGGAGCGAAGACTTCTCTTCACCGCCCACGCCCGTGATCACCTCTTCTTCCAGGGGAAAAAGCTGTGACCGCGGCACGATCTGCCGGATCTGCGAGGGACTCGACCACTCGAAGTGACAATCCGCTCCGCCGCCATTTTCGAAATATTCGATCCGGATGTTATATTGCTCTCCCGCCACCAGGTCTATTTCGCCCGAGTAGGTAACGCCCCAATCGTCGAGCCACTGGTCGATCACCGGCTGATCGTTGATCCACAACCGGCGGCCGTTGTCGCTCGTGATGTAGAACGTATACCGCTCGGTGTACTGCGGCTGAATATACCCGCTCCAGCGAATGGAATACAGATCGTTGGAAACACCCGGCATGGGTGAGCCTTCACCCCAATAGAAGCTCACGATCGGATCAACCCGGGTGCCGACCGGCGTATTAAAATTCACGCCGTTGAAATATTCTCCGGTCAGTCCGGTACCGTTTCCCGCCACAACCGGGTTCAACCACGAGTAAAGTTGTGACGTCGGTACGATCTCCCGGGGTTGTAAGGCACTCGACCATTCGAGCTTGCAGTTGGCGCCGCCGTTCTCCTCAAAATATTCGATCTCGACACTATACTTCTCGCCGGCCTCCAGCGCGATCTCACCGGTATAGGTAATATCCCAGTCGTTGAGCCATTTGTCGATCACCAGCTGATCGTTGATCCACAGCCGGCGGCCGTTGTCGCTCGTGATATAAAATGTATAGTTACCGCTTACGCGGGGTTGGATATAGCCCGTCCAGCGAATGGAGTTCTGATCTTTATTCACACCCGGCATCGGCGATGCATCCCCCCAGTTGAAGTTGATGATCGGATCGATGCGCGTTCCGACCGGAGTTTCGAAATTCGTGCCGTTAAAATAATTCCCGACGAGGCCGTCGCCTTGCCCGGCGATGCCCCGCAGCTTTACCGACGAGATCCGGTTGTCCCAACCGGCGGGAACAAGACAATTTGTATCGGACTGTACGACGATCGCGCTGCCCGTAAAATTATCGCCGTCAAACAGCTCGGCTTCATACAGAGGGGAGAGCTGCAGCGCCGACACTGTATTGTCGGCAATCCCCCTCTCCTGCAGTTGCGCCGCGGTATAGTTCCCCACCGGCAACGCCGCTTCACTGCCTGCATAGGCGCAGTCGGTATACACCGTTGCCACCGCATCGCCCTGCGGATCTACCGTGAGCCCTTGTGATTCGCGCAGGAGCTGGAAGAGATGATCGGGCCGCACGACGATGTAATTGGAATTGAGGGAATTCATGACATTCTTAAAATTCGACGGCTTCACATCCGTCCACGGTTGTGCCTGGATGATCACAAACCGGGGTTCCGCGCCGTTCCAGCCGATGGACGCCGACACGATGTGATCTTTCATGGCTTGCTCGCCGGTACAGTAGTTACACGAGAGCGGTTTGCCGGGCAGGCTGTCGCGATAGATGCTCAGCGGACCGCCGGTGTTTTGCGCGGTCACGCCCAGCAGCGACGGTGCAAACCGGGCATAGGTCTCTCCTACCGACGGGTCGATGCCTCCATTGATGCCATTCCAAACGGTGATGACACGAAAACCAGCTTGCTGATTATACTCTTCGGTCTTCGCCACAAACTGGTTCAGCAGGTTTTGATCAGACCAGTCGTTGGGATAGGTATACCCGAACCCGGAAGGGCCTGAAATAAGGTTATCATTCGGCGTAGACGATTGATAGTAGAAATTCAATGCGCCGGGCATGGCATCCACCATGGCGGGCGACAACGTCCACCCGATGGGAACGGCGCCGCGATCCGGGTTATTCCACAGCTTCCGCATCAAATGTTCCACATACTGCAGGTTGTCGCCATCGCTGAGAATGAACGCCACATAAATTTTATTCTGAAGCCGGGGTTTCGGCGGGATGGGTTTTACCTGGATGGTGCGGGGCATGCCACTGTGCACCGTCAGGTTGGTGGAGAAATCGCTCGCTACCGTTGAAATGCCGTAGAGCGATGCCCGCGCTACGCCCGGACCCTCTTCGGGCCACCAGCCCATATAGCACGCGCCCGGGTCCATGGAAGAAAGAAAGCTGTTGAGCAGCACGCTCTCTTCAGCCACATCGGGGTTGAGCCATATCACTGCCGCCCCCAGCGCCGCTGCATACTCGCGCAGCGAACCTTGGTGTACTTCCGGATTTAATCCGATCAACACCCGGTGGTCGAGCGAGGGCCAGTAGTCGTCGAGCAGGGTTTGATATACATCTACCTTGCTTGTAAACAGACCGCGCAGGTCCTGCAGCACCGGCAGGTTGTACGGCGCCGAAGTCAACCGGTCCAGCAACGACGGCGAGGCGATGAGCGCTTTCTGATCCCGGGCCAGCATGGTGGCCAGGTTTACCGTATGGATCTGCGCCGGATCATATACGATCAGACCGGAGATCTCCGTGCGATACTTCGTGATCAGCTCCCACGGGTCCGCATATTCCACCCAATTCAATCCCAACGATTGCAACCACGTATGCGGCCCCTCGGCAAAGGCATCGCCGTCATAGGCAAAGATCCTCGGCTGCGTGAGGTTTACGATGCCTTTTAAGGAAGTGAAGAGGTAACGCTCCTCCGCGGGGTTGGTTTGCAGAAAGATCAGATCCTGCGTCGGCGCCGTGGCGGGAAAAGACGGTAACAACTGCCCGGCCGGCCACGTGAGCTGTGCCTGGACGCGACCGCCCAGGCACAGAGACAAAAGTAAACACAATACTAACGTTGGCTTCATCATAATTAAAAATCTATTTTTTGGATCGGTGAATAGATCAAATAATCCACGCCGGCCAGCTTAACGCCCACGCGCGCGTATACGTACGGCTGGGCCGGCGTCATCTCCGGAATTTGTGTCGTTAACGAGATCGCATTGGGATCGGCTATATCGCCGCCGTTGAGCGACGCTTCGCCGATCTTGGTATCGGCGCTTACCAGATTAACCTTGTTGATATACAGCGTAACCCGTTCAACATCCTTTTGATTGGCGTCGGTAATGATCTTTTCGATCCCAAACGTAGCATCGACCGTCTTGCCCGAATTGGTGATGGAGGCATTCCTGATCAGGTAATACGGCGTCACGTCGATATCCATTTTTTTATTACCACGCACCTCCACCAGGATCGTATCGGAGTTGGTCTGCTCATTGTGCGGGGCCATGAACGGAACGGAGTTCCGGCGAATGAACAGTTTGTAATTACCATTAAAAAGCACCGCCGAGAATCGGCCGTTCTGATCGACGTGGATATCGATCTTACTCTTCTTCGCCCAGCCGGGTTCCCACAATTCCATATACACGTTGCGGGGGTCCAGGTTCAGGGGGGTGCCCTGGTACACCAGGTTCCCCTCAAGTTTCGACTCCGGGGCGTCGTAGTTATCGTACGAGCACGCGCCGAGCATCCCCACTGTTGTTGCCAGTAAAATATATCTTCTTATCGTTTTCATCGTGACTACGGGTTTTGAACAAGTTTAGGATTACGACTTAAAATGTCACTGTTGATCTCGGAGTAATAGTTCCGCAACCGGAACCTGTCCACACCGGTAGCCTTGCCCGGCACTACCACTTTAAAGATCCACTTGCCGTCGTTGGCATTGCCCGGGTCATATACTTTATACGGCCACAAGCCATACGGCTTCGTGCTGGATGCATCGGCCTTGCCCGGGGTGGTCGTCAGCCCTACGTTCTGACCATCCCAAACTCTATGCGCCAGGCGCCAGCGTTTCATATCCCACAGCTGATGACCTTCAAAGGCCAGCTCTACTTTGCGTTCGTGTACGATCCGGTCGAACGTTATATCGCCCGGCGTTAAGTCGATCGTAAATCCGGCGCGGCGTCTGACTTCGTTCATATACCCGGCGGCCACGTCGGGCTGCCCCAGCTCGAACGCTGCTTCGGCGGCGTTCAGCAACACTTCCGCATAGCGATAACGGACCCACCACACGGCGCTGCCGATGCCGCGTTGACCCGACCCGATGGCCGGATCCAGGAACTTGCGGATATAGTACCCGGTTTGCGCGCTCTTCTCCACCTGGTCGATCGGTCCGTTCTTACCGACAACCTGTTCCGGAGCGCTTCGCCCGGGCAACGTAGCCTGGCCTCCCAGCGCGCCGGAGGTGATGATGGAGTTATCTTCCAGGATATAGCCGGCCCAGATGTCCACCACCCGTCCCTTAAACTGTGTGCCCGGAAGCATGACCGTACCCCACAGGCGGGCATCGCGGTCTTCATAGAGATCGGTTATATTGTCGTAGTAGACGTAATTGCCCGGCGTGCCGATCTCCAGCGGCGCGAAAGTGTTGTCCAGCTTTTCAAAAGATTGTACGAGGTTAAGCGTGGGGTTTAACCAACCGGAGTCGCCCGGCTCTTCCGTCTGGTCGATCGGTTGATTGTTGGTGGTAAAGCCATGCGCCTTATCTTTCAATTTAAAATCCTCGACAAAGATCACCTCCGGGTTGTTCGACTTGTCCAGAAAAAGGTCCGCAAAATTCTGACGCAGATCGCTGTTCTTTTGGTAGAGCGAATACCAGCCCTTGCCGATCAGCTCCTGCGCGGCGGCCAGTGCCGTTTCATAATACCCCTGTGCCATGCCGGCCGGAATGCCCACTTCGCCGCCCGCCGTTATGACGGAAGGCGTCGTGGCGTTGTAGCGCGCGATAGACGCGGCATATAACGCGGCCCGGGCTTTCATGGCCAATACAAGACCCTTGGTGGCGCGGGAGTATATCCGGCCACCACCCACATTCGGATCTACCAGCTTATCCTGCACATCGGTCAGCTCGCGGATGACAAAGTCATATACATCGGATTCTTTCGCCCGGGGAAATTGCAGGTAGGTCGGGTCGCCGGAATAATCATAGGTAAGCGGCTCGAGGATCAACGGCACGCCGCCCATGCGCTTGACCTCTTCAAAATATACCGCCGCACGCAGCACACGCGCCTCTGCCAAAAACGCCTGCCGGTCTTCTTCCAGCAGCGTGGTGGCTTCGCCGCAGCGTTTGATAAAACTGTTGAGCGCGCGGATATAGCTGTAATCCCAATACCCCCAATCGCCAAAACCCCAGTCGTTATTTTGAT
The DNA here is from genome assembly GCF_018598185.1 of Dawidia soli. Classification (GTDB taxonomy): domain Bacteria; phylum Bacteroidota; class Bacteroidia; order Cytophagales; family Cyclobacteriaceae; genus Ohtaekwangia; species Ohtaekwangia soli. The sequence continues at coordinate 33,400 of NZ_JAHESC010000049.1, forward strand.
GCCGGCCGTAATCGCGGCTGGCAAAGGCTTCGTCAAAATTGGCAAACTCGCGCCACTCCTCGACCGTTTGATAGTCGGGGAAACGATTGTAGAGATCGCCGAGTGCCAGGATCACCAGGTCGCGGTTCTTCCACACCTGCTCGTCGTTCAACAGATCGTTGGGCTGCTTGCTCAGAAAAGCCTCATCGTCACACGACACACTCACCATCAATGACAGGATGAACGTTATTATCAATATCTTTTTCATACGTCCGATGCAATTAGAATGAAATGTTAACACCAATATTCACCAGCCGGTGCTGCGGGTACTGCAGGCCGTTCTCGTCGGCCACCTCGGGCTCCATGCCGTATTTTTTTACGTTGTCGATGGAGAACAGATTGAACGTATTGACATATACGCGCGCTTTCTTCAGTTTTACCTTGTCCAGCAGACTGGTCGGGATGGAATACCCCACCTCCATGGTCCGCAGACGCAGATACCGCACGTTGGTCACCCAGAAATCAGAGACGCGGTAATTACTGTGGTCGCTGTTGGCATATCGCATTGTGGGATATTTACCGGGGATCCAGGCGCTGTTCGGATCATACGGATCGGCGCGGTGCCAGTGGTCGTCATATAGCTCGCGCAACAGGTTGCCACCGTTCTGGAAAGGCACGGCCATTTCCCAACGCCGGACATTGGAGTACATAGCGCCACCGGAGAAGTCCGCCCGGAAATCAAAATTCTTCCAGCCCATCGTGATGAACAGCCCGTAGTTCACGGTAGGGTTATTGGTACGCGAATAGCCGATGGGGCGCTCGTCATACCCGTTGATCACGGCATCGCCGTTTATATCCTCGTAGATCAGGTCACCCGGCAACAAGGTTTTATTACCCTGCCCGTCGATATCGACCGGATATGCCGCGATCTGTTCCTGGGATTGAAACTGACCGACCGCATGAAGGCCCCACAGCGGATCGGCCCAGCGGTTGGTCGAGGCGCCGTTATTCCGGTAATGATCCCAGGAGTTACCCCAGCTTAGCTCTGGCTTGTAGCGGGTTAATTGTTTTAAGCGCGAGTAGGCTATATTGCCACCCACGGAAAAGGTCACGCCGCGGAAAAAACCGGAATACGCCAGCGATGCTTCGCCGCCGACGTAGGCGTCGCTCCGTAAGTTCTCTGGCGCCAGGTTATAGCCGAGCTCGCTCGGCATTAATACGTCTTCCTTCGTTTGGAACAAGCCGGTACGTTTTCGGTAGAAGTAATCCAACGTACCCGTCAGCTTGCCACTCAGAATACCATAGTCGATACCGATATCCGTCATCCGGCTTTCCAACCACGAAATGTTGGTGATCGGCCTGCCGTCGCCCTGCACGTCGTAAGCGGTTTTTATCGTCGTGTTGTTGATGACCTGACCACCGGTGCGGATCATGTCCAGGATGGCGGTGGATGCGGGATACCGATATCCGGTGAGGTAATCGAACGGACCGATGGCGATGTTGTCATCCCCCAGCAGGCCGTACGACGCCCGGATCTTTACATCGGTCAGTGTATTGGACAGTGCCGTGAAGTTTCGATAGAACGGCTCTTCGCTGACGCGCCACCCCGCGGAGACGGAAGGGAATACGCCCCAGCGCTTGCCGGGCGCAAACTTCCACGAAGCATCGCGCCGGCCGGCAACTTCAAAAAGATACTTGCCCTGGTAATCATACGACAGGCGGCCGACGTAACCGATGCGCGCTTCTTCATAGTCGGTGTCGTTGTAAGTATCGGTATCGTTAAACAATATGATCGGCAGCTCGTTCGTCTTGGGCACGGCGTGCACCCATACTTCTAAATTGCGTCGGTTGATGCGCTCCGCCACAAACGTGGCGGACAGGTTATGACGGCCGTTGAAGGTATGGCTATAATCCAATTGACCCTGCACTACCGTTTCGATGACTTTGCGCGTGCCCCGCTCGCGCCAGGGGTTCGTACTCCCGCCGGTCCGCACATAGGTGTCGGTGGGTTCGTCGTACGTATAGGTATCATAGGTATATTCGTGGCCGTTCATGAGTCGATCGGCCAGGTAGTAAGAATAGATCCCGCGTGCCTTTAACCCTTTGATGGGCGTGTCGTACTCGCCGGTGAAGTTGAGCTGCAATACACGCCAGTCTTCCGTCCAGTACCCGGCGTCTTTTTTATTCAGCCAGGCAAAGTTCGTTTCGTCGTTCTGAATGTGGTTGGGATAGTTGGGGTTATCGTTGGCAAAGGGACGTTCGAACGGCCGGTTCCGGAACAAGGCAAAACGCGGCAGCCAATAATCGTCGCCACCGGGTATACCCGGCTGATCGCGAGTCTCGATCCGCCCGTTGATCTGTGTGCTGATCTTAAACCGGTTCGTTACCTGGGCGCCGATATTGGTTTGAATGTTGGTACGCTCGAATGTATACTCCCGGCCCAGTACGGAAGATTGTTGTACGCGACCGAGTGAAAAGTAATAATTGATCTTCTCCGAGCCACCCGTGGCGCTGAGGGTAACCGAAGACTGCGGGGCATCGCCCTTGATAATAAATTTATACCAGTCGAAGCTGCGGTAGCCTTTCTCCGTGCCGGCCTGCCACTTGGCCAATTCCTCGATGGGCATGATGTCGCTGGCGGGCTTCCCGTCGTTTACGTCGGCTTCCACTTTGGCCGTATACCACTCGCCCGCGTTGACCGTCTTGGGAAAGCGCGTCCAGTTCTGCCAGCCGGTGTACGCATCGAGGCTGAACGTATTGCCGGTGCCCGTTTTTCCTTTCTTGGTGGTAACGATCACCACACCGTTGGCGGCACGCGACCCGTATACCGACGCGGAGGCATCTTTCAGGATCGAAATGCTCTCGATATCGTTGGGCGAAATATTATTGAATTGTCCTTCATCTTTTTGAATGCCGTCGATGACAAACAACGGACTGCCCATGTTGCGGATCTGAATGGAAGCGCTCGATCCGGGACGACCGTCGGCTTGCCGGAACGACAACCCGGGAAGTTTACCCGCCAGCATAGAGCTGGTCGTGACCGAGTGTACGCTCTCCAGGTCTTTACTGGTAACAGCCGACACCGAGCCGGTCACAGTCTCCCGCTTCTGCGTACCGTAACCGATTACCAGGATCTCTTCCAGCGACGAAACATCCGGCGTCATGGTCAGGTCGATCACCGTTTGATTGTTCACCGTCACCTCCTGGCGCGCATACCCGATAAAGGTAAAGACCAGAACTCCGTTGGATGCAAATTCTTCAGGGATCCGCAACGTGTAGCGGCCATCCTGGTCCGTTACCGTGCCCACGGTGGTGCCCTTTACCAGGACACTGACACCGGGAAGCGGGTCGCTATTCTCGGCTACCACTTTGCCCGACACGGTCAATTCATACTTCACAAAATCATCCGTCGCCTCGTCGCTCGCAGACGCCACGGCTTCTCCCGCTGCCACAAGCGCGAGGCTGGCAGTCGATGTATGCAATGTCAGCTCCGCTCGCTTTTTCTTGAGAATGATCTGATCTCCTTTGATCTTAAAATCTACTTCAACACCCTTCAGTAACGCAGAGACCGCGGTCCGGATGGGAACATTTACAAGCCTGGCGGTAACTTTTTTTGAATCGTCGATCAACCGGTGGTTGTAGAAAAAACGATAAGGTGTTTTATCCTCGAGCAATGTGATAGCATCTTTTAGCGTAGTCTGTTCAAAGGATACCGTAATACGTTCGCTTTTATGCACAGTATCGGCCTGTAGCTGGAAAACGCTGAGATACGCCATGAGAAACGCCACCATACCTGTAATTACTTGAGTGCCTGGGTATTGCCAATAGGGATCGGGACTTTCGTTCCGTAAAGTTTTTTTCATAACTTCGAAAGTTGATTAGTAAGAGTCCATTTTATTAATCTGGCGAGGCACCACCTGGTGGCGCCTCACGTAAGGTCGGAGGGTGCTCGAACACCTTCCGATTCTTTTTTTATAGGTATATCATTCTATGTCGTTATCGCATCCTATAGGGGTTTGGGGTTAGTATTTTTCGTATCAGTCACAGAGTTTTCCGAGTATAAGAACCTTCGCGCCGTCGATCCTGTAATCGATGCCCTCCGCGTCCTTAAACAGCTCCAGCACTTCTTCCAACGTCTTGTTGTCTACCTTGGCAGAAAAGTGACAGTGTAACGATGCGCGATCTTCCACCTCGATGGTGACATTGAACCACCGCTCCAACTCGTTCACGATGTCGGACAACGGTCGGTCGTCGAACAATAGCTGACCGTCCCGCCACGATGTGAAACCGACCGCCTCGTCCTTATCTTCCAGGAAGATCTTTTTAGTCTCTTTTTCAAATACCGCTTGCTGGTTCGGCAGCAGGGTAAGCTTAGTGGAATCGAGGGAAGATTCTATCGTTACCTTACCCTCGATGAGCGTGGTCTCGATCGTCCTGTCTTTTCCATACGACCTGACGTTGAACGATGTGCCCAGCACCTTGATGCGGATGTCGGAGGTGTGAACGATAAAAGGCTTTTGTTTATTCTCGGTAACGTCGAAATAGGCTTCGCCTTCCAGCTCGATCTCGCGTGTCGCTTTGCCTTTGAAGCTCCGGGGATAGGTTAACCGGCTCTCGGCATTCAGCCATACTTTTGTTTCGTCTTCCAGGATAATGAACGTGCGATCGCCCCGGGCCGTGACCTGGTTGACCGTCGGATTAAAAAAGTAGAGTGCCGTCGTGAGCAGCACCAGCGCCACCGCCGCGGCCGCATACCAATACATCCGCGATCCGCGCTTACGCGCGTCATCCGAGGGTGGAAGATCCAAGCTTCCCGCAAGGGGCGGATCCTGTACGGGATGCCCCTCCGTTTGGTCGATCTCGGCATCGATCCTCTTCTTCAGGCTGGAGATGCGCGATTGAAAAACATCGCTTTCGCGAAAATGAAACAACAGCAAGAACTGCCGTGCTTCCTGCACCTCGGCTTGCTTGTAAGGATACTGCCGCATGAAATCCTCCCAAAATCTACCAGTGGACTCATCCGGCGAAAACACCCATTGCTGGAAATATTCATCCTTTATAAAGTCGTCAGAAGAAAAATCGGAGTAGTTCATGTTAGCTAGCGTTCAATCGTTGTAACACCAGCAAAAGCGCGGTTTTCAATTATTACCCCTCCCTTTCGTAAAATTTATTTCAAAAGGCATCTGCCGCGAGATCTTAAATAAAAAAAGGCACTGATAATCAGTGCCTTTTTAGTGTAACGGTGCTGCTCAAAACGCTACAGCACAATATTATGCACCGGTGCCACGGGCGCCGGCAGCTGTGCATCGTCGAGCATTTCCTTCAGGTCTGTTTCGATCATCTTACTGATCTGGGTGATCGGCACATCGTTGGGGCTGCCTTCAAACGGATTGATGGAGCTATCGCCGACAGCATCCAGCGTCACGAACGCCCACCCCACGATCGTAGTGAAGGGAATGATAAAATGGATGGTATAGCCCTCCAGCAACGTGCCGTCGCCCAGGTGCGTGAACTCCTTCAGCAACCCGAACGGCAGCAGGATCACAAACAGATGCAGCAGGTAGGTAGTGATGGACGAGAAGTTGCGCGGGTAGGGAAAGTTCTTGATCCGCTCGGCATTGCCCTGCTGTTCGTATAACGCCGTGATGCTGGCTTGCAATTGCAGCTGCTGAAAATCATTGAGCACGCCCTGTTGATGCAGGGCGGCGATCGTCTCCGACTGCAACGCGAGCGTCTGCGACGCGCGGTTCTTCTTGCCCAGCAAATACCGCAGCTCTTCCGGACTCAAAAATTCTTGCACCGCCGCCTCCAACGGCTCGTTGCGTTCCGGAATAGCATACGCCCCGGCCATGTATTCTTTATAACGCACTTCGTCCATGATCTCCCACGGCCGCGGGTCGCGCAGCTGGTAGCGCAAGAACGTAAGCCAGGCAAAGTGGCGGTTGAACAGCAGCCGCACGGTAGCATTGTTTTTTCCGCCGGCAAAGTCGCGGGCCTTTACCGCAAACGCGCGGCTGTCGTTGATGATCGCGCCATAGATCTGTCGCGCCTCCCACAGCCGGTTATAGCTGGCGTTGTTCTTAAAGCCGACGATAAAAGCGACAGCCGTACCCAGCATGGCCACGGGCATCCAGGAAATGCCGATAAAGGTCCAGCCATAACAATAAAAAACCGTGGGGATGATCGCGATGATGAGGCATTTGTAGATATCGCGTCGACTCCACAGAACAAACTCTTTCAGACTATAGCGCTTGCCGATATGCATGGTGAATAAGGGGGTTAGTGCTCCAAAAATATGCAAAACACGCAAAAGCGACTACAATCTTACTTCCCGGCCGGGAACACCCCCAATTGCCGTACCTTTACCATAACCCTACCTGCATGAGCGCGCGATTATTCTTTACGCTCCTTCCTCCATACGCCCTGGCGTGTGTGGCCCTGGGATTGGCCACAGGCCCGCTCGTTCCCGACAATCCCGTCATACCGAATGCACTCGTATATTTCGGCCTGTACGTGCTGGCGCTCAAGCTCGCCGTCATCATACACGAAGCCGGCCACCTGGTGTTTGCGCGCCTCGCCGGCGGGAAGCCCATCCGCATGGTGCTGGGCATGGGAGTGCACGAATTATACCGCCGCCACGTGCGCGGCGTAGACATCATTATACACAAGAACTTCCGCGGCGGTTATGCGCAGGCATCGTTCACCACCGGCAGCCACCTCAAGCTGCGCTACGCCTGCTACATGGCCGGCGGCGCGCTGGGCAACCTGGTCGTGGCCGCTGTATTCCTGGCCCTGGGCGGCCCACCGCGCTGGCCGCACGAAACATCGTTCTATGTAGACCTCTCTTCCATTATCATCACCAGCAACGTACTGCTGGCCGTCGGGAGCCTGGTACCGTTCATGACCAACGTACAGGGACGCCGTGTTCCCACCGACGGCCTGTATCTGTTAAAGCTGCCCTTCATCGCCCGCAAGGATGTAAAGTTCAACGCCGATGCCGACGCCCTCTACGACATTCACCGACGCATAGAAGCCCGGGAATATACCGAGGCGCTTCCCTTGCTGCAGGCCTACCTCGAAAAGCATCCCACCGAGCACATCCAGCAGCTCACGCGCGCACTCCTCCTCCTCAAGACCGGGCAGTTCGACGCAAGCCTGAGCCTGACACTCCAGCTGCGCGAGCACCTGCACGAGAAAGCCTTTAAGCCGTTTACCGGCCTGTTCTACAACCTGCTCGCGTGGACCTACCTCGTACACGACAACATCGAACAAGCCGACATCCACTCTGCATTAGCCATACAAGCCGTACCCGGCGACATAAACTTTCGCAGCACCCGCGGCGCGGTGTTGATCGAAAAAGGCAAGATCGGCGAAGGCGTTCCCAGCCTGCTCCAGTCGATGGACTTTGAATACGTAAACAACGCCACGCTCTCCGCCGCCATCCACCTGCTGCTGGCGTGCCACCGCAAAGGCGACCTCATCACACGCGACAAATACCACGCATTCCTCGAAGCCAACTATACCCGCCTGGATGTGGACGAAAAACACCTGCTCGACCGCATCCTGTCGCGTACCGGGCTGACGCTGCGCGCTGCGACACACACTGTATAAAAAAAGGTGGACGTTCGTCACATCCACCTTCCCCTTACCTATCAAGTCTCTGCTACCTACTTAGGCTTTGGATATACTTGATGTGTTCGCGCCCACTGTTGCCACTGGGCAGCAAGTTCCTGCACCTTGGCCGGCTGTTGCGCCGCCAGGTCGTGCAACTCCGTCTGATCTTCCTTGATCTTATACAAATGCCAGGTCGTGTCACGCGCCGTCGACACCAGCTTCCATTCACCGCTGCGCACGTAACGCGCGTTGAAGTGCTCGTTATACAACGTGCGGTCGGTCTTCTCGGTACCCTGCGTCAGCGCAGCCAGTAAGCTGGTGCCTTGCATCGGCGTGATCGTACGGTTGTCGTACTGCGCCGGGTACTCCGCTTTTGCCAGCTGTAAAAATGTCGGCATAAAGTCCGTGAGGTGCGCCACCGTCTTGTTGAATTTACCTTTTTGCGTCGCGGCAATCCCCTTCGGCCAGAACGCGATCATCGGCGTGCGGATCCCCCCTTCGTAGGACTCGGCCTTGGCATATTGATACGGCGTATTCGCCACGTTGGCCCATACCGGACCGATCGAAGCAAAGGTCGTCTCCGGCCCCGGCAATACTTCCTTCTGCAGCGGATAGACAATGGTCTCGCCCGCACGCGTCTGTCCCGGGCGGTCAAACCCCGGACCATACCGCTCGCAGATCTCCGGGCTCGCCCCGTTGTCACTCAGGAACATAATGATGGTATTATCCAACTGGTTCGTTTCGCGCAGCGCCGTGAGGATGCGGCCGATGCCCTGGTCCATGCGATCCACCATCGCCGCGTGCACGGCCATGGCATGCGCGTCCCATTTCTTATGGGGGTTCGTTTCCCACGACTGTTTATCCTTACTCATGCGCGGCGACAGCGGCGCCGTCTTCGGATCGATCAGGCCCAGGTCCACCATGCGTTTATACCGCGCCTCGCGGATCGCATCCCACCCTGCCGTATAAGTATTCTCGTACTTGCGAATGTCTTCGGGCAGCGCGTGCAACGGCCAGTGCGGGGCCGTATGCGCCAGGTAGATAAAGAACGGATCTTTACCGTTGGCATACGACCGGATATAGCTCGCCACGGTGTCATTGAGCGCATCGGTGTGATAATAGTTCTTCGGTACGGACTCCACCGGCGTGGTACCATGCACCAGGCTGAACGGATCGAAGAAATCCACCACGCCAAAGATGTTTCCATAATATTTCTCAAAGCCGCGGTTCGTGGGGTACTGCCCGATCGGCGAGAACAGCGGGTGCTGCTCCTGGTGGTTCAGCCAGCGGTTCTGCGCTTCCTTGGTAGGCTGCTCGATCGTGTTCGACACATGCCACTTGCCCGACATCGCGGTACGATACCCACCGCGCTTCAGCGCCTCTGCCAGTGTAATGGTATTCTCGGTGATATACCCGCGGTAGCCGGCTTCATGCCGGTCCGTCGTCATTTCGCCGATGCCCGCCTGGTGATTGGAAATGCCGGTGAGCAACGCCGCCCGCGAGGGGCAGCAACGCGAGGTGTTATAGAACGAGGTAAAGCGCACGCCGTTCTGCGCGAGGTAATCGAGGTTGGGCGTTTGGATCTCGCCGCCATAACAGCCCAGATCCGAATACCCCAGGTCATCCGCGAGAATGAGAATGATGTTGGGACGGTCGTCGGGTTTGTTGGCGGCGGTGTTGGTAGTCTGTACGTTGGAGCAGCTGCTGAAGAGGGCGGCTGATAACAGCAGGCTGGTGAGTTTTTTATGCTTCATTCTTGGCTTATACTATGGTTGGTAAGAGAGGTGTGGGGTGTGGGAGGCGGTCGGAAGACTCGCGCCAGATGCCAGTTGCTGGCGCCGGTGTGTCACCGGTGCCCAGTATGGCAGCGGTCTCCTGACCGCCTTCCGGTCTTAAAAGACAAAAAGGTAAAAGCCCAGGGAACAGCCAGCACAGCAAACTCCCCAAGGGCATCTTAACCAAACCTATTTCTTCTTCCCCTTCCCATTCACGGCCTTAATCACCTGGATCTCCGACGGGCTATACGGCGTGCCGTCCTTCCGCAGAATATCATGGAACCACAGCTCCGGTTCAGCCCCGGAAGGGATCGGTGTATCCCACGCAAAGATCGTATTGGTCTTGCCCGAGATAAAACCCCAGTTGATCGCGCCGACATTCTTTTCTTTGAGCATCGGCATGATGACCTGGAACAAGCTGCCGTTGCGGCGTGCCATGTACTCCGTGCAGATCAGCGGCCGGCCGTGCTTCTTCAGGTCATCGATCAGAGCGGCATGTTTTTCGATATAGCCGTACTGGTGATAGGTGATCACGTCTGAGTTCTGTAGTTGAAACTCGTTCAGCTCTTTGAACTTCGGTCCCCAGTTCCACACGCCGGCCGACAGCGGCTGCGACGGGTTCACCTCGCGCGCCCATGCAAACACGCTCTTGAGCAACGGCAGGCTTTTCTCATGCTGCTGGTTGTTGCCGGGCTCGTTGTAAAGATCCCACAGCAATACACGGTTGTCTTTGGCGAACGTGGTCAGAATGTCTTTTACATATTTCTCCAGCACCACCAGCGTGTCGGGGTGGGTATAGATCATCGTGCCGGGGTCGCGTACCCAGCCGGAGTTGTGAACACCCGGCTTCGGGTCGGGTTGTTTGCCGGGCGCGTAGGTATCGTTCCAGCAGTCGTCGAAGAATACGAACATGGTTTTGATACCATGCTTGGACGAGATCGCCAGGTATTCGTTCAAACGGCTCTTGAAACCCTCTTTGTCGGTGGTCCACAGAATGTGATGCAGGAACACGCGCATGGTCGTGAAACCCAGCTCGGAGGCCCACTTCAGCTCGCGGTCGATGGCGGCTTTGTCGAAAGTTTCCTGCTGGAACATCTCAAGCTGGTTGATGGCCGAGTTCGGCTGGTAATTACAGCCGCTGATCCAGCCTTGCTTGGCGTACCAGTCGTTGGCTTTTTGCGCGGACCATTTTTTATCCTGGGCCATGGCGGCGACCACGGTGAACACCAGGGCTAGAACGAGAATTGTTTGTCTTTTCATGATGCTAAGGGTTGTTTAAAAAGAAACCGGTACCACCAATATAAAAATTATTCGTAGTACCGGCATCCAAAGGGTTATTGTATTGTTTCGTAGTCCGGGTTCTGACCGCTGATCTTGTTGGTATCGCGTTCGCGTTGTGGAAACGGGAACAGCTTATGCTTGTCGGCCGCGATTGCAATGCCGAGCGACTGGGCCGTTGAAATGAACCGGTCATGACGCAGCAGATCTTCCCGACGTTTACCTTCAGCGGCAAACTCCCAGGCGCGTTCCTGCAGGATCAGGTTGCGCAGCGTTTCCTTATCGGGAGCATCGGCAAGCGTGAGCTCGGCAATCCCGGCCCGCCCACGTACTTCGTTGATAAGGTCCAATGCCTCCTGCGTAGGACCATCTGCTTCGTTGAGCGCTTCAGCACGCGTCAGCAGGATGTCGGCATAGCGGATCACCGGCACATCATTACCACTGTGATTACCCGATGTTTCGTTGTCATAATACTTCATCGAGCGGGCGTTGTTGGCCTGGGTCATCAGATCTACCGTTACGCCCTTTTCGTTGACATATTCGGTCATGATCAGCTTCGCACGAACATCGGTGGCGCCATACGAATTAACGAACGCCGACCGCATGCGATAGTTGGTCGCAAAGCGCGACATACCGGCCTTGTATTGGAAATCCGGAAACTGTGCCGAAGAGGCAAAGTCCGGCGGCAGCGCGCCGGCCTGATACCAGTTGCCATACGGATCCTGGTTCAGACACGGGATCACCAGGATCATCTCCTTGTTGTCTTTGTTTTTATCACCTTCGTTTTTCACCAGGAACATCTCTTCGAAGTTATCGAACAGCCCATAGTAGCCAAGGTCGATCACATCCTGAGCAGCGTCGGCGGCCTTCTGCCACTGACGCGTGTTCAGGTAATACTTGGCCAGCACGGCCAGGGCTTGTCCTTTGTTGGCACGACCATACGCCGCTTCGGCGCCGGGATCCGGCAACGCGGGAACAACGGCCGTTAGCTCACTTTCGATAAAGCTTCTCATCTCGTCGTCGGAGGCACGGGCCAACTGTGCCGGCGACTCACTCGTCGTACGCAGCGGCACGCTGCCAAACAAATTATAGAGCATCGCATACGCATACCCACGCAACATGCGAGCCTCCGCTGTATACAGCGCACGGTTCTCTTCGCTCAGGGTAGCTTTCGGAGCAAGCTCCAGGATGATATTGGCATCGCGGATGGCGCGATACCAGGGCGCCCAGTGGTCGTCGTTAAATGTGCCCAGGGTGGCATCCCACGTGAAGTTGATAAGCTGCGTCATTTGCAGGTTTTCCTGACCACCGGTGTTGTAGCCGATATCCGTCGTGACTTCCGCCACGTTGATCTGCCAACGCGAAGGTGTCGATTGCTGCATATTGCGATAACATGAATTGAGCAGCGCCCGAATGCCATTGTCCGTCAGCATGGCGTCATCGCTCAGTTCGCTGTAAGGCTTTACTTCCAACATGTCCTCACATCCCCACTGGAGCAACGAACACGCGATCAACGCAAACAGTATAGTATATTTTTTCATGGTTCGTGATGATTAGAATTGAATGTTCATACCGAGCAAATACGTGCGGGTCATGGGGTACGAAGCATAGTCTACGCGTACAACATCCTCACCCAACGCGTTGGCGGCCGGGTCCATACCAGTATAATCGGTGATTGTAAAGAGGTTCTGACCGACCGCATAAAACTGAACATTTTTGATGGGACCTTTGGCGAGCGGCAGATTATACGACAGACGCACTGACTGCAGGCGCAGGTAAGAACCGTCTTCCAGCGTGCGTGAGTTGATCTGTTGCTGACCTTGTGACGCCGGGTTCACGAACGAAGGATATTCGTTTGTCGGATTTTCAGGTGTCCAACGGTTTAGGTATGGCTCCGCAAGCTTGTTGCGGCGGAACGCCACCGGGAAATAGCTATCAACCGCGGTGGCATTCAGGATCTTTCCGCCGTGTGCCCCTTCAAAGAACGCTGCCAACGAAATGTTCTTATACGTCCAGGTGCTGGTAAAGCCATAGGTATACTGGGGCAGCGACGAGCCCAGGAGCACGCGGTCGTCGGACGTGATCAATTTGTCGGAAGTCCGATCGTAAAATTTCAGATCGCCCGGCTTGATATTTGGCGACCAGCCTTCGTAATTGTCGTTCACCTGCCACACCCCGACTACGCCGTAGCCGTAATACGCGCCGATAGACTCGCCCTCGCGAACAATGGCCGGAGCCGGAAGATTTCCTGCTCCACCCCGCACAATCTCTACGACCGACCCGAGGTCGAGCACTTTATTTCGCACCGTAGAAATATTACCGCCCACATTCCAGGTGAATGATTCCTGCCGGATCACGTCACCCGACAGGCCGATATCAACACCCGTGTTGCGCATGCTGCCCACATTTTCGAACTTCGAGCCAAAACCTGTACTAGGTGGTTGCGGCACATCCAACAATAGGTCGGAAGTTTTCCGGTTGTAATATTCGATGGAACCTGACAAGCGACGGTCAAAGAACGAGAAGTCAACACCGATGTCTGCCTGCGTAGCCGATTCCCACTTGAGATCAGGATTGGCGATACGCGACGGATAGAACTGTGTCACAATGCTGTTGTTGAAAATCGGGCCGCGGCCGTCGGCAACATATGTCTTCAGGAACATATAGTTGGGAATGCCCTGGTTACCGATCGTACCGTAGCTACCACGCAACTTCAGTTCGTCGATAAAGTTTAGGCCCGACAGAAAAGACTCCTCTTGAATCTTCCAGGCGGCGGCTAACGAGGGAAAATAGCCGAAACGGTTGTTCGGTCCAAAGCGTGAGGAACCGTCGGCCCGGAACGATGCCGTCAACAGGTACCGGTTTTTGAAAGAATAATTCACACGGCCCAAGTACGATGCCAGAATAGCCGACTGCCGGCCACTGCCCACCTGATTCAGCTGCGCACTACCGGTGCCGATAGCATTGAAGGTCAGGTCGGGCGTAAAATACCCGCGACCGCTGCCACTGAACGAGTTTGAACCGAAGTGCTCGTACGTTACGCCCAATACGGCATTGAGCGAGTGGTCGTCGGTAAGCTGCTTGTTATAGTTCAGCGTACCTTCGGTCATGTAGTAGTTGGTTTCGCCCGTATTCACGGCCGCGATACCATTGTATTGAATACCCACCAGCGTGCTCGGGTCTACCCACATATTGCGACGCGAAGTATTGACATCACCCGATATTTTGACTTTCGCCGAAAGCTCCGGCAGAATATAGTATTCACCGTAGATCGTACCAAAGAAGCGGTACGAATCCGCCGCCGCATACTGGCCATTGGTCATCGTGATCGGGTGATCGATGTTCGTCAGGAACTGCGACTTAGTAGGAAGACCGTTTGCATCGTATACAGCCTGTGTCGGATCATAATAGATCGCCGAGTACAATGCACTCGCATTTTCATTGATACCCAACCCGATCGAGTTGAAATTGTCGTGGATATACGATCCGTTCAGGGTCATACCAAAGGCATACTTTTTATCAACGGAGTTCTCCAGGTTGATCTTAGCGGTGTATCGCTCAGTACCCGAGTTTTTGATCACGCCTTGCTGGTTGAAATAACCGATGGAGGCATAGAACTTTGTATTATCCTTGCCGCCTGAAAAACTCAGGTCATGGCTCTGGATCGGCGCACTGCGAAATAGGGCATCTTGCCAATCTGTGTCGGCGATATCACCCGTTACACGTTCGCTGGCTACGCCGCCACCCGCATCGATAATCGAGTTGAGCACGTCACGGTACTCCGGGCCACTGAGCATATCAAGCTTGTTGGCCACGCGCTGTGTACCCGCCTGAACATTGTAGTTGATCTTCAGCGCACCCGCCGAACCACGCTTGGTCGTGATCAGCACCACACCGTTCGCACCGCGCGAGCCATAGATGGCCGTAGCGGAGGCGTCTTTCAGGATTTCAATCGACTCGATATCGGCAGGGTTGATGCCATTCAACGGGCTCCGCGCGTTTTGGTTAGCCGCCGTACCCACAATGGAAGGGGAGCCAACCGGCTGCACCGTATTGACCGGCATGCCGTCGATAACATACAGCGGATCGTTACCCGCATTGATAGAGCTGATACCACGAATTTTCACGCTGATGGCGCTACCGGGCTCACCGCTCTTTTGGTACACTTGCACCCCGGGCGCGCGACCCTGCAGTACCTGGCCTACCGACATGTTGGCACCCGGCGTGAGATCGTCGCTTTTTAACGATACAACAGACCCGGTGAGGTCACTACGCTTTACCGTACCATACCCCACGACCACCATTTCTTGTAACGTAGTGATGTCAGGGCTCATCGGTACATTGATTTCCGTCTGGCTGCCGACCACGATCTCCTCTGGGAAATACCCCACGAACGAGAACACCAGCGTTGCATCCGACGGTACGGACAATACATACTCACCGTTCATGTCGGTAGTGGTACCGGTCGACGTTCCCTTGATCAACACGTTCACACCGGGCAGGCCGGTGCCGTCTACCAGCTCCGTCACTTTGCCTTTAATCGTTACTTCCTGCTGTGCCACGGCCGGTGTGACCAGCACAGCGAGCAGGATCAGGAGCAGAAGGCCGCCCGCGTTCCTGCGAATTTCATAAGAATAGACACGTAGTGTTTTCTCCATAGCTTTGCTTTTAGTTCAACATTTCAGGGTTGGTTAGCTGAGGCGTCAAAGCTAGGGGGCGCCAACGTTTGCGTCTGTATCGCCGTGGCTCAATAAAATATCAGTTTGTAACACAACCTTCAAATTGATCGAATTTGGCGGTTCCGTAAACGCAATCGTTAACAGCCCCGTTGCGGGGCAATTTTCTACTTGTATTTTTGACCTGCAGCAGATGAAGAAGTTCCTCCTATATGCCCTTTTTCTGACAGCGTTTACGCAAACGAACGCGCAATACTATTATTTCCGCCGCTATCAGGTCGAACAGGGCCTGTCCAATAATACCGTCTACGCCTGTCTGCAAGACAGCAAAGGCTTTATGTGGTTTGGCACCGTCGACGGCCTGAACCGCTTCGACGGTTATACCTTCAAGACCTTTCACCACGACGAGCGCGATCCGCACAGCCTCGGCGGCAACGCCGTGCGCTGCCTGCACGAAGACACCCACGGCAACCTCTGGGCCGGCACCGGCAGAGGACTCTACCGCTACGATGCCATGCTCGAACGCTTCTATCCCTTTCCTGCATGCCTCGGCGGCGACGTGCTGACCATCAACAGCGATGCCGAAGGCAACCTGTGGTATATCTGCACCCAGAACCTGTACCGCGTGTCGCAGCACGACGGGTCCGTCAGCTGCTTCGAACAGTTCCGCGCCACGTCCATCGCCATCACCACCGGCGGCGACGTGTGGGTATCAGACGCCACCAACATCCTCCGGAAATATATACCCGCCACCGACAGCTTCGAGGTCCATCCCCTCGGCGCGTTTCCCGGCCGCGCCGGCCAGGACGTGATGATCGAAAAGATCATGCCCCTCAACGACCACGAGTTTATGATCGGCAGCGCCAACCAGGGCCTGCTGCTTTTTAATACCCGCACACACCAGACCACCTCGTTGCAGCCGCTGCTGGGCAACGTGGTATTTGTACGCGACATCCTGCGCGTGTCCGAACGCGAGTATTGGGTGGCCACCGAAAACGGCATCTATATATACGACCACGCCTTACAGCACGTCACACACCTGCAGAAAGAATACAACGACCCCTACTCTCTTTCCGACAACGCCGTATACTCACTTTTTAAAGACCGCGAGAACGGCATCTGGGCCGGTACCTTCTTTGGCGGCGTCAGCTACGTGCCGGCGACCAGCGCGCGCTTCCGGAAATATTATACCCGTCCCGGCTCCAACGCCATCCAGGGCGACGCCATTCGCGAGCTGTGCCCCGATGGGCAAGGTCACCTGTGGATCGGCACCGAAGACGCCGGTCTCAACATGCTCGACACCGCCACCGGCGCGTTTACGCACTATGCTCCTACCCCCGGCGACACCACCACCATCGGCTATCACAACATCCACGGCCTGGCGCTGGAAGGCAACCACCTGTGGATCGGCACGTTCAAACACGGCCTCGATGTATTCGACCTCACCACACGCAAAGTAGTGCGGCGGTATTTTACGACCGCCGGTCCGGGCCGCGCCAACAGCGACTTTATATACTCCATGCTGCGCACGCGCAACGGCACCATCTACGCCGGCACCGGCTCGGGTCTTTACGTATTGCACCCGCCCTACACCGGAGACTTTACACCCACCGAGTGGTTTCCCTACGCCACGCTTATCAGCAACCTGTATGAAGACCGTGACGGCACCGTGTGGGTCAGCACCTTTCACCGCGGCGTGACGGGCTATGGCCCCACCGGCGATATACGCGTCATTCGCCATACCAATGCCGCCACCTCCCTTCCCACCAATCATAGTAACTGCGTCTTCGAAGACAGCGACGGCCGCTTCTGGATTGCCACCGACGCCGGCCTGGTACAGTACGACCGCACCGACGACCGCGTCGTGACCCGCTACGATGAACACGGCGGCATGCCGGGCAACATGGTCTTCCGCGTGCTGGAAGACAACAACGGCCGCCTGTGGGCCAGTACCTCCAAAGGCCTGGCGTGTGTCGCCCCGGTTACCGGCAAGGTCCAGGTTTTTACCCAGGCGGACGGTCTGCTCAGCAACCAGTTCAACCACAACTCCGCTTACCGCGATGATCGGGGCGTGCTCTACTTCGGCTCGGTACGCGGCCTGATCAGCTTCCGCCCCGAAGATTTTGTACAGAACACCTACGTGCCCCCGGTATACATCACTGGCATCCAGGTGAACAACACCGAGCTGCCGATCTGGAAAGCACGGTCGCCGCTCAAAAAGTCGATCACCTATACCGACGAGATCGTACTGAACCACACACAGTCGACCTTTAGCGTGGACTTCTCGGCCCTGTCGTACGAAGCGCCGCAGATGACGCGGTATGCCTATAAAATGGAAGGCCTCGACAGAGACTGGGTACACCTTACCAACAACCGCAAAGTATACTTTACCGACCTCTCGCCCGGCGAATATACCTTTCGCGTGCGGGCGCTCACCGACGGCATCCCGCCCGACAACGCCGCGGGCACCGCACTGCACATCGTCATCCAGCCGCCCGTGTGGGCCTCGCAAAGCGCCTATGTAGCGTATGTATTGCTCGGCGCCTCGGCGCTGGTCTTTCTCATCATCCGCTACCAGAAACGAACGGAGGAAAAGAACAAGGCCCGCCTGGACTTTTTCCAGAATGAAAAGGAAAAGGAATTATACAATGCCAAGATCGAGTTCTTCACCAACATTGCCCACGAGATCAAAACACCGTTAACGCTGATCAGCCTGCCGCTGGAGAAGATCCTCCAGCAACCCGGCCTCGACCACGAGACAAAAGCCAACCTGAAAATTATGGAAAAAAATACCAACCGTTTGATCAACCTCTCGAACCAGCTGTTCGACTTCAGGAAGACCGAAGGAAATGTATTCAGCCTTTCCTTTGTGAAGACCGATATCTGCGGGCTCCTCTCCGAGCTGCTGCAACAGTTCCGCCCCGCCGCCGAAGAGCGCAGGATGATCATGGACACGCAGCTGCCCAACATTCACTTTCAGGCCTACGTGGACCCGGAGGCGCTCAAAAAGATCCTCAGCAATCTGTTCAGCAACGCCATCAAATACGGCCGCGAAAAGATCGGCGTCAGCATATTGCCCTTCAGCAGCTACGACGAACATTTTACCATACAGGTGACCAACGACGGCCCGCTCATACCCGCGTCGCACAAGGAAAAGATCTTCGAGCCCTTCTTCCGCCTGCCCGGCACACAGGCCGAAGGTACAGGCATAGGCCTGGCGTTGGCGCAGTCGCTTACTCGCCTGCACAAAGGCCACCTGGAGGTAACCCTCGACAACGGCGTGAACGCCTTCCTGCTGCAACTGCCCATCCGCCAGGAAAAAGAGTTCCAGCTGTTCGACGAAGCGTTTGAAGAGGTCAGCCCCGCCGCCATCGAAAAACCCGCCGCCGCCGAAAAGAGCGGCCTGAGCACCATCATGCTGGTCGAGGACAACGTAGAGATCCGCGACTTCCTCGTAAAAGAGCTGAGCCCCGAGTACAACCTCGTCACCGCCGGCAACGGCGTGGAAGCCCTCGCCAGGCTCAACGACACAACGGTACAGCTGATTATCAGCGATGTGATGATGCCCGTGATGGACGGCTTTGAGTTGTGCCGCCAGATCAAGTCCAGCCTCGACCACTGCCACATTCCCATCGTCTTGCTCACCGCCAAAAACACGCTGCAATCCAAGATCGAAGGATTGGAAATGGGCGCCGACGCCTATATCGAAAAACCCTTCTCGCAGCAGCACCTGAACGCCCAGATCGTCAGCCTCCTCAAGAACCGCGACCACGTTAAATCATACTTCTCCGCATCGCCGCTGGTGAACATCAAAACCGTGGCCTACTCGCGCGCCGATGAAAACTTCCTGCTCCGCCTGACCGACATCATTACCCGCAACATGGGCGAAGCCGACATTAACGTAGAGGTGATCGCCGCCGAGGTGAACATGAGCCGGCAAACCCTCTACCGCAAAGTACGCGGCCTCACCAACCTCACCCCCCACGAGCTGATCATGGTAACAAAGCTCAAAAAAGCCGCCGAGCTCCTGGTCACCGGCGACTACAAGATCTACGAAGTAGCCGAGAAAGTGGGCTATAGTGTCGCCGCTAACTTCAGCCGGGACTTTACCAAACAGTTCGGCATCAGCCCTTCGGAGTATATAAACTCACGGCAAGCAGTGAAAGGAGTATAAAAAAGGCTGCGCATTGCCCGCCACCCACCTCAAATGCTTAATCAAAATGCCTCAGAACCCCAGTAGAATACAGCCAGAAATATTCACCCAACGGGATTACGCCAGTCAGCGACTGGCGTAATAACGACGATAACCAACAACAACAACGATCATTACAGTCAACAGCGATAACTCCCAACAAATCGAAGCTCCGACAACCACTACGTAGCAGGAGCCCTTAATTCTGTATCAAAACGCGTTCGATCTTCTCATTGATCTCCTGTATAAACGGCTCATCCCGCACAACGACGTAATCACTCTGCCGTACCTCCTCATAGATCATCGGCAGATCTGCCAGATTCACTTTTTTATCTTTTATGCCCTCCAGCGTCTCGCGGATCCAGAACACCTGGTTCGTCGTCGGGATGCGGTGAAAGGTCCATTCCACGTAATTCTCCAATGCAGCATATACCTGCAACACGAGTTTGTTCCGGTGCTCTGTCAGGATCGCTTCTGCGATCGCCGGCATCGCATCGCCCGCATGCGCAGGAATGCTCCGCAACCCCTGGTTTGTTACGAATCTTTTCATACATTACTCTTGTAAAGACTCCTCAATACTAATAAAATTAGTTTTAATAAACTAACATTATTAGAACATCCTTCTTTAGAAAGTTGTTAAAACCACTTAAACAGTCGAAAATGAGGGTTTTGCATGTTGACGATTTGCTCGAATTTAACGGGGAGGTGTACGCCAACTGGCGGCTGTCCGGTGCCATCGGGATCCAATACCTGAACTGTAACGGTATTATGATCATCCGACCCATGCTGCCGCAGGACGAAGAAGCAGACGACGACGTGCCCACGGCCGAAACCGCCGATGCCTGGATTATCTCCATCAACCCCGACGACGCCCTGAAGCTGACCGCCGCCAGCCAAGACATGGCCTTCTACGTCGAGAAGGACCGCATCGTGCTATAACCTGTTAATGCAGAAAGAAAGACGCCACGCCCGTAAGCACCAGGGTGATGCCCGTAATGATGCCCGCGTTGTGCTCGAGGGTGTGCCAGTTCATTTTGACCAGTCCCTGGTACGTAAGCCGTACCCACAACACCATGCCGCTGACCGTCACAACCGTATACAACACCGCCAGCACCGCCACCAACCACCAGCCCGTGGCGCCGGCCATGAGAAAATACGCTTCTATTTCCAGACAAGGCGAAAAGAACATGGCGATGACCAGGCTGATCACCACCTGGCGCGGCGAAATGACCGGCTTGCTGTGCAGGTGAAAATGTTTGTGGCGATGGTGCTGATAGATATAAAAGAGGCCCAGTGCGATCAGCACGGCCGGCGCAAAGAAATGGGTGAACGGTTCGACGCTGTCGCTCAGGGCACGGCCCGCCAGGGCAATGATGCCGCCCAGCAACACCGTGCTCAGGGCGTGGGCCAGGCCCGCCGCCAGCGTCACCGACGTCGTCTGGCGCAGCGACCATTGTTCACGACGGCCGATGGCCAGCACGGGAAGCCAGTGGTTGGGAATGAGCGCGTGCAGTACGCTTAAGACAAGGCTTCCGGCAATCAGTGCAATCATGTGAAGATGTAGGGCTTTCCGCATGCAGCGTGCCCGGTTGTAAAAACCGGTGCAAAGCTAATCGACTTTGGCAATACTGCAGCGTGGCCCTGAGAACACAAAACAGACGGCCGGTGTTCCACGGTCTCCAAAAATCTGTCACAACGATCTGCGCCGCGCTGCGTTAAACAGTCCTGATGCAAAATTGCTACCTTTAATCTTTCACCCTTAACCACGAACTATGTCTATCTGGGACAAACTCAAGGCGGAATTTGTTGACATCATCGAATGGACCGATGACAGCCGGAACACCATGATCTGGCGCTTTCCGCGCTATCAGCATGAGATCAAGTATGGCGCGCAGCTCACCGTGCGGGAGAGTCAGGTGGCGGTCTTTGTAAACGAAGGCCAGATCGCCGATGTATTCCAGCCCGGAAGGTATACGCTGGAGACGCAGAACATGCCCATCCTCACCACGCTGAAAGGATGGAAATATGGATTCGACAGCCCGTTCAAGGCAGAGGTATACTTTGTCAACACCCGGAACTTTGTCGACCAGAAGTGGGGCACGAAAAATCCCATCATGCTCCGCGACCAGGAGTTCGGCCCCATCCGCCTGCGCGCCTTTGGCACCTTCGCGCTGAAAGTCGACGACGCCGGCAAGTTCATCAAAGAGATCGCCGGCACCGACGGCCACTTCACCACGGAAGAGGTAGCCGAACAGCTCCGCAACCTCATCCTTACACGCTTTACCGACGCCATAGGCGAAAGCAAGCTGCCCGCGCTGGACCTCGCCGCGAACTACGACGAGCTCTCCCGCATCATCACCGACAAGATCGGTACCGAGTTCTCCGACTATGGCCTGGAGCTGACGAAGTTCCTGGTAGAAAATATATCGCTGCCGCCGGAAGTCGAGCAGGCACTGGACAAACGCAGCAGCATGGGCATCCTCGGCAACCTCCATGCCTATACCCAGTTCCAGGCAGCCAACGCCATGGAAAACGCCGCGAACAATCCCGGCGGTGCGGGCAGCGACATGATGGGCCTCGGCGTGGGACTTTCCATGGCGCAGCAAATGGCACAGACGCTGAACAACGCGCAACAGGCGCAGGCACCCAACCTCAACCAGGCGCCGCCGCCGATCCCCAACGCCAACGTTCAGTACTTTGTGGCCGTCAATGGCCAGCAGCAAGGCCCTTTCAACCTGCAAGCCATCGACCAGATGGTAAAGCAAGGCACATTGACACGCGACATGCTCGTGTGGAAACAGGGCATGCCCAACTGGACAAAAGCCGGCGATGTAGGCGACCTGACAGGCATCTTTGGCGCCACACCTCCGCCCTTGCCGCAATAATTGCAGCAAACATTACTGTATCGAACCATTCTTACAACGAAGCCTGCTTCATGAGCAACTTTCATGAACCTACCAAAAAGGTCAGCCAGGACCTTTCCTGCGAAAACTGCGGCGCCGGTTTGAGCTACGCCCCCGGCACCACGCACGTGGCGTGCGCCTATTGCGGTACAACGGTCAAGATCAACGCCGCCACGAGCGTCGTCGAAACAGACCTGGAAGAATACCTCGCCCGGGCCTGGGAAGACGATGAGACCATGACCGTGACCATCGTGAGCTGCAAGACCTGCGGCGGGTCGTCAACGCTGGCCCCCAACGTTGTATCAGACGCGTGTCCGTTCTGTGCCTCTCCCCTGGTAGTGACCGGCGGCACCACATCCTCCATACACAAGCCGCAGTATGTACTGCCGTTCTCGTTTGGAGCCCCGTCGGCCCAGGAGCGATTCCGCGGCTGGCTCAAAGGCCTGTGGTTTGCGCCTGGTGACCTGAAAAAGTATGCCGACCTCCAGGGCAAGCTCTCCGGCATGTACCTGCCCTACTGGACCTTCGACTGCACCACAGACTCCGTCTATTCGGGCGAACGCGGCGATTATTATTATACCTCGGAAGTATATACACATCACGAAAACGGCAAGTCCGAGCTGCGCACCCGCCAGGTACGGCATACGCGGTGGTCGTCGGCGAGCGGCCGGGTACACGGTACCTTTGACGACCTGCTGATCGAAGGCAGCCGCTCATTACCCAAAAACAAGCTGCGTCAGCTCGAGCCGTGGGACACCCAAAAGCTCGTGCCGTACGACGACCAGTACCTGGCAGGCTTCCGCGCAGAGGTCAACGTCGTAAACATCAAAAACGCCTACGCCGAAGCCAAAGGCCGGATGCAACCCCGCATCGAGGCGATGGTCCGCAACGATATCGGCGGCTCGGAGCAACGCATCCACTCCCTCGACACCCGGTACCTCGACCCGAGCTTCAAACACGTACTATTACCCGTGTGGATCAGCGCCTACCGCTATAAGAACAAAGTATACCAGTTCATCATCAACGCCCGCACCGGCGAAGTACAAGGCGAGCGCCCCTACAGCGTAGTCAAGATCGTATTACTCGTCCTGGGCATAATAGCCGTTATCTTGTTCCTGGCATCGCTATAGAAAAAAGAGTAAGTGAGAGAGCGGGGGTGGGCATAGGATGTGAAAGACGGTCAGGAGACCGCCACCATCCGCCAGCAGCGGACGCGGCGCGCGCAGCGCGCAAAAAAAACAACGACTGGTTCAAGTCTTCCGACCGAAGGGAGGGCGACTTGGACCCAGCATGGCGGGGGGGGGGGGCCCCCCCCCCCCCCCCCCCACC
>NZ_JAHESC010000004.1 GCF_018598185.1 Dawidia soli
GCTGTAGTCCATGGCAATTTGTTTGCCGGGCGCGGATACGGAAATCGTGAGGCCGTTGTTCGTCTTGCTGTTCCAAAATTCGGAAGTGCTGCTGCGCACACCGTAGGTATCGCGCTTTTTGTTAAACAGGTAAAACCAGGCGAGTCCGCCGTAATCCTGGTAGGCGCCCTCCCAGGTGTTGATGCGGTCGAAGGTAAATACGGGCGAACCGATGTCTTCGGCCGTTACGGGCTTTGATGTTGTTCGGTCGATATCGAACCGGATATTGTCGTGGGTCACGGTGAACTTCCAGGTTTCCTGGATGGACAGGTCTTTGTCACCGTAGGCGATTCCATTCACGGTAACGGTATTGCCGGTCGTCGCCACGGAAGGTTCTGACGACAGTGACAACGTTGTGTACTGTGCGTTCCTTGTCCGAAGCATGGAGTAGACGCCGGCATTGTGCTGTATTACATGTTGCCCGTTGACGGTGAGCTGCGTCACAGTTGCCTTTTTATCATAGTCCAGCGTAAGGGAGAGTCTCCCGTTGCCAAACGTGACCTTCTTTGCAGCCGCGTCGTTCTTGATCGTGGGCTGTGCCAACACTGTACCACACACACCGATGCAGAACATCAACAGGATAAAACAACGCATCATCAAATTCCATTTTTTCATATACATATCCGATTTGTTACGCCCTTACAGGGCCTGCCTTCATTTTATACTACGGAACCCAGGCCTCCAGCCTGGGCTATTATATTACGCCCCATCAGGGCTATTCTGCATCTGGCGCGAGTCTCAGCCCCGCCTCGGGGCGAAGACTTGTGCCTATCACCGCGCCGGTCTCCAGACCGGCATATCACCCCAACCGATAACGCATGCACTACCCTACGGCTATACCATCCGCCATCCACACGCTAACAAACCTGGTTCACCTCAATATTGAGCAACGCCCCCAGCTTCTTTATTTTAGAGGCGATGTGCCCCACCCCCACCGCGCAATGATGCGCGGGACCATAATTATTCCAATCTTCCACAAACCTCCGGGCACCGATGGAAAATCGATAGCGACTATTGGTGTTGCCGATCTCCAAGATAGGACCCGGCACGGACTCCCCTTCTGCGCATAGCAGCATAAGGGTGCCGTCGGGTTTTTCCACCACCGACAGCAACGTAACCGCCCCGTGCTTTACCGACATCTCCACCGACAGGCCCTTGCCCACTTTGCCGTGGTATACATACAACGGTCGCACCTTGGTTTTACCCTCGGCGATCTGGATGTGACCGGGACCGTCATGGCCCATTAACACAATATCGTCGCGATAGTCCACGGCGTAATATTCCGTAAACGATCCGCCGACGTTAAACGAATCCATGATCTTCATGGCCTGCGCATTTTTCACTTCATACTCGCCGGCCACGGGAATGCCCCGCGCCGTAAGCAACGAATTGCCGAGAATGACCGAGCTCATGGTATCTTCGTTCGCGCCGTTGCCCGTGCCTTTGTGGTAATAGGCCATCGACCCGAGCTTATGTTTATCCACGAGTATATCCAGCGCAAGCGACGTCTTCGCGGCCCGCGCTAATTCTTCACCGGCACAATCGGCTTGCACGTCAAACGCTTCTTCAAAATACCGTACTCGTTCCGCAATCTGCGCGGCCGGCACATGCTCGCGTAGCGACGAAAGCTCATCTACCTCGATGATCTCGATGTGCCCGCCAAAGGTGGCGCAGTGCAGCGTCAGGTTGGAGTATATATCGAGCATACCACCATAATAATTTCCCATCAGCCCCAGGCGGTTATGGCTCATGATGTGTACCACGCGCGCGGCGTCTATCCAGTCGCCGATCTCGTTCCAGGCATGCGGATCGTCGTGCAGCATGCCGGTGACCTGGAAGAATAATATATCGGATCGCCGGAATACACTGGCAAGCTCCGGCACGGGACATGCCGAACAGTACGCCAGCCATTCGCCCGTCATCTTCGTCCGGTCTTTCAGGCCATTGAAGTGCTTGTAGTCGATCGATGCCTCCGGCGACAGGTTCAACACGATCACGGGCACTTTGGCCCGCTGCATGACCGGCAACACGGTGGACGACAGGGCATAGGTAGTGACGTATAAAAATATCACGTCGACATCTTCCCGCCTGAACCGGTGACCACAGGCTACAGCCTTCTCGGGCGTATCGACCAGGCCCAGGTTTACCACCTGCGCGCCATAGCCGGCCAGTTTGTTCTTTACAACGTCTACATAACCTTCCAGTCGCTCGCGCAGCCCCGGAAACTGGGACCAATAGGCTTCAAGCCCGATACCAAACAATCCCACTTTAAAGGGGTATTCCGTTTCTTCTATCATCTCAGCTTCAACTATTAAAAATGGTTTTGTTCCACCGTAACAGGCCCCAGCAGTCCGGACGTAAAAAGCGGGTCGTCTTTGCTATAATGCCTGAACGTACTGAAGGTATAGCGCCCGCTTGTCCTGTTCGTTTTGTTTACCAGCCACGCAGGCCATTGATCGTGCTGTATGCCATCGTCCGGCAGCTGCTCATCGCCGATCAGCCGGTTGGGCCACAGGTTCACGACGTCTATCGCCAGCGTGTTGCGTCCGTTTCGCACAACATCGCTGATGTCAACTTTCCACGGGGTTGTCCACACAGTCCCTACTTCCTTGCCATTCAGCCGAACCCGGGCCATGACGTGCACCTCCCCTAAGTTCAGAAACAATTTAGGGTCTTTATTCCATTTTGTGTTGACCGGCAGATCAAATGTTTTGGTATACACCGCAAGGCCTGAATAATACTTCACCCCCTTCTCCGGTCGCTGTGTCCAGTCCACCAACCGATCGAACTGCACCGCACCCGGCCCGCCCCACACCGTATCAAAGGAAACATGCCAGGGGCCTGAAAGCGTCGTGACAGCTGTTACCGTCGGAAAGTTCTTGCCCTTCGACACGCGTGTCGTGCTTCGCTTATCAAACACTATAAAATAACTCTGATAGGGTTCGAATTGCACCGGAACAAGGGTCTGATGTTCTTTTCGGGTATACTCCGGCAGGTCATAGGTCTTGCCGGTTACAGGATCCCACAAGGATGGCACACCGCTGTCTGTTCTGAACACAGCATCGGTCTGCACCCGTTTGTCGGTGCGGTTTGACACGAAGTAAATATCCCACGCTTCTGACGTACGGTGTGTATACCGTACGGCGTCGCCAGCGTTGAAATCCTCCGGTATACCCATCGCGTCTACGATCCGCGCGGTCACGTCATAGCGGGGGTACAGGTTGTCTGTTTCAGCATGTACGTTGCCACCCCAGACGATCTTTCCGTTGCCGTACCGGCGCTCGGTTTGTGTAGCGGGTATGGTGGTCGCGCCCCAAAGCTCCACCGCCAGGGATCTTACCGTGGCATCGCACTGCGGATAGCCCGATAACCCCGGCGCCCGGCGTGGCGGAGTTCCTACCACCGTCGCACCGGCTTCCACCAATGCCTTGATCTTTTGTAGCAACGCCGGGGTCATGGTTTCCCAGGCAGGAAGTACCAGCACGCGATAAGACGCGCCCCCGGGGAATATAACCTGATGATCTTTTACAACCGCACTGTAGAGTTGACCCGGCGAGCAGGCATCGAAATTATACCCCTTCCGATCGGGCATGAACGCATCGCCCGACAACGCCGACGCTGGCGCACGAAATACATGCGGTGCATTTTCGGGGGTGAGGTATAAAATATCTGCCACGGTCCTACCCTGCCGTAACATGTGCTGACAACGCGCCACGTACGTGTGATAGGCGTCGGCCAGTGGCCACCACGTTTGGTTCCGGTTCCACTGCACACCATATGGACCCATGGTCATGCCGGGCTTTAAGGTCTCCGCCAGGGGTTGGTGCTGAAAGGTATGGTAGTAGTATTTGTTGATGCCGGCAGCAAATGCCCAGTCGCCCTGGTTTTTCATGGACGCCGGATGTTGCCGCCAGCCATCCACCGCGGTAAAGGCTTCCGCCGCCACTACAGCCTGTCCGTTGACATGCGCCAGCGAGGCTGCCTGCAGGCAACTGAAGGCGGCGTTGTAGCCACCGGGACTCCAGAACTCGCACATGGGCACGTCCGCCACCGCGCCGAGCTCCAGGTCGGCTGTAGGATTCATATCATACGGCTCGATCGACAACCCCAGACCATGCCGGTGGCTATAGTGCTTCAGATGCTTCGCATGGTTCTCTACGATCAATTCCTGCGACGTTTGCCGCAGGTCCCACAAAAAGCGCTCGCTCACCTCCAGGCTCCCGACCACCTTGCCGGCATACACCGGGTAATATAACAACGGGTCATATCCGCGGCGTTTCTGAAACTCCGCCCGGAACCTGTCGCTCCAGTTCTGCGCGCCCATCTCCCAGCTGTCCATGTGCAGCATGGTCAATCCACCACGCGTGGACTTGCTTCGCGCACCGATCTTCTGCAGAAGCGCGCCGGTAAATGCCTGCAGGTGTTCATGGAGCGCCGTCGTGTCGAACTTGTCACACTCAAAGCCCAGCCCCGGCAAGGGTGCCGGGCGCGTAGCCGAGCCGTTATTGCGCCGGCCAAACCGCATCACCAGCCACTTGCCAGGCGGCGGCGTCCACGACAGTGTGCCGTCGGCCGCCATCTTGCCGGTAAGGTCTATGATCTGGCGCGTATCGATCGCCACACCGGCCGGCAGCATCGGGTACGTTGCCGGGGAGGACAGGTACTGTTTGACTCCTGCCTGCGAGGTATAGGGCGCACGATAATACAGAGCCTTTTCATCTACGTCTGCCAGCGTGTAGGCCGCCGGCGCCGGGAAGGCCAGCACGGCGACATCTTCATAAAAGTCCCGCCATTGCTTTTTCAATTCCGGTGTGAACACGTCTTCACCAAAAAACGGTCGCTTGGGCAGAGGTACCGGCAGTATGATCGGCTTCTTTGCGCTGCCGTCAACTTCCATGCTGCTGCTCACCAGGTGCTGCATAGACTGCGCTGGCGTTACCCAGGGCCCGCCACTGCCCGTCCAACCCGGACCGACACCCAACGTCATCTCGATGCCCAGGCGTTCGCATTCGTGCACCGCATGCGCAAACAAGGTCTTCCACTCCTCACTCAGAAAGTCGACCTTACCTCGCGGCACACCTACATTTACTTCCAGAAACAACACACTGCCGATGCCCTCCTGCTTCATCGACTCGAGGTCCGCCGTCATACCTTCTTTCGACAGGCTGCCGTCCATAAAATACCAGTATACACCCGGACGGGCATCGTCAGGCGGATGAAGGAACTGCGCACGCAACGTCTGTAGTGTTGTGGCCTGCTCCCGTGCATGAAACCCGAGCAGCAACACAACAAAAATAACAACAACGCCACCGGACAGGTAAAGCGACTTTTTATACGATGGTCGAATCATAGGTATACAGACACTGCTTACAATTCAACAACAGCCACTGAAAACGGCTCGAGTACAATTTTTCCACCTGTCACCTTCGCGCTGCCGGGGGGATTTTCGCCGGTGGTCACATCTACATAGCGGATCGTCGTCGCCGCCGTTGCTTGCGGCAGCGACATCTCCACACGCGTATTCTTCTTGTTGATCAGCAGCAAGCGTTTGCCATTTACACCGACGAACCCCTGTGCAGCAACACCCGGTACGTTTGAGTTCGTTTGCACCAGTTTGTCGCCCTTGTGGAAATGATCGATCAGCAGCTTTAATACCCAATACCGGGCATTCCCATTTCCATTTTCCCAGTTTACCATGCTCACATCCGGAAATTGCGTGGGATACCCCACCAACTGCGACTCGCCCACCACGTCGATGCCCATTTTTGTCAACTCCAGAAAAAGATGCGCATACAAGGCGCCGGCCAGGTTCCAGTAATGATTGTCGATCGGCCCCGACACTTCGGGACTACGCAAGATCACCCCCAGCTCGTTTATCATTGTAAAACACTGCGGCGCCAGCCGCTTGCGGATATTCTCAATATATCGCACACGGTCTAAAAAAGCATCTGCCTTTTCAAAGAATGTATACTGACACGCCTCCAGTGTTTGACCCTCGAACGAAGGCGACGAATAATGATGGTACGAGATTCCCTCTACGGTAACCCCGCGCGTATGGTTCCTGGCGTTCAGAAAATATTCAAAGTAAGCCGGGTTGCTGGTAGACGCCACCGATATACCGACAAACTTCGTTTCCGGAGAGATCTTTTTCAGCTCCGACACGATGGCATCGTACATGGCCGTATACAGCGGTGGCGGGATGTTGTGCTCCAGGTCCGGTTCGTTGAGCACCTCCCAGTACGGAATCTTGTAGTGATGTCCTGACCTGTGAACCTTTCCCAGCTCATCGGTAAACCCACCCTGGGTGTACCAGCGAAAAACCCGGCTATAGTAGTCCGTTAGTTCCTTCATGGAAGGGTCCCGAAGTTTTGTTCCCTGGTTGTAACGCCAGGTGGGCTTATAGGCATCTTGCGGATACGCTACTGGCTTATCGGTCTCCCACATCCAGGCGGGCGTTGTGCTGAAATTAATAACGACAGGATGCCCCTGGGTCGCCTCCATAACAGCATGCATCGTGCTGTCCAGGTACGTAAAGTCCCAGAACGTTTGTGTCTTCGTGGGCGGAGCCAGTTCGGCGACCGCCATTTTAGGATACGGAAACCACGGCACATACCGCAGGTAGTCAGCCTGCAAGTCTTTCAAGAGCGCAAATACTTGTTTGTGGATCGGCGAACCGGGCCGCACCATGGGGTTCTCCACCAGCTGTAGCGTGGGCGTCGTGTTGGACGTGAGCACGGTTTTGTCCCACGCGACGGTGACCGTAGGTTGTGCCTGGCTCACCACAGGCAGCAAAGCAATTGCCAGCAGTACCGGCAGCATAACGTTGTATGTTCTCATAACTTTTGGATTGATACCATGGGTACTAATTATAACCGGTATTTTGCGACAGCTTGGTATTAATCCGCCGCTCGTTGGCGGGAATCGGAAACAATACTTCGTAAGGACTAAACTGATAGTCGCCGGGTGTATAAGGTATACCTCCCCGATCCGTCGTGGGATTGCTTTTCTCAACCGCCGCATAGGCATTCAGAAACTCCGCCAGCGCCTCGGGCGTCTTCGTTCTTTTCAGGTCGAACCACCGGTGGTTTTCAAACGCAAGCTCTACCCGCCGCTCGTGCAGCACCGCCGCCCGGAACGACACTTCATCCAGCCCGCTCAGGTCGTCCAGGCCCGCGCGGTCGCGCACGGCGTTCAGGTAATCGTATGCCTCCTGCGTGGGGCCTTTTGCATCTTCGTTGATGGCTTCCGCCAGCATCAGCAGCACATCCGCGTAGCGCAACACAGGCCAGTTATCGTTCGTAACACCGCGAATGGTGTGCGGGTGATTGTATTTGTTGATAAACGGCACGGGTACCCATACGTCAGATTGATTATAGTATCCTTCTTTCAACGACGCATCTTTGCGTAGGTCGTCGGGCTCGTACGCCGCAATCATATCGCGCGACGGTATATTCCACCCGCCACCGTTTTGCCCGGGAAAATGGATGACCGATCCGTCCGAATACAACGGTGCAAACGTATAGATGAAATTGCTTCCCTCGCCTTGTGTATTGTCGCCCTGAAATTGTATCTCCCAGATCGACTCGGCATGGTTCTTATGTTGAGGATCAAAGACGTCAGCATAGTCCGTCAACAGTGAATAACCCAACGTCGTAACCCGGCGCAGCGTGGTAATCGCCGCACTGTACTCCTTGCGCGTCAGTTGTACCTTGCCCAGCAACGTCAGCGCCGCACCCTGGGTTGCCCGGCCTGCGCTGGCTGCATCATATGTCGCAGGCAGCGCGTCAATGGCAAAGCCGAGATCGCCGAGAACCAGCTCGTACACCTGATCGACCGGTTGCCGCTCGTATGCGTACGCTTCCGAAGGCGTCACCAACGGTTCGGTAATAATAATGACCTCGCCGAAATACTGCACCAGCAGAAAATAATAGTACGCGCGAATAAACCGCAGCTCGCCTTCGTATTGCTTTTTAAGCGCCGCATCAAAGGTTGCCGCCGGAAGCTTGGACAGTGTGGTATTGATATTTACCAGCGACAGGTAAATGCTGCTGTACAGGGTAGCGATGTTGAGTGTACCCGAGTTGACCTGCCAGAACTCCAGCGCCTCGGTATCGGGCCCCTGGCCGCGGTCGCCGGTATTAAAATGCAGCGTGGTGTTGTCCGTAATAAATTCGTTGTACAGCCACTGGCTGGAAATAATGCCCTGCAGCTGTCCGTAAACACCGTTTACGGCTTGCCGCGCCTGGGGTTCGGTTTTATAAAACCCTGACGCCACCAGCGTGGCCGGATCAGTCTTATTGAGAAAGTCGTCGCCGCATGCTACCAGGCAAAGCGTGACCACGATTACCACTATATTTTTCATATCGCTGAGATGGTTAGGTCATTGGAATTTGATGCTGGCCCCCACGGACAGCGTACGGGGCAAGGGATAGGCTTCTTCGTCAAACCCGGGTTGTGTACCTTCACGAATGTTTACCTCGGGGTTGCCACCGGGATAGTCGGAAATCAGGAACAGGTTGTCGGCATTCACAAACACGCGGATGCTGCTGAACACCGGGACTTTCGGAAGGGTATACCCGATGCTGACGCTCCGCACCCACAGGTGGCTGGCATCATGCACATAGCGTGAATTCGACTCACGCTCCCACTTCCAGGTGTTGGACGTGGGGCCGACTCCGTCGCCACGGTCGGTGTTGGAACGCCACCGGTTTACACCGGACTGCAGCACGTTAAACACACCGTCCATGTTCATGGTCGTGGACTCGATGTTGCGATACAGGTCGTAGTTTTGCGCGCCGGTAAAAAGGATGTTGACGTCAAAACCTTTGTAGTCGCCGCCCAGCGTCAGCCCCCAGGTGAAGTCCGGATTGGGGTTGCCGATCTCCACCATGTCGCGATCGTCCGATGCATAGGAGATCACCCCATCGTTATCCTTATCCAGGTACCGGTATACCCCGGGAATGGCACCATCTTGTGTCGGCGCCGCGGCAATCTCTTCTTCGGTATTAAAGATGCCCAGTACTTTATAGCCGGTAATGATACCAATCGGCCGCCCTACACGCGACACGCTGTGGCCATCGTAAAACCCTCCCTGCCAGATCGCATCGTTACCTCCGCGAATAGCGAGAACCTTATTCCGGTTAAACGAGATATTAAAACTGCCGCGCAGGTTGATTTCATTCACACGGGTCCGATAATCCAGTCCCAGCTCCAGGCCCTTATTTTCTACTTTACCAATGTTGGAGAATGCGTTGTTGAACCCGGCAATGGCAGGTATCTGCACCGACAACAGCATGTTGTCGGTGGTGCGATGGTAAAACTCGGCCAGCAACGTCAGCTTATTGTCAAATAACGACAGGTCCATGCCCACGTCGGTTTGCCGCGACTGCTCCCACCCCAGGTCGGCATTGGCAAACGACCCCAGTATCTTTCCGTTCGCCAGCGCATTGCCCAACACATAGTTGGAAGACACCATCGCGGCCAGGCTGGGGTAATTGCCGATGTTGTTGTTACCCGTCACACCAAAGCTTGCACGCAGCTTCAGGTCGGTAAGCCACGATAGCTTCGGCATAAACGATTCTTCGCTCACACGCCAGCCCACCGAAGCCGCCGGAAAGCTGCCCCACTTGCTGTTGATGCCAAAGCGCGAGCTGCCCTCACGACGAAAGGAACCCGAGAACAGATACTTGTCTTTATAGGAATAGTTCACCCGACCGAAGTACGCCAGCAAGCTCCAGCTGGCTTCGTCAGACGCTACGTCGCGTGTTTTGGCGGCATCGAGTATACGCACGATGTCGTCGGCAAAGGTATTGCCCGTACCTAGGATCGACTTCTCGGTATACTCCTGTGCGGTATACCCCGCCAGCACTTCCACAGAATGATCGCCCACGCGATGGGAATACGTCAACAGCTGGTCGGCCGCTACGTTGTTGGACTTGAAGTAGTCCTCCACCTTCGTGGCAGGCTGCGGCGGTGGCTGACTGAACCCGCCCCCTGCGAGCGTGGACGGCCTGAACTCCATGCGCTCGTTGTTGACAAGCGTGGCACTGACCGATGTCCTGAATTTAAAATGTTTCAGGAATGACAACTGCACATAGCCGTTCGTCAGGAGGTTGGTCTGTGTCAGGTGCCGGTCCATTTCATATAGCTCTTGCACCGGGTTGGCCGTGCCGAACACACCATTGGAGCCGCCGATATAGGCATTGAACGATCCGTCATCATTATATACCGGGTAGCGTGGGTCGGCCCACAATGCCCGGCCTACCAAGCCGTCGCGGTAGTTGGTGCTGGCATAACGCTCGGTAAAATTGGCGCCTGCAATGTTCCACCCCACGGAAATAAAGTCGTTGACGTTGCCTTCCATGTTGGCCCGCACGTTGTAACGCTTCAGGCCGGTCTTCAGAATAAGCCCTTCCTGGTTCAAATACCCCGCCGAGAGATAGGACCGGAACTTAGCCCCACCCACGGAAGCACCCATGGTATAGTTTTGAAACAGGGCGTTCTGGTTGGTAATCTCTTTCAGCCAGTTGGTAGAATACCGGGTCTGCTCGGGGTAGCGAAACGCTTCCGGAATTTCGGAGATATCGGGCTCGCGGTTCTCGTTGTAGCGGATCCGGTCGATAAAACTCTCCTTCTTGAATTGCGCGAACTCCACGCCGTTCATCATCTTGGTGCTGCGCGAGGCCGGCAGCGACTGGATGCCGGTGTTGATATCGAAGGTCAGGCTTACCTGGCCGGTCTTGGGCGACTTGGTGGTGATCAACACCACACCGTTCGAGCCACGGGCACCGTAGATGGCCGTAGACGCGGCGTCTTTCAGCACCGTAATACTTTCAATGTCGGAGGGATTGAGGCTTTGGCCGATGGCCGTGCCGACCGGAAAGCCATCGACCACATAAAGCGGCGCACTGCCGGCCCCCAGCGAGCCGACACCGCGAACGGTCACCTCCATTTCGGCACCCGGCCGCCCCTGCGTTTGCCGCACTTGTACACCGGGCGCCTGGCCCATCAGCAAACGTCCGGCATTGGCCGCCGGAGGATTGCCGAGTGTGCGCATGTCGATAACCGACACAGCCGACGTGATCTCTGCTTTGCGCGCGGTACCATACCCCACCACGACAACCTCTGTGAGCGTCTTCTCGTCTACCGGCAGACTAACGTCCAATACCGTTCTGCCGCCCACACGTACTTCGCGTGTAGCATAGCCGATGGCCGAAAAGACCAGCACGCTGTTGGCGTCTGGCACTTCAATCGCGTATTTGCCGTCGCTGTCGGTGGTGGCGCCGGCGGTAGTTCCTTTGATAATGATGTTGACACCGGGCATCGTCACAGCCGCGGTGGAGTCGCTCACGGTGCCGGTAACAATTACCTGCGCCTGGGCGGCAAACGGCAAATACAGCATCGCCGCCAGCATGAACGGCACACGGTGCTTCCATAGAATAGTCGGTAGAATTCTTATGTTCATAGGTAGATGGGTTTGTCCTTTTTGATTCCGACAATGCCGCTTTCGCCGGGCAGCGAAAAAGCATTACCGAAGCCGTTGCTACGAACGCCTTTTAGCATGCCGGATAATAAACATGCGGATGCTATGGTTTCAATCGTTATAAGTCTATAGCTTCATGCAATCGTTCGTAGTTTCACCTGTGTAAAGTGAGCGTAAAGCCGCCTTACAAAACATGAATATTTTGATTATCCATTTATCCTTTTTGCTTAACAGCCATGCCGGAGATTTACCGCAAATACCTGAACGACCCGGAAAACGGAACGGAAGACCAAAGCGATTGGGGCATTTCCGTGCTGACCGTGGGACACAACATTCACAAGGCTAATACACACTATCCCGACAAATCGCATCCGAATGCGTACTACTTCAATTGGGAGGAAGGTAGAACATTGAAAGAGTTTCAGCTGGTATATATCTCCAACGGGAATGGCGTTTTTGAATCGGCCTTGTCAGGCACAACCGTGGTGGAAGCCGGCACAGCCTTTCTCTTATTTCCGGGCGTATGGCATCGCTTTAAACCATCGGAAGAAACCGGGTGGGAAGAATTCTGGGTGGGCTACCGGGGCAGCTACGTGGACTATCTCATGGCACAACCGTGCTTCAAGCCCGCAGCCCCCTTCATTCAAATCGGCATGAGCGCTGAGCTGATGAGCGTATTCATCAAGCTCATCGAAACCGTAAAATACGAAGGCGTGGCCTACCGGCAGTTCTCATCGTGCCTCATCAGCCAGCTGCTCGCCATTGTATATGCATCGGCCATCAACAGCGACGCGCAACGCCAAAACCAAAACAAGATCATACACCAGGCACGCTTCCGGATACATGAAAACGTAGATAAGAATATCAACCTCGAACAGCTCGCCAAAGAGCTCGGCGTCAGCTATCCGTGGTTTAGACGGGTCTTCAAAGAAATCATGGGCGTATCGCCAGGCCAATACCACATCAACCTGCGCGTAGAGAAAGCCTGCACGCTTTTACTGGAAACGGATCTCACCGCCGCCGAAATCGCCTTCCACCTCGGCTTCGAATCGGAGTTTTATTTCTCCCGGATCTTCAAAAAGAAAGTCGGGCTCCCGCCCAAAAAGTATAAACTCAAATCAACAACACAAACACCCCCCAAGCCCTGAAAGGGCGCAACAAATCAGCCCAGGCTGAAGCGCCAGCGAAGGCCTGGGTAAACAACACAAACACCGCATCTGGCGCGAGTCTTCCGACCGAAGGGAGGGCGACTTGTGCCTACCACCGCGTCTGCCCCCTGGCGGATTACGCCGGTCTCCAGACCGGCATATCACCCCCACCCATGCTGAATGTCAAGCCCTTCGGCTATACTTGCCACTAAAACTCCCGCAACAACGCATGCGCCCTGCGCAGCTGTCCGATCAACCGTGCCGACTCTTCAAAGTCGAGTGTCTGCTGGCCGTCAGAAGCTGCCTTCTCGGGCTCCTGATGCGTTTCGTAGATCACACCATCCGCACCGGCCATAACCGTGGCCAACGCCACCGGTGCCACAAACTCGCGTATACCGATGCCGTGCGATGGGTCTGCCACCACGGGCAAATGTGTCTTTTCTTTCAGGATCGGAATAGCATTGATATCCATGGTATTTCGGCTCGCCTTCTCATACGTACGAATACCCCGCTCGCACAGGATCAGCTTCTCGTTACCGGCAGCAAATACATACTCAGCCGAATAGAGCAGCTCCTCAATAGTGCCCGATATACCGCGCTTGATCATGACGGCTTTGTCTACCTTACCCAACTCGTCCAACAAATTGAAGTTTTGGGTGTTGCGCGCACCGACCTGAAATACGTCTACATAGTCGTGCATCTCGGCAATCTGGCTTACCTGCATTACTTCGCTGATGATCTTGATGCCGGCCTTGCGCGCCTGCGCATACCACATCTTAAGCCCGTCTATACCCAGCCCCCGGAAAGCATACGGCGAGCTGCGCGGTTTAAATACACCACCGCGCATAATGCGCACACCGTTGCCGACCAGGTGCTCAATGACACCTTGCACTTGCGCTTCGTTTTCGATCGAGCATGGTCCGGCCATCACGGCAAGTGAACCGTCGCCGATCACTACGCCATCGCCCAGGTCGACGACCGTCTTCCCGACTTTCCACTTGCGTGACACGAGCTTATAGTCGTCGGACACGCGGTGGATGTCGGCAATGCCTTTCAGGTGGCCCAACCGACGGATGTCAAATTCGGCTTTTCCGATGCCAATGATATAGTGACCCCGTTGGGTGGTAACTTCAGTGTGTTTATAGCCCAGGTCCTTTACCTGCTGCAGAATGGTTTCCTTTTCGGGCGTGGTGACGGTGGATGTCAGTTGGATGATCATACGCGTGAGGGTTGTTTGATGCCTTCGATAAACTGGCGAATATCGGCTTGCAGGTTGGTTGACGACTTGAGCAAATTGATAAAGGCGCTGCCGATGATGGCCCCCGCGCCGTGCGCCGCCGCGCGGCTGAAGGTATCGCGGTTGGAAATACCAAAGCCGATCAGGAACGGATTGCTCAGCTTCATCTTATTGAGCTTATCGAAATAGGCCAGTTGATCGCTGGTAAAGTCGCTCTTAGCCCCGGTGGTGCTGGACGCCGCCACGGCATAGATAAAGCCTTCGGTAACAGCATCGATGCGGCGAATGCGCTCGTCGGACGTTGTAGGCGAAATAAGGAACGTGTTGCAAAGATTGTTCTGCTCGAACAGCGCTTTGTACTCCTCCTCATATTCATATACAGGCATGTCGGGCAGAATGAGTCCGTCGACACCCGCCTGGGCGGCATCGACGATAAACTTCTCGACACCGTATTGCATAACCGGGTTGAGATAGCCCATCAGGATAATGGGAATATTGACTCCCTTCCGGCGGATGGTCGCCACCTGCTCCAGCAGCAGCTTTACGTTCATGCCGTTGTCGAGCGCTACTTTGTTGCTTTGCTGGATCGTCGGCCCATCGGCTACCGGGTCGGAGAACGGTATACCGATCTCGATAATGTCGGTGCCGGCGGCAGCCAACGCTTCGGCAATGGGTACCGTGTCGTGCAGCGCCGGAAAGCCGGCGGTATAAAATACGTTGAGTATATCTTTTTTCGTGGTGGCGAACAGGGAGGTGATGCGGTTTTTCATGGTAGTGGTTGTGGTTGCGTTGGATGGAAGTGAAACATGGAGTGTACAGCGGGCACTAGTACTTACCCCATCGGATATAGGTCTCCAGATCTTTATCACCCCGTCCCGATAGGTTCACCACCACAACATCGTCGGAAGCAAACTCAAACTGCTTCAGGGCCGCCAGCGCGTGCGCCGACTCGATGGCCGGAATGATACCCTCCAGGCGGCCCAGCTCGATGCCGGCCTTCATCGCTTCGTCATCGGTCGCGCTGACAAACTTCACGCGGCCCACGTCAAACAAATGCGCATGCATAGGGCCGATGCCGGGATAGTCCAGACCGGCAGAGATGGAATACGGCTCGATAACCTGGCCGTCTTCGGTCTGCATCAGCAAGGTCTTGCTGCCATGCAATACACCGGGTTTGCCCAGCGCGGTCGTGGCCGCGGACTCACCGGAATGAATACCATGGCCCGCGGCCTCTACCGCCACCAGGTTTACATGCTCGTCGTTCAGGTAATGATAGAACGCCCCGGCGGCGTTAGAGCCACCGCCGACACAGGCGAACACATAGTCCGGAAATGGATTGCCCACAGCTTCCTCCAGCTGCTTGCGCATCTCTTCGCTGATGACGGACTGGAACCGGGCCACCATGTCCGGATACGGGTGCGGGCCTACCACCGAGCCGATGATATAGTGTGTGTCCGTGGGGTTATTGATCCAGTGACGCATGGCCTCGTTGGTGGCATCTTTCAACGTCTTGCTACCGCTGGTAGCAGGCACCACGGTGGCACCGAGAATACGCATGCGCTCTACGTTCGGACGCTGGCGTGCCATGTCCACCTCGCCCATGTATACAATACACTCCATGCCCATCAGGGCACATACCGTAGCGGTAGCCACACCGTGCTGACCGGCGCCGGTCTCGGCTATGATCTTTTGTTTGCCCAGGTGTTTCGCGACCAGGATCTGCCCGATAGTATTGTTTACCTTGTGCGCACCGGTGTGGCACAGGTCTTCGCGTTTGAGGTACACATGCGCGTTGCACGCTTCCGACAAGCGCTTGGCGTGGTAGAGCGGCGTGGGACGGCCCACGTAATTGCGCAGCAGGTCGTCGAACTCGCGGCGGAAGTCCTCCTGCTGCAGAATGTCCAGGTACCGGGTGCGCAGTTCCTCTACGTTGGGATAAAGCATTTCCGGAATATAGGCTCCGCCGAAGCGGCCGTAGTAACCGCGGTTGTCTACTGCATATTTCATAATCTGCTGTTTTTTTTCAGTTCTTGTATCAATCCAATATCCTTTTGGCCGGGCGCTGTTTCCACCCCGCTGTTTACATCCAGTGCATACAGGTTCAGGCCTTCCAGCGCCAGGGCCGCGCCCACATTCGCCGGCGTCAGACCACCGCTGAGAAAGAACGGCACCTGTTGATCATAGCGGCGCAGCACCGACCAGTCAAACGTCTGCGCGTTGCCACCGTATAGTTTCCCCTTCGTGTCGAAGAGGAAATAGTCGGCTGCCTCCCGGTAAGGACCGGTGCTGGTGAAATCAAAGTCGTCGCCGACGGAAAACACTTTGATCACTTCCAGGCCCGCGGCCCGCACTTGCCGGCATACCTCCACCGACTCGTGCCCATGCAGTTGCAGCGCATTCAACCCCACCCGCGCGGCAGTTGCCAGCATCGTCTCGGCAGTGGCATTCACAAACACGCCTACCTTCTTAATCTCCGCCGGAAAACCCGCGGGTAATACAAACCCCTCTCCGACAAAGCGCGGCGACTTCTCGTAAAAGATAAACCCCATGTAGGCTGGGCAAAGGGCCGCCACCTGCAGGATGTTATCGGCATCGCGCATGCCACATACCTTGAGTTGTGTGGTCGGGCTCATGGTGTTCAGGCGCGGGCCGTTAATTGTTCTATAAATTCCAGCGCCGCCTTTTCGGGCCGGCTGTGTTTCATAAAGTTCTCGCCCATCAGAAAGCCTTCATACCCCACTTCCCGCAGAATGCTGATCGTCTCCGGCGAGGAGATGCCACTCTCCGACACCTTCACCACCGACGAGGGGATCATCGGCGCCAGGCGCCGGGAGACTTCAATACTTACCTCGAACGTTTTGAGGTTACGGTTGTTGACACCGATCATGTCTGCGCCTACCTCCAGGTTTTGCTGCAGCTCGGCCTCGTCGTGCACTTCCAGCAACACCTCCAGGCCCAGCGAGTGGGCCAGGTCTGCGAATGCTTTCGACTGCAACGGCGTCAGCACGGCGGCGATGAGCAGAATAGCATCGGCTCCGATCGACTTGGCTTCGAGGATCTGATACTCGTCTATCGTAAAGTCTTTGCGGATGATGGGACAGAAGTTAAACCGACGGGCCAGCGTCAGGTCTTCGTTCGCCCCACCGAAGAAGGGTTTATCGGTCAACACCGACAACGCCGAGGCTCCCGCCTGCATATAACCGATCGTAGTACGCTCTACCGGTGCATGGGCATTGATAACGCCCTTGGACGGCGACTTGCGTTTAAACTCGGCAATGATGCCCGACAGGTCGGGACGCTGTATATACTTGCGCATCGACACCGGCGTAGAACCAAAGTACAGGCTCTTTTCCAACAGCCGCACGGGATACAGCTCCTTACGCTCGGCTACTTCGAGTCGCTTTTCGGCGATGATCTTATCGAGAATATTCGGGGTACTCATAGTATTCGCGGTCGTTACGGGGTTACTAATTTTTTAAAAGACGCCAGGGCTTTGCCCGACTTCAACGCTTCGGCTGCACGGTCCAGTGCTGCGGGCAGACCTGCTGCCTGGTTCGCGGCATAGAGTGCCATGCCGGCGTTGGCCGTCACCACCGCATGCTGCGCAGCGGTGCCCTTGCCTTCCAGCACACGCATAAATACCTGCGCGGCTTCTTCTACCGTGTCGCCCCCTTTCAGGTCGGCAACCGTTAAGCGTGGCAAACCTAAGTCCGCCGGCGACCCTACACGCTCGCCACGGTTGGAGAAGTATTTGAAGTCGCCGGTAAGCGAGATCTCATCATACCCATCCAGCGAATGCAGGATCACAAACTGCTTGTCGGTGTTCTGATACAGGTACCCATACTGGCGTGCCAGCTCGAGACTAAACACACCCACCAGCTGACGCGTCGGGAACGCCGGGTTGACCATCGGGCCGAGCATATTGAAGAAGGTCTTCACGCCAAGCTCCTTGCGTATGGGCGCCACGTTCTTCATGGCCGGGTGGAACAGCGGCGCGTGCATGAAGCAGATATTGGCGCGGTCCAGGCTTTGTTTGAGTGTATCGATGTCGTTGGTGAACTTGTAACCGAAGTACTCCAGCAGGTTCGATGAACCGCTGACCGACGACACGCCGTAGTTGCCGTGCTTGGCCACGGGCTGCCCCGCCGCCGCGACCACAAACGACGACAGGGTCGAGATATTAAAGGTGTTCTTGCTATCGCCGCCGGTGCCGCAGACGTCGATCACCGGTGCGTCGAATTTCACCGGCAGGCAAAGCTCCAGCATGGCGTCGCGAAAACCCTGCAGCTCGTCTACGGTAATGTTGCGCATCATATATACCGTCATAAAGGCAGCGATCTGGCTGAGGTTATACTGGCCCGACGTCAGGTCTATCAGCACCTGGTGGGCGGTTTCCCGGGTAAGCGACCGGTGGTCGATCAGTTCGGTAAGGATATGTTTCATCGCTGTCGGGATTAATGTTTTAACCAGTTTTCGATCATCTTCGGTCCCTCCGGGGTCATGATCGACTCGGGGTGGAATTGTACCCCGCGCACGTCGTAGCGCGCGTGGCGCAACGCCATGACCAGGCCTTCGTTGTTCACGGCGGTGATCTTCAGGTCGGGCGTAAAGCTTTCGGGCATGACCGCCCACGAGTGATAGTGCGTGGCCTGGAAGACCGGCGACACACCGCGGAACATATACTCGTCCGTTTCCTTCACTTCCACCTGCGAGGTGACGCCGTGCAGTACGCGGGGTATGTTGTACAGGTGGGCGCCATAGACTTCGCCGATGCCCTGGTGGCCGAGGCATACGCCCAGGATACTTTTCGAACGGCCGTATTCGCGGATGACATCTTTCATAATGCCGGCTTCGTCGGGTATACCCGGACCGGGCGACAACAGGATCTTGTCATACTGTTTGACCGCCTCTACCGAGATCTTGTCATTGCGTACGATGTCGACCGCATACTTCAGCTCGCGAATGATGTGTACGAGGTTGTACGTGAACGAGTCGTAATTATCGAGTACCAGTAATTTCATTTCCGTAATTTCTTAGCGTGTTACATCATATCTTTTCAGCCATCAGCACAGCTTTGCGCAGGGCCGTCAGTTTATTGTTTACCTCTTGTAATTCGCTTTCCGCCTGCGACTTCGACACCACACCGGCGCCAGCCTGGTAGATCAGGTTGTTGTCCTGGCTCAGGAACGTGCGGATCATGATGGCGTGGTTGAACGAACCGTCAAAGCCCATAAAACCAATGGCCCCGCCGTAATAGCCGCGGTTGCCGTGCTCATATTGGTTGATCAGCGACATGGCCATGTGCTTGGGCGCTCCCGACAGGGTACCGGCCGGAAAGGTGTCCGCCGCCATACGGATGATCGACGCGCCGGGCGCCAGCGTACCCGTTACTTTCGACACCAGGTGTATGACGTGCGAGTAATATTGGATCTCTTTGAACACCTCCACCGTTACCTGCGAAGCGTTGCGGCTCATGTCGTTGCGGGCCAGGTCAACGAGCATGACGTGCTCGGCATTTTCTTTTTCGTCGGCCGCCAGGCGCTCGGCAATGGCCGCATCTTCCTGGTCGTTGCCCGAACGGCGGAAGGTACCGGCGATGGGGTATATATGGGCTTTGCCCGACTTTACCTGCAGCTGCGCCTCGGGCGATGAGCCCATCAGCTTAAAGTTGCCGTAGTCGAAGTAAAACAGGTACGG
This sequence comes from Dawidia soli, assembly GCF_018598185.1. Lineage (GTDB taxonomy): Bacteria > Bacteroidota > Bacteroidia > Cytophagales > Cyclobacteriaceae > Ohtaekwangia > Ohtaekwangia soli. The sequence goes on from NZ_JAHESC010000004.1 coordinate 19,604, forward strand.
CGACGGGTTGATGGAACGCAGCGCGCGGTATACGTTAAACTCATCGCCTTTAAACCCGCACTGGAAGCGGCGCGACAGCACGATCTGGAATACATCGCCGCGGTAGCAGTGCTCCTTTCCCTTCTCCACTACTTTCAGGAATTCTTCATCGGTGAAGTTGGATTCCTCCCCGTTGACCAGCGAGAACTTATAGGTAGAGAAGCGGCTGCTGAAGATGATCTGCTCGATGCGGTCAAGCGTCGAGCTGGGTTGCTGATACGCGTGCTCGAAGAGGCTGAGCTCGTTGGAGAAGTGATCGACGACGATGATATACCGGTAGAATTTATACAGGATATCCGGAATCGTACGGGCTTCGTCGCGGCCTACGTGGATGTCTTCATAGAATCGCACGGCATCGTATGCCATATACCCGAAGAGGCCCGCGTTGGGATACTTGGTGCTGACAGACGGGTCTACATCGAAGGTGTTGCGGAATTCCTCCAGCTGTTGAATGACATTGTCGCGGCCGGCATCGTGTTGTTTGACGGTGCCGTCCGGGTATTGCACCTGGATGCGGCCCTGGTGTACCTGGAAGGAAGCGATGGGGTCGCAGCAGATGAACGATAGGCTGTTCTCGTGCCCGTGGTAATCGGAGCTTTCGAGCAGGATGCTGCCGGCGAACACATCGCGCAGCTTGAGGTAAATGTTTACCGGCGTGAGCGTGTCGGCCAGTAATTTCTTTGCGTACGTAGTGAGGTTATATTTCATAATCGGCAGAAAAAAAAGAAGGCCTGCTGTGTGAACAGCAGGCCTTCGGCGTTATGGTATCTACATAGTTTGGCTGCTCACATATCGTGTTTAGATATATGCCACCACCAAGCTATGTTGTTAAATTTCTTCATGTTATTCTATAGGCAATCCTATTCCGCTTTTTTCTTGGCGGCAGTTCTTTTAGGTTTTGCAGCAGCGTCAGACGCCACAGCGGCCGATTTTTTAGAAGCGACTCTTTTGATACGCGCTTTGATGGCTTCCTTGTTTCTGGAAACACCAAAGGAACCCTTTGTACGTTTACCTTTTGCAGTTTTTTTATCTCCTCTTCCCATTATTGTGAGCTTGTTTGGCTTATTTGGTCGGCAATGATAATAAAGTCCGACAGGATTCCAAAATGGAAGAAGGATTTTTGAATTATTCTTTGTCCTCGTCCTCAATTTTGAGGAGGGAATCGATCAGGCGGTTCACCGAGTCCTGGAAGTCATTCACACCGGTCTCGGGCACCTTGTTCGCAGGGCCGCCTTTTTCGGGTGCCCGCTCGATCATCCGGTCGATCTGTGCCTCCGGCACCGACATGACCGTCGCCCCCGGATAGAAGTTCCGGAGCCGCACCAGGATCTCAAACCCCTTGATCTCGGCCTCCGAAAAGATGATCAGGTCGGGCTGGTCATCGGTCAGAGAGAACTCTTCCGTATGAAAGCCGCGCACTACATAACCCTCCATTTCCAGGTTACTTTTGATATCCTGGTTCTGAAGTTTTTTGCCCACTAACCAAACCGTTTTTGTTACCGTTTCCATGTGCTTTATTCTTTGAACTACCGGCATATACGGCAAACGACATGCCACCGGTTTTGAAATCTCTTGACTTTTAACTAAATGCCTCTTTACGGATTAAAAAAACGATTGTTGGGCCTTAGCCATTTTAAGATGTTTTTAAGGTCGTGTGTCCGCAAACGGGGGTGCAAATGCATATTTACGGATGGATCAGCGTCCGGGCTTCGGGCTAAAAGAGGGCTTTCAGGGGGATTACCCGTATCATACCCGTATCAAAGCCCTACATTACCCGTATCAAAGCCCTATCAAAGCCGTACCGAAGCTGTGCTTAAGTGTTGAAAACGCTATTTTGGAAGGGGATTTCCACTTCCCGATTTGAGAAAACTTCCCTTTAAAGCACGACAGTCTTAGAGCGCATTTGTTGATGCTGGGCTGGTTCTGGCGCCGGTCTTTAGCCCGCTTCGGGCGGAGACCGGTGCCACGTATGGTGCCGGTCTCCTGACCGGCGGGCCAGGTGCGGGCACTATCTATGCTTCGCAACTTTTTCAATAAGGTATCCCTGGCTTTGCTATAAGGATGGATATATATGCCTATAAGTACGTTATCGCTTTGGGATAAAGTTTAAAATAAGAACCCCAACCGCAGATACACCATATTCCCATCCTTGCTGAACGCCATCTCCGTAGACAACACCGCCAGGTTGAACGGCGTGAACCAGATCCCGCCGCCGGCGCCCTTATGCCATACAGACGAAGTGCCGTCGGTCGTGCTGGGATCCTTGCCGGTGGAATCTTTATACCACACGCGGCCGATGTCGTAGAAGCCGTTGATCCCGAACGACGCGGGGAACAGGTAGGAACGGAAGCTGGCCAGCTTCAGGCGCACCTCGTTGTTACTGTAAAAGTCGCGATCGCCGTAGAAACGGGTCTTGCGATAACCGCGCAGCTCCGTGCGACCGTCAAGGATCTGCGCCTGGTAGATCTCGTAGTTGCCGGTGTTGATCCCCCCTCCTACACGCAACGCGAACGTAACACGGGCCGGGATGCGGAAGGACTGATAGAACGACAGCGTAGCATTGTGCGACGTGAAGTTGTGCGCGTTCGCTTCGATGCCTTTCATAAACACCGACGACTCCGTCAGCAATACACCCCGCGTAGTCACCACCGGGTTGTCGCGTTTATCGATGCCCCACTGCACACGCCCGCCGACAAACTGCTTATCTACTTCAAACAGCGGCTCGTCCAGTGTCTTGGCATATTCGCTGATAAAACGCGGAGTCTGTTTGGGGGCTTCGATCTCCGTACGCTGATACGCCGGGCCGATGCGAAAGTAGCCGATCGATCCCAACGGCCGCGTGAGCAGGGCCTGGAGCTCGACTTGCTGCAAGCGGAGGCGATAAAAATCGATCGGGTTGTTCAGATCCTGATCCGCCACGATGGGGTTGTCGTCGATGTCGTCGTCGTAAACGGACTCGTTACCCCAGCCAAAGAAGTTGTTGACAAAGTTCGGGGCCTTCACGTCAAAGTCCAGCGCGATACCCCACTTGCCGAACACTTGCTGAAAACGCCCGTCATACCGGAAGTTATAGGAGCCCGTAAGGGGCGCATAGCTCGCCAGGAAGATGTGCTGGCTGGCATACGGCAGCTTGCGGAAGCCATGCGTGGTGAACAGGAAACCACCCCCGATAAACAACCCGTCGTCATAGTTATAGTTACCCGTCACAAGCGGCGCCAGGCGCGGATAACGAAAAGCCTTACGATCATACAGGTTCACGGCCGGGTTATACGACCGCGCATCGTCCAGGTCCTTACGCGCGCCAAAGGTCATGCCCGACACCAGGTCGTAGGCCTTGTGTGCTTTCAGCAACCCGCCGACCGAAGCGGTGCTCGTCACAGAGTCCTGACCGTCGCCGCCGATGATCCGGACCAGTATACCGCCCTTGCCCTCGCCGCGCAGGTCGAACACATCGTCGCCGCCCTGACCAAAGAGCCTTACTTCCTTGGTCTCGCCCCGCAGGAAGAGGCGGTCGTAGAGTTTATCCGTACGCTCGCCATCCTTGTTGATCTTATACACGTTCACCTGCACGTCGCCGTCGGGCCGGTGCTCCACATCAAAGTACTCGCGCTTGTCGGAGCCGGCCACGTCTACTTCCTTCGCCAGGAATTTATAGTGCGCCAGCGCATACTCCGGCAAGCGATCGCGACGCGCCTTCATCTTGCGCGCGATCTCCACGCCGTGCAGTGCATAGATCGAGGGCGGGAATTGTTTCACCGCTGAGTCGATCACCGCGTCGGTCAGCTGCTGCTGCAGCTTCCGGGCTTCCGCGATCCACTCGGCCGAAGTAGTCTCATTCAAAAAGCTCCGGTCGAAATAGCGGCCGTTGAACATAAAGCCCGGCACCCAGTTTACTTCTTCGCGGAAGCCTTCAAATTTCGGCAACGCCCAGCGGCGGCTCCAGACCTTCGCCAGCGCACCGTCGCTGGCAAAGAAAGCCTGGTCGCGGTCGCGGGGTATAGGGCGGTAGATCTCCGCCTTCTTCTCCTTGAACTGCGCCCAGCGCCATTGGTCGTCGTGACGGTCCCAGTCGCCGATGACAAGGTCGAACAGACGCGAGTGCATCACAAATTCCTGGTCCACCACGTTGTCGTTGTCTTTGGCCAGGCGGCCCAACAGCTTGTCGTAGCTGATGATCTTATCGGCGTTACCGAAATGTGGCTTGTCTTTAGCCTCTCCTTCCGGGCGTTCTTCAAACAGTGCCAGCGTGTTGGCGAATTCCTTGCGGTATATCCCCAGGCGAGGGTCGTCGGGTATATAGACCAGCTCGGGATGGGTATGGTATACGCCGGCGGCCCTGGCCAGCGGTGCAATGATGAGCGCACCATACGGGTGCGAGGCTGAGATCTGATCTTGTACCAGGTCCTGCGCAAATGTGTTCTGCAGCATTTCGGGCACGGCCTTCGCCGGGAATTTCTCCACCGAGCGCAATGTATATTGTTCGCCTTTCGAATTCTCCAGGCGCAGGGAAAGCGTTTGCATGCCGCCACCCTTTTGTACGATCGTCAGGCCACCGGCCTTGGTGCCGATGTCGAACACGGGCACGTCGAGGTCTTGCTTCCATTCGGCACGGTAGTTCTCGCCGAGCATCTTTTTCTTGAACCTGCCGGCCTCGTACTGATCGCTGGCATGTACCCGTACCGTTTTAGAGAAGTCGGGCAGGTTGCCGGCGTCCGCTGTGAGTGCCGCCGGAGGGGCAGGCACATCGATGTGGTATACCGGGGCCTGCTGGCCGGTCTGGTAATAGTCTACCGCGGCCGCGCCGTTGTCGAGGACGTCGACCTTGACAAAGCCCAGGTGGGGAGAGACAAATTGAGCGTAGCCCTTCTTTTTAACATTAGTAGCCTTGGAGCCGGCACCGCTCACAATATAATGCACGCTGTCTTTCCGGCTATACTGTAAATTGTGGTCGTGGCCGCTGACATACAGCGTGTTCGGATACTTTTCCAGCAACGCCGACAGCAGGCGGACGTAGCGTTTGTAATAGGGGTGCGCAGTGTCCTGGATGTTGCCGAACACCTTGCGGTACAGCGGGTACAACGATCCCACCACCGGCATAGGTATATACAGGCTGTGGTTCAGATCGTACAGGGGAAACAGGTGGTCTTTCCAGGTAAAGACACCGCCGTGCTCGCCATAGGTATACAACGGGTGGTGCGCTGCTACTAGGATACGTTTGTGCTGGTTTCGTAAAAATATGTCTTCCAGGCTGACCAGTACCTCTTCCGGGCGTTTGGCGGCGCAGGGACTGTCGTCGCCGGAAGGCTTATCCCAGGGGTGGAGGAACCACTGCGAGTCGATGATGACCAGCGTTACCCGGTCGTTGATCGCTATTTCCACGGGCCCGGGGCAGCCGTCCTGGGGGACGAAATGCACGGCCGGGTTATGCAGAGAGTCGATCCAGGCTTGCTGGTGCAGGAGCTGCTCCCAGCCGGCGCTGCGACCGCGCTTCCAGTCGTGGTTGCCGGGTATGAAGTACATCGTCGCGTTGAAACCGTCCAGCAGGCCGATCTGGTCGCGCAGGATCTTTTCGGCTCTTTCGCGGGCGCCGTCGTTTACATCCGGCATGCCTTTGGGATATACATTGTCGCCCAGGAAAATGGCTGTGGCGGGTACCGAGGGGTCATGGTGCGTTTGTAGCAGTTCCTGCAGGCCGTTGCCGGAAATGGTCGGCTCGCCGGCATCGCCGATAAGGTAAAAGCTTGCCTTTTTTTGCTGGGCAAACGCGCCCGGAAGCAAGGAGAGCGATAGAATGGAAAAAAGAAGGAGACGTTTTATCATAAACTATACAAATCGTGCGTTGAATTGTACGTGGTATACCTGCCGGGTTTCGATTATCATCGCCCTTATCGTGCTGATAATCTGATATTTTTCAGGCATCAAACTAAACACAAATTTTCTTAGTTTTAAGTTTAATCTACCGAATTAGTTGTAGGTTTAATGCATTGAAAAGAGCATGGTTGAGACAGAATTGGTACGCAAAGCCCGGGAATATGCGGAGGGAGTGCTCGGTGAAAAGCTTCCGGCGCACTTCGTGTTCCACAACCTGCGGCACACCCGCGAGGTCGCTGCCGCCGCGTACGAGATCGGGCGGGCTTCCAACCTGACGGACGATCAGCTCGAAACCGTGCAGGTGGCCGCCTGGATGCACGACATCGGCTACCTGTATGGCTGCGAGCACCACGAACGCGACTCGGCCAGCACGGCCGTCAAATTCCTGCGCGACTGGGGCGCCTCCGACGAAAAGACCGAAGCCGTACAACGCACCATCCTGGCTACGCGCATGCCCCAAAACCCGCAGGACCTGCTGGGCCAGGTACTCTGCGATGCAGACCTGCAGCACCTGGCCAAAGGTGACATCGCCGAGCGCGGCCAGTGCCTGCGCCAGGAGATCGCCATTGTAAAAGACATACACTTCAACTCCGACAAACAGTGGCTGGAGTATAATCTCAGCTTCCTGAAAAATCACGAGTATTTTACCGAATACGGCAAGACGGTATTACAACCGCTGAAGAAGAAGAATATTAAACGCTTGAAAAAGGAATTGCACCCCGAAACCGAAGAAGGAAAAAACAACGACAAGGATAAGGACAAGGACCTGGAACGCGAAATCGCCAAGCTGCGCAAAAAGCTCGAAAAACGCGAACGTCCCGACCGCGGTATTGAAACGATGTTCCGCACCACGTCGGAAAACCACGTGACGCTGAGCGGCATGGCCGACACCAAGGCCAACATCATGATCTCGATCAATACCATCATCCTGTCGATCGTCGTGAGCGTCTTGCTGCGCAAGCTCGAAGACTTCCCCCACCTGCTCGTGCCCACGCTGATGCTGGTCTTTACCTGTCTCATCACCATTGTACTCGCGATCATCTCCACCCGGCCCAACATCGCCAAAGGCGAGTTCACCCGCGAAGACATCCACAATAAAAAAACCAACCTGCTGTTCTTTGGAAACTTTCACAGCATGTCGCTGCCCGACTACGAGTGGGGTATGCGCGAAATGATGAAAGATTACGACTACCTGTATGGCAGCATGATCAAAGATATCTATTTCCTGGGCAAGGTGCTGGCGCGCAAGTATAAGTTCCTGCGCCTGTCGTACACCGTGTTTATGTTCGGGTTTGTCGCGTCGAACATTACGTTCCTGCTCGCGACGATGCTATACTATCAGCCCTATTCTATCCGCGATCTGCTGACGCCGTAGGCATAAACACAAAAGCCACACAGTCCTTGGGTTTGTTACCCTGGTTGGGAAACCGCATCCATTGCCGCAGTACCCCCTCCTCTTTCAGACCCGCCTTGCGCAGCACCTGCAACGATGCGCCGTTCTCCGTATCGACATAGGTGCCGAGGCGGAACACACCGGGTTGGGCAGAGAGCCGGGGCATCATCTCGCGGCAAACTTCCGTGGCGTAGCCCTGGTTCCAGTAATGCGCGCTGAAGATATAACCGAACTGCAGCTTGCCGTCGTCGTTCATCGCCCCAAAGCTGCCGATCAGTCTATGATCCGAGCGCAGGCGAATGGAATACGAATAGTCGATGCCTTCATACCAGCCCGACACCGCGTACCGCAGAAAGGCCCGCGTATCTTCCACCGATTGATGCGTGGGCCACGACATATATTTGGTCACGTCGGGTTTGCTGGCGTAGGTATAGAATATTTCTTCCGCATCTTCGTACCTTAGCCGTTGCAGGACAAGCCGGCTGGTAAGGATACGTTCGGGCAAGTCCAGTCGAATCATAGCTCAAAGAAAAACAGAATGGCCAAAGGCAGCAATATCGTACACCAGTATTTCCGGAAAGAAATGGAGGGCCTCACGATCCTCGTGCGCGTGAACCCGATCCAATATACGGGCACGGAAATCACGATCCAGGAAGGGGGAAACGAAATGCGCGAGCTGGAATTTGACGAAGAGATCTTCGAAGACCTGAAAGCCGACGGGTTTACGGCGTCCAGCGCACTGGAGTTCAACTTATACCTGAACGGACTGGTATAGATCCGTCAGTTGGCGGATCCTAGCCGGCATAAGCCGTGCGGATGCGCTCCGCCACCTCGGCCAGTTGCTCCTGGGTAGGCTTCAGTTTTTCGCGTGAGAAATTAACATCGCCCATGGTGTTCATGGGGATGAGGTGTACGTGGGTATGCGGCACTTCCAGGCCCACCACGGCTATGCCGATGCGCAGGCACGGCACCGCACGCTCGATGGCAGCGGCAACCTTTTTGGAAAAGAGGTGCAGCCCGGTAAAGGTCTTGTCGTCGAGCTCGAAGATATAGTCCACTTCCTTCTTCGGCACCACCAGCGTATGGCCCATGACCAACGGGTTGATGTCGAGGAACGCGATATAACCGTCGTCCTCAGCCACAATGTGGCCGGGTATCTCACGGTTGATGATGCGGGTAAAGATGGATGCCATGCGCGACGACCGTTGTTATGCGGAAATGTCAGTCACTTCAAACTCGATCTCGCCGGCGGGCGTCTTGATCTTGGCAGTCTCGCCTTTCTTCTTTCCCAGCAGACCTTTACCGATGGGTGACATCGTCGAGATCTTACCGGCTTTCAGGTCAGCTTCTTCTTCGGATACCAATGTATAGGTCACGGTCGCACCGTTCTTGCGGTTCTTGATCGTTACCTTCGACAGGATCGACACCTTGGATGTATCGATATTATTTTCATCGAGCAGGCGCGCATTGCCTACAAGGTCTTCCATCTGGGCGATCTTCGCCTCCAGGTGGCCTTGTGCATCTTTCGCGGCGTCGTACTCGGCGTTTTCACTCAAGTCTCCTTTGTCCCGGGCTTCGGCGATCTGACGGGCTATATCCGCCCGGCCTTTCGACTTCAGCTCGCTCAGCTCATTCCTCAACTTGTCGAGGCCCTCTTTCGTGTAGTAGGAAATTTTCTTGCTCATGGCATGAAATAATTCGTGGTCACTATAGAAAAAAAGAAAACAACGACCCCGTCTCCGGGACCGTTGCTGATGCAAAGGTAATACTTTATTGTTGGTATCCAACTATCCGTTTGGATCAGGCTCCGACCAATTGCGGAAGATTTACTTTGATTTGCTCTAAAATGTCGTCGTCAAACTTGGCCAGGTACAGGGTTTTGGCCTTGGATAATTGCTCGAGCGTAAGCCCCTTGGCCCCGCGCAGATCGGCTTTATAAAGACTGGCGTTCTCAAAGTCCGCGCCCATCACATAACAATTCTTCAGGTCCGCCTCCATTAAGAAGGCATTGTTAAAATTCGCCTTGATCAGAAAGGCATTTTCAAAGTGCGCCTTGATCAGGAAGGCATCTTTAAAATTCGCACCGCTGGCATACGCTCCGCGCAGAATGGCCTGGTTGAGGTTGGAGTTCTCAAAGTTCGTTTGATTCAACCGCGCGTTCTCCAGGTTCGACTCGATCAACGATGATTGCGATATATTCGCCGAGTTCATGTTCGACGAAGCCAGGTTTACATAGTTCAGGTTGGTGCGCGGCAGGTAACAGTTCACCAGGTTGATCTCGTGTATCTTGTGGCGGTTGAGACGCTTGATATTACCCACCGTTCGGAACGCCGCTTCTTCCGACTCCCACAAACGAAAGTCGTCGATCTCGTCTTTATAGGTGCGGATGCGCTGGCGGATCTCGCCGTTCTGGTTCAACCAGAAGATCAGGATACCGATCACCGCGATGTCGAAGATCATACCGTGTGCTTCGGCAAGCACTTGCTGAATAAAGGTGTCGAAGTCGCGGATATAGTATTGAAGACTGAGGCTGATCACGATGATCGTCACAGATACGAGTACGAGCGCAGAGGTCAGCAACGGCTTTTCAATAATGGAATTGAAAAACTCGCTCAACTTCTTCGTTCTTTTCTCCAGAAAACGCATCGAGAGTGGCTCTAGTAAGAATTTAAAATAGCGATTAAAAATTAATGCGCCAATTTCAGCGCCGCTATTTTCTGTACCAAAGCTACGTTAATTTTTACGTGCGACTCATACGTCCAGCCTGCAATGTGGGGGGTGAATATTACATTCGTTTTTCCTATAAGTGTATCGAACGCCTGTTGCTGGGTGGGTGTGAGCGTGGAGAGCTTTTCGTTCTCCAGCACATCGAGCACCGCACCGCGCACCTTTCCTGTTTCCAGGGATGTGACCAGGTCTGTAAGCGATACGATTTCGCCGCGGGCTGCATTTACCAGGATGATCTTCTTTTTAAAACGGTCGATATAGGCGCGCGACACCAGGCCCTTTGTCTCACGCGTCAGCGGTATGTGCAAGCTCAGGATGTCGGCCTCGTCCACAATCGCTTGCTCCGTAACTTCCTGGCAAACGGCGTCGGAAAATCCTGTTTTATACTTATCGTACGCCAAAACATTACATCCGAAGCCGGCCAGCCGGCGCGCAAACGCCTGGCCCATGTTGCCGTAGCCGATGATGCCCACCGTCTTGCCCATGATCTCTTCGCCTCGATTGCCTTCGCGGTCCCACACCTTGTTCCGCACCTGCTGGTCGGCCCGCGGAATGTTGCGCATCAGCGCCAGCAAAGCACCGACAGTATATTCGCCTACGGCATCGCGATTTCCTTCTGATGCATGCAGGATATGTATACCTTTTTCCGTAAGGTAGTCCACATCGAGGTTATCGATGCCCGCACCCGCGCGGCCGATGAAACGGATACTGGGGTTTTCCCCTAAAAGATCGCGATCGATCGTCGTTTTGCTGCGTACGATCAGTCCGTCGTAACCTCCCTGTTTCAGTTTCAGGTTGATCTCGTCGCGTGTGATCGCGGGTTGGTAGTCTATGTCCCAGCCGATTTCCGCCAGCATCGGAAACAGGCTTTCATGCATAGAATCTACGACAAGGCATGTAGGAGCGGCCATTAGAGCATGAGGTGTACCGTAAAGAAATAAACTGTTAATCCCAGCAGGTCGTTGGTAGTCGTGATAAAAGGGCCCGCCGCCAATGCCGGGTTGAATCCAAAGCGATTTAATATCAGGGGTGTAACGGTACCGATAAACGACGCAAAAAGCACCACGCTGAAGAGCGCAATCGACACCACGGTGGAAAGTCTGTATTCACCAAAGAGCAGCACGTTGGCGCCGAGTACCAACAACGACAGGACTACCCCGTTGAGCAGGGCCACAAAGAACATTTTGATGAGACGCTTCCACAATCCTTCGTCCACAAAGTCGGGGTTGGCAAGGCTTTGCACCACCAGCGACGAGGACTGGATGCCCACGTTACCGCCCGTGGCCTGGATCAGCGGCGTAAAGAATGCAATGGCCGTGACGCGCGACAGCTCGGCTTCGAAGAGTCCCATGAACTTGGCATTCATCAACCCGCCAAAGATCCCGATGAGCAACCACGGCAAACGCGCCCGCGTATTGCGCCAGATGCTGTCGTCCTCTTCAACGTACTCGCTGATACCCGACATGATCTGACGTTCCTCTTCCGCCTGTTCGGTAATAACGTCCACTACGTCGTCGATCGTGATGCGCCCGACGAGGTGGCCTTGTACGTTGACCACCGGTACCGATTCGAGATCATACTTCTTCATCACCTCCGCTACTTCCCAGTCTTCCATGTAGGTTTCGACCGAGATGATATCTTCCTCGTAGATGTCGGCGACAAGCTTGCGCGCGTCCGAGATGATCAGATCTTGTAACGCTACTTTACCCAGCAGCTTTTCGTGATCGTCCACCACATAGACGGCATAGAACCGCGATACGTTTTCGGCCTGTTTCCGGATCTCGTCCACGCATTGCACAACCGTCCAGTTGACATACGCACGGATCAGCTCTTTCGCCATGAGGCCCCCGGCGACGTTCTCTTCATACCGCAGCAGGTCGGTTACCTGCATGCGCAGCTCGGCGTCGAGGAACGTGATGACTTCTTCGCGCTCTTTTACCGGCAGCTCGTGCAGAATGTCGGCCGTGTCGTCGGACAGCAGTTGGTTGAGGAAGACGGCCAGCTCTTTGGGCTGGTATACCTTGAGATATTGCTTGCGGATGTCGGGGTCGAGTCCGCGGATGATCTCCGCCTGCAGGTCGATGGAGACCAGGTCGATGATGTATTTGGAATCTTCGGGCTGGAATTCGTACAGCAGGGCCGTTATGTCTTCGGCCTTCACACCGTCCAGCACTTTGCGGATAAAGGGGTCGTCGTGTTCATCCAGCGCCAGCTGCACGCGATCACGAAACTCCTTTGTCAGCTCAAATTCCAGTACTTGCTGCTCCACGGCTTTGCCCGATTAATTGAGTGAGATGTACAAACTCTTCCACGGAGAGTTGTTCGGCGCGTTTGTCGAGTATCTCCAGGGCCGAAATTTCGGCAGGCAAAGCTAGAGGTTTTAGGGCGTTGCGCAAGGTCTTGCGGCGGTTATTGAACCCCTGCTTGACCACCTGCACAAACAGCTTTTCATCACACGCCAACGCCTGTGTCTGGTTTCGCTCCAGCCGTATCACGGCCGACATCACTTTCGGCGGCGGCGTAAAAACCCCGGGTGGAACTTTGAACAGGTAGGTGATGGTATAATACGCTTGCAGCAGCACGCTGAGGATGCCATAGGTCTTACTGCCGGGCTTCTCGGCAATGCGGTCGGCCACTTCCTTTTGCAACATGCACACTACCTGCCGCACGCGTTGCCGCTCGGCAAGCACACGAAAGAAGATCTGCGACGAGATGTTATAGGGAAAGTTACCGATGATCGAGAACGACCCCGGAAAGATGGTGCGCAGATCGGTCTCCAGAAAATCGCCCGACACAATACGGCCGCGTAACGACGGGTAATGCTCGCCCAGGTATTGCACCGAGTCGCGGTCGATCTCGATCACCTTTAAGTCGATCGCGGCATTCTCCTGCAGGTATTGGGTCAGCACCCCCATGCCCGGCCCGATCTCCAGAACGGCCTCGCCCGGGGTGGTCTGTAAAGCGTCAACAATGCGTTTGGCAATGCCCTGGTCGTGTAAAAAATGCTGGCCCAGGAACTTCTTCGGCCGGACCTTATTCGTCGGTGTACGTTGCATGCAGGGGTAAAGGTACGGGGTTACCGCGGCTTGGCCGGTTAGCGGATAACGGATTTTTTTCATTAAATCGCAAAGAATTGATTTTTTTACTGCATGAGTACAGCGCAAAAACCCCGTATCGGAATTACCCTGGGCGACCTGAACGGTATCGGCCCGGAGGTCGTGATCAAAGCTTTAGGTGACAACCGGCTGCTGAACCTGGTCACGCCCGTGATCTACGGCTCGGCCCGGGTCATTACCTTTTACAAGAAGCTGCTGAACATCGAGGAATTCAACTATACGCAGGTGCGCAACAAGGGGCAATTTGCCCCCAAAAGTATCAACGTGGTGAACTGCTGGGAGGACACGATAGAAGTCAACCCCGGCAAGGCCACTCCCGAAACGGGCAAGGCATCGCTCACGGCCTTACAGCAAGCCTGCGAGGAGCTGAAGGAAGGGCTGATCGATGCGCTGGTCACCGCGCCCATCGACAAACACTCCGTACACAGCGAAGCCTTTCCCTTTAAGGGCCATACCGAATATTTGACCCAGTTCTTTGGCGCGCAGGAAAGCCTCATGTTTATGGTGAGCGACAGCCTGCGTGTAGGGCTGGTGACCGAGCATATCCCGGTAAAGGACGTAGCCGCGGCCATCACCAAAGAGCGGATCGAAGCCAAGCTGCGGCTGATGGAGCAGTCGCTGCGCAAGGACTTTGGCATTACCAAGCCGCGCATTGCCGTGCTCGGCCTCAACCCGCACGCCGGCGACGGCGGCCTGCTGGGGCAGGAAGAAGAGAAGATCATCAAGCCGGTAGTGACCGAGCAAAAGAATAAAGGCAAGCTGGTGTACGGCCCCTACCCCGCCGACGGTTTCTTTGCCGCCGGCAGCCACAGCAAGTACGACGCAGTGCTGGCCATGTACCACGACCAGGGCCTGGTACCGTTCAAAACCCTCGCCTTTGAGCAGGGCGTCAACTTTACCGCAGGATTATCAATTGTCCGCACGTCGCCCGATCATGGCACGGCATACGCCCTGGCCGGTAAAAATCACGCCGACGAAAGCTCCCTGCGGCATGCCATTTACCAGGCCCACGATATTTTTAAACACCGAAATGAACCGTCCACAGAAAAATAAGATTACTCGAGTCGGCGTTTCAAACATTTGACCGACCGGCCCGGCATTATTTTTAATATTAACTATATTTGATCTTCAAGTATTAGTTGAGATGGATATTGTCACTAAAAAGCAACTGAACATACTTATTCAACTGGCTGAGGCCGACAAGCATTTCGCCAAAATTGAACGGGAACTGATCTTCAAGATCGCCCGGGAACGCAAATTCCCCGAAGAGGTCGTGCTGGAGCTGATCCGCAACCCGGAGCCCATCGACTCCCTGGGGGCGTTGTCCATGGAGCAAAAATTCGACTATCTCATGTCGGCGGTACAACTGGTCTTTGTGGACCAGAACGTATTTGAAAGCGAGATCATTTTCAGCAAAAACATCGCCATCAAGCTGGGCTTTAAGAAAGGCGTCATCGACTACTTCATCGAGCATTACGATACCAAGACACGCGAAGAGTTTCGCGAGATTGCGATCCGCGACTTCCTGAGCTAACCTTTTTTGTGCCCAAATACCGCCCTGACGGCCTCAAAACCGCCCTTTCTGCACCTTTTCTGAAATTGTCTACCCCCTGCGGTGCAGATTATAATTAATTATCCTAAATTTGCCGACTAATTTTTAAAACGCCATTTAGGCCTTGTTTTGGGAATTTACAGTGTCAATATCATTGGCCTGAGTAACACAAAACACCTTTTCGAATACGAGATCGGTGATGCGTTCTTCAGGGAATACGGAACAGAGCAGGTTTCGCAGGGACATTTCCATGCGGAAGTGACACTGGACAAACACGAGACGTTCATCGCCGCGGAGTTTGTTTTGAAAGGTGCGGCCAACCTGGTGTGCGACCGCAGCCTCGAGCCCTTTGAGTTTCCAATTGAAAGCCGTCAGTCGATCGTTTTCAAGTTGGGGGACCGCGACGAGGAGATGAGCGATGAGATCATGATGATCCACCGGGATACGGCAACACTCGAGTTGGGCCAGTACCTGTACGAGTTTATCGCCCTGGCGATACCGATGAAAAAGCTCCACCCGAAGTTTCAACAGGAAGAAGCGACGGACGAGGATGAAGATGAAGCGGAAGGAAAGATCGTCTATACGTCAGAGACCAAAAGCGATGACGACGAGACCGACAACGACAATAACGACGGCGATGCCATCGACCCCCGCTGGGACATATTAAAGAAATTAAAATAAACTGTTTTAGACTATGCCGAATCCGAAGCGAAAAACCTCGAAAACCCGCCGGGATAAGAGAAGAACACATTATAAGGCTACTGCCAAGCAGTTGGCCGTGTGTCCTACCACGGGAGAAAATCACCTTCCTCACCGTGCTTACTGGCACGAAGGCAAGCTTTACTACAACGGTAGAGTGGTGATGGAAAAAGAAGTTCTGGCGTAATTGCATGAACGGGCCGATACTCGGAAAACATCCGTTCGTCCACCTTCGGGCGACGTGTGTCATGCCGGGTAAGGGTCTGTGCTATGCACCCTTCTCAGGAGATTACTAACGAATATAATCCAATGCTCGATGCCCCCGGCACCGGGCTTTTTCTTTTTTAACGTATTTCTATGACAAGAATAAGAGCAGCGATCACCGGCGTAGGCGGATATGTTCCCGAATATATCCTCACCAACCAGGAACTGGAAACCATGGTCGACACCAGCGACGAGTGGATCACCACCCGCACCGGTATTAAAGAGCGGCGCATCTTGAAAGGCGAAAACCAGGGCGTTTCGGTACTCGGCATTGCCGCTGTGAAAGACATGCTGGCAAAAACAGGAACAGACCCCAAGGAGATCGACTGCGTCATCTTTGCAACCGTAACCGCGGACATGACGTTCCCCGCGACGGCCAACATCGTGGCCTCGGCGGTCGGTGCGACAAATGCTTTTAGCTTTGACATGGGCGCTGCCTGCTCCGGCTTTCTCTACGGCCTCTCGGCAGGCGCAAGCTATATCCAATCGGGTATGTATAAGAAAGTCGTGGTGATCGGCGGCGACAAGATGTCGGCCATCATGGACTACTCCGACCGTACCACCTGTATCATCTTCGGCGACGGCGCAGGGTGCGTACTGCTCGAGCCTACTACCGAAGAGGTAGGTGTCATGGACTCGATCCTCAAAAGCGACGGCGCCGGCGAAGCATACCTCCACATGAAAGCCGGAGGTAGCCGCATGCCCGCGTCACACGAGACGGTAGACAAGCGTCAGCACTTTGTATACCAGGAAGGCTCGGCGGTATTTAAGTTTGCCGTGACCAACATGGCCGATGTCTCCGCACAACTGGCCACCCGCAACAACCTCAACGCCGACAATATCAATTGGCTGGTGCCGCACCAGGCCAACAAACGCATCATCGACGCCACCGCGCAGCGTGTAGGCATTACGGAAGACAAGGTGATGATGAACATCGAACGTTATGGCAACACCACGGCCGGCACGATCCCGCTGCTGCTGTGGGACTACGAAAAGCAACTCAAAAAAGGTGACAACCTGTTGCTGGCAGCCTTCGGCGGAGGCTTTACGTGGGGCGCCGTCTATGTAAAATGGGCCTATAACAGCTAAAACACTTGCAGGCTGCAACACGCGGCGTACTCCCGCTCCGGCGGGCGCCGCGTGTCGCAACTTGCATTTACTCAATGTATTTGTAACTTAACGACCTAATTTTTTTTTATGGCAACTGTATCAGACCTGAGCAAAGGAAATTTCATGCGCTATAATGGCGAAGTGGTGCAGGTGGAAGAGCTCCAACACCGCACGCCAGGCAACCTCCGCGCATTTTACCAGATCAAGATGCGCAACGTGCGCAATGGTAAAGTGGCAGAGAACCGTTTCCGCCCGGGCGACGAGGTAGAGATCCTGCGGGTCGAGACCAAAGAATATCAATACCTGTATGCCGACGGCGAAAGCCTGGTATGCATGGATAAAGAAACGTTCGATCAGATCTACCTGGATAAAGCGCTGCTGGGCGACTCAGTAAAATTCATCAAAGAAGAAGTGACTTTGCTGATCGCGTTTGAGAACGGCGAGACGGCTATTACCGCCGAAGCCCCCGCACACGTGGTGATGGAAGTTCAATATACCGAACCCGGTATGCAAGGTGATACCGCCACGCGCACGCTGAAACCTGCCACATTGGAAAACGGCGCAGAGATCCGTGTTCCGCTTTTTGTAAACACTGGTGACAAGATCAAGATCGAGACTGCCACTGGTGCCTATGTAGAACGAGTAAAAGAATAATTGGAGCCATGAGCAAAACCCGTGCAACCAAAACCCCTGCAAAGTCAGCCGCTAAACCCCAGCCTGTGCGTGCAGAATCCGGTTCATCGAACCAAACCATGCAGACATCTGAGATCCGGGACCTGATCGACTTTATATCTAAGACAGGCCTCAACGAAGTCAACATCGAAACCAAAGAGCTGAAGCTCCACGTAAAACGTGAGCCCGATCAGAAGGTATTTAAATCTACCCCGGTGATCGCTCCTACGGTAGCGGCAGCGCCCGCTACGGCGCCGGTTTCACAGCCCGCGGTGGCCCCCGTATCGGCGCCGCGCGCAGAGAAGGCAGAAGCCCCTGCCGCCAGCGGCAAAAACACCATCGACATCAAGTCGCCAATGATCGGTACGTTCTACCGCTCGTCCAACCCGGAAACACCTCCTTTTGTTTCGGTCGGCGACAAAGTATCAAAAGGACAGACCGTCTGCATCATCGAAGCGATGAAGCTGTTCAACGAGATCGAGTCCGAAGTATCCGGTACCATTGTAAAAGTGATGGTGGAAAACTCCTCGCCGGTAGAATACGACCAGGTTCTCTTCGTAGTAGAGCCGGATTAATTCAGTTGACTGAATCAAGGTTCAAAGCCAACGCCACACTTCTTGTGCCGTGCGTGACGCTTTGAACCTTGCATTTTTAACCTAGAACGCAGTAGAATACTATGTTTAAAAAAATTCTGATAGCAAACCGCGGCGAGATTGCCCTGCGCGTTATCCGTACCTGCAAGGAAATGGGTATCAAAACGGTGGCGGTATACTCTACGGCCGACCGTGAAAGCCTCCACGTTCGCTTTGCCGACGAAGCGGTTTGTATAGGTGATGCCCCCAGCAAAGATTCATACCTCAACATACCGCGGATCATTTCCGCTGCCGAGATCACCAACGCCGACGCGATCCACCCGGGCTACGGCTTCCTGTCGGAGCGCGCCGAGTTCTCGGCCATCTGCCACGAATACGGCATCAAGTTCATCGGCCCCACGCCGGCCATGATCAACGCCATGGGCGATAAGTCTACGGCAAAAGATACGATGAAGCGTGCAGGGGTACCGACCATTCCCGGTTCGGACGGTCTGCTGGAGTCCGTCGAAGAAGGGATGCGCCTCTCGAAAGAGATGGGCTACCCGGTCATCGTCAAGGCTACTGCCGGTGGCGGTGGCAAAGGTATGCGGATCATCAACAACGAGTCGGAATTCCAGAAGGCCTGGGACGACGCGAAACGCGAAGCCGCCGCCTCCTTTGGCAACGACGGCCTGTACCTCGAGAAATTTGTAGAAGAACCCCGTCACATCGAGATCCAGGTGATGGGCGACCAATACGGTAAAGTATGCCACTTGTCCGAACGCGACTGCTCGGTACAACGCCGTCACCAGAAGCTCGTGGAAGAAACTCCTTCGCCCATTATCAGCCAGGAGCTGCGCGAGCGCATGGGGGAAGCCGCCATCCGCGGCGCCAAGGCCATCAACTACGAAGGTGCCGGTACGATCGAGTTCCTCGTGGACAAGCACGGTAACTTCTACTTCATGGAAATGAACACGCGGATCCAGGTAGAGCACCCGATCACCGAAGAAGTGACCGACTACGACCTGATCAAAGAACAGATCAAGTCCGCGGCAGGTGTGCCGATCTCGGGTACGAACTACTACCCAAACCTGTTTGCAATGGAGTGCCGCATCAACGCCGAAGATCCGGCCAACGGCTTCCGTCCTTCACCAGGCAAGATTACCAACCTGCATATACCGGGTGGCCACGGCATTCGCGTGGACAGCCACGTGTACGCTGGCTATACCATTCCGCCCAACTACGACTCGATGATCGCCAAGCTGATCGTGAGCGGCCAGTCACGCGAGGATGTGATCACCCGCATGAAACGCGCCTTGAGCGAGTTCGTGATCGAGGGCGTTAAAACCACGATCCCCTTCCACCTGGCGCTGATGGACAACCCTACCTTCCGGTCGGGCAAGTTCACCACCAAATTCCTGGAAACATCGTTTGATTTCTCTGTGCTGAAGTAACCGTCAGCATCCTTTGAAATAATGCCCGGAAGACGGCCACACGCTGTTTTCCGGGCATATTTTTTTTATCCTCCCTCCCTCACAGTATTCACCAATCCCTGTATCCCTGCAGGATCACATTCCGTTAACGTCCGGGAACAGCGGCGAATCGGATTAATCCGTATTTTTACATGTCTATAGTTCGTTTTACCATGCAATCCTCAGAAGAAACCCTCTCCGGCTGGGGCAACATCCCGCACGTTGCCAGCCAGGTATTTTACCCCCAAACCGCGCGCGACATCCGTACGGCCCTGGATGCCGGCAAGATCCTGCCGCGGGGCCTCGGCCGCAGCTATGCCGACCAGGCCACCAACCGCGCGCATCACATCCTGAAAATGGAGAAGATGAACCACTTCCTCGCCTTCGACGCCGAAAAGGGCGTGCTGCAATGCGAAGCCGGCGTAAGCCTGGAAGAGATCATCGACCATTTCGCCCCACGCGGCTGGTTCCCCCTCATTACACCGGGCACCAAGTTCATCACGATCGGCGGCGCCATCGCCAACGACGTACACGGCAAGGCGCACCACGCCGACGGCTCGTTCGTAAACTGTGTGTATGACTTCACGATCCTGCTGGCCAACGGGGAGATCGTACGCGCCAGCCGCGACGAAAACGCCGACCTGTTCTGGGCCAACTTCGGCGGCCTGGGCCTGCTCGGCACGATCCTGACGGCCACCCTCCAGCTGCGCAAGATCGAAACCACCTACTTCGTACAAAAGGCCGTCGCCGCCCGCAACCTCGACGAGATGCTGGCCGCCATCGACGTGAGCGAGCAAACCTATACGTCATCCGTCGCCTGGATCGACTCCATGGCCAAAGGCAAAAACCTCGGTCGCGGCGTCTTAACCATGGGCAACCACGCCCTGCTCAAAGACCTGCCGCCCAAGCTGCGCACCAACCCCCTGAAGCTCGGCAAGAAAGCCAAGCTCTCGGTGCCTTTCTACCTGCCCAGCTTTACCTTGAACACACTCACGGTAAAGATCCTGAACACCGCCCTCTACATCATGCAGAAGAACGGCGCGCCGATCGCGCACTATGACAAATTCTTCTACCCGCTGGATATGATCAACAACTGGAACCGTGGCTACGGCAAGCGCGGGTTTATTCAATACCAGTTTGTATTACCGATGGAGCGTGGCCCCGAAAACATCCGGAAGATCCTGACCGAGATCACACAAAGCGGCTGCGTACCCTTCCTGAACGTGCTGAAGAAGTTCGGCAAAGGCCAGGGTGGCTTGCTGTCGTTTCCGTTTGAAGGCTACACATTTGCCATCGACTTCCCCATTACAAAACAGCTAAAGCCATTCACCCAAAAGATGGACAAAATGGTGCTGGACATGGGCGGACGGATTTACCTGGGCAAAGATGCCTACCTGGACGAACCTACGTTCAAGGCCATGTATCCACAACACAAAGACTGGCTGGACATCAAAAAGAAATACGACCCTCGGGATGTGTTCAGCTCGGATTTATCGCGAAGGCTGGGCCTGGCGCAAGTCTGAGCGAAGCGGTGACTTGTGCCTAAACGGCAGGCAGTTTGCAACTGCCGGGGGGAGATAAAGGCAGGTTGTCATAGACTTATCATAGTGATATCATAGACTTGTCATAGTGATGACATAGTACTAAAGACTGGAATATGACCCTGTCGGTGCTTGCTTTAGACCCGGCAAAAGCAGGATCACCAGAACTACTGCTAGCGACGGTCTCACGACCGTCTTCGCCCGCAGGGCGTATTCAGCCCCATGCTACCAAAGACTAACCATTACATTTGATAAAACCAGTATGGATGTGTAAAGTAAAAGACGGTCGGCAGACCGTCACCATACACAGCACCGGTGATACGCCTGCGCTCCGCAGGGCGCAACACCAGCCCCAGCAATGCAAAAAGCCCGACAACGTCGGGCCTTTTATTATTTCTTAGCCTTCTTCTCTTCCTTCGGCCGCTCCTCCACCGCCTGCTCCAGTTCACTATACCACTGCTCGCCGTACTTCCGGATCAGCGGCGCTTTCAAAAATTTATACACGGGAACTTGCAGCTCTTTGCCCAGCGCGCAGGCCGGCGAGCAGATATGCCACTTATGATAATTCAGCGCCTCGAAGTTCTTCTTCGCCGTAATGCGAATAGGATACAGGTGACACGAGATCGGCTTCTTCCACGAGATCTTCCCATCCAGGTAAGCCTGCTCGATGCCGCATTTCAAAATTCCCTGCTTATCGTAGATCGCATAAACGCACTCGCGGCCGTCAATTACGGGCGTACACAAGTCACCGTCGTCGTCGGTGGTGTGTGTGCCCAGCTTTTCAATGACGCGGATGGCGTCTTTGGTCAGGTAGGGTTTCACGACGGGGTAGATCTCTTCCAGGATCGGAAGCTCATCGGCATCCAGGGGGGCGCCGAAGTCGCCCTCCACGCAGCACGCACCTTTGCATTTGTCCAGGTTGCAGACAAACTCTTTTTCCACGACATCGTCGGAAACCAATACTTCGCCAATCTTGATCATGACGCAAAGATACTGAAAATCAGTTTACCTGCCGAAGGCAGGCCAGCCACTAAAACAGCTCGGTCTGGTCGCTGCTGTACACGCTGTGCTGGATCACTTTCGTGGAATACTTGCGGGAAAAGAACCCGACGTAGTACGCCGGCACCTGCATCAGCAGCGAGCCTTGCCTGCCGTCAGGCAGGCCGACCGGGTGTGCGGACAGGGCCGTGTTGAGGCCGAGCATCAGCATGTTGGTCTGGTACAGGCGCACAATGTGTTTGTAGAACTGGGCGTTGCTGCTAGTGGTGGCCAATCGGTGCAGGTCGCCTACGCCGAGAAATCGTTTGAGGGTGGCGGCGTGCTCGTCGTTGTAGTAGGAATAATTCATACGATCGTTCAGCGGCCAGATGAAGGGCATGATGAAACTAAAATTCAGCGCGGCGAGTTTATCTATTGTCGCAAACGGTACACGGAACGAAAACGGATCGACCAGGCACACGACAGCCACTTTGCCCCCACGGATATTTTTCGGAAGCACCGCCTGCAGGGCCTCCACCGCCTCGGTGGGGTCGCAGTCCAGCACGGTTGTGTTCCGGTCGCGGAAGCGGCCCGCCAGGCGGCTGCGCAGCGCATGCGCCTGTGTGGGGTCCGGTTCACAGAAGATCCATTGCGAGATAGGCCATTGTTCGGCCATCAACGTAAAGGCAGCGCCGGGAAAAACCTCTTTCTGATGGCCGTGCGAGTACAGGCCGCTGCCCGCACACAGGTCGACGACGATGATCTCGCCGGCGCGGCCGGCAACATGCCCGATGAATGATTGGACGTAACGTGTGATAACCTGAACCTTTACTTTAAACCAAGGCTCGGCAGCGGTGATACTCAATCCGTCTTTATACTCCACACATTGCGTGTTTTTTTCAAAAATACAGAAGGACGAATTTCCTTAAAAGGATGTCCGTCTTTAATGTTTAATTTGCGCTTTGAAATTATGAACGAATACCTAGATACCCTCAACGAACCTCAACGCGAAGGCGTGCTCACCACCGAAGGCCCCGTCATGCTCATTGCCGGCGCCGGCTCCGGCAAGACCCGGGTGCTGACCTTTCGCATCGCATACCTCATTCAGGAAAAAAATGTTGATCCGTTCAGCATCATGGCGTTGACCTTTACCAACAAGGCTGCGAAAGAAATGCGCGAGCGTATTGAAAAGGTCGTCGGCAGCGATGCCCGCAGCCTCATGATGGGTACCTTTCACTCGGTGTTCTCGCGCATTCTTCGCGCAGAGGCACACCACCTGGGGTATCCCAACAACTTTACGATCTACGATACCGACGATGCCAAGCAATTGCTGCGCACTATCATCAAGGAAAAAGGCCTGGACGATGCGATCTATAAAGTCAACACCGTGTTGAGCCGCATCTCGGCGGCCAAGAACCGGTTGATCAGCGCGGAAGAGTACCTGCGAAATGCAGAGCTGATGGGGGATGACGCAGCCAACATGCGGCCCGAGATCGGCGCCATCTACAAAATATATACCATGCGGCTCTTCAAATCGGGCGCCATGGACTTTGACGACCTGTTGTTCAACACCGACAAGCTTTTCAAAGAACACCTTGACGTGCTGAACAAATACCAGCAACGCATTCAATATCTGATGGTGGACGAGTTTCAGGATACTAACCTCTGCCAGTATTATATCATTCGTAAACTCGCCGCCGTGCGGGAGAACGTTTGCGTGGTGGGCGACGATGCGCAAAGTATCTACGCCTTCCGCGGAGCCGACATTACCAACATCCTGAACTTCGAACGCGACTACTCCGACCTGAAGGTGATCAAACTGGAGCAGAATTACCGCTCGACCAGCAATATTGTACAGGCCGCCAACTCGGTCATTAAGCGCAACCGCGCGCAGCTGCCCAAGAATGTGTGGACCGCCAACGAAGAGGGCAAGCTCATCGAGCTGATCAAAGCCGTATCCGACAACGAAGAAGGCCGTCTCGTGGCGACGTCGATCTTCCAGGAGCGCATGCAGCACCAGATGAAGTACAGCGATTTTGCGATCTTATACCGCACCAACAGCCAGTCGCGCGCCCTGGAAGAATCGCTGCGGCGCATGAACATCCCCTACCGCATGGTGGGCGGCCTGTCGTTCTACCAGCGCAAAGAGATCAAAGACCTGCTGGCCTACCTGCGTTTCACCATGAACCAGCAGGACGAGGCTTCGTTCCGACGCATCATCAACCTGCCCAAGCGCGGTATTGGTGACGCCACGGTCGATAAGATCGTGGTGGCCGCCAACGACCACGGCGCGCCCCTGTGGGACATCGTGCAGAACGTTACGCCCTTTGTGGGCGGGCGTGTGGCCGGGCCGATCGACGACTTTGTGGCCATGATCAAACGCTTCGCGCTGGAGATCGAACGCAAGGATGCATACGATGCTGCCTTCGAGATTGCGAAGGGCTCGGGCCTGTTGCGCGAACTGTACGAAGACAAGACCGTAGAGGGCCTGAGCCGCTACGAGAACGTGCAGGAATTGCTGAACGCCATCAAGGAATTTACCGACGACCCGGAGCGCCAGGACAAGAGCCTGGGCGCCTTCCTACAAGAAGTATCGTTGCTGACGGGACAGGACGAAGAGAAGGATAAGGATCCGGACAAGGTCACGCTCATGACCATCCACATGGCCAAGGGGTTGGAGTTTAAATATGTCTACATGGTGGGCATGGAAGAAGACCTCTTCCCCTCGCAGATGATGATCAACAGCCGCGCCGACCTGGAAGAAGAGCGCCGCCTGTTCTACGTGGCCATTACGCGGGCGGAGAAACGCCTGTTCCTCTCGTATGCGCTGTCGCGCTACCGCTTTGGCCGCCTGAAGAACTCCGAGCCCAGCCGCTTCCTGGACGACATCGACCCGGCCTTTATCAAGGTCAGCAGCAAGTTCAGCAGCGTGGTGGAGTCTACCCCACCCCCCAGCCAGTATGCCAAAAAGCTGGTGTCGGGCATTAGGAAAACCGTCACATCCGCGCCGCCGACGCGCCCGGTGACCTACAAGCCACCGGCAGACTTTGTACCCGGCGATACGTCTAAGCTGCAGGTAGGCATGCGGGTGGAACACCCCAAATTCGGCCTTGGCACGGTTTTACAAATGGATACCTCCGGCGCAGACCGCAAAGCCAGGATCGGCTTTAAGGACATCGGCGAGAAGACCCTGCTGCTGAGCTTTGCCAAGCTGCGCATTATCGAGAATTAGCCGGCAAGCCTACCGCAGGTAGGCCCTGGAAAGAGCCCAGGCCCAGGTATTTTACTTTTGTGAAATATCCGTTACCTTGCGGTTAAAATATAATTTACCTGAAGGGACCGGATCCATTGCCATTTAACTTTTACCGGACACCCTGAGCAATCGGCGCCTGATCTCATTAATTAAATTTTGGTAACCCCGCCCGGCCCCTGCCGGCGGAAGCATAGATAAAAAAAACTGTATGATAGGAGAATATAACACTTCCCGTCCCCACATCATTTTGAAAGAATACGGCCGCAACGTACAAAAGCTTGTGGAGTACATCCGCCGTCAACCCGATAAGCAAAAACGTACCGAGCTTTCGTATACCCTGATCGAGCTCATCAAACAACTCACGCCCTCCATCAAGGAGCAGGGCGAAGATCCGCAGCGTATGTGGGACGACCTCTATATCATCGCCGACTTCGATCTCGACGTAAACAACCCATACCCGGTGCCTGACCGCGAGACGGTGTTCAAGAAGCCGCTGCGTGTAGAGTATCCGAAGAACAACGTGCGGTTCAAGCACTATGGCTCCAACATCGAGAAGCTGGTAAAAGAAGCCCTGAAGAAAGAAGACCCGCAGGAACGCGAAGACGCGATCATCTACCTGGGCAAGCTCATGAAGACCTTCTATGCCAACTGGAACAAAGAACCCCTGGATGACTCGGTGATCCTGCGCGACATCCAGATGATGTCGGGCGGTGCGTTGAACATGACCATCGACAAAGTACGCGAAGACAACCTCTTCGAGAAACTATACAAGGAACGCAAAAAGGTTCGCCCGCAGGGTGGCAGCAGTGGTAACCAGAACCACCCGGGCCATCAAAGCCATAACCGTCAGGGTGGCGGCGGTCACAACCGTCCCTTCAACAAGAACCGTGGCAATAACAACAACAATTTCAAGCGCAGAAGAGACCAATAGCCAATAGACCAGAGCGTATTCCATGAGCATTTTCAAGATACGGGGTGGAAAAAAACTGAAAGGTGAGATCACTCCCCAGGGTGCTAAAAACGAAGCACTGCAGATCCTGAGCGCCGTCCTCCTGTCGCCGGAGCCTATCACGATCCACAACATTCCTGATATTGTCGATGTTAACAAGCTGATCGAACTGATCGGCGACCTCGGCTGCAAGGTCGAACGCCTCGGCAACGGCTCCTGCCGCTTTACTTCCAATAACATCAACACGGCTTTTTTAGAGACCGACGAATACCGCAAAAAGGCGGCCGCCCTGCGCGGGTCCGTCATGCTGCTCGGCCCGATCCTGGCCCGCTTTGGCAAGGCCAGCCTGCCCAAACCGGGCGGCGATAAGATCGGCCGTCGCCGCCTCGATACGCACTTCCTGGGCTTCCAGAAACTGGGCGCCAAGTTCAACTTCGACGCCAGCGAGCACCTCTTCCACATCGACGCCAGCGAGCTCCGCGGCTGCTACATGCTGCTGGACGAAGCCTCTGTCACCGGCACGGCCAACATCGTGATGGCAGCAGTACTGGCCAAAGGCACCACCACGATCTACAACGCGGCATGCGAACCCTACCTGCAACAGCTTTGCCTCATGCTCAACCGCATGGGCGCGAAGATCGGCGGTGTAGGCTCTAACCTGCTGACCATTGAAGGTGTCGGCAAGCTCGGAGGCACCGAACATACCATGCTGCCCGACATGATCGAGATCGGCAGCTTTATCGGCCTGGCGGCCATGACCCAATCGGAGATCACCATCAAGAATTGCCGCATCGACATGCTCGGCATCATCCCGGACATTTTCCGGCGCCTGGGCATCAAGCTCGAATTCCGCGGAGACGATATCTATATCCCTTCCCAGGAGCGCTACGAGATCGAGACGTTCATCGACGGCTCTATCCTGACCGTAGCCGACTCGCCGTGGCCGGGCTTTACGCCCGACCTGATCAGCATCGTGCTGGTGGTTGCCACGCAAGCCAAAGGCACCGTGCTCATTCACCAGAAGATGTTTGAAAGCCGCCTGTTCTTTGTCGACAAGCTGATCGACATGGGCGCCCAGATCATCCTCTGCGATCCGCACCGCGCCAACGTCATCGGCCTGGATCGTAAGCAGGCGCTTAAGGGCATCAAGATGTCGTCGCCCGATATCCGTGCCGGTGTGGCCCTGCTCATCGCCGCGCTGTCGGCGCCGGGTACGAGCGAGATCTCGAACATCGAGCAGATCGACCGGGGCTACCAAAACATCGAAGGCCGCCTGCGCGCCATCGGCGCGGACATCGAGCGTGTCGGCGGTAACTAAGAAGTCTTATTTTTCGCGGCATTATAAGTCTATGCGGATGCCTACCGGGCAGTGGTCCGAGCCCAGATATTCATTGTAGATGGCGGCTTCCTTGACCTTGTCCATCAGCGACTCGGCTACCAGGAAGTAGTCGATGCGCCAGCCCACGTTTTTCTCGCGGGCCTTGGTTACATAATCCCAATAGGTATACTTCACCTGCTCGGGGTAGAACCGGCGAAAGGTATCGACAAACCCGGCTTCCAGCAGGCGGGTGAAGCCGTCTATTTCGCGCTGGGTATAGCCCGCAGACTTGTTGTAATTCTCCTTTGCCCGGGCAATATCGATCGCCTGGTGCGCCACATTCAGGTCACCGCAGACAATGACGGGCTTGCGGCGGCTGAGCCACTGTAAATATTCGGTAAACTCTTTATCCCAACGCTCGCGGTAGTCCAGGCGGGCCAGTCCTTCGCCGGAGTTGGGCGTATAGACCGTCACGACAAAATAGGTGGCAAACTCCGCCGCGATCACGCGGCCCTCCTGGTCGTGCTCTTCCAACCCCATATCGTAGGACACCTGCATCGGCTCTTCCTTCGTCAGGATGGCGGTGCCCGAGTAGCCCTTGCGGGCTTTGGATGAATTGACGTAGACGTGATACCCGGGCAGCAACTCCAGCGCTGAGCGCACTTCTTCCACAGCGGCTTTGGTCTCTTGGAAGCAAAGAATGTCCGGATCCATCTGCTGGACATCTTTCAAAAAGTCCTTTTTGATGATCGAGCGGATGCCGTTTACGTTCCAGTTGACAAAATGCTTCATGCGGATTGGTTTTCGGCCTCAATGTTAAGAAAGTTCACCGGGAAGTTTCAACGAAAACGGAGAAAGTGCCGGGGATGACCAGTCAAGGCAGATTAGAATGAAAGGTTTTCGATAAACCAAACGATAACGTTCGTCAATAAGCACACTAAATATTAACCAAAAACCTGATCATCAGTAAGTTGACATTATTTTATAATAATATTCGATTACTTTTTAGTGTTTTTTATTAAATTTGGAAACTAT
Source organism: Dawidia soli (assembly GCF_018598185.1). GTDB lineage: Bacteria > Bacteroidota > Bacteroidia > Cytophagales > Cyclobacteriaceae > Ohtaekwangia > Ohtaekwangia soli. The sequence goes on from NZ_JAHESC010000004.1 coordinate 48,165, forward strand.
GAACAATCAAAAAGATGTTCTAGAACCGTGAAAGCAAGTAACTCACATATCATTAAATCCTCCACCGGTAAAAAGTCGATGGGCTCAATCCTCATGAAATTGGTTGAGGATAAGAAAGATATTGAGAAAAAAATTCTTGCTGGTGATTACTCTGGCTTAAAAAAGCAGCATAAGCTTGTCCAGCCAATATGAGGTTTCTCTTTTCGAAGGAACTTATCAATTCATAACAAAGAATGGCATCCAATACGTCTGCACCTTTAAGGACGTAACTGAGAATTTTGACGACTTTGATATAAAGCATTGTCGTATTCATATGTTTAATTTGACAAACATATCCATAGGCGCCCTTCCGCCGTTGGACAGTCGTGTGGGCGTGACCGTGACGTGGATTCTTTCAGAGTTTTTTAAAGGCAATGATGATGTAGTAATATATGTTGCCGACACAAAGGACGGCAGACATGAGAAACGTCGTCAACGATTTGACAGATGGTTGCGCGACTATCCTATTGCAGGCGTGGTGATCGATAATTACACATACCAAAATCTTTTAGCCGGGATTATTAGGAAGGAAACCGAACTGCACAAATTGATTTCGGATGAGCTTAGGATGAGATTTGATAAAATGAAAGAGGGATATTAGGGGAGTTAATTTGCCTCCTAAACGGAGGGATAACGGCCCTTCACTATTACAAATTCTGACAGCCCCCAGGAGTGTACGAAATCGGAAAGGAAAAGAAACTAGTGCATGCAACGAGGTAAAAACAGAAAGCCCTGTGCGGTGGCACAAGGCTTTTCTATATCGTAAAAGGTCAGGGTCTGCTTATTTCTTAGCAGCCTTTGCTTTGAACTCTTCTTTGATCGCTTCGATGTCAACGTTCTTGATCACCGGCTTGGCGTTCTGGATCTTCAGCGACTGGCGACGCACAGCCGATTTAGCCTTATCTTTGCGGTTTTTTCTCTTAAGTCTGGTTACTGCCATGGCACTTATTCTTTAAAAGGAGCGCAAAAATAATCCTCTTTTCCATTCCAACCAAGAAATAATCGTAATTATCCTGGCACACCCCGTATTGGCAGCCCGGGGTCTTCCGTTCCTGAAAATCCTGGTTAGCTTTGCGGCTTAGAATTTTATGGAAAAACCCACATTACCTAAAGGAACACGCGATTTCGGTCCGGCCGTGATGGCCAAGCGGCAGTTTATATTTAACACCATCCGCCAGGTATTCCAAACGTACGGCTTTATGCCCCTGGAGACCCCCGCCATGGAAAATTTGTCGACACTGACCGGCAAATACGGTGAGGAAGGCGATCAACTGCTGTTCCGGATCCTAAATTCGGGTGACTACCTCAAAAAAGTGGACGAATCCGCTCTCTCCAGCCGCGAGCTACGCAAAATAACACCGGCCATTTCCGAAAAAGGCCTCCGCTACGACCTGACGGTGCCTTTTGCCCGCCACGTCGTCATGAACCGCAACGACATCGCCTTTCCTTTTAAACGCTATCAAATGCAGCCCGTATGGCGCGGCGACGCACCCCAGCTCGGCCGTTACCGCGAGTTTTACCAGTGCGACGCCGACGTGGTGGGTACCAACTCCCTGCTCTGCGAAGCCGAGATTATTCTCATGATCAAAGAGGTGTTTAAGGGTCTTGGCATTACCGATTACAGTATCAAGATCAACCACCGTGGCGTACTGTCAGGCATCGCCGAGGCAATTGGCGCACAAGACCGCGAGACGGCCTTGTTTGTGGCCATCGACAAGCTGGACAAGATCGGTGTTGATAAGGTCAAAGAAGAACTGCGTCCGAAGGGCTTTTCGGAAGAAAGCCTGACGACGTTATTTGAATTGCTGGAAGTAAAAGGCTCTACGACGAACAAGATCGCATTTCTGTACGACCGTTTTGACGGTAACGAAACGGGCCAAAGGGGTTTACGCGATCTGCGCGAAGTATTGAATCTGCTGCAAAGCTATAACGCCGACGATACACACGTGGAGTTCGACATTGCCCTCGCCCGCGGCCTGAGCTACTATACCGGCTGCATCTTTGAAGTAAAGATTCACAATGTCGGTATCGGCAGTGTGAGCGGCGGTGGACGTTACGACAATCTGACCAAGGCCTTTGGAGATAAAGAAAATCTGTCCGGCGTAGGCTTTTCCTTTGGCGTGGACCGCATCTACGATGCCATGGAAAAACTCCAACTGTTTCCCAAAAATACCATCGTATCGTCTAAAGTACTGATATGTCATTTTGACGATGCCTCGCTGCAGCATGGGCTCGGTGTATTGGCGAAGTTGCGTGCTGCCGGCATCGCATCCGAGATATACCCTGACCAGAAGAAGATCAACAAGCAGCTGGACTACGCAAACAAAAAAATGATACCCTTCACGTTGGTGATCGGCTCGGAGGAGATGACCAGCGGCCAGCTGGCCTTTAAGGATATGGAGAAAGGCGAGCAAGTGAAAGCCACCGTCGACGAGGTCATCGCCAGGCTGCGCTAACGCCACCCCTACGCCCATCAACCAACCAACCCATGTCCGTTCATTCCTTATCCGATAAACCCCTCACGCTCGACGATCTCACAGCAGTACTTCATGGCCGTGTGACCGTCGAGCTGCCGGCGCACACCCGCGAAAAGATCGCCCGCTGCCGCGCATACCTCGATCAAAAACTGGCAGGCTCGCAGCAGGCGATCTACGGTATCAATACCGGCTTTGGCTCGCTGTATAACAAAAACATCTCGCACGACCAGTTAGAGAAGCTACAGGAGAATCTCGTGAAGTCGCACGCCTGCGGCACCGGCCCCGAAGTGCCGGAAGAGATCGTCACCCTCATGCTCTTCCTCAAGGCGCAGTCGCTGGCCTATGGTTACTCGGGCGTACAGGTCATTACCGTCGAGCGTATTATAGCGATGTATAACGAGCGTGTACTGCCCGTGATCTATGAGATGGGCTCCCTCGGCGCATCGGGCGACCTGGCGCCCCTCGCGCACTTGTCATTACCACTCTTGGGCCTCGGCGAAGTACAACACAATCATACCCGTTTATCGGGCGAGGCCGTGAACAAGCTCTTCCGGTGGCAGCCCATTGCTTTTGCTGCAAAAGAGGGGTTGGCGCTGCTCAACGGTACACAGTTCATGAGCGCCTATGGCACCTGGTGTGTGCTGCAGGGGCAACGTTTGTTGCACCTCGCCAACCTGATCGGCGCATTGTCGCTCGACGCTTTCGACGGACGCATCGAGCCGTTCCTGCCCTCCGTACACGCCATCCGCCCGCATGCGGGACAGCAGTCTGTCGCGGCGGCAATACGGGCTTTGCTCACCGGTAGTGACCTGATCGCGCAGACAAAAAAACACGTACAAGACCCGTACTCCTTCCGCTGCATGCCGCAGGTACACGGCGCCAGCGCCGACGCGCTCGCGTATGTCACGCAGGTGATCCTGACGGAAGTCAACAGCGTTACTGATAATCCGAATGTCTTTCCCGACGACGATGCCATCATCTCGGCGGGTAACTTCCACGGCCAGCCGCTGGCCCTGGCGCTCGACTTCCTGGGCATCGCCCTGGCCGAGCTCGGCAACATCTCCGAGCGACGTACCTACCAGTTGATCGCCGGACTGCGCGACCTGCCCAATTACCTGGTGGCCAACCCTGGTATCAACTCCGGACTCATGATCCCTCAATATACCGCGGCCTCGCTCGTCAGCCAGAACAAACAGCTTTGCACACCGGCCTCGGTAGACTCCATCGTGTCGTCCAACGGGCAGGAAGACCATGTCAGCATGGGGGCGAACGCGGCCACGAAAGCGTACCGCATCGTCAACAACCTGTATTCCATTCTGGCCATCGAGCTCATCACCGCAGCCCAGGCGCTGACCTTCCGCCGGCCACTCAAAACTTCGCCGGCGCTGGAAGAATTCGTTCATACTTTCCGCGCGGTAGTGCCGTTTATAGAAGATGATCGCATATTGCATGACGATATTAAAAAAGCGGAGGGTTTCCTCCGGGATCTGCCGCTGAAAACGAACGCATGAAGGCACCGTCGCTCATCTTTACCGCACTGCTCGCACTCCTGGTCACACACGTAGCCGTGGCCCAGGTGCCCAGTGACAATGGTAAATTTACGGCCGACGCCGCGAAAGGATGTGCCAACCTGGTCGTCCGGGTCACGAACGCCTACTGTGTCACGGAATCATGCTCGTACCAGAAGATCAAGAACGGCGTCGTGGTGCAAACCGGTGAGTTTGACAATGCCAAGGCCGGCTTCGATACCGTGCACTTTCCCTCCTCCGGCACCTATATGTTGTCCATTGTCGTCGGCACGACGGGCGTAAACAACGACGAGATCCGCATAGACGTATCGCCCAACACGCCACCCGACCTGGAAGCATATTCCTGCAACGGCGGCAACGTATTTGTGCGGGTGCTCACCTCCACCTATCCGTTCTATGTCTTCGACTATGCCGACGGCCCGCCGGTCACAAAGCCGGCGATCAGCGCCTTCGACATTCACACCTATGTACCGGCCCCCGCTACGCCCACACCGCGCACGGTAAAGGTGACCGGCAGCAACGGCCCCGGCGCCAACGACGCAAGTTGCCTTGCCAAAACTGCTACCGTAACCGTTGCCAATACCCTGCCCGCGGCCGATATCCGGCGGGTGGAAGTGCTGGATCCCGGCTCGTCCGTGAAAGTAGATTTTGATACCGATCCTTCCATTCAATACCGGTTTATGGTGGCGACTAACAACGCCACGGGCTTTCAGCAATACGCGCAATTGTATAGCGACCAGGCCACCACCATGACCCAAACACTGGCCAACGTTCCGGCCCAGGTGAATTACTACTGTTTCCGGGTCAATACCTATAATCCGTGCGACAACGTCGTGGCGGCCAGCTCACCGGTCGTGTGCAGCCTCAACCTGACGGCTACTGCCCAAAACAACGAGAACGACCTTACCTGGTCGACCGCCGTGGCCAGCGCCGGTCACCCGCTGACCGGCATCACCATCACCAGGAACGACGCGGCGCTGCCTAACGTAGCCCCTACCCCTGCGGCATATGCCGATACCGACGTCACCTGCCGGGAGCCATACACCTACCGGCTCACCGGCCACTATACTGGTGGCGCACAAAGCCTCTCGCTCCCGAAAAGTGTCACGGCATTCTCGAACAACATTCCCCCGGCCATTGCCGACATCAGCGCGCAGGTAGACGGCACCAGCGTCACGCTCACCTGGCCCGAAGTAGCGGTACCGGCGTCGGCATTTTCCCTGGTGAAGACCGTGAACGGCGTACCCGGCGCGGAGGAGGAGTTTACGACGCTTCCGTTTATAGACCCGGCCTATGCTGCGGCGACGCCTACGTGCTATCGCGTGACCTATACCGATCGGTGTGGTAACACCAGTCTGCCCAGCCCCGATGCCTGCCCGGTGCAGCTCACCGGCAGCCTGCGGCCCGATAATACCGTCGACCTGGCATGGTTGGCCTATAACGGCTGGACGTCGCCCGTTAGCACCTATATCGTGAACCTCTACGACGACCAGGGCAACCTGGTGGAGAGCACCGACGCGGGCAACGTCACCACGTTTACGGAGCCTCACACGCAGAATCCCGACATCCAGGTCTGCACCTATGTCATTACCGCCCGGGCCGCCGACGGCACCCTGGATCCCTCGGTTTCCAATATCATTACCCTGATCAAAGCCCCGAACCTCTATTATCCGACCGGCTTTACACCCAACCGCGACGGCACCAACGACACCTTCCGTGTGTTCGGGCAGCGCTACGTGGTGAGCTTTGAAATGAAGGTCTTTAACCGCTGGGGCGAGATGATGTATAGTACCGGCGACAAAGATGATGCCGGCTGGGACGGCACCTACAAGGGCAATCTGCAGCCAGAGGGTACGTATGTCTTTACCGCGACGGTCGTAGACCGGGCCGGGCGTACGTTCGAGAGATCCGGCGCCTTCTATCTGCTGCGAAAGAAGTAGGCTATCGTCAATCAATTCATACCTTTGCCGCCAGATAACAACCCGTAATCCATACAGCTATGTTTGACATGATGAAAATGATGGGCAAGATGAAGGAAGTTCAGGCCCGTATGAAAGAAGCCCAGGATAACCTCGTCAATGTACGTGCCGAAGGCGATGCCGGCGCCGGCATGGTGAAGGCCACTGTCAATGGTAAAAAACAGCTCGTGGCGCTGGAGATCGACCCTTCCCTGCTGAAAGCCGATGACCGTATCATTTTGCAAGACCTGATCATCGCCGCCGTCAACAAGGCTGCCGGCGAAGCCGAAGTAAAGGCCAAGGAAGAGCTGCGCAAGAGCACCGAAGGGCTGCTGCCGAATATACCGGGTGTCGACCTTAGCAGCCTGATGGGATGAGCCGGACTGCCGTTGTCATTCTGAACTATAACGGGGCCGCCTACCTGCGTAAGTTCCTGCCCGCTGTCGTGGCGTGTTCGCCCGAAGCCGAGGTTATTGTTGCCGACAACGGCTCTACCGACAATTCCATTGAAGTATTAAAGCGCGAGTTTCCCGGTGTCAGGCTGATCCTGTTCGACCAGAATTATGGCTTTTGCGGCGGCTATAACCGGGCGTTACGACAAGTGACCGACGCCGATTACTACGTGCTGCTCAACTCCGACATCGAAGTTACACCAGGGTGGCTGCCGCCGCTCATCCGCTTACTCGATACCAACGCCGGTATAGCGGCGGTACATCCCAAGATCCTTTCCTATCATCAGCCCAGCCTGTTCGAGTATGCCGGCGCCGCCGGCGGGTATATCGACGCCCTGGGGTATCCCTTCTGCCGCGGCCGGATGTTCCAGGAGGTGGAGACGGACAGCGGCCAGTATAATGATCAGCGCCCGGTGTTCTGGGCGACCGGCGCATGCCTGGTGATCCGGGCGGAATTATACCATCAATTTGGGGGCTTGGATGAGGACTTCTTTGCACATATGGAAGAGATCGATCTCTGCTGGAAACTGCAGCGCTCCAACCACCAGGTGTACTACTGCGGGCTGAGCACTATCTATCACGTTGGCGCCGGCACGTTGGGCTATGACCATCCGCGTAAGACGTACCTGAACTTTCGAAACGGGCTGTCGCTTATCCTGAAGCACTTCGACACGACCGAGTTAGTGTATAAATTCCCTGTGCGTCTGGCCCTTGACTGGCTGGCGGCGGTGGTGTTCCTGGCCCGGCGCAAGCCTGCTAACGCAGGGGCCGTGCTGCGGGCGCATGTACATTTTCTGCGCCGGTTCGGTCGCGACTGGCGCAAGCGCAAGGCCCTGCGCGGCGCCTACCCGTCGTATCCCCGCACGGCGGTATATCCGGGATCCATCGTTTTCGACCATTATATCCGCCGAAAGTCTCCCCGGGTATAGTTATTGCTACCGGTAAAGCTATCGAGGATCGAGGGTATTACCGCTGGTAACGCTTATTATCCTTTCCTAACTCAATAGTCCCACACAGGCTTGCGCTTACGCAAATGCTTGCGCATGTTCATGATAAAGGCCAGGGAAAGGTAAATGATCAGCGGTGATCCGAATGTGATAAAGGAAGTGTAAATAAAGAAAAGTCGTATGCTCGAGGTGGCCACACCGATCTTCTCGCCAATGTGCGTACACACGCCAAAGGCCTGTCGTTCAAAGAAATGCTGGATTTTATCGGTTAATTGCCTCATATTGCCTTCACTTTTAGAACTTCAACGTGGAAAAAGTTGATTTGTCGAACAAAAATCCGGCTTACAAATATAACGCGCTGAACGCTTCTTATGATCCATGCCGATCTTATTTTTTTGAGTATAATTGCAAAAAAATACACATAAGTATAGTTTTGCAACCTGTTTAAAATCAACTAATAAACTAAAATCCAATGAGAAAAGTAGTTTACTCATTTCTGGTCGTCGGTGCCTTTAGCCTCGCGGGCTGCACGCTGCCCAAGATGGTGAAAATGGCAAAAGAACAACAGCTGACTGTGACCCCTAATCCGCTGGAAGTTCATAAGGATACAGTTGCCTACGAACTGGCAGCAAACCTGCCCGTAAAAATGCTGAAGAAGGGTACCACGTACACCGTCAACAGCTTCTACAAGTATGGCGAGCAAGAACTTGCGCTGGATCCTATACCGTTCAAGGCTGAGGACTACCCGAACGCCGCAAAAGAGCAGCCGCGCGTAACAAAGAGCTTTGCATTCCCTTACCAGCCTGCGATGAAAGTAGGTACGCTCGAAGTAGAGGGTGTTGCTGCAAAAGGCTCTAAGTCGAAAGCCACTGCACGTATGCCGATCGCTACCGGCGTGATCACTACTTCCAAATTGGTGAAGCCCGTATATTTCGCTGCATACGCTGGCCACGGTTACAACAACCAGGAAGAACTTGTTCCGGTTGTTATCCCTGACTTCATCTTCGAACAAGGCCGTTCTGTACTCAGAACCTCTGAGATCAAGAGCCCTAAAGGCAAGCAACTCGATGCCTTCATCGCTTCGAAGAACGCTACCCGTACCGTAACCATCACCGGTACTCACTCGCCTGAAGGTGCTGAACGTATCAACAGCAAACTGTCTCCGGAACGTGCTGCTGCGATCGAGAAATTCTATCGCGCAGAAATGAAGAAGTACGACTACAAAGGCAAAGCTGACTCGATCCAGTTCATCCTGAAGCCCGTTATCCAGGACTGGGCTAACTTCAAAGTAGAACTCGAAAAGTACACCGGCATCACCTCGGAAGAGAAAGCAGAATACCTGAACATCATCAACGGTGGCGGTACTTTCGAAGACCAGGAGAAACAATTCAAGTCGCTGAAGACGTACAAGAAAGTTTTCAAAGACGTATATCCGAAACTGAGAACAGCCAAGACCGAGATCCTGGTTGTAAAAGAGAAGAAAACAGACGCTGAGATCTCTGTTCTCGCGAAACAGATCGCACAAGGCTCTACCAGCGCCGATACCCTGTCACAAGAAGAGCTGCTGTACGCCGGTACACTGACTCCTTCCCTGGAAGAGAAAGCCGCTATCTACGAAGCCGCTACCAAAAAAGGTACCAGCTGGGTAGCCCACAACAACCTGGGTGCTGTATACATCGCACAAGCCATCGAAAACTCGAGCAACGCTGCTGCCCTGGCCGACAAAGCGCAGGCTCAGCTGGACCTCGCTTCCAAGATCAACGACGCCCCGGAAGTACAAGCCAACCTGGCTTCTGTAGCGGCCCTGAAAGGCAACGCATACGCTGCTTACACGCACGCTGCTAAAGCTGCCGGTGGTCTGACAGGCGACAACGCTGCCGGTATCAACGGTGTAAAAGGCTACGCTGAGATCGTTAAAGCACAGTACGCTGCCGCAGTAAGCTCTGAGTCTAACGCTACAGACAACGCTGACAACCTGTTCAACAAAGGCCTGGCGCAAGTCCTGAACAAAGACTATCAGAACGCCCTGACTTCTTTCAAAGAAGCTACCAACAAAAACAGCAACCTGGCGATCGCGTACTATGGCGCGGCTGTTGCCTCTGCCCGCCTGAACCAGGCTGACGGCGTGGTAAGCAACCTGACATCTGCTGTTAAAATTGATCCTGCCCTGAAAGAAGCTGCTCTGAGCGACCTCGAATTCACAAAATTCGCGGCCACTGAGCCTTTCAGAAATGCGTTGAAATAACAGAACTCATTGGAATTTCAATATAAGAACCCTCCCGGTACCCGGGAGGGTTTTTTATTTGCCCAATCCACCCCCGGATACTATTTTTACACGCTTTTCAAAAGTAACGTCATGAGAGAGATCCAGTTTAGAGAGGCCCTGCGCGAGGCCATGAGCGAAGAAATGCGTAAAGACCCCAGCATCGTGCTGTTGGGTGAAGAGGTAGCCGAATACAACGGTGCCTACAAGGTCAGCCAGGGCATGCTGGCGGAATTCGGTCCCGAGCGCGTGCTTGATACACCGATCGCTGAGCTGGGCTTTGCCGGTATCGGTGTCGGGGCGGCCATGAACGGCCTCCGCCCGATCGTTGAATTCATGACCTTCAACTTCTCGCTGGTGGCCATCGACCAGATCATCAACTCGGCTGCTAAGATCCTTTCCATGTCTGGCGGCCAATACAGCGCCCCGATGGTATTCCGTGGCCCCACCGGCAACGCCGGCCAGCTGGGTGCCCAACACTCCCAAAACTTTGAAAACTGGTTTGCCAATACCCCCGGCCTGAAAGTAGTCGTTCCTTCCAACCCGTACGACGCCAAAGGGCTCCTGAAAGCCTCCATCCGCGATAACGACCCCGTCATTTTCATGGAGTCGGAAGTGATGTACGGTGACAAAATGGACGTTCCGGCCGAAGAATACATTATTCCCCTCGGTCAGGCCGACACGAAACGCGAAGGTACCGACGTGACGATCGTGTCGTTCGGCAAGATCATGAAAGTGGCCCTGGCCGCAGCCCAGGAGCTCGAAAAAGACGGCATCTCGGCCGAAGTGATCGACCTGCGCACCGTGCGCCCGATCGACTACGCAGCCATCGTAAACTCGGTAAAAAAGACCAACCGTCTCGTGGTCGTGGAAGAAGCGTGGCCGCTGTCGTCTATCGCTACGGAGATCACCTACCACGTGCAGAAGCACGCGTTCGACTACCTGGATGCTCCCATCCAGCGTGTAAACAGCTTCGACGCGCCCCTGCCCTACGCTCCCACGCTGATCCAGGCCATCCTGCCCAACGTAGAGAAGACCATCAAAGCCGTAAAAGCAACCCTGTACCGCGACTAATACGCCGCGTCTTTGACGTGACGGAACTGAATACAGCAGCCTTCCGCCAACTGGCGGAGGGCTGTTTTTTTATGCCCTGTCGGGGATTAGAAGGCGATTTCCATGTAGCCCTGCGAGGTAACGGCCTCGTGCCCCCGTACCAGCGCCGGGCGCCAGGGTGGCCCTTCACGCAGCAGGCGGATAGCCTCCTGGTCGCAGGCCGGGCAGACGCTCTGTAAGATCACAAAGTCGCGAAGCCCGCCCCGGATATCCACGGTAAAAACGACTTTTACCGTACCGCTTCCCGGCCATGCCGCACCGGGCGCATGCGTGTGGCGCTCCAGGTACTTTCGATACTTCTCCAGGCCCATAACAGGCAGGGACAGGTCGCTCCACTGATCGTATACATACCGTTTGCCGTCGGGGGTAAAGGCCATGCCCCGCTCCAGCTTACCGTCGCGGTAGAGCTCCTGGTAGTAGGGTGTACCGTCGGGATGATAGCCTTTCCAGAGACCGTCCTGCCGGCCGTCCCGGTAGCTGCCCTCGGCTTTTATCTTTCCGTTTTCATACCACTGTGTCTCGCGGCCGTTACCGTCCTTTACCTGCACACGGCCCAGCGAGTCCCATACGTTGCGCGTATAGGCGCCGTCCTGGTAAACCACTTCGCGCTGCAGCCGGCCGTTGTGGTAGTAGGTCTCCCACTTGCCGGTGGACTCCTCACGCCGGTACCGGCCGGCCGAGGTATACGTGCCGTGGTCGGAGTAATAGAGGAAAATACCGTCTTTCAGACCGTCTTTATACTCCCCTTTCATCTGCACGTCGCCGTTCCGGTAATAGTCTGTTACCCGGCCTTGCCAACGGCCTGCGGAGTCCCGGGCACCTTCGCGATAATAGTAAAAATCGGTTACGCGAAGCGTTTCCTTCCAGTCCTTGTCGTAGTATACTTTTGTGTAGTTCCATTTTGAAGGCGCGGTTTCCGGTGGTGTTTGCTGCACGGTGTCCGCGGTCAATGCCAGGGATGCTTCATAATTCAGGGGGAACTGGATCGTCCCCACCGATCCCAGCTGCTGCTGCACGAGCCCGATGCTGTCGAAGTATACGTACGATTCACGCGCGATCATCTTTACCCGGTAGGCTGTTTCCTCCCGGCGCAGCCGGCTGTATTGGCCGACAACGGTCGTGTCATTTTGCAAGGCCCCAGGGATCGCCGGGAGCGCGCGAAGCTGCGCCACGATGGTGTCCCACTGACCAACGATCACCTCCAGACTGTCCTTCAAGGCTTCGTCCGTTTTTGTTGCACCGTATACCTGCGCCGTGGCGTCATCCGCCTGAAGCAGATCCTGGTAGATGGCGTAATAGCGTTTCTGCCCCTGCGGAAAGAAGAACAATGCCAACGGCATCACGAGTACCACCACGAGCAGCTGCACATTCGGAATAAGCCAGCGCAGTTTAAAATGAAATACCGACAGGATCACCCCCGCGATGCAGCCGCCGATGTGACCGGCCAGGTCTACATTCAGCCGCATCGTAAAGAAGATGTTGATGGCGACAAAGATCACGAAGTTGATAAACACCGTGCGCAGTTGCTGGCGATCGTGAAAGCTACCGATGACTTCGGCCCCGAGCCGGTAGCCATACAGCCCGAACAAGGCACCCGACGCCCCCGCGCTGATCGTATATACATTAAACAACAGACTTGCAAAACCCGATGCCAGGCCACAGCAAAAATATACCAGTAAGAATCGCGGTGTGCCGATAGCAGGCTCCAGTCCCACTCCCAGCGCGTACAGTCCATACATGTTCACCAGCAGATGAATGACGCCATAGTGCAGGAACATGGACGTCAGCAAGCGCCAGGGCTGGTCTCCCAGCGTATAGGGATTAAAGTTGCCACCCACGTGCAGTATGGCCAGCGCATCGGCGCCGGTGTTCATCATCAGGCTTTGCTGTTGCCACGCCAGCCACAGGAACACCACGAGGTTGATGCCTATCAGCATCGTGGTGGCGATCGATCTACGGAACAGGTCTCCCATGGGTTATTTGGCCAGCGCCGCCAGCCGTTGCAGCAACGGCGGATGCGAATAGTGAAAAAATACGTATAGCGGGTGCGGATACAGGTTGCTGAGGTTCTCTACAGACAGCTTCTTGAGCGCCGCCATCAGCGCGGGGCCGTCGTAGGTCTCACGTGCGTAGGCGTCGGCCTCGAACTCGTTCTTGCGGCTATAGACGCTCATCAGCATACCTGTCATCGCCGACACAGGCGAGAACAGCGTGGCAAAGGCGATCAGGTTCAGGTGTACGGCCTGCCGGCTTCCCCCCAGCGCAAGCGACAACGCCTCGCTGGAGATCATCCACGACAACACATACAGTGTAAAAAATATCTGCACTACCGCCAGCACGAGGCTCCACACAATGTGTTTTTTCTTAAAGTGGCCTACTTCGTGCGCGAGCACCGCCACCAGTTCCTCCTCCGTGTGCTGCTGAATGAGTGTGTCGTACAGCACGATCTTTTTCTTTTTACCGATGCCCGAGAAAAAGGCGTTGGCCTTGCTGCTGCGTTTCGAGCCGTCGATCACAAAGATGTTATCCAACGGAAAGTCTACTTTATGGGCAAAGGCTTCGATCGCCGTCTTGAGCGATCCCGCCGGCAGCGGCGTCAACTTGTTGTACAACGGCAGGATGAGCGAAGTATAAAACAGGTTTATGAACAACACATACACCGTGGCCAGCGCGGCGAACCAAAGCCAGAACGACGGCCCCAGGGTTTGCACCAGGTAGATCAGCGCCGCCAGCAACGAACCGCCTACCAGGGCACCGAGCAAATAGCCCTTGAGCTTGTCGAGAATGAACGTGCGCACGGTCGTTTTGTTAAAACCATACTTTGCCTCGATCACAAAGATGCTATACCATTGGAACGGAAGTGTCAAAATATCGGACGCCAGCACGATCACACCAAAGAACACCAGCGCCAGTACGATCTCGTTGGAAAAAAACGGCCGGAGCTGTTCGTCTACCCATCCAAAGCCTCCGGTAAGCAACATGCCAACGGAAAGCAGAAAGCTCAGCGCATCGGTCAGAAACGAAAAGCGGGTCAGCTCGCGGTGATAGGCCAGCGAGGTGAGGTATTTCTCCCGGTCGTAGAATGCGGCGATCTCATCCGGCAACGTGGTACGCTGGGCCTTCAGGTTAAGATAGTCCAACAGTTGTCCGAAAACGTAGGAAATCGTGGTGATGGCCAGAATGATGACAAGAATGGTGTGCGGCTGCATAGACTCCGTTTTACGCAAATAAAAGGAGAAGTCGCAAGGTTGTAAAGGGTTATCGGAAATACACGTACAGGACGTACAGGATGCGGGCGTAATAGCTGACGCAATAACGTAGCATCACCGAAACCGGGATGAGTATCGGGTACAACAGCCCGGTTCCGGTGTAATGCCGTAACATGGTGTAGCGATAACGGTTAAGCGCGGTCCTCCTCCAGGTCTTCATGGTTGTCGCCGCCGAGGCTGTAAGAATTGTTCTCTTCGTCTTCTGTTCCGATCGCCTCAGACGCGTCGTCGAGCTCCGAACCGGGTATGTCGAGGTCTTTGCCGGCGAAGTCTACCGGGGTCACCCGGGCGCGTAGCTGATCGTCATCGCCTTCGTCGCTGTTCAGGCCGTCGGAGCCCAGCGCGCGGCGATCTTCTTTTGTCAGGTCGCTTTCGGTATTGCCCCGCCGCTCACGGGCCACCTCTTCGGTCATTTGTTTTTCCGTCATGCGCGACGTGCTCATATCCTCCAGGTCGACGTGGACACGCTCCATGCCATTGCCGGGGTTCATGATATCCTCGCTGGGTGGATACTCGCCCGGAAGCTTGTCTTCCTTCTTCGGTGCTTTGGCCTTGGTGTGCGTAGCTTTCGTGGCTTTTGTCGCCTTGTTCGCCGGCACGTTTTTCTTCGCGGCGGCGGTATTGCTATTTTTTGTCGTTTTCATATAATCGGGTGTTTAAAGGTTATTCAATTCGATACGAACACCGGTCGAAGCAGCTTCGTAGATGGCCATGAGAATGCTGACATCCCGCAGGCCCATCTCGCCCGGCACCTTACTCTTTTTATTCTGACGCACACAGGTAGCGAAGTCGTCCATCTGCAAAGCCTGCTGGTTCACCTGGGGCAGGTCGAGCTTTCCCTGGCTGCTGCTGCCGGTGATGCCCTTATAGGCATAGGCTGGCTCGAGCGCGTACCAGCCACGTTCGGCATCGACCCGCAGCATGTTCATGTCCTTGGCGTAGCTCGTTTCGCAATCGGCCAGCACACCGCCGGGGAATTCCAGTTGCCACGCGAGCGACTGCTCGACCTGCGAGAACCGCTTCAGGTCGGTCTTTTCGCCTTCGCGCGCCGTTACAGCAATCGGGTTCCTACCCGCGGTATAGATGGCCGCCTGCACGCAGTAAATGCCGACATCCATCAACGGGCCACCTCCGGCCAGCTTCTTGTCCAGCCGCCATACGTTCGGCTCGATATCCATGCCGTCGCGGGCCATTATCTTCTGGATCGCTCCGTATACATGATTCTTACCAAACTCCATCATCGTAAGATTGTGCGGCTCGAAGTGCAACCGGTAGCCGATCGATAACAGGCGGTCGGCCTTTTTACACGCGGCTATCATCTGCTCGCACTCCTTTACCGACACCGCCATGGGCTTTTCACAGATCACGTGTTTGCCGGCTGCGGCCGCGCGGATCGTAAACTCCGCGTGCATCGAATTTGGCAACACGACATAGACGATGTCGATATCCGGATTATCCTTTATGGCGTCGAAGTTCTGGTAGTTGTAAACATTCTTGTTGGGAATACGGTATTTGCGCTTCCACTTCTCGGCTTTGGCGGGTGTACCGGTAACTATGCCGGCCAGGTAGCAATTTTTGGTCTGCTCCAACGCCGGTGCCAGCTGATGCGTGCTATAATTGCCGAGCCCCACAAGAGCTATGCCCAGCTTGCGCCCGGGATCCTGAGCAGGGGCCGTAGCACCGGCATCCTCCTCCGACCCGTGCGGGCTGCGCGACACCCCCCACGCCGGCAGGGAAAAGCTGAGCAACGTACCGCCCACCGTGCCGGACAGCTGACGAAGAAAGGTCCGTCGCGAGGATGTAGAGGTGTCGAGTGGTTTCATGCCCGTGTCTATTTCCGGTACGAAATAAAAAGACATGCCCGCAGACAAAAAGAAAGCACCTCACCGACACGCCGGTCGATGAGGAGTTAATTCTACAGTAGTATGGTTGTGTTGAAAAAGCTGGCGGATCAGCGCGCCAGCAATTTGTCGATGGCGGCTTTGTAGCGGTCGAACGCAAACCCCTTCAGGGTCTGTTCCATCATGCTGTTGATCGCCGGCAGGCTGAGATTGCCAATGCTGCCTTCGTGCGTATGCTGCACGGTCGTCGCGGGATTGTAACGGCCCTGCTCGATGTCCATACCTACCTGCTTGTAGGCATCGCGGAACGGTACGCCGGCCAGCACGAGCTTATTCACTTCCTCTACGCTGAACAGAAAAGTATACTTGGCATCGGCCAGTATATTTTCTTTTACCGCGATGTTCGACAACATCAGGTGCGTCATCTGCAGACAGTTCTTCAGGCTCTGGATCGCCGGGAACAAGATCTCCTTGAGCAACTGCATGTCGCGATGATACCCCGACGGCAGGTTGGCCGTCGCCAGGGCAATATCGTTTGGCAGTGCGGCCAGTTGGTTGCAGCGCCCCCGCACAAGCTCAAACACATCGGGGTTCTTTTTGTGCGGCATAATGCTGGACCCCGTCGTCAGCTCGTCGGGGAAGCTGATAAAACCGAAGTTCTGGTTCAGGAACAGGCACGCGTCCATCGACAGCTTGCTCAACGTCAGGGCGACGTTTGACAGGGCACCGGCCACAATGCGTTCCGTCTTGCCCCGTCCCATCTGCGCATACACTACGTTGTAGTTCAGGTCTTCAAACCCAAGCAGCGACGTCGTCAACGTACGGTTGAGCGGGAACGATGAGCCGTACCCCGCCGCGGAACCCAGCGGGTTTTTGTTCACCACGCGGTAGGCCGCTTGAAGCGTAATAAGATCGTCCACCAGGCTTTCGGCATACGCGCCGAACCACAGCCCGAACGACGAAGGCATGGCAAGCTGCAGGTGTGTATAGCCCGGCAGCAACCGATCCTTAAAAGCATCGCTCTGCGCCATCAGCAGGTCGAAGAGGTTCTTCACTTCTTCTGTCACCTGCTCGATCTCGTGCCGCAGGTATAACTTAATATCGACCAGCACCTGGTCGTTGCGCGATCGGCCGCTGTGGATCTTCTTGCCGACATCCCCCAGGCGGCGTGTCAGTTCCAGCTCCACCTGCGAGTGGATATCCTCCACCCCTTCCTCCACGCGAAAGTCGCCGGTGAGGATCTGCTGGTATATATCTTTTAAGGCGGTCGTCAGTACATCCAGCTCGGACTTTTCCAACAAGCCGATGGTTTGCAGCATCGTAATGTGTGCCAGCGAGCCCTGTACGTCAAACGGTGCCAGGAACATATCCATTTCCTGATCACGGCCCACGGTAAAGCGTTCTACTTCCTGCAGGGAGGTCTTATCTTTTTGCCAGAGTTTCATTGCTTATAGGATCACTTCGTTCAACACCTTGATATAGGTTTCGATGCCCTGCCGGATCTCATCCACAAAAATAAATTCATTGGCCGAGTGCGAGCGCGCAGAGTCACCGGGGCCCATCTTTACCGAGGGTGTGGGAATCAGCGCCTGGTCGGACGTCGTCGGTGAGCCATAGCGGTGTATGCCCAGCTTGATGGCCGCCTGCACCAGTGGATGCTCTTCGGCTATGCCTGACGGACGCATGCGCATGGAACGTGGCTTCACCTCGCTCTTGACGTTCTGCCGGATGATGTCCAGCAGTTCTTCCAGGGTATATTTGTCGGTGCAGCGTACGTCTACGGTGTAGTGGCACTCGGCGGGCACGACGTTGTGCTGTTTGCCGGCATTGATGATGGACACGGTCATTTTGATCGGTCCCAGGGTCTCCGACACGTCCGGATACCGGTAGGTACGGAACCACTCGATGTCGGGCAGCGCTTCATAGATGGCGTTGATACCTTCTTCGCGGGCCGCATGGCCCGCCTTGCCGTAGGCGATACAATCCAAAACCATCAGGCCTTTTTCCGCCGTCGCCATCTGACACAGGGTCGGTTCACCGACGATGGCAAAGTCGATCGCCGGCAGCGATGTCCAGATACTTTCCACGCCCCCGGTGCCGGAAATTTCTTCCTCCGCCGTGGCCGCCAGCACGATGTTATACTTCAGGTTCTGCTGCGGGTAGTAGTGCAGGAATGTGGCAATGAGCGATACGAGCGGTCCGCCGGCGTCGTTGCTGCCCAGGCCGAACAGTTTACCATCGATGACCTCGGGTTTGAACGGGTCGCGTGTATACTGGGGGTTGGGGCGCACGGTGTCGTGGTGCGAATTGAGAAGTACGGTTGGTTTGTTCGGATCGAAATACTGATTTTTTACCCAGATGTTGTTACCCTTGCGAAACGAGTTCACCCGTTCGCGCTCAAAAAAATCCTCCAATACCGAAGCCACCTCGTCTTCTTCCTTGCTGAACGACGGCACAGCAATGAGCCGCGTCAGCAGGTTAGTAGCCTTTTCGTGTAATGATTCCATAAGTGTGGTAGCCGTCAGGCCTCTGGTAGCCCGCCAACGTTGTTATATCGTGATCAAAGTTCCTTCTGTTTCGCTGCCGGTGTTCTTTAGCAGGTCTGATGCTTCACCGATCAGCACTTCTTTTACGCCGGTTTGAATCGCCGCATAAGCATTCTCCAATTTCGGCAATATCCCGTCAGCAAACACGCCGGCCGGCAATAATTCTTCGTATTTACTTTTGGGTAAATGTCGTATCACCGTGCCGGGATCGTTTACATTGCGCAGTACGCCCTTCTTCTCGAAGCAGAAGATCAGCCGCACGTCAAATTGCTTGCATAGCGCCACGGCCAGCACAGAGGCGATCGTATCGGCGTTGGTATTGAGGATCGCGCCCTCGGCATGCGTCAGCGGTGCAAATACCGGTACGATACCCGCGTGGAGCAGCGTGCTCAGGAAGTTTACATGTACCCCTTCTGGTGTGATATCGCCGACGAAACCATAGTCGACATCTTTTACCGGGCGTCGTACGGCCTTGATGGTATTTCCGTCCGCGCCCGTCAGACCGATGGCGTTCGTATTCAGCTTCTGCAGCGTGGCCACGATGTGTTTGTTGACCAACCCGCCGTATACCATTGTCACTACGTCGAGCGTGGCGGCGTCGGTGATACGCCGGCCGTTGACATATTTCGACTCGATGCCCAGGCTTTCGCCGATCTTGGTGGCGATCTTACCGCCACCGTGGATCAGGATCTTCGGCTCGCGTATCGCGGCAAAGTCTTGCAGAAATGCGCTCAGCGCCGGCGGGTTGTCCAGCACGTTACCGCCGATCTTGATGATAAAAAGTTTGCTCATTTGTTTCCGAGTAATTCGCTGATCACCGCCTGTGCCGCCCATACGCGGTTGGAGGCTTGTTGCGTCACGATGCTGTTGGCGCTGTCGAGGATCGCATCGCTCAGCTCTACGTTGCGGCGTACCGGCAGGCAGTGCATGACCCGGGCGTTGTTGGTAGGCTCCAGCTTTTTCGCCGTCAGCATCCAGGCCGGATCGTTGTTATAGATGCGACCGTAGTCGGTATAGGTACTCCAGTTCTTGACGTATACAAAGTCTGCACCTTGCAGCGCCTTGTCCTGGTTGGGCTCGTACGTGGCGCCCTGGGTGAATTTTTCGTCCAGCTCGTAGTCTTCCGGGTGCGTGATCACAAAATCTGCTTTGCCCCACGCGTTCACCCACTGTGCAAAGCTGTTGGCCACACACTGCGGCAACGCCTTTACGTGCGGTGCCCAGGTCAGCACAATACGCGGGCGGCGTTGCTCGCGAAAGGTCTCCTGAATGGTAATGATATCGGTCAGGCTCTGCAACGGGTGCAGCGTGGCGCTCTCCAGGCTCAACACCGGTATACCGGCATACTTCATGAACTGCTGGATGTATAGCTCGCTGTAATCGTCTACTTTGTTTTGCAGGGAAGGGAACGTGCGGATGCCCAGTACATCGAAGTACTTGCCCAGGATCGGCGCCGCGTCTTTTACGTGCTCGACCGTGTTGCCGCTCATGATGGCTTCATCTTCGAATTCCAGCGCCCAGCCGTCCTGGCCTACATTAAACACGATCACCTTCATGCCGAGGTTCTCGGCGGCGATCTGCGTGCTAAGGCGCGTGCGCATGCTGGGGTTGAGGAACAGCAGGCCCAGGCGCTTGCCGGCGCCGAGCGTCTGGCTTTTGAGCGCTTCCTTTTTAAAGGCGAGGGCTTTCGCTACGAGGGCGTCGATGTTATCGACATCGGCCACGGAGATAAAGTTCTTCATTTCAGTTCTTCAGTCAGGGCGGTTAAAAACAAGTCGGCTTCGGTGCGGGTCAGAGTCAGCGACGGCAACAACCGGATGGTGTTGGGCTTCGCTTCGCCGGTAAAGATCTTATGCTTGTGCAGCAGGTCGGTGCGTACCGAGGCTTTGTCGTCGGGCAGGTCGAAACCTATCATCAGGCCGCGGCCCCGCACATCTTTTAATGTCGGCATGGCTTTGAGCTTTTCGATCCAGTAGTTGCCTTGCACGGCGGCATTTTCGATGAGCTTCTCACGCTCGATCACTTCCAGTACGGCCAGGCCGGCAATCGACGCCAGGTAGTTGCCGCCGAAGGTCGTACCGAGCATACCACTCCACGGCTTGATGTCCGGGTGAATGAACACGCCTCCGATCGGGAAGCCGTTGCCCATGCCTTTGGCCGTGGTGATGACATGCGGGCAGACACCGGCATGCTGGTGCGCAAAGAATTTACCACTGCGGCCATAGCCGCTTTGAATTTCATCGAGAATAAAGATCGAGCCGTTGGCCCGGCACTGACGCTCCAGGAATTGCAGGAATGCATCGGTCGGCAGTTGGATACCGCCCACACCCTGGATGCCTTCGATAATGACCGCCGCCACGGTGGCGTCCAGCGCTGCGGTAAAGGCCGCCTCGTCGTTCATCGGCACAAACACGATCTCGTGGTTGGCATTAAAAGGCGCTACGATCTTGGGGTTGTCGGTCGCCGCCACGGCACCGGATGTACGGCCGTGAAAAGCCTTCTTAAAGGCGATCACTTTCTTGCGGCCGGTCACGAACGACGCCAGCTTCAGCGCGTTCTCATTGGCTTCCGCGCCTGAGTTACACAGGAAGAGCTGATAGTCGGGGTAGCCCGACACCGCGCCCAGCTTCTCGGCAAACTGCTCTTGCTGCGGGTTGCGTACGCTGTTGGAGTAAAAGGCGATCTTGTTGAGCTGATCGGTCAGCGCCTTTACATAATGCGGGTGCGAGTGGCCGATCGAGATCACGGCATGGCCGCCGTATAGATCCAGATATTTCTGCCCTTTGTCATCCCACAGCCAGGAGCCTTCGGCTTTGGCCGGTGTGATGTTGAACAACGGGTATACATCAAATAATTTCATGACACTGTAAGAAGTAAGTAGGTACGTGAAAGTGTAGTACAGTTAGAAGGCGATGCTCTTCAGCTTCAGCCCGGCCGTTTCTTCGAAGCCGAACAGCAGGTTCATGTTCTGCACGGCTTGTCCCGATGCGCCTTTCAGCAGGTTGTCGATCGCGGTATGTACCACCACTTTGTCGCCTTCCTTCTCGAGGCCCACGAGGCATTTATTGGTGTTCACCACCTGCTTCAGGTCCACGACGTCGTCATACACGACGGTGAAGGGATGCCCCTGGTAAAAGTCGTGGTATAGCTTCGCCACGTCTTCCAGCGACAATGCCGTCGAGATGACCGAGCTCACAAAAATGCCACGCGTAAAGTCGCCGCGCCACGGCACAAAGTTGATTGGGGCCGCAAAGCCCGGCTGTACCTGCGCGATCGTGCGTTTGATCTCGCGCAGGTGCTGGTGCGTAAGCGTTTTATAGGCCGAGATGTTATTGGCGCGCCACGTGAAATGGGTCGTGTCCTGCAGTTTCTGCCCGGCGCCGGTAGAACCGGTAATGCCGGTGGCATATACCTCGCCCAGGGCACCGGTCTTCGCCAGGGGCAGCAGTCCCAGCTGGATGGCCGTGGCAAAACAACCGGGGTTGGCGATATTGGAAGCCTGACGAATGGCGTCGCGGTTCAGCTCGGGCAGGCCGTACACAAACGTGCGGTCACCCGCCGTCTCGCCCAGGCGGAAATCCTGGCTCAGGTCGATGATCTTCACGCCGGCCCGAAACGGATTGTCTTGCAGGAACTTCTTACTCTCGCCGTGGCCCAGGCACAGAAAGACAACGTCTGCGGCATGCGCCAGGGAGTCGGTAAAGGTCAGTTCCGTATCGCCCCGCAGATCGGGATGGGCCGAATACAGCGGGTTGCCGGCGTTGCTGCGGCTATGTACGAAGGTCAGCTCTGCGTGCGGGTGGTTGAGGAGCAGCCGGATGGTCTCGCCGCCGGTATAACCCGCGCCGCCGACGATGCCTGCTTTGATTTTAGTGGCCATCGACGTCTGCTTTTACCTGGTGATAGATCGCCGTCTGGTTGCCGAAGATCTTCGTAAAGCCGATTACGTCGTCGCCGGTCCAGCCGAGGTTCATCTCGCCGTACTTGCCGAACTTCGACGACATGAGGTCGTAGGCCGACTCGATGCCCAGCGCTTGGAAACGGTAGGGATGCAGTTGGATCTGCACGGTACCGGTAACATGTTGTTGCGAGTTAGTCAGGAATGCTTCGATGTCGCGCATGATGGGGTCGAGGTACTGGCCTTCGTGCAGCCAGTTACCGTAGAATTGCGCCAGCTGGTCTTTCCAGCTCAGCTGCCATTTGGTGAGTACGTGTTTTTCGAGGGCGTGGTGTCCCTTCAGTACCAACATGGGCGCTGCGGCTTCAAAGCCTACGCGGCCTTTGATACCGATGATGGTATCGCCCACGTGTATGTCGCGGCCGATGCCGTACGGGCCGGCAATGCCTTGCAGGTATTGGATCGCGTCGGCAGGGTGCGCAAACGCTTTGTCGTTCACTTTCTTCAGCTCGCCTTTTTCAAAGGCCAGGGTTACGGTCTCGGTGCCGGTTTTGGTCACCTGCGTAGGCCATGCCTCTTCGGGCAGGGTACCCAGCGACTTCAGGGTTTCTTTACCGCCCACCGATGTTCCCCAGATGCCTTTGTTGACGGAGTACATGGCTTTGGTAAAGTTCATCTGCACGCCCTTCGACTGCAGGTAGGAAATCTCTTCTTCGCGCGAGAGCTTCAGCTCGCGGATGGGGGTGATGATCTCGATGCCGGGCACGAGTATATTCAGGATCATGTCGAAACGAACCTGGTCGTTGCCGGCGCCGGTGCTGCCGTGCGCGACGGCGTCTGCCTTCAGCTCGCGGGCATAGTTGGCCACCGCCAGCGCCTGCGACATGCGCTCGGCGCTTACGCTGAGGGGATAGGTGTTGTTCTTCAGGATATTGCCATACACCAGGTAGCGTATAACCTTGTCGTAGTAGTTGCGGGTCTCGTCAACGGTCTTATGCGATGCCACTCCCAGGTTGCGGGCGCGGGTCTCGATCTCCAGGACTTCCTGCTCATTAAAACCACCGGTGTTGACGGTGATGGTATGAACTTCAAATCCTTTTTCCTCGCCGAGGTATTTAACGCAGTAAGAGGTATCCAATCCTCCGCTAAATGCTAATACGACTTTCTTTTTGCTCATCTCTCCGGTTGAAGCGCCGTGGCTTGCAGCCTCCGGCTGGTTATAGTAAAGTTTAAGGTTTCAATAAAGGTCTTCCGCGTTACCAGAAGAAGAAAAAGCTCAGCAGCGACTTCTTGTCTTTGCTGCCGTTGCCTTCGTCTTTCTTCTCATCTTTCTTGCGAAACGACTTCAGCAGTACAAATTGCTTGAAGCGCAACCATCGCTCGAACAGCTTCTGGTTGCCGTCGAACTCGCGGTGGCGGTGTGTCGTCACCAGCTCGCCTTCCGGCGTGACGACCGTTTCGGCCGCCTTGGGGGCTTCCGCCTTCCGCTGAGCGTTCCGTTTTTCTTCGGCTTCGCGCAGCTTGGCTTCGGCTTCCACCGGGTCGAACAGCATGGCCGTACACATGCAGTTCTTGCGGCCCTTGCTCATCAGGATCTCGTAGTTCACACAGCTTTGGCAGCCTTTCCAGAACTCCTCGTCCGTGGTGAGCTCAGAGTAGGTCACAGGCTCGTAGCCCAGGTCGGAGTTGATCTTCATCACGGCCAGACCGGTCGTCAGACCAAAGATCTTCGCGTCGGGATATTTCTTACGCGACAGCGCAAACACGGCGCGTTTGATATCGGTGGCGACACCTGTCTTGCGGAAGGGCGGCGATACGATCAGGCCGGAGTTGGCCACATATTTCTCGTGCTCCCACGCCTCGATGTAGCAGAAGCCTGCCCAGGTACCATCGGGCGCCAGCGCGATGACGGCTTTGCCCTCCTCCATCTTGGTAACGATGTAGTCCGGCGAACGCTTGGCAATGCCGGTGCCACGCGCTTTTGCAGATTCAGCCATCTCGGTAACGATGGTCTCTGCGTAGTGTTTGTCGTCCACTGTTGCCAGTCGGACAATGAGATTATGCTTTTCCAAAGTGATTGCGAATTAAAATGTGAATGAAGAAAACACCAATGCTTTAAAAGCACGTGCCTAAAAGCACAAAAGGCGTGATATCCCGGACACCACGTCGATCAACAGAATGTTGTGTGATGGAGGTATCAGATACGCGCGAAGCGTACGGGTCGGGGTCGTCTGGTCACCATGCAGACAGTGTTTAAGAACCGGAACGTTCTTGCAGATTGGAGTGCAGCCTTGGCCGCAGATACTATGGTGAACAATGTTTTCAATTTCTTATCAAGCGTTAAATGTGAAACGTTAGATGAAACCCATTCAGTTTTTTATTTATTGTTGTTTGTAAATGCAAAATTAAACGGAAAAGTTTGGTTCATGGCAAACTTTTCGGCGTCAAAGTTTAAAATATTTTTCCAGCTAACGAGGGGTAGGTCGGAAGAGGCCTCTCACTACCCTAAAACTCGTTTCCTCTGAGGAAATAATTGTCGAAAACACAATGTACGTGTACGCGCGGGCAGGAAAAAAAAAGCCGTCTGCAGGGTGGCTGAGACGGCTTCGAAATGTCTAGAAATCCGGACAGGGAATGATCAGCTTATCCTTCGGCGGCTTGCGGGGGTTCCGCATCGGCCAGGTATAGACCAGGCTGAACTCGTGCGCGCCGCCACTGCCGGTGCCCAGCTTCGAGATGGTATAGTCGTAGCTGTAGCCGATGTTGATCGCATCCTTCGCGCCGATCTGCGTAAAACCGACCAGCAATACGATCGATTCGTTATTCACCGCGTCGCCCACTTTCTTGAACGGCACACCACGATACCACGTGCCGAGCACAAGCGGCTCGAACGTGAAATACAGGCCGAGGTCCATCTGGTCCCACTGGCCCTGGTGGCGGTACTGAAAGGCCGGCGAGATGCTACGCTCGGACTTGCGGGCGTATGCGCCCGATCCGGTCGTGCCGGGTGTCATAAAGAACTTAAAGCCGCCGTGCACAGACAGCTTCACGGGCAGCTTGCTTTCTTCGCCGATGAGGCTTTGGTTCGGTTGCGTCAAATGCCATGCTGACACGCCTAACCAAGCGCTCTTCGTAAAGAGCACACCCCCGAACGAAATGTCTACAAAGGTCTTGGCCGATTGCGTCTTGAACGTCTCGGCGGTTTGCTGGCTGATGAGCTGACCCGTATTGGGGTCGAACTGGTCGCCAAAGGTGAGCTTGTCGAAGTTTACGTCGCGGTTAAAGATGCCGATCTGTACGCCGGGGCGAAAGCCCAGCTCGCGGGTGATGGGCAGCTCATACGAATACTGCAAGCCCAGGCTGAGCGACCGGAGACCGGCCAGCCCTTCGCGGTCCTGTGACAGGATCACCCCCACCCCGCTGTTATAGTCTTCGATAAAATAATCGAAGTACGCCGACAGGGTGGTGAAGTTGGCATCGATCGAGGGCCACTGGTTGCGGTAGTTCAAGCCCGCGCGGGCCTGGTTTGTGCCTCCCGTCAGGGCTGGGTTGAGGTAGAGGGGAGCGGCATAAAACTGCGAAAATTGGGGGTCCTGAGCAGTTACCGCACCTTCCAACACCAGTATTAACGCGCACGAGAGCAGGATGATCCTGTACATTAAAAACGTTCTTTTTAGAGTAAGCACTTGAGGCAAATTAATGAAAACTTATCCGTTATCCGTTACAGGTTAACCGTTAATTGTTGACCACCGACCGGAAAAGCCGACGCCAGGACGGTTTATCATACCGAAACGCGACCCTTACGTGCTCTTTTCCCATCGGCGGCCAACGGGGCGGCAATCCCGGTAAGCGCATTTCCATTAACGCATTATTTAAGCCAAATTGTATACTTTAAAACAACTTGAGCGTTTTACATTTGACACTTTATTGAACCGAATCGTAAGTTCGACCACTTCAAAATCCGAGGAACGTGACCAGATATTTTTACCGACTGATCTTCTTGTTGGCCACCGTCATCCCTGCCGGTACCTATGCCCAGAACTTTTCGGGGCACAATTGGTACTTTGGCAACCGGGGCATACGGTTTAGCCGCGGCGACAATTCCGTTTCACTTATCACCAACCGCTACACCGGCCCCTTCGGCACCGGCGCCGGCGGTACCGCCGTGGTCTCCGATCCGTACACGGGCACGCTGTTGTTTTATACCGACGGCGTAAACGTCATCGACGCCTCCCACCGGGTCGCGCCGGGCGGGCCGCTGGGCGGTATTAACACCCGCAACCAGTCGGTGACAGTCTGCAAGAACCCCTCGTTCCCCGGCGAATATTATATCTTTTATGCCGTGGCGGGCGGCGGCGTGCAATACGCCGTGTTCGACTCCACCCGGATCGGCAATGGCACGGCCTTTGGCCAGCCACCCCTCGGTGAGCTGACAGACGTAAACAACGCCATCACCGGCTTGCCCACCGGCCTGTCAGAAGGCATGATCATGCTGCCCGACCCCAACTCCGACGGCTACTGGCTGGTGACCCATGCTTCCGCCTCGGCCACCTATCATTTCGTCAAGATCGACAACACCGGTGTGAACTATATCGGCAATGTTACGGCCGGCACGATCACCAACGCCGTCAATTTCTCATACCACCCGGCCACACGCACCCTGGGCGTCTCGCCGGGCGAAGCCGGCCGCAGCGTGGAGCTGGCGACGATCACCTTCCCCCCGGCCCCGGTGCCGCCGGCCCCGCAGACCCTGCCTACACTGGCTGTAACGTCCGTGCCCGGCTCGACGTCGCCGGTGGCCAATGGCATTTACGACACCGAGTTCAGCAGCAGCGGCCGCTACCTCTACGTTTCGCGTACCAGCGGTGGCGCCGGTGACGTCGTGCAATACGATCTGAAGCCCACCGCCACACCGACGCCGGCTCCTGCCTCGGTGCTTACCGGCACAGCCCCCACGGCAGGCTTCGGTCTGCAGATGGGCCCCGACAGCGTGCTGTATTACCTCTATGCCTCCGGCGCCAATGTGGCCCTGGGCGGCTTCACCAATACCGACACCGTAGCGTCTGAAGTGGACTACGACGCCAGCATTTTTGCTGGCAACTTCGGTGCCCGCCAGTTCCCGTCGTTCGCACCGTTCGACAGTGTCAACTGGGTGCTGGACTTCACGTCCGACGGTACCTGCGCCAACTCCAACATTTCGTTCTTCCCCGAGGTGAAGCCGCAGGCCGACAGCCTCGTGTGGACCTTTGGCGACGGCGGCACCTCCAGCGAGTGGAGCCCGGTATATAACTATCCGGATGAAGGCACCTATACCGTAACGATGAAGGCTTACCTCAACGGCCAGGTCGATAGTGTATGGCATGATCTGACCATTCAGCCATTCGACGCGCAGATCAGCCTGGTGCAGGACACCACCGCGTGTAGCTGCGAGCTGCCCTTTCCGAAAGCCAACCCCGTGCCGACACCGCCCGGCCCGTGTAACCGCTTTACACTGACGGCCCAGATTAACGCCGGCAGCGGCGGGACGCCGAGCTGGCAATGGTACGGCCCCGCCGGCCCCATCGGCTCGCCGTCTTCCGGCACGACGGCTACGCTGCAGCCCGACTCCGCCGGATATTATTTCCTCGTGGCGACGGTCGGCTCCTGCCAAACCTCCGCGGGTGTCAACATTAAAGAGTACAATGTACAGGACCAGCGTGCCAACATCTGGTATTTTGGTAATCAAGCCGGCATTGATTTCAACCCGGTGTTTGATAACCCGCCCGGCGCGCCCGAAGCGATCACCAACCCGGTGATGGATGCCCTCGAAGGCACATCAACGATCTCCGACCGCAACGGCCAGGTGATCTTCTTCACCGACGGCAACACGGTGTGGAACCACGATTTTGATGTGGTCGGCACCGACATCGGTGGCGTAAACGACAACTCATCACAGGCAGCACTGATCATTCCGGTGCCCGGCGACGAGACGTTGTACTATATCTTCACGACGGAAGAGATCCCCGGTACCGGCACCTACCGCCTGGCCTACTCCCTCTACGATATCAAGCTCAACTTCCCGACGGGCGGTCTGCGGGCCAAAAACGTCACACTCTTTACCCGTAGCACCGAGCGCATCACCGGTAACGAGAACTGGCTCATTGCCCACGAGTATGGCAACAATATATTCCGCGCGTACCGCATCACCACCGCCGGCATCGACAATCCTATTTTCTCCGGCATCGGCTCGGATCATAACATTGCCTTCCCGACCAACGCCGAGGGTTACATGCGCCTGGGGCCGCAGAACCGCCTGGCAGTACCGATCTATACCCCCGGTGTTTCCAACATCGTGGAAGTATTCGACTTCATCGACTCGGCCGGTACGGTTACAAACCTGCGCACCATCAACCTGAACAATACTTCCGGACAGGCGTACGGCGTGGAGTTCGGCGCGGGTGGCAACAAACTGTATGTTTCCCTGCTCGGCTCGCCGTCGTCGAAACTTTACGAATATGCGTTCGATACGCTGGGCATTCCACACCAGCCCAGCGGCACGCCGCGCATGTCCGACGCCGACTATCCACAAGGGCTGGGCGCCATTGTCATGGGCCCGGACCAGCAGGTCTATGTAGCCGTCAAGGACCAACCCGCCCTGGGTGTGATCACGGTCGTGCCGGATACGGCACGCGCGTCGAGCTTCCAGATCGATGCATTTCCGCTGGCCGGCGGCACCGTAAGCCGGTTGGGCTTGCCGAACTTTATCCAGATCATTTCCGATGCGCCGCAAGGGCCGTCCATTGCGCATACCGGGGAGTGTATGGGATCTCCCACGAGCTTTACCGGCTCGGGCACGGACCCGATCGACGTGCTCACCTGGGCCTTTGGCGATGGGGGCGGCCAGTCAGGTGTGAACCTCACGGAGGTCGAACATACCTATCCCACGACAGCCGTCGCGACCACCTATATTGTGACGCTCAGCATTAGTAACCGATGTGTCGGACTGGTAGAGGTGTTGCGCGATACCGTCACCATCTATCCTCCGCCGCCGGACCCGTCCACGTCGTTGTCGCTGTGTACGCCGCCGATGGTGATCGATGCCAACCCCACCGACACGCCCGGCCTGGAGTACCTCTGGGAAGATGGTGAGACAACAGAGACGCTTACCATCAGCGAGCCGCGCACGTACTTTGTTACGGTCACCAGCACAGCCACGCAGTGTAGCACCGAAGGTGCGATCCGCGTAAACCCGGCCCTTGTCACGATCAATCTTGGCCCGGACGCTGTCGCTTGCTCGGCCCCCAATACGGGGCTGACGCTGAACACCGGTATCAATATCCCCAACGGCCACACGTGGACGCTAAATGGCGCCAACCTCGGTAACACGGGCCCGACACAGCCGGTAGACTTCTCGACCGCCGGTACATTTACATACATCGCAACGTATACGGGCCCCGCTCCGCAGAACTGCGTCACGCGCGATACGATCACATTCACGGTAAACCAATCACCGACCGTAACGTTAACACCGGGTGCCGCTATTACCTGCGGTACGAATACCGGCCAGCTTACGGCGGTCGTAACACAAAGCACCAATTACTTCTATAGCTTCACCGGCCCGACGGCGATTCCGAACGGCACCTCGCCGATCACCGTGCCGTTCACCGGCCTGACGGCAGGTACGTATACCATTACGGTCAACGATCAGGCCAACGGCTGCCCGGCGGGTGCCACGGCTACGATCAACGGCGCGGGCATGCCCACGATCACTCCCGTCAATCAGGCCGCCTGCGATCTAACACCGCAGCCTGTCACCATCCAGTCATCCGCCCCAGGCTTTCTCACGACGGATATGTATACCATACTGGACGCGAACACGGGAGACGTGGTCGAATCGGGTCCTGTACCGACACCCGGAGTGCAGTTTCAAACGGGGGGATTGACGCCCGGTAATTATAACATAACCGTGTACAGAGGCGGGGCCCCTCCGGCCGGCTGTCCGACGGGCGCGTCCATAACACTGAACCAGGGCCCGGAGATTCCCAACGTAAGCATCGACATCACGCAGCTTTGCGCTGCAGCGCCCCAGGTAACGGCCGTCGCCCCGCCGGGCCCAACGTATACTTATTTTTGGAGCAGCTCCCCTGTCGGCCTCACCGGCGCCACGGCAACGATCCCTGTAAACCTGCCGCCAGGGCAATATACCCTGGATGTAGTGGTCGATGATGGCCCCGGAGGAAACTGTCCGACGGATGCCCAGATCGACGTCGCGATCGAGCCGGGCTTTGGCGCGGATATTCAATACGACCCTTGTACCACTCCCGTTGTTCTGAACGGTATGGTGGTGAACGGCGCACGACCGGCGGCCAGCTACTTCTATACCTGGACAGGTCCGGGTGTTAGCGGCACGGGCATGCAGTTCGTGGCGACGGTGGAGGGCGACTATACTTTGCGGATCCAAAATCCTGCGTCGGGCTGCTTCGCCGTACCGGATGCTGTCGAAGAAGATGTGCGCCTGCTCGGCCCGCTGACCGTGCAGATCCTGCCGCCGGACAGCCCGCCGTGTGACAATGCTGCGTTCACGCTGGAAGCAGCACCGAGCCGCACCGTATCGACGTATCAATGGGCGTTGAATAGCACGGAGATCAGCGGCGAAACAACCGCACAGCTTGACAACCAGCGCGCGGCGGGTCTCTACGGTGTCAAAGTGAGCGACGGTCGCTGTGAAGCCGAAGCCGCGCTGCAGATCTTCCTGGCGCCGTCTACACCAGGCGTCATGCAAGACAATTTCGTGATCTGCCCCGACCCGAACGCCCCGCCGAATGTGCAGGTGGCTTACCTTGATCCGGGCGCGGGCTTTGCAAGTTATGCCTGGTATCAACTCGTCGGCACCAGCGAGTCGGCGTTACCCTTCTTCGGCCAGATCTATGAGGCCCGGGAAGCCGGTAGCTATCGGGTAAGAATGGAAAATGCATTCGGCTGCGAAACGTCCGATGACGCGATCGTAGAAGTGAACTGCGATCCGGTCATCAACGCACCGAACGCCTTCCGCCCCACCAGCGGGCTGAATGCCAACCAGATGTTCCATATCTTTACATTCTATGTAGCCGAAGAAGGTTTCCAGATCTATATCTTCAACCGCTGGGGTGAAATGGTCTTTGAATCCAGCGACCTGGCCTTTGCCTGGAACGGGGGCTACAAGAACAACGCCGGCCAGTTAATGCCTGCGGGCACGTACTCGTATGTATTGAAATACAAGAGCAAAGAGGAAAATGCGGAAACCCGCGAAAAACGCGGTGGCGTATTGCTGTTGCGATAGAACGCAATAAGCTCAACATTGACACATATCCCGGCTCCGTGCATCTCCCGATGCCGGAGCCGGCTGTTTTTTACCCCCCATCCGACGGATACAACTGCCCGTACGCGCTTCGTTGATTATTGACGATTGTTTTCCTAACTATGTAAGGAACAGAATCCTGGATCTGCAACGTATATGAAAAAATTATTGTATGCCGCCCTGGCGTGGCTGCTGCTGGCAGCGTGTGGCGGGGAGGAGAAATCCGCCGACCCGACCGACTTTCACATCATCCCCAAACCGGCGTCGCTTGTACCCGGCACTGAGGTACTCGACTGGGACAATAAGAAGATCGCCATCATCGCCGGGAGCGCCGAAGAGAAGAACGTCGGCAACTTGCTGGCCGAATTCCTGAAAGCCAAAAAGTTAAACGCCACGGTGTCCGAGTTCTCGGACGATGCCGACAAGATCGCACTCTATACCGCCGAAGATCCGGCGCTCGGCAACGAAGGCTATACGCTGACGGTAGATGAAAAAGGCGTGAGCCTGACCGCCGCCAGCGGCGCGGGTTTGTTTTACGGCATGCAGACCTTATTACAACTCATTCCCGAAAATGGTAAGACGGTACCGTTCGTGACGATCACCGACCAACCGCGCTTTGCCTACCGCGGTCTTCACCTCGACGTATGCCGCCACATGTTCCCGCCCGAGTTTATCAAGAAGTATATCGACCTGCTGGCACACCACAAGTTCAACCGCTTCCACTGGCACCTGACAGACGACCAGGGCTGGCGCATCGAGGTCAAAAAATATCCGAAGCTGCAGGAGATCGCAGCATTCCGCAAGGAGACCGTCATCGGCCATGCCCGTGACGCCGATCCCAGCAACCCGAAAGATTTCGACGGCAAACGCTATGGCGGCTACTATACACAGGAAGAGGTAAAAGAGATCGTCAAATATGCTGCCGATCGGTATGTTACGATCATCCCGGAAATTGAGATGCCGGGCCATGCGCTGGCGGCGTTGTCGGCCTATCCGGCGCTGGGTTGTACGGGCGGCCCATACCAGGCGGCTACCACGTGGGGGGTCTTCGACGACATATTTTGTGCCGGCAAAGAAGAGACGTTCACATTCCTGGAGGGCGTGCTCGACGAGGTCATTACGCTGTTCCCCAGCAAATATATACACGTCGGGGGCGATGAATGCCCCAAGGCCAGATGGGATGCCTGCCCGCACTGCAAAAAACGGATGAAAACCGAGCACCTCAAAAATTCACATGAACTGCAGAGCTACTTCGTTCAGCGCGTCGAAAAGTACCTCAACAGCAAAGACCGGCAGATCATTGGTTGGGATGAGATCCTGGAAGGCGGCCTGGCCCCTAACGCTACCGTTATGAGCTGGCGCGGAGAAGAAGGCGGCATCGCGGCCGCCCAGCAAGGCCACGACGTGATCATGACGCCGACGGGCTGGTGTTACTTCGACTATTACCAGGACACTACCAGCGAGAACCAGCCGCTCGCGATCGGCGGCTACCTGCCGGTAAGCAAGGTATATTCATACGAGCCCATCCCGGCCCTGCTGAACGATGACGAGGCAAAACATATACTCGGTGTGCAAGCGAACTTGTGGACGGAATATATTCCCACGACCGACCACGTGGAGTATATGATGTACCCGCGCGCCTGTGCCATGGCCGAGGTGGCGTGGGCGGCCAAAGAGAACCGTAACTATGAGGACTTTCTGACCCGTCTGAATACCCACTTTCGACAGCTCGATGCCTGGGATGTACACTATGCCAAGCATCTGCAACACGCCACGGACAGCACGGTCGCCTCAAAGAAATAATTGACCGCTTACAGACGGATTCCTGAAAACTTCCGTGCTTTAAACACGGTTTCCGTTTACCTTTGGAGCCTGTTGACCCAAAACGTTGACAGGCGTCATTTTTGATAAGCTTTATCGATTAAACGTATCTTGCTAGTATGAAACGATCATTCAAATTCCTGGGAGCTGCCGCCGTTTTGCTGGTGGCCATGAGCTTTCAAATCATCAAAACACAGCTTACGGTAACGATCCGCAATGAGCTGGGGAACACCGAGCAGGGTGTCAGTGTGCAACTGTTCGAAACCGAAGAGGACTATAAGAACGAAACCAACGTTGCCGCGCAGGGTGTGACCGATGCCAAAGGCGTGGTCAAATTGAAAGACCTGAAGGCTACATCGTACTTCGTATTGGCGAAGAAAGACGACAAAGATAACTTTGGCGGCGGCGAGCAGACGGGCAAGCTGGAAGCCAACCGCATCAATAAAGTAACGGTCGTTATCCAGTAACAATCTCTCTGCGAAAAGCAGCAATACCTCCCGTCGGCTACCGGCGGGAGGTTTATTTTTTCTTACCAACGCCGCCCCATGTCCTCTCCCCTGCCATCGCTATACCCAACCCTGCAAGCCTATACCAGTCGCTTTACCGAAGAGCTGACATTCCGCGAGCAGTTCTTTTCCCTGCTCACCCATCCGCGTGCATTTCACCGCGACCATTTGCCCGGCCACATTACAGGTTCTGCCTGGATCGTCGACAGCGACACCCGGTTTGTATTGCTCACGCATCATGCCAAGCTCAACAAGTGGTTGCAACCCGGTGGCCATGCCGACGGCAACCCTGATGTACAACAGGTGGCACTCCGTGAGGCGTGGGAAGAGACTGGTCTCAAAAGCCTGCAATTACGCACGCCGGCGATCTTCGACATCGACATCCACACGATACCGGCGCGGAAGGACTTTCCGGAACACCTGCATTTCGACGTACGATTTTTGGTCGAAGCCGATCGCCACGAGCCCCTGGTCATTACCCACGAGTCGAACGACCTGCAATGGGTCGCGCTCGACAGGCTGGCGGATTACACCACCCAACGCTCCCTGGCGCGCATGCGTGAAAAGCTCTGTACCTGATGTTATTTGCTGCTGATGAGCAGCAGTACGAAGCCGGCCGTCACCATCCAGAATTTATACCCTGAAATAAAGGGAACGGCCACCCATCCCATGTACATCAGCACGGCCAGCGCGGCAAGAATAATGGCTATAATTTTTAGAACAGATCGCGTTTTGTTGCTCATGGCAGGTATATACGGTTACGATTTTACAGGTGTAAAGGTGATGGTTTTAGCAGAAAAGAAAAAAACTTAGTTTTGGGGCCATGGCGGAAATCGGCACAGACATCGGCATTGCCAAAGCCCTACTCGAAGAAGCCCAGGTGGTGGCGATCCCGACGGAAACCGTCTACGGGCTGGCGGCCAACGCCTTATCCGTGCCTGCCGTCACGCGCATCTTCACGGTAAAAAACCGCCCACAATTCGATCCGCTCATTGTACACGTGCCCAGCCTGGCGCGCGTACACGCATACGCCGAAGAAGTACCCGACGCGCTGCGCGCCCTGGCCGAACGCTTCTGGCCGGGCCCCCTCACCCTCCTGTTGAAAAAGCGCGCCATCATACCCGACCTGGTCACGTCGGGTCTCGACACCGTGGGCATTCGTTGCCCCGACCACGCGCTGACCCGGCAGTTACTGGAAACGTTAGATTTTCCCCTGGCCGCCCCCAGCGCCAATCCCTTCGGCTATGTAAGCCCCGTCACGCCCCAACACGTCAACGACCAGTTGGGCGACCGCATTCCCTATATCCTCGACGGCGGCCCCTGCCGGGTCGGCATCGAGTCTACGATCGTGGGGGTGGAAAACGATCAGACCACGATCTACCGCATGGGTGGCCTCAGCCTGGAGGACATCGAGCAGGTAGTCGGCCCGGTGCACGTGCAGGCGCACTCGTCGTCCAACCCCAAGGCGCCGGGGCAGCTCAAGAGTCACTATGCGCCGGGCAAGCGATTGATCCTGGGTACGATCGAAGACCTGTTGCAGCAGTACCCTGCGCACCGCTCGGCGCTGCTGACCTTTCAAGCCGACTTCAACTCCCCTTACCAGTTTATCCTCTCGCCTGCCGGTAGCCTGACGGAAGCTGCGCAACAGCTATTTACTGCGTTGCGAGCCTTCGACAAAATGCCGGTGGACTTTATCCTGGCCGAGCCGGTGCCTGACGAAGGCCTGGGCCGGGCCATCAACGACCGCCTGCGCCGCGCGGCCGCGGTTGACTAAAATTGCGTACTTTAAACGTCGTAAGACGAAACGCTATGGAAAAACCCAAGAAACTACTCGTCCTCACGGGCGGGGGCGACTGCCCCGGGCTCAATGCTGTTATCCGCGGTGTGGCAAAGCGCGCACGCAAGGAAAAAGACTGGGAAGTATATGGCAGCGTAGAAGCCTTCAACGGTGTATTCAGCGAGCCGAAGGAGCTCATTAAGCTCACCAGCAAGGTAACGGCGGGTATCCACGTAAAAGGCGGCACCATTCTCAAGACGACCAACAAGGGCAACCCGCTGAACTACCCGGCGGTGCAACCGGATGGCACGGTACTGATGTCCGACCGCTCGGACGACCTGGTGAAACGTCTGAAAGATCTGAAGTTCGATGCCATCGTCAACATCGGCGGCGACGGCTCGCAAAAAATATCGAAGGCCCTATACGACAAAGGGCTTCCCATCATCGGTGTGCCGAAGACCATCGACAACGACCTGGCGGCGACCGACTTCACCTTTGGTTTTCAAACCGCCGTACAAATTGCCACGGACAGCTTTGACAAGCTGGTGACGACGGCGGAAAGCCACCACCGCGTGATGATCATGGAAGTGATGGGCCGCGACGCGGGCTGGATCGCCTTACACACCGCCATCGCCGGTGGCGCGGAGATCTGCCTCATCCCCGAAATCCCGTACGACGTACGCAAGCTGGTGCGCCGCCTCAACCTGCGCTATAAAAAAGGCAGAGGTTTTGCCAACATCGTCGTAGCCGAAGGCGCCAAGCCGAAGGAAGGCACTGTTACCTCGCGGGCGGGCGAGAAAGGCTCGGAGCACGTGCGCCTGGGCGGCGTGGCCTACCAGCTCTCGCAGCAGTTAAAAGATGCCGGCTGCAAGGCCGAGATCCGCGAAACGGTATTGGGCCATGTACAACGCGGCGGTACGCCCGTCGCCTTTGATCGTGTGCTGGCAACTTTATTTGGTGTCCGGGCGTTCGAATTAGTGCTGGCCAACGACTTCGGCAAAATGGTATCGTATCGCAACAATGCCATCACGGCCGTGTCGCTGGAAGAAGCCACCAGCAGCCAGCAACTTGTCGACAAGGACTCGTATCTGGTGCAGGCAGCCAAAGGCCTCAATATCAGCTTTGGCGATTAGACACGCAGTATATATTCTTATGTCCATTACGTCTCAGACCGACCTGTTCAACCTCCGCAAAGCCAGCGAAGCGGTGGCCCTCACGTTGCGCCAGATGCGCGACTACGCCCGTCCCGGCATGACCACCCGTGAGCTCGACCACTACGGTGCGGCCTTGTTACAATCCTACGGTGCGCGCTCGGCGCCGTTCCTCACATACGGCTTTCCCGGGCACACGTGCATCAGCGTAAACCACGACGTGGCCCACGGCATACCTTCCGACAAGGTTGTACTGGCCGAAGGCGATCTGATCAACATCGATGTCTCGGCAGAGCTCAACGGCTACTGGGCCGACAACGGCGGCTCGTTTGTATTAGGACGCGACATCCACCAGCGCGGTGCCCTGGTGGACGCCTCGAAAAAGATCCTGCATAAAGCCATCCATAACATCCACGGCGGCGTGCGCATCGCCGACATCGGCCGGCTCATAGAAACCGAAGCGCGCAAAGCCGGCTTTACCGTGCTGCGCAACCTGGTAGGCCACGGCATCGGCCGGAGCTTGCACGAAGCGCCGCATGAGATCCCGTGCTACTACGATCGCCACAACCATGAGCGCTTCCGCAAGAACTCGGTGGTAGCGGTTGAAACGTTCATCTCTACCCGGGCTACGCTGGCGCATCAGAAGAACGATGGATGGACGCTGACGACGCGCGACAAGAGCTTTGTGGCGCAGCATGAGCATACGATTGTCATTACGGACGGGCCTCCTATTATTCTGACGGAGGCGAACCAGGTTTGGGATACGGTGTAGCCGTGCCCCAAGTGGTCGGAAGACACGCCGCAGGGGGCGTTGGAAAAATAAAAATCTGCTCATGTTAAAAAAAGCAATCGATTGTTCTGCCTGGGCCTCCATTTTTAATTCTTGCCAATATCCCCTCACAACGCAAAAATCTTAGCTTTGCTGTCCGAAAATTTTCATTAAACAACACAAACCGCCTCATGAAAACGATCAACGACATCAACTTTAACGGCAAACGCGCGCTCATTCGCGTGGACTTCAACGTTCCCCTGGACAAAAGCTTTAACGTTACGGACGACAACCGCATCCGCGCCACGATCCCGACGCTGAACAAGATCCTGAAGGACGGTGGTAGCGTTATCCTGATGTCGCACCTGGGGCGTCCGAAGGAAGGTCCGGAAGAAAAATATTCGCTGAAGCATACCGTCAAAAAGACCGAAGAGCTGCTGGGCCACCCCGTGAAGTTCGCCGGCGACTGCGTCGGTGACGAAGCCTACAAGCTGTCGGCCGCGCTCAAACCCGGTGACGTACTCCTTCTCGAAAACCTGCGTTTCTACAAAGAAGAAGAAAAAGGCGACGTTGCCTTTGCCGAAAAGCTCTCCAAGCACGGCGACATCTATGTAAACGACGCCTTCGGTACCGCACACCGTGCCCACGCCTCTACTACCATCGTAGCACAATTTTTCAAAGAAAAATGCGCAGGCCTTGTGATGGCGGCCGAGCTCGACAACGCGAAGAAGGTGATGGAAAAATCAGCCAAGCCCTTTACGGCGATCATGGGCGGCGCGAAGATCTCCGACAAGATCCTCATTATCGAAAACCTGCTTGACAAGGTAGACAACCTGATCATCGGTGGCGGTATGGCCTATACGTTCTTCAAAGCCCTGGGCGGTAACATCGGCAACTCGCTGGTAGAGGCTGATAAACTGGACCTGGCAAAAGAGCTGATCCAGAAGGCCAAAGCGAAAGGTGTAGACCTGCTTCTTCCCCTCGACTCGATCATCGCCGATAAATTCGCCGCCGACGCTAACACGGACGTGGCCAACAACAATAACATTAAAGACGGCTGGATGGGCCTTGACATCGGTCCCCAGGCAACGCAGGTATTTGCCAAAGCTATCGAAGATTCGAAGACCGTTCTGTGGAACGGCCCGATGGGTGTGTTCGAGATGGAGAAATTTGCTACCGGCACAAAGACGGTCGCTGAGGCGGTTGTAAAGGCTACGAAGAAAGGCGCCTTCTCACTGATCGGTGGTGGCGACTCCGCTGCTGCCGTTAACCAGTTCGGCTTTAACGACGACGTGAGCTATGTATCAACCGGTGGCGGCGCGCTGCTGGAGTACTTCGAAGGTAAAGTATTGCCGGGTGTAAAAGCACTCGAATAAGATATCAGACAAGGTGTATACGAAAAGGTTCACGGCACATACCGTGAACCTTTTTTGTTTTTACGGATGCGTGGTGTCGCCCGTATTTATAGTCGTTTTGGTTCCTACAGCTTGTACACCATTGGCATCGGTGGCGGTTACCCGTAGGTGCAGATCGAGATCGAGCGGCATTTGCGCGGTCTGACTGGTGCCTGTGGCCGTGACAAAAGGATTGTAGTGGATCTCGTCAATGGTATATTCCCAGTAGTAGGTATACGGCGGTGTGCCGCCACTGGCGGAAACGGTCCAGGTGTAGTAGTCCCGGTTGTTACCACGGGCAGGTCCGCCGACCGACACCGACACCACGGCCTTCGGTTCAGGCGCCGCCATGTAGGGGCCAGCCTGGTTCATTTCTTTTTTCCAACGTGCAGGCACGTCAGCTTCCGGCATTTCCGGGCTGGTGGCTGCCAGCAGGAACAGGGCGCTCGTCGCCATCCACAACGAGAGCAGACGGCGGTTCATGATTTGTCTCATTTCAACATCGTTTAAGGGGTGCCTACTCTTGGTCTCAGCTTTTCGGCTTACGCTGTCGACTCACCAGGCCACATGGCACGTCGGTACGCATCGCTCACAACATCTCATTTTAGCTATCCGCCCGCAACCTGCGAGATCGCGAACAAGTTAGAAAAAAGCATCACATTTCCGGGCCCTGATTTTTAAGGGCGCACCTTCGCCTGACTACGGCGGAAGACCTACGTGAAATTCCTGTTAAATCTCTGCAAACGGGCGCGTTTGCGGACCAATTGGGCGAACGACTGTTGCGGAACCTTTGGGAAGTCGGGAGAGATCGCGTATTTTTAAGTATTCCAACGAATGGGGTTCTGAAAGGGTCTAAACATTTGTAACAACGACTGATGATGAAAAATGGATTTCTGCTGCTCGTGCTCCTTTGTGTAGGACTGGTATCGTGCGATAAGAATGAGGGAAATACGCAGGCTGTGCTGAAGAGCGGAACCTATACCGGCGAGTTTAGCCGTTTCAGTCCCGACGGCCACTGTACCCCTACCGCGGTGACCCTCGTGATCCAGAACAATACCTTCAATGGCTTTAGCGAGCTGATGAAGTCTCCCGCCATTGGCGCGGGTGTATATAAGCTGACGGGCGCCGAGATCGAATTTGACGACCAGCGTGTGTGGACAAGCGAGTTCGATTGGACGTATGTGCTGGACGGTAAGTATAAATTCAAGACCCTTGGCGACGAAGTGATTATCGTGCGCATGTATGCCAACCAAATGACCGATATGTATAAGCTCCGTTGGCAAGACCCGGCTACGACGCTCAACTCCCGCAACACAACCGAGGCCAGCATAGAAACTTCCGAAGAGTAAGTCCCTTACGTTATTCATGATACGCCCCGTATACTTTTGTGGCAGCGTGTTGCTGCTGGCGGCCTGTGGCCGAATCGCTGAAAAGCGCAATGCCGTTACGGACGCCATCGAAAGCGCCCAGGCTCAGGAATTTTGTTTTCAAGACATTACCGGCAACGACTCCCTGCTCGTGCAACTGACGATCGTCGGCAACGACGTTACCGGCACATTGCGCTGGCTGCCCGCCGAGAAAGACAAAATGGTCGGCACGCTGAACGGCATCCTGCAAAACGACACCATCACAGCCGTATACAGCTACCAGGCCGAAGGTGTCAACGCCCGTGAAGAGAAGATCTTTCGCCTGACCACCGACTCGCTATTCCTCGCGCACGGCGAGCTCGTTGATCAAAACGGCACATGGGTTCTCAAAGACAAACGCACAGCCCGGTTTACAGAAGCCGCGGGGAAGACGGATTGTAAGTAGGAAGTACGCCGGATCAAAAACACCTTTTGTGCTAAAGGAGTACCCGGCAATTGTCTCATGATGCCAACGTGCTTGCCGTTCGATCCTCCCTTTTCCTTTCCTGGATCTTAACCTGATCCACCAATGTCCCATCTCTTTTATGGCGTAGATCATCCGTGGTCCAATCGTAGGAAACTGACAGGTTTTGCATCACGTATTAGAACAGTTTATGGAATAGATATCGTCATACAAGATATTTCTTCGCAATCTGCCGATAGACTTGTTATACAACACCCTTTTATAGTCTAATCATCAAAAGAAAAGGCATAAAAAAAGGAGCCGTCATAAAGCTAAAAATGACGGCTCCTGATAAGGAGTGCTAGGATTGTTCTGCTTTTGGGGTGTCCTTCGACCAGGAACAACGTCTCGGGAACGAAAGCATACTTCTTCTTCACCATTCATGAAAGATGATCCGTGCACCTTTCCACACGTCACTCCAAGTATTTTCTTTGCCTCCGGTCGTGTGAACATCCATCGGCCAACCTGGTACAATTTCAAAAAACTCCTGTCGCCGGCTAAGCCAATCGCTTACCACGAAGTTAGGCTAAGTAACGCATACGTCAGGAAAATGGTTGTAGCAATGCGCAATAAAGTTTTCATACGATATAACCGTTGTCATTTGGTCCTTCCTTTATTCCGGAGCATACTCGTTACGAATAGAACGCTCCTGCCTGCCGGATTATTTTTCAACCACACGTATTCTATACCGGCCTTGTGGAAAGGTATATAGAAATAATAATGCCAAAGAGTACGTTTGTTTGACGAATGTCTATCTCCCCATTTATCAGGGAGTTATGACCGCTAATTTCCCCAGATATAGACCATTCACCGATTGCTTTTAATTTCTCAGGAAAACACACAATGGCACAGACTTTTCTGCGTTTACGGGAGGGAATCATCTGAGAAGAGAGGTTATGAATATGAAAAAACAATTCAACAAACGGTGCCTGCTGGTAGGAACGTGCCTGGGTGCGATCGTTATCGCGCTGAATGTAACGGCAGAAGATGAGTCGAAAGAAACCGTTAGCGTAGAACCTCAATTGTTACAAGCCAAGACCATCTATACTGCCGAGCCCATGCCGCGTAATACTTTCCGGGTAAAGGGGATCCGCTAACGCGTGCACACGCGTTAAACGCTAAAAAAAGTATATACGCACGACGTATATACTTCCTTAGTCATTTAGTTCTTAGCGTAACGAAATGTTCCGCGCAGCGTCTGAAGCTCTTTGGTAGACAATCTTCTGCGGGGTACGAATTGGCGGCGCTCGCGCAACGAAGCCTTGGCGGCTGCGCTTTCGTCTTCCAGCGGGAAGAATACCTTGGCGAGAAAATAGGCCGTCGTCATAAAGATGCCGTACGTGCCAAAAAAGATCAATACAATAGTAATTGCGTCCATAAGCCATTAGACAGTTATACGTGTCAAGCATGGAAAATTTAGTGCCATTGTACCGCACCTTCCGTTTAGCGGTCGTAGTGGGCAATGTGTAGCAAAGTTCCACACTTTTGTACCGGTTGCTCCACACTTCACACGTGTGCACCCCAATGGCTGGAAAATGCTTCTCACCAGTCCTGTAAATTTTACGGCTGGCAGCGCTGGCATTTGATTTTTCAGGACTTACTCCAGTCGCCTTTCCGAACGGTTACAGGCGGCGAAAAGTATCCATCTCAAACATCTACGACTATGAACGATTTATTATATGTAATAGCGGTTATCCTCATTATCGGGTGGCTTTTAGGGGCATTTGTTTTCAGTGTGGGAGGAATTATACACCTGCTTTTGGTGATCGCTGTCATTGCCGTTTTGTTACGGCTTATCAGAGGACGAAGCGTTTAGCGGTTATTATAAATATCTTTTATTGGGCAGGCCCCACATTACTACTGTGGGGCCATTTTTCTTTTCCAATAACAGATAGTCTGGAAACACGGAAGCGTGCATGAATTTTGCTAACCGCTATGCCCCAAAAGCACCCTGGTGCAAAGACCCTTTGTTTTACTTAATACTTGTACTATGAACATTTTTGTTGCAAAGCTTAATTTCAAGACGCGCAAAGAAGAACTCGAAGCTGCCTTCACCCCGTATGGCGCGGTGAGCTCCGCCAAGATCGTACGCGACAAAGAAACCGGCCGCTCGAAAGGCTATGGCTTCGTTGAAATGCCAAACGACAGCGAAGCCCTGCAAGCCATTGCTTCCCTGAATGAAAAGGAGCTTGACGGCCGTGAGATCGTCGTGAAACCGGCCAACCCGAAGACGGCCGAAACTGCCTCGTATTAACGTCGATTACCTATACGCCTCTCTTTTGCGGAAAAGTCCACGGCATCGCTGCTGCTGGACTTTTTCGTTTTTATGACTTTTTTGGCATATTATTCGGTTAACATAATCCACTGGAAGTATCCAGTTTATAGCACATGCTGAACGCACGCGATAAATCGAATCCCGTCTCTGTAAAAGGGAAGGTTCTGGCAGGCTTCTTTTTTGCCTTTATTGCCATTATCCTGGCCCTGGGTATTACGCATTTTGCGTTCCGCAC
This sequence comes from Dawidia soli, assembly GCF_018598185.1. Classification (GTDB taxonomy): domain Bacteria; phylum Bacteroidota; class Bacteroidia; order Cytophagales; family Cyclobacteriaceae; genus Ohtaekwangia; species Ohtaekwangia soli. The sequence goes on from NZ_JAHESC010000004.1 coordinate 91,610, forward strand.
GATGCTGGATACCGTAGACGAGCTGTCGGCGCCCAACGAAAAGCTGACCGCCCTGAATACGGTCTTCCAGGAGATCACCACGCTGGATCAGCTGCAACGGGCGGAGGCCATCCGCAATCCCAATAAGCCCTATCGTGCTTTCCTGTTGCAGTCTAAGACTGTCGCCGCCAAGATCGATACCATCCTGGCCATGCCGTGGGACACCGCCCAACACCGCCGCATCAGCGAGATGAAGCAGGTGCTCAAACAGCGCGACAAATTGTTTTTCTCCTACCTGCGTCTGAAACTAAAGCTAGCCGCCAACCGGCAATATACCGAGCGCCTGGACACGCTCGCCGTCATCCTCGACCAGGGCGCCGATACGAGCGTGGTGACGACGCAAAAGAAAACCACCACGACGTATTGGAGGGATTCCGCCGTTGCGCCCGAAAAAAGCCAGAAGTCCGGGCGTTTCCGGCTCTTTGGCAAAAAGAAAAGCACGGTGGTCGAGCCTGAAACGCAGCACGTCAAAGTAGAAGAAGAGCTGAGCGTACAGGTTGACACATTGGCGGTCGCACGCCAGAACAACGCGTTGGAAGAAGTAGAAAAGATCATGCGCGAGCTGGACGACAACCGTGTCAGCCAAAACCGCCGCCTGCAACGCCGCGAGCTGGAGCTGATCCATGCCAACAGCCTGTTCATTAACCAGCTGTTGGGCATTCTGCACGAGGTGGAGAACGAAGAGGTACAGCAGATGCGCACCACCAACCGGCAGGCCAGTACGCTCTTCAACCAAAGTATCTCGCGCATCAGCATGCTGCTGGTCGTGTTCTTCCTGGTAGCCGCACTGCTGGTGTATCTCATCTGGATCGACATCAGCAAGAGTAATTATTACAAAGAGCAGTTAGAGCGCTCGCGTGACGAAGCCGAAGAACTGGGCCAGATCAAACAACGCTTCCTGGCCAACATGAGCCACGAGATCCGTACGCCCCTGCAGTCTATCATTGGCTTTGCCGAGCAGCTGCGCCAGCATCCGGGCAGTCCGGAAGCTGCCGCGGCCATTCACAGCTCGTCTGAGCATCTGCTACACATCGTCAACGAGGTGCTGGACTACAGCCGCATTTCGTCGGGCAACTTCTCGCTGGCGGAAGAGCCGTTTACGCTGCGTACGCTGGTGAACGAGGTAGAAGAGGCGATGCGCGTGCAGGCGGAAAAGAAAGGCCTCACCTTCCTGCTCGACTATGAACAGGCGCTTGATTACCGCCTGCTCGGCGATCCGTTCCGCCTGCGGCAGATCCTCTATAATCTGCTGGGCAACGCTATCAAGTTCACCAATAAAGGTTTTGTACGGCTCACTGTACGCACGGTGGAGCAAGAGCCCGGCGACACGATCGCCTGCACGTTTGAAGTGACCGATACCGGCATCGGCATTCGTCCGGAAGACCTGAAAAATATCTTTAATCAGTTCGAGCAGGCCAGTACGCTGGTGGCCGAGCAATATGGCGGTGGCGCCGGGCTGGGATTAACGATCGTGAAGTCGCTGGTCGAAGCGCAGCGTGGCACGGTAGAAGTTTCCAGTGAGCCTGGCATCGGTTCTACGTTCCGCATCCAGCTGGCTTTTGCGCGCACGATGCACATGGTGCAGCCTGCCACGCATGCACCCGCCCTCAATCCGCAAGGCGCCTTTCATGGCAAAGTATTGCTGGTGGATGATGACCCGATGATCGTGCGGCTGTGCGGCCTGATCCTGTCGAAGAACAACATTCCGCATCTTCTTTTCGAAGAGGCTGAAAAGCTCTTAGATCATACGCCCGATGCCGGGGTAACGCATATCCTGATGGATATCCGCATGCCGCGGATAAACGGCATCGAGCTGTGTGCTGCGCTGCGCAGGAAGTATCCGCGCAGCACGCGGTTTATTGCGTTGACGGCACACGTCTTTGCGCAGGATCGTCAAAAGCTGCTGGACGGTGGCTTTGACGTGGTGCTCTCCAAACCGTTCCATGAACACGAGCTGCTGGAAACGCTGGGGCTTTCTGCGGTGCCTCAAACGGAGGTGTCAGAGGCGGCGAGCGTGTCGGCTACGCCGCCGGCGGCGCTTGATCTGTCGGCCTTACGGCAGATGACGTTTGGCGATGAGACGTTGCTGCAGTCGGTGCTGGCGCAATTTATCGAAGAGACCGAGGAGGATCTGCAGCGGTTGGAAAGCAGCCTGCGGAGCGGTGATACGCCGATGTTGCGTGAGGTTGTGCATAAGGTGGCGGGACGTACCGGGCAGATGGGCGCCACGCCGTTGAGCATACGGCTCAGGGCGTTGGAGAAGCGGATCCATGATGGCGAGACGTTGCCTGCTCTGCACGATGAGGCTGCTCTACTGCAAATTGAAGTCGAAGAGATGATGAAGAGCGTGCGGGTGTTGAGTGACCTGTAATTTCCTACGCCTACTCTATTCCGTATTTTTCCATCTTCAGGTAAAGCGTTTTGCGATCTATATTCAGGATGCGTGCGGCTTTCGATTTATTATACCGCGCCTCTTGTAAGGTCTTTACAATCATTTCGCGCTCCTGTACTTCCTGCAATACTTTTAGGTCGTATACCGGCGCGGTCTGGGCGCTGGGGCTGGTCGCCGGATTCTTGATGGCCGACATCATTTCCACCGGCAAGGCAGAGACATCTACCGTGGTGCCGGTTGTCAAGAGTACGGCGCGTTTTACCACGTTCTTCAGTTCACGCAGGTTGCCGGGCCAGTCGTAGAGGTGGAAGATGCGCAATACTTCGTCGTCGAAGCCCGTCACGTTGCGGCTCAGCTCCTGATTGGCGGCGGTGCGAAAGAAGTCGAGGAATTCTTCCAGGTCGGCGTTGCGCTCGCGCAAGGCCGGTACCTTCAGCTTAAATTCGTTGAGGCGGTGGTATAGATCTTCGCGGAAGTGGCTGTTGCGTACACTCTCGGTCAGGTCGTCATTGGTGGCGGTAATGATGCGTACATCTACTTTGATCTCGCGGTTGCTGCCGACCGGCGTGACGATGCGCTCCTGGATGGCGCGCAAAAGTTTTACCTGTACTTCATACGACAGGTTGCCGACTTCGTCGAGGAACAATGTGCCGCCATGGGCGGCTTCAAATTGGCCGGTCTTGTCCATGACGGCGCTGGTGAATGCTCCTTTTACGTGACCAAAGAGCTCGCTTGCGGCCAGTTCTTTTGACAACGCACCGCAGTCGACCGCCACAAAGGGCTGCCGGGCCCGTTGGCTCTTGCGATGAATGGTGCGGGCTACGTTTTCTTTGCCGGTGCCGCTCTCGCCTTCGATGATCACCGACATGTCGGTCGGCGCCACGAGGCGTATGTATTCGTGCAGCTGGCGTGAGGCCTGGCTTTTGCCTTCTACGAAATCATGCGGCTCGGTGGGTGCAGCGGCTGTTGCAACAGGCTTCTTCTCTTTTTTGAGCGCCTGCTTGACGATCATCAACAGCTCTTCGGGGTTAACCGGTTTGGTGATGTATTCGTGCGCGCCATCCTTGATGGCTTTTACCGCCGTGCGAATGTCTGAGAAGCCGGTCATGATCACGACCGGTGTATGTTGTGACGTCTTCTTGATCTCGAACAGAATGTCCAGGCCGGTGCTGTCGGGCAGACGATAGTCGAGCAGCACCATGTCAAACGTGCGTGCTGCGAAGGCCTTCAAGCCGTCTTTACCGCGGTGACTGGTCTCTACCGAGTAGCCGTGCTTCACCAAAAACCCCTCCAGGATCCGCGAAAAGGTCAAATCATCTTCAATCACTAATATTGCCGCCATACGAGCCGAAAATAAAAAAGAAAGCCGGAATATTTTCCAGCTTTCTCTGCTAATTAAACGATGGTTGTTGGCCGGAGGGTAATTAGCTTATTTTCTTGCCTTCTTTGTCGAACTTGATCGTCTTGGTTTCAGCACCGTTCTTCAGCTCTACTTCGAAGGTATCCGCTGTTTTGTGGTGGTACGCGGCGTTGATCAACCAACCGCGGTATTCTTCGCCTTCCAGGGCTGTCTTTACCGTCTGGGGCAGCTCTTCAGCCTTGATCTTTACTTTGTCATCCTGCTGAGCAGTTTGTTCAGTTGCTACAGCGTTGTTGCTGGGTTGTGCTGCCTGGGCATTGGCTGCTACTACTCCGAATACTAAACCGCAGAGGGCAAACATTACTTTTTTCATGACCTTAAGTTTATAAGTGAAACAATTATTACGAACTGATACACTATAATACAATGTTGTGCCACGCCCCGGGAAGTTTCCCCAAAAATCTGATTATCAAAATATTACAGGAAAATCATTATACTTCTGCCAGTGATTTACTGTTGAATAGTTCTACAGTGTGGGAGTTATAGGCCCACTCTCCTACAACTCTTTACGGCGTGCTGCTTCCTTGCGCTCACGCTTCTTCTCGTCGATGACATAGGCGCCGATCAACCCGATGCCGCCGAAGATAAAGAGTGATGCGAAGTAACCGACCTCTCTCATATCGGCCACGTGATCCAGCCAGTCGCCGACGAGCAGCCCTACGCCACCACCGATCATTAACAGGCCGATGTGGAGTGCCGTCGAGGACGTGCGATCGGGCTGCCAGAGCTCAGACAGATTTTTGCCGCGTTCGATCAACGCCATGCGCTCGATGTTGAGGTTCTTGCGGAGGTACAGTATGATAATGATACCACCGATGACGGCTGTGATGACCATCGAAATTGCCAGGATGCCTTCTACCATAATCTTATCTTTTAAGTTTTGCTCTATGACACCGGGGGTGGGAAGCAGGTTACCGGAGGGTGTCAATTTTTTTATAATGATAGGGTACCGGCACCGGTGTGCTTTTCTGCCCGCCAGTTGCAAACTGGCGACAGTGTAGGCACAAGAGACGCGCTGTGCGCTAACTCTTGCGCCAGCAATGTAACGCTTGCGCCAGCAATGACCGGTTATGTGTAGCTTCCATAAAAAAATAGATCGACCTTGTAACCTGCGCTGTTTGATACGCGTCCAAGACGGCGAATGATGATCACGGATCCGGACCACGCTTTACTCGACAGTATTCTGGGCGGCGACCAGCAGGTGTATGCCGTGCTGGTCGACAAGTATCAGGTGTATGCCTATACGATCGCCCTGAAGGTATTGCAGAATACGGCAGAGGCGGAAGAGGCTGCGCAGGATGCGTTTGTGAAGGCGTACCGGCACCTGGCTTCGTTTAACCGGCAGTCGAAGTTTTCGACGTGGTTGTATCGCATCGTATTTAATACGGCCCTGGCGTACCGGCGTAAGAACCGGCCTGCGTATTATGCCGTGGATGCCCGCCTGGCGGTTCCCGCGGCGGCGGAGAGCGCCCTGGAAAAGATGGATAAACATAAATATGTCATGCTCGCGATGGAGCGGCTGAACGAAGCCGACCGCACGGCCCTGACGTTGTTCTATCTGCAGGAGTTTTCGCTGGAAGAGATCGCGGCGATCATCGATCTTCCGGCCAACACGATTAAGGTACGGATCCACCGGGCGCGGTTGCGCCTGGCAGAAGAGCTTAGAACCCTGTTACAACAAGAAGCGTTAACGCTGTAGACCATGAAAAAGAAAGATATTGCTGCCCTGGAAGACGCCCTGAGCCGTTACCCCGACGGATCACAAGAAAAGGCTGAAAGGGCCTGGCTGGAAGACCTGCAAGCGCAGGATGCCGGCGTTCAACAGCGCATGGAAGACCTCGACACAGTGCACCAGGCGCTGCAGGCGCAGGGCATCGCGCGCCCCTCCCCGCACTTTACCCAGCGCGTTATGGCTGCGCTTGCGCCGCTGCCGCAAACATCGGTGCCGCCGGCGCGCCGGGTGTGGCGAAGCGTCGCGTTGTTAACGGGCGTTCTGGCCGTGACCGGCATTATCATGACGTGGCTGTCGTCCGATATGTTCACCGGCGTGACGGTGCAGCAGGTGGCAGTGCCCTATGCCGACCAGTGGAACTGGTCTGTCGCCGTGAAAGGAAAATGGCTGTTATACCCCATCATTGCCATCAACATGGTGCTGGGCTGGGCGTTGCTGGACCGGGCTATCCTCAAGCCGCTCTTTCAGCACCGGCGCCTGCACCAGGCGTAGCAGCGTCGGTACCAGGATCAGTTGCCGGTCTCGGGCTTCGGCTCGGGGCATTCGATCTTCCAGTCTTTGGAAAGCGCAATGGTACCGGCCTTTGCTTTTTCGATGATCTCTTCGGTCTTCTTGCTGTATTTACAGCCGATGTCTACATAGCGGAATTTGGCGCCGTCCACTTTGAAGTTAAAGTGGCAGGTGTTCGATGCCTTGTGTGTTTTCATACAGACAAACTCGACGTTTTCCTGGTGGCGTGATGTAAAGCCTGTTTGCAGTACGCAAACAAACAAGAGGGTGTAGGCAATCCATTTCATATCGCCAAAGATACAAACACGATCTCCGGAAAAGAAAGCGCCTTCCCGACAAGTCGGGAAGGCGCTTTGAAAGGTGAGCGGCGGCGTTACGCTACCGTTACCGCCAGATCAATAGCGGTAGTAGTCGGGCTTGAACGGGCCTTTCACTTCCACACCGATATATTTCGCCTGATCGGCAGAAAGTGTTTCGAGCTCAACACCGATCTTCTTCAGGTGCAGGCTTGCTACTTTCTCATCCAGGTGCTTCGGCAGCATGTATACTTTGTTCTCGTAGTTGCTGGTGTTGGTCCACAGCTCGAGCTGGGCCAGCGTTTGGTTGGTGAACGAGTTCGACATCACAAAGGAAGGGTGACCCGTCGCGCAACCCAGGTTCACCAGGCGGCCTTCGGCCAGCAGGATCACCTGGCGTCCGTTCTTCAGGGTATAGAGATCCACTTGCGGTTTAACTTCATCTTTCGATGCGTTCTTGTTCAACCAGGCAACGTCGATCTCGTTGTCGAAGTGACCGATGTTACAGACGATGGTTTTGTCTTTCATCGACTCGAAGTGGCGGCCCAAAACGATGCCGAAGTTGCCGGTAGCGGTAACAACGATGTCGGCGTCTTTTACGGCGTCGTCCATGCGCTTCACGGCATATCCGTCCATGGCGGCCTGCAGCGCGCAGATGGGGTCGATCTCGGTTACGATCACGCGGGCACCGGCACCACGCAGGGACGCTGCAGAGCCTTTTCCTACGTCGCCGTAGCCGGCTACAACGGCCACCTTACCGGCCATCATCACGTCTGTCGCACGGCGGATGGCGTCCACCAGCGATTCTTTGCAGCCGTATTTGTTGTCGAATTTCGACTTCGTTACCGAGTCGTTGATGTTGATCGCCGGCAGCGGCAGTTTGCCGTTGTGCATGCGCTCGATGAGGCGGTGTACACCGGTGGTCGTCTCTTCGGAGATGCCGCGGATACCGGTCACCAGTTGCGGATAACGGTCCAGCACCATGTTGGTGAGGTCACCGCCGTCGTCCAGGATCATGTTCAGCGGCTTGCCGTCCTGGAAGGCATACAGTGTCTGTTCGATACACCAGTCGAATTCCTTTTCGTTCATGCCTTTCCAGGCATATACGGGGATACCCGCTGCTGCGATGGCCGCCGCGGCGTGGTCTTGTGTCGAGAAGATATTGCACGATGACCAGGAAACCTCAGCGCCCAGCTCGATCAGTGTCTCGATGAGCACGGCTGTCTGGATCGTCATGTGAAGGCACCCTGCAATGCGGGCGCCGCTGAGGGGCTTCTGCTTGCCGAACTCCTCGCGGATGGCCATCAAGCCGGGCATTTCGGCTTCCGCCAACTTAATTTCTTTGCGTCCCCATGCAGCCAGGGAAAGGTCTTTAACCTTAAATTTGAGCTTTTCTTCGGTCATTTTTATGATGATTTTCTTAACTGGGAACCCAAAAGTAATATAAAGGATTGAAAAGTCATTGTGCATAAAGGCATTAGCCGGCAGAAGTTATGGGCTGAACCATTATGCATAGGTGGCTGTTAACCAAGCAAAACGGAAAAACGATGAATAAGCCAAAGATAAAAGTTGATATTGTGTCGGATGTGGTGTGCCCCTGGTGTTACATCGGCAAACGTAGATTAGAAAAAGCTATTGACAAGCTCGCGACCGAATACGATTTCGAGCTCGAATACCATCCGTTTGAGCTCAACCCGCAGATGCCCGAAAGCGGCGCCAACCAGCGGGCCTACCTGGCTGCCAAGTTCGGCAGCGACGAGCGCTACGAGCAGATCACCCGTCAGACCACCCAAACGGCCGCCACTGAGGGCCTGGCCTTTGCCTTTGATAAACAACAGGTGTCGCCCAATACCCGCAAAGCCCATGTGCTGATCCAGCAAGCCCGGACCGTCGGCAAGCAGCTGGAAGTGACCGAAGGCTTTTTTAAAGCCTATTTCATCGACGGCATAGACCTATCGAAAAATGAAAACCTCGTTGCCGTGGCGGTACAGGCCGGCCTGTCCAGGGCCTTGGCGGAAGAGGCCCTGGCCGACGAAAACCTGGTCATGCAGGTGTCGCTGGCGGAACAGGAAATGTACAAGCTGGGCATCACCGGCGTACCCTTCTATATCATCAATAACCGCTACGGCGTGTCAGGCGCCCAGGCGTCGGAGACCTTCGTCGAGGCCTTCCGCGAGATCGTGCAATCGCAGGAAGCCGACATCACCAGCGGTGGCGAGGCCTGCGATGTCGACGGCCGGAATTGCTGATCACTTTGTTGCGATCTGTGCAGCCCCCAGGGCTTCCTGGGTAAGTGTGTTCGTGAACACGGCAGGCTTGCCGTCGAGGTCCTGGATCCATACGGCGGCAATGGTGCCTTTGTGCACGGCCAGGCCGGTATAACCGCGCTCGGGCAAGATGGTTTGTCCCGTAAAGGGCGCCGTGCTGATCTTCTTATTGTGGAAGTTGTTGCCGCCGTCGTTCGACCACGCCAGGTATACCTCGGTGGCCAGCCCCTCTCCTTCCGTCGCCCGCCGATCGAAATAAAGCATGTAGAGAATGCCCGTGGCAGGATCGATCGCCATGGCCGGCTGGTATTGCTGGCCGAGGGCGTCGTCGTTGACGCGCTGCGGGGAGGTCCAGTTGTCGCCGTAGTTGGTGGAACGGATAAACCACACATCGGCATCGTCCTGGCTACTGCGGGTGTCCGACCACGCCATGTATAAGCTGCCCATGCGGGGGCCTTTGCTCCGGTCTACCAGCAATGTCGGCTCGCTATACGCATCGGCTTTCAGCCGGGTGACGGTGATATCGTTGGACAGCCACATCGATCCGTCAAAAGAACGATCCATAAAGATCGTCTGCCCGGTAAGCCAGGCTACATACGACTTGCCATCGGCCGCGACGGCGGCCAGCGCACCGCTTGCCGCGCGCCGGGCGTCGTTGCACCGCCCTGCGGTCTGCGACATTTCCTTTGGCGTGCTCCATTTCTTGCCGTTCGAAGACCGGGTCATCCAGATGCTGGAACGGCACGCGGCGTCTTCGCTGGGGTATTCATCAAATTGTGTATAGGTGACATACAGCGATCCTTTGGCGTCGGCGGAGACATTCACCCGCTCGTTATGTTTCGTATTATCCATGGCCACGGGGGTGCCGGTGTCCCACGTCTGACCATCGCGGGAAGTATAGCACGCTGTAATGCCGGGGCCGTTGGTCTGAAAGTAATAGAACGTACCATGACCATCTGATATCAGCCGGGCGTCGCCTTGCTCACCCACTACGGGTACAGTACCGGTCTTCCAGGTGTTACCGCCGTCCACGGTATAGTAAACGGTGCCGGGCGATACGGCCACGACCATGTTCTGTGGATTCTTGGGGTGAATGGCGATGGACGCCTGCCAGGAATACCCCGGCGCGTGGGCCATCGGGGGCAGGGCGGTAGGTTTTTGCTGACCGGCAGCAGGAAGGCTTACGCCGGCGAGCAGCAGGAAGCCAAAGAAATGGGCGCGCATAGTCTATCAGGTCTGTTACGCAATGAGCGTTAAAAATACGATACTCCGGGAAAAACACCCACGAATATGGGGGCTCCGAGATTAAATATTCGGTAACTTCATACCCCGAAACTCCGTTTCCTTCTCGTCGAAACCCTTAACACATCTACATAACCATGATCAAAAAAACATTTACCGCGATGCTGCTGGCCGTATCGGTGGCCGGCTATGCTCAAAAAATCAAAATCGTAGAGGGAAGCCTCGCCCCGCTGAAGGGTCAGAAGTCCCTCAATACCGAATTTACCTATGATAACATGACCATCGGCAAGGACGGGCTGCCTGAACAAGAATACGTTAGCAAGCGCAAAGGCGAGCTCAACACCAAGGAAGCCGGCCGGGGCGACAAGTTTGAACAGAAATGGGTGGACGACCGCCAGGAGCGTTTTGCCCCGCAATTCCGCGAGCTTTTTACAAAACACGCAGCCCTGACGACCAGCGTAGACGAAAAAGCCCCATACACGTTGATCTTCCACACCACGCGCACAGAGCCGGGCTGGAACGTGGGCGTTATGCGCGTACCGGCCTTTATCGACGGCGAAGCCACGATCGTGGAAACAGCCAACAAGAGTAAAGTGATCGCCCGCATTACCGTAGTGAAATCACCCGGTCGTGACGCATGGGGTTTTGATTACGAAACGGGCGCACGCCTGCAAGAGTCTTATGCGAAAGCCGGCAAGGAACTGGGCCAGTTACTCGTGAAGGAGACCAAATAGGTACATCTATATGTTATAACCTGCAATTCCGTCGAACATAACACAAGGTCAGGCGCTTAGCCTGACCTTCTTTTTTCACATCCTACCCCAACGTGAGGAGTTTTTCCCCAAGAATCATGAAAAAGGCTCTTCACACTTAAATCGCTTTGTAGCCATTAGCATCACTATAACGCTGTTTTTTGCGTCTAAACCCCGCTTTGCCGTGCAGACACCCAAGGTCAGCACGAGTTTGTATATACCCAGTCAGAACTTAAACAATTATGGCTATGATCAAAAGATTAATTTTCGCGCTGCCCATCGTCGGCATGCTCTGGAGTTGCGATACAAAAGAAAAGCAGGCTCTACGTTCGGAAGTAGATTCACTCCGCACAGAACTTCAAATGAGCCAGCAAACCGCTCAAACATTAGAAGAAGTGGGTGTCCTGATCGACTCCATCGATGCTAACCGGCAGTTGCTCCGTACCGATGTCATTGAAGGCACATCGTACAAAGACTATAAAGGACGCCTTCAAAGCATCAACCAACACATCCAGGAAACACAAGCCAAAATAGCTGAGCTGGAAAAAACGGTGAAGAGCAATAAAGCTTCTTCCGCTACTATCAAGCGCCTGAGAAACGACCTGGAAAAGAGCACACAACAAATCGCTGCGCTGGAACAGGAAGTAGAAAGAATGCGTGGCGAGAACCAGGACCTGGCGATGACTGTCAGCAAACGCGACTCGACACTGGCCACACGCGACGAGACTATCAAGATGCGCGAGCAGGATGTCACCAACCTGGAAACAAAGGTTGTAGAGATCAACGCACAGGCTAACAAGACTCAGGCCGACATGTACTACGCGCAAGCCGCTGCGCTTGAAACGGCGGCATCACGTACCAAGTTCGCTCCCCGCAAGAAAAAAGAAACACAGCGTGAAGCACTGGAGCTGTACAAACTCTCGTTATCACTTGGTAAATCAGAAGCACAAAATAAGATCAGCGAACTTGAAAAAGTCGTTGGTTAACAAAGTACCAACTCAGGTAGGTTAGATAGAGTTAAGGTGATGCCCGGACGGGGTGTCACCTTTTCCTTTTTTAACCCTGTCCGTTCCGGCGATCCAGGAAGCGGCGCACTTTGCGATCCAGCTTACCGAACTGGAGCTGCTCCAGCTCGACTGTCGTCACAAATCTGATTTCGGGCACCACCCGGAGCGTTGACTGGAACATCGCCGGCAATCGCAGCATGGTCTCTTCCTGCTGCGTCTCTTTTACCAGCACATGTAATCGCAGTTCATCGGTGCCCAGCGCGCCCGTAATGGCCTCTACCACGTAATCTTGCACGGCCGGTACCTGGTTGAGCAGCTCGAAGACGCCGGGAGGATACACGGTTGTTCCCTTCAGCTTGATCATCTGCTGCAGCCGGCCGACAATCGGCCCCAGGCGTAACGTTGTGCGTCCGCACAAACAGCGCGCCGTGTGCGCCGCGGCAAGATCACCGGTGCGATAACGCACCAGGGGCATTCCTTCCACACCCAGCGTGGTGATCGTTACTTCTCCCGGTGTGCCGTCGGGCACGGGTTGACCCGCCTCATCGAGGATCTCGACAATGAGCAGCTCCGGATGATGGTGACCACCCTGGCCGGCACGACACTCCGTAAACGCCGTTTGCATTTCGGTGGAAGCGTAGGTGCTGTACACGGCTACGTCCCACCCGTTCCTGATCTTTTGTCCAATGACGCCGAGCTCGAACGAAGCGGTGCGCAGGCTTTCGCCGATGCAGATGATCTTCTTTACCGATGTCTTTGCGGGGTCGATGCCATGAGCCTGCGCATATTCCAGGAGCTTGACGACGAACGACGGCACGCCTACCAGCACCGTGGGGCGGATTCGCTCGATCGTTTCCCACTGCATGGCTGGAAGACCGGGGCCTACGCGCACAACGGCCGCGCCGAGCTGGCGGATGCCTTCGTAATACGCTATGCCCGCCATGAACTGACGGTCGAGCGTCAGCATCAGCTGGTACGTGTCGTGGGGCGTGCCATCCGCACAACAAAACGATATATACTCGTTATAGGCCAACCGCGTACGGTCGGCAGCGGTCAGTGCCAGCGTAACAGGCTTGCCGAGGGTGCCGGAGGTACTGGTATATTCTGCGATGGCATGGCGGGGCACGCAGAGGAAATCCCAGTTATACTGTTGCAGGTCGTCTTTCGCGGTGCGGGGCAACCGTACCAGATCCTCCAGGCGCCGGATGCCACCTGCGTCTATGCCGTGCGTGGCAAACAGCCGCCGGTAAAAGGGCGAGTGCTGCGCGACGTAGGCCATCAGCTGTTGCAGACGGTCTTCCTGCGCGGCGCGGATCTCCTGCGTGGAGCGGAATTCGATTTCTGGGATCTGGCTCATTGTTCGAGTATAACCATGGCGCACGCCATTGCCCCGACGTGCGAGAGGGATACATGGATCTTATTCCAGCCGTACACTTCCGCCTGCTGCTTAAAATCTCCGTGCAGTTGTATGACCGGCTGGCCCGACGGCGCTTGCACGATCTCGATGTCGCAGAGGTCCAGCCCTGCCTGCAGCCCACGCCCGGTAGCTTTTAAGAATGCCTCCTTGGCCGCAAAGCGCGCGGCATAGTGCTGGTATGGATGACGCTGTGCTTCGCAGAAGGCACGCTCGGCCGGCGAAAATACCTTTTCGGTAAAGCCGTTGTTACGCGCCACCTTCTCTTCTACCCGCGCTACTTCGATGATGTCGATGCCCGTGCCGATGATCATAACATCTTTTCTTTACACCGTTGCAGATTCTTTTCCATGTGCTCGCGCTCTTGTACCGTGGCGGTTTCGAGCGTCAATCCTTTCTCATAAAAGTGCGCGGCTTGCTCGTACTGCTCCCGCTCCAGGCATTGGTCGCCTGCCAGCATGTAGGCATGATACGAAAGCGGATTCCAGCGCACTATACTGTCGGGATTCAGGTCGGTGCGCGGCGCAAACGGAAACCGGTAGCGGTGAAACTTGACATAGTCGCGGTAGTCCTGCGTGAGCAGGAACGAGTCTGCGGGAATTGTCAATGCCTCTTCGTAAAGCTCTTCGTTGCGTGTGGGGCGTTGGGCGAAGATCTTTTTCAGGTCGTAGCACACAAACTTGCCGAGTTGCCACGGTGCGGTCGAGATCCATACGCGCTGCTGCGCGGGCTGGAAGATGACGGCGTGGTGGGCCACAAGCTGGTTGACGAGCTTTTCGTTGCCCATTCCAATGGCTTTGTTGTCCATACCGCGCTGGTCGCGCAGGATGGCGGCGGTACGCGCCACGGTATTGGGGCCGGTGGCATTTTGCACCAACAGCTGCTCTACACGCGACAAACGGTACGGCGATGCGCTGGTACGCATGTGCTCTTCGTTCAGTGCGGTATGCCCCAGTTTCCCGCCCAGAAAATGGTTGGTGCTGATGATATACTCGCGGTCCGGCTCGTACAGGTCCATGGCATCCGGCGTCTTTTCGATCAGCGCGGCACGATTGTCTTGCGCCGAGCCGATGAGGAACGACTCCGACACGAACATCTTGCGCCGCGCCGCCAGGGAATACGCTTCGGATATACTGGAGGCATACTGTAAGATCTCGCGCGCGACCAGTGACACGGGTGTGGCTGCGGCGCCGGGCACATCGGACTTCGCGGCGTTGATCGTTACCGTCAACCCGGCGTCATTCATGCCCGACACCACGCCCGTCATGCCGCCAAAGGTCACCATCATGAACTTGTGCCCCTTCTCGGGCGCGTAGAAGGCCACGATCTTGTCGCGCGCAAATTCATCGCCTACGTAAAAGTCAAAGTTACGGCCTACGATCAATGTACTGTCGGCCGACTGGCGTCCCCAGGTGGCGAAGGCTGTACATCCCACCAGCGACATATTTTGCAGCGCGTGGCCGATGTCGTGTGCGCCATGGTAGTTCAGAATGCGTTGGTATGCCGGGGCAATATCGTCGTGTATGGGCGATGCCGCCTGCGATACACCGTAGATCTCCTGCCGATACTCTTCGGGCACGAACGTGTCGAGGTCGCGGTTGAACCAGCCCACCATATATTTCAGCATGCCCAGGTAAAAACCATTGGGAACAAATTTGTGGATCTGGCCGGTAAAGACATCCTCCTGGTATTGTACCAGGGTTTGCGTCAGGCGGCCGTTGGCTACGCCGCGCTCGTAGGGTGTGCCTTCGACATAGAGCTCGTACAGCCCGCTTTCGCTTTGGCGGAACCAGTTGTTGCCGAGGGTATATAGCCCCGGGTCGGGCTGCAGAATGGGCGCTGTGGACAGCGGCGTGGGCATAACCACCGGCGGCTTCGTCAGGGCCACCTGCCGCAGGTAGAGCAGCAACCCCGACAGCAACAGCAGCAGGAAGCCAAATGTCCACGCCAGCAGCTTGATGATCCGTTTAAGCATGTTTGATCTTCTCTATCATATAGTCCATTCCAAGCACCTCCGCGCAGGTCACTACCGCGCTGACCGTCACGCCCAGCACACCGTGCAGGTTCAGGTTCTGGCCCGTCAACAACAGGTTGGGGATTTTCGTTCGGGGCGATATGAACGTGCGCATCGGCTCGCGGTAATCTTTGGTGATGCCGTACAGCGAGCCGTCGTCCGTGCCGATATAGTCGCGTACCGACAGGGGTGTGGCGACGTAATAGGATTGTATGCAGTCGCGGAAGCCGGGAAACTTGCGCTCCACACATTCAAACAGCTTCTCGGCTTTCTCACGCTTAAAGGCTTCGTAGTCTTCGCCGCGGCTCACTTCATTCGACACGGTATTGAAGGTATGCTCCCATTTCTTCACCTCGTCGAAGCGCATGTAGGTCATCAGGCTCAGACCGTCCGCCCATTCTTCGCTTTTGGAAGAGGCTGCCACAAACATGGCATAGCCCCGCGGCCAGGTATCGTCGTTGTAATCCTGAACCGCCCAGGCATCGTTGGTATCGAAGTAATAGTAGTTATGGTTGAGGTACGGAAACCTGTTCTTCTTCAGCACCACGTTGACGTAAAAGACGGAGATGGAGTTCTCCAGGCTTTTGAGACGTGTTTTAAAAGCCTTTTTAATCATGTCGCTTTCGGTCATCTCGATGGTTTTGACCGGATGCACGTTTGAGATGAACAGGTTGCCGTGGTATTTCTCGCCATCGCTGGTTTCGGCGTACTGTACGGTCCCTCCTTCTTCCTTCAACCGGATCACCTGCCGGTGCTTTTTGATCACGCCCCCGCGGGAGATGATCTCGTGCGCCAGGTGCCTGGCGATCTGCGAGCCGCCGTCCACAAACCGCCACGAGCTTTCAATGTAGCTGTTCAGCACGAGCGCGTGCACATAGAGTGGTGTTTTCTTGGGCTCGCCGGCATAGAGCAGGCTCGTACCTGCCAGCACGTTTTGCAAACGACGGTTGGTCGTGATCGATTCCAGGAAAGTCTGTGTGTCGATCTCCAGCACGCTTACTTTCTCGAAATAATCGCCGTTGCGCAGGTTGTAGAGTGGAAACTTGCTGCAGATGTCTTTGATCGCCGTACAATATTTGCGCAGGGCCTCCTCCTCTTCCGGAAAGTCTTTGGCGAGTGTCCGGATAAAGTTCTCATATCCCTGGGCGTATTTATATACCGTGGGGTCATCTTCAAACACTACGTTGTCGAATTCCGCGTCCATCTTCCGCATCTTGAGCTTGTCGAGAATGCCCAGGTATTGAAAAAGCTGGTACAGGTTCTGACCTTTGTCGAGGCCGCCGACGTAATGCACACCCGAATCGAAGATCACGCGCTCGCGCACAAAGGTCTGCAGCGTGCCGCCGATCTGTTTGTTCTTTTCGAGGATACAGACCTTGTAGCCTTCCTTGGCCAGGATGGCGCCACAGGCAAGCCCGCCCAATCCACTGCCGATAATCACTGCGTCGTACATTTATCTTTGAGGGTCAAAAGTTACTTTATACTGTTGCTACAGGCATGCCTGGCTTTTCAAAAACAAAAATAACATTGGAGGTAAACCGCGTCTCGTCCTGTACCATCACACGCAGTCCGTACCGCTCGGCCAGGGCTGTCAGCGCTTTGCCGGATACAAAGTTAAGCGCCTGCCCGGCTTTGTTGAACTTCAGCACCCGTACCGAAAAGAACTCCGTCAGCCGGGTGCCCCGGTGGCGCCCGGCCAGGTCGGCGTTGCCATCGCGCACGATCAGCCTGCCGCCGGGCTGCAGCGCGGCAAAACACCGCACCAGCAATATTTCCTGCGCTTCGGCGCTGAGGTAGTGCAGCACGTCGCTGATGATGATGACGTCGTAGGTCGCCAGGTCGTATTGCGTTACGTCGGCGCGGTAAAACTGCAGCCGGTCCGTGCGCAGGAACCCGTGTTGGGCCACGGCGATCTTTTCCTCGTCATAGTCCACGCCGGTGATCGTCCGTCCGGGCGACATGAACTGCAGCATGTAACACAAAAAGCCGTAGCCGCAGCCCAGGTCCAGCACGGTAGCCTGGCGCGGCACCAGCGCCTCGAACGGCGCATAGTTCTTTTCCAGGCGCAGCTTGATGCGCATATACCACTCCAGCACCGGACCTTTGTACAGGTAGTTCAGGATAAGCCGGTAGTGGTAATAGTCGGGTGTTTCTTCGGCCCGCGCCAACCGGTTATATTCTTCCTTGAAGTAGCGGCTGATCTTTTTGGTACGCTCGGCATAGCCGGTGCCAAAACGTGGGTCGTCGATTTCGATCGGCGGCAGGAACTCCATTGTTACATACGCGTCATTGAGATAAACCTCTCCTTTGGCAATGCCCACGCCCGCGCCGTGGATCAGCAAGGGCTGTACCGGCAGGCGCAACGCCTCCGCCATGTAAAACGCGCCTTTGTGAAACCGCCCGATAGTGCCGTCGGCCGAACGGGTGCCTTCGGGGAATACGACGACGGAGTACCCTTCGTGGATGCGCTCTTGCAGGCGTCCCACGCTTTCGCCCGCGCCATCCATGACCGGGTAATAATCGGCCAGGCGTACCACGCCGCCAAACACCGGCGAGTTCCACACCCACTTGTTGGTGAGCAATACCAGCTTGGGGTGCAACATGGTGGTCAGCAGTATATCGAGGATCGAGCTGTGGTTGCACACGATCATGCTCGCGCGCGAAAAGGTGGCGGGCGTACGGCCGATCACCTTGCGATGAAAACGCGGCGCCAGGTATACCAGGGAGCCGGTGAAGAACCCCAGCATGGCATGGTACAGTACGCGGATCTGTTTACGTCCGAAGGGCACCAGCTTGAGCAAGAGCCCTGTTACCGTCAGGAACACCGCGCCAAAGACAAAGAAGCTATAGGTGAACAATGTTTTGACCATGCCCAGGAAGGTCATCGGCATACGCCCGCGCCGGGTCCGCCGCGTGATCAACGTGCGGAACAGGAAAGGCTCCAGCGTCTGCGCCATGACGAACACACAGCCGATGCCGATGATGGAGATCGCCGCGATCGACCGCAGCGCCGGGTGTTTGGCAAAGATCAATACTCCGAGGCCACAGATGGTCGTCACGGCCGACAGGAAGATGGAGGTGCGCACCACGGGCATCAGCTTGCGCCCGGTGCGGTATTCCTGTTGCAGGCCGTCCATGATAAAGATGCTATAGTCGTCGCCCAGCCCGAAGATGAACGTCGAGACCATGACGTTGATGATGTTGAACTCGATGCCGGCGATCGCCATGATGCCCAGGATCCAGATCCACGTCACGAGCATGGGCACGAACGTGATCAGCGTCAGCTCGATGCGGCCGTAGAGTATCAGCAGTGTTACAAACACCAGCACCGACGTGAACGTAATGATGAAGCGGAAGTCGGCGTGTATATACTCGACGAACAGGTTGGTGAGCATCTGGCGGTCTACGGCGTGCGCCGGTGTGGCGGCCAGCGCGGTATATACTTCGGGCTTGTTCTCCGGGGCTACCTGGGCCAGCGTGATGATGGTCGCCTTGCCATCTTTCTCGATGATATAGTCGTCGAAGAACGCGGCGCGGAACGGCTGCCAGGCGTCGGGCGTGAGCGGTGTATAGGGGCGGGTCAGCAGGGAATCGAAACGTTGTAATACCACCGGCGAGAATCGCAGGGCGGCGCCCTCGGCGTGTACGGCCTCCCGCAGGCGCGCTACCCGCTCGGGGTTCCAGAATGCGCGCCAGCGTTCGATGCGCAGGCGCTGCAGCGAGTCGGAGATCATCAGCAACGATACCGATGCGATCTTGCCTACCTGCCCGGTATGGCGCAGGGCCTCCAACGGAGGCATGGCCTGCTCGTTGCGCCGCAGGGCGGCTTCCAGGTTGTCGCCGTCGGCCACGACATAGATCGAGCTCAGCGATGCTTTGTTCAGCGACTCCAGCCGCTGCTGCGCCTGTTGTGTTTCGGGGCGCATGAAGTTCAGGCCGCTCATGTCGCTGTTGAACTTTACCTGGCCGACGAAGTAAAAGAACACCGGCGTGAGCAGCAGAATGGCGTAGACGATGTAACGGTTGGATTCGAAATCAAACGCGATGATCCGCTGCAGGGCGTTGGGCTTCGTCGCCGTCAGCAGATCTTCGCGCAGCAGGTGCGGCAGGAAGATGAGCGAGCACAACGCCGCGCCGATCAGGCTGAAGCCCGCGAACAACCCCACGTCGCGCAACACGACGGCATTGGTGAACTGCAAGCAGAAAAATGCCAGCACGGTGGTGGTGCTGCCGATCGTGAGCGGCTGCGCCAGCTCGCGGATCACCTCCTCGGCACGGTGTGTATGCTTGAGCGCTACCAGGTAATGCAGCGAATAGTTTACGGCAATTCCCAAGATCACCGCGCCCACGGCCAACGCCAGTACCGACAGCGTGCCTTGCAGCAAGGCGATGCAGCAAAGCGAGAAGAGTGCGCCAAACGCCACGGGGATCATCATCAGGAACGGTACGCGCTTTTTGCGGAAGAAGCCGAGGATGACGATCGTGAGGAGCCCCAGCATCAGCCCGATCGTGAGCAGGGTGTCGGCGCGCAGCTGCCGGGCATTGCCGACGGCCACCACGGGCGCGCCGAAGTACGACGCCATCAGCCCCGGATGCTGTTGCGCAGTCTCGTCGATGAGGTCTTGCAGCTGTGCGAGGAAGTCGGCGTTGTGGCGTGTTTCCGACGGCGGGTATACCGGCTGCAGGAAGAACAGGATGTGCCGGTGGTCGCGCGTCATGATAAAGTTGTCGTAGAGCTCGTAGTTCTCGTCGTACTGCAGGCGCTGCAGCTTCTTCAGCGCCAGGAACGAAAAGCCCAGCGGGTCCTGCTGGATCACCTGCTTGGTGACAATGCCCGACGGCGAGATCAGCTGGCGGTAATTATTTTGCAACACCCGGCGGGCCACGTCGGGCCGGGAGATCGAATCGAGGTAGCGGTAGTCGGCATCTTCCAGGAAGACGGGTAACCCCTGGGGTATGGTGCGGAACAGCTCCAGGATGCGGCTGTCGTCGACGCGTGCCGACACGTGTTTTACAAACGGGGCAAGCTTCGCTTCGATGCGGCCGGCCAGCGAATCGGCAAACACCACCAGGCTGTCGGGCTGGGCCTGCGTGGCGCTATCGCGCACCGACACCATGACCACAACACGTTCTACAAATTTGGAGTGCTGAAAGATGTAGTTGATCTTTTCCACCCGCGCGTCGTTGGGCAGGAACCGCGTGATGTCCTCTTCCAGCTCCAGGCGCAGGGCGCCCAGGATCAACAGCACCAGGGTGCTGGCAAACACGCCCCAGAACGCCGCGCGGCGAGCTTTGAAAAAACGGTAAAGCGATAAGAAAGGCTGCTCCATCTGAACCGGCAAATATACCTTATTTCTCAGACCGGCGCATGCGAAGTACCTTAACCAGCACAAACGTTAATAATCCAGAAACCAGGGCGGCGGCGACGGCCAGCGTGGTGGCGCCCAACACGTATTGCAGGAAGCTGTCCTGCACCTGCGCGAAGTCGATGTCACGGCTAAAGCGGATATACTGCGCGCGGTCGCCCATCCAGAGACGGCCCGTCAGGTGGCTGAGGAATAAGATCAGCGGGATCATGGGCGGTATGCTGATGTTGGCGGCCAGGATCACCAACGCTTTGTTCAGCCGCAGGGCAAACGCCAGGGCAATGGCCAGGATGAGCTGAAAGCCCCAGAGCGGCACAATGCCCATAAAAATCCCCACCCCTACCGACGCGGCTTTTACCCCGGCCGATTCCCGGGGGTCAAAGAGTTGGCTGCGGACTTCGCGGAGGACTTGCCTGAAGTTTTTTTTTTAAGCCCCCGGAAGAGGTCGCGGGGTTTGATATACAGGAAGGTGATGGTGACCAGCACCGTATTGAGCACGCTGATGCGCGAGAAATCGCGGAAGGGACGAAAATGCGAGATCCGTTTTTCTTTTTCCGGGTAGAACACTTTTACCGGTACCTCGGTCACTTCTATTCCCGCCCAGGCAGCCCGTACCAACACTTCGATCTCGAACTCGTATTTGCGGGTAACGAACGTAAAGTTCTGCAGGGCCTTGACGGGATATACTCTATACCCGCTTTGCGTATCGCGCATGGACAGGCCTGTTTCAACCTTATACCAAAAATTGGAGAACTTGTTGCCAAAGCTGCTTTTGCCCGGCACGCTGGCCTGGTCCATGTTACGCGCGCCGATAATGATGGCGTTGGGCGATGTCTCCAATTTTTTCAGGAACACCGGCAGGTCGTCGGCATAGTGCTGGCCGTCTGAGTCGATGGTGATGGCATACGTATACCCCAGGGCCACGGCCCGGGCAAAACCCTGGCGCAACGCATAGCCTTTGCCGCGGTTCTGCGCATAGTCCACCAGCGCTACCTGCGGGTACTGCCGCGCCAGCATCTCGCGTGTGCCGTCGACGGCACCGTCGTTCACCACGATCACGTGGCGGGTATACTGCAGCACGTCGTGCAGCACGTGCGCCAGCGGTACGAGATTGTTGTACGTGGGGATCAGCACGCAGGCTTTGTGCTGCTCGAATGCGGCGTCCATCGTCATGCGGCCGGGGATAATGTGCCTTTGAATTTGAAGAAGGTGATCGCCTCGGCCGACAGGGAGCCGTCGACGGTATAGTGGTCGCCGTTCGGAGTGTAGGACACCGTCACCACCACTTCGCGGTGCTCGGTGGGATTCAGGATCGAGAGGAACTTCATGTTGTCGGCCGTGCGGATCTGCAACGCTTTGCCCACGCCCTGCTCGGCTAGCTCGCGTACGATCTGCATCATGCAAACGCCCGGCACGACGGGCTGCCCGGGAAAATGCCCCGCAAAGATGCGATGGCCGGCGTCCAGCGTGATCACCGCGCGCGCCGAAGCCGGCGCCAGGTCTTTTGTTACGATGTGGTAGAAATTATTCAGTAACATTCAGGGGCGTTCTAGTTTCCGGAGGCTGATGGTCATGGCAAACGTATGGTGGCGCACGATGATGGAGTCGGGCAACAGGGCATTGCTACCCGTTTGTTCGACCGTCACTTTGCGTTTACGCCGCGAGCCGGTTTCCAGCCTCCGCAAAGAAGCACAATCCGGCCCGGTTATAAAATATGCGGTTTCCTTTTTTTGCGCCACGCCATAATAAACCTCGTCCCCCCGCTGCCACGCTTGCCACGCGCCGTTCCGGAAAGGCACTCCCAGCACCAGCGCAAAGTCCTTGCGCAGCGTTTCGATCACCGGCTTTTTATCCAATTGTTTTATCACCTGCCGGGCGCTGAAGCTGCCGTCTGCCGCAAAGGCGAAGTCAAAAAAAGTGACCCCCGCTTCGTTGGTAAAGACCACCCGTGTAGACGAGTCGGGCATTTGTTTGATCAATAACAGTCCGCTGATGTGTTTGCCGACGACATCCACGGAGGTGGTATACCAAGCGGTGCCGAGTCCGTGCGGTGTCCAGCGTGCGGCGCAGGCCGGATCGGCCGCGACCGGGGTCAGTCCCTTGTAGGCCGATGTACAAGCCCCGAGCCACAGCGGTATGCTAAAGAGCAAATACCTCATCGGCCACGGTGGCGTTAAGCGTTTTGTTGGAGAATGAGATCGTCGTCACATCGCCGGCGGGCTCGTTCATCTCGATGGACCTGACGGAATAGTCTTTTTTCTCTACCACCAACACGATGGTCTTAAAGAACTCTTTGAGCGATTTGCCGGCCGGTGTCATCTCCAGCAGATATTGTTTGTCGTTCTCGAACACGCGCGAGGTAAAATCCTTACTGTCGAGTATAGTACCCTGCACACAATCGATCATGATGCGGTTCACCTGCTGGAAGAGCTTGTTGGAGCGCACGTTGATGCGGTTCTCCTTCTGGTCGTCGCGTACCAGCATCTTGTCGCCGTTCATGACCATGCGGTAGGTGAACGGTTTGGTATAATCTATGCGCACGCGGTTGCTGCGCTTGAACCAGAACTTGCCGTACGAAGTGATTTTCTCTGTGAGCGCGGTCAGTACTTTTTCCTGCGTGAAGTCCGCGGTAATGGATTGCACCTTTTGCGACTCGGCCGCAAAGCGCTGCTTGAACGCCGGCAGGTCGGCCACGGGTTTGTAGCCGGCATATTGTGCCTGCACGGCGCCTGTCGTCAGGATAAAACACATCCAGGCCAGTGCGCCCAGTTTCCGTTTGCTATTCATAGGCTTTTTCTTGCAGTAATTCATCTACCCGTACAACTTTCAAACCAACTTTGGCCACATGGTCCAGGAACGCCGGCAGCACGTCCAGCATGCAGTCGCTGTAGTCGTGAAACAACACAATGTCGCCGCCTTTCAACGATTGCGTGATCCGCCGGAGCAGCTTCGCGCGGTCTTGTATGACCGTATCGAACGAGCGCACGCTCCATCCCACCACGGTATATCCGCCACGGCGCACGGCACCGGCTACCATGGGGTTGGTCACGCCGTAGGGCGGCCGGAAGAACCGGGGCTTGCGGCCCAGGGCCGTCGTCAGCGCATAGTCTGTGTCCTGCAGCTCGGCCGCGATGGCACCCCTGGTTTGCAGGTCGAAGGTCTTGCCGTGCCAGTAGCTGTGGTTGCCGAGCAAGTGCCCGCCGGCGTGGATCGCCGCCACCGTCCGGGGATTCGCCACCACACGGTGGCCGATACAGAAGAACGCGGCCTGCACACCGCGTGCCTGCAGCAACGCCAGGATCTTTTCGGTCTTTCCGGGAACCGGCCCGTCGTCAAACGTCAGCGCAATGGCATCGGTGCGGACCCCACGCGAACGCACCGGTACAAAGTATTGCAGCGACAGCACGGTGGCGCCGAGCGCGTTGATGGATAGGTATACCACGGCTACGGCTATATACCAGCCGATCGATACCGACTGCTGCAGGTCCCACAGCACCAGCGCCAGCAGGACCGCCACCGTGAGCAGATCCACTAGGCGGTTGCGTGGCATGACCGGAGTAATATGAGACTATAATGCGTTCCGAAATACTGGTTGAACACCAGTACGTACCGCGGGGTGCGCCCGGCATCTACCTGTAACACGCCGGCGGGCACCTGGCCCGTACGCAGGATGTCGGCCCCCAGCCAGCAGGCGAACGCCGTGGCCACGGGATACTCGCCACACAGGTGTTTATAAAAACCGCGTGAGCTGTCGCTGAACAAGGTGCGGCAAAGCTCCAGCAACAATGCATCGTCGTGTAATGTGCCGCTGGCACCGGCCAGCACCACATCGACGTCGGCGGGGGTTATACCGGCCGCGGCGAGAAATTGCGCTACGCGGTGCTGCAAGACGATATGCGAAGGTTTATAGAGCATTTCGATGCCTTCTATCGTCGCGCGATCGGTGGCCGACGGTGTACCGGCCAGCAGGAAGGATGCGGCGCCCTCGCCGTGCAGCACCCCGTGCCCTGCTTTAAACATGGCCAGGCTCCGCACGCCGTCTTCGCGAAATACGCCGAAGCGTTTCCACAGGGCATGGCTGATGTCGGTGATCTCGTCTGCACCGCCGGCCAGGAACGTGCGCGCGGGGTCTTCCTTTACGTGCAGCACAGCGTCGAGCAGCGCGTGTTCAAAAGAGAATGCTCCCTGGGTAAAGGTCTGGTTATAGGCCTGGCAGCCGAGCAGCAGCGCGAGCTGTGAGCCGATGGTATTATGCGTCGATTGAATGAAGGGCGTGGGGTTCAGCGCCTCCTCGCGGAATGTGACCATCTTGGTCATGAAGCTGCCGGTGTCTTCCAGGCAGCCATACCCTGTGCCCATGACAATACCGTCGGGCATCGATACCTGTGCTTCGCGCAACGCCATCATGCCGGTGGTCACGCCCAGGCGTATGATGCGGCTCATGCGGCGCAGCAGGCGCGGGTCGATCCAGTCTTCGTATACCGGTTCCTGGCAGGTAAGGCGCGCGCCGGCGGGTGCTACGGCACTATCTGCAGTAGTGCGCCAGGGAGCGATCGAGCCCATGCCCCGGATGTAGACGCGTGACGGATCGTTTCGGGGTGTCGTCATGCGCGCGCGGGTGAAGTGGAGAATATAATGGAAGAACAATTGCCCCCGAAGCCGAACGAGTTGCTCATCACGTGGCGTACGGCTGCGCGGGCGAAGGTGCGCTGCGGCACGATGCCGGTCTCGGGCATGGCCTGCTCAAAGCGCAGGTTGGGAAAGATACATTGCTCGGTCAGCGCCAGCACGGAGAAGACGGCTTCGATGCCGCCGCTCGCACCCAGCGTGTGGCCGGTAAAGGCCTTGGTGGAGCTTACAGCGGGCACATGCTCGCCGAACAGGCGCTGGATAGCGGTGCTCTCGGAAAGATCGTTGTTGACGGTACCTGTGCCGTGCAGGTTGATATAGTCGATCGCCTCCACCGGCAGCCCGGCCATGGTCAGCGCCCCGGTCATGGCGGCGTACGAACCGCGTCCTTCGGGGGAGGATGCGGTCTGGTGATAGGCATCGTTGGTATTGCCGAAGCCCGCCACCGTGGCCAGCAGCGGCCGCTGCAACTGCTGGCGTACACGCTCGCTGACGAGTACGACATAGCCGGCACCCTCGCCCAGGTTGAGGCCGTTGCGGCCCGCATCGAACGGACGACACGGCGCGGAATCGAGTATCTTGAGACTGTTAAAACCGTTGAGGGTGAATTTCGTCAGCGCGTCGGCACCGCCCGCCACGACCACATCCAGCATGCCCTGTGCGATCAGCCGCGTGCCATACATGATGGCATTCACAGACGACGAGCAGGCCGTGTTGATGGTGGAGATAAAGTTATGGATGCCCAGGTCCTCTGCCATCAGCTCGGTTACGTTGCCGCAGGCATGGTGCACGAGGTCGCGCAGGTGGCCTGCACCGGGGTCTTCTAAAAATGCGGGGAAAAAACTTTCGGTGCGGTCCATGCCGCCCACGGTAGTGGCCGAGATCAACCCGCACCGCCACGCGGCCAGCGCGATTCCCGCCTGGTCTACGGCCTGTCGCGCCGCGACCATGCCCAGCAAGGCAGTACGCGGAGGAACAGCGTGAGCGCGAAGATCGAGGCGCTCGGTGAGCGCTTCATTCGAAAGCGATACTTCGCCTACCGGTAATGTATCCTGGTAAGCCGAGGGGAACAGCGTGAGGCGGCCTATGCCGGAAGTGCCCTGCTGCAGTGCGTGCAGTGTTTCGCCGGCGGTGTGCCCGATTGCCGAGATCACCCCCACGCCCGCCACGTACACCTGCTGGCCCCGTACCATAGGCTAGGCCGGTTTATGGGCTGTGATGAATTCAGCGATGGTGCGCACCGAACGGAAGATCTTGGGTCCGTCTTGCGGGTTCTCGATCTTTACTTTGTATTGCTGCTGCAGCAGTACGATGAGCTCGAGCGCATCGATCGAATCCAACCCCAGGCCTTCGCCGAACAGTGGCTGATCGTCGCCGATCTCGGCGGGCGTCAGATGCTTCAGGTTCAACGCTTCAATGATCTGTCTTTTCAGATCGGCCATCAACTGTTCCATAATCCTGTGTAAAGGGTTTTTAATTGCTCTGCGGTATGTGCCAGGGCAAGGCCCCGGCGTGTATTTTCCGCCAAATATAAGAAAACATCGTGGTGCCCGCCCATTACGTCCACCCAGCCGGCCACGCACGCCTGTGCGCCCGGTTGTGCCAGTATCAGCGCGACGTAGCCGGCCACCTGCGCGGCATCAAACGCGGGCGTTATAAAGAACGCATTCTCGCCTTTCCATCCATGCCGGATGCTCAACTCACCCGCGACGATGTTGGGCAGCGTATACACGAACAATGCCGGGCTGGGCTGTGTACGACTCGCCGCCAGGTACTGCATATCGGTATCGAGGCTCGCGTGCGCGTTGGACAACACCAACGACACGGCTTCGGGCGGATACCCCGCCAGCGGGCTGTCTGCCAGCAACGCTTCCGTGGCCAGGAAGCCCAGCTTCGACAGCGTGTCCATTTTGTAAAACTTCGGGTAGTCGATCTTCAGGGCCGTATAGGCCTGTTGCAAAAACTCCGGCAGTGCCGGCGACGCATCCCGGTACTGTATCGTACCGTTGCGTGTCAGGGTCTGCGCCCGTATGCTGGCCGTGGCGGTGATAAAGGCCATGGCTTAGTGGAGTGACATGAGTTTTTGTTGCAGGTCGATCAGCTTCACCAGCCGCTCCAGCGCACCGCGGTGGTCACGCACAAACGGGTTCTCTTGGTCCCACACGTATCCCGCCAGCACCGAGCAGATCTGTGCTTTGATGACGGGATCGGGATTCTTCGAGAAGAAGATCTTCTCCAGCGTGCCGTCGTACCAGGCCATGACGTAGGTGCGGAAGGTATCGACACCTTGCTGCAGCACACCGCTGTAGTCTTTCTCCCAATCCACGGCTTCACCCTGCAGCTTGCGGATGGCGAGCGTCGCGGCCCGGTGGCTCGACACGGTGGCGAACATCACGCCGGAGGAAAAGATGGGATCGAGAAACTCGGTCACGTTGCCTGTCAACACATAGCCCTTGCCGTAGAACGAGCTTGTCGTACCCGACCAGGCTTCGAGCTTGCGCGGCGCGAATACCCAGGGAGCGTCACCAAAACGTTTTTTCAAATAAGGATGCGACTGGATCAATGTTTTATACTGCGCGACCAGGTCGCCGGGTGTCGTGTTAAAGAAATCGAAGCTGCCGACAAAGCCCATCGACGTGACTGTGGGCGATACCGGTATGATCCACACCCACACGCCCGGTGCATAGAGCACCACGATGATGCGGTTGGGCTCATCGAACTCGTGACGGTGTATATCTTCTACGTGGGCAAAGACCGCTTTGCGCGGGTCGAGCGACGAGGGTTTATCGAGGTTGAACAGCCGGGGGATCACACGCCCGTAGCCGCTGGCGTCGATGACAAAACGGGCATCGATCTGGGCGGTGGTGCCATCGGCATGTGTCACCGTCGTGACGCTGCTCTCATCGTCGCGAAAGGAAATACCGGTAACAGTTGTTTCGAACGATACCGGCACGCCCCGGCGTTGTACTTCCTGGATCAGGGTCTGGTCGAAGTCGGCACGCGGTACCTGCCACGTCCACGTCCAGCCTTGTGTAAACTGTTCGGTAAAGTTGAAGTCGAAGAGATCGTCGCCGCGCATAAACTTGGCGCCGAACTTCTGCTGGAAGTTCTTTGCCTTGACGGCTTCCAGTAACCCGGCGTCGTCCAATACTTCCATGCACCGCGGCAGCAGGCTTTCGCCGATCACGAACCGGGGAAATTTTTCACGTTCCACTACGCGCACCGAAAGGCCGGCTTGCTGCACTTTGGCGGCGGCAATACTACCGGCCGGCCCGGCGCCAATGACTAATACATCAATTTGCTCTGTCTTCATGATGATCAAAAACTATTTATACCGCTTCGCAGGTGAGCAGCGTATGGCTTACGCCGATCAGGTTCTGGTGGGTTGTAACCCGGAAACCGGCTTCTTCTATACAGCGGATAAATATACCGGAGTGATACATCTGGCTGTTGCCGTTGGCAATGGCTGTAAAATACAGTGACGTCTGTTGCAGGGAGAATGCGGATGCCTGAAAGCGCTGGTTGTCCCAGAACGGTTCGAGTATAAATACCTTGCCCGTGGGAGACAGGGCTTTGCGGCAGCGGCGCAGGATCGACCGGATCTGGTCTTCGGAAAAACAATCGAGGAACTGGCTCATCCAGATCACATCGAACTGCCCCTGGATCTGCTGCTGCTCGTCGAGGATGTTCGCTTCCTGGAACCGCACGCGGTCGGCAAACCCTTTGGCGGCGATGTTGGTGCGTGCCATCTCCACCTGCCCGGGCAGGTCCATGATGGTGACCGTTACCTCGGGATCATATTCGAAGCACGCCATGGCCCACTTGCCGGTGTTGCCGCCGATGTCGAGCAACGTTTTGGGTCGATGCTGAAATACCGTGGCCTGCACTTCGGGAAATGCGAAGTCGGAGTAAAAGTGGTCGAAGGCAAACCAGCTTTTCTTTGCCTGCGGCGGCAGCTTGGACAGGCCTTCGTAAACGGTGGGCCAGTCGCCAAATACTTTTAGTCCCACGGGCTTTTGCGCGCGAATGCTTTCTTCGAGAAAGAACATGGGGTTGTAACACACGTCGTGCGTGAAGTCCATGTTGACGCGCGTCAGCGCGTCGTGCAGAATGAACGACGTGGTTTTGGTGGTGCGGTAGCGACCGTCGCGAAATGTCACCAGCCCGATGCCCAGGCCGGCTTCCAGCAGTACACGCACGCCATATACCGGCAGCTGCACACGGGCTACGACCTCCTCCTGCGTCATGCCGTCGGCACTCTCTTCGATGGCCTGGAGTATACCGGTGTCGCGCAGCACGCGGGTGGCTTGAAATACCACGGGGGCAAAGGCGATCCACTGGGCCTTCTCGATGGCTTGCAACGCCGTGAGCTTGTCGGTCTCGAAAAAATTCATGATAGGTTGGTTTCTTTTTCTAATACCAGGGCCGCATTGCAGCCGCCGAAGCCGGAGGCTGTCTTGAGGATGCGGTTTCCCGGAAGTTTTTGCAGGGTGGCGCAGACGTTGAGGGATGACGACACCCCCAGGTTCTCGAAGCCGTAAGTAGGCAGCATCTCACCGCGATGCAGGCATTCGGATGCTATAATGGATTCCAGCACACCTGCGGCACCCAGCGTGTGGCCATAATATCCTTTGAGACTGTTTACCGGCGTAGACGCGAGCCCTGCCAGGGTAAATGCCTTGGCTTCCATTTCATCGTTATACACCGTTGCCGTACCGTGCGCAAACACTGCACTGATGTCACGCGCCATCAGGTGGGAGGTCTGCAACGCCTGCCCGATGGCCTGTGCCAGCTCCTGCCCGGTACGCGACGGCCCCGAGATGTGATTGGCGTCGTTGCTCACACCAGCGCCCAGCAATCGGATCGCCCGTCGATCCCGTATCAGACCAGGATCCGTGGTCAACAGCATGGCCGCTGCCGCTTCGCCCAGGTTGATGCCCGTGCGTTGGGCGTCAAACGGCCGGCAGACACTCGCACCCAGGGCTTGCAGGCTGCGAAAACCCGAAACCACAAAGCGGCTCACCACATCGACGCCCAGTACAACGGCATGATCATACGCGCCGCAGGCCAAATAGCGCTTTGCCACGATCAATGCCAACACCCCGGAGATACAAGCATTGGATACAACCAACGAATGTTTCAGGCCTATCGCCTTCGCCAGGTAAGCCGCAGTTTCGTGCACGTGCAACCGCGGCCGGTCCAGCCCCAACGCATCGATGTTGCCTTTCGTGGTCGAGAGTATAAACAGTGTTCTTTCGGGAACCACATATTTCTTCTGATTCACCATCGTCCGACGCAATGCCAGAATGCTCATCCTCTCCAGGCGACTTTCACCTTCGGAATCCTCCAGTGTACCGGCAGAAGCATATACCGGTTCCTCCAACCATCGTCCCGCCGGTTGTAACGTCACCCCGGATACCCCCTGGCGCAGGGAAGTATAATTCTCACCGGTGGTCCATCCCAGCGGCGATACGATGCTATCGGCGATCGACCACACTGCCCGCATACCTATACATTCCACCGGTTACGCCACGACTCGAAAAAGGACGGCACGACGTATTGCAGGGCGAACGTCTTTACATCGACAAACACCTGCACCGACGAGCCCACGGCCACGAGGTCGTTGCTGATCTTTTCGTACATTTTATAGGAGAACTGCAGCTTGGCCGCAGCCACCGGCTCGTAGATGGTCTCGACGATCACCGTGTTGCCATAGCGCAGCGGTTTTTTGTAGTCGCACTGCACCGACACCACCGGCACGGCCAGGCCCTGGTGAAAGAAATCGAGGTACGAGATACCGTACTTCTTGCCAAAGGCCTCGCGGCCGTCTTCAAAATAACGCAGGTAATGACCGTGCCAGACAATGCCCAGCGGGTCGGCCTCATTGAACCGTACGGTGACTTCGGTCTGGTGGATCATTCTTCCTGTTACCCGCGGAAATATTTTTTACGCCACATTTCAAACTCCTTTTTCTTGATGCGCTCGATGACGCCGTAGAGGGCACCCGCCCAATAGTTGCGCATCCCGAAACCTTTCGGCGAGGCTGTCATGCGCTCGGTGAACAACACCTGGCGGCTCTTCATATCGACAAACGTTACCCACAGGGACGCTTCGCCGTTCAGCTTGCTGAAGCTTTCGATGTTGAACATCATGCCGATGCCAGTGTTCTTCTTATAGTTGTATTTGGACACGATGTCGCCGACTTCCTCGCGCGTCAGGTGCAGGTAATCTTTCTCGGCGTTGGAGATCATGTCGAGCACCGCCAGCTGCTCGTTGTGATCTTTTGTCACATCCGATGCTGTGAGCACTTCGTCGCGGCCGACGGCACCCGGAATATCATACTTATCTTTTTCGGTCAGGATCAGGTCGTTCCAGGCTTCCAGCAGGTGGCGCATGTCGGACTCGGAACCCAGGCGTTCGCGGTCGCCGATGAATTTTGCGGCGGTAAAATCAAGTCCCAGCCAGGTGATCTTCACCTCGGGACGGAAAACGTCGCTGCGCTCCTGGGCGCTCAGGCTGCCCGTTGCCAGCAGGAATACAAACAGGAATGAGAAGGGGTTGCGTTGTTTCATCGTGTTTCTAGTTTAGCCAGTATTTTCATTTCGCAGGAGCATACTACCCGGCCTCCCTGGCTGATCTCGCCGCGGGCCACGGTAAAGTCCAGTACTTTATGCAGTATACGTACGGATGTTGTGATCTGCGAGTTTTGCGGCGGCAGCGCCGCGATGTGCAGGTCTTTCACGGCCGCGATGTAGCCCACCGGCACGGGAATGTTGTTTTGGGCGCAGTAATAGCCGATTTGCGCGGCGGCCGTCTGGGCTATATTCTCCACGAGGCCCGGCGCTTCCAGGTGTCCCCCCCACACAAAGATGTTGTCGGGCTCGACCAGCAGGCGCGTGACCACCCGCTCGGCGTCGGCCTCCACCAGATCGTGGATCATCACGATCGGCGCGCGTTGCGGAATATACCGGGTTATATCTTCTCGGGTGGCCAGCATGTCATTTATACCAAAAGTTATAATAATTAAACCACTGTTCGGGGTAACGCTTCAGCTTTTGTTCGAGGTCGCCCACGAACGCGCGCATCAGCCGTCCAACAAACTCTTCCTTCGGCTCGCCACCGCGTTGGTACAACGGGCTGCCAAAGAAATGATAATGCCGGGCGCTTTCTTTAAAGGCAAATACCAGCGATACGGGTACGCGAAAACCGGCCGCCAACTGGAACGGTCCCTGTGGAAACAGGGCTTCCCCGCCCAGGAACGGCAATCCCAGTGTTTTGTTCCCCTCCAGGAAACGGTCGGCATGCAGGCAGACCAGCTCGTTCTTTTGCAAGGCTTCGCCGATGGCGTACACATGCGACATGTCTTCCCGGATAACGATGATGCGAAAATTGTGCCCGCCTGTAACAGTGTCCAAATATTGTTTGATCTGCTGATGCTCGCCGTCGAACATCACCACGTTGACATGTGTCTGCAGGCGCCGCAGCAAATGACCGGCAGCTTCCCAGTTGCCGACGTGGGCGCTCAGCAAAATACCACCCCTGCCCTGGGCCACGATGGCCCGCAGGTTTTCCTCGCCGTCGAAATCGTAGGTGAACGTGTCGCGGTCTATGCCGGCCATGACCATCACCTTGTCCAGCAAGGTCTGGCCGAACGTATAGTAATTGCGATAGATCCGGAAAAAGGAGGACAGTGGTCCGAAGCCCAGGCGGCGGAAATAGCGGTATATATGACCGGACGAGGTCCAGGAAAACAAAAAGTAATAGCCGGCTACAAACCGCAGAATGAAATACGCAGGGTATATGCCCAGGTGGCGACAGACAAAAACGAAGATCCTGTACCCCAGTGTGGTGCCCCGGGATTTACCCTGCCATTGCGGCATCGGTTACGATGTTACCTTCTGCGCCACGCGGTTGGCCACGTAGTCGTAAAAGTTCTGGAATGTGACGATCGATACAAAGTCTTCGGGCTTTACCTTAAAGCCAAAGTTGCTTTCTATCACTACCACCAGGTCGATGTAGTCAAGGCTGTCCAGCTCCAGGGTCTCGCGCAGGTTTGCTTCCGGCTGGATCTTTCCAGGGTCTACCTCGAATTCTTCTACCAGAAAACCGTTAATCTTCTCAATAATAGCTGCCGTGTTCATTGCGGTTACTTCCACTTTTTAACAATCAAAGTCGAGTTTGTTCCTCCGAAGCCGAAAGAATTAGACAAAAATACGTCAATATTCTTATCCATGGTCTTCGCGATTATATTCAGACGCTCGGAATCTTCATCCGGCGTTTCAAAATTAATGTTGGGTGCGATAAACGAGTTTTCCATCATCAGCATGCAATACACGATCTCGCTGGCGCCGGCCATCCAGCATTCGTGGCCGGTCATGGACTTGGTCGAGCTCACGGGGGTGCGCTCGGCGCCGAACACGTCGAAGATCGCCTTTGCTTCACTGGCGTCGCCCGCGGGGGTCGACGTGGCATGCGCGTTGATATAATCGATCTCGGCGGCACGCAGCCCCGAGCTCTTCATCGCCATCGTCAGCGACCGCGACGGGCCTTGTACGGTAGGATTGGAAATGTGCTCGCCGTTGGACGAGAAGCCATATCCGATCACTTCCCCCAGGATCCTGGCGCCGCGTTTTTGCGCCGACTCCAGGCTCTCCAGGATGACGGTAGCGGCACCGCCGCTGGGCACGAGGCCGTCGCGGTTGCGGTCAAACGGGCGTGACGCCGTGACCGGATTGTCTTCGCGGATCGAAAAGGCTCCCAGGGCATCGAAATTGCCCATGGAGTAAATGTTCGTTTCCTGCGCTCCTCCGCACACAATGCAGTCCTGCATGCCGTTGCGGATAAACATGGCGGCCAGCCCGATGGCATGCGAGCCGCTGGCACAGGCCGCGCTCACCGTAAAGTTAATGCCCTTCAGGCGGAAGATGGTGGCCAGGTTCATGTTGACGGTCGAGTTCAGCGACTGGAATACCGACCCCGAGCCTACCAGCATGGTATCTTTTTTCTCGCGGATGATGTCGGTCGCTTCGACTACCGGCTGTGCCGAGCTGTCGTTGCCGTAGATCACGCCAACTTCGTGCCGATCGATATAATCCTGTGTCAGCCCGGCGTGCTTCAATGCCTGTACGGTCGCCATATAAGCGTACTCGCCCTGCTCGGGCAGCATGATGCGCGCGCGGCGGTCAAGCACTCCTTTCAGCACCGGGCGCTCTACAAATCCGGTCAATCCCGAACGGTACCCCATCTCCTTGCGTATCGGGTCGAGCACAATGCCCGATTTGCCCTGAAACAGCGAATTCCGGACTTCGTCCAGATCTTTGCCGATACAGGAATAAACACCTAGTCCGGTTATAACGACTCTGCTCATGTTATATTAAAATTGGGCGGTTCCGCCAGTGGTCGGACGCAGCTGGCACCATTCGTCGTCGCCGCGCACCAATCAATCCGCAAAAATAAGGTTTTAATCGTGAATAGCACGGACCGTAACCCATGCACGTAAGATTTCGAAACGAACAGTTCTTTTCGCAGGAATACAGTCGTTAGGAATACAGGCCTCCGTTGATGGACAGCACCGTGCCGGTGATGTACGAAGCGCCCGGAGACGCCAGGAACGCTACGGCGTGGGCGACCTCTTCGGGCTCACCGAACCGCTGCATGGGGATAAGCTTTTTCAATTCCGCTTCGGGCAGGTCCTGCGTCATATCGGTTTTGATAAAACCGGGCGCGACGGCGTTGACGGTCACGTTGCGCCGCGCGGTTTCCTGCGCCAGCGCTTTGGTGGCGCCGATCACACCGGCTTTGGCGGCCGAGTAGTTGGTCTGCCCCGGCATGCCTTTGATGCCCGACAGCGATACGACGTTTACGATACGCCCGTACCGTTTGGCGAGCATGCTCGTCAGCACCTGGCGTGTTACCTGGAAAAAACCGCCGAGGCTCGAGCCCAGCACACCGTCCCACTGCTCCTGCGTCATCCAGATCATCATGGCGTCCTGGCGGATGCCCGCATTGTTGACCAGTACCTCTACGGCCTTGTCGGGGTTCTTTTCAATCCAGCCGCCAAACACCTGCTCGACAGCGGCCTTGTCCGACACATCGAACTTCATCAGCTCGGCGCGTACGTTCTTTGCTTCCACCAGGGCGCGTGTATTTTCGGCTTCGGTGTCGTTGCTTTTATAGTTGATCAGGATATTATATCCTTGTTCGGCCAGTCGTACGCAGATCGCCCGGCCGATGCCGCGCGAGCCGCCGGTCACCATGGCGTACCGGGATGTAGAGGGAGTGGTAGACATACTGTGAATGCGATTATAGGTTAAACGATGCGCCAAGCCCCAGCAGGTAACGACGCACCGCGCGGATATCTTCATAGCGCGGCTTGTCTTCCAGAATGGCCGGTACCAGCGCCCGGAGCTCGGTATATAATTTCAGCGTAAACGACGACATCCGCGGCTGGCACTGTAAGTAATCCACCGCTTGCGCCAACGCCAGCGCCTGCACGACGAGCACATCGGCGCTGTTGTCGAGCACGCGCCGGGTCATGAGCGCAGCGTTGCAGCCCATGCTGACAATGTCCTGGTTGTCGTTGTTGTTGGAGATGCTGTGCAGATACATGGGGAACGACAGCGTCTGGTTCTCGGCCGTGGTCGAGGTCGCCATAAACTGCATGCCCTGCAAGCCGAAGTTCAGCCCCAGCGTGCCGAGGTTGATGAACGGCGGCAGCTTTTGGTTGAGTTTGTCGTTGAGCAGATAGTTCAGCTGACGCTCCGCCAGCATCGTCAGCTTGGCGGTAACGATCTTGAGCTTGTCCATGGCCAGCGACACATAGTCGCCGTGGAAGTTGCCGCCGTGGTATACCATCTCGCGGTGGTGATCCACCACGGGGTTATCGTTGGCCGAGTTCACTTCGTCTTCCAGCACACGCTGTACTTCCAGGAACGTGTCGTATACCGGCCCCAGGATCTGGGGCACGCAGCGCAGCGAGTAATATTCCTGCACCTTGTCGGTAAAGACGGCTTCTTCGATCTTGCGGTGGTATAAATGCTCGGGGCGCTTGCGGATCAGCTTGCTGTCACTTAATACGTGACGCATGCGCTCGGCGACGCGTGCCTGGCCGGGGTGATGTTTAACGTGGTTCAGCTCGAGCGAAAAGTGGTCGTCAAACGACTTCATCAGCTCGTTGGTCATGGCCGACAGGATGATGGACACCGACAGGATCTGCCGTGCCTGCACCAGGTTGGCCATCCCTACGCCGGTCATGGCCGACGTTCCGTTCATCAGTCCCAACCCCTCACGCAAGTGGATGGAAATCGGCGTCAATCCACGTGAACCCAATACCACCCTCGTCGGGCGCCACGCCTGGTCTGCATACATTTCGCCCTCACCGATCAGGTTCAGTGCCAGGTGCGCCAGTTGCACCAGGTCGCCGCTGGCGCCTACGCCGCCACGTTCCGGGATATAGGGGCTTATCCCTGCATTGAGCACGTCGCGCAGCAGCTCCACCACCGACGGGTGGATGCCCGAGGTGGCCTGCATCAGGCTGTTGAGGCGCGCCAGCATGGTGGCGCGGGCCACGTCCTCGGCAAACGGCTGCCCCGCGCCCGCGCTGTGGCTGCGGATGAGGTTGTACTGCAGCTGGCGCTGATCGTCTTCGCTGATCTTATACTGCGCCATCGGGCCCAGGCCGGTGTTGATGCCGTAGATCACCTTGTGCTGCGCATAGGCCTGCAGGAAAGTATAGTTGGCATTGACGTTTTGCAGCGCACTTTCCTCCAATCCTACCCGCTCGCCCTGGTAGAGGACTTTCTCAAAATCCGATACGGTCAATCTGCGGCTCCCGACGTTGATCATACTAGCGATGTTATTTCTATGTGGCTCTGAAACAAGCGCGCAAATTAACAACGTTTTTTTTAACAATACGACAACATCTTGCCGCGCCATCATACAAGGCTCAAAACAGCGAATTTGTGTATTTTGAGCCCGGAATGATAGAGGCCAGAATGATATCCCGGATGTTATGTGTATGGGTGCTGCTGCTGGCGGCATTTGCCACGGCAGCCCAGCCGCCGAAGGTCGGTCTGACCCTGAGTGGCGGCGGCGCGAAGGGGCTGGCCCACATCGGCATCCTCGAAGCGATCGACAGCGCCGGCCTGCGCATCGACTGCATCACCGGCACCAGCATGGGCAGCATCATCGGGTCGCTCTATGCAGCCGGCTATTCGGGCAAGGAAATTGAAAAGATCGCCCTCGATATCGACTGGAACGTGCTTTTTTCGGGCAAACCCTCCATGCGCAATGTGAACATCGACGAGAAAACCGAGTTCGACAACTATGCGCTGGAAGTGCCCTTTGAAAAAGGCCGGTTCCGCATCAACGCCGGCATTATCGAAGGCCAGGAGCTGTGGCTCAAGTTCCAGGAGCTGTTCCTGCCGATCTACGACATCAAGGACTTTTCGAAGTTCAGCATCCCGTTTAAGTGTATCGCCACCGACGTCAGCACGGGTAAGGCCGTGGTGCTGGACCAGGGCGAGCTCGTCACGGCCATCCGCGCCAGCATGGCCATCCCCTCTGTGTTCACTCCCATCGACTACGAAAACACCAAGCTGGTGGACGGCGGCGTGGTGCGCAACTTCCCGGTGCGCGACGTCAAGGCCATGGGCGCCGACTACATCATCGGCGTAAACCTTTCGCAGGGGCTACTGGCCGCCAGCGAGCTGACCTCGCCCCTGGACATTCTGTACCAGATCGGTTTTTACAAAGACGCCGACGACTTCCAGTCCGAGCGTAAGTTGTGTAACGTGCTGATCGAGCCGCCGGTGCGCAAGTATACCGCCGCCAGCTTTACCAGCGTAGACAGCATCATCGCCGTGGGCAAACGCACGGGCGATCAATATTACCCCATCTTCAAAAAGCTGGCCGACTCCTTGCGGCAGCGCTACCCCGACTACGCCCCAATCCGCAACCGCCTGCCGCAGACCCGGTCGGTGACGGTCGACAGCATTTATATCCAGGGGCTGCACCACACCACGCGCACGTCCTTCCGCAACCGTCTCAATTTACCGACGGGCAAAACGTACGACGGCACGCACGTAGCGGAAGCCATCCGCCGCGTGTATGGCTCCCGTAACTACAGCCGCATCGCCTACATCTGGCAGCCTACCCGCGAGCGTGGCCATGCCAACCTGCGCTTCAACGTGGTGGAAAGCCCCCTGACCTACGTCAAGGCCGGCCTGCATTACCATACCTTCAGCAACATCGCCCTCCTTTTGGGCGCCGAGAGCCGCAACCTGCTCTTCGACCGGTCGAAGTCGATGATAAAAATAAACGTCAGCGAAAACTTCCGGTTCCTGGCCGAGCACAACCAGGCCTTTGGTACCAACGCCGACAACAACAACCTGATCCTGTCTTTTTATTACGAGAACTTCCAGCTGCCGTTCTACGAAAACTTCGAGCAGGTGTACCTGTACCGGGGCCACAACTATCAAAACGACATTCGCCTGCAGCGCGCATTCGGCTTTGGCTCTGCCCTCGGCGTGGGAACGACCTTTGAAAGCTTTGGCCTGCGCCCCAAGATCGCCGCGGACACCTCGTTCAAAGGCGGCAACTCGTTTGTCCAGACGTATCTATACTATAAATTCAACACCCTCAACAAACGCACCTTCACTACCCGCGGCTGGCGCATCGATGCCCGCGGGGGGATTGTATATGCGCAAAATCCCACGGCGGTGACCGTACGGGCGAACGGGCAGGCGGTGCGGCGCGATACCGCCGACGTGGGCCACTACCTTCGCTTCCTGCTGAAGACCGAGAACTTTACGCCGCTTTCGTCGCGGCTTACGCTGCTGACACAGTTCAACACGGCCATCAACTTCAGTACGGAGGCACCGTATCTGAACTACTTCAACGTCGGCGGCATCAACGACTTCGTCCGGAACCAAGTGCCGTTTACGGGGCTGCACGAGTATTCGCTCAACACCAACAGCGTGAGCGTACTGATGCTTGGACTGCAGTATCAGTTCACCCGGCGACTCTATACCACACTGCGCGTCAACGGTGCGGTATACGACTACCTGAACGACGACAATGAGCTTACCTTTGACAAATACCTCTCAGGCATCGGCCTCTCCGCCGGATACGATTCCGGCATCGGGCCGATCAGCCTGACGTTTATGTACAGCGGCGAGGCCGACCGCATTTCAGGATACGTCAACATTGGTTTCCCTTTCCGGTAACGACCGGCATTCCATTAAAACAACAAACACGCTCCATATGATCTCCGCACAATCCATCGAAATACTGGCCGACCTCACGCGGCCGGAATACCAGGGCCAGCTGTACGACCTGCACGGCATGCTGCACTTCGGGAAGATCTCCTTTGACAACGGCGTGCTGACCATGACCTTCCAGGATAACCCCGCCGCGAATAAACTTTCGCTCATCTTCCATACCGTAACACTCCATCGCTTCACATTCATGAATACAACCGACGAGTTCACCTGGACGCTCGACCTGCTCTACCGCGGCCGCGTGGAAGTAGGCGGCAAGCTCATCGAGCTGTCGGAAGACGGACGGGGGTATTTTTATTGCGATTTTCTGGAAGGACAGACCGTGGAGTTCTGGGCAGCAGGGATGGAAGTAAAGGTTGGCTAATGTCTTAATCGCCCCCGCACATTGGCGTATTTCCCCCACCATTGCTCCCCATAATGTTCGTAGGTTCGTCATGAAAAACAACCCATCAACACTATGATTATCGTACAAGACACATTTGTTTGCAAGCCGGGCAATGCATCGAAGCTTGCAAAATTATTCAAGGAAGTTATGGGCGGGCGCCCCGAGCTGGTGAACATCCTGAGCGACATGACCGGCTCTTTTAACCGCGTGGTGGTCGTAACGCGCCACGATAGCCTGACGGCGTACGAAAAGAGCTGGGAAAGCATGAGCCAGGAAGAGTCGCAAAAGATGCAGGAGAAAATGAAGGGCTACACCGAAATGTATCAAAGCGGATCACGGGAGATCTTCCAGGTTTGGTAGTCATGGCGCGGACGCAGGTGGCACCGTGGCCGCCTCGTACCGCTCTTTTAGTTTCAACAGCTCCGGCCGCGGCAGAAAAGTGCCCGGCTTAAAAACTTTGCGTTGCTGTACGGCCGTATCGATGGCTTTAATCGCCAGCCATTCCTGTTTGGACCACAATGTCCTGAACCATTTATTCTCTACCAGGCACAGCGACTTCCACTCCGCGATCCAGGAATCGTTGAACCAGGGATTTCCGGATGGATGAATCCGATCGATGATGGACCCGATCCTGGACTTCAACATCTGAGCGGCTTTTTTTCGTGCGCTGTCACCGGGTGCCAGGTTGCCAATCAGCTCGATCGTTATGCGCCTGAACGCAACCGGCCAGCTCATTGAGTTCTTCCGCGCATACCGCTCGATCTGACCGGGCCAGCCATCGTTGGAATAGGGGGTCTTGTATTTCCCGCGCATCAACAGCTTTACATTCAATCCAAAGCCTAACCGGTTGCCGCGGCCAGCCTCGTAGCCGGAGATCCAACTGATGATCTGGTTTTTGTCGTCCGGGCCATTGATATACATGCCTGTCAGCGCAACAAAATGTGACAGGCGCCCAACATCAGACGCTGTCCAATGTGTCTTTTCCGTGCTTCGTTCCATCGTTGCGTAAGATACCGAAAGAGGGTCAGAACGGTCTCCTTTTATGGCTTACAAACAGCCACAATTGTCGGAATAAAATGTCTGATGCGAAAGAAAATATTATCCATGCGGGTTCCATAAGAAGGATCACCGGCAACGAAAGGAATCGAAGGAATTAAATTCCGAAACGCCAATAGCCATGCCGTGATTTAAGCGCCATGCATCCTAAAACGTTTTCGGACGCCGTTTAAAAATAAAAAACAGACAGACTTGTCTGTACACAACCCTTCCTCTACTTTTGCCGCCCTATTCTTTTTATGACCACGTACGACGTCACTGCCTTGTCGCCCCGCGACAGGATCTTAAAAACTACTTTTCGTCTCTTCCACGGGCAGGGATACAACGCTACCGGCATCAACCAGATCATCGCGGAAGCCGATGTGTCGAAGGCGAGCCTGTATCAGCACTTCCGTTCCAAGGAAGAGTTGTGTGTCGAGTTCCTGAACCAACGCCACGACTTTTGGTTCGCGGCGTTGCGCGGGTTTACCGACAAAGCAAAGACCCCAAAAAGCAAAGTCTCTGCGGCGTTCCGGTTCCTCCACGATATGAACACACGCGAGAACTTTCGCGGGTGCGCCTTTCTCAACATCGTGTCCGAAATAACGGAAGACGCCATTTCCATTCGACGAGTCATTCAACAGCACAAAGAGGATCTGCGCGTATTTTTCCAGGACATCCTGCGCGCCGAGCATCCTGCGCTGACCGATCACGTATATCTCTTATTTGAAAGCGCCCTGGTAGAAAGCCAGGTCTTTCGCGATCCGTGGCCCGTAGACAAAGCCAACAGTATCGCTACGCGCCTCTTCGCCTGATTCCTTTGACGCCAATTTTTTTACTATACAACCATGAAACGCTACATTGTCAAATTCCGAACACGGGAGCAAGTACCCGGCTCTCCACCACCCTCACACATTGTCTCCTCGGCCCTGGGCGCGCTCATCGCCATTTCGGCCGTAACACTGCTGACACAGACCACCGAAATTCCCTTCATGATGGCCCCGTTCGGCGCCACGTGCGTGCTGGCCTTCGGTGTGATCGACAGTCCGTTGGCTCAACCGCGCAATATCATCGGCGGTCACCTGATCGCGGCCTGTATTGCCGTGCTCTGCGCCTACCTGTTGGGTAATACCTGGTATTCACACGCTATCGGTGTAAGCGCTTCCATCGCGGCCATGCAACTGACCAAAACAGTGCATCCGCCCGCGGGCGCAACCCCCCTGGTAATAATTTTTGCACAGCCGCACTGGACATTCATTTTCTACCCGGTGCTCACGGGTTCGCTGGTGATTGTGATCATTGCGCTGCTGTTTAATAACATTTTCAGGACGCGGAGGTATCCGCGGTATTGGAGATAGCTCATTGCTGTTTGTTGCATGCCTGATTCGCAATTCACTATGATTCAGGCTTGCACAAGCATGCCGGCGGGATCAGGTGCCCGCCCCGTCAACCAACTTCACAAATGTTGATACTTTGCGTATATTTAAGCCGTTAAAACCTGAGTTGCCGATGCTGGGGATATCTTGTTCCAGGAACATTACATGTATGATTGCGTTTTTATGGATGCTTTTGGGAGCGTGCAGTAACGATGACGCAGGACCATCGTACAGTGAACTGTTGGCAGGAACCGACAAAAAAACGTGGCGCATATACTCCTCCACCTTATATGGCAATGATGTGCTGGACGAGTGTTTCCGGGACGACGACTGGATCTTCGAACGAAACAGCAACGTCACCTGGCGAAATACAACAACACTTTGCACGAATCAGCCGGAAACGCAAAAATCCACATGGAAGATTTCTGACGACGGCCAGTCGTTGCGTTTCTTCAGCGGTACATACAGGGTCCTGTCGCTCACAGAGGACAAAATGGAACTTCAGTTCCCGCGGCGCGGAGAAAACTATGTCGACGTTTTTCTGAAACAGTGACACTCCTCCCCCCGGATCACCCGTATCATTCCCGCAGATTACCCGTATCAAAGCCGTACGTAAAGCATACCAAAGCCGTACAAAAGGTATAGAAACGCCCACCCCGCACACCATTTAATGGTGCCACCTGCCATTCATGGATAATCGAGAGCAATACCAAATCCCCTAATGGCAGCTCACAGGATTCCACTGGCTTTCCCGCCACGGTAGATCGATCTTGTATTATACTTCATCATTAGTATGGCAAAACAAAAAGGCATTATCAAGCTGATTGGTAAGATCGGCGATATAGTATACTACTACGACCGGATCCACGGGTACCTGGCGCGAAAGGTTACGTCTGTCGATGCTGAACGCATCCGCAACGACCCCGCCTTTGCCCGCGTGCGGGAGAATAACGCCGAATTCGGCCATTGCGCCTGGATGGTCAGGCTGCTGCGCGCAGCTTTTAAACCGCTCTTCGCCGGTATAGCCGACACCCGCATGACCTCCCGGCTGACACAAGCCACGATCGCCGTCATGCGATCGGACGTCACCCGCCCGTCAGGCCAACGGAGGCCTGAGCATGGTGATACCTCGTTGCTCCAGGGATTCAGCTTCAATAAATACGCTTCCCTGGAAACCATACTCCAGGCCGATTATCACGCAGGCTTCGACAAAAAGGAAGGGAAGTACGTCCTCGCCATTACGCCTCAACCCGGTAGAAAAATGGTGAAGGCCCCGAAAGGCGCCACACATTTCCGCCTGGTTACCGGCATGGCCACCATCGATTTTAAGACGGGCAAGTATATACTCGACACCATCCAGTCGGAAGAGCTGTCGGTACGAAAAGTTACCGAAGCACCGGTCACGCTCACCAGCCCATTGACCCCAGCGGCTGGAGGGGGCGTTTTTATAACGCTGGGCATCGAGTTTTTACAATGTGTGAATGGGGTATACTGCCCGCTGCAAAGCAGTGCGTACAATGCCATGACCCTGGTGCACGCAGAAACGATCTTACAAGCCGTCGAACCACCGGCGTGTTTCGGCTGCCAGGATGCTGATGACATCCTTCTTTCCCGCGGCAAAAGCGTGGTCCGCGCCTTCGATCTTTACGAGCGTGGCCGCAGGCAACGTCTTGCACACCGCTTCGATCAACGGCCACTCCGCCAGCGTATCGCGCGTGCCTTGCAGGAACAGCATCGGCAACGTGACCGCGGGCAGGTGGTCTGCCCGGCTCGTATCAGGCTTCTTGGGCGGGTGGAGCGGAAAGCCATAGAACACAATACCACGTAGGAACGCTGGCGCTTCTGCCGCCGCGTAGTGCGACGTCATGCGGCCGCCAAAGGATTTACCACCGGCCAGCAACGGTACGCCGGGGTGCTGCGCATGCGCATAGTCTACGACGCGGGCTACCGTTTCAGCGGCCAGCGGCGCTTTGTCCGGCAGCTTGCGGCCCTGCTCCATATACAGAAAGTTATACCGCACGGTACCGATACCGTGGTCTGCCAGGGCGTGTGCAAGCGACTCCATAAAGCCGTGCAGCATGCCTGCCCCGGCGCCGTGGCCGAGTACCAATAACGCTGCCATGTCGGGGGGGATGATGGTCCGCACCGAAACAGAACCGGCACCAGGTGAGATCACCACGGTGCCGGCAACTGGCGTGTACACGCGTGAGGCCATGGGGTTATGCCAGTGAGGCCTCGAGGGTGATGTTGGTCTTCAGCAGTTGCGAAATGGGGCAGTTCGCTTTGGCATCCGCGGCAGCGGCGTCGAATTTCTCTTTGCTGATGCCGGGCACCTTGGCTTTCAGCACGAGGTGCGACTCGGTAATAGAGCCGTTCTCGAAGGTGATGACACACTCGGTGGTGAGCTCTTCGGGCGTAAAGCCTGCTTCGCCCAACACAAAGCTCAGTT
Organism: Dawidia soli; assembly: GCF_018598185.1. GTDB lineage: Bacteria > Bacteroidota > Bacteroidia > Cytophagales > Cyclobacteriaceae > Ohtaekwangia > Ohtaekwangia soli. The sequence continues at coordinate 136,214 of NZ_JAHESC010000004.1, forward strand.
TCATGGTGAAGCAGCCGGCGTGTGCCGCGGCCACCAGTTCTTCGGGGTTGGTGCCGACGCCTTCCGCAAAGCGGGAGTTAAACGAGTATTGTGTCTTGTTCAACACAGTGCTCTGCGTGGACAGGTGGCCATTGCCCTCTTTTCCGGAGCCATTCCAAACGGCTGTTGCTCTTCTTTTCATAGTATATATAGGGGTTGATTTGAAAATAACGTCACGTCTATTTATTCACCACGACGGCCTCTTTTAAGATAAAGTTGACATGGTCCATGTCGTCGGGGTTCAGCACCAGCTTGCCCTTGACGGTGATCACATCGTCTACCTGGAACCGTGACGGCGATTTGGTGAAGTTCACCTCCACCACCGACTCGGGCCCGCCGCCTCCACAGAAGAAACACTGGCTCTGCGGATACTTGGACAGGATGATGTACTGGCTGTCTTCCGGCGCAAAGGGAACATAATACCCCTCTACCGTAATTTCCTTTCCTGCCAGGGCCTTAAGCTCGGCAGGAAAGTTCGGGAAGAAAATGTATTCGCCCAGCTTTTCGTTGTATTTAGGCTCGAATTTCGTTTTTGCGAATTCATGCCAGGCATCAAATTTCGCCTGCGCCAGGACGCTGCCCGCCAGCAGCAACAGTACACCGAACATACTCCACTTTTTCATATCTCTGAATTTACATTTTTCGATTGAACATTCATCCCTAGTGCCCCGCCAATACCTTCGATATATCGGTACGATAGGCCTGTATCGCCGGGATCATGGCACACACCAACCCCAACAACAAACTTCCGACCAGAATGATCCACTCCTGCGGATAAAACACCCAGCCGCTGATGCCCGTGCGCTGCGCTTGCTCGGCCATGCCGGCCAGCAACATGACCGCTCCGTGCCCCGCCAGCAGCCCCAGCACGCTGCCCGCCAGCGTCAGGAAACCTCCTTCCAGGAGAATGGAGATAAACACTTTGGTGCGTGTGGCTCCCATCGAGCGCATAATGGCCAGGTCGTAACGTCGCTCTTTGAGCGAGTTGTATAATGCTATAAAAATACTGAGGCCCGAGATGATGATCAGCACATACGCAAAGCCCATGAGGATGTCCACCCCTACCCCGAGGATCGAGAACAGACGCGCCGTCTCGAAGGCGGGAGAGGCTGCCTGCAAGCTGCTTTGCGCATTGACGATGCGTGGCAGCTGGATCGCGCCCATCGGCGAACGATACTGCAACAGCATGGCCGTGATCTCTTTTGTCGAGTCGCCCTTTGCCACGGTGGGGATAAGCGGCGACGGTATAAACGTCGTGCCGTGTGCATGCTCTTCTTCGCCATGCGTTTCATGCCCGTCTTCTTCCTCTTCGCCATGCTCTTCGTGTACTTTCCACACGCTCTCGATGTTGGTCAGGATCACATTGTCCAGCACGCTGTTGGATGGTTTGAGGATGCCCACCACTACATATTGATGCTCCTCGTGTGCGTGGCCGCCTTCGGATAACCCGTGCGCGCTGGCAAAGTGGTCACCCAGCTTCAGCCTGGTGAGCTCGGCAACCTTAGCGCCCAGCGTTACCTGCAGGTCTTCGTTCCACCATGCGCCGGCGGCCAGCTCGCCGTGGTACAGCTCGGCATAGGCACGGTTGGTTCCGATGATGCGGTAGGTGTTATAGCTGTCGCCCAGGGCGAGCGGTATCGCTTTCTTTACAAGGCGGTTTTTGGCAATACGCTCGGCTTCGAAGAGCTTGATGTTGCCGGTCGGGAAGTCGATGTGAAAGATGTTGCAGAGAATGATCTGTAGCGGACTGCCCTTCGCACCGACGACCAGGTCGATGCCCTTGGCGTTCTCGGTGATCTTCTTTTCCAGCTGCTGGCTGAAGAGCAGCAGGATGGTGATGACGGCAATGCCCAGCGACAGCAACAGGATATTGATGGCGGTGTTCAGCGGCCGGGCTTTGAGGTAATTCCAGACAAGTGTCAATAAGCTCATGGGTGTGGGATCGCGGGTTACGGAGCTGTGGTAAGGTCTATGCGGTTGCTGATGCGGTCTTTGAGGCGCTGGTCGTGTGTGGCGACTAAAAGCGTGGCGCCGTTCTGGCGGGCAACGTCGGTGAGCAGCGAGATGACGCGCTCGCAGTTCTTATCGTCCAGTGCCGACGTGGGCTCGTCGGCCAGGATGATGGAGGGCTTGTTCAGCACCGCCCGCGCGATGGCTACCCGCTGGGCCTGGCCGTGGCTGAGCTCGCTTATGCGGCTTTTCTTTTTCTCTTGCAGCCCCAGGCTCGCCAGCACCTGGTCGATGCGCGCGGCGTCGATGGGCAGGCCCGCCAGGTAGGGCGAAAGCGCCAGGTTCTTTTCTACGGTCAACGCGCTGATGAGGTGATTACGCTGGAAGATGAAACCGATCTGGCGACCACGAAAGTTATCGAGGGCTGCCTCCGACAACGCGCTCAGCGCCGTGTCCTGGATGGAGACCGTGCCGTGATACTGGCGCAGCAGGCCGCCGATGATATGCAGCAGCGTGGTCTTGCCGCTGCCCGATTCGCCCAGCAGCAGACCGTGCTCGCCCTGGGGGATGGAAAAATCCTGGAATTGTATGGCCCGGGACGTACCGTCATACTGGTAAGAAAGGTTGCGCACGGAGATCATACCGACGTGTTTGTTAAGACCCGTAAGGTAAACGGGGCCGGCAAAATAAAAAAACCACCCGGGATAAGCGGAAAGAATTTGTTAAGCTTTCACCCCGGATCGCTATCGGGTCACTCAGTTTTCCGGGTTTCTCATTTCTCCCTCGCGCTCGCTCTCACGTTCACTCTTTTTTTGCTTGGTGCCTGCATACAGCTCGTATTCCAGCAACCGGCAGTCGAGCTTGGCGGTGTAGAACTCGATGCGGCGGCTGGCGCGCAGGCCGATCTTTTTGGCCAGGTCCAGGTTGCCGGTAAAGATGTAGCCTGTATAGCCCTTGCACTGCTGCTTGAGAAAGTCGCCGACACGGGCATACGTTTCTTCCAGCGCCTGTACCTCCCCCAATCGCTCGCCGTACTCGGGGTTGAAGTATACTACGCCGGGCTGCTCTTGCGGTACGGTCGTTTTCGCGAAGTCACCGCGCTCGAAGCGGATGAGGTTGGCGACACCGGCCAGGCCGGCATTGGACTGCGCTACATTTACGGCGTCGTCGCTGATGTCGCTGGCGATGATCTGCAGGCCCGGCACATCGTGCACACGCGCGTCGAGCTGTTCGCGCTCTTCGCGATAGTATTTTTCGTCATACCCCAGCAAATGCATGAACGCATAGTTGTCGCGGTACAGACCCGGTCGACGATCGGTCGCTAACAAGGCCGCCTCGATGGCGAGGGTGCCCGAGCCACACATGGGGTTTACGAACGGCGACTGACGATCCCACTTGCCGGCCAGCAACGTCGCCGCCGCCAGCGCTTCGAGCATAGGCGCCTTGCCGGGCACCTTGCGATAGCCGTGTTTGGCCAGCGTATACCCCGAGGTATCGGCAAAGAGCTCGCCGCGGTCGTCCTTCCAGTACAGGTGCACCACGGTCTTGTCGAGGTCTGGTCCGGAGTTGGGGCGACGCGCGGTGTTGCGCCGGAAGCGATCGACGATGGCGTCTTTTACCTTGACGTTGGCAAAGAGCGGTGTATTGATGGTGAAGTGATCGACGTTGCTGGTGACGGTGAAATAACCGTCGGGTGTCATGATGTCTTCCCAGGGGAATTTAAAGACGGCATCGTACAGCTCTTGCGGGCTGTCGACACGAAACTCTTTCAAGGAATAGTGCACTTGGCTGGCGCAACGCAGATTCAGGTTCAGGCGGATACAATCGCGTACGGTGCCTATTAGCTCCAGGCCGGTTTGAAAGACCCGCTCGGGTTCGTAGCCAAGGTCGCGCACTTCCTTTTCGAGATAGGGCGACAGGCGCTTGTTGCAGGTGATGACGATGCGGCGGGATTCCTGGAATACGTTCATAGGCCCGCAAACTTACGGGAATTAATTGAGTTCAAGGTGCTGGGTATGGGGCCTGGGTGTGGAAGGCGGTCAGGAGACCGCCACCATACGCGGCACCGGTGACACACCTCCGCTTCGCTCGGTGTTTAACACCGGCGCCAGAGTCTTCGTCTTCGCTAACGTCGCGCGCATGGCACCACTTTCATTCACTAACCATTCCATCAATAGACAAACTCAATCTCCTTCAGCGCAAACGCCCGCATCCCTGCAGCCGTCTCCAGCAACAATCTTCCCGCCTCGTCGATCCCTTTCACGGTTCCCTCAAACTCCTCGCCCCCAGCTTTGAACGGCCGCACTTCGTCCAAACCAAAAAGCGCCCGTTCATAATCTTTTTTGAGTTGCGCCGTTTTGCCCTGGCGCAGCGCCAGGTACCGTTGTTCGAGTGCGACCAGGAGTGTATCCAGAACATCCTGCAGGGCATATGCCTGGCCGCTTACGGTACGCAACGACCCGGCCCGGGGGGAACTGAAGTTGGCCTGGTTTACGTTTAACCCAATGCCTACGACAGCATGGGCAAGTGTGGAGCCCTGAATGCTGTTTTCGATGAGAATCCCGCACACTTTACGGTCGTCGGCCAGCAGATCGTTGGGCCATTTGATGTGGACCGGTTGTTGCAGAAAAGCAGATAGGAAATCGTATAAACCCAGCGAAATTGCCATATTGAGGGAATATTGCTCGTGGGGGCGTAAAAACGCAGGTTTCAGAATGAACGAAAAGGTAAGGTTCTGCCCCGCATGTGCCTCCCAGCTATTACCCATCTGACCGCGGCCGGCGGTTTGGTTATCCGTGATCACCAGTGTACCTTCCGGGGTTGACGGCTCCTGGCAGAGTTGCAGGGCGTGCGTGTTGGTAGAGTGACATTCCGGCATAAAAACAAGGTTCTTGCCGATGAAAAGCGTATTGGCAGGGATTTTATACAAGGTATTTTGTTTAGTTTTGAGGGTTAATCCAAAAACGAAGATAGTTTAATGGCAAAAAAACGGAAGGGGGCCAGTGCGGAAAAGCTGAGTGAGGTGATCGTAAAAGGCATGCAGGAAAAAAAGGCGGTAGACATCGTCGTGATGGACCTCCGCAAAGTAAAGAATGCAGTCGCAGATTTCTTCATCGTTTGTTCCGGTAACTCCGATAAACAGATAGATGCCATTGCTGACTCCATTGATGAAGAAGTCTTCAAAGCTCTGAAGGAAAATCCCTGGCACGTCGAAGGAAAAAACAATAAAGAGTGGATGCTACTCGACTATATTGATGTGGTAGCCCACGTCTTCCGCAAGGACCGGCGCGACTTCTATGCCCTGGAGCGCTTATGGGGCGATGCCGACATTACGGAAATCGAGGACTAAAGAACTAAATGTCCTGCGCCACGTTATTGAGTAGATATTTTGAAAAAAACTGATCGTAAATAGAAATGGCCGACAAACAAAAAGAGAATAAACCGCTGTTACCTACTAAACCACCGCGTGGCAATTACCAGATCTGGGTGATCCTGGCGACGATCGCCGTCATCTTCGGGGTAATGTACTTCAACTCCACGAATGGTCTGAAGGAGATCGACCTTGACGGGCTCAAACAGATGGTGAAAGCGGGCGACGTTAAAAGAGTCGTTCTGGTAAATAAAAAATTCGTAGAAGTAACGCTGACGTCGGACGCGTTGGAAAACGCGAAATACAAAAGCATGCTGAATGAAAATCCCATCGGCGGCTCAAACTCGTCGGGACCTCATTTTGTCATTCAAATTGTAGATGCGGGCAACTTCGACCAGGAGTTCCGCGCCTTCAAAGATAAATTACCGGACAGCGCCAAACCGGAGTACAAGTCGGACGAACGTGGCGACTATGTAGGCCAGCTCTTCCAGTGGGGACTGTTGTTCCTCCTCCTCTTCGGTTTCTGGATGCTGATGCGCCGCATGACAGGCGGTGCCGGCCCCGGGGGTCAGATCTTTAACATCGGCAAGTCGAAGGCTGCGCTGTTCGACGCCGAAAACAAAGTAAAGATCACCTTCTCGGACGTCGCCGGCCTGGACGAAGCCAAAGAAGAAGTAAAAGAAATCGTCGACTTCCTGAAGACGCCCAGCAAGTTCACCAAGCTGGGTGGTAAAATTCCCAAAGGCGCGTTGCTGGTAGGCCCTCCGGGTACCGGCAAGACCTTGCTCGCGAAAGCCGTCGCCGGCGAAGCCGGTGTGCCCTTCTTCTCGCTGTCGGGTTCCGACTTCGTAGAAATGTTCGTGGGTGTCGGTGCGGCCCGTGTACGCGACCTGTTCAAGCAGGCAAAAGAAAAAGCACCGTGTATCGTATTCATCGATGAGATCGACGCCATCGGTCGTTCACGCGGCCGCGGCCAGCTGCCCGGTGCCAACGACGAGCGTGAGAATACCCTCAACTCGCTGCTGGTGGAGATGGATGGTTTTGCTACCGACTCGGGTGTGATCATCCTGGCGGCCACCAACCGTCCCGACGTGCTCGACTCTGCGCTGTTGCGTCCGGGTCGTTTCGACCGCCAGATCAGCATCGACAAACCCGATATCGTAGGCCGCGAGGCGATCTTTAAAGTACACCTCAAGCCGATCAAACTGGATCCTACGGTCGATCCGAAAAAACTCTCAGCACAGACCCCGGGCTTTGCCGGCGCGGAGATCGCCAACGTGTGTAACGAAGCGGCGCTCATCGCCGCGCGTCGCGATAAGAAAGCCGTCGACATGCAAGACTTCCAGGACGCCATTGACCGCGTGATCGGTGGCCTCGAAAAGAAGAACAAGATCATTTCGCCGGAAGAGAAAAAGATCGTGGCGTTCCACGAAGCGGGCCACGCGGTGGCAGGCTGGTTCCTCGAGCATGCCGATCCGCTGGTGAAGGTCAGCATCGTACCGCGCGGGGTTGCCGCGCTGGGCTATGCGCAGTACCTGCCCAAAGAGCAGTTCCTGTACCAGACCGAGCAGATGATGGATGAAATGTGCATGGCCTTCGGTGGTCGTGCCGCAGAAGATATTGTATTCGGCAAGATCTCCACGGGCGCCCTGAGCGACCTGGAGCGCATCACCAAAATGGCCTACAGCATCGTGACCATTTACGGGATGAACAAAGAGATCGGTAACATGTCGTTCTACGACTCGAAAGCCAACGACTATTCCTTCCAGAAGCCATACTCGGAAGCTACTTCGGAGAAGATCGACCAGGAAGTAAAAAGCATCATCGACGGAGCGTACGAGCGTACAAAAGCCCTGCTGAACCAGCACCGCAATCACCTGGATGTGATCGCGAAGGAGCTGCTGGAAAAAGAGATCCTCTTCCAGGCCGACCTGGAAAGACTGATCGGCAAGCGACCGTTTGAAAAGCTGACGACGTACCAGCAGTTCACCAACGGCCAGGGTAAGTATGAGAAACAGGCTCAGGAAAACCAGCAACCGGGCGTAGACCCTACCCCGACACTGGAAGGCGACAAGCCCGATGAGCTGCGCACCGCGCCGCTGGCGTAACACAGCATAAACAAGAAACTAAAATAATCCGCTTATTTTTGAACTCAGGATCGACAGGTCCTGAGTTTTTTATTTATTGTAGCGGAAAGTATCCCCCTATTCCAACAGATGCCCGAGAACATTTCGTCGCTCCACCACAAGAAGATCTTCTTCGCCTCCGACTTTCACCTGGGTGTGCCCACCCGGGAAGATAGCCTGCAGCGCGAGCGGCGCATCGTCCGCTGGCTGGACTCGATCAAGGACGAGGCCCACAGCATCTACCTGCTCGGCGACATCTTCGACTTCTGGTTCGAGTACCGCCACGCCATCCCCAAGGGCTTCATCCGCCTGCAAGGCAAGCTGGCCGAGCTGCGCGACGCCGGCATCCCCATCATCTTCTTCACCGGCAACCACGACATGTGGATGTTCGATTATTTTACCGAAGAGCTCGGCATCCCCATCTACCGCGCCCCGCAGGTACTGACGGTCGGCACGCAACGGCTGATGATCGGCCACGGCGATGGCCTCGGCCCCGGCGACCATACCTATAAATTCATCAAGAAGTTCTTCAACAGCCGCATATGCCAATGGTTGTTTGCCCGCATCCACCCCAACTTCGGCATCGGCATTGCCAACTACTGGTCGCGCAAGAGCCGCATCAGCAATATCAAAAAGCAGGAAGACCGCTTTGAAAAAGCAGAGAACGAATACCTGTGGGTATATTGCACGGAGGTGGAACAGAAAGTACACCACGACTTCTATATCTTCGGCCACCGGCACCTGCCGCTCGACCTTCCGATCGGCGAGCACGCGCGGTATATCAATATCGGCGAGTGGGTGAACTTCAATACGTATGGGGTGTATGACGGGGAGGCGGTGGTGCTGAAGACGTTCCCAAAAGATTACGAGCATTAGCTTCTTAACGAATAAGGCTCCGATTTTATCGGAGCCTTATCGCCGACCACCTACTATAGCAGTTTATTATCCACCAAATACTGCGCGATCTCCAGCTCCGCCTTATTCGGCACAGCCACCTTGATCTCAAAATCTTTCACCGCCAGGTTTGAATGGATCGTTACCGGAAAACTGTTCCCCACCGGGTAGCTGAACACCGATGACGCTACCAACCCCACCGCTACAGGTGTTTCTTCCAATTTCTCGTCGCCGTATGTGAACGGTTTGTCATTCTTACGCTGCAATGTATAGACCGCCTCGCCTGTCAGGCGTGTGACGATCGTCACCAGGTATACATCGCTTTGATACGCGTCCTGCGTACGGGTGATCGAGCCGTCTTTCTCTTTGACTTCCTTTACATTCTTCAGCGTTACTTTTGCTTCCGTCGTGCGGGGGACCGGGTAATACGCCTTGAGGTATTCGGCCATGCTCTTCTCATATTCAGCAGCCTTCTCGATAGTGGCCGCGCCGTCGAGCTTGAGGAACGCTGCTTCTGCCGCGGGATCGACGGCATTGTTCACCACCAGGTCTTGCGTAAAGCCTTTTGTTACCAGGTTATAGATCTTGTCTTTGCGCGTGGGCGGATAGGCCTCGTCGTGCAAACGAACGATGGACTTACCGCTGCCGATGAACCGCACGGTATATCCGAACAGGTTCCTGAACTTCGGGTTGGCGTTCGGGTATTTCCAGGTCCTGATGGTAAACAGCGAGTCGCCGTTAAGAGAGCTTACCGTCAGCCGGGCGGGCTCCATAAATTTGGATGTGCCCGTGATCTGTGCATACGGTTGCTTGTCCTTGAGCAGGACGTCTTTTTTGATGTCGAACTGGCCAAAGCCTTTTATACCGGCTGCCAGCACGAACGATAGGGTCAGAATTTTTCGCATGATTGTGTGAAGTTAGCGTACTTCAAAATAACGCACTTTCCTTTAATAGTACTCCGGGAAAAAGGTTGAAGTCATGTAAGAAACCTGGGGTTATTGCCGGATCTGTCCTTTGTGTATAAGATGCACTATAAATTTTCCGCTGAATTGTACAATTCTATATACCCCGGCGCACGTCGCAGTCTATTTTTGCGTAGGTTTGTCCGGACCTGATGATCGTGAAAATAATGCGCCTTTCGACACTTCCTATCATGCTGCTGCTGGTGAGCACTTCCCTCCTGGCGCAGAACCCTAAGCTGGTAGCAGTAACGTTACCGGACAGCGTCACGGCCGCGTTCATCGACCGCCCCGGCGAGCTTTACGTGCAGCTCCACAGCGGCCGGCTGCTGCGTTACGACAAGGACGGCAACCTGCGTGCCAGCGCACAGGCCACTACACCGCCCACACTCTTTGACCCGCGCGACGGCGCGCGCCTGTTTGCGTATTACCGCGCCGGCCAGCAGTATACATACCTCAACCCCGCGTTCGAAGCGGGCATCCTGAACCCCATCGATGCGGCCTTCGCCGGGGACCCCTGGCTGGTCTGCGCCTCCGGCGACTACAACGTATGGATACTGGACGCCGCCGACTGGAGCCTGAAGAAGATCGACACACAGAAAGGCATCGTATCGGTAGAAACACCTGTAGCCGGCGTTGCCGCCGACAAACGCGAAGCGATCACCTATATGCGCGAATATCAGGGCTTCCTTTTCCTGCTCGAGTACGGCAAAGCGCTGCACATGTACAGCAGCATGGGCAAACACCTGCGCACACTGGCAGCACCGGGCATCCGGTATTTTAACTTCCTGGGCGAAGAGGTGTATTTCGACACCCACGGCCGGCGTCAGCTGTTCAACCTGTTCGGTGCCAAATACTACTACGCCGAAGGCCTGGTGCCCCAGGATTTTGTTCTCCAGAGCGATGAACGCATGTACATCATCGACGGCAAGATCCTGGAAGTTCATCCGCTGCAAAAGCCCTGATCGGGTTCGCACCCACCGTCTGCGGCGACCGAATCCGAACGGTATCGCATTCACGTAAGATTACCCTCCCTTTTTGTCCGCACTGCCTGCTGCGGGTGCGTTAGCTTTGCAACAATTCAAAACCCTTATGAAACACTATCTGAAGATTACCTTCTATGCAGCATGGCTGGCCTTTGTGTTGATCGCATGCTCGGAAGATGAGAATGACAAAGACGATAACAACCCGGTACCCGGCCAGGTCTCGTTTGTAACGACCGAGACGGTCTACGGCGGTGCGAACGACTATATTACCGTTACCATCGACGGATACCAGGACGTGATCATTGACAACCGCTTGTTCCACACCCTTTATATCAATGGCAAGAATGTTCCCGCCACGGTGGTGCCAGGCTCGCAATCGGGCACGGTAGTAGACGTTACCCTACAGGTACCATTCGCGGTAGGCTCCGGGCGGATCGAGCTGCAGGAAGGCACGGAAAAGATCCAGGGGCCGATGTTCGAGTATACACCGCGGTATGTACGGTTCTCCTTTCCGCAAAGCATCGGCGCATCCCTCACCCGCTTCACAGACAGCACGGTGATCGCCTGGGATCCGCTGTTTTTCGACCGGTTCAACATCATTGAATTCGCCGGCGTGGTCGATGATCCGAATAATGGCAGCTATCCGGCCGCAAAACTTCTCCGGCAAAGCCGGCCGCTGACCATTCCGGATCAAAGCGAAGGGATGTATAAGATGATCCCCAACATCGGCATGGCCACGGCGCCTAACCAGGACGTATTTTTTGCACAGCGATATTCAATCCCGGGCAGCGCGAACATCCGCAATGAGCTGATCTCCACCGCAAGCGACTTCGAGCATGCCCTGTATGTCGAAGGCTATGGAACCGCAGACTTCAATACTATCATCGATGTAGAGATCGACAGCAAAGGAATCATGTATACAGTTGAATCCGGGAAGACGTTTATCCGCAAGAACGATACCGGCAGCATCAGCACGTTTGCCGGTTCCACTGCTACCGGGCACGTAGACGGCACGGGCGCCGCCGCGCAATTCACCCAGGTCTCGGCGCTGGCGATCGACAAAGCCGATAACCTGTACGTGGCAGACGGTTCATACATCCGGAAAATCACGCCCGGCGGTGTCGTGACCACGCTCGCCGGCAGTGCTCAGGCCGGCAACGTCGATGGCAAGGTGTCGGAGGCGCGTTTCAGCAACGTAACAGGACTGTTCATGGCGGCCGACGGCAAGCTTTATATTGCCGATACCGGAAACGGAAAGATCCGCGTGCTCGACACGGCCGGTAATGTCAGAACGCTGCGTGGAACCGTTGCGCTCCTGGAAGAGACCGCAGAAACATTTCACGTCTTCGCAGACGCCAAAGGCAATATCTACACCATATCACCCAACAAAACCTACGAAATGACGGTGTTCGTTCCCGAAAATAATATGTCGCAAACGCAGTTCGGAAGGACGCACGAAAACGGCACGTACGCATTTACATTGGAAGAGCAGGACTAACCGAACCGGCGTCCGCCGCTTTATCCGGCCTCTGCAGCGTGTTCCAGCGTTGCAGAGGCCGGTCTGTTACAGGACGTTCAATTCCGATCGGAGTGCCCGGAACGGCTTTTTTAACTGTTCATTTTTGAACATATTTGTGCAGAGCAGGACACCTGTACCAGCGTAAACGGGCCTGAATGACCGTTTTTGTTACTGGCATAGATTTTCCTGCAAGCATTATCCACACCTAAATCATCCTTACTCACGTGAATTCTGAAGGCGGCAAAATTTTAATGATCGATGACGATGAAGATGTACTCCTGGCGGCGAAGATGTTGCTCAAAAAGCAGGGGCATCATGTGATCATCGAAAAGAACCCGAAGAAGATCCCTTTTCTGCTCAACAACGATACGTATGATGTCATTCTGCTGGACATGAACTTCAGCAAGGACATTACCAGCGGTAAGGAAGGTTTTTACTGGCTCGAGCAGATCCTGGCGCACGACCCCGCGTCGGTGGTGATCATGATCACTGCTTTTGGCGATGTGGAGATGGCGGTACGCGCGCTGAAAGCCGGCGCCACCGACTTCATCCTGAAGCCGTGGCAGAATGAAAAGCTCATTGCCACGATCTCGACGGCCATCCGCCTGAAACAGTCTTATAAGGAAGTAGACAAGCTGAAGAAAGCCAAGGAGATGCTGGAAGAGCAGATCAGCCGCCCCTTCGCGGAGATCATCGGCCAGAGCAAGGCCATACAGGACGTGTTCCAGCTCATCGACAAGGTGGCCAAGACCGACGCCAACGTGCTCATCCTGGGCGAGAACGGTACGGGCAAGGAGCTGATCGCCCGCGCCATCCACCAACGCTCCCTGCGCAAAGACAACAGCTTTGTGTCCGTAGACATGGGCGCGATCACGGAGACGCTATTCGAAAGTGAGCTGTTCGGACATAAAAAGGGCGCCTTTACCGACGCCCGCGAAGACCGCCCCGGCCGCTTTGAGCTGGCCAACGGGGGGACGCTGTTCCTGGACGAGATCGGTAACCTCAGCATGGCGTTGCAAAGCAAGCTGCTCAGCGCGCTGCAGTCGCGGCAGGTAACGCGCGTGGGGGCCAACCAGGCGATACCCGTAGACATCCGGTTGATCTGCGCCACCAACATGCCGCTGCACAAGATGGTGCAGGAAGGCACGTTCCGGCAGGACCTGCTGTACCGCATCAACACCGTAGAGGTGCAAGTGCCGCCGCTGGCCGAGCGCGTGGAAGACATCCCGATGCTGGCCCAACACTATTTGAACTATTACGCCAAGAAATATCACAAGCTCGTGAACACCATCGCCCCCGAAGCTCTCGACAAACTCAAGCGCTATGCGTGGCCGGGGAATATCCGCGAGCTGCAGCACGCCATCGAGCGGGCCGTGATCATGACCGACCTGACCAGTTTACAAGACAGTGACTTCCTGCTGAGCCGGGCGCTGTCTTCCGGTCCGTCTAACAATACCCTCAACCTGGACGAGGTGGAAAAGACGGCGATTGTAAAGGCCCTCAACATGCACAATGGAAACATTTCCAAAGCGGCAGACGAGCTGGGGCTGACGCGCGCCTCGCTATACCGCAGAATGGAGAAGTATGGAATTTAACTGGCGATCGGCGGTAATTCCCCGGGTAGCCTTTCTGGCGGCCTCGCTCTTCCTGAGTTGTGTATTTATACTCAACGACACCAACTGGCTGTACGCCGTAGTGTTTATCGGGCTGAGCCTGCTGCAGATCAAGCTGCTGGTAGAATACCTCGATCGCACGCGTACGAGCATGGCGTCGTTCTTCGACTCTATCCAGTTCGACGACCTCTCCTACTCATTCAAGACCACCAGCACCGACCCCGACGTACGGCGCCTGCACCAGGAGCTGAACGAAGCGATGCTGCGCATGCGCAGCGCCCGCCGCGAAAAGGACTCGGAGTTCCTCTTCTTTAAGAACATCGTGATGCACGTCGGCATCGGCCTGATGGTGTTCCGCGAAGACGGCACCGTGGAGATCTTCAACAGCGCCGCCCGCAAGCTGCTGCGCGTAAACCGCATTACGCACCTGCGCGACCTCAACAGCGTCAGCGAAGTGCTGGTCAATGTCTTTACCCGCCTCAAGACCGGCGGCCGCGAGCTGACCCGCCTCAAGATCGGCGAAGAGATCGTACAGCTTTCCATTTACGCCATCGAGCTGACCCTGCGCGGCGAGAACGTCAAGCTCATCTCCCTCCAGAACATCCAGAGCGAACTGGAAGAAAAGGAAATGGAGGCCTGGCAAAACCTGGTGCGGGTGCTGACACACGAGATCATGAACTCGGTCACGCCGATCTCGTCCCTGGCCGGTGTTGTAGAGGAAGAGCTGAAGCCGTATATCAAAGAAGACGACGAGAACCCCGCGGCACTCTCCAAAGATCAGCTCAGCGACATTCACCTCTCCCTGCAGACCATCAGCAAGCGCAGCGAAGGCCTGATCCACTTCGTAAAAGAATTTCGCAGCCTGACGTCCATACCCAAGCCGCGCCCTTCGCAGATCGAAGTCCACAACATGCTGGAAGAGCTCACCATGCTCCACCGCAAGGAGCTGAGCGAGCGTGGCATCCAGCTGAGCATTTCCGTCTACCCCGACGACCTTACCATTACCGCCGACAAGAACATGATCGAGCAGGTGGCCATCAACCTGCTGAAGAATGCCATCCAGGCCTTTGAAGACCAGGAGCATAAGACGATCACCCTGCGCGCGTACCTCAACGAAAAGTCCAGGGCCGTCATCGCCATCAAAGACAACGGCACGGGCATAGACCCGGAGGCGTTGGAGAAGATCTTCATACCGTTCTTTACCACGAAGAAGACCGGCTCGGGCATCGGCCTCAGCCTGTCCCGCCAGATCATGCGCCAGCACCAGGGCACGTTAAGTGTAAAATCGACCGTGGGCCAGGGCACCGAGTTCTTTATGCGTTTCTGACCCGCCATGCCGGCCCCCTGGGGGGCTCCCATAAAGATTTGTAGGCAAAATTCGTATTTAATACATTTACGAAACATTTGGAACGCGCTATGCAAGATATCCCCCAGAAGGTCACCAAGATATTGACGGAAAAACTCGGCATTGCAGAGTCGGAGATCACCCCCGAAGCAAACTTTGTAAAAGACCTGGGCATCGACTCCCTGGACTATGCCGAGATCGTGATGGAGTTCGAGCAATCGTTCGACATCCGCATTCCGGACGACGACGCCGAGAAGCTCCAGACCTATGGACAGGCTGTCAAGTACATCCAGGACAAGGTCAGCAAAAAATAAATCCCGCTCGTTCCCGTCACCGGGAATGCAGGCAACGGTCCTACCCTGCTGCGCCGTGAACACTCCAGGAAAGAAGGTACTCTTCATCGTCAACAAGTACGCCGGCACGGGCTACCAGCCCGCGGTGGAAGGGCGTATCATCGACGCCTGCGAGCAGGCCGATGCCGAATGTACCATCGAGTTCACCCGCGCCGCCGGTCATGCCGTGGAGCTGGCCGAGCAGGCTCCCCAACAAGGTTTTGACTTCGTCGTGGCCGTAGGCGGCGATGGCACCATCAACGAGGTAGCCCGCGGCGCCCTGAAGGCCAACATCCCCATGGGCCTGATCCCCCGCGGCTCCGGCAACGGCCTCTCCCGCCACCTGGGCATACCGTTAGGCGTAGCCGATGCCGCGAAGGCCCTTTTCCAGAGCACCATCGTGCCGATGGATGCTTTTACCGTCAACGGCAAGCTCTCCCTGAATGTATCGGGCATCGGCTTCGACGGTCATATTGCCAATCTCTTTGGCGGCACGAGCAAACGCGGATTGGCGGGGTATGCGAAGCTGACGATGCAGGAGTTCTTTGCTTTTCGGGAGTTTGAGGCGGAGATCACCATCGGTGCGCAAAAAAGTACGGTTAAGGCTTTTATTATTGCTATCGCTAATTCTTCTCAATATGGTAACAATGCGCGCATCGCGCCACGCGCGTCTGTGACGGATGGGTTACTGCACGTTAATACCATGAAGAAGGTGCCCGTATACCGCGTGGATTTTATCTATAATATGTTCGCCGGGGATGTTGGTAGGACTTCGTTCTGCGAGGTGCAGGAGGCTGCGTCGCTGGTTATTCGTACGTCGAAACCCGTGGCCTATCATGTGGATGGCGAGCCGAGTGGGCACAATACGGAGTTTAAGATTGATGTGCTGCCGGGGGCGATTCAGATTCTGGCGCCTGTCGTTGGCAAGCGAGTAAATAAACGGTAATTACAGGATGTCGAATATGGGACCAATGGACGACGGCCCATAGCTGCTTAACCCCTCGTTATTCTTTTTAAAATTATCTACACTAATTATACACTGAAAAAAGCCACGGATATTGGCTATCCGTGACTTCTTTATATATTTTCTTCGCGTCACAATTTCCACCACCTTACCTAAGAGCAGAAACCGTTATCAAATAGAGTATTACCAAAAGGCCGCAAAACAGCAACGACAGTTTAAAACCAATAGCAAATTCAAGTTTGCCCATAGATCTTGACACCAAAAATCCAATAACCGCCGTTGTTATCAAAACTACCAAGTATATTGCCATCGATTCAATCAAAACGTCGATCACATCGGTGAATTGGCCGACCAAATCGTTACTAATGTCAGAGACATAGACAATCCCAGCAAAATATCTTATAATCAAAAACAGAAAGACTGAGAAAAGGACAAATAATAGAAAAACCTTGTATCTATTCATTGTTTTTTTTTGCATTATTCACAGCTATTTTTTTCATTCGCCTCCTTATGACCGACCCACTCACCGGTTGTGCCTATCGGGATCGCTTGCCCGACATATGTAAGCGCCAACGGAATTTTAAGATCACCATCCCCAATTGTATACAATGGGATGTTCAACATCGCTGTACCCGAAGCCAGATTCACCTGGGGTTCAACTTGCGCCCATGTTTTGCAACATATGCACAGCAGAAGCACGAGGATAGTCTTATTCATATGAATTATTATCGGTAGCGTTGACAGAGCAATTACAATGCAGACATCAAACAATTAATATAACCTGATTTGTCGCAATCTAACGGCAACGTTGCATCGCCATAAAAGATTACACACATCTGCGTGTCAATATTACATAATATCCGATTCGCTTCGGTGGCTAAATAGTGTAAAAAAGTAGTCGATCGTTTGCGAGCAGAATGATCTTTGTCCGTTTTCCGTTTGCAGACGGACTTTTTCCACAGGTTGCCATTTACGGTTTCTCACCTGATCAGATGACGGTTTTTCAACAAAAAAACCACGAGGGTTAACTCGTGGCTTTAAAAAATGGGACACCGCAAACTGCCTTGCCTAATTTTCGTTAGCAAAACGTACAATCTTCGCGAGGTCTTCTTTCTTTTTATACGAAAGACGATTGTCCTTAGCATATTTTTCGATCTGGTCTTCGCGTCCTTGAAAATTATCTACAACCTTCTTTCCGGCCCTGGTCACATTCGTCGCCTGGCCATCTCTCACTAAAAACAAATCTTCTTTCTTCACGGCTTTGTCACCACGGCTACCAACGTCCAGCGCTGCATTGTAATTACCTGCGATAATGTCTACCGAAGGCTTTGCATAGAGTGACGTTTTACCTGTAGCCAACACTTCGACCAGGCCGGTGAGGCCTGGTACCTGCTGGCGATTGGCATTTAAAAAGAGCTGTTTGCGAGGCACCACGGCAAGCTCGAAACCTTTGATCTTGGAAAGACTGGCAACCTTGATTCCGGCGTCGGTGTTGATCTCGAGCAAGCTATTTTTAACGTCGTATTTCAGTGATAGGTCTTTGAGGGTATCACCTGACAGCAGCATGAGGGTACCATAGGTCCAATCATCCTGCAGGTAGACGCTTTCGATCTTTTCGGGTTTGGGTTGGAATTCGTTATAACCACCGGAAGTGCGGTCTACGACGCGATCGGCGCGCATGTCGCCCTGGGCAAACGTTGTCAGGACGGGAATAGTAAAGAGAAAAGCTGCTATAAACCGCATATGTTAGGTATTAAAAAAGGGGCCGAAATATAGCCCCTTTTATGTTAAAACAATCAAATGGTTTATGTCGATTGACTAAAAATCGTCTTCTGTGAAGCCGGTGCGTCGATGACCTTGCACGACAAAGGTTGTAGCGAACGGCGTTGTATCATCTTCGAACTGGATCTCGAAATAGATGCTGTCCGTTTTTACACCAGTTCTGGATTTACCGCCATCGATAAAGATTTGACCGTTGAGGACGTTGACTTTGATGTCGTACAGCTCGCCACCCGGAGTAGCCGTGCTGGTCACCTCGTCAGCCGAAAACTTCTTCGACGTAGGGTCGATCTGAGTCTTAATTTTATACGTCCAGAAATTCCCCCCGGCGGCGGTCGGATTGACAAAGTCAGAAAGAAGCATTTCGGTGTTGACGTTAGCCGCGGTGTTCGAGGTAATGATCTCGGAATAGCCACCCCCTGCATCTTCGCCGTCCACCGAGTAGGTTACCCACCACTCCCCGGCTATTTCTTGTCCTGCGGTGCGTCCGATGCTCGGATCATCAGAATCACAGCTCAACAGAACCATGCCCGAAAACGCTGCCAGGAACGTTCCTATTAGTATCTTTTTCATATTGCGATTCAATTGAAAGTCTATTTTTGTTTATTAAAGTTTCTAAGCGCAGTGCCGTAACCGGGGTTGATCACAACCCAGTGATAGGCCGAACCATCTGCCTCTACGGTAGCATTCTGTGCATAGAACGGATTGCCCGCTACTAACTGATACGGTACACCTAACACGCCGGGCGCATAGTGATAAAAGTTAACCGTAGTTGCAGGACCCGGCTCTTTTACACCACCGATGTTATCGGTTTGATACAAGTTCGCCTTGCCTGCTACCTTTGTCACCGTCGAAATGCCCTGGTCACCCGCATCGCGCTTATACTTACCGGTCAGGTCGCTGCCGGCGACGTCCGGCGAGATCACGCCTACATACCGATATTGCGTAGCCGGAAAACCGTCTCTGTTCACAGCGGTATATTCGATGACATACACACCGGGTACATTGGGATTCACTACGTCTCCACCGGTTGTAACTTCGATCTCCGCACCTTCTTCGGTTGCTTTCACGCCGGGTTCTGTCCAGGTTCCTCCTTGCGGAATGCTGTTCCACTGATCACCGGTCAATGTTATCTCGGCATAGTATGTTATTTTCGATACTCCTCCTGTCGATTCTTCGTCGCATCCGTACAGGAGCGCCACCGCCAGGAATAAGGCCGAAACTATATAGAATCTATGTTTCATTGTTGTTGTCGTTAATTGTGATTACGCTACTTCTTATCCCACCAAACTTTGGTTGTAATCGGCACCTGCGGCGGCGTATTGGGGTTTCTGTTGCGTTCCGTCTCGGGGAACAACAGGCGTTTCGGATAGTTCCCTACGCCGGTCACACCACCAATGGGGTATACCAGGTCGCCCGGCTCGTAGCCTTCGTCATCATAGTTAAGACCTTTGAACTCCGGGTAACCCAGACGGTTGCGTTCGAAGAACGCTTCCAGGCCTTCGATGCCGGCCAGGGCCGCCCACTTCTGTACGGCAATGGCTTTCAGGTTCTCTTCCAGGGTGCCGTTGGGATAGTCGTAAGGACCTCCGTCATAATAATCTTCTGCACCTGTCGCAATACCCAGTCGCTCGAAGGCTACTTGAATACCGGTTTCATACAATCCCTGGGCAGCGCCCGTGCCGGGGCCCATGCCGCGAGCCGCTACTTCGGCCTGCAGGAAGAGTACCTCCGACAACGACATGAAATACAGGGTATCGGTGGGACCGATCATCGCTGTAGAGATATCGTTCGGAACGATCTGAACCGTAGAGGCTCCGAAGTTACCCTGCTCAATGCCTCTGAAACCTTTAGCGCCTTCGTTGAACAGTTTCTCTCTGCGCAGCGTATCGTCATTGATCGTCAAAAAGTCCATGAAGGTCTTGCTGGCTTTGATATTTTCACCGGTATTCAATTTGCGTCGGTCAGCTTCGTAGAGCGGATTGCTCTTGTTCTCTACATTGTCGAATTGCGACATGGTCGCGCTCGTCGTAAGGAAATTCGCGCCCCCGGTATACAGCGCTTCGATGCCGCTCTGCGCTACCGCAGGACGGGCATAAATCTGGCGCAGGTAGATTTTCAGCTTCAGGGTATTGGCAAATTGAATCCACCGATCTACATCTCCACTAAACAGCAGGTCTTGCTTGCCGGGATCGGTATTGGTGCTTGCGTCAAAGTCCCTGCCCAGCGCGTCATCGATGCGCACAATAAGCGAATCGTATACCTGCTGTCCAGGCCGGAAATGCGGGTGTTGAACAACATTTCCCTGGAGGGCTTCGTCGAACGGAATTTCATCATAAATATCGGCCAGCATCTGGTATACATAGCTCTGCATCACCGTGCTCATGAGGTATATGTTCCAGTCGCCAGTCTTTTTAGACTCTGTCCGGGCATATTCCAGATCCCGCAGGGAGCCGCTATAGAGCTCGTTGAAATCCGGGTTCAGCGTAGACTGCTGAACGATGTAGGCATCGAAGTTCTTATATTGGTTCGAGCCGTTGTTCTGCGCCCAATACTGAACCCACATGCCACCCATGATGTTGTAGTTGCTGCCCAGCCGTGCACCGGCTGACGCGATCCCTGCCGGCAAAGCCAATGCAGGGGTATTGGTAGGTGCGTTGTTCGGATCTTCATTCACGTCCAGAAAATCGCTGCAGGACGCGAGCGCGGCAGTACATGCCGTTAAGAATATCGCTATCTTTTTCATGATCGTAATCTGTCTAATGTTTAGAATCCGGCTTTCAGGCTGATACCATAGCTTCTCACAGTAGGGCCTACGGCGAACTCACCCGAGAACGCGCTCACTTGCGAGCCGTTGTAACCGGTGATCTCCGGATCGACGATGTTGTTGGACGAAGGAGTCCACAGGAACAGGTTTCTGCCCACCAGGCTCACGTTGAGGCTGGTGATCGGCGTGCTTTGCAGCAACGACGACGGCAGGTTGTAGCTCAACACGACTTCGCGCAATTTAACAAAGGTTCTGTCCAGCACATGACCACGTTCCTGGTACAGGTTCGTAGAGGAGTTCATGTACTCCGAGAAATTGTTGACGTTGACCGGAATATCGTTTTCTACATATACCGGGGCGTCGTCCGTACCAACCTGCTTCACCGAGTTCGGCACGATAAACGGCTTGCGGTCATTGTACAGGGTGTTGGTCGAGTTACCCACGAATTCCATCAGGCGCTTCGTGTAGGAGTACATGTCGCCACCGCGACGGTAGTCGAAGGTGAACGCCAGGCTCAGGCCTTTGTAGATGAACTGGTTGCTCAGACCGGTCACGAAGTCGGGCTGCATGTTACCGATGAATCCTTTTTCGGCGGACGCCGTCGGAATACCTTGTGCGTTTACGATGATGTGTCCGTTCGGATCACGGGCGTAATCAACGGCTTTATAGGCACCCACGGGACGGCCTTTTGCCGCTACGAAGTCGATACCATAGATGCTGTTGATCAGGAACTCATCCAGACCATCCGCGAGGGCAATAACCTTGTTGCGGTTAAATGTCCAGTTGCTTGTCACTGTCCAGCTGAAGTCACCGATTTCGACCGGTGTTACGCTTACCAACAACTCGAGGCCCTTGTTTTGTACTTTACCCAGGTTGTTGAAGTATGTGGTATAGCCCGTCGAGTTGGCTACCTGCACAGGCAGGATCTGGTCTTTGGTGTTTTTGTTATACAGCGTCAGGTCGATGCCGAGACGGTTCTGGAAGAACTTCAACTCGGTACCTACTTCCACTTCCGTGGTGATCTCAGGCTTCAGGTTGGGGTTACCCAACTGGTTCGATACTTCGAACGCATTGATACCCTTCAACGGGAAGCGAAGCTCGCCAAACGACAGCTGTACCGTGCTCGGTACAAAGACGTTATAAACCCCGTACGGGTCGGCATCACGACCTGTTTGCCCCACGGCTACACGCACCTTACCAAAAGAAAGCGGACCACCGCCGAGCGACGCAAAGGCGTCTGAGAACACCAGGCTGGCGTTGGCACCGCCGTAGAAGTACGAGTTGTTGCCTTTGGGCAATGTAGACGACCAGTCGTTACGGGCCGAGGCGCTGAAGTACAGGTAATCTTTATACGACAGTGAAGCTTGTGCATATACACCTACCAACCGGCGCAGTGTGGTGTTTGTGATAATGGTCGGCGGGTTGGCACTGTTGGCCAGCACATAAAAGCGCGGAACGCTCAGGTTGCTGGCGTAGGCATCATAATCATCCTGACCACGCTGGTTTACGTTGTGACCAACGAAGCCGTCGAAGTTGAGATCGGAAGAGATCTTCTTATTGAACGAAAGAATGAGATCGCTGTTTACCTCGCGCGAGTAGCGCGAACGGTTAAACACTGTACCCGGCACGTCGATCTCGCTGGCGTTATAGCCTTCGTTGTTGAATGTTGCAATAGCGATCCAGTCTTTTACCTGCGAGTTGGCTACGTCGGTACCGATGCGCCATTTTGCGCTGAACCAATCGGTAAAGTGATAATCGAAATTGAGGTTACCCTGAATACGGTTTTCGACAAAGTCGTTACCATTTTCTTTCAGTACGAACCAGGGATTCTGGTTATATGGCGTATAGAAGTTGTCCAGGTTGTAGAACTTGTTGTTGTAATCCTTCATGTCCACCACGCTGAGATCGTTGGGGATCTGGATCATTTCCTGGAACAACGTCGCACCGTTTGCCCCCTGCCCTACCGTTACGGCTTTGGCATTTTTGAGGAAGTAGTTGATCGACGACGATACGCTCAGCTTCTTGCCGGTGTAAGAACCGCGGAAGGAAAACGTATTGCGTTTGTACGAATCGGCATCCGTGGGAATGATACCGTCTTCCGACGTATTACCATACGAGAAGTAGTACGTCAGCTTGTCTGTACCACCGCTCACCGAGACGGTGTTCATGAAGGCTGTACCGACATCGTAGAAATCGCGGATGTTGTCTTCCAACGCCACATAGGGTTTGATCAACTGAGAGTTGTCGACCACGTTACCCCAAATGCGGGTGCGGCCGTCGAATTTCGGCCCCCAGCTTCCGTTTTGTGTCAGGTCGTTGATACCGTTCCAGCCCTGACCAAACTCCTGCTGTACTTCCGGCAGGCGCAGCGGCGTGCTGAAGGTAGCCGAGCTGCTCACGTTTACACGCAGGCGGTCGCCGGTCTTACCTTTTTTGGTGGTGATCACGATCACACCGTTGGCGGCACGCGAACCGTAGAGGGCGGTAGCCGAGGCGCTTTTCAGCACCGTAACAGACTCAATATCGTCGGGGTTGATATCGTTGGCACGGTTACCAAAGTCCTGCTGGCGGTTGGCGTTGTTGTTGTCGGAAGTGAAGTTGTTAAAACCGTTGTTGATCGGCACACCGTCAATAACGTACAGTGGGTTGTTGTTACCCCCGATGGAGTTTACACCGCGAATGGTGACAAACGTCGCAGCACCGGGCTGACCCGAAGAAGAGTTTACGATCACACCGGCAACTTTACCTTGCAGCGCGTTGATGGGGCTGAAGGAACGTCCTTGTGATACTTCTTTGCTGCTGACCGTGGATGCCGAATACCCCAGGGCGGCCTGGCTGCGTTCCACGCCGAGGGCGGTAACAACCACTTCGCTGAGTTGCGTCATGTCCTGGTTCATGGCTACGTCGATCACAGAACGCTGGCCGACTTCGATCTCTTGTGTGATCAAGCCGATGAAAGAGAATGTCAGCGTGCCACCGGTAGCGGGGATGGTGAGTGTATAGACCCCGTTTACGTCAGTTGTGGTACCGTTTGTAGTACCCTTCAGCAAGACGTTCACGCCGGGAAGCGTTGAACCGTCTTCTGCTCCTGTTACCTTGCCGGTAACGGTTCGTTCCTGTGCCCACACTACACTTACATGCAGCAGACAAAGGAACCCAATTAGTAAAGATTTCCTCATACTTGTTAGGTTAATGAATTTAATTGACCCCATACCGGTAAAATCGTTATGCAAGGATTACCGGTATGTTACTCTTTCAAAACTCCCAAAAGCACGAGGGAAAAGAATGACGAAGGAAAGGGTATATTATTGATGCAGCTATACCACCATTTGGGGTAAGTATTTAACGGCTTATTCTATGGGCAAAAAAAAGCCCCTCCATCTGAGGGGCGGATCCTGCCGAAATTTTCTCCATTAACCTAAACTTATGAATAAATTTCTCTTTCGTGACGAGGTAGGATCGTGTGGTAAAATTGGTGTGCTGCGCACAAAATTCCATCCCCCGGAAAGGTTGATTTTAGAAAGCGCGCTGTGTTCCCACATAAACCGGTAGGCGTCATAATTTTTATGACAATGCCGTTTGGAAACGTTGACGACGAAAAAAATTTTATTTGGCTAAATCAGTTTTTCCAGGTTTGCTTTGGCGATCGCCTCCGACTTGCTGTTCACCTGCAGCTTGGAGTAGATGTTCTTTATGTGTGTCTTTGCCGTTTCCTTCGAGATGAACAGCTCTTCGGAGATCTGCGTGTAGGTCTTGCCTTCGGAGATCAATTGTAAAATTTCGGTCTCGCGACGGGTGAGCGGCGAGTTGGGATTTACGTGAAAGTTATCGATCACCATGCGCGCAATGCGGCTGCTCATCGGCGCACCGCCCTTGACGATCTCCTCCAGTGCCGCCAGCAGCTCCATGTAGTTCGCGCTCTTCGTGATGTAGCCGGAAGCCCCTGCCTTCAGCGCTTCAAAGACCAGCTCGCTGTCTTCGTACACCGTTACCATGACGATATCGATGTGCGGGTACTTTTCCTTAATGATCTTGGCCCCCTGTATGCCGTTGATGCCGGGCAGCTCGATGTCCATGAGGACAATCTCGGGCTTGTCGCGGTTGATATTTTCGATGGCGTCTTCGCAGCTGCCATAGGCATTGACTACCATAAACTTCTGCGAGCTGTTCACGATCAGGTTGAAGCTGTTTCGGATCTCCTGATCATCTTCGATCAGCAGAACGCGTTTTTTAAAGGGTAATGCCATAATGCGGTTTTTTGGTGATTTTGAAGGTTAGCGCGATGCGGGTGCCTTGGCCCGGTTCGCTGTTTATACGTAAAACAGACCCGATCTTGTCGGCCCTATCGCGAATATTTTGAAGACCATTCGTTTTTTGTGCTTCCCCGATCGTAAAGCCGATGCCGTCGTCCTCTACAAAGAGCTCGAACCGGTCGTCGCCGGCACGTGTGAGCGACAGCGTGACGTTGTTAGCCTGCGAGTATTTGAAGGCGTTGGTCATGACCTCTTTGAAAATGAGGTTGGCGTCGCGGCTGAAGCCGTAGGGCAGCTTGATCTTTTCGCGTACCTCGTTGAACGCCCGGAACTGAATCGACTTTTCCTCAAACAGCTTTTCGCCAAAGTCGCGGATGTGAATGAACAGCTTGGACAGCTCGTCGTTGACGGGGTCAATAGACCAGATGAAGTCGCGCGTACCCGTATATAGATACTTGGCCGAGTTTTCTACTTTGGTGTACAGGTCATTGGTATTGCCCGTGCCGTTGCCATTGCTGTTGAGTTTGAGCAGGCTTACATAGTTGATGATGCGTGTAAGCTGGTTGCCCATCTCGTCGTGAAAGTCGCGGGCGATCTCCTTCCGGAGGTTCTCCTGCTCACGGATGCGGATGCGCTCCAGCATGATCATTTTGTTGACACGTTGTTTTACACGCAGGTACAATACCAGCGTGACGACACCCGCCAGCAAGATGAATGCACCGACGATAAACGCCGCAGTCTGGTAGAAGGGAGCCTTGACGGAGAACGGATAGTTGATGCGCACCTGGCCCCAGCTGCCGTGCTTATCGGTGCTCATGACGTGCAGCACGTAGTTGCCGGGCGGCAGGTTGCTGTATGTTACCTGGCCGATGGACGAAGGTCGCGACCACTTCTTGTCGAAGTTCTCGAGATAGTATTGAAACTTTACCGACTTGGGGTAACGCTTGTCCACACGGTTGAATGTAAACGTAAGGTGATTGCGGTCTGGCGGAAACTGCGGATTGACCGGTATGTTAAAAAACCCTTCGCTGGAGGCGGCATATTGCAACGGCGAGTATTCGCCGTAAAAGACCTGTACCGACGTGAGGTGCAGATCGAATGAGCGCCAGGGCTTGTCGCTCATGTCGTTATATTGATACAGGCCGTCTACCAGACCGAAATACTTTCCCTGCGGTGTGAGGTCGAAAGCGTTCGAGTTTGTCTCAACACCGAGCAGTCCGTTGTCATAGCCGTAGTACAGGTTTTGCACCATTTCAAACTGCGCGTTGAGCTTCACCCGGTTGATACCTTTTTCGCTACCGACCCAGATATTCCTGTGCTCGTCTTCGGTAACAAAATAAATGAAGTCCGATGCGAGCCCCTCTTCCATGGAAAGAAAGTGTGACTGACCATGGACGGGGTCTGCGATCACCACACCGGCGCCACCCGAGGCGAGTATCAGCAGCGAGTCGCGGTAAGGCTGTATGCCAAAGGCGGCGGTGTGACGAAAGCCCGGGATGGACACGGGCTCGAAACGGTCGTTGTCGCGAAGCCGCTGCAAACCGTTTACATCGTTGCTGACAAAAACCGACTTGTGATAGCGTGAATAATATACATAACG
Source organism: Dawidia soli (assembly GCF_018598185.1). Taxonomy (GTDB): domain Bacteria; phylum Bacteroidota; class Bacteroidia; order Cytophagales; family Cyclobacteriaceae; genus Ohtaekwangia; species Ohtaekwangia soli. The sequence goes on from NZ_JAHESC010000004.1 coordinate 162,710, forward strand.
GACCGAATTGGAGGCCAGTCCGTCGGCCACGGTATAGTTCCGGAACTTTTTGCCGTCGTAGTAGGACAACCCGTTGGTGGTGGCAACCCACATTCCGCCCGCTTCGTCGAAGTCGAGCGACATAATGCTGTACCCCGCCAAACCCTCCTTGCGTCCGTACCAGGTAAAGTCATCTGTCGCTTCGTTGTAGCGTCCCAGACCGTAGCCCGTACCCACCCACACCGTGCCGTCGCTTGCCTGTTTGATCGTTCGGATGTCGTTGCGATAATGTTCTTTCGGATCGGCAAAGGATTTAACGACACCGCGGCGGATGCGCGACAAGCCTTTGTACATCGAGCCAAACCATTGCGTGCCGTCACGCGTGTTGAGGATCGCCATGACGCCGCCAAACTCACCGTTCGTGCGCTGGAAGTCCTGCATGGAGTATCGGTACAAACCGTTGCCATTAGAGGCCAGCCAGGTGTTGCCCTCCGAGTCGACGATCACTTCGTTGATGATGATGTCGTGCAGAATGGTGTCGCCGCGTGTCGCACCCGCGATCAGCTTTTCGCGCACGAGGTTCATCCCGCTGGAGGTCCAGAAGATATCATCCTTTTCATCGTATAACAACACGTAATTGGCAAGGTCCCACGGGAGCTTGTCGACAGTCCGGTCGCGGTAGTTCAATTTATACAGACCGCGCTCGCTTTTGAACAATACCTGCCCTTTGTATTGAAAAACGTTATAGATCTTGCCGGTAGGCTCCTGGGAAACAAACGTATACGACTGCTGCCCATGCTGGACCAGGAACGAATTGTCGTCGAGGAAAAAACAGTGCGTGCCGTCGGATGCCTTGATGTATTTCCAGACCGACTTGCCGGGCACTGCGGGTTTATCCCAATACACTACGGTGTCGCGGTAGATCTTGGCGAGCGTGCCCGTGGCGTTGATGGCAAAGAGCGTGTCGCCGCGTTCCAGCAGGTAGCGCATGTAGTGTTTGTTGCGCTGGCGGCTGTCGGGGTTATAAAAGCGTTTAAAGGTGGTGCCTTCGAATTTCGAGATGCCCGTGGGGTGCACGATCCAGAGGTGCTGGCGGCGGTCGATGTGCAGGGTGAGGATGTCGTTGGACAACAGGCCGTCGCGGGTGGTGTAGACTTTAAACTCGCGACCGTCGAAGCGGGCCAGACCACCACCCTGCGTGGCGATCCAGAGGTAGCCGTACTGGTCTTCACGCATGGCCATGACCTGCGACTGGGGCAGACCGTCTATGGCCGTGTAATTTCGCGTGGAATACCTGGCATGCTGCGCCTGTGCCCCCCAGGAGACCAGGAAAAGCAACAAACCAGGCAGATATCCCTTTGCACGGACCTTCACCTTACAAATAACGCATTTCATATTCACTCCGTTATCCCTAATATTACGGTATTTGGCACCATTCCCATGCAACCTCCGGGCGCTTGTGCGCATCTATAACTCACTTTACGGAATGATAATTTAACCTAATTCCCCCTAACCCCGGAAGATCATGATCAGGAATTACTTCGTCATTGCCCTGCGGTCCATTCGCAAGCACCTCTCCTACGCGGCCATCAACATCCTGGGCCTGAGCCTGGGGCTGGCCACGTGCATGTTGCTGATGATGTGGATCGGGCACGAGCTGCGGTACGACCGGTTCTACCCACGCGCATCGGCGATCCACCGGGTGTCGCTGGAATACGCGGCGGGGGGACAGGTTTCAAAGATCGCCTTGTCGCCTACGGCGCTGCTGCCCACGCTCGTGCGGGAATTTCCGGAGGTCGAGGCAGGCGTCCGCCTCTCGAATCCATCGGACGACAATGCGTTTGTGCTGCAGCATGGCGACAAGCTTTTTGAAGAACAGCATTTCTACTACGCCGACAGCACTTTCTTTAAAGTCTTCGGCCTGGAGCTGGCGGCGGGCAATCCCGACAAGGCGCTGACCCAGCCGCAGTCTGTGGTATTTACACAGTCGATGGCGAAGAAATATTTCGGCACCGACGATGTGATGGGCAAAACACTGCAGGTGAACGGCAAGGAATACCAGGTGACGGGCCTCCTCCGCGACCAGCCCGGATACACCATGCTGCCGTTCGATTTTATCGCGTCGTTCGTTTCGCTGCGGCAGGCGCATGAGCCTCCGATCTGGTGGAGCGCCAACTATACCACGTATGTACTGCTGCGCGACCAGGCCGACGTAGCCGCCCTGTCGGACAAACTCAACAGGCTGGTGGCAAAAGAAGTGGCGGGCGACATACAGGGAGAGGGCAACTATGTACGGTATAACTTCCTGCCGCTGCCCGACATCCGCCTGCGCTCGGACATGGACAACGAAGAGGTACCCGTCGGCAATTTGCAGTATGTATACATCTTTGGTTTTGTGGCCTTGCTGGTGTTGATCATTGCCTGCATCAACTATATAAACCTGGCGACGGCCCGTGCTACCGACCGGGCCCGCGAAGTGGGTGTGCGCAAGGTTGCCGGTGCCATGCGCACTCAACTGTTCCTTCAATTCATCTGCGAGTCGCTGGTCATTACCTGGATCGCGCTGGCCCTGGCCTTCATCCTGGCGCGGCTGGCGCTGCCGCTGTTTAACTACATGACGGGCGTTCCGTTTGATGCGTCGATGTTCCTGCGCCCGGCGGCCCTGGGCATGGCCGTTGTTTTTACCACCTTGCTGGCCTGTCTGGCGGGTGCCTACCCGGCGCTGGTCATTACGGGCTTCTCGCCGGTAAAAGTACTGAAGGGCAACTTCAAGACTTCAGGCAAGGGGCTGTGGTTGCGGCAGGGACTGGTGGTGTTTCAGTTCTGCGCGTCGATCGTGTTGATCGTGGGCACGTTGGTTGTGCTTCACCAACTGTCATACATTCGTGATAAGAAGCTGGGCTTTGACAAAGAGCGTGTGGTCGTCCTAACGGCAGACGCGCGCACGCAGCAAGTCTTTTCGGCCCTGAAGACCGAAATAGAACGACAGGGCATTTCGCAACAGGTAGGCCGGGCGATGGAGTCGCCTACATTGATCGGCGGCGGCTATTCGCTGAACAAACACACCGACAGCGACCGTGAAGGCATGAATGTGACCGCCATGGCGATCGACCCGGGTTTTATCCCGACGCTCGGCATGGAGCTGGTCGCCGGCCGCAATATTACCGAAGGCGATTTTGAGCAACTGGCGCACGACACCACCTACGCGTTCATCCTGAATGAAAACGCCTTACAGCAATGGGGCCTCGACCCCGAAAAGGCCATCGGCACGCCGGTACACCTGAACGGCCGCCGCGGAACGGTAACGGGCGTAGTACGCGACTTTCATTTCGCCTCGCTGCAACACCAGATCGGGCCGCTGGTCTTGTTCACGGAAGAGATCTATCATGGCAACGTGTTTGTAAAACTAAAGGGTCGCGACATACAGCAGGAAGTGGCGGCGCTACGAACGATCTGCCAACGCCTGCTGCCGCACCGGCCGTTTGAATATCACTTCCTGGACCAGGAGTATGATGCCTTGTATCAGAACGAGCAACGCATGGGCACCGTGAGCACGGCGTTTGCCGTACTGGCGATCGCCATTGCATGCATGGGACTGTTCGGCCTGGTAGCCTTCTCGGCAGCGCAGAAGACGAAGGAGATCGGCATCCGCAAGGTGATGGGCGCCACCGTGCCGGGCATCGTCCTGCTGATCACCAAAGATTTTACACGCCTGGTGCTGATCGCCGTCGTGGTGGGGTTACCGTTGGCCTACTGGCTGATGAGCTCCTGGCTGCAGGGATTTGCGTACCGCACCGCCGTGGGCACCGGGCCTATCGTGCTGGCTTTCCTGGTAGTAACGCTGATCGCGTTCGTGACGGCGGGCGTGCAGGCGTTGCAGGCAGCGCTGGTCAACCCGGTGAAGACCTTGCGGAATGAATAATTTGTGACTTCCGGTCCTTCTTTGCATTATAGGGGTGTATTTGCACCGTATGTCAGAAGCCGAAATACAACAAGAGTATGCGATCCTCGAACGATCCAAGCGCAATCCGCGGGCTTTTGGAGAGCTTTACGAACGCTATTTTGATCGGATCTTCAACTTCATCTACCGACAGATCGACGACGAGGACGTAACGGCCGATCTCTGTTCCCAAACCTTTCTCAGCGCGCTGCGCAACGTAACCCGGTATGAGTTCCGGGGGGTGCCTTTTTCGGCCTGGTTGTATCGCATTGCGAGCAACGAGGTGAACAAGTACTACCGCAAGAAAAAACGCGACAACGTCTTCAGTTTGGAAGAAGTGCGCGTGCGCGAGCTCATCGAGCAGGCGCACGAGTCGTGGGACGAAGAGATCTTGCAGAAGCTGCTGGTTTATCTCAAGAGCCTTCCCACCGACATGCTGCAAGTACTGGAGCTGCGTTTTTTCGAGGATAAGGACTTTAAGGAGATTGCCTTCATTCTCGACATCACCGAGAGCGGCGCCAAGATGCGTACCTACCGGGCGCTGGACAGATTAAGAAAGAATTTTAACCTACGGATCAAGTACGATGTCAAGGAATGAAATACGGCTCAGGAAGAACAGGATCAGTCCCGGTGACATAGCACGTCACCGGAACTATGGGAAGCTTATGCGCCGTCATGACCGCTATTTGAAAATGAAGCGGTCGATCATTGCGTTGGTGTATGTTCTGATCATCAGCCTGATGATCCTTCTTTATATGCTTACGAAACGAGCGGAACAGAAAAAGGCAACACCTGCACCGGCAGAGAAGGCTGTGCAAACCGTGCACTGCGCTCCTCCATCGCGCACAGGTGTCGCCACCCTCAAATGACGTGCTCTCAGAAGCGGCCGAACTTCAGTGTCGCGTTATACGATATATTGCTCAGGTCGCTGTCGTCAAGACCAAGGCCCTCGCTGCCAAACGTGGTGCGGTAGGAAATGCCCGGGCTGAGGCGAGCCCAGCGAAACAGGTTGATCTCTACCTGGATTGCCGGCTCGGCCACGACAAACCAGTTCTCGTCGTTGTGATCATCGAAGTCGTCAAAGTATTCATCCGACCAATCATGGTAGCGATCGTATTGCACGGTAAAGCCGGCACCCGTAAATAAGTGCGCCACCAGGTGTACAGCGCGATTGGAACCGATCACATATTCCGTCACCAGACCGCATTGACCATATTCATAGCTTAGCTTGGCGCCGGGTATGGCGCTATAGCGCTCCGGCACGGGCAGGTTATTGGTGGTCGCACCCCCGCCTATGCCGATCAGGAAGCGATGGTTCAGGTATACACCGCCGTAGGCTTCCACGAAGTTGGCATATTCGCCACGGATCTTTGTAAACTTGTTCGACAGGGCTCCATACCCGCCGATGCTGACGCCATTGCCACCGCGAAAAACGGTTTCGATATCTTGTGCACGAACGCTACCAGTCCATACCAGGAGCCCGACGAGAATTGCTGTAAATTTCGTTTTCATACGCTATAGAAGATTATTTTTTTTGTTTCGTTTATGTCGTTGTGCCCCTATGACACCCCATGTACACAATCCCCCTATGGCATTGAAAAAAATTCAATTATTTCACATTTTTGTCCATGTCCATTTCCGAGAAGCTTTCCCAGGCCTTCGCAGCCTTTGATGCGTACAATGCCAACGACCCGACACGCGAGGTGTTTGACGGCACCCCGTATCCCAAAGAATTATTATACGCGCAGCGCATGACGGCACGCCTGAACGATTTCCAGCCCGATGCATCCGCTGCCGTGCGACTGGCGGCGCGAAGCCAGCACATCGGCCGGTGGGAAATACCGCGCAACACGTATGCCATGGATAAGAAAGGCTACCTGCAATGGCGGAATGCCGAGAAGAGCCACCACGCAAAGATTGCCGACGAGATCCTGACACGGCAGGGCTTTGACGCTGCTACGATCGAGCAGGTACAATTTCTGTTGTTAAAAAAAGAATTGCGCACCAACACCGACACACAACTGCTGGAGGACGTCATCTGTCTTGTTTTTATTGAATATTACCTGGAAGAGTTCGCGTCACACCACGAAGACGAGAAGGTTGTCGACATCCTCTTCAAGACCATGAAAAAGATGTCGCCACGTGGCCTGCAGGAAGCCGGCAAGATACCGGTGTCGGCCCATATGCAGGAACTGATCAGACAGGCTGCCGCGCGCCTGACGGCTTCGTAGTGGTACGCGTGGCCATGCGTTTGGCGATCACGCTGGAGAGAATAAGCTGGATAGCATGGTAGACCATGATGGGTAGCAGTACCAGGCCCGCGGCCGGTATACCGGCAAAGAGGATCTTGGACATGACGGTGCCGTGCACCAGGGATTTTTTAGTACCGCAGAATACCGCGGTAATGCGGTCCTGATCGGAAAAGCCCATCCACCGGCTGATAGAACCGGTCAGCATAAATATAACGGCAAAGAGCGTGGCCATGCCCGTGAGCAACAACAGCAGCGCCGGCAGGTGCAGGGTGCCGAACATGCGGCCGGCAAAGGATTCGCAAAACGATATATAGACGATCAGCAGGATCACGCTCTGATCCATGATGCGCAGGGAAGCGCTCTTGCGCACCGCCCAGGCACCGATCCGCGTGGGGTGCAGCAAGATTCCCAGGAACACGGGTGCCAACACCTGTATGCCTAACGTGACGATGACGTCGCCGGCATCAAAGCTGTGCACCTGGTTTTCCAATACCGGGCTCATCAACACCGGTGTGATGATCACACCGAGCAAGCCGGAGATACTGGCGTTGAAGATCGCCGCGGGAATATTACCACCCGCCATCGACACCATCACAACAGACGATGATACGGTAGAAGGCAGTACAGTGACGTATAATATTCCGAGCCATAGCAGCGGCTCGCCCCACGTGCCCCCGGCAAAGTATATCGCAAAGCCCACCAGTGGAAAAAGTATAAAGGTAGACGCCTGTACGACAGTGTGTAGCCGCCAGTTGCCAAGGCTTGCTTTCAGTGTGCCCGGGCTCAGCTTCAGCCCGTAGAAAAAGAAGATCAGCGTGACGCCGTAGTTGGCTATCGTCGCCAGCGATATGGGATGCTTCATAATGCCCGGGGCGGGCCACAGGTACGCCAGGAGGATGACGCTGCCCAACGCCAGGATAAAACCATCGAGTCCGATACGTTTCAGGAAGGCAAAAGGCGCTTTTATCATGCTCAAAATTAATTGCAGCAGGGCATTGCTTTCACTTTCGTTTGAGCTTATCCAGCCATTGGTTGGCTTCTTTCTGACGGCGGATGGTGCCATTGGCCAGGTATTGGGCCAGGCGCTCGCTCATGGGGCCGCGCGAGGTGAGGTGGAAATAACCGCAGTCTTCACACTGGTAGACGGCAATGGGGCCGGTGCCGGCCGCATACTCGTAGGTGGTTTGTGCTTCGATGAGCACATCCTCCGCAAACTCCCGGGTAGGAAAACACTTCTTATGGGTTACGCACTGCGCCATACCGAAATCCCTCTTATTCTATTAACTTGCGCGCCAATAAAAAAATTCACCATGAAGGTAGCAGAAATTCACACAAAAAAGGGTGTTATGAAGATCCGGTTCTTCGAGAAGGACGCCCCCAATACCGTAAAAAACTTTGTTACGCTGGCCGAGAAAGGCTTTTATAATGGTCTGATGTTTCACCGCGTGATTCCCAACTTCGTCATCCAGGGTGGCTGCCCCGATGGCACCGGCCGTGGTGGTCCGGGCTATAAAATCGATTGCGAGCTGACCGGCGACAATCAATATCACGACCGCGGTGTGCTGTCCATGGCCCATGCCGGCCGCAATACCGGGGGCTCTCAGTTCTTTATTTGCCACTCACGCCAGAACACTTCCCACCTCGACCGCAATCACACGGTATTTGGTAAAGTGTACGAGGGCCTTGACGTGATCGACGCCATCCGCCAGGGTGACGTCATGGAGCAAGTGATCATCAAAGAAGAAGCTGACGCGTAATCCTTCCGGTACGATCTTTTTCCTTCGGGCCACCTCTACGGTGGCCCGTTATTTTTTCTCGCCGGCGTAATACGCTTCCAGGGCTACCGCCAGGTACGCCAGGGGCGCATTCCAGTTGATGGCAATTTCGTTAGAGGCATAGGAGCAGTCGTGATCCAGGTATGCTTTGTCGGGCGCCTCCGTGCCGGGGCCGTACGTGCAGCCATCCGCTTTGTCTTGCTTGCCGGGATTGGGGCCGCCGGCCAGCAGCCCGGGTACCGGCGGTCTTATCCCATCGGCGATCGACGGTCGATGATGCGGATGTTGTGTGGAATGCGAACCGAAACCCGTCACAAAACAGTAGCCGGTGCTGTTCCTGCCCAACAGGTAATCCAGGTTTGACAAGGCCGCTGCGATATATTTCTGGTCCTGGGTGAGCCGGTACGCCTGTATCAAGGCTATGCCCTGATTCGCCGCCACGGACGAGCTACCCCAAATGTAGTCTTTAGCCGTAGCGCCCATCACCATACGGTACGATCGATGATCATAATTGCGCAGCAATTCGTCGGCGAGCTTGATGATACGTGCGTTGACATTCTCCTTACCGGGATAGGCCGGCAGTCTTTGCGCATGACGGGCCAATGTATAGTAGCCCAGCAGCCGCACCTGGCCCCAGCTTGGCAAGGGATTCTTTCGATCGGGAAACAGCCGGGTCAGCTGTATATATTCCAGCTGCTGTGTGGTGGTATATAGTTCCGCCGCGGCCCAGATAAACTCGTCTGTAAGATCACGGTCGCCATAGCCGCCGGTCGTGATATCCGGATCGAACCGGTTGTTGATGGCGGCCTGATCGTATATTTCCCGTGGATGTTGTTGTGCCCATTGCCAGGCCTGCTCGGCCGCCTGCAGACAGGAGTCGGCCAGCCCGGGCAGTTGTTTGAACGGACGTAGTACGCGACTGGCCTGGGCCATGACCGCGGCAAAGTCGAGTGTGGCGGCGGTGCCTTTTTGCACGACATACCGTGGGGCGTGGGCCGCCCCGGGCATGATCATGCCGTCAAACTTTGCATTGGTGAGTTTATGGTATACGCCGCCGTCGCCGGGATCTTGCATCGTGAGCATCCACCGAAGGTTCCAGAGGATCTCATCGAGGGCGTCGGGCAGGGTGTTGGCTTGTTCGGGAATGTCGAGCGCGAGTATGTCGAGCAAAGCTGCATAGTCTTCATACGCCGAAAGCAACGTGCCCATCGTGATGCCACTGTTGACAATATATTTATTATAGTCGCCCGCGTCGTACCAGCCGCGTGGGGATCGGATGACGGTGCCCGCGGGGCGGGCAGGTGATGCCGCCGATGGATGTACCACGACGCTGTCGTCGGGATGGCCTGCAGGGCGGTGCCAGGCTTTTGCATAACGCTCGGGCAATGCGATCGATGCGCGTTGGTAATAGAAGCCTTTCCAGACGGCTCTGGTTAAGCTGCGGTGGACATCGGCGGCAATGGTGAAGGCGTAGGATGTGCCGACGCCGGGTACTATCAGGCGGTACGTGCCCGGGGTTTGGAAGGTGGTGAAGTCTGCGGCGCGCGTAGGTTCTTTGGAGAGCTCGGTAGGACGTGTCGCGGCCAGGCTCGATTCGAAGACCTTTGCTTCATCGCGAAGGCGAACGATATAAAAACTCGCGACGGGCTTCGACGTTACGACAATCGCGACTTTTGGGGCGGCAGGGTAAAAACCCATCTGGTTGAGACGGATGTTCTGGTCGCCGGTGTCGGGGAGCCCGATCGCCGGGGAGACGGTGTACCCCGGGTCTTCGCTCGTTTGGGCGAGGATGGGGGTAGCGAAAAGTAACAGTAGCTTGAAAATTACGTTCATCCGAATCATACACAGTGGGTATGAGGATGAAATTAGTAGTTGTAGGGTAATAAAGAAAACGCGGCCGTTTTATCTGCCGCGTTTTCTTTGATGTTTGATCTTATACTTTGATCCGCTCCATGCGCGGCACCAACAAATGCATGATCAGCCATGCCAGCAAGTATGTAGTGCCACAAATGGCAAACATGATATAATACGCCGTTTCAATTTGCCCGATCCCACGATAGTATACGAACATATCTTTCTGAACGAACAGCGTCAGAAAAATCCCGCCAATACCACCACACATGCCACCGATACCCGTCACAGAGCCCACGGCCCGCTTCGGAAACATATCGGATACGGTCGTAAAAATATTCGCGCTCCAGGCCTGGTGTGCCGATGTAGCAAGCCCTATGATAAGCACAGCAAACCACATATTCATCGAGCCCAGCAGCTGCGCAAAAACAATGGGCATGACCAGGAAAGCATAGATCAGCATCGACGTCTTACGAGCTTTGAAGGTAGCCATTCCCCCACGAATGAAGCGCAGTGGCAGCCATCCGCCCCAAACGCTACCCACGGTGGAGATCATATATACCACGGCTACCGGTACGGCGACATCCGTACCCGTAAGGCCGTACTCGCTGTTGAGGAAGTCGGGCAGCCAGAAGAGGTAGAACCACCAGATGGGATCGGTCAGGAACTTGCCGATCACGAAGGCCCACGTCTGACGGTATTGCAATAATTTAAACCAGGATATGCGCGGCGCGTTATCATCGGAGGCTTCTACGACGCCGGCTTCTTCGTCGGTCTGGATATACGTACGCTCGGCTTCTGTCAGTTTCTTGTTGCGTGCCGGCACCTCGTATAACAGAAACCAGGCGACCACCCAGATAAACCCGAAGGAGCCTGTGATCACAAAGGCCCATTCCCAGCCCCACGCGGCGGCGATGAACGGCACGGTGAGCGGCGCAACGATCGCCCCGATGTTGGCCCCCGAGTTGAAGATACCGGTGGCGAGGGCCCGCTCTTTCCTGGGGAACCACTCTGCCACGGTTTTGATCGCCGCTGGAAAGTTGCCGGATTCTGTCACACCCAGCGCGGCGCGGGCGACCATAAATCCAAACGTGCTTTGTACAATGGCGTGTCCAACGGCGGCAAGGCTCCACAGGAAGGTCGCCAGGAGGTAGCCGATCTTGGTGCCGAGCTTGTCGATGACGCGGCCGGCGCCGAGCATACCCAGCGCATAGGCAACCTTGAAGGCGATCTCGATATCGGCGTAGTCGCCGTCGTTCCAATGAAACTCGCTGGCCAACTCCATCTTCAGCAGGCTTATCACCGACCGGTCGAGGTAGTTGATGGTAGTAGCAAAAAATACCAGGGAGCAGATCGTCCATCGGTATTTCCCTACGGTTTGGTTTAGGTTTTCCACGGGGTTAAAGGGATTTGGTTGTTCAGTATTTTTTATGATAACGAGAGGGTATCTGTGCATTGCGTCATCGCTGCCGGATCTTCCGGATGATGCCTAACGCAGCCGCTACCTGTTGTTCGAGCTGCGCCCAGTTCCTTCCGGCGATGATGTCTTTGGTGAAGAGCTGTGACCCCAGCCCTACACACATGGCTCCGGCCTGGAGCCAGGCCGACATGTTTGCTTCCGTGGGCTCCACCCCACCTGTGATCATGAGCTTCAGGTCGGGCACCACCGGGGTGATGGCCGATACAAAACCCGGGCCGAGCACCGAGCCGGGAAATACTTTGATCACCCCCGCGCCCAGCTCTTTGGCCGTAACGATCTCGGTCAGCGTCGCGCAGCCGGGGATCCACAGCATGTTGTGCTCGCGGCATACGGCGGCCATCTCGGGTTTGAGAATGGGCGATATGATGAAGTGCGCACCCGCGTCGATAAACTTACGCGTGGTGGCGGCATCCATGACGGTGCCGATCCCCAGCATCAGGTCGGGGTATTTTTCAAAATACTTCAGCGCGGACTGGAAGACCTCAAACGAGTTGGGACGGCGGTTGGTAAATTCAAATACGCGTACACCTCCTTTATAGGCGGCTTCGATCACTTCCTGCGCGAGGGTGGCGTCGTCATGCGTAAACAAGGGCACCAGGCCGGATTGGCCCATGGCGTCTATGATCTGTTGTTGGGTGAATTTCTTCATGCGCTTAGCGTAATAGTTTTCCTACATTCTCGCCCTTGACGAGGGCCTCTACTTCTTCTGCCGTTACCAGGTTCACATCACCTTCGATGCTATGCTTGAGCGCGCTGGCGGCGGTGGCGAACTCCACCGTGTCGGCATCACTCTTCTGCGTCAGCATGCCGTAGATCAGTCCCGCCATATAGGCATCGCCGCCGCCGACGCGGTCGACAATGTGCGTGAGCTCGTACGGCTGCGACGACACGAGGGTCTGTCCGTTCCACACGATCCCCGTGAGGCGGTTATGCGATGAGCTGACGGAGTCACGGATCGTGGTGGTGATTTTTTTTACCTGCGGAAATGCCTGCATGAACGCGCGGCATGCATCTTCGAATGTCGCACCGGTAACACCGGCGCAGTTCTCCATATCGGCGATGCCGGCCACCACGATGTCCGTGCCGGCAATGAGCGCGGGCATAATGTCTTGTGCCGTTTTACCATACTGCCAGAGATTGCGGCGGTAGTTGATGTCGCCCGATACGGTCAGGCCTTTACGGCGCGCGACGGAGATGGCATCCCAGCACACGTCGGCAGCGCCTTGTGAGAGGGCCGGGGTGATGCCTGTCCAGTGAAACCAGGTGGCACCGGCAAAGACGTTGTCCCAATCGATCATACCGCGCTCGATGTGCGCGAAGGCCGAGTCGAAACGATCGTATATCACCCGCGAGGCGCGTTGCATCGATCCGTTTTCGAGAAAGTATATCGCCATGCGGCCGGGACCGAAGACGATGTGCTGCGTGTCGACGCCGTAACGGCGCAGCGTTTGTACAGCGGCCTTGCCCAGATCGTTGTCGGGGAAGCGGGTGACGTGCGCCGACGGTATCCCAAAGTGGCTGAGCGATGCCGCCACGTTGGCCTCCGAGCCGGCATAGAGCGCCTGAAAGCTGCCGGCTTGCGTAAACCGGGCAAATCCCGGCGTGGACAGCCGCAACAGGATCTCACCGAGTGTAATGACTTTGTTCTTCATGTATCTGTATGCTTTGCGAAGTGATGTTATGACAGGCGCACCGCCTGGCGCAGCCTGTTACTCTCATAGCACGCTTCGATCAATTTTATCCCTTCGAGCGATTCCTGCGGCAACACCGGCGGTTCTTTGCCTTCGCGGATCGCGTTGTATACACCGTGATAGAACTGCAGGTAGTTGCCGGGCTGCGTTTCCACCTGGCCGGTGATGTGCAGCCCCTGCAGCGTCGTGTTCAGTTTACCCCACTGGCCGGCGTCTTCGACGCCCCACCCCGCGCTGCCCGGTGTCTTGCCGTCCTTGAGGGCTTGCTCCTGCGGGTCGAGGCCATATTTTATGTACGAGCCTTCCGTGCCATGCACGCTATAGCGCGGGCCCCCCTCCCGCACGAGGTAGCTCGACTTGACAATAGCCTGGTGGCCGTCGTACTGCAGCCGGATGTCATAAAAATCTTCTACCCGGCCGCCGGGGCGCTGTATGCCGAGCCGCGCGTCTACCGCGCGGGGCATGCCAAAGAGGGTAGTGACCTGGTCCAGCATGTGCGAGCCCAGGTTGTACAGTATACCCGTGCCGGGGCCGCTCTCTTCCTTCCAGGTGTTAGCCTCGATGTAATTGCGGAAGCGGTCATAATGTGCTTCCAGCTCGACGACGGTGCCAACGGCCCGGCTGTTGACGATCTGTTGCAGCGTGAGAAAGTCGCCGTCCCAGCGGCGGTTCTGGAATACGGTCAGCATGCGCTGGTGTTTTTGCGCCAGGGCGATCAGCTGGCCGGCTTCGCCCGAGGTAACGGTAAAGGGTTTTTCGACTACCACATGTTTGCCTGCTTCGAGGGCAGCGGTAACAAATTCGGCGTGCGTAGCATTGGGTGTATTGACAATGACCAGCTCGACGGCAGAATCCTGCAACACCTCGGCTACACTGCCGGCGATCCGTACCTGCGGATAGCGCCGCTGCGCCGTGCGTGCACGACGTTGCACGATGGCCTGCAAGGCAAAGCCGGGATGCGCTTCCAGCAACGGCGCATGAAACACCTCGCCCGACATACCGTAGGACAGGATTGCAGTTGCGATGGGTGTTGTAGAGGCCATAATGGTGTTTCTTTTTTTTAACCTACCAGTTTTTTTCCAGTATCATACAGGTACAGGACGAAAAATAGTAGTCCATGCCCTGAAACGACGGTATGAAAAAGGTATGGCGAGGTAAGTGGAAAAGCATCCTGGATTTGTCGTTATTTGTAATGCGCAACATTAAATTTTGTTGTTATTGAAAAGTATGTAAATTGCGCAATCGATTGCGCAAGATACGTGAATAATTAATATGTCAAACAGATTTCTGAAAATTCATCCCGCCGACAATGTTTATGTGGCGTTGACAGACCTGAAGGCCGGTGAAACACTTACGGTAGACGGCGGCAGGCCGCTGACACTCGTAGACGATGTTCCTGCCAAACACAAATTTACCGAGACGGCCCTGCAGCCCGATGACGAAGTGCTGATGTACGGCACGCTCGTAGGCAAGGCGGTGCAGCCCATTCGCCAGGGTGGCGTGATCGGCACGCATAACCTCAAACACAAAGCCGCCCCCTACTCGGGTCGCACCAAGGCGTATAGCTGGGCGCCACCCGACGTATCGGCCTTTAAAGACAAAACATTTATGGGCTACCACCGCGCCGATGGGCAGGTGGGCACCGCCAATTACTGGCTTATCGTGCCGCTGGTGTTTTGTGAGAACCGGAACGTGGAAGTGGTTACAGAAGCATTTACGACCGAGCTGGGCTTTGGCAAACCGGAAGCCTATAAGGACTATGTTCACGAGCTTGTGCAGGCATACCGCAACGGTGGTACCGCCACGCTCGACACCGTGCCGTTCCAACCGGCGGGCGCGGCGACAGACAACCGCCTTTTCAAAAATATTGACGGTGTAAAATTCCTCACGCACCAGGGCGGCTGTGGCGGCACGAGGCAGGATGCACAAACCCTGTGCAAGCTCCTCGCAGGCTATATTCACCATCCGAACGTGGCCGGCGCTACCGTGCTGAGCCTCGGGTGTCAGAACGCCGAGATCAAAACATTGCAAGAGCGTTTGAAAGAGCTGGACCCGAAGGGTGCCAAACCGGTATTCATCCTCGACCAGCAACAAAGCGGAACCGAGCAAGAGCTGTTGACACAAGCCATTCGCCAGACCTTTGCGGCACTGGTGGAAGCCAATAAGATCGAGCGCAAGCCTGCTCCTCTCAGCAAGCTGGTGGTAGGCCTGAAGTGCGGTGGATCTGATGGATTCTCGGGGATCTCTGCTAACCCGGCCATCGGTCATACATCCGACCTGCTGGTGACGCTGGGCGGCAGCACGATCCTGTCCGAGTTTCCCGAGCTGTGCGGTGTGGAGCAAGAGCTCATCAACCGCTGCGAAGAAGATTCTGCCGGCGAGCTGTTCATTAAACTGATGCGTACGTACTCCAACGCTGCCGAAGCCGTGGGCTCGGGCTTTGATATGAACCCCTCTCCGGGCAACATCAAAGACGGTTTGATCACGGACGCGATCAAATCGGCAGGAGCGGCCAAGAAAGGCGGCACCGCGCCGGTAGCCGATGTGTTGCAATACGCCGAGTATATCAAAAAGCCCGGCCTCAACCTGCTGTGTACGCCTGGTAACGACGTAGAAAGCACCACCGGCACAACCGGCTCGGGCGCACAGATCATTCTGTTTACCACCGGCCTGGGCACGCCTACGGGCAACCCCGTATCGCAGGTCGTAAAGCTCTCGACCAACACCAAGCTGGCCGAGCGCATGCCCGACATCATCGACTTCAACACCGGTTCGATTATATCAGGCGAAAAAACCATCGACCAGGTCGGCGAGGAGATTCTCGACTTCATCATCGAAGTGGCCAGCGGCCGCGTTACCGCCAAATCGGTAGCCCTCGGCCAGGACGACTTCATCCCCTGGAAACGGGGTGTTTCGCTGTAACCTCCTGCCCTAGTATCTGGCGCCGGTCTTCGCCCGTTTCGGGTGGCGACCGGTGCCCGGTATGATGGCTGTCTCCCGACCGCCGTGAAGCTACAGTTCACTACACCCGTTCAACACTTCACGACACATCTCTTTAATAGCCTGAATCTTCTTACCATCCTTGTACCGTTAATCACGGCATAAACTCATTCAGGCATATGAAAACGCGCATCCTGTTGTCATCCTTTATCCTGGCGGTGCTCATTCCGCTGCTGCACCCGGTATCCGGTCAGACCGTATCTGCCAATACCAAAACACAAACCTCTGTCCACATCGACAACGATCGTTACCGCTGGTCGCAGAAAACCAACGGCAGCGAGTTCAACGTGGAGCTGCGCGGCCGCGTGGAAGTGACCGACGACGATCGCGATATCAAGTCGCTGTCAGACGGCGGCTACCTCGAGATCAGCAAGACCGTCTTTGGCAGCAAGCGCTCGGTGGTGATCGAATCGCAGGGCGGCGGCAAGCTGAAACGTTCCTATTACGAGGGCCGCACGCTGGCGTCGTGGGAGGATGGCGGCAAAGCCTGGCTGGCAGACATTCTGCCCACCGTGGTACGCACCACGGGAATCTCCGCCGAGGCCCGCGTGGAGCGCTTCTTCCGGAAGGGCGGCGCAACGGCCGTGCTAAACGAAATCAACCGGTTGGAGGGCGACGGTGTGCGGGCGCAATATGCGGCGCTGCTCATGAAGCAGCCGGTGCCGGTGGCGGAATATGCCGGCATCATCCGCTCCGTTAGCAGCAAGATCGACTCCGATCATTATAAGGCCGAGTTCCTCCGCAACAACATCGGCAAATTCATTCAGACGAAGGAAGCTTCGGCGGCGGTATTCAGCGCCACGTTGCAGATCGAATCAGACCACTACCGTGCCGGGGTGATCAAAGAGGCGCTGCGGGGCGATAACGTTACACAAGAAAATATTACCACCGCATTGCAAGCCGCATCCGAGATCGAGTCGGACCATTATATTACCGAAGTGCTGACAGCGCTCTTACAAAAACCTAACCTGAGCGACGTCGCCATGGAAAAGCTGATCGAAACGACGACGGCCATCGAGTCCGATCACTACAAAACGGAAATTCTCAAACGTGCGCTGAACAAGCCCAACCTGTCGAAGCGTTCGTACGAAAACCTGATCGAGTCGACACGCCACGTGGAGTCGGATCACTACCTGTCGGAGATCATCAAGGAAATGCTGTCGAAGAAGCTGACACCGGAGGTCATCGCCAGCACGGCGCAGATCCTGGGGTCGATCGAGTCGGATCACTACCGGTCGGAAGTGTTGGGTCGGTTGTTAAAACAGGAGTCGCTGAACGACGATCTGCTGGCCACGACACTAGACCTCTGCAAGGCGATGGATAGCGACCACTACAAATCACAGGTACTGCAACAGGCCGTGGCCGAAGTCAAAACCGACGGGCAGCTGGCCTCGGTGTTGCAGGTGGTGCATAGCATGGACTCCGATCACTATAAGACCGAGGTCATGACACGTGCCGCCAACCGGGTGAAGGCCGGTGGTACGCCGCTGAAAGATACCTATCGCGAGGTGGCGCGTTCGATCTCGTCGGAGACCTACTACGGACGGGTTTTACGGGCGCTCGATTGATTTGACCACGCGATTTCGTAATTTACCCCTATGCGCCATCCGCTCCGCCGATTTACCTGGATCATCCTGCTGGCCGTTGTGTTTTTCTTCATGCTCTTCGTGTACCTGCACGTGAGCGAGACGGGAACGTTTCCCGACCTGCAGCGCAGCGGCTCCGGTATACTTTTCAGCATCCTGACCGGAAGTATACTGGCCGTGACCCTATACTTCGCCAACAGCGCGCTGGACCGGTGGATCCCCTGGCGCACGTACTTCACCTCGCGGCTGCTGGTCGGCTATGGCACCGATGTGCTGCTGGCGCTGGGCGTGACCGTTGCTGCCGGTGCGGCATTCCTTTCGGTGGCCGGTGGCAATGTGCTGTGGCCGGGCTTCTCGGCGCGCGATGCGGATCTGTACTGGAAGCTGACGATCCTCTACCTGGCCGCGTTGTTCATGTACAATGTCATCTACGCGCTGCTCTTTTCGTACCAGCACTACACGGTCACGCAGATCGAAAAGCTGCAACGGGAGCGCCGCCAGCTGGAGCTGCAGTTCGAGGCGCTCAAAAGCCAGATCAGCCCGCACTACCTTTTTAACAGCCTGAACACCATCTCGTCGTTGTTGTATAAAGACCTACCGTCGGCCGAACAATTTATCCGCCGCCTGGCGCAGACATACCAGTTTATCCTGACGACGCGCAGCAAACCGTATGTATCGTTGCAAGAAGAGATCAGCTTTGTCGAGTCGTATTATTACCTGCTCCGTATCCGCTTTCAGCAACAGCTGCACGTGGAGATCAACCTGCCGCCCAACATCATGAACAGCAAGATCCCCCCGCTCACCCTGCAGATGCTGATCGAGAACGCGGTGAAGCATAATCCCATGCATACCGACAAGAAGCTGTTCATTTACATTACCGCGCAAGACAACACCCGGCTGAAAGTCATCAACACCAAAACCGGCACAGCCAACGGTGTTACGTCGTTCCAGATCGGCCTGGACAATATCCAAAAGCGCTACCGTTTCTTTACCGACAAGAAGATCGAGATCCGTGACGATGAGAAATTCACCGTATCGCTTCCGCTCATACTCTTTCCGCCCAAGCTGAAACCTCAACTGAACGGCCACGCATGAAACGGTATTTTATTCATCACCCCGTCTTCCGCATCCTGGCGCCCGCTTTTTATGGCGCGTTGGTCTACTTGTTGGTCCTGATGATCAACGACACCGTGGCCCAGATCAACGACCTGTTCAACAGCCAGGAGCTGTACCTGTGCATCGGGCTTACGTACCTGGCCTTTGAATCGTGTCGCTTAGTGATCGTGCTGCAGCATCGCTTTCAACGCGATAAACGTACCGCGCGGCTGATCATGACGCAGGCGCTGGCTACGCTGATCTTGTCCACAGGCCTTGTCATGGTCGGACTGCACTTGTATTTTCAATACGTGATCGGCTTTGGCATGACGAACGAGCAGTTCGCGGTCTTCTTTTCCATCTTTGCCGTAACGGCGGCGCTATACAACCTGCTTTACATCAGCGACTATTATCTCCACCAGGAAAATACGCTCAAGCTACAAGCAGAAATGCAAAACAAAGCAACCCTGGAAGTAGAGATGCAGGAGTTCCAGCACGACATCAATCCGGAGCTTTTGTACGAGAGCCTCGAAAGCCTGATCGGCATTATGTACCGCGACGTAGAGAAGGCGGAAGCATACATCGACTCGCTGGCCACCGCCTACCGGTATGTGCTGACGAACCGGCACCACGAGCTGATCGCGGCAGAAACTGAAATTGACGCGGCACGAAACCTGGTGCGGCTGTTGAATGAGCGGTACTTCGGCCAGCTCACACTCGAAGTAACCGACGACGAAGGCCTGACAGACGCGATGCTGATACCCGGGTCGCTGCCCATCCTGGTAGAGTACATCGTGCGCAACACGATCGTGACGCGTTTCGAGCCGTTGTCCATTACCTGCTACACAGAAGACAACTACCTGGTGCTACAAAGCAAGCTGAACGACCGGTTGATACCGTACGCAGACAGCGAGGTGGCTTTCATGCGGTTACAACGCTCGTACTCGCTCTACAGCGACCTGCCGCTGATCAAGGTAAAGGCGTACCAGGAAAATTATATTAAATTACCGCTGCTTCGTGTAGAGGAAGCTACCCCTTTGGAGGCCCTATGAAAGTTGCAATCATTGAAGATGAACTGCCGGCGGCGGAGAAACTGGAACGCTATCTCGCGAAGTACGATCCATCTATCGTCGTAACGGCCCGGCTGGATTCGGTGGCTGCAGCCGTACCGTGGCTGCAACAGCACCAGGATGAGGTCGACCTGATCTTTGTGGACATTCAACTGATCGACGGCCTGAGCTTCCAGATCTTTCAAGCCGTGCAGGTGCGCAAACCGGTGATCTTTACGACCGCCTATAACGAATTTGCACTCGATGCCTTTAAGGTGAACAGCATCGACTACCTGCTGAAGCCCGTGACGTTTACAGACCTGGCTGCCAGCTTAAAGAAAATGGAATCCCTGCGGCAACAGCTGCAATTTCCGGCCGTGCAGGCACAACGCATCAGCCAGGTGGCGACGGCATCGCCGGGCACGATACACAAGCGCCGGTTTATGGTGAAGGTCGGCGAGCATATCCGCTCCATTACCGCCGACCAGATCAGCCTACTCTACGCCGACGGCCGCGACGTATACCTGGTTACCGGGCAGAACAAAAAGTTCATCATCGACTATACGCTGGAAGCGCTGGAAGACATGCTCGACCCCCAGGTATTCTTCCGGATCAACCGCACCTATATCATCAACATCAACGCGATCAAAGACGTGCTGATCTATTCCAACAGCCGACTAAAGATCACCATGATCCAGGAATTCGACAAAGAGATCATCGTCAGCCGCGAGAAAGTGGGCGATTTCAAGACCTGGTTTGACGGCGCCCAGTAGACAGTGGAGTGTGAATTGTGAGCGCGAACACACCTCAGCTGGCATAAGTGCGCCGCACAAGGAGTGCAGTTGCCGCAAGCGTCAACAACATTCCAGTCGGAGTTGAAGCATAGATAAAGCAGCGCCTATAGAGCTGCTTCAACTGTGCCGCAACCCTGCCGTAACAGTGCCACATCTCTGCTGCAACCCCGACGTTGCCCCGGGATTGCTGGGCGCCAGGAATCCTCCTATGGGCTAGCATGCACCGTACCCTCCTTTAAAGAAAATCGGCACGCAACGGCGTAAAGCTATCAATCAACCGCACATGCTTCGTCAATACCTGAATAGTATGCGGCTTGTTTGACGGAACGCAAAACATGTCGCCGGCCTTCAAGTATGCATCCGGCTCGCCTTCACAAAAGAATATAATTTCACCGGCGGCGACATACGTCGTCTGTTCATGTACATGACTATGCGGCGGGTCGGGCGCCGCCCACGGGCCGTTGTTAAAGTCGATGACGACCGTCATCAATTGTTGTTCGTGAATGAGGTAACGGGTTACTCCCTCCTTTACCTGCGCTACCGCGGCCTTGTCAGCATGAATGACGGGCATAAATATCGTGTATTAAATTCTGCCTCAAGGTACGCTTATCTTCCAATCTCCTAAAATCGCTTCGACCGTGTAGGCAGCCGCTTCGGCGGCCGTGAGCACATGCGCCCACGGTGCGCGTGTATTGCTATCGGCCCCCGGACCGGTAGATGCGTACTCGGCATAATAAGCGGTCTTCTCGGCATCAGGCTTATCCCAATTGTGCCAGCCTTCCTTCTTAACCTGTTTGTCGAGATAACAACGGATAAAAACCGTCTTGGCCCAGGGGCGCCAGGGCCGGCCCAGGTAGAACGATCCTTCGGGCGCGTCGCCCGTAATCTTGCAGTCGAGGAAAACAAAGCCGTGCGCGGTGGTTTCCAGCGTAGATGCTGCGGTGACATAGCCACCGGGCTTTTTGCAAAAGATCGTACAATGATCAAAGACAGCGGTGGACCAGCCAAAGATAAAATCGACCGTGCCTTCGATATAGCAGTCTTTGTAATATTGCCGGCTTTTCTCTCCGAAGGGATAGAGCGTATCCTGATGGCCAAGGAAACGGCAATGCTGAAACATCACGCGATCGCCGGCTATCCGCATGGCTACCGCCTGCCCTACCGGCCCGGCGCTGTTTTCGAAGGTGATGTTCTCGGCATGGAAGTCGTCGGCAAATACAAAGAAGGAGGATGAACCGGTTGTGCCCATTTCTTCGCCGAAGCGATTTTTCTTCGAAGCATAGTCGTCGTAGGTCACGACGGTCCTGGTCACGCCTTCGCCTGTAAGGCGGACGTTGGTTTTGGACGTTGCCAGCGTGAGCTTCTCTTTATAGACTCCCTTTCGGAGCAGGATCCGTGTTTGTTTCTTGCGGAAATCAGGCACGGCGTTGAAGGCATCCTGAAGCGTGCGAAAATCGCCGGAACCATCCTGCGCTACTATAAAATCATAGGACACTGTTTCCGGTGCCAGTGTGGACTGCGCACGGACGTGCAGCGTGAATATCGCCAGCACGATCGTCCAGGTTATACGACGATTCTTCATGTGTCAGGGCTTTACGGGCGTGACAGTGAACCAATCGAAATCTGCGTAACCGGCGTCGTTCGTCTTACCGGTGCGGGTACAGAAGATCCCGGTCTTGGCGCCAATCCAGCGGCCGGGCTCGGCCTGAAACATTTCGCCGGCGGGTGTATAGGTTGTGCCGTCGGTACTATAGCTGAATTGACAACGGGCTTCTTTGGTAACGGTCACGCGCAGATATACTGTGCTGTCTTTCATTTTTGCTATTGACCTCTCCGTATCCGGCTTGCCGCCGGGAGCGTCCGCGCAACGCGCGTGTACCAGGTGTACTCCTTCCGGGGTATTGCGTAGCGCGAGCATGGCATAGGCCTGTCCGTAAACGATCAGGCCGGCGGCCTCGCCGGGTAGCGTTGAGTGTGGATAAAAAGCGAGCTTGGTGGTGACCGTAAATTCTTCCGCGGGGAATTTCTGTAACAGGATGTTGGGTATATCCCAATAGTTCTTCGCGTCGACGGGTATCGGCGCCGCATAAAGGCGCAGTACGCCTTTTGCGGGATACAAGAACGACCACATGGCCGCAGGGTTTGCTTGCCATTGCCATTGCAGGCCCAGGATGCCACTGTTGAAGTCGTCGCTTTCAGGCGGTGCTGCGATAGATGCCTTAGTCTTTCCGATGTTGGGCTTTTTATGGGTTGCCACAGGTTCTCCCTTGCCATCGCCGTCTTGATCCATCCCGATGACGGGCCAGTCGCCGCGCCACTGCATGGGCTGCAGGTGTACAATGCGGCCGTAGGCGCCCTTATCCTGGAAGTGCAGAAACCAGTCTTCGCCGGTGGGTGTGTTGACCCACGCTCCCTGGTGCGGGCCATTGATCGCGGTAGTGCCCTGGTCCATCACCACACGACGCTCATAGGGACCGTAGATGTTGCGCGACCGCAACACCAACTGCCAGCCGGTAGAGACTCCGCCGGCGGGTGCGAAGATATAATAGTAGCCGTTACGCTTGTACAGCTTCGGGCCTTCGATGGTAGGATCTATGCCGTGGCCGTCATATATCAATGTACCGGCGTCGAGCGTGCGGGTGCCCTCGGGGTTGAGGCGTTTTATCGCGAGTACGCTTTTTATACCGGCGCGGCTCCCGGCGTAGGCATAGACCAAATATACTTTCCCGTTGTCATCCCACAAGGGACAGGGGTCGATCAGTCCTTTGCCGGCTTCTACCAGCACAGGTTCGCTCCAGGGACCGGTAATCTGCGGGGCAGTAGTGACGTATATGCCAAAGTCCGGGTCGGGATAATAAATGTAGAACAGGCCACCGTGGTGCCGAATGGCAGGCGCCCATACACCGTTGCCGTGCTGTGTTTTGGCAAAGTGATCGTAGGGCGGCTGACGCGGCAACGCATGGCCCACGAGCGACCAGTTGACCAGGTCCCTGGAATGCAGCAGCGGCAACCCGGGAACGGCGTCGAAGCTGGAGGCGGTCATGTAGTAGTCGTCGCCGACGCGGATGGCGTCAGGGTCGGAGTAGTCCGCATGTAGTATGGGGTTGCGGTACGTGCCGTTGTTCTGGTCGGAGGTGTAGACCTGGGCCATTGTGGTGATGCTGGCCCCAACGATCTTGCAGATCAGTATAAATCTCATATCGATCATTTGTCTCACTTCACCACCTCGACCTTCACCGGCACTGCCAACGCTGCAGCAACACCGTCCAGATAAGCATAGAATTGCTGCTCCGTCCCGATTCCGCCCGGCTCCCCTACCCAGGCCGCCAGGAAATAATACTCCACCAGCTTGTCTGCCGGTGTTAGCTGCACAAGGTGACTATAGGCATCCGCCGTAAAGCCCGTTCCTTCTCTGGGCTTGAAGAATACGGCAAGCCCGAGGTTATCATCATTCAAACTCTGTTTACCAAATGTCGCCAGATACCCCCAATGTTTGTCATCTCCATTCTTCGTCACCAGCGGGGCCGCTTTATCTTTTACAATGCCGGTACAAAAATGCTCCGGCTTCTGCGAGAACATCAACCGCAGATGACTTATCCGCGTACCCGCATGGATAGACAGTTCCGACTGCACGTCGTACTTCTTGCCCTCCACCTGCCAACCTGCATAGTGCGTTTCAATAGCCGAGTACACCACACCATTTTCCGAGATCCGGCAACGTACGCTATCCGTCTTTTCAATCCGTACAGCCTGCCCATTCGAAAGTATCGCCGGCGACCCGAGCCCCACGGCCTTGCCGACCTTCATCACGTCCATGCCCCACGGCTGCATGTGATGATAGGATTCGAAGCCGTCGAGGCCGATTTGCTGGAGTACCATGTCGGTGGTCTTTTTGCCGAATACGTCTGTGGCGTTGCGTTGATCCAGGTAAAAACGATAGCCGACCTTGTCCGACTCCCAGCCGGGCCCTTCATAACGGATGAACCACGAGTGGTCCTTATGCTCCGGCGGCACATGCAGGGATGTGACGGGTTGGAATCTTCCGCCCATATACTCCCGGCCTTGCCAGGCACCCTCTACTTTATGGGATAGCTCCGCTTGCGTGCGCTTAGGATAGTTGCGCGCGATAGCAGCGGTGGGATGGAACCGGATGGTCAGCGTGCGGGCAACGGAGGGCGCGAGTGTATCGAGAACGAAAGCCACCCCGGCATCAGCGCCACCATGGTTATACTGACTCGGAATTTCGGTCGTGCCGTCCAGGACGGCAAACGCCCTGGGATTGAACTGGGGAATTGACTTTTTTAGTTGCGCAGTTGTAACTAACACCAGGGCATCGGCCCGGCCCGTGGGGCCGGCGTTCGTCACCTTTATGGTGAATGCCTGGGGGAAGTTTTTTTTCAGGTCCTGGGCACTTAGTGCCGATGTTGTCAGGACCGTCAGCAGTATAAATAATTTTTTCATCTTATGGCGTCATGCGTTCCAATTCGATTGAAGCTTGTATAAACGGTCCCACGCCCTTCAAATCATCGACGCGCAAGGGCTCACCGATATAATACGCAAACGAGCCGTCTCTATAGGGACTACCGCCAAGGCCCGCGCCACTGCACGTTTTTGTAAGGTGGATCAGACCATCAGCGTCCTTCTCAATAAAGTTCTTCAACAGTCCGTCATACCCCTTCCGTGCCACAGCGTTGAAGCGTTTGTCGAGGTAACCCAGGCGTGTGCCTTTGGCGATGGCATAGACAAACATGCAACTCGCCGAGGCCTCCCGGTAGTTCCCGGCAACGGTGGGTTTATCGATGATCTGATACCATACCCCGCTCTCGTCCTGATATTTTTCCAACGCGGTCGATAGACGTTGAAGAATGGCGATCACGTCTTTCCGTTTAGGATGGTTGGCTGGCAGGTAGTCGAGCATGTCGACGAGGGCCATCATGTACCAGCCCATGGCGCGGCCCCAGAACTCGGGAGACTGGCCAGTGGTAGGATTGGCCCAGCGCTGTTTTTTGCTCTCGTCCCAGGCGTGGTATAGCAGACCCGTCCGGGCGTCGCGGGCGTGCGCCTCCATCCAGATGAATTGATTGGCGACGTCGTCGAAATCCCTGTCGCGTTTGAATACTTTCGTGTATTCGGCATAGAATGGGCCGCCCATGTACAGGCCGTCGAGCCACATCTGGTAAGGATACCGGTGCTTGTGCCAGAAGCCGCCTTCTTTCGTGCGGGGCTGCCACTGCAGTTGTTCGCGCAGCTGGTCTACGGCCTTTTTGTATTTTTCTTCGTGGGTTTCCTGGTAGAGCGTCAATAGAATGCGGCCGGGGGTGATATGGTCGATATTGTACTCCACCAGGTCGTACGTGCGAATGGTCCCGTCGGCACGGACGAACGCATCCATCATCTTTTTCATGTATTGGAAATATACTTTGTCGCCGGTGTAACGCCACAGGTCGTCAAAGCCTTTTAAGGTCACACCCTGCTCGTAGTTCCAGTTGGCGGGACGGCGGGGTTTCGTGTTGGCTGTTTCCTTGCCGTGCGTAACATATGGTTTTACCGTGAGCGTGTCGGGATGGGTGGCCATGATCGTGGCAGCCATGCGTTGCCCCCAACCCTTCTCCTGTGCCTTGCAGCAAATACTTACCAAACAAATACCGGCAATCCAGGTTGCACGCATAAGGTTCCCTCTTTTTATCATATCGTTCGCTTATTTCCGTCGCACGGCTTTTGCCGATACACCGTTGGTTAATACTATATCTTTTTTTGTGCCCGCGCCGTTGGCGCCGACCAGCTGTATGCCTTTGGAGCGGCTGCCGCTTACTTGTACAAACACATCGTTGTTTCCCGTACGCACATTTTCCAGCACCAGGTCCTGGCTGTCGTGTACTTCTACCACGCTCTCGCTGGTGCATTGCAACGTGGCGTTGCGCAGCGCGACGTGGCTACCCTCTGTGCAGACAAAGCCGGTCTTGCTCCGAATGGCAATATCGCTCAGCGAGATGTTCTGTATATTCATCTCGGGCAGGCCGCGCACAAAGATGGCCGTTTCGGCGCCTTTACAGACGACGTTGCGTATATGAAAGTCGCGGAACTGCGGCGTCGCTTCCGTGACGGGTTCAAAGGCTATAGACGGCTTTTCATCGCCGGCAAACATCGCCAGCGGGTCTTTCGCCATGTAGTACATGTCAAACAAAATGGCCGCGCCGCCGATGCCGCTCATGCGAATGTTGTCGACATAGATCTTTTCTACGACACCGCCTCGTCCGCGCGTTGTCTTGAAACGCAGGCCTACATCGGTCCCCAGAAAGTTGCAGTCGGACACAAAGATGTTACGGGCACCGCCGCTCATTTCGCTACCAATGACAAAACCTCCGTGACCGTGAAAGACGGTGCAGCGTTGTACGATCACATCCTCCGTCGGCACGCCGCGCTTGCGGCCTTCCTCATCGCGACCGGACTTGATACAGATACCGTCATCGCCAACGTCAAAGGTACACTGGTCTACCAGCACGTTCCGGCACGACTCGATGTCTACACCGTCGCCGTTCTGGGCATTCCAGGGGTTACGTACGGTCAGGCTGCGCAACGTGAGGTGTTGCGTAAGCAACGGGTGCAGACACCACGCAGGTGAGTTCTGGAATGTAACGCCTTCCAGTAGCACGCGCTTGCTCCGCACGATGCTGAGCAGGTTCGGCCGGAGAAATTCTCTGATCTCTTCGGCCTTCGCGATATCATATCCCTCGGCTATTACACCGGGACGTTTCACCAGCGAGCCCTTCAACGCCCGCGCGGTAGGATACCAGGTATTGCCCGCTTCGTTTAACACGCCACCGGATTTTACCAGGTGCTCCCATTCGGGTGGCGTAAGCTTGCTTTTCTTTACCGGGCGCCACGCATCGCCCGCACCGTCGATCACGCCGCCACCGGTGATGGCAATGTTCTCTACATCGGCTGCAGACAGCGGCGATTGTGCGCGTATGGCTTCCAGGCCCTCCCAGTTGGTCTTTACCATGGGATATTCTTCTGTACGATCGGTAAATTGGAGTACGGCACCGGTTGAAACATGCAGGTTCACATTGCTTTTTAATGCCACGGGGCCGGTCAGCCACAAGCCGCGCGGTATAAACACCGTGCCGCCGCCCGCCGCATGACACGCCTCCACAGCGCGGCGTATAGCGTCGGTGTTGGAAGTAAGGCCATCGCCTTTGCCTCCATACTGCTCGATATTGAACGTGTCCTTTCGGAAAGCCACCTCCATGACCTTGGGCAGCTCGTATACATATTTGTTACCCACCGGCAGCTGTTTCAATTCTTTCGACAGATCGAGGTTTAATTCACGCAGGCCGGCGGCCACCAGCGATGCCATGCAGGCCGCTCCGTAGCGGGTAAAGTGTGTGTTGTCTTCTTTGCCCTCGGGATAATGTTCCCACACACGAGGCGGCAGATTCAGGAATAGGAGGCGTGAGCCTTCCACGCCATGCTGTACGATCACTTCACGACTTTTTGTGTGCAGGTCCAGCACCGGCACGCGCAGAGCCTTGCCCACTTCTTTTACCACGGCAGGGTAATCGCCATGTTGGTCTACGAAGTTGCCTTGCTCGTCAAACTTCCGGCGCATCACCGGTGTGATCAGCAGCGGGCTCGCGCCTTTGCTGCGGATCTCGGCAATGTAGCGTTCCAGATTCTTTCGGTAATCCGTGCGCGCCGGCGCATAGCGGCTGGTGTCGGACTCTTTGGAGTCGTTGTGACCGAACTGTATAAACACCCAGTCGCCCGGACGCAGCTTCTCATACACGGTACGCCAATGCCCCAACGTGCGAAAGCTCCTGGTACTGCGCCCATTCACCGCATGATTCTCAACCTGCAGCCGGATGTAGTCGGGAAAGATCATGCCCCATCCGGTCTCCGGCGCTACCGACGCGGACTTGTTGGCCATGGTGGAATCGCCGATCAGGAAAATGCGGGGAGCATCTTCTTTTATCGTGAATGAACAGCACACGATCAGGGCTGTCAATACTTTTATTACTACAGTGTTTCTCATCTCACTTCATCATTGCAAAAGACCCCACCGGACACCCATGGCGCCCGGCGGGAATCTTTCATAACCCAAATACTACATGCTGGCCACTAATAGCCAGGATTTTGCTCGTACCCTTCATTTTGATTCAGGTCGAGTGCTTTCTGCGGGATCGGGCGCAGCAGTTTCAGCTGGCCGTCGACGCCCTCAAACGGATTGATATTGTTGCCAAAGTACTTCCGTTTAATGTCGCGGTTATAGAGTTCGGTGCGTTCGACAAGCTTGCCGGTGCGCCGCAGATCCATCCAGCGGTCGTACTCACCCAGCAGCTCGCGGGCACGCTCGTCCAGGATGAAGTCGAGATCGACATCGGCCTCCGTCACTTGCATCTCGGCCACCTTGCCGGGTTTGGCCGCACGGCGCCTCACTTCATTGATGCGCAAGGTCGCGGTGGCTGCATCGCCGGCTTGCAGGTACGCCTCGGCTGCGATCAGGTAAGTCTCCGCCAGACGCGCCAGGTATATATCGCGGGTGCTGCTGCCGCCCAGCGAAAAAGTTGACGTAGGGTCGTCGAATTTGCGCACGGCCGGCGCGCTGTAGTCGATGCCCACGCCCGAAGTACCCATCCAAATATCGCCAAAAGGAATGATACGTGTCTTGGCGCGGCGGGCCGGATCGGCGGCACGCCAGGCGGCCGTGTCGGCCTCCCACGACTGCGGATAGTAGTAGGATATATTCATATTGGCCCGGTCCGCTTTCGATTTGTCATAGAAATCATAATACCGGCTGTAAACCACGTTCATGAATGTCCCCTCCCAGCGTGCATCGTTTTCCGTAAACAAGCTGTGGACATAGGTAGTAGGCATTAATTGGAAGGCCCGATAAGGATAGCCGTTCTTGGCTCCTTCTCCGCCCATATACGGCCCAAACCAATAGTTCTGATTGCTGCCGTCGTTGGCGGCATCTTTAATCGAGCTCTTATCGAATTGAATAGAGAAAAGTACTTCCGCATTTTTCTCCTTGCCCGGCCAGAAAAGATCCTCGAATGAAATCGTCAGCGTTTTGCCGTTGATGGCCTGGTCGGCATAGGCCGCAGCCTTTGCATAGTCGTCATCCGCCGCAAAGGTTTCATAGCCGCGGGTGAGGTGTACCTTGGCCAGGTAGTGCAATACAGCCGCCTTGGTAATGCGGCCAAAGGATGTTGTCGTTTCCGGCACAAGCGCCAATGCCTCCGTGAGATCCTGCAAAATAAAGTCATATACTTCCGCCGCCGGGTTACGCGTAAAGTCATACGCCGGCTCGTCGTACATCTCGGTGACGATGCTCACCCCGCCGAATTGCTGCACCAGCAGGAAGTAATAATACGCCCGCAGGAATTTTACCTCACCGAGGCGATTGTCGCGAGTGGCAGTCTTTTCCGTGCGGTCATAATAATACACGGCGGTATTACACCGGCCGATGGCTTTGTAGCATGCCCCAAAAAAGGTCTCGACCTGCGTGTCGTTGGACGACAGGTTCCGGTATTCGCTGATACCTTCCGGCTGCGCGTTGCGCCCTTCTACAAATTCATCTGTCCCCGCCAGGAACAGCCAGGGAAACTCATATACTTCCCGCAAGGACGCATACGTGCTGCTTACCAGGGCCTCGTAACCGTTGGCGGTTTTATAGAAGTCGGCATCGGAAATGTTCGAAGGGTTTTCTTCGTCGAGGTAGTCATTGCAGTTCGCCAGGCCTGCGACCAGCAGCGCGGCCATTCCTATATTTTTAATCGTTGCTTTCATCGTCATCAGAATTTGAGGTTGACACCAAATTGATAGGTTACAGAGCTGATCCCACCGTTCGCATACGTGGCATCGGCCCACTCCGGATCAAATCCGTCGTAGTCGGTGAACACAAACGGGTTCAGCACGTTGGCATAGACGCGCAAGCTGGAAATGCGCGCGCGTTCCAGCATCGCCGTGGGTACGGTATAGCCCAGGGTGATGTTCTTTACTTTTACAAAGCTTGCGTCGCGGTAGAAACCAACGTTCTCCGTATTCCAGTATTTACCCGAATTCTTGGGCTGTGGATACTCGTTTGACACCCGCGTGGCCGTTACGTTGTTTTCCTGCATATACCAATCCACATCCAGCTTGGCACGGCCCCGGTCTTCGAAGTTCAGGAACTCCTGGTGAAAAGGGCTCAGTACCTGCACGCCCTGGCGGGTGTACAACGACGCCGACAGATCAAAAGCTTTATACGCAATGGTGGTCGAGAAACCACCCGTCCAGCTCGGCATGGCCGTGCCCAGGATACGGCGGTCGGCGGGTGTGATCTTGTTGTCGTCGCCATAGTCCTTCACGCGGGCCTGGCCGGGGGTCTGTCCATATTGCTTTGCCGCTTCCACCTGGTCGGCCTGCCAGATGCCGTCGAACACATAGTTATAGTTCACGTTGATGGGCTGACCGATAAACCATTTGTTGGCGATGTCGTCTACCTTGCCGCCGATGAGCTCGACGATCTCGTTGGTATTCCTGGCGAAGTTGAACGTGGTCGTCCAGGTGAGGGCATCCGTGCTGACGTTGACAGTGGTCAGGGCTACTTCCACCCCCTTGTTGCGTACCTTACCGATGTTATCGCGTACGGTAGGGCCTGTGGGCTTGGACGGATCATTCGGGTCAAAGTATCCGCCGGTTTCGAATGGAATAGACTTGGCAAGGATCACGTCTTTGGTCAACTTGTTATAGTAGTCCACCGTACCGGTTACACGACCGCTAAACAACGAAAAATCCACGCCCGCATCCACTTCCTGCGTCCGCTCCCAGCCCAGTGAGCGACTCACGATACCCGTGCGCGGGTAACCCGCCAGCGGCGTACCACCGAAATCGTAATAGAGTGGAGTCACGGATATATAGGTATCATACGGTCTTACGTTCTGGTTGTTACCCGTCAGGCCGTAGCTCACGCGCAGCTTCAGCGCGTCCACCGGCCGGATACCCGACATAAAGCTCTCTTCGTTGATCTTCCACGCGACCGCCGCCGAAGGGAACGACGCCCATTTGTGTCCCTCTGCCAGTACCGAAGCGCCGTCCCAACGATTCGATACCGTGAACAGGTATTTGTCGCGCCATGCGTAGTTCAACCGCACGGCGTAAGACATCAGCGTCCACTTCTTAAAGTCTGAGTCAGAGCGTTGGTTGGTAGGGTCCGCCGTGGCGAGGTTTTCAAAGCCCGAGTTATAGGGCAATTTGGTCGCCGAGGCGAACACAGTCTCGTCGCGGAACATATTGAGTGAGTACAGGCCCATGGCGTTGATGGCATGGTCGCCGATCACCTTGTTATAGGTCACCTGGTTGTCCCATATATACGAGAACGACTCCAGCGTATTGATCTCGGCGTCAGGCAGCGTGGCGACCCGCCCCTCGGAGTTGGTGCCGAAATATTTGCCCGTCTTTTCGTATTTAAACCGGGGCGAGAACGAGGTGCGTACGCTCAGCCAGCGGATGGGTGTATATTCTACGAAGGCATTCGCCAATGCATAATAGGTGCGCGTGTCGTTCGATGCATTTTCCATATCCACCAGCGGGTTTACCGAGCTGGTAAAATCCGTATACGGAAGGTCTTTCCCGGGTTGTACGATCAATGAGTCGGGATAATCGGTAAAGTAAGGCTTCAGCAGCGGCGACATGCGGAAGGCGTTGACCATGGCATTGCTGCTGCCGGCTTCGCGTTCGGCAATAGATAGGTTTACACTCCCGCCGGCGGCCCAGCGATCGTTCAACGTCTGGCTGACGTTCGCTTTCAGATTGTAGCGCTTGTAGTTGTCGTGCACAATGTTGCCTTCTTCTTCCTGGTAGCCCATGCCCAGCGTATAGCCGAGTTTGTTCTCGCCCATGCCGGATATGCCGATCCAGTGATTCATCTGGCGACCCGTGCGGATCAGGAGGCTTGGCCAGTCGGTGTAATCTTTCTCCGCTACACGCCGGTTGATCTCGTCTTTGTTGGTGGCGTTGTTACCGGCATTGCTGTCGTAGGCTTGTTTGGCCTGTATAAAGCCGGTGATGTACGAGTCCTGGCGGAAGTTCCAGAACTTATCGCCGTCCATGAAGTCGGGCATGCGCACAGCATCGCGCACACCGTAATAACCATCGTAAGAGATCACGGCCTTTTGTTTGACCGAGGCCCCACGCTTGGTGGTGACGATCACCACCCCGTAGGCACCCCGCGATCCGTAGATGGCCGTGGACGAGGCATCTTTCAGGATGTCGATGCGCTCAATGTCTTGCGGATTGAGAAAGTCGATGTTCTCGGTGATCATGCCGTCAACGACATACAGCGGCTGACCACCGCTGAGCGATTGCTGCCCCCGGATCTGCACTTTGAAATTCGCGCCGGGACGGCCCGAGGGATTTGAAATGTCTACGCCGGCTACCTGGCCCTGCACAGCCTCGACCGTACCGAGCGATCCGCGGCGTACGATCTGCTCTGGGTCTACAGCTGCAACGGATCCCGTCAGGTCGGTTTTCTTGACCGTGCCATACCCCACAACGACGACCTCCGACAGCTGTGTCAGGTCTGACTGCAGGTTTACGGACACTGTTGTCTGTGTGCCCACGGTGATCTCCTGCGGTGCATAACCAATAAAGGAGAAGATGAGGACCGCATTTTGGTTGGGGACTTGCAGGCGATAGCTGCCGCTTACATCGGTGGTGGTACCCGTCGTGGTACCTTTAATGATGACCGACACACCGGGCAGCGGTGCGCCGTCTTCTGTCGATGTAACAATACCGCTGACAGTAACGTCTTGCGCATGGGCCTGGTGGACAAGCGTCACCACCAGCATAAACGAGCAGAGAGCAGCCCGGCACAAGCTCCTGGCGGAGCCCCCTGCAGCCGGGGCGGAAGAGTGTAAAATGTGCATCATAGGGTTTGGGTTGTTTGATTGAGTATACTTGCTAAAACATGTCCTTTTTAAAGGTTTTTGAGGCCTTTAAGTCGATTGTGCAATCGTTCGTATTGCGCAATCGATTGCATTTTAGAAAGGATTTTTAACTCCACCAAAGAATATTTCAAATATTTTCTGGATGGATTTTATTTTAAGGAAATTTCACAGCATTAACGGTATTCTATATGGATTGGGACCGATTCCAATAAAATCCTGAAAAAAGTACCCACAGCGGCATTTCACTTTATCCCTTTTTTTTGCTTTATATTGCGCAACCGATTACACATTATGTTGCACACGTCCCGATACGCCCATCACCCCTCCGCCTACAAGACCTTTACCACGGCCCAGCTTCGCGAGGCCTTTTTGGTAGAGCAAGTATTTGTACCCGGTGAGATCTCTTTGGTTTATTCGCATTACGACCGCCTCATCGTGGGCGGTGCCGCGCCTGCATCGCAGCCGCTGTCCCTCACGCCCATCGACGACCTGAAAGCAGACTTCTTTCTGCAGCGTCGTGAGCTGGGCATCATCAACGTCGGCGGTGCCGGCGATGTGCTGGTGGATGGTCAATCCTATACGCTCCAAAACAAAGAAGCGCTCTATGTAGGGCGCGGTATAAAAGAAGTTACATTCCTGCCCGGCGCCGGCAAGCCGCTGTTCTACCTCAACTCGGCGCCGGCGCATGCCGCATACCCGGTACGCAAGGTATCGCTCGCGGACGCCGAGACGGTAGAGATCGGTTCGATCGAAACGTCCAACCACCGCATCATCCGCAAGCTGCTGGTGAACAGCGTGCTCGAAACGTGCCAGCTGCAAATGGGCCTGACGGAGCTGCAGAAGGGTAGCGTCTGGAATACGATGCCGCCCCATACACACGCCCGCCGCATGGAAGCCTATTTTTATTTCGACGTGCCCGAGGGGCAGACCGTGTGTCACTTCCTGGGCGAGCCGCAGGAGACCCGGCATATCTGGATGCAAAATCATCAAGCCGTGTTCTCACCGCCGTGGTCGATCCACAGCGGTGCCGGCACGAGCAATTATACCTTCATCTGGGGGATGGCCGGCGAAAACCTGGACTATAGCGATATGGATGGCGTCAAACCCCCTGAACTGCGATGAGCGCGCTCTTCGATCTTACCGGCAAACGTGCCCTGATCACCGGTGGCACCCACGGACTCGGCATGGCCATGGCCAAAGGCCTGGGGCAAGCCGGCGCACACCTGCTCATCAACGGCCACTCGCCCGGCAAAATGGAGCAGGCCCTGGCGGAATATACCCGCGAGGGCATCCAGGCCTCCGGCTTTTTGTTTGATGTTACCGACGACAAGGCCGTACAGGCGGCCGTTGCGCGCATCGAAGCGGAAGTAGGCAGCATCGATATCCTCGTGAACAATGCCGGCATCATTAAGCGCACACCTATCCTGGAAATGGAAGTCGAAGATTTTAAACAGGTCATCGATGTAGACCTCGTCGGGCCTTTTATCGTTTCCAAGCATGTGGGCAGATACATGGTGCAGCGCCAGGCAGGCAAGATCATCAACATCTGTTCGATGATGAGCGAGCTGGGCCGCAATACCGTCACGGCCTATGCCGCCGCCAAGGGCGGTCTGAAGATGCTGACCAAAAACATGGCCACGGAATGGGCCCGGTATAATATACAGGTGAACGGCATTGGACCGGGCTACTTTGCCACCGAGCAGACGGCACCGATACGCGTGGGGGGCCATCCCTTTAACGAGTTTATTCTCAATCGTACGCCCGCCGGCCGCTGGGGCGATCCCGACGACCTCCGCGGCACCGCGGTATTTCTGGCTTCTGCCGCCAGCGACTTCGTCAATGGGCAGATTATTTACGTCGATGGTGGTATATTAGCAACCATCGGCAAGCCGGCCAACGAGCCGTAAGAACGTGTAAGCATGAAGCGTCAACCATGAAGAAGGAAAAAGCGACCATACACGATATTGCCCGGAAACTGAACATCACAGCCTCCACAGTATCACGTGCCCTGAAAGACCACCCGCGCATCAGTGCCGAAACGAAGAAGGCTGTTCAGAAAACGGCACAGAAGCTCAATTACCAGCCGAATCACATCGCGGCCGCCCTTCGCAATGGCAAGAGTAAGATCATCGGCATCATCGTACCGACGGCAGACCGGAGCTTCTTCTCCTCCGTCGTGCGCGGCATCGAAGAGATCGCCAATGGCTCGCAGTACAATGTCATGATCTGCCAGACGTACGATAACTACGAAAAGGAAGTCGCCACCGTCGAGGCCCTGCTCAACGCCCGTGTGGACGGCGTCATTGCCTCGCACGGTAAGGAAACGCAGAACTTCGATCACTTCCTGAAAGTAAAAGAACGCGGCATCCCGCTGATCCTCTTCGACCGTTCCAACGACGAGCTGGAGGTGAGCAGCGTGGTGATCGACGACTTCCTGGGCGCTTACAAAGCCACCGAGCATTTGATCCAGCAAGGCTGCCGCCGTATCGCACATTTTACCAATACGCGCAAGATCAGCATCTTCAAAGAGCGTCTGCGCGGCTACCGTGAAGCGTTGCTCGACAACGGCCTGCCGTATGACGAATCGCTCGTGATCGAAAGCAATTTACAACTGGAAGACGGCCGCAACAGTGCCGAGCAACTGCTCAAGCTGCGCGAGCGGCCCGATGGTATATTTTCCGCCAGCGCGCTGGGCATAGTAGGTGCACTGCAGGTGTTAAAAGAGAACAACATTGCCGTGCCCGACCAGGTGGCCCTGGTGGGCTTCAGTAATGAGACCTATACTTCCTTTACCGACCCCTCGCTCAGCACCGTAGAGCAGCACAGTATGCGCATCGGCAACGCCGCCGCCGAGATCTTCCTCGAAGAGGTCAACGCCGACCAGAAAAAATTCATCCCCCAAAAAATCGTCCTCAAGCCGGAGCTCATCATCCGGCAGTCTTCCCTGCGGAAGAAATAATCCCCAGTATCATCACCCGGACAACCCATCGCGCTATGAAGCATTTCCTGACCGAAGACTTTCTGCTTACAAACGATTTCGCTCAAACGTTATACCACCGGTACGCCAAAGATCTCCCCATCATCGACTACCACTGTCACCTGTCGCCACAGGACATCGCCGGCGACCGCCGGTTTGAGAACCTCACCAAAGTGTGGCTGGAAGGTGATCACTACAAGTGGCGCGCGATGCGCACGCTGGGCATCGACGAAAAATACATCACCGGCAACGGCTCCGACGAAGATAAGTTCAGGCAGTGGGCTACGACCGTTCCCTATACCATGCGCAACCCGCTGTACCACTGGACGCACCTGGAGCTGAAACGCTACTTCGGCGTCGACCAGCTCCTCACGCCCGAGTCGGCAGATGCCATTTACCAGCAGTGCTCCGACCAGCTGCGTCAGGATGAGTATACCACCCGCGGCTTGCTGACGCGAATGAAAGTCGAAGTTGTCTGCACCACCGACGACCCCGCCGATACGCTGGAATATCATCAGCAGATCAAACGCAGCGGGTTTAACATGACGATCCTGCCGACATTCCGCCCCGACAAAGCGTATGCCGTGGAAAACCCGGTAACGTATAACGCCTATCTCGAAAAGCTATCGGCTGCCGCCGGCGTAACGATCAACAGCTTCAAGTCCCTGATCACGGCGCTGGAAAATCGCATCGAGTTCTTCCATAGCCTGGGGTGCAAGCTTTCCGACCACGGGTTGGAGCAGCTTTACTTTCCCGAAGACAAACAGACCTTCTCGGCAGAAACGATCTTCGCCAAACTGCTGAAGAAAGAAGTGCTGACAAAAGCAGAGGTTCAGTATATCAAATACGCCACACTGGTAGAATTAGGCCGTCGCTATCACCAGAAGGGCTGGACACAGCAATTCCACCTCGGCGCGCTGCGCAACACCAACGAGCGGATGCTGCGCCTGCTCGGCCCCGACACGGGCTTCGACTCGATCGGCGACTTTACACAAGCCGTGGCGCTGTCCCGGTTCCTGAACGAGCTCGACAGTTCCAACCAGTTGGCCAGGACCATTCTCTACAACCTCAATCCCGGCGACAACGAAGTGATGGGTACCATGATCGGTAACTTCAACGACGGCTCTGTCAGGGGCAAGATCCAGTTCGGCTCTGCCTGGTGGTTCCTGGACCAGAAAGATGGTATGGAGAAACAGATCAACGCATTGTCCAACATGGGCCTGCTCAGTTGCTTCATCGGCATGCTGACGGACTCGCGCAGCTTCCTCTCCTTCCCGCGCCACGAATACTTCCGCCGCATTTTGTGCAACCTGATCGGCCGCGATGTGGCCAACGGCGAGCTACCCGCCGACGAAAAATGGCTGGGTAAGATCGTGTCGGATATCTGCTACCACAACGCAAAAAATTACTTCAACTTCTAACCAGTTGGTTCATGCCTCAGCTCAATCGCCACACGGCCGACCGGCCACAGACGCTCCCGGTAAAAGTACTTCAGTTCGGCGAAGGTAATTTTCTCCGCGCCTTTGTCGACTGGATCATCGACATCATGAATGAAAAGACGGACTTCTATGGCGCCGTCAACGTTATACAACCCATTGGCCGGGGCATGGCCGCACAGCTCAGCGAGCAGGGTGGCTTATATCATGTCGTGCTAAACGGCTTACAGCAAGGCCGCACCGTTTCAGAAACGCGGCTTATCACCTGTGTGGCGGATGCATTTAACCCGTATGATGATTATCAACGCTTTCTGGAAAGCGCACGCAACCCCGACCTGCGGTTCATAGTTTCAAACACCACGGAGGCCGGTATTGCCTTCCATGCCCCCGACGCGGACCCTGATACACTCGCCGAGAGCTTCCCGGGTAAGGTGACGCAGTTGTTATACCATCGCTTCCAGACGTTTCACGACGATGCTGAAAAGGGCCTGATCCTGATCCCGTGCGAGCTGATCGAAAAGAACGGAGACAAGCTGCGCGAGACGGTGTTGCAGTATGCAGACCACTGGAAGTTGCCGGCCGCTTTCAAACAATGGATCCAAACAGCCAATACGTTCTGCAACAGTCTCGTGGACCGTATCGTGCCGGGCTTCCCGAAAGATACCATCCACGAAATTCAACAAGCCGTTGGTTATACCGACAACCTGGTGGTCACCGCCGAACCCTTTCACCTCTGGGTGATCGAGGCCCCGACATCCGTACAACAGGCTTTCCCCGCAGATCAGGCCGGCTTGCAGGTAAAGTTCGTACAAGACCTGACGCCTTACCGCACCCGCAAGGTGCGCATCCTTAACGGTGCGCATACAGCCCTGGTGCCGGTAGCATACCTCCGCGGCTTGCGCACCGTGCGCGAGGCCGTAGAAGACCGTTATAGCGGCACGTTTCTGCGTGAAGCGATCTACGAAGAGATCATCCCCACACTCGACCTGCCCGCCAGCGAGCTGGAGCAATTTGCCGCCGATGTACTGGAGCGTTTTCAAAACCCGTTCATTCGCCACGAGCTGAGCAGCATAGCATTGAACTCGATCTCCAAATATAGAGTACGGGTGTTACCGTCGGTGCTGGAGTATCACAAACGCACGGGTGCACTACCCGAGAAGCTTTTGCACGCGCTGGCAGCCCTCATCCTGTTCTACAAAGGCACCTACCAGGGCGAAACATTACCGGTCAACGACACGCCGGAGATCCTGGAGTTCTTCGCACGTGTGTGGAAGACCAGCGATGCAGACTACGCCGTGCGCGAAACGCTGGCGAACAAAGCCTTCTGGGATCAGGACCTGACCCTGGTGCCCGAATT
Organism: Dawidia soli; assembly: GCF_018598185.1. Taxonomy (GTDB): domain Bacteria; phylum Bacteroidota; class Bacteroidia; order Cytophagales; family Cyclobacteriaceae; genus Ohtaekwangia; species Ohtaekwangia soli. The sequence goes on from NZ_JAHESC010000004.1 coordinate 201,901, forward strand.
GCTGGCGCGCGTGACGCATTATATCCATGCCTAGGAGACCACCGGCAGCCCGGTGGTCTCCTAGGCATAGAGTACATTGGCTACACTTAAAATCGGACTCGATAAGTTGATCCGAAATTCATGGAGGCACAACTAGGATAATCTTATGATTTTTTCTTAATCAAATAATTCATCAACTCAAACCAATAGGCCATTCCATTCGTGTCATCCTCTTTAAGTAATCGCTGCAATTCTCCATCTAAAGAGTAGATCCTCACGGTTCCTATTTTTTTAACTAAAAAGAACTCCGCACTCTCTGAACTTGTGATACCTTTGCATTTGCCTAAAAAATATGTGGTTCCAAGAATATTGATGCTTTTTTGCTTCTCGATATCTGCCACTTTAAAAACTCCTGAACTTATTTCTTCACTAGCATTTTCTTTTGTTGTCCTTGTTAACTTGTAGAAGCCATCTTCACCCACAGCTAATCGGTATCCGATGGGCTTTGCCCCCATTATTAGATAAAAAATATCAATGTAACTATCAGACGTTTCCACCTCTGTCTTTTGCTTTTGAAAAGCAGCCAATTCTGATATATCAACAAGATCGTAATCCACCTTTGTAGCCTTACATTGCCCAACGGCGAATGCACTTGCAGAAAAGGTTAAAACTGCCGCTAAGGCGAGTCTATTCAATTGGGTGAACTCCATGTTCTTGATGAATATCAATTTTCTGATTATAGTAGTTTGCATCACGAGGCAGCTCAAGAACATCATAAGTAGTTACCCTTAATGTTTTTTGCATCTGTCCATTGACATCAAATTTCATAACGGACTTAAAGCCGGGAGAGTATTCGCTTCTTAAAGAAATTCCGCCGTATGCCGCATTGCCTGATCTCATTAATTCCGATTTGACGATATTCTCAATATGGGATGCACCTCTTTCGTTTGTTTCATGAGTCTGAGCAAAAGCGTCTATATAACTATTCATGCTGGCTCTATCAGCTCCTGTTATAGTCGGTTCAGGCAATTCTAATCCTTGCTGTTGCCTCCATCCATGACCAGTCTCATGAGCAATTCCTGATATTTGCGTCGCTGACTGACTTCCTTCCGCGTCCGAATTAACATTAACTCTCATATAAGTTTTCCCATCTTTTTGCTCCGTGTTTCCATATGCCCCACTCGTACTGACGTTATTAGACTCCGACTTATAGACAAAAGTAGCCCTGTCCTTGCGCAAATCCTTATGCATCTTACCAAATGAGTCGGAGTTCTTTCGCATTTGCCTAATTTCCCTTTTAAACTCTCGATGCTGCTCTCGGGTGACACCGTCGCCTCTCTCATATCTTACTTTATCGCCCAATGGATCGGGGCGAAGTATTGGATTTCCATCCATTCCTAAATATGGACTTTCCTGGAAAGATGGTTTAGGGTCAACCTGCCACCATCTGCCAACTACGGGGTCATACATTCTATAAAAAGCCGAATAAACTTCAAGATTAAGGTCATTCTGTTCCTCAATGCCATTAAATTTATAATTCTGTCTAATTGAATTCTCTCTATTGTATGAGTTAAAAGTCGATCCAAACGGATAATAGTCGTCGGCACTGATAATCTCTGAAGGTGTATAACTAACCGATGCGTCATCAAAGTATACATTAACGAACGTCGGATGTTCATTACTCAAAAATATGTAGGCAAAGCCACCCACCGGCGCACGCGCCGTTACGGTGACGAGATCGTGAGGTTGCTTTACCGTAGGGCTGGTTTGCTCACCCACAGTGGATACTTGATCCCATGCGGCGTCAACGAAATTATAGTTCCTATCAAAAAAAACGATCGTAATGAATGCTTTGGGAGCGTCTTCATCGTCGGCATTGTGATCGCCTCCCGGTACTATGCCAGCATAGCTGTTAAGCCCGTTGTATAACTTCAATTGCTCACCTGTCGAGGAAGGTGAAACACCAAAAGCGCTCGCTAGTGAAATGATTAGAGAATTTGTGTTGGATGACGTACTGAGATTCATATACTTCGCGGATGCGCTGGCAGAAATCTGATCGCCCGGCATCACAGAAAACGACTTACCGAGGCCCACCCGACCATATTGGCCTCCATTCAGCAGTTGTGTTTTTGTATAGGTAGTACCAGCGTCCGTGTGATCAACCAGGTCGAACGTGTTAGTGGTGTAGTTTTGGAAATCAGGGCTAGTGGGGGTTTCAAAATTTGTACTGTAGGTGGTTGTACTCTGTGGCTTAGTGGTGAATGTTAGCTGTACGTTGCCTAGGTGGTCTTTGAGGTAATATTGATACTCTGAACCGGCAGGAATCACACGACCTTCGGTATGATTTACAAACAGAAGAGAATTATTTTCATAAATGAGCTCGCCAATATAATCTGTGGTCTTGCTCGTTGCGCCGCTGACAACCTGCGATAGCTTTGCTCCTGTTGCATCATACACATAGCTGATCTGATCTGTCCCTTTTAGGACTTGTGAGGGCAAATTCAGGTGGTTGTAACGGATGCTCCCTTTTGTCAACAGACCTTTGTTCTTATCCTTGTCCAGATTACCATTCAGGTCATAACTGTAATCATCCGTTCCGGTGTTTCCGTTGATAAATCCCTTCAATGGGTCCTGTGTGTCGTTCACGTACGATAGCAGATTACCTACATATCCATATACAAGGTCATCTATTAGAACACCGCCGAAGCTTTTACGCTTCAGCTTTTTAATATTCCCGTTTCGGTCATACTCCGTTATGGCCTCCCCAAAAGCATTGTTATTAGAAATCCACAGGTCGTTGCTAAAGTCAAAATGATCGGCATTTGTGAACCTGCTCATCGGATCATACGAGAAGCTATAAGCTTCCCTCGTATTTCCCGTTCCAACTCCCTTCATCCAACGGATCGATGAAATGTTTCCGTTAAATGACGCTGTAGACGAAAAACCGCTTGCCACATCGTCATAATTCAGATCCATTCCAAAGTAATCCAGTGTCGCATCGCCAGGCTGCTGCGTGGTAATGTCGCTTCCATTGATCCGGGTAAGCCAACCTCTACTATTGTAAGCATAGTCTATCGACTGCTTAAAGTCAGTATCGTTGGTGCTATGCAATTGTTTATCAACCAGCTGACCTAACTCGTTGTATCGATTTTTAACAATAGTAACATCATTGGCATTGTCATACGAATGCTTGTGTGTCAGCAGTCTGCCCGAGTGATCATAAGTAAACGTTTCCTTTACGCTTACCGTAGCAGCATTGACAGCATAATCGCGCTTCGAGTATAAAACATTGCCAACAAAATCGTAGACCGTTCCCGAACGAACCGTACCCTTTATATGATCACTCACCGTTTGGATTAATCGATATTTGCTGTCATAATAGCTGACTGTACGCAGCCAGCTTTGCGACGTGAGGTTTTTGACCAGATTTGCAACCTGTTGTCCGTTTACGAGGGCATTCGCAGCCTCCTGTCCTGGGAGTCCTTGTGTAGCATAACTGTATTCCGCTGGTGCATTAAAGCTATCATAGGAATCATAGTAGTTCGCAGTAAGATAGGGAGCGGTGTCGGTTACTCTTGGAAAGGACTTGTTGTTATAGCCCAGCACATTACCACTGCCATTGCCGATGTAGGTTTCAAACCAATCCGCCTGATTTGCCGTAAGATTATTGTAAAAGGCGTCCACGCGTCCCTGCATGCCGGCCTGGTCCAGCGTTAGATCCGCCGTATAAATACCGGTAAGCACTACACGGTTAAAGGCATCATATTTTGAAAATAGCCACTTGTTGAGGTTGGTGACTCCGTCCAAGCGAAGGTTACCATCTTGCGTTAACACAACCCGATCGCGATTATCATATACCAAATAAGCGGGAAGTGCTCCCGGTACCTGCTTCTTTGTCATTCGTCTACGAGCATCGTAGCTATAACGGAACGCCCACTTCTGCAGAAACGATTCTTTCGTAGCATCTGTAGCACCCGACTGATAATACTCCGTTGCCAGGCGCGCAACACCCTCGGGCTGGATCACCGCTACAAGATTATCGAAAGCGTCATATATGTAATAGGTGCTGGCATAATTTGTGTCATTAATGACTGTCGCACCCGCAATAAGCTGTTTACGGCGAAGTACGACCTGTCTATCCTTGTTTGAATACACAATACTTTCAAAACCATTCTCGTCTTTTATCTTGTCTTTCCAAAGTTGCGCCACCCCAAAATAATTGGGTTGAGTAGGCGTGGCGGTGGATGTTGCATTCACAAGTCCCAGCGGATTAGCCGATGTGGGTGGCGTATAACGCCACTCTAGAACTTCGCCTGCAGCGTTGAACTCGTGTGAATACTTTATAGTATGGTCGGTAGATGAATACGAGTCGGTATTATTGGGTTGCCATGGAACGCCTGGAGCGCCCTGTTTAATAACGCGGTTTAATGGGCTGGCTTCGAGGCGGGCTTCTGAAAAGGGATTAGTATTGTCGACAACGTCGTTGTCCGATCCTGGCGCATAAAATGCCTGTGCATCACCTATATAGTTGCCAGAGGCATTAATGATCCCGGCAACATCTTTATACCAGCCATTACTCCCCATGGTAAACGGTTCGTATTTAAATTGCTCTCGGCCAAAGCCGTCATAGGCCACCGGTTGAACTATATCCTTGTGTGAGGGAGATGCTTTCCAGGCTACCTTCTGTACCAAACGTCCCAGTCCGTCGAAATAATCCGTATTTGTATATTTTTGACCAACCTCAAGGGCAGTTATAGCTGTCTTTGTTTTGATATCGCGAACCAGTACCGTTTCGGTCCGTACGTAATTGATACCGTTGCCAATCTCAAATGGTTCATCGCTCCAATCTTCCACGCCCGGGTTATCGATGTCGTAGATATGAATTCGGTAGTTGTCACCGAAAGGCAACGGATCTGGAATAATGCTCTGGATTGATCCAAAATACGGAGTACTACCTGTGGGAAACACTTTTTGATTCCCCATGTACAACTCTACTGCGATGCCATAAACACTATAGAGCGCCGTGTTGTATATGATAGGAATTGCAGCCCCTGGCTGATAGACCTCACCGCCATTAGGAGTGATGAGCCATTGGGTCGAACAAAGCGCCGGTCTGCCGACCGAATTTGCAGAGGATCCGCTACCGTTTCTGGCGCGCACCCGGTAGTAATAAATTGTGTTTCCGGGCAGTCCGGTAATGGTAAGACTGGTTCCCGTTGCCGGTAGGTCGCTGAAGCCCGGTATCAGGGTTGAAAATGTGCTGCTCGAAGAAACATCAACCTCGTATCCGGTTACAACGCCCGAAACTGGTGACCAGTTTGCTGTAAACGATGTAGTAGTAACATTGGTAACCGGCAAAGCTACAGGTGCTTGTGGTAGCGTGAGCACCGTCACAATATTCGAGTTTGCTGATTGTCCAGCGCCGTTGACCGCCCGGAAACGATAATAGTAATAAGTCGCAGAGGCGATGGAGCCGTAAATCGCAACAATCGCCCCACCCCCGGTTAGAGCAGTTGTAGACAGGTTATTGTAATAATAATGAAAGGAAGAAAAATCACTCAAAGTAGAAATATCAATCACGTAATCGGAAGCCCCCGAAACAAGGCTCCAGTTAGCCATAAACGAAGACTCAGTCACACTGGTGGCAGCATTGGCGACTGGCGCCACAAGAGTCGTCGACTTAGATCCTATTGCCGAATTTGCCGAGTTTCCGCTTCCATTCTCGGCCCGAACACGATAGTAATAGATTGTGTTCGGCGAAAGCCCCGAAAGGGAAAGACTTGTGCCACTTGTGGAAATATTGTTATAACCCGCGACAAAGCTCGAAAAATCTGAATTTGTCGAAACATCTACACGGTACCCTGACACAACGCCCGATACGGGCGCCCAATTTATAACAAATGAATTTGACGAAACGGATGAAGCAGCATTCAGGACGGGGGCAAGTGGCAGCGTCAGTACCGTGATAATATTCGAGTTTGTAGACTGACCGGAGGAATTAATAGCGCGAAGACGGTAGTAATAATAAGTGGCTGGATAGATCGAATTGGTAATTGCAGCGCTGGTGGCACTGCCTGTAAGCGTCGATGTTGACAGGTTATTGTAAATATAGACAAACGATGAAAAGTTACTAACTGTCGAGACATCGATCACATATCCGGTAGCGCCAGCCACGGCACTCCATTTTGCCGTGAACGAATTCGAATAGACGTTGATTGCAGAGTAGGCAGTGGGCGGTGCCAATGCAACAACTGAAAAATAGTTACTCCAAGCCACAACCGAAGGTGAAGCGTAGTCGAATACTTTAACTCGATAATCAGTCCCCGGGCTGTACCCGGCAGTACTAACGGAGTAATTTGTGTTTGGATATATACTGGTTAGCGTGGTGATTTTTTGGGCTCCCTTGTATATCTCAGCGACTACGTAGCTAATCGACACTGACGAGGAGTACCTGACGGTAAACGATGCTCCGACGACAATGCTCTCTCCCCCTGCAGGCGATGTCACGGTAATCTGTGCCGTAGCAGAAGCCCAGGTAAGAAAAAAAACGAGTACCATTACCAATGTCCTTACTCTTAAAAAGCAACATTTAGTCATGAAGGCATTTTTTTTATTTAAAACACCAGCACACCGACAAAATTTAAATATACTCATGACTGCTATTATTTATAATGATACTCATATGACTTCATGATATTACCCTCATGATCGGTAATGTAGGACAACCGGCTACGATTGTCGTATTTATAGAACGTAAATTTTCCATTGTGATCCTGGATCGAGCTGAGTCCCACCAGGGGAATATGAAAGAAAGATCGGATGTTGCAGTCAGCGGGATAAACCCGAATCTCATCGACCACAGTATGCGGAATACTATAGTTATTCTGAAAAATATCGCGTTGATACTGCCATAGGCCATTCGATCGATACCAATAATCGATATAGTATACTTTCGTATCAGGCTTTGTAAACGGCACAACGGCTGGATCTGTGCCGTGGTAGTAACCGCCCGTTTTGCCATCATTTGCACCAGAAGAATTGTATCCTTCGTAAAAAATCTGGTTCTTCTTGGCATTAACAGCGACAATAGCAGGTAAATTCAGTATCGATTGATACATATAAGTAGTTATCGATCCATCAGCGCTCACTACCTCCACGGGATTGTGATTACCATCAGTCGATAGTATCGAGGTCACATTTTTGTAATTCGTCGTTCCATCAAGGCTATTCTGATAAAGTGTCGCGACGCCAAATCCGTTCTTTAATTCATAGTTCCATAGTTCCGATTTTGCCGGAGTGGAAGCACTGCCAGACAGAGTGTTCTCATCTATCTTCACCGTTGCTTTCAGCTGGTTTTTAGCAACCATCGTAGCAAAGGGTTCTGTCGAGGCAAAATCAGTGGGATATTTGTACGTAGATTCTTTTCGTGTACCGTCACTACCATATCTGGTTTCTTTGGCAATGGCGTGGTATGCATTATAGGTATAGTCCACTTGTTCAATCAGCTTCTGCGAACCGTTGTAGTGGGTAGTCTTAGTGGTAATGGGCCGCGGCTTTGAGCTGTAGATCGGATACGTGTGAAGAAGATAGGATGCCACATTTGTGACACCATGATTCGTCAGCGTGCCGGTCACGCCTGTCGATACTTTTTCACCCATAATTCCATAGGAGAATATCTGGTCTACAAACTCAAACGTCGTGGAATCGACCTTCACCCTTTGTCCGGTGGCGTTTAGCATTTCATTCATAAGCTCCAACCCATTTTCTACACGATTGTTGCAGGGAGCGAGGCTGCCGTTATTGCAATCCAACGATGAATTCCAGAAGCGTGTTACGATTGATCCCGTATTGGCAGTTCCCTGGATAAGCGATTCCGTAACTTTTGAATACCCAACATAATTTCCCTGCGGGCCCGTGGCTACGCCGGCAACGGCGGTACCCGCGAAGGAGATCTTTATTTTTTCGTAGCGGAACACAACATTTTGAATATCTTCATCACGCCCCCAGTCGAATCCTTTATAGGTACGATAGAAATTCGGGAAATCCATGAGCTCGCCTCCAGCGTAGGTAAGTACTTTGGTTTTGGCAATATTATTTCCGTCCATGTCCTTTATCTTTTTCACGCGCATGCCCCCTCCTTTCGATTCAAAATTTCCCGCAGGAACACCCTTATATTCCACCGTAATGGACACAGTAGCAGAGCTTCCGGCCCCCGTGTGTACACAGGTTTTAACATTGCCCTCGCTGAAAACTTTGGCGGTATAATTTCCGGCGGGTAGAGATATTGTTTTAGCTTCGCCGACTTCTGTACATGGCTCCTGACCTTCGGGTGGAATCGGGTCACCCCACTCCCGGAACCTCCTTTCAAAAACCACGGTACCGCTGGAATTTACGATCTGAGCCTTATAGTTTATTGAGGGTGCCTGGTTATCGTATAATTTAAGGTCCATTTTAGTATTTACCGCAACGGTCTGACTTTGCTGAAGCGTAAAGGGTGTGATCGACGTTCCCGATGTAGAAACACTGGACGGTGTTCCATAGTAGGTCACATTTGCATAAGCGTATTGAAGTGTATTGTCTGTGCTTGACAAAAGCTGCAAATTGCTGAAGGTATTCGATTCATACTCAAATTCAGTACTTCCCCCCGTAGGATAGATGATCTTGTTCAGCAGCCACGCCTTGGAAAAATTGATGTTCGCCCTTCGGTCTTCAATGCCGTAGATTTTATATTGCTCGTAAACTCCCATGGCGTCAACCGGTGTTTCAATATAAAGACGATTCAGGTCGGGCATAAAAGTGGCAGCATTCGGGTTTCCGTTATAGTATCCCCAATAGTCTACGCCAAACGCCATCTTTGCTGGAAGATTGACCGTTTCATCATAGAAAAACTGATAGGGTCTTTCCTGATCGGATATTGTCAATGATCTGAGCTTGAGTCTCTTCATCTGAACATCTGCTTCGGTCAGTCCTGCCGTCGTACAATCGCACGTAAAAGCGGTTCCACTGGCGTAACTGAAATTAGGGCGCGTGCTCTCAACACCGGAAAAGTATACATTGTTATCGAAGTCAACTACGCGAACAACCTCTTCATTGGTGTTCCGTATCTCAATCCGCGACAGGCGCTTTTCGTTCATGATGTCCTGCCGACCTTGCCAGGTTGTAAGTAATTTTCCTCCTGGGAAGGTGATCTGACTCAAGAACACAGGTATGTAGCTCTGCTGTGATAATGACTCTGTGTATTGAAGCGCCGCCGCTTGTCCCTCGTTCAAGCTGTTGTTCGTATATCCGTCAACAGATTCGCTATAGCTCGCCAGGTTGCATACCCGGGTGCCCGTAGCATAATCGAATGAGATTGTTTGATTGTTCGGAAGCACGATGGAGGTCAAATGGTAGTTGTTGAAATCCGGTGACTTCGAGCTTCCGCCACCCGAAGCGCTAATGGGTGATGAGAAACCACTGTGCTCTTCCGCTTTAAAAAAATTGTATACTTCACCATTCTCGGTTGTAATAACCCACCCTGAGCCCGCGGATGAAGTTGAGGAAGTTGAGGCCACATACTGAATTTTTACCTTACTTCTATCAAGCGGCTGGAAGGACTGTGAAGATTTATCGTAAAAAAATTTTCCGGAATACGATCCAAAAGAGTAATAAAAATAGTCCGGTTCGGTGTCCACTAAACGCGCAAAATCCGGTTCAAATGGATCCGTAAAAAAAGGGTGTATGGAAGGGTCGCACTGACCCTGAGCGTTGTAGTAGCCCAGTTCGGATTCCACAGCATTCCCATCACCAGTAACGGTATGATATACATTAATAAAGGGAAAAAATCCATTGCCTTCAACACACGAATAATATGAATAGTCAGGAACAGATCCATGCGCCGGAGTAGGAGTATCAATGTATCCGTAGTCGATGAACTGCGGATCTGGCAAATCATTTCGGTCATTTACAATATGCGAAATACTGCCTCCCATATTGATGGACCATCCCAGGCCCAAAGGGCCGGATTCGTCGGCTACTTTTATGCCCGATGAATGATAGGAGATTGCAATAGGTAATTCAAAATCCTTTGCTTTGATCGTATAAACAGGAATATTGATATTGGCAGTGCCGGTGTACTTTCCTACCGGAATATCACCATACCTTATCAGTGCCGCGGCTTGCGGCGATTGCGGTATCGGGCTGTAGTTTCGAAGTTGTGCGTAACACGAAAGAGGAAGCAATACAATAACGGTCAGGGCAGAAGATAGCATCTTCATGGTCTCTTGATTTGGTGGTTAGATAGTGAAGCCAGATCCACTCCAATCACCGTAAACAACGTGCATTGAGAGAGTCCGCTTTGGGGTCAAAGATAAAATATTAATTGTCTCCGATCGACATAGACACCGTGCGTGTACAAAAAGAAAAACGAGTAGAGCAAGCTAACCCAAAGACATACATAGGCATTTTCTTTCACAAGAAACAACTTTTGCAAAGAGAACATTTCCCATATTGGGTCAACCGGAAGCAAATTGAACGAACTGGCGGCTGCATTTAGGGGAACGGAGTGGCTGATCAGCGCAGCGCAAAGGTTGCTCCCTGCACGTCACGCACATTGGTTCCTACAAATACTTCAAACTTACCGGGCTCTGTACCGAACGACATATCGCGCCGGTAAAACGACAGGTCGTGCGCGGTAAGCTTGAACGTTACCGTTTGAGATGCGCCCGGCGCCAGTTCAATTTGCTGAAAACCTTTTAGCTCCCGCACCGGCCGGGTCACGCTGCCGGTCACGTCGTGCAAATACAGCTGCACCGTTTCTTTTCCCGCACGCGCGCCAGTGTTGGTCACCGTGCACGTAACCGTAAGCTCGTCTTGCTGTGTCATCTCCTGTTTATCGACCTGCACCGGGCCATACGCGAATGTTGTATAGCTCAGCCCGTACCCAAAGGGATAGAGCGGGTCGTTGCGTTCGTCGAGATACTTGGAAGTATACTTGTTGTTGGGGTCCATGGGGCGCCCGGTATTTTTCATACCGTAAAACAACGGGATCTGGCCTACCGAACGGGGGAATGTAACCGGCAGCTTAGCCGAGGGGTTATAATCACCAAACAACACATCGGCAATCGCCTGGCCGCCGACAGTGCCCGGGAACCATGCTTCCACGATAGCCGGTAGATGTGTGTCCATCCAAGGTATGGTCAACGGCCGGCCGTTCAGCAACACGGCCACCACCGGCTTACCGGTTTTATAGATCGCCTCCACAAGCTGTTGTTGCACACCAGGCAAATTAAGCGATGCACGGCTGGCAGCCTCTCCTGTCATCCAGGCGCCTTCCCCCACTGCCAGGATCACAACATCGGCTTGCTGCGCTGTGCGCACGGCTTGCGCGATGGATTGTGTACTGTCATTGTCAATGGCACATCCTTTTGCATAGAGTACCTGTGTGCCGGGCGACACGGCTTGCTTCACGCCTTCCAGCAGCGTCGAGGCCTTGTGCCAATCGCCGGCGGCACACCAGGAACCGATCATTTCCTTGCGCGCATCTGCCAACGGGCCAATGACCGCCAGCTTCTTTACATCTTTCTTCAGGGGCAGCAGCTGCTTATCGTTCTTCAACAATACCATCGACTTACGGGCCACATCGCGTGCAGCTTCCAGATTAGCAGCACTCATGAGCGTTTCTTTTTCGCGTTGTTCGCTGCTGTAGCGATAAGGATCGTCGAACAACCCCAGCTCAAACTTCTTACGAAGGATGCGACGCACGGCCTCGTCGATCAGGCTTTCTTTCAGTTTGCCAGCCTTTACCAGCTGCGCCAGGGCGTCGTTGTAGAAACCGGCCTGCATGTCCATATCCACGCCGGCTTCCAACGCCAGGGCCGCCGCCGAGGCGGTGTCTTCCGCAATACCGTGCGGGATCATTTCCATGATCGAGGTATAGTCGGTTACAACAAAGCCGGTAAAGTTCCATTCCTTGCGAAGGATGTCGGTCATCAGGTATTTACTGCCGGTGGCGGGCACACCGTCTATTTCGTTGAAGGAGGTCATAACGGTAGCGGCTCCGGCATCGAGGGCTGCTTTGTAGGGCGGCAGGTACGTTTCCCGCAGCACACGGTCAGACATATCGGTGGTGTGATAATCACGGCCGGCCTGTGCGGCGCCATAGGCGGCAAAGTGTTTGACGCACGCCATGACACTGTTGAGGCTCCCGAGGCCATCACCTTGTATTCCCTTGACGCGGGCCGCGGCGATCTTCGCCCCCAGGTACGTATCTTCTCCGGCTCCCTCCGTGATCCGGCCCCAGCGTGGGTCGCGCGCGATGTCGCACATGGGCGCGAACGTCCAGTGCAGGCCGTTTGCCGAGGCTTCGTCGGCCGCTACGCGTGCCGATTTTTCAATGGCCGCAAGATCCCAGCTGGCCGCTTCGCCCAGCGGCATGGGAAAGATGGTGCGGTGACCGTGCACAACGTCGTACCCAAACAGTAACGGTATGTGCAGGCGCGTTTCCTTCACGGCGATCTCCTGCAGCTTGCGCGTATAAGCGGCGCCGTACGCATTGAAAATCGCCCCTACCCGACCGGCTTTAATATCTTCCTTATAGTTTTCGCGCATCGTCGGTCCCGTTACGTCGATGTCGCTCGTAAAGAGGGTAAGCTGGCCGATCTTTTCTTCCAGCGTCATGAGCGCGAGCACAGAGTCGACGCGTGTCGCGGTGCCTGTCGACTTTTTTTCTGAGGTTTGACAGGCTGTGCACAACAGCACCGCAGCCAGCGTTAGTGAACTGAGTTTGTTCATAGCTATAAAAGTTAACGGAGTGCCCGTACACCTTCGCAAGTCTTCCCTATAATCAGGAAGACGTTGCGCAAGGCGGGGCTCCAACCGGAAGTATCATTTATTCTTTACTAAAGTCTAATGTTGCAAAGCCGTTCTGCACTTCGGGTGCCGACATAAATAGATTCCACAGCAGTCCGGTGCGGTAATTTTCAATCATGACGATGATCGGCCCCTGGTCTATGGCCAGAAACGAGTCGGCCGTCCATCCCTGCGTCAGGTTAAAAGCATCGTAGAAGCCGTATTCACCCCACAGCCGATCGCCGACGGAGTAATAGAAGAACTTCAACGCCTTCATCGATTCTTCCGGCGTATAGGGAAATGACGACAATGCCGCCGTGGGGCTGATGGTACCGTTGTCGTTGGAGGGCGAGTGCGCATCGTATCCGCGCTGGCTGTCATCACTCGAGGTAAGACCCCAGCATTCATCGCTATATCCTACGTAGCCGTTCGGGTTGGCCACACAATAGGCGTGGTTGATCTTCGAAGCGTTTACGTTCTGTTGCCAGTAATCGGCGTAGTCGTCTGAGAAATGTGGATCGAGGCCGAGATAGGAATAATGCACCCAGAACAACGGACTGGGTGTTCCCAAGGGAAGCATATAGCCATAGTATGTGTTGCCGGTGTGGATCTGACCGTTACGTCCATAGCCGTTGGTATAAACGGATTTCGGAATACCATGCGTCGGCGATGCTGCCGCCAGAAAATACGTGATCTGCTGTTCGAAGTAGCCGTACATGGCAAAGTTCATTTGCCAATCATAATCCGGCGACCAGTGCCAGTATAACACCTGCTCGTTGTTCTTGCGATACCAATCCCATTCAACGCCTTGCCATAAGGTAGTGATCCGGTTAATGAGGTCGTTGCCGGTAGTATCAGATGGTTGTAAATATTGTCGGAAAGTAAGGAGACCTTGTACGAGGAACGACGTCTCTACCAGGTCGCCACCATCGTCTTTCTGACTGAACGGGACCACGGCCCCGGTACTGCCATCGATCCAATGCGACCAGGCGCCATGAAACCGATCGGCGTCTTCCAGGAAGGTTACGATCTTGTTCATGCGTGCCACGCCCTCGGCGCGCGTAATAAAGTCTCGTTCGATGCCAACAATCAGGGCCATGATGCCAAAGCCTGACCCGCCACTTGTCACGACATCGCCCGAGGTGTTGCGCTCCCGCGCCAGGCCGCTGGCAGGATGGGCAAAATCCCAGAAGTATTTAAACGTTTGTCGCTGCACCAATGTGAGCAGCGCATCGTCAGCGATCACGGGATGATCGGGCGTTTCGCTCGGGGCGGTATAAAAAGATTTTGTAAAGTTCTGCAATACCTCGCCTCCTACACCTTTCACGTTGGTATTGAGGGTCAGGGCGTAACGCTGCAGGTCGCCCAGGATGCCTGGGAGCGTGATCGTCACCTTTCGCTTGTCCTCCGACACCGACAAGCTTGTCGGCACTGCGGCTGACGGCGTGGCAATAAAAATATTTTGCGATACGACAGTAGCGACATCTACCGGCTGGGAGAAGGCTACTTCGATCGTGGCTGCCGTGAGCGGCACGTTGGTCACCCGGGGAACTGAAAGTACTTCCGTACCTCCGATCTTCAAGGAAGTAATGGTAATGGTTGAGGCAACCGTGGTAAACTCCACCGTATGCCCGGGATATACATCGCCTGCTACGCTTTGCAGCCCATCGGTCATGACAAGCTGATAGGTGGTACTGTTTACCAGGTCTGCTGCTGGCGTTAGCGTTACCGTTTTATCACCATTGGAATAGGCATAGGTTACCGGTACCGTTTCGTCGGAAGTCTTGATCTTCAACCTAACGGCGCCCTCCACGGTAGACCTGTCCAGCGCCGCGGCAAAGGTTGCCAGCAGGGGTTCATCGATCGGCAGCGCTGTATTGCTGGAAGCGTTAGCTAGGTTCAGCACCACGTTGCCTACCTGCGCAGCTGTCAGCTGCAGCACGCCGGGCTCGTCGGGGTCATTGTCGTCGTCATCGCCACACGATGACAGCGACCACCCCATGATCAAAAATATCGCACATAGCCAGGCATTGCGTTGAAAACAAGTCATGATGCTTTTATTTAAAAGGAAAGAAGGGAAAGGCCTCCGGCAATACCGGAAGGCCTTTACCAAACCAAACTAAACGTATTGAACTATAACCTACGGTTTCTCCGAGTTATACATGACTTCGATTTCTTTGTCTGTCAACACCTTGTGATAGATGCGTACATCGTCTAGCTGCCCTTTAAAGTGATTGTGGTTCGGATTGCTATAAACCGCGTAATCAAAGGCGGTGGATGAACGATCTGCCAGAAAGCCAAAGGCAAGGTTTTGGCCTACTCCTTCTTGTACTTTAAACTTCATGCCTTTAACACCCAGCTTGGCCTCACCTGCCGGCCACTTGTTAAAGTCAAAGGATTTGGCAAGTTCGCCGTTGATATAGGCAGAACCTACCTTTGTCGTACCGTTGTACATGAACACAAAATGCGTCCACTTTTGCTGTACTACAGCGGCGAATCCACCCTGACTGGTATAATCTTTCGAATAGGTATAGCCCGGCCACTGACCTTCGCCATATATGCCGCGACCATCGATCCACGTATCTTCGCTGGCCGTGCTGCCGTCAGCCAACTCGTACTGAGCAGCCAACTTACCGTCGTTCTTATTAAGCTCAAACTGGAAGCCATTCAAACCACCAAGGCCAACTACAAAATTGCCTCCATGGTGCGCGGAAGAGTCGGGTTTTACCCATAGCGAGAGCGCAAAATCCTTGGTATTGGTAAAATCCGTACCGTTGGTGATTTCCATGATGGACGTCGTTCCATTGAAGGTGGCCGCCATTCCTGCATTGGCATTACGACCGGCCGTGTAGGTAACGTCTATAATATCGGTAGCTGCAGCGTCGTGATTGCCGATCACATCGTCACCGTTGTTCTCAAACATCCAGTGCGCCAACGCTCCCTCCGGGGCAAACGTACCCGCTGTTGTGAAGCTACGCTCTGCCGCCGTAAACGCTACACCGCTGGTGGACTTCAGTCCTGCACCTACGCTGAGGATATACTGCACACCACCGCTCATACCGTCCACTGGCGTGATCGTGATGGTTTTATCGGATACGTCAATATCCAGGTCGACAGTAGCATTGTCAAATGTGCGTTTCAGCATGATGTTCGATGACGTTGCCGTGCTGGCGTCGACGTCAGTGTTAAACGTTGCGGTCAGGTCTGCATCCACCGGCACTTCGGTAGCCGACGTTGCTCCGTTCAGATCTTTGGAGTCCGCCATGAGCGATGCGATGGTAAACGTCGTGGGCGCATCATCATCGTCATCACTACAGCTGTAGAACACCGCCAAACCGGCCAGGCAGGCTAGCATTGCAAAATACTTAATCGTGTGTTTCATAGTTCATTCGTTTTTGGTTATTCTCTATTTTAGGATAGTTGTATATCGTTTACCAGTTAGGGTTGTTCAGCCAACCGTTCAGGTCTGCTTCGGTCTGGGGTATCGCCAGTAAATTGTGTTTGTCTGCCCGGTAGCCATAGGGTGCCAGCACGGTCGCTGCTTTGTTGGTCCGGATCAGATCCCAGAAACGCAGGCCTTCCAATGCCAGCTCGACGCGGCGCTCATGCAGAATGATCTCGTTCAGCGCGTCGGCGTTGGTTTCCGTGATATCCGGGAGTATACCCGGGTTTTCTCCGCGGGCGCGCGCACGTACTTCGTTGAGGTAGTCGAGCGCATCTTCCGGCTTGCCGTTTTTATTCAATGCCTCCGCCGCCATCAGCAGTACGTCGGCATAACGAACCAGGCGCCGATTGTGCCCGAACTGATCGGGCACCCGCGTGCCGGGTGTCCATACCTTTTGATTATAACACTCCTTCTCCTGAATGCCGTTGGGAAACCCGGGATATACCAGGTTGTTGGTGTAGCTGTCGGGGGTGTCGGTATCGCCGACGATCTTGATACCATCCTGCCACTCGCCGACGTCGAGTATGGTCGAATCCAAACGCGGGTCGCCGGGCTCAAACGCGTTGATCAGGTCGAACGAAGGACGGTTAAAGCCCCAGCCCCGATTGGGAATACCGCGTACGCCCTGTACGTTGCCATACTGGTTGCCACCCACGGGCAGGCCCTCCTGCCGGATGGCGCCGACTTCAAAGACGGACTCGACACCCTGCTCGCCCGCTTCACTGTGTGCCAGACCGAACGAAGCCGCCAGCTCATATTGATGGGAGTTGATCACCGCCATGGCCGCAACCTCTGCCTGCGGAAAATTACCGCGCCACAAATAATAGCGCGCCAGCAACGCATTGGCTGTGCCGACCGTCACGCGCCCCAGGTCATTGGCCGACCAGCGGTCGTCATTCCGTTCCCACAGGTTGTCGCGGGCAAACGTAAAGTCTTCTTCGATCAGCGCATAGATCTCCGATGCCGGCGATCGGGGCAGCCCGATCGGCGCGACCACTGTTGTGATCTTGGGAACGTCGCCCCAGGCACGCACCAGGTCTAAGTAAAAGAAGCCGCGCAGCAACCGCGCTTCGGCCACGTAGCGCGTACGCAAGCCTTCGTCCATGACAATAGTAGGCACATTCTCGATCACAACGTTGGCGCGCTTGACACCCTGGTACAAGGTGGAGTACCAGTTCTTGATGGAGGTCTCGGTACCGATGTGCGTAAAGTTGTCATACGGGCCGACGATCGCGCGCTGGTCGGTCAGGTTGCTGCCCTTGTGAGCATCGTCGGACATAATGTCGAGTATGGGGTATAATCCAAAATTATACTCGGGCACACGCAGTGTGCCGTAAATAGCATTGACAGCCTGCTCGGCATCCGAGGCGCTCGTCGGAAAGTTGGACGACACCAGCTTGCCTTGCGGCGGCTTGTCCAGGAAATCGCTGCAGCTGAACGGAATGGCTACCAGCACAATGATCATTACCTGGTAGCACAAGACTAGTAGTATATTTTTCATACCTATCGCTTCTTAAAATGTCAGGTTCAAACCACAGGAATAGATGCTCACGACGGGGTACGTACCGCGATCGACTTTGTTATCGAGCGGATTTTCGTTGGCGATCTCGGGCGAGAAGCCCGTAAAACTTTTTGCCGTGAAGACATTGGTGCCGCGTATATATACCCGCGCCGTCTTTACAGCCAGCCGGTCTGTTACGGACCTGGGCACGGTATAACCCAACGTGACGTTGCGCAGCCGGAAAAAGTCGGCGCTTTGCACAAAACGCGATGACGGCAGGAAATTCACGCCGCCTTCCGAGGGACGAGGCTCGCTGTTGCTCGTACCTTCGCCACGCCAGTAATCCATTACGTGGGACTCAAAATTATAGAGGTCGGGACGGACCGTTTCTTTATAGTTCATGATCGAAGCCCCCGACTCACCCTGAAAGTCGATCGCAAGATCGAAGCCTTTGAAGTCCAGGCCCAGGCTGATGCCGTAGAGCAGCGTCGGGATCGGCGACCCGAGGGATGTCCGGTCGTTGTCGTCCAGCTCATTATCGTTGGTGATATTGACAAAGCGTACGTCACCCACCCCGACGTTATCCATGTGCGGGTAAGCATTGAGCTCGCCCTGGTTCTGGAACAGACCATCCACCTGGTAACCATAAAAGCTGCCGATGGGCTCTCCTACCACACTGCGGGTAATCGAGTTGGGACCAAGCAGCTCCCCGGACACGCTGCCGCCGCCCTGTATCTTCAAGACTTCGTTGTGAATGGTCGTACCGACGGCACCTACCCGGTAGCCCAGGCCGTTGCCAAGCTTACTCTCCCAATTCAGGTTGAACTCAACGCCCCGGTTCCGGATCTCGCCGGCGTTGAACGTGATCTGTGCGCCCGAGCCGTTACCGAGATAACCCGGTACTTCCAGCGGGATCAGAATGTCGGACGTTACACGCCGGTAATAATCGAGCTCGACTTTCAACCGGTTGTTTAAGAAGCCCGCTTCGATGCCGGCATCTGTCTGCGTAGTCGTTTCCCATTTCAACTCGGGGTTACCCGTAATGCCGTAAGTAGCACCGGAGAAAAGCCGATCGCCCTGGCCGAACACCGCGTTGACACCGTTGTCTACCAGCGAGTATATCTTGAGGTATTCGATCTTTTCGTTGCCCGTCTTACCCCAGCTGGCACGCACCTTTAAGTTGTCCAGGAACGTGACATCCTGCAGAAAAGGTTCTTCGATAATATTCCAGCCCACAGCTACCGAGGGGAAATCGGCATAGCGATTGACTTCCGTGAACTTGGACGATCCGTCACGGCGGAACGTAGCCGTAAACAGGTATCTGCCTTTATAGGTATAGTTCGCACGGGCCAGGTACGAGATCATGGAGTAGTTGTACTTCGGGTCCGCGCCATTGACATCTTTTTCGCTGTCGATGATCGTGATGGGGCTGCCCTGATTGAAATACCAGAAGTCCTCATCGTCGCGCAGGATATTCTGCGACTGCAGGCGCAAAAATTCCGACGTCGTATTCTGCATCGTAAAGCCTACCAACGCATCCACATGGTGGTCGCTGAAGTTCTTCGAGAAGTTCAGCGTGTTCTCCCACAGCACGGTGGCCTGATCTTCGAATTTCTTTATCAGCAGGTTTTGCGAACGTTGTTGCTGCGGCGACACAAAGAATACCGGGGTGAACGCGCGGTTCTTAAAATACTTGGCATCTACCCCCAGGCTGGTGCGAAACGTGAAGGCATTGTCGAGGAAATTCACCTCGCCGAACAAGTTGCCCACACCGCGAATGCCGCGGTCGCTGTTGTTGGTATACTCTATATCCGCCAGGGGGTTGCCGACGTTGGGCACAGCGTTGAAATTCCCGTTGGCATCGCGCGGGGTCACCACCGGCAAGGCCCGGTACGTGGCAAAAACGGCGTTGCCGCCGGTGGTCTGCTGCTTGTAGGGAGTAAGCGTAAAGTTATTGCCAAAGCGAATGTTCTTGCTCAGGTGAAAAGTGTTGTTGAGCTTCAGTGTGATGCGTTCGTAACTGGACTTCCCGACAATACCGTCCTGCTTAAAATAGCCGAGGCCGATATAGTATTGGATCTTCGGCGACGCACCGGCCGCGGAAAATTGATAGTTCTGGATCGGTGCGGTTTTAAAAACCTCGTCCTGCCAGTCGGTATTCGGCACAGCATCGACGTTGTTATAGGAACCCGGCTCAAACTGGTTGACATACGTGGCAAAGTCGCGGCCGTTGAGCATGTCGATCTTATTCTGGAACTGCTGTACACTGTATTCGGCCGATAGGCTGATCGTGGGATATTCCTGCCCTTGTACGCCACGCTTGGTAGTGATCAGGATTACGCCGTTGGCACCCCGGGCACCGTAGATGGCCGTGGACGACGCGTCTTTCAACACTTCCATCGACTCGATGTCGCCGGCGTTGAGAAAGTCGATATCCTGAACGATAACGCCGTCCACCACATAGATGGGCGACGAGTCGTTAAACGTCCCCTGCCCGCGGATGCGGACGACGGGCGCTGCACCCGGCGCACCGGTCGAGCTGGACACCTGCACGCCGGCTACCTTGCCTTGCAACGCTTGCATGGGCGACACAGCCGGCACTTTGGTCAGGTCCGCCCCGCGTACCGACGACACGGCACCCGTCAGGTCCGACTTCTTCACCACCCCGTAACCGATCACAACTACATCGCTCAGCGTTGTAAAATCGACTTCGAGCGCCGCGTCCACGACCGTCTGAGTGCCCACCACAACCGACTGGGTCTTGTACCCCACGAAGGTGAACGTAAGCGTCGTTTCTTCCGGCCCGACGTCCAACGAGTAGCGCCCCTCCACATCGGTGGCGGTGCCACGGCTCGTTCCCTGAACAAGAACATTGACTCCGGGCAGCGGGCTGCCGTCAGACGCATCCGTCACCTGGCCGGTAATGGTCCGGGGCTGCGCCCAGGCCGGCACTGCTAACACACAGATAATCAACAGCGTAAGGATTCTTTGCATACTTCATTTCGCAAAACAGATGTTGGTCTAGGGGGCTGTTCGCGGTAGTGAAGTTTGCATTTGGCAAGAGAAACCAGGAATTATTTCGTGGAAATGAGATCAAAACAACGTTTCCACAATCGGTTTAACATGGGGCTTTTTTCCAGAAGAAAAACATCGTTTCAAACGATTTCAGGAACCTTGAGCATAACTGTTGGCAGGGTTTTATCAGATTAAAAACATAACATGGAAAATGGCTCGAGAAAGCACAGTTCCGCCACTTTTGGCAGCTGGGGTATGGCACTGGCTGCGGATACTAGACGCTGGTTGCCAACGGCCGGCGTTTCTCAGGGGCCGCCGTTTGGTCTATAATAACTTCCTGCCACCGCGACGCATGTGGTCGCCGGCCCCGCGATTCCAGCTCCAGCAGGCGCTCGATCACTTTGTGTTTAAATCCCCACAACGTGTTCACCCGCAGATCCAGTTGGGTGGCGAGAGCCTCCAGGGTGTAGTCCTTATTACCGACTACAGCCAGGTAGGCAATGTAAAAGGCCTTTTCTACCGGGAATTTGATGCTATGAAAAATGGTGTAGGCGGTAATGGACTCATTGTAACCACAGCGGGTACAGCGGCGGGCAAACTTCTGACTGCCGTCAAAATACTTTTCATTGCCACACTTCCGGCAGTGGAAACCCTCCTGCCATTTTAGGCTTTCCAGGAAACGGTAGCACGCCAGTGTATCCGGATATAACGTTTTGAACTGCCCGTAATCCATGGTTTTTTCCAGGAGCCGCTCGTTCAACGCTTCTTTCAGGCTGTTCTTGAGCTTCCAGTTGTCGAGGTCCAGCAACGAATTGATCTGGTTGATCTCGTACGACTGCCGCTCGAGCTTGATGTTGGTCTCTTCCAACTGCCGGTTCTTTTCGTGCAGTTCGAGCGTACGCTCCTGCACCTTCCCCTCCAGCTCGCGCGTCACCTTGTCTTTCAGCTGCATGTTGACTTCGTGCTGGTGAATGATGCGCCGCAGCGCACGGTCGCGCATGTCTTTTAAGATCCGGATGCGATCGCCCATGGCAAAGGTCAGCAGCAGCATCTCCACCACAAAGCTGAAGTGCAGGCTGTAATGCAGGGGCGTTGTAAAGGGCAGGATATTAAAGTAGACCAGCGCCCGGATAAAAAAGCCAAAAAATAAGATCCCGTAGGCCAATACAAAGAACCGCGCCGGACGGTAGCCTTTGTTCCAGACGGTAATGCCGGTATAAAAGATAAGCGACAACGGCACGATCTCGATGTCGCGATAGGTAAGCAGGTGCGGCAGAAATACGAACTCTACCACAAACCACGCCGAGCGCAGCCCGATCATCCAGACCAGCCAGCGGTCGAGCCGGGGCGCATGGGAATGCGTACTCAAAAAACGCCGCGTAAAGACCAGACTCCACAAAATGACGGAATACAACGTAATGCCCACGGCATAATCGTTCCACTCCGGGTGCGAAGGCCACAGGTATTGAAATCCCACGCCGTCGTAGCTCATGGCGTAGGCCGCTACGCTGAGAATGTATAAAATGTAATAAATGTTTTTGATCTCCTTGATGGCCAGGTATACCAGGAAGTTATACAGGCTGATGATCAGGATCATGCCGTAGAACGTGCCGAACAAAAAATATTCGTTCAGCGCATAGTAGATAAACCGGTCCGCCGAGCGAACACCGATGCGCAGGTCGGCAAAGGCATGCGACTGCACGCGGAAATAATAATACATCATCGTGTCGGCCTTTACATCCAGCACGATCTCGAAGTTCTTGTGACGCAGCGGCCGCTGGCGGAACGGCTGTTTGTCACCCATCACCACGTTTTGATACGAACCGTCCAGCTGCGGCACATAGGCTTCGATGTAGTCTATGGTCTGGTCGTAGAATTCCAACATCCATACCTTGCGGCTATGAGCATGATGCCGGATCGGCAGCCTGATCCAATACGAAGCATCGGGCACAAAATCTTTGTTCTGATACGCGGGATGCTGCTGAAAGCGATTGGAAAAGCCGTGCGACGATATTTGCCAGAAAGAGAGCGAGTTGGTCGCGTCTCGGTAAAAGGTCAGCTCGTAGGGCATAAAGTTCCGCTCGGGAATACTGTCGTTCAGCACAAACGTATCTTGCGCCGCCAGTCCCCCCGCCGCCATGACCAGTATCAACACTGCCACCCACCGCATCATATTGCTTCTATTTTTCGTCTAACCATCCTCCCGTAAACCCGGCCTTTTTCAGGCCCGCCCGGATATAGGGGCTCTTCTTCATGATCTTCCACAAAAGCTCCGAACGGTAATTCTCGAGCTGTAGCACGATCGGCCCCTGGTCAATGCCCAGATAATCTTTATCAAACCAGCCCACAGTGCCATTCTCGTACACAATGCTCTGGTTAAACGCGTCCTTGAAACCATAGCGGTCGTATACCTTGGTGCCAAAGCGCCGCTTCATGTTCTGCAGGGCCGGTATGCAGATCTCCGGCGCAAAGGCCAGCGAGCCGCCGGCCGCGGTCGGCGCGATGGTGCCGTCATCCTGCAGGTAAAACTGCGATGCGCCCCGTGCATTGTATCCCTGAAATGCCACGTTGGGATTCTGTTTGCCGTCGTTGCCCGGACCGTCGCACGCGGTAAGACCCCACGTATTTTCATCGTAACCGACAAACGCAGCGGCGTTGTTGATGCAATAGGCACGGTTGGCATACGTGGCGCGTTTGGAGTTTTCAAAGTAATCGATTCCTTTCTCACGCATATAGGCATCCTGTATACCGCGGAAGTCGATATACATGTGTGAATATTGATGGCCGAACAACGGACCGAAGTTTACAAACTCCTGACCCTGGTATTTTGTCCACTGATAGGTGTCCGTCCACGCCTTCCAGCTTTCGGCGGGGATGGTGTGGGTGGGCGAGCCCAGCGCCAGGATGTACAGGATCATACCTTCGTTATAGCCACGCCAGGTCGCCTCGATAAACCCGCGCTCGGGGTGCCACCCCATGCTCATAACATCTTTGTCTTGCATGGCCCAGTCCCACTCCACCGCCCGGTACAACGTATCGGCCAGCGCACGGATGTGCGTTTCGGTCGTATCGCCGCCATCAAAGTACGCCTGCGCGGAAAGGATACCGGCCATCAGCAGCCCGGTATCGATGGTAGACAGCTCTACCTGCTGAAACCGCAGGCCCGTCTTCATATCGATAAAGTGGTAAAAGAATCCTTTGTAGCCGGCTACACCTTGTGCAGCTTCCCCCTTGGGCAGGCCTTGTAAGAATCTCAATGTACGCAGCGTACGCTCGGCGGCCTGCACGCGCGTGATATACCCGCGCTCGACACCGGCCAGGTACGCCGACAGTCCAAACCCGGTCGCGGCAATGCTCGAAAAACTTTCGCTGGGCCACCGGTCGGGTACCTGTCCATTTTCTGCGTTGGCAGTCTCCCAGAAGAACGAGAAGGTTTGATGCGAGAGCGAGTCGAGAAAAGGCGTTGCGGTGGTGGTATCGCCGGCGGGCTGTTTCGGCACACACGCCCAGCATACCGCCAGGAGTAGCCATACAGCGGCCGTTCTTCGAAATAAGGTCATAACACGACAGGGTTGTTGTAGTCAAGGAAAGATCGGACTAAAAGCGGATATTGCCAAACCACAAAAAAAGCCTCGCCGTACAAGTACGACGAGGCCTCCCCAAAACGTTACTATATATTAAAATCGTACCGTCATGCTCACCAGGAAGTTGGCGGTTTTCTGCGGACGTACGTAAAAGCCATCGCTCACCCAGTATTTTTTACCGGCAACGTTGTTGGCCTTGAACGACAGGCGGTATTTGGGCGTGTTGTAAAACAACGTTGCGTCCAGCACCGTATACTCCGGCAGCGTAAACCGGTTTATATTATCGGCAAATACATCCGACACGTACATGACCCCACCGGCCGCACCCAGCCCTTTTACAGCGCCTTTCAATAAAGTATAGCTTAGCCAAATGTTGCCGACATGCTCCGGGGTGCCCAGCGCCCGTTTACCGACGATCGTCGCATCGGCTTTCGTAAACGAATTGTCGTTATAGCCATAACCGCTCACCAGGTTGAACCCCGGCAGCGGGTTGGCAATGATCTCGACTTCTACACCTTTACTCTCCTGCGTGCCGTCTTGCACAGTAAACGCGCGGCCGTCAACAAGCTCCTGCCGCGTGGTCTTCGTCACTTCGATGTTGTAGTAGCTGGCCGTCGCGCCCAGCTTGCCTCCCAGGAGGTCCAGTTTTATACCACCTTCTGCCTGGTTGGCCTGCTGCGGTTTAAAGTTGCTCACCGTACCGTCGGGCTGCGAAACGCTCGCCACATTCTTGAAGCCGTTCATGTAATTGCCGAACAGCGATACCTGGCCGGGCACGACCTGATACACCACACCAAACTTCGGCGACACCGCCGATTGGCCATAATCGCCCGTAGTCTGCTGCGTCAGATTATTCTTCGTGCCTTTGCCGGTAAACCGGTCTACCCGCAGACTGGCCATCACCAGCAGGTTTTCGGTAACATTCAGCACATCTGAAAAGTAAGCGCCGTACGTGTACTGCTTCGTGTGGTTTTGAGGGGTAGTAGACGCCGCCACCGTGTTATCCACTTGCTCTACATACACCGGCGCAACAGTGCCGCGAGGGTCCACAACATCCAGCGCCACGGCGGTATATTTCAGGTCGCGGTATTGATCCATGAAGTCCAATCCCACCACCAGGCGGTTGCGCATGTTGCCGATCATAAAATCGCCGGTAAAGTTTTGCTGAAGATGCTTACGGCCGAGCTTGTCCGGAGTATGAACACCGACAGTGCGCGCAACCGTAGTGTCCGACGTCCAGTTCATGTAAAAGATATACATATTGTTATAACCGCCGGTGGCCCAGGCATAGTTGGTAGTGGACGTCCAGTGCTCAGACAGCTTGTATTCGGCCTGCATAAAAATATTGTTCGAATACATCTTGGCAACGAACGAATTGTCGATCAGCGATCGCTCGTGGTTGATCTTCAACTTATCGTAGGAATTCACATTCGTGGCGCCGCCGATGCTCCAGCCGGTACTGGCGGTGCCGCTGAAATTCTGTAAGTCGGCATCCAGCCGCACAACGAGCCGGTCGCTTACCCGGTACGACAGGCTGGGTGCGATCATAAACGTCGTGCCGTGGCCCTGATCCTGAAAAGTATTCTCTTTTTGATACGCCATGTTCACCCGGAACAAGAGGCTGGAGTCGGCATTTACGGGCGCGTTAAAATCGGCCGTCAGCCGGCTGAGGTCGTAGCTGCCCTGGGTGTATGACACCTCGCCGCCCAGGTGGTCGAAAGGTTTCTTGGTCACATAGTTCACCAGGCCGCCGAAGGAGATCATCGACGCGCCAAACAACGTCGACGCCGGCCCCTTGATCGTCTCGACACGCTCTACGGTAGCCAGGTCGATGGTGGTCCGGATGTACGTGGCCATGCCGTTGCGCAGGTTGTCGCTGGTCTGGAAACCGCGCGAGAAAAAAGCGGGAATGCCGGCGCCCGTCTTCGCCGGCGCAGCACCCGGCACGTTGCGAAACGATTCGTCGAGGGTAAGCGACATCTGTTCGCGGATCAGCTCCTTGTCTACGACGTTATATACCTGCGGATTCTCCATGTACTTGAGCGGAAGACGAGCCACGTTGTTGCTCTCCTTGCGCGAAGTAATGGTATACTTATCACCGACGATCACGACTTCGTTCAGGGCCAGCGCACTGGCCGCCAACGTCAGGTCTGCTGTTGCCGTTTCGCCCGCGGCGACAGTGACTTGCTGTACGCGCGGCTCCTGTCCGGTAAACGTAACCGTCAGGGTATAAGCGCCCGGTGCAAGGTTGCTGAAATGGTACAGACCGTCTTTGTCTACGCGGGTAGCCTTCCCTCCGCTCAATACTACCGTAGCATATTCAGCCGGTTGCCCGTCGCTGGTGGTTACTTTCCCTTTGATGGCGCCGCCTGTCTGCGCCAGTACGCCGGCAGTTGTAAAAAGAAAAAGCCCGGCGAGCGCTGTCCATAAACAAAAGCGCCGTCCCGGGCCGGATAAAGATCGTATCATAACACAGTGTTAGTTTTCGCCGCGAATATAGGCAGCGACAAAAACTATCCGGTTTGTCAAGGTGTTATTCCCGTCATTTTACCCTCTTCAGAGCAGTCGGCTTCAAGAACACCTACCCGCCGCAGGGTATAACACCGGATACTACCGTGCTTTCAGATCTTGATTCAAAGTATATACCTTTCCTGTCTCCGTTTGCAGCGTCACCGTTTTATCACCGTACCGCACCTGGCAGGGTCCCCCTGATCTTGACAGCAACGTCACTTCTTGTAGCGCACCGTTGGCCCATGTCATGGAGACCTCAAACCCGCCGCGCGCACAAAGTCCGCGTACATGGCCCGCGGGCCACGCCTTCGGCAACGCTGGCAACAATGTCAGGAAGCCGTCGTGGCTTTGCAGCAGCATTTCAGCAATACCCGCAGGCGCGCCAAAGTTGCCGTCGATCTGGAAAGGCGGATGATTGTCGAACAGGTTCGGTAACGTCGATTTCTTGAACAACGCCACCAGGTTTTCGTGCGCGGCTTCGCCGTCGCCTAAACGCGCAAAGAAATTGACGATCCACGCACGGCTCCAGCCGGTATGACCGCCACCGTGCGCCAGCCGGTGATCGATGGTTTTACGCGCCGCGGTGAAAAGCTCCGGCTGCTTCCGGGTGATCTCTTTGCCGGGGTGCAGGCCGTAGAGATGCGATATATGGCGGTGTCCGGGCTCCGGCTCCTGGAATGCTTCCGTCCACTCGAGTATACGTCCATCGGCGCCGATCTGCGTCGGCGACAGGTTGGCCAGGATCTTTTCAAGCTTCCTGCCAAACGCCTGATCCTGCTGTAATACGCGTTGCGCCAGCAGCGTGCTCGTGAGCAGGTCGCGGATGATCATGTGGTCCATGGTCGGCCCCATCACCATCGTGGCCCGCTTACCGTCGGGGGTTTGAAATGTATTCTCGGGCGAGATCGACGGCCCCGATACCAGCTTGCCGGTAGCAGGATCCTCCACCAGCCACTGCGCGCAAAACGCCGCGGATTCCTTCAGGATGGGATAGTATTGTTGCAGGAACGCTTTGTCGCCGGTGAACGCATAGTGCTCCCACACGTGCTGCGCGCACCACGCCATGCCCATGGGCCACATGGCCCAGCTGGGGTAACCATACGGCGCAGTGAACAGCCACGGGTCGGTTGTAAAATGTGCCACCGTACCGTCGATGCCGTACATAGCCTTGGCGGTCTTGCGTGCATCGGGGCGCAACCGGTCGAGGAACGTAATAAAGGGTAAATGCAGCTCCGACAGGTTGGCCACTTCCGCCAGCCAGTAATTCATCTGGATGTTAATGTTGATATGATAGTCGGCGCTCCACGGCGGCGTCAGGCCGTCGGCCCAGATGCCCTGCAGGTTGGCGGGTAGCCCGCCCGGGCGCGAGCTGCTGATCAGCAAATAGCGGCCGAACTGAAAATATAATGCCGCCAGGTGCGGGTCATCATTTCCGTGCTGCAACGCCGACACACGCGCATCCGTCGGAAAGTACACCGCATTCGTTACGCCCAGGTCGAGCGCTACGCGGTTGAAGAAAGATTGATAGTCTTGTACATGGGCACGCTTCAACGCATCATAGCGCTTGCCCGCCGCGGCCGTCAATTGCCGCTGCGTGGTAGCCCGTGCATCGCCTCCGTTATAGTCGGTGGCCATGGCCACCAGCACGGTGACGGCATCCGCCTTTTCCAGGGCGAGGTGGGTGCCCCCCGCGGTCAGCGTGCCCCCCTCGGGTATAACGCGCAGGTGTGTCACCAGCTTTACGCCGACGCCTCCACCGGTGTGCTCCTGTAAGACGATCTCGCTGCCCGATGCCGTTACCGTAGCGCTACTACCGGGACGGGTAAGCGCAAACTGCAACGATAGGGCACCGGGCCGGTCGGCCGTAAGCCGCACGACCACCACCTGGTCTGGCGCGCTCGAAAATATCTCACGGGTATAGGCAATACCGCCTTGCCGGTATTGCACGCTGGCAACGGCCGTCTCGAGGTCGAGCGCCCGCTCATAGCCTTCGGGCTCGCCGTCTTGCGCGGGAAATGTCAACCACAGGTCGCCGGCGGTCTGATAGCTGCTGTTCACCGTCTTGTTGCCCATCATCTTATCGATGGCCATTTGTTGGGCCTCCACATACTTACCGGCAAACAACAGCTTCCGGATGGCAGGCAGTGCGGCGCGTGCGCCGGGGTTGATAAAGTCTTCGGGCTTGCCGGTCCACACGCTCTCTTCGTTCAACTGCAGCCGCTCCGACTGCACGTTGCCAAAGACCATCGCCCCTACCCGGCCGTTGCCTACCGGCAGCGCTTCGTTCCAGTTTGCGGCCGGCTTGTTGAACCATAATTTCCAGTTGGCAGCCGGCGCCTGTGCTGCGGTCTGTGCCACCACGCCCAGCCACAGTGTGACCAGTACCAACCCGGTGCGCGTATACATGCTTGTCATCATCATCAAAAAATTCTTAGGACGTTTTGCGCAGCAACCGCATCGTTAATACCGGAAACGGATTTCCCAACGAGTCGACCGGCGCCCGGTGAAAGGTACGAAAGCCCATGTGTTCGTAAAAGCCCACCGCTTGCTCGTTCTGCTCGTTGACGTCTACTTCGTAGATCCCTAATGTTTCGATGGCATAGCGCAACAACTGCCGGCCTGTACCCCGGCCGCGCGCATCGGGATGTATAAAAAGCATCTCCAGCCGCGTGCCCGCCACACCGGCAAAGCCAAGTATAGTGCCGGCCGCGTCGCGTATGCAGCGCAGGTTTACATCCTGCAGGTAACTGTGTTGTACCAGGGGCCGGAAGAATTGAATGTGTGCCTCGGTCAGAAAGTGGTGTGTCGCGCGCACGGACGCCTCCCAGACATCGGTTATCGCCGCGTAGTCGTCGGGCGAGACTGTTTCGATGGCATAGTGGATCATAGAAAGGGATATTAACGAATAAAGACAGACTGTTTGTTCAACGCGTCGACCAACCAGTAGGGATTGATCTGGTCCAGGTCGGCAGGCAACGCATCGGGCTGAAAGAACCGCCACGCGCGTGTTTCGGCATTGGTAAAAGATGTATCCGGCTCGTCGATCAACCTTACCTCGAAGTAGGAGGTGATATACTGCACACGGTGGTCGGTATGATCGTACGTGGCAAAAGCGGGCATAGAATATACTCCAATAAGCCGTAGGATCTCGGCGGCCGCGTTGATCTCCTCGCGGATCTCGCGCAAGATAGCGTCCTCCACGGTTTCACCAAATTCAACATGGCCGGATATGATGCACCACTTGCCCGTGTCACGCCGCTGCTGCAGCAGCACATGGCCCTGGTCATTAAATATGGCCGCCGATACGGCTGGCAGGATATTCTGTTCACGTGACATGGCTGTGCGAAGGTGGAGCCAAATCTTCAGGAATCCAAACGTTGGCGGGCCTTGAGCGCGGCACGCAAAAGTTTACTGACTTTGGCCACCGGCACATCCCGTGTGGGATCAAGTAACAGGATCTTCATACGCGCCCGTTTTTCTTCCAGCAGATCGGGGTGTTCCAGCATATGCCCATCCACAAAGCCGACGTACGGTTGTTTGTATTTTTTATGCACCCACAGGTAGCAGAACATCTTGTCTCGGTAGCAATAAAACGGCATGCGATATTTCCAGGCCTCCGTAATACCGGCATCGAGCTGCAAAATATGCTCGCGCAAAAAGATCATACAGCTTTTTGTAGGCTCGGACTGCTCGGCAAAGTAAAGATCGATCGGGCGCATCGATACAATATGCTCAAAAAAATGCTAACGGCAAACGCCCCGAAAAAGGGCAGCAACGTGGCGTTGCCGGAGTGTGTCGCACAACATTCCGTCCGGAACTACCACGCGCTGCTTTGCCTTACCCCTAAGGCAAAAACCTAAACCTAAACTAAGACCTAACTGAATAAATGTCTTTTTAAGACCTCTTCGATCTCTTTGTAGAACAGCTTCTCATTCCCTTCCGCCAGTGCCGCGCTGCCCGTGTTATAAAAGTCGTCGATGACCGGTTTATACCATACGGTGTTTACCGGAGCGATCAGCATCTGCTTCAAATCTTTCTTAATGAACTCGACGCTGGTCTTATTCAATTCCATAATGCGAAACTGCTCGGAAAGATAGATAACCAGGTTTCGTTCATCCAGGAAGTCCTTGATCAGATCGTTACGCAACTTGCGGATGACGTCTATGATGTCGACTGCGTCGTGGCGTAACGTGGTATCTTCCATGGTCGTTTGTTGTTTCATCGTGCGGGGGTTAAAAAATGGTTATAGCGGAAGGGACTATTGTTGAAAAAAGAAATGCTGCCCTTTCTCAAAGGTATGCTGACGCAACAACCGCGCACTGATCGTAGCATCGATCTCGCGGTAAAACAAGGCATTGTCCAACGTGGTAAAATCGTTGTTCAGCACGGCCTGGATCATCGGATGGTATAGCACCGGGTCGATGCCGTCGTTCTTCAGCAGGTCCAGACTGTTACGGATCTTTTCCAGCTGCCCGGCCGTGGCCTTGGAGGAAAACTTATAATCGATATAGGTAGCCAGTCCGCCGTGGATCAGTTTATTCACCAGCGTAGCACGGTGCTGTTGCAGGATGGGCTTTAATTGCCCGGGGATCAGATCGGGATTCCAATCGTCAATTTTTTTGATGCCGTTTGCCGTTTTCACCATTTTCATAACGCAATCGTTTAGCGTGATACAAACGTACTTAAACTAATTTTATTAGTAAATAAAAATCTAATTTAAATTGGTAATAGCGGTTCTGAGCGAAAAAACGCAGATATGATGCGTCCCGGACGGACACATGTGTGTTCAAAGAACGCGTCTTTTTTTGCGTTATTCTTCTAAGGAATTGGCGGTCAGTACGGTATTACGGATGACCTCGTCCAGCTTCTGCGCGGTCGCTTCCAGCATGGAAATGATGCGAATGTTCTCTTCGCTCAACGTTGATTTTTCGATGATGCTGGTCAGCCCCAGAATCGTGGCAACGGGCTGTCGTGTATAGTGCGATTGCACCCAGGAAATGTGTTTCAATAATTCGTTCTGCCGCTCGATCTGCAGCAGGTGGCGCTTCCGCTCGTCGATGTCCGTCACCGTCAGCGTGGCCCCAATGATGCGCTCCTGGTAGTACACCGGCGCATACTCAGCGCGTAGCCACCGCGATGTGTCCGGCAGTTGTACCTTGCGCTCGGTCACGACCGACTCGCCCGTCAGCGCCCGGTCAAAATCATTCTTAAACGCGTCAAACAGGTAACGCCCCGCGACACGCCCGTCGTGCAACGTGTAGTCGAG
This sequence comes from Dawidia soli, assembly GCF_018598185.1. Lineage (GTDB taxonomy): Bacteria > Bacteroidota > Bacteroidia > Cytophagales > Cyclobacteriaceae > Ohtaekwangia > Ohtaekwangia soli. Next base: position 234,030 of record NZ_JAHESC010000004.1, read on the forward strand.
TATATTCATACCCGTCTGCAGCGCGCGTCCGTACAACGCCTGACTTTCATCACCCGCCTTCTTGTTGAAGAACAAGATGCTATAGTCGGGTGCCACCAGGATGACCGTAGACTGCGTGCTGTCGAGCACGGCTTGCAGGATCTGCCGCGACAACACCAGCTCTTTATGGATGGCCTGCAGCTCGGTCACCTGCTTGGTAACCTCGCCTTCCAGGCTTTTGTTCTGGTCGGTAACATACGTCAACAGATCGTTCTTGTAAATGAGACCCGTGAGTGCACCCTCTTCCATGACGGCCAACACCTCGGTATGCGTTTCCTGCATCACACGCAACGCTTCTTCTATGCCACAGTCCGGCGACAACGACGGCCGCACCGTCAGACAGTCGATCACGAGTGTGTGATAGTGCTGTACCACGTCCTGCGGTGTCAGCACCCCGATGGGTTGTTCGTTCTCATCCTGCACGACCAGGGCCGCCTGTTGCACCAGGTGGTCTTTGATCGCGCGTGTTCCGCTATAGGCGGGAACCACCTCGTACTGATGCTGGATGAAACGGGCTATCGTCATCAGAACTCCTGTTCGATGTTGGAGTAGGAGATCGTGACGCGAAAATCAACCTTCAGCAGCTCCCCCTCCGATACAAAGGGAAAGACCTTGTCGTCGAGTATATCGATGATCTTCTCTTTCGGCATCTTCGATAAGATGCGTTTGTTGACAAAGACCGCCTCGACCGACGGATGCCCCACTTCGACAAGCTCGAAGCCGTTGGGTACGAGCATATCGAACGACTTCGATATACCCATCTTACCGTGCTGAGAGTTTTTCCCCAGGATAAGGATCTCCTGGAAGGGTGGCAACTTGATTTCTTCGAACGAAAGATCGATGGAGTATTTTAATCCATTCCCTTTGACCATAGACTGACTTTTGCGTTAGCGCGGGCCTAATATACATTTATAATGGACATCTGTATAGGATTTAGGAAACGAGGTATCAAAAAATTATGGCCGCTGAACCCTATCGGTGACGTTAGGAAGAATGTCTATGGATGGAGACGGGTAAGTATCCGGAGCAATTCGTGCGCATCCGGGAGCACGGGGTATAAGAAAACAGGGATACCGTCGATATAAATATCCTTGCGTAAGTCCTTTATATAGTGCATGCTATGCGAAGCTTCGGGGGCGGGATGGATCACGATCACATCCGGTATGCGCAGGGCCAGCAGCTGCCGCAAGTGGAAAAGATCGGGCGCAATCGCTACGGCAGCACACACCGGCACACGCTCCAGCATGTCTTGCGCGCTTTGTGCTCGGGCAGGATCATCACACAGTAAAATGACATACTTGCGAAGCGAAGCCATCGGGGATGCTGGTCTACAAAAAGTGGCTAAAGTTAACCCATCTCCCGAAATTAACGAACCGGTGTGTCCGGGAATCGATACCGGTCATGCCGACCAGGATATAATTTGTCTGATTATTCAAAATAATAGTTTGACTTTCGCGTGAAATACACCTTTTTTGTGGCCATGTACCGTTTATGTTTTGTTAATGCGTTGACAATCAATATCTAGCCTGTAACACAGAAGATTATGAACCTTTCCGGCGCCGATACGACCCATGTTCTGCTGGCAGAAGACGACAACGAGGATTACTATATATTCTCGCTGGCGATCCAGCAGGTGCCCCTCACGGTGCTCCTGACACGGGCCGAGAACGGCGAGCTGCTGATGAAGCTCCTCGACGAAAAAGTACCCGATATACTCTTCCTCGACATGCTCATGCCTTGTAAAGATGGGCAGCAATGCCTGCGGGAAATACGGGCAAACAAAAAATACGACTCGCTGCCGGTCATTGTGTATTCGTCGCTCGACGACCTGCGCACGATCGAGTTCTGTTACCGCGAGGGCTCGAATCTATACGCCATCAAGCCGTCATCGTTTGATGAGCTTAAAACCATTCTCGAACGCATCCTGACCATCGACTGGAAGAAGGTGATGTATTTCCCCACTTTATCGGACTTCGTCCTCAATCCCCACTAAGACATACGATCAATCCGCAATGAACGGGATGCGTACCTGTTGGTACACCGGTTTGCGGATGTGCTCGCGCATGTTCCGGAAGCTCTCGAATGGACCTTTCGTGGCAAACAAGTTGATCAGCCATGCAGGAATGGCGCCTCCCGGATCGACATGCAACATATACTCCACCTGGAGCTCCGCGGGCGCTACCGGCTTGATGGTCCACTTGCCGTCGGCATGAGGCACGCGTACAACACCTTCCTTTTCGGGCACATAGTCGGGTTCGTTGAACGACTCAACGGTCATGATACGCGTCGAGGGGTCCTGCGTTACCCGGATGCGCGCGATGAAGTCGCGGTTGCTGGCGGGCCAGGGTACGCTGATCTCCGAATGGTATACGATCTCCTGCGGCGAGAGCTGTTTGAGCAGTGTACAGCTCTTGGTGCTATATACCCACTGGTCGGTGGCCGCTACGTCGAGGATGACGGCGGCCATTTGTGACATCGTGGCCTGGATCGAAAAGGATACTTTCAAAGCTTTGATCTCCGAGCCGGCGACCGACCGCATGTAGATCTTGATCCCCTCTTTTTCGTCGCGCAGCTTCCAGTCTTCCTGGGCCGCGGCGAATTGAACGGGGTAGGTGAAAAAGAGTGTGACGAATAATGATGAATATACGCGCATGCGGGGGAATTCGGGAAGATAACGCATTGTAGTCGTTCGTAGTTTCTGAAATATTGGGATAGCCGGAGGGTGTTTTTTGCATATGCCTGTATTTCAGGCGACAAACTTGCATTTTCCGGCGACAAGAAAGAACCCCGCAGCGTATAAAAACGTATCATTGTAACGTTATTCTTTCAATATTTTCAAGAGAACTTCCCATGCAAACATTCAAATTTCCGCGCCCGGGGGCCCTGCTGGCCTGCTGTGCGCTGTTGCTCGTGGCGGTAGCCTGTCAGGACGACGACAGCAACACCTCCGACAACAACCAGCACGTAAACGACTGGATCCTGGAGAACATGCAAGCCTGGTACCTGTGGAACGACGAGCTGCCCACCGAGACCAACAAAAACCTCGCCCCTGCTGACTACTTCAGCTCTCTGCTATACGATGGCGACCGCTTCTCGTGGATCCAGGACAATTACCAGGAGCTGCTGAACTCGTTGCAGGGCGTGAGCAAAGAAGCCGGCTACGAATTCGCGCTGTACCGCGACAGCAACAGCCAAAACAATGTGATTGCCCAGATCCTGTATGTTAAACCCGATTCGCCGGCAGAAAAGGCAGGGCTGAAACGCGGCGATATCATTACCCAGGTAAACAACACGACGATCACCATTTCGAACTATCAAACGGTGTTGTCGGCCCTGGATGAAAATCACAGCGTGACATATCGCGCCCTCGACGTAGAGAGCGAAAGCCTGGCCGATCCCGCCACGGTTTCGCTCACCACGCAAGAGTACCACGAAAACCCGAACTACTTCCACTCGGTGATTCAGACCGGTGACCACAAGATCGGCTACTATGTCTATAACTTCTTTGCTTCAGGCGCCGGCAGCGGCAACGAGTATGACACCGAGATGGAATCCATCATCAACGGCTTTAAAACAGCCGGCATAACAGACCTCGTACTCGACCTGCGGTTCAACAGTGGTGGCTCCGAAGTATCCGCCCTGAGCCTGGCCAGCTTGCTCGGAGCGGACGTCGACAACACAAAGGTCTTTATGCGGAAAGAATACAACGACGAAGTAGAACAAGAGATCCTGAACGATCCGGACCTGGGCCCCGGCATTCTCACAGTCAACTTTACAAGTAAAGCCGCCAACGTGGGCAGTCAGCTGCAAAACCACCGGCTGTATATCCTGACCGGCTCGCGTACTGCTTCTGCCAGCGAGCTGATCATCAACGGCCTGCGTCCGTACATGGAGGTGTTACTGGTGGGTGACACGACGTATGGTAAGAATGTTGGCTCCGTCTCGCTGTACGACGACAAAGACGCGACCAACAAATGGGGTATGCAGCCCATTGTCGTGAAGGTATATAATTCACAGAACCAGTCGGACTACGACGGGGGCTTCTACCCCAACATCATCGACCCCGACAACGCGCTGCTGCTGTACCCACTGGGCGACACACGCGAAGCCCTGCTGGCCAAAGCCATTGGCCACATTACCGGCGAGGGCACGATCGGCCGCACCGGCCTGGCAGACCGCCCGCTGATTGCGCACTCCCTCGATCGCAAGAAACGAAGCTTCCAGCTCACCGTCGACGATCGTGTGTTCCGCACGCTGACAAAACAATAATTAGCGCAAGCTGCTATAGAAAAAGGGTGCCCTTCATACCGAAGAGCACCCTTTTCTATTCGTTACGGGTGAACCTTTACTTTGCCGGCGCCAGCGCTGCCTGTTGCAGTATCGCGTTGACATCCGTCTCCGCGCCCCACTTCTTGTTTGCGCGCGGCCCCATCACCAATTTCAACTCGCCGCCTTTTACAATATCGGCATGCGTGATCCACGGTCCGTCCAGACGCTTGCCGTTCAGGAATGCTTCCTGGATAAACTTGTTCTGCTCGCTACACCCCGGGGCCACCACCTGAAAGTCCTTTCCATTGGGCAAGTGTATCGTCGTGTTCTCGAACACGGGGCTGCCGATGGTATACAGCGGAAGGCCCGGCACGACCGGGTAAAATCCCATACACGAAAATACCACGAACGCCGACATGCCTCCACCGTCTTCGTCGCCCGGTATCCCGAAGATGTTATCGGGGAACCACGTATTCAGCAGCATGCGGATCCGCTTCTGGGTCTTCCACGGCGAGCCTGTAAAATTATAAAGGTAGGGAATGTGGAAGCTCGGCTCGTTACCCATAGAGTATTGTCCGACGATACCCGTGAAGTCGGGAAACTTCGCCCAGGTCTCATACTTGCTGCGGCCCAGGCTTTCCTGAAACAACTGATCCAGGCGTGCTTCAAATGCTTTTTCACCACCCATTAGCGTCATCAGCCCGGGAATATCCTGCTGTACCTGCCACAGGTAGGTCCAGCCGTTGTTCTCGTCGTAGTAGTCACGGCCGCCCATGCCCCCGTCGAACGCCGGGTCGATGTCGATCCATTTGCCCATGGCATCCTTGGGCAGGAAGAAGCCCTTCTCGGCGTGGTATAGATTCTGATAGTTTGCCGACCGCTTCAGGAAGAGCGCATGGTCGTTCTTGTTTTTCACAGCCAGCGCCAGCTGCGACAACGCCCAGTCGTCATAGCTATGCCCCAATGTAATGGCTACTGCCTGTCTGCGCTCAAAAGAGTGCACGGCCGCTACGGTTTCCTTCTCGCCCGGATGCAGGGCAGGGTAATATCCTTTCTGGTGATAGAACGAATCCAGCGAGCAGGCCGGCCCGTTGCGCCACGGCAGCATGGTAGCCTGTGTGGCGTTCTTCTTCGCCGCCTCGTACGCCAGCGACAGATCAAACGGCTGAATGCCCTTGCGGTATGCGTCCAGCAGCGTAATGGTCGAGTGGAAGCCATTCATGCACGGGTTGTCGCCCCACAGCAGCGGGAACGTCGGCAGCCAGCCACTCTGTTGGTACATCTTCAGGTAGGAGGCGATCATGTCTGCCTCCTGGGCCGGGTTGAGGATCGTACGCAGCGGATGATGCGCCAGGTAAGTGTCCCACACCCAATCGTCTACATAGAACGGGCGGCTATCGTCGTGAATGCGCTGATCGTAGTGACTATAGTATTTACCATCTTCGGTAATATTGACCATACGCTCCTGGCACCGGTATAACGCGGTATAGAACGTACGCTTCATCCTGTCCGTGCCACCCTTTACTTCGATCTGGTTCAAGACTCCCTCCCACGCTTTCTTCGCACGTTGTTTATTGCCTTCGAAGTCCCAGGCGGGTTGCTCCTTGGCCAGGTTCTTACGGGCCTGCTCTTCGCTGATAAATGAAATGGCATATTTAAACTCGATCACACTGGCACCCGTCTCCGCCCACGACATGCACGCCTGACCTTTCGCAGTCGTCTCGCGACAGGCAGTATATACACCCGGTTTGCTGAACTCGCCGTATACCCAGGCGGTCATGCCCTTTACCTCCTCCGTGCCCGACACGGCGCGGTCTGATACACGCTGCCAGGTACCGCCCTGCGCGATCTGCAGGAATACATTCTTGGTGGTGCCGGCCGGAAAGGCCATACGGAAGTGCCCGGTCTTGGCGCCGGGTACAAAGGCGATCTCAATTTCGTCCTGGTCGAGCCATTCCGAATAATAATACGGCGTGAGTACCTCGTTCTCGGGGTCCCACGTAGCACGCGGCGGCGTAGCGCCGGCCACCGCGGCGCCGGTATAGGGCATGATGCCGAACAGGTGGCCCTGACGATGCGAGACCAGCGACAATGGAAATGTACTGATCTGCGGATCGAGATGATCTTTCCTACCAGGGTAAGATCGTATCACCTGGTTCGGCAGTTGCGCCGTGGGGCGGGTGGGTTCCAGCAGGTGGCCGACGTTACCGACACGGGGGTCGACCCAGGAAAGCGGCGCCTGGGCGTGGGATACCGATGCAAGTAAAAAAGCAGCACAGAGGCTTGCAGCCGTGCGGCGGGTGGCAGTTGGTAGCATAAAAGGCTTGTTAAATCGATTCAGCAACGGATAAAGATAGATACCTTCTATCGAAGACAAAATACCGCTGGTGGGATAACACCGAAAAAAGACCGGTTGCACAGTCCGGAAAGACGGTAAAAATAGAAAGAGGCTGCCGCTGAGACAGCCTCCTTACTTCCCATTTTTTATTTTCCCTAGTGGGGGATGATTTCCACTGTACCGAGGTCGGTAACCTGGCCGATCTCTACACTGACATTTTCTTTTTGCGTGCTTTCAAAACCGCTGTTGGGCACAAATGAAACCGTATACATCCCGGCAACAAGCCCGCGCAGCAGGAAATGTCCCGTGGCGTCGGTATAGGCTGTCGCCAGGGTGTCGGTTTCTTGGATGGCATATACCGCCGGGGTCGATGCTACCGGAGATACGACACCTCTTATGGCACCGTCCTGTGCTTCAGGGATCGTGCGGATTACAGGCTTCAGCTTGTACTGTCCGCTGCCGGTAAGCAACACCGACCGGGCCACATCGAAATCAAGCAGGATCTTGTACGTGATGTCCTCGACAAGGGTCTGATGCACTTGCAACTTCAAACCCGATTGCTGGCCGCTGGGCACATCCAGGTCAAACACCTTATCGCCGACCTTCAGGGTGTTATCGCTGCCAAGCTTCAACCGGATCTGCGAGATCTCGCCGGGAGGAATAGAGATCTCACCCAGCAAAGTATCCAGCCCATTCGTTAGCGCCAGCAGGTTGTAAACGCCCCCGCGAACAGACAAGCTCTTCCACCCCGCATCGTCGTCGCCGTCTCCAACGTGTACCTCTACCCCTTCCACATCGATATTTACCTCCTGAAAGTCGCCGGGAGCATCCGTCAACCATACCTGGACACGGGCATTCTTCTTCTCATCCGAATCACAGGAAGTTGCGACGAACGCAAAGATCCCCATGACAACCAAAATTAATCCTACATGCTTCATACTGGTAGTAAGTTGTTTGTACCGCTAAATTCTTCATAAAGCCTACAACGGAAGCTGCACGAACCGACCAAACGAAGTTATAAGCCGCAGACAAGCATTTCGCAGCGTTCACGCCAGGCAGAAGCAATCGTTCTGATATCCTCTATTTTCTTTTATCGAAACTCTTTCCCGAAGTGGCCTCAAGTCCGCTATTGAACCTCGCGACTGACGCCGGCCTGCCCGCCACAGCTTCAGCGAAGGCGGGCGTTCGAACCAGCCAACGCACCCGACAAAGCATATAAAAGCAAAAAGGCCATCTCTCACAAGACGGCCTCTCAATCATCAAAATCAAAAATTACTTCTGCGCGCCGAACACCTTCTTCAAAAGCTCCGTCGAACGCGCCCCCGGATCATCACGGATCAACTTCTCCTCCTTTGCAACCATCACAAACAATCCATCGATAGCCTTCTCCGTAGCATACTCATCCAGGTTCGGATTTACTTTCGTCACCATCGGCAGCTTGTTATACGCATTCACAAGATCTGCATAATACTTCGTAGCGCTCACCTTCTCCAACGCCTGTTGAATAACAGGCTTGAACTTCGTGGTCAGTTGAGGCGACGTGGTTTTGTCCAGGTACTGCGTGGCGGCATCGTCTTCGCCTTTCAGGATGTTCCAGGCATCCTGGATGGTCATCTGCTTGATGGCCGATACGAAGATGGGCTTGGCTTCTTTGGCGGCTTCTTCGGCGCCGCGGTTCAGGGCGAGGACAAATTTATCGACCTGGGCGCCCATGCCGATCTGGCGCAGCTTGGTTTCCACCTGTTTGACTTCGGGCGGAAAAGGAATTTTGATCTCAGGATTTTTAAAATAACCGTCGGTTTTCGACACCAGGTCCGATCCCTTCGAGGCACCGTTGGTGAGGGCTTCTTTGAGGCCCGCGGCAACCTCTTCGGTCGTCGGCGTGCCGCCCCCCTTGAGGGTCTTCTTCAGCTTATCCAGGTTCAACTGCGCGTGGGCGAAGCCGCTGATACAAGCAAACAACAGCAATAAAACAGCATGTCTCATGTAAAAAAGTTTAGTTGGCAGCATTAATGCAACCGCCCGGTACCTTGTAACCCCGACGGTTCATACCATCTATCACAAACCCTGCCATAAAAACAGCGGAAGTGTGAGAGCGGGAACAAACAGACTCACGCTGTTTTTTCTTCGCTCTCACACGCACACTTTTCTCTGTCCAGCCTCTGTACCTGGCGCGAGTCTCAGCCCCGCCCCCGGGGCGAAGACTTGTCCGCCAATTGGCGGATTGTTCCAGTCTCCAGACTGGCATATTCCCTTGGTAACTTCTTACTCAATCGTAAACACCTGGCCCTCCGTCACTCCCCGCCACGTATCCGTGCGGAACGGCGAAGCCGGAAAACCTTCTTTATTATACAGGTTATCATCCCAGGGGTTGTCCGACCAGCCAAAGCGCACCGACACCGGCTTCGCCACCTCATCCGAAGAGACAACCACCTCGTTGCCCTGCAACCAGGCCTTGGCATAATAGAACTTCTTATCCTCCCCCGCTACCTCAAAGCCGCGCAGGTATCCATACTTATCCTGGATCACCAGGCCACCGCCCAATTCGGTAAAGGTCAGGAAGGCTTTGTTACCTTCGAAGCGCACCGACTGATACGAAGGGCCGGAGTATACATTGTTCTGCGCGTATACCTTGTTCAGTGCAATGGCCGCCAGGCGCTTACCCACATCCTGTTTATTGCGCGGGTGAATATCATATGCCTCGCCCACATCCGTTGTTACCGCCATGCCCGTGTTCGGCAACGACAGCGTCATACGCTGTGCCTCGCGCAGCTCCGCCCAGGCGCTCGTACCCTGCGGATTGGCACCGCGTGTTGCTTCGTATGCCGCCAGCTGCACGAAGTAGAACGGAAAGTCGCCCTGACCCCACCGGCTCCGCCAGTCCTTGATCATCAACGGAAAGGCTGTGCGGTACTGATACGCGCGGCCCGCATTGGACTCGCCCTGGTACCAGATCGCCCCCGCAATGGTATACGGGATCAGCGGGTTCAGCATCGCATTGAACAACAGCGTCGGGAAGCTGTTCGGCCCCACGGAGCCGCCGCCATCCGCCACACGCTCTACATTGAATTTCCACGGACCGGCCAGCGCGATCCGTGCTTCAGACGCTGTCGTGACCACGAGTGCCGCCGGCTCGTCCCACAAGCCGCCGCCACCACCGGTATCTTCCACGCGCACCGCGATCACATTCTTGCCGGCTTTCAACAAGCCCGCGGGAATGCGGTAGGTTCTCTTCCGGTCATAGCCGGCGGTCTTGCCCACCGGGGTTCCGTTAACGAAGGTTTCGTCCATATCGTCGATGGCGCCCAGGCTCAGCACGGCCTCTTTACCGGCGTCGGCGTCGCTCACCGTAAAGGTTCTGCGGAACCACACGATCCCGTCCAGACCGTCGAGGCGTTGGTTCTCCCACGCCCCGGGAAGGGACATCGTGGGCCACGATTGGTCGTCGAAGGCCGCCTCGCTCCAGGCAGCTACATTCGTAGCCGGCACGATGATGTTCATCTCTTTGAGCTTGGCCGTCGTACGCTCTTTGCGCTGGGCGGCATACGACTCGAGATCGATCGTAGGCAATGTCCCGATCATGGACTTGAACTCCTCGCTCTTCTCGAACGCTTCCCGGCTGGTCCACGTCTCGCTGTGCGTACCGCCCCACGACGTGTGGATCAGGCCGATCGGCACATGAAGTTTATTATACAGATCGCGGGCAAAGAAATAGCCCACAGCCGTAAAGTTACCGGCCGTTTCCGGCGTGCAGGATCTCCAGTCACCGCCCGCCACGTCGGCTTGCGGCGTAGAAGCAATGGATTTTTGCACCAGGAACTGACGGATCTCAGGAAAGTTGGCGGCCTGTATTTCAAGCGTTGCGTTCTTGGCGGCCGACAACGGCCACTCCATGTTGGACTGGCCCGAGCATACCCACACCTCGCCGACCAGAACGTTTTTAACGGTCAGGCTGTTTTTTCCTTTCACGGTCAATTCATAAGGCCCGCCGGCGGCTTCGGCCGCCAGCGTGACGGTCCACTTACCCGTCTTGTCCGTTTTTAGTTTTTTAGATTGTTTGTTGAACGATACCGTTACATTTTCGCCGGCATCGGCCCAACCCCATACCTGGATGGGCTTGTTGCGCTGCAATACCATGTTGTCGGTAAAGATCTTCGGAAGCTTGACGTTTCCGTAGGCGTATGCCGTCATGCAAAGCACCGCCAGGGATAGGACTAATTTTCTCATAATAGGATGAAAATGAAAATTTTGCCACGAAAAAACAACTGAAAGTACACCACGGAAGGTTAGTATGAGCGCGGAAGCGCCCATACTTTTTGCGCCGGCAAGCGCAAGCCGCGCGCAGCGCGTAACCATAGACGCTGGCGCGAGTGTTAGCCCTGTCGCAGGGTGGACACTTGTCCGCCGGCTGGAGAATTGCCCCGGTCTCCAGACCGGCATACAAAACCCCAACGCACGTTAGCCCAATCCATAAAACAAATGTTAGTATATTCGCCGCAGCTGAATATAACGATTATGCGTGTTCTGGTATGCGATGACGACGAGGTGGTGCTGAAGGTGGTAGAGGTGATCCTGCGGGAGCAGGGTTACGAAGCCGTCCTGACCCGCGATGGCCTGGAAGCACTGTCGGCGCTCGACCGGGGCGAGCACTTCGACCTGATCATCACAGACATCCACATGCCCTACGTCAACGGCGACGATATCCTCAAGCGCGTACGCGAAGAACAGGGCAAGCCCACGCCGATCATCATGTTGTCATCCGACGGCGAAGAAGAAGTGATAGCACTGGCCCTCAAACAAGGTGTTAATGAATTTCTGGTAAAGCCGGTCAACACGAACGACCTGCTCAAAAAGATCCGCAAGCTGCTAGGCTGATTGCGAACGATGATCGGAAACAGAACGGGCCGGTGTTGAACGTACCGATGCATACGCCCGCGTCACTTCGACAACCCGCTGCCGCACGGCAACGATCACCACACGCGCCACCAGGTACAGACCGGTGGACAACGCCACCAGCGCGACCAGCTTCTCTGCACCGCGCTGCTCGGCATATATACCGATGCAGCACCAGGCGATCGTCAAGGGAAAGATGACATCACGATACCGGTTATGCACCGCATTTGCCAGCATGGCGACCACCAGCACCGCCAGGATCGCCACGACGTTTTCGCCAAAAGGCACGCCATCATAGCCGATCGACTTCAGCCAGACACCGGCATACATCACCGTGCTGAACGTCAGCCACGCCGCGGCGGTAGTAAAGGGCAGCTGGATCCATTTGTACTGACGGTATAGTGTCGTGCTCATTTCCTTGCGAATGCGCGTAAAGACGACCAGCGATAAGATCAGTTGTCCTATTTGCAGCACCCAGGCGATGAACAGGTACTCGTGCGTAAACGCGTAAAGCCACACCATCGACAGGACGGACGAATATATCACAGGGCGGGCGATCTTATCATAAATGGGAATGTAGCGCTGGGCCGGCAGCAACTGATAGCCGGCATATACCAGCAACGAGGCGGCGATCACCGCCACCACCGAGAACGTATATGTAGCAGGAATAAACAGATGCTCATGCCGGCCGAAGATCGCGCTTACGGGGATCGCCTCTCCCGGAAAGAAAGTATGGAAAACCGTAAGCCCGATGCTCAGCAGAAGCGCCGGTAAAGCCAGCCAGCGCCAGCAACGCATGTAATGATCTTTCATATATAGACGGTATTACTGTACGATTGACAAATTGAAAATTTCATGCCGGGTAAACGGACCGGGATGCCGCAGGGACGGCACGTACTCCGTACGGCAGCGATTGTAGAAATAAGTCTACTTCCCCCCAGGTTGTAGTAAAATGCGGCTGATTTTATGGGGTTTCACCGACGGCAACGCTGTTTTCGGGCTGGCATCTTTATAGTAGCATTACCGATAAGACCAACTGCTTGGAAACCATGAAACCCTCTATAAAAAACTTCAGAATGCCGCGAGCATTATACCGAAAACCATACAGCACCGGAGACCCGATCAAGAACTACATCCTGCTGCTTTTGATCCTAATGCTGCTCTCGGCGTTTGTCTTAGGCAGCTGCAGTCCACCCCAAAAGAACCGGCCAGCACCAACGGCTGGCGCAAGTCTGAGCGAAGCGGTGACTTGTGCCGCGACGGTAGGCAGTTTGCAACTGCCGTCGAGCTAAGCTGCCAAGTCTAAAAATGTCTCCATTCACAAAAAATCAATGGTAATGCCCCGCCGGCTCGATATGGATCATAACATCCGTAAACTCGGGCAACGTCAGTTGGATGTGATCTTTCACCCGATGAGAGATCGCGTGCCCCTCCTCCACCGTCAGGTCCTTATCCACCCAGATATGCAGGTCGGCGTGTTTGAACACGCCCATTTTCCGGATATGACACTTCTCCACCAGGATAACCTGCGGCACACTTCCGGCCAGGCGGATCACCTCTTTATTTACGGTAGGATCCAATTCTTCATCCAGCAATTCACCCACAGCAGGCCGGAGGATACGATACGCATTCACCATAATGACTGCCGACGCAAAAAGCGCCGCCCAATCATCGGCTACCTCCCACCCTTCGCCACCGATGATCCCGATCGAAATCCCGATAAACGCTGCCGCGGACGTGATCGCGTCGCTGCGATGGTGAAACGCATCAGCCTTCACAGCATCACTTTTGATCTCGGCACCCGTCTTCAGCACAAACCGGTATAACAATTCCTTCGTAACGATCACCACGATCAAAATAATGAGCGTATACGGCTCGGGCGTTTTGTGCGGTGTGATCATGTTCTCGATGCTCTTTACCGCAATCACGACCGCGGCCAGCGCCATCGCCACCGAAACACCCAACGCCACGAGCGCTTCCATCTTGCCATGGCCATACGGATGGTCGTGGTCCGCCGGGCGCGACGACCATTTCAGGCCGAGCCACAGCATGGTAGAGGTCAGAATATCCGTCGTGGACTCGATGGCGTCCGCAATGAGCGCGTAGGAATTCCCCAGAATGCCGCCGATGCCCTTGATCAGCGCCAGGAGGGTGCTGACGATGATGCCGATCACCGTCGAGCGAAGGCCCTTGTGAGAGTTGGAAGTTTGCGCCACGCCGCTATTGTTGGGGCGCAATATTATAAAAAAAAACACCCGGTGCATGCTTTTATGCTACCGGGTGCCGGGCGTGTAGGGTATGAAACGTTTTTACTCGACGATGCCCTGTAATTTGTTCAACGCGATACCCGCCGCCAGGTAATCGTACACCGCTTCCAGGTAATTGGACTGCGCGGTAGACAGCGCCAGCTCGGCGTCTGTCAATTCCAGGCGTGCGGATATGCCGCTTTTGTACCGATATTGAATGATGGTGTAGCTCAGGCGCGCCGTTTCGCGTGTAACCGCCGCCGTTTCCAGGCGCGCAAACGACTCCTGCCGCGCGGCAAGTGCTTGGTGCACCGATGCCCGCAGCTGCTCGTGCGCATGTTGCTGCCGCAGTACCGCCTGCTGACGCGCCAGCGTGGCTTTCTTCACTTTGGCCTGTGACGAAAAGCCCGCAAACAACGGCACCGACAATTGCAACCCGACAAACGATGCCGACGGGTAGTATGCATGGCCGTAGTCAAAATCGTTGGTATGCGATTGCACCTGGTACTGCGCCACGGCCGAAAGCTGTGGCTTGCGCAGCGACGACGTCATGCGCACCTGCTGAGCCTCCAGCTGCTCTTGCAACGCCAGCGACTGGAAGTATGGATTGTTGCGCTTCGCCGTAGCGTATACTTCGTCTTCCGAAGGCGCCGCGTCCGGACCGGGTACGACAAGAGAATCCGTCAGGACAATATCTTGTAAAGAATCCACGCCGATGAGCGTCTTGAGCTGCAGCGTGCTGGTCTCCACGGCAAACGACAGCCGCACGAGCTCAGGTTCCAGGTTCCTCACCGCCGTGTAGGCACGTAGCGTATCGACCCGCAAGCCCTTACCCTGCAGCAACAGCGAACGAGCGTCTTGCAAGGCGCGGTTGTTGCGGCGGATGCTCTCCTGCTGCAGCTTGATGCGTTCGTTCAATACGAGGACCTTCAGATACGTTTCCCGCAGCGAGGCAAGTACTTCCTGCCGTCTGCCCTGCAACGTGGTCTGACTGGCGCGCGCTTGTAACCGCGCGTGGTGCAACGAAGGTATAGCCAGCGGGTTATAGATCGGCTGCACGGCCGACACCGAGGCGTTGAGCTGGTCCTTGCCGCCAAAGCGGCCGTAGGGCACTTTGCCCTCCGACGTGGTCTCGCCAAAGCCGAAGAACGGCGGCAGGTCGAAGTAGTGATTCACACCGGCCTGCGCGCTCACCGAGGGAAGGTAAAGCGCGCGGGCGACGATGCGTTGTTGGGCCGCTTGCTCGACGCCCAGCTGGCTTTCGAGGATCTCGCGGTTGTGCAGGTCGGCAAGCCGTACGGCTTCCTGCAACGACAGCGACTGTTGCGCCGCCGCCGGCCGTGTTGCGCCCACAACCAGGGCGAACAACAACGAGCGATAAATATACCGAAGTGGTTTCATGATTTCTGTGTTGTTAAGATCAGGCAATAGCCGCCGGGTTACTCCCCACCGGAAGCGGTGCGGGCTTCGCGGCATGGGCATACGGCCGGGAGAAGTAAGAATATACCGAAGGGATCACATAGAGCGTCAGGATCCCGGCGAAGATCAACCCGCCGACGACCGCGATCCCCAGCGAAGTACGGCTTCCCGACGATGTACCGAGCGACAACGCAATGGGCAGGGTACCAAAGATCATCGCGAGCGTCGTCATGAGAATCGGACGGAAGCGCGAGGCCGCAGCCGCCAGCACGGCGTCTTTCACCGAAAGCCCCTCTTCCTTGCGTTGGTTGGCAAACTCCACGATGAGGATACCGTTCTTGGTGATCAGACCGATAAGCATGATAATGCCGATCTCGCTGAACACGTTGATCGATTGGTTCGTGATCCACAAGCTCAGCAACGCACCGGTCAGCGCCATAGGCACCGTGAGCAGAATGATGAACGGATCGATCAGGCTCTCAAACTGCGCGGCAAGCACCAGGTAGATCAGCAGGATGGCGAAGATAAAAGCGAAGATCAGGCTCGAGCTGCTTTCCGCATAGTCGCGGCTCTGGCCGGCAAGGGCTGTGGTAAAGCCGGGAGGCAACGTAGCCTTAGTGATCTCATCCATTTCCTTGATCGCCTCGCCCAGGCTGACACCGGCGGCCGGTGTAGCCGAGATCGTAACGCTATACGATTGGTTGTAGCGGTAGATCGCCGGCGGGCTTACACTTTCCTTCATGCTCACCAGGTTGTCGAGCGATACCATCTCGCCGTTTTCGGCACGCAGGAACAACGAGTTCAGGTCGGCGGGCGCCGAACGTTCCTTGCGGTCCAGCTGGCCGATCACTTCGTATTGACGGTCGTTGTAGATAAAATATCCATAGCGACGACCGCTGAGCGCCAGCTGCAACGTGCGGCCTATCTCCTGCGTGGAGATGCCCAGCTGCGCAGCCCGCTGACGATCGATCTCGATGCCGATCTCGGGGCGGTTCACCTTAAAGTCAGGATCCTGGAAGCTCAGCTTCGGGCTTTGAACCACCTGGCCCATCAGCTTGGGCATGATCTCGATCAGGCTGTTGAGGTCGGGCGCCTGCACGATGTATTGCAGCGGCTGCGAGCTGGAGAAACCACCGATCGTCGGGATCTGAATCGGGATCACGATCACATTCCGGAACCGGCCGGACGCCGCGATCAGTTTTTCATAGATCTGCTGCTGCGTCAACCCGCTGACGCGGTCTTTCGGGTCTTTCAGGAACACCCACTGGAAACCGCCGTTGACCGGCTGCACAAGCGTACCGACAGACGCCGCGATACCCGCGTAGGTCCGGTTGCCGTTCAAATCAGGGATCGAGTCGGAGATATAGTTGTTGATTTCCTTCATGGTCTGCTCCATGCTTTCATACGATGTGCCTTCCGGCGCGATCACGGCCAGGCCCACCATGGAACGGTCCTCCAGCGGTGCAAGCTCCGACGGCAGCGACGGCGCCAGCCACCAGGCAATCGCAAAAGACACCAGCAGCGCCACGAATCCCAGCCAGCGCACTTTAAAGAAAGCATGCAACGAGCGTTCATACGCGCGGTTCAACCCTTCAAACCACGGCTCGGTTTTACGGTATAACCAGCCGTGCGACGCATTGGCCTTTAACAGGTATGCGCTCATCATCGGCGACAACGTCAGCGCCACGAAGGCCGACACCAGCACCGAACCCGCCACGACGATCGCGAACTCTTTAAACAACCGGCCCGTGATACCACCCAGGAACAGGATCGGCAGGAACACCGCCGCGAGCGTAACGGTCGTGGAGATGACGGCAAAGTATATTTCATCCGAGCCCTTGCGGGCGGCTTCGATGGGCGTCATGCCCTGCTCGATCTTACTATAGATATTCTCCAGCACCACGATGGCGTCGTCCACCACCAACCCGATCGCGAGCACCAGGCCGAGCAACGTCAGCACGTTGATCGAAAAGTCGCCGATGTACATGATAAAGAAGGCGGAGATGATCGATACGGGAATCGCCACGAGGGGGATGATCGTACTGCGCCAGTCGCGCAGGAAGATAAAGATGATCATGGCCACCAGGCCGAAGGCCAGGAAGAGTGTCTCTTCTACTTCCGACAGCGAATTGCGTACCGGTACGGTAAAGTCTTTTCCGAGGTTGATGATATAGTCTTTCGGCGCCGTCCGGACGATCTCGTCAAAGCGGGTCTTGAACTCATCTACGATCGCCAGCGAGTTGGCACCCCGTTGCGGCTGCACGCCCGTACCCACGCCGTAGCGCGCCGTCTGGCCCTCGCCCACGATCATGGCGGTGCGTTCGTTCTGCGACGACATGATGGCGGTACCGATGTCGCGGAAGCGGACAATGGCGCCTTCACTCTGACGCACGATCATGTTGTTGAAGTCTTCTTCCGTCACCAGCCGGCCCTGTGTGCGCAGGGTGACTTCGGTGTTATCGCCCTCGATCCGGCCACTGGGCAGGTCCACGTTCTCGCGTTGCAGGGCCACCTGCACATCGGCAGGAGTTAATCCATAAGAGGCCAGCTTGAGCGGGTCCATGCGCAGACGCATGGAGCGCTTGCGTCCGGCATAGGTGTCGACCAGGCGCACGCCGGGGATCGACTGCAGACGTTCCTTGATGTTGATGTTGACGAAGTCGGTGATGTCTTCCAGGCTTCGCGTATCGCTTTGCACCGTGAGGAACACCAGGAACTCGGCCGGGCCGGACTTCTCCACGATCGTCGGCTCGATGTCGGCGGGCAACTGCTGCCGGGACTTCGACACCTTGTCGCGCACGTCGTTGGCCGCGGCCTCCAGGTCGGCGTTCAGGTTAAACTCTACGGTGATGATACTGACTTGCTCGCGCGACACAGACGACAGCGCGCGGATGCCGTTCGCTTCCGCGATGGCTTCTTCTAAGGGCTTTGTTACCTGGGCGGCGATGATATCGGCGCTGGCGCCGGGATATACCGTGGTAACCATAACAATAGGTGAATCGGTAACGGGATATTCCCGCGTTCCGAGGAAGGTGTACCCGACGATACCGAATAGTACCAGCAGGACCGACATAACGCCGGCCAATACGGGCCGGGAGATACTTACTTGTGATATCGCACTCATGACGATTTTAAACTTGTGTTAGAGAGAGAATGGCCGGGCTTATTTGATAGAAGCAATCGCAACCGGGGCGCCGGGGCCAAGCCGCAGTAGGTTGCTGACGATGACGGTGTCGCCGGTGTTCAAACCTTTGACGATCTCCACAGAACCGGCGCTACGCTGGCCGATCGTAACCGGCACCGGCACCACCTGGTGGCTGCGGCTGACAAACACGGTGTATCCGCCTGCCGAGGGGATCAGCGCTTGCGAGGGCACGGACAAGGCATTGGCCGAGGTGCTCAACCCCAGGGTGATGCGCGCGCTTTGGCCGGGCAATAATGTACCTGCTGGATTCTGCGCGAGCGCCCGTACCAACAGCGTGCGCGTGTCCTGGCTCAGGCTTGCGCCTTTGGCAAATACCCGGGCAGTATAGGGCTGGTCGTCAGACGCCAGGGTGAAGTGCTGCTCGCTGCCGAGCTGGATGACGTTGGTATACTTTTCAGGAATGGAGAACTCTACTTTGATCTGGCTGTTGTCTTCGATGTCGGTCAATACCGTGCTGACCGAAACGATCGCCCCGGGGTGTGTATTGATCATGCCGAGCTGACCGTCGAAGGGCGCCACGATGCGGGTCTTGTCGATCATGACCTGCACCTCGTTGATCTGTGCCTGCAACACCTTCAGGTTCGTGATGGCCTCGTCGTAATCCTGCTGGGCGATGGCCTCTTTCTCCAGCAGATCTTTCAGGCGCTGTTCATTCAATACGGCCAGCTTCTCCTGCTGACGGAAACGCTCCAGTTGTGCCTGCAGGTCGGCATCGTCCAGGCGGAACAACAAGGTGCCTTTCTTCACACGGCTCCCTTCGCGCGCATTCACCTGTACGATCCTGCGGGTCAGCTCGCTGACGATATCGACAGCCTGGTTGGCGACGAGTGTACCGGTCACTTCCAGCTCTTCGCGAATGGCGTGCGGCTGAAGTATCACGGCGTCTACCGGCACACCGGCAGGCGCGGCGGCGGCCGCTGCAGGCTGTTCAAGATTCTCTGCTTTTGTAGTACACGCAGCGACAACCGCTGCGAGAAGGGCAAACGTGACGGCCCCCAACAGGGGAGCATACAACCGATGTCTATACGACTTGTTCATAGCTTAATTAATTGATTTATTTAAATTTTTCGATGTGTTTAGAAAAAAGGAGGCGAAGTAAAATTGTTCGATTGTCATATCCTAATACTTATTGACTTATTTAAATTATTCGATGTATAGGAGCAAAAAAATTACGCTTTCTTCAGCGACTCGAGGAACCCGATGTAGTCATCGAGCACTTTATTGTTGAGGCTGTACTTGACGTTGCGCCCTTCTTTTTCCGCTACGACCAATTCAATGTCTGTCAGCTGTTTGAGGTGGTGGCTGATGGACGGCTGAGCCAGGTCGATCATATCTTGAAGATCCGAGCAATACAGGCATTCTTCCTTCTTCCGGATCTCCTTCAGGATCTGCAACCGGTTGGGGTCAGCCAACGCCTTCGAGATCTTCTCAGCCTTCTTGATATTCACGCTTGTCTGTTTTGCTGGCAAAGCTACCGAATTCATCGAAATAATTCAATATATCCAGGAACGGGCCTTGGCCCCGGAAAGTTCTGACGTTTCAAAACTTTTTTATTTCCCAGGACACTAGCGGGTGTTAGCAATATCCCAGGAGACCGCCACCATCCACCAGTAGGGCCGACGCGGTACGGGCACCGGTGACACGCCTGCGCTTCGCTTGGCACAAGACACTGCCCTGCGCGCGCCGCGCGCAAAAAAAAGCAACGCTGGTTCGAGTCTTCCGACCGAAGGGAGGGCGACTCGGACCTGGCATGGGGGGGGGGGTGCGCCGCCCCCCCGGCCGGCTCATGATACACAAAACCCCGCCCCGCCACGTAGTGGAAGGGAGGATTGACGGGGGGGGG
>NZ_JAHESC010000050.1 GCF_018598185.1 Dawidia soli
GGGCGCGGAGAGGGGTATAAGAGACCGGTCTTATTATCGTAACCGATCCTCACGACAGTTGACCGGGCGGCGTTTGCCGGAACTGACCGGGTTTGCAACCGTGCAGGACAACGCGCCGGTGACCGTGCAAAATAGTGGACTGGAAGTCCTGTTAAGCGCGACCCTGATCGATGGCGAGCATCTCTCCTGGACGACTTCCGCCAATGTGACGATACCGCGCACCAAACTCGTGCGCTACGATGGTCTGGCCCAATCTCCTAATAATGTCCGCTATATGATCGGCAGTCCGTTGGATATAAGATTGCTCTATCGCTACACCGGCATCGACCCGCAGACAGGTAGGTTTACCTTTGATGATGGTAACAATGACGAGCTGGATTTTACTGACCGGTATCCGGTGGCGTATGGCCCGGAGCTTTATGGCGGCATCGACAACGTGATCCGCTACCGAAATTTCGAATTGTCTCTCCTATTTCAGTTCGTCAAACAAATACGGCAGGATGTGATCGCATTCTTTCCCACTCCCGGTGTGCGGAACCATAACCAGCCTGTTGAAGTCATGCAACGCTGGCAAAAGCCAGGGGATGTTGTCCCGATCCACCGCTTTACACAAAGCCCTGGCGGTGTTGTGGAATATGTTAGCGGCATTAACGTCGGCGATATGACCTATAGGAACGCTTCCTATATCCGCCTGAAAAGCGCGGCACTCTTTTATACGATTGCAAGCCCCGTATTGCAGGAAAAAATGAACATCAAAACTTTACGTGTTTTTGTTCAAGGGCAAAATCTGGTCACGTTTACCCGGTATCGTGGCTTTGACCCGGAAAGTCTCATTCCAGAATTTTTGCCACCCCTACGTGTTTTGACGGCTGGAGTAGAAATTAAACTATAATCCATGAACAAGTTCGCCACTATCGTAATGGTCCTTTTGCTAACAGCGTGTGAATCACTGATCGAGATTGACGGCCCTGACGATGCATTCACGAGCCAGACGGTGTTTGAGGATGATGCCACGGCAACGTCCGCCATCCGGGGTGTTTATTCTGAAATGGCCGCAATGCCGTATTTCTCGAATGGAGGAATCGTGTTACTGACGGGGCTATCAGGTGACGAGCTTATACCCTTGAACGAAGAATATACCGGCTTCTATCGCGCCGATCTCAAGCCCGATGAGCCGCTGCTGATGAACTATTTATGGCGGCCTGCTTATAGCATGATCTATAATGCGAACGCCGCGCTGAAAGGGTTGAATAATTCTCGCGGAACCACCAAGGCCGTGCGCAGGCAACTCATGGGCGAGGCCTTGTTTATCCGGGCGTTTAGTCATTTCTACCTGACCAATTTATTCGGACCGATCCCGCTATTGACCGAGGAGAGCTTTGAACGCAACGCGTCAGTGCCGCGCACCAACCCAAGCATCGTGTACGACACGATAGAGGCTGATCTGATAAGGGCCCGTGATCTGTTATCCGAGGATAAATTTGCCTTTACCGGGGGCGAACCGGGCCGCATCCGCCCGACCTCCTGGGCGGCCAGTGCCTTGCTCGCCCGCGTTTTGCTCTATCGGGGCAAGTGGGAGCGGGCCGAAGCCGAAGCGTCGCGGGTGATTGCGCGCGAAGATCTTTTTTCGTTGCCGAGCATCCACGAGGTGTTTGGCGTTTCCAGCCCGGAAGCCATCTGGCAGCTACAGGCCAACACACCCGGGATGGGAAGCTGGGATGCCATGCTGTTTCTGCCCGTCGATGGCGCGCTTTCCATGGCCCTACAGCCCGCCATGCTGGAAGCGTTTCATCCGGACGACCAAAGACGCATCGCCTGGATTGGTAGCCTGAATGTCGGTGAGGACGTGTTCCACTATCCAGCCAAGTATAAAAGTCAGTATAGCCAGACAGACGAATATCACATGGAATTCCGGCTCGCTGAATTATACCTGATACGGGCCGAAGCACGGGCAAGGCGGGACGATCTGCCGGGGGCATTTGCCGACCTGGACATGATCCGCGTCCGGGCCGGGTTGCCGCCGCTCGCCGACTCCAGCGACGGCTATACCGTTGAGCACATAATTGCCGCCATCCAGGAGGAACGCCGGGCAGAACTCTTTGCCGAGGGCGGGCACCGCTGGATGGACCTCAAGCGTCACGACAAGGCGGGTGAAACACTAGGCCTCCTGCCGGGTAAAGACTGGCAGAACACGGATGTTCTATACCCGATCCCGCAATCGGAGATCGAAGCAAACCCCAATCTGGCACCACAGAATGACGGGTATTAATTATACCAAAACGGCTGAACGCACGTGGTTCCTATCTTGCTATTATAGGCACGTCCCTGTAGGCCCGTCGCATAAATAATGATCGTACATGGAAAACTTGCCGCTGCCGTGGAACAGCCGGGCTGCATGGTTGAGGGATCGCCCTGCAAGCATTGGTTTGTCGAGATGTCTTTGCCGTAGATGATCGTCAAGGCATCGCTGTTTTGCTGGCCCCCAATCGCGCCAGCGGCGGCAATGGCAAATGCCACTGTTACGAGGATAAGATTATAGGATTTCATAGAACCGGAATTTTAAGGTGTACATCACTAAAGATACACCTATAAATTTCCCCTATGCAGACTATTTCATAGTCCTTTTAAGGAAGTATCACCTGGAGGATAATAGCAATCAAGGAGACGATAATGGCAATAACTACTTTAGTCCGCTTAGTCGATTTTTGCGATCGGTAAGGCCTGGTCAAGCCAGGTCTTACCTCATTCATGGCTTAGTCGAGAAATGGAACTAGACAATCCGCCATATTATCCGAATGTATGAACGTCTTTATAATGCTTTCCATCCTGATATACGCACCTTCTTTTACATCCCATAAGAACTTCTCCTTCATGTAGTGACCACATCGTTTCGAGTATTTCGCCGCCGGATTCATCCACAGCAGATTTTTTCATTGGCTTGATGACCTGAACGCGGTTGATTTCGTCCACTTCTTCGACAAGGATTTCATCTTCAACCAGGTCAAAATGTTTGTGCAGCAACGTTATCCCAAAGCGTTCGAGTTTACCAAATTTTCTCAAAACGTCCCGGACTTCGGCCAGACACTCTCGATCTGTGTCATTGATTGGATTAATTTCAGAAACGTCGCGGAGCTGATTAAGCGCCAGATATTGGAGTTCATTCATAGAGTGAGGGTTTATTAGTGAATTTGAATATACTAAAAATTAACGTGATATATGGCATTATTGCCAGAAATGGTTAAGGCATAAAAGCCGGGGAGAGCATCATGGTTACCTATCAAATACAGCATTCCAAGTCGGGAGACGTTTGCATGTCAAAATCACCCCAGTTTCCAGATTTAGTAGGATTTGGCTTTGACCGAGATAGCGCATTTGTAGATTTTATGGAGAAGCTTGCGTTGGAATTGAATGCTATCATTGCCCGTGGCGGCGAGTTTCCAAAATCCAATGCGAAACGCAGCAGGACATCGGGAAGCGGACTATTAGGTATCAATACCGCTATGGCGATCAAGATGCATCTGCATAACGTTATGCGGAAAAATAAGGTTAGCCGGGGCGATCTCGCCCGCATGATGGCATTGACAGAAGAAGATGTTGATTCAGGAAGCTGGCATCTCGAACATATTCGAACGCTTGAACCGAAATCTGGAAAAGTTGACTATAAAAAAGTGCATCGTCTATTAGATGTTCGACACAATTCGACCTTGACTGAGCTTGAAGAAGCGTTTCGATTGCTTGACTGCGATATAGATTTTGTCGTGTTGTCGAAGCATTCGGCAAATAAAAGACCAGTTTCCAATATTTGAGGATTAGCCTGTTTCTGATGTACAGAAACAGGCGTCCCGACTTGAATGTGATTACAGACTATCGATGTAGTCGGCCCATTTTTGCATCATTTCGCGTCGTTCGCTTAGGTACTGCGCACGATCGTAAGCACGGTCCACTTCATTTCCTGGTGCATGAGCTAGTTGACGATCCACAACCTCATGCCGGTAGCCGAGTTGTTCTTTAATCGTCGTCATAGCCAGGGAACGAAATCCGTGCCCCGTCATGCGGCCTTTATATCCCATACGTTCCAGGGCTTTCAAAATAGTGCCGTTGCTCATGGGCTTCCCTGGTTTATAAACACTTGGGAAAACGAACTTGCTGTTTCCTGCATATTGTCTTTGCTCACGCAGAATTCCAATCGCCTGTCGTGCTAAAGGAACGGTATGGGCTACACCCATTTTCATGCGATGCGCTGGAATAAGCCATTCCGCCTTTTCAAAGTTGAATTCGTCCCAGGTCGCCTCAATCAGTTCACGCGTTCTGACGAATGTAAGCAACATGAGAAGGATGGCCAGGACGGTAGGGCGGAACAGTCGCGCGATATTCCCTTTTATTGCGCTCAGGAGCCCCGGTAGTTCGTTCGTCTTGATTGACGCAAAAGGCGTTGAACGATGTCTTCTTAAGACGCCTTTCAATGCAGGAACAAAGTTATATTCTCGGCGATCCGTCTGGACGGAGTAGTCCATGACTTGGCTAAACGTCTGCTTGACTTTTTTGGCTGTTTTAAAAAGCCCACGACTTTCCAAGACCCTTAGTGCCGGGATAAAGTCGGATGCCTTTACTTTGCCAATGGCCATGCGGCCAATCTTTGGGAAGACATAGGTTTCCAGGTGATACAGTTTCGTTTGTGCATACTTTCGACTCCAGCGGCTTTCCCATACGGCCCACCATTCGCGCGCAACAAGTTCTACGGTTTGGCTTGCGTTGAATTGCTCTAAGCGTTTCTGCTCTTTTCTTTCATTTGAGGGATCAATACCGAGAGAGAGAAGTTTTAAGTTGGCATCACGTTTCTCTCGGGCCTCAGCTAACGTCACAATGGGATATTTCCCCAATGCAATACGGTTTTCTTTTCCGTTAAACGTATAACGTTGCCGCCAGTGCTTGTTCCGATTTGGCGATACTTCCAGATAAAGGCCAGCGTTATCATTGAGTTTGTAGGGACGTGGACGAGGTTGGGCGTTTTTGCATTCCGTGCATGTGAGGGTCATTTTTTATATTTCTCTCCAATGACTTATCCACACCAGACGGACACAATTTCCTACGATTACCATAATGTAATTACGTCGGAGGAATTATATCCGTTTTTTGACCCGGATTTAGAGCCGGATGGCGTTGGACTGAGTTGAAATTTGGAGAGCTTATATACTAGATAAGACCATGAAATCGTGTCTTTTTCTAGAAATTCCCTGGACGGCTATAAACGTCCTTGGTTTACATAATGGCGGACAGGAAGTAAATCGTAATTGAACGCTATGCCTTTAATTTGAAAGGAATGTTTTAGTTCGATTTATTTTTCTATCCGTTTTTTGACCCGTGGAAATTCTGAATGTAGACAATCTTAGCTGGACTACAAACTCTCCGCTACGATGAAGAGTATATTTATTTTGTGCCTCGTTGTCCATCAAAGAAAAAGGCTGCCGAGTTTTCTTGGCAGCCTCACGTTCATTGGAAATGGCTACTTTCTGGGTTTTGTAGCAGCTTGATGATGTCGCTTTTTCGCCAGCCTATCGCACGCTTTCCCAGTTTTATCGGGCGTGGGTACATTTGCAATTTTATTCCTGCCCACCAGCTTGATCGGCATACAGGAAATAGTTTGAGTACTTCGGGAAGGCGCAGATATCCCATTTGCTCCAGGTCACTTTTGTCCATGCTTATGCAGCCTCTATTGTTGTTTGGGGGAGGCGGTCTTAGCGCGGTCATCGCATAGAGTGGCAGAAAAACGCCTTTTGTTAAAGATGTAGGATACGCACCAAAGGCATCGGAAAGTGAACAGGTGTTTCATAAAATGTACATGCACCGGGCCAGAATGGGCACGGCAAATCAAAGGGCAGATGCTTCCTCGACTTGCAATCGCCGCTTGACATACATGCGTGGGCAATTGAGAGTCAAAATCATTAATGGAATGCCATATAGTTTGACAGGTCGGAATGCGAGGACTATTCAAACCGCGTCTGCTTGATTCAAGTGTGTCCCAGCCGGATTCCTTGAAGATAACTAGGTGATAAAACGAAAGGAATTTTAAGTGAAACGAGAAGCAACCAAGGGCATCCTCATGAACAGAAAACAGGCTGCAATCTACGTGAAAACATTGTTTCCTAAATGGGATACTACAGCGGCAGTGATGGCGGTGTGGGACAGCATCAAACGTTATGACTTCAAGCCGTTCAAGATCGGCGGCCGCGTGCATTACTACAAGCACAATATCGACAAGGGCTTTGAAGTCCGCCTGGATCGATAAGGGAAATTAGAGAAAGAAGCTCGGCAAAGCCTCTTTCTCTCTCCGTTCAAAATCAACATTCAACCTGTGTGAGATCGCTCGATGAAATTCGAACAGGCGAAAGCTATACCATTGTCTGAAATTCTTGCTAAGCTGGGAATTTCCCCGGAAAAACAATATGGCGACGAGATTCAGTATTTGTCTCCATTCCGGCAGGAGAAAACCCCCAGCTTCTACGTAAACGCTAAAAAGAACTCGTGGTATGACCACGGCCCTGGCATCGGGGGCGGTGTTATCCAATTCATTGAAGAACTGCTAAAGAGCCAGGGGGTGGATAACACCTCGCATGACGTGTCCCGTTGGCTCGACACGATCATAGGCGGTACATACGCACCAGGGTTATTGCCAGTATACAGCAGAGAGCCGTCGCCACCGAAATTTATCATTAAGAAGATTTCTCAAATCGAAGAAGTCGGTCTTGTCAATTATCTGAGAAAGTGAGGCATATCCCTAAAGGTTGGAAAAACATTCTTAGAGCAGCTTCGCGTGCAGAATCGAGAGACAAAAAAATACCGGGTTGCGTTGGGATTTAAAAACGAGGACGACGGCTACGAGCTGCTTGGGCCGCAGGGGAAGTCATGCGTAAAACCAAAGGCTATCACGTTGATCCGTGGAACAATGACCAAGCCGTCTGGCGTCCATGTGTTTGAAGGCGTCATGGATTTTTTGTCCGTCATGGAACAGCGCAAAGGGACTGGCCTGATGAACGACGCCATTGTCCTGAATTCTGTTTCCCTATGCAGGCAGGCAAAATCATTCATGAAGAAATACGGCTATGGTTATGCCTACACGTGGCTAGATAATGACGCGGCCGGTCGAAAGGCACACGACGATCTCGCTTTGTTCTTTCAGAGCGAGCGTATGACCCATCGGCCTCAGAATAATCGCTACGAGAGCTACAAAGACGTGAACGATCATCACATGGCACAAATCAAACGCACCATCCATGAATTGAAAGGGGAGTAATATGGACGAGACTGAATTGCACCCGCTTTATAACGTGCCACAAATCCAGGTTACATACCGGCATCCGGTGCCGATCTTTCAACGGCCGAAAATCCGATGCTCGGAAGACGCGGCCAGGATCGCCCGGGAAACGTGGGATGTAAACCGGATAGAGCTTGTCGAGCAGTTCAAGATTTTGCTGCTTGACCGGAATTATAGCTGCCTTGGAATATCAGAGATTGCCACCGGTGGCATTGCAGGCGTATTGACCGACCGCAGAATAATCTTTGCTACCGCTCTCCTGTCAAAGGCAACCAGCATCATTCTCCTGCATAATCACCCTTCTGGGGTGTTAGCAGCGAGCGAGCCAGACAAAAAGATGACAAGGGAATTGTTCGCGGCGGGCAAGGTTTTGGACATCCACGTAGCCGATCACATGATCCTTACGTCCAACAAATATTACTCGTTCGCCGATGAAGGGATAATGCCAGATTGATGAGGCTTTATGGTGAATGTCATCTTCGGCATGTAGGAAATGTCGATGGCCATTAGAACAGCGAATTAAACTCAGTCCAATCTTTTTTCTGTGCCAGCCGTTCTTTACGAAAGAAATGAAAGGCAGGGCCATTGTGTTGTCACAATGGCCGTGTTCCCTGCCTTCGGGCTCCAACACGGAATACTTTAAATCCCCCAAACCATCCAGACTTGCCGCATATATGACTAAGTATTATATCGGAAAAATCTTATACAGGATCAATGTAAAAGTGACACGGGTATTTTATTCGAATATGTTTGAAGCGGTAATGTAATACTTTTTATTTGAGGTAATGTCGTATTCGAATCACCATTGGGATTTCTCCTTTTGGACGATAACAAAGACACCTTCCGAATTGATATATCCACGCGGCTGGGTTGCAGCGCCGGACTTGTTCATTAGGGCTGCCGGAGCAAGCCCGGACATTGGATCGAAGTGATCGAGGTCAGAGAAGATCGGCGGCACCCGTACCATTCCGGCCAGTGTGACGATCATTGCGCCGGATTTTGTGCGAAACAATACGTCATCCGCCGCAAGGCTTTCAATCTGGATACTATTCGGATCAAATGCTTTAAATTCTGGGTCAATGAGATCGGGAAGAGTAACTAAATGGCCTTCCGTATCGACAAGACATTGCTTTCGGTTCAACATCACACCGGAAATGGCGTAGCCGGAAGCATTGAACGGTGATGGTTTTGGAAAGCTGGATGAATTCTCACTGGTGATCCGCGCAGCGCCTTTCGGCATCCTGATCTTTAGTGCCCCCGTCTTGTCGATATAGCCATAGGGAAAATCGGTTACATTGTCCGCCGGAACGACGTAAGCTAACCCGTTGCTGAAATCGCCCGGTTCTCGGGTGTACTGAAACGGAATAATAGTCTTGCCTTTTTCGTCGATATATCCCCATTTCACGCCGGATTGATCGGCCATTGCAACGGCTGCAAGACCTTCTGAAAACTGATGAAATTTTTGGAATGACTGGGCGAGGAGTAGTTTTCCGAATTTGTCATGAATGCCTTTGCTCGAAATATAAATTGATCCGGCGGCTTCCGGCGGCGGAGCGAGCGCCGCGTCGATCACTGTTTCCTTGCCGCTCCGATCGAGCAATACCGTTTCGGCACGGGGAGCAGATCGGGTTGCCAATGCGTACCCGTTTTTTGTAAAAGAATGAACGCGCAAGTATTTGCAAGCGATGACTTCCTGCCCAAGCTCGTTGATAAAGCCCCACTTTCCGCTTCTTTCAACGGGGCACAAGCCACGCGAAAACCCTTCCATGAAGGTGTATCTGCCGTAAGGGATGACAAAATCGCCGTTCACATTGATGATTGCATATTGCCCGGCCTTCGATACGACCGCGTAGCCGTCGCGAAACGGCATGTTCAGATCAAACTCAATCGTTTTGGCGTCAGGTGCGATAGTGCCGGCCTGGGTTTGAGCGTGTCCATTCATGGTCAGCAATAGAAAAAACAATGTTTTGGGGATGAAAAATAGTTTCATACATGATTTGCTTTGAGGTTTTTGAGAATACTAGGCGATGAAAGCCGCTTCTTTCGGGACGCATCAAAAATAGGAAAGTATTGCAAATAATGTATCAAAAATGGTGTATCAAAATTGGTGTAACAATTTAGAGGTGCGAACGGGAACTTCACTTCGTGAAAGAGGAGGAAATCTTAGGCCATTTGGTGGAGCGTATTGGCTCTAAATTGAAAGAATTGCGGAAAAAGAAGGGCTATAAGAGCTATGAAAATTTTGCATTCGACCATGATTTGCCCCGAATGCAATACTGGCGCATCGAAACCGGCAGGACCAGCGTCACCCTGAAAACCCTCGTCCGGATATTAACGATCCACGACCTTACAGTAGAGGAATTTTTTCACGGCCTTTATCTCGAATCCAGGAGGCGTAAGAATCGGTAGACATTTTCTTGGAACCAAGTGCTCCGAACAAAGGCATGGCGATCAAGTAATATTGTAAGAAATGTATAACGAACTTCTTGTTCTGTAGTCAGGATATAGTACCTTCGCAAGTATAGAGCCCATCTATTTTTCCGAAATAAACTTCCGGAAAGTAGATGGGATTTTATTTTTAACTAAGATGTGAATTTGCATTCAGCTATGTGAAGTCACCTAAATAAACTAATATGCCCTCATAAAGTATTCGAGATTATGCGTTGCAGATTGCACCTGCTGGAGAATTTATTTCTGGCGAAACCGACGATGGAAGATCATTTGATTTCCCCTCGATTAAAATTCACCCTGGGGTGGCCGCCGTTGTGCTATTAAATGTGGAAAGAGAAAATTAGGTCGTCTAAGCAGGAATGAGGCCTATCGATTTACCGGAGATAGTGCAACAAGAGTCAGTCACCAACCGTTTATAAGCGGACGCTTTAAGTATCTCTGTGCATTGGCGAATAATATTTTGGTAAAATGATTATTTGCCGTATATAATTTCGATGCTGGTAATTGTTAGTATTTGTGATTGTGTAGAAATTTATTACCTTTGCTTGCCCCCTCTTATGCTAATTTTAAGCGTAGAGGATGGAGCGATTTTTTTATAAATCCCTAAACCCTAGGAGAGAGTTGATGATGTCGTAGCCGACAGCTACTCAAACGGTTTGGCACTAGTAAGATGGAATTTTGGGATTTGTACGCTTTGCATGTTTGTCTTGGGTTATTTGCAGATAACTCGGTAGCTCAGTCAGCTTTGACCCTTTATGGTTTAAAGGCTTTTTAGTAACGAAAAGCGAGATTTTGATGTCAATATATTAACTGGTCAGATTTCCAAATTAGAACTATGGAAGTATCGACGATATACAGGAATTTCGACATCGATATTCACATTAAAGATAATAATGAATCTTCAACCGCAGGCACCAAACGTAAGAGGGGCAAGCGAAAAGAGTCGTCTACATATCGTATTGTTGCAGTACCTCAAGAAAATTCCAGTGCGGTTATAAAAGAAACGGAGATAGGTGTGTTTGACCGGCAGGAGAATATTATTCGGTTATATCGACGGGATATAGCCCATTTATATGCGGAAGTGTATTCTCGGCATGTCGAAAGTATATGGGATCAACTAAGGCTCATATCTGCAGCGGCATTAATGCCCTTGATGAGGTCCATTCTGAGGCTTTTAACTCCAAAGCCTAAAGCATTTATTGCGATGAATCCTCATGGCACCATTTATGCACAACAAGGGAAAAATCTGAAATATTTATTTTACAATTCGAGCATTGGAAGCGTAGAGCGAGATCGTGTAGTAGAAAAACACTCTGCTTTTACAGCAAGAGAGTGGTACAACGTATTTGAGATAGATGAAAGCGATGTAAGTTTTGCGGCCGAAGAAAAGATCGCAGCTAACGCGTTGCGTAATATCATTGGTAACCGAAAAAGCACTATAGTTGAGATACTTCCTGACGCGGACATTAAAAAAGTGGCGGAAACTGCAAGGCAGCGGGCTTGGAAAAGTTTAATGGCGTCTCAGGAAAAGAAAAGCGATTTACAAGGTCACATTGATGCCCACTCAGCTTATATATATTGGATTTTATCGGACATCAGAACGGACATACGGAAAGATTCGAACGACGAATCCCATAAGCATTTAAAAGATTTAGTGGGTAAGTTAGGCGAATTGACATTTCCGCAAATCGATGGAAGAGTGCAGGGCAAGTCTAAAGAAGCGGCCGGTCAGGCAAACGTAGGGGTAAATAGAAGGGAAGGAATAGTGATGCAAGAGAAAAAATATTTAAGTGTCATTTTTAAAATTATCGATCAGGATGTGATGGTCCGTGCCTTTGATCTAATCGATGAAACCAAAAAGAAAGAAGAATTTAATCTGAGTAAAGACGAACTATTCAAAAGAATAAAGAAGGAACCTGAAGAAGGGGACATGATCGGTTTGACATTGAAATACAAGGATAACGCACCCTTCGATTTTGACGCACATATACTGTCGGATAAAAAAGAAATTAACCTGTTAAACCAGAGAACTAAAATTAATGCTAAATTGAGTCATTATATAAAATATTAAAAAGACTCTACGTTAGCTGATGAACTACATTACGTTCAATGATGTTTCCGCGGGAGATTCAATCGTTGTACAGTTTGGTGAGAAAGAGGAAAGAAAAATTGGATTAATTGATTTTGGTGTTAGATATCCAAAAAGAACTGGCATATTCGACGGCGCCCGCAGAGTAAATCCTTCAAAGCAGTTTCTTGAAGACCATGAGGTAAAAGAGATCGAATTTCTAGTAATCTCTCATCCTCACTCTGATCACTATGAAGGCCTCGCTGAAGTTTTGGAATACTGCGAAGCAGAAAATATAAAGATCAAGTTGTTGGTTAATCCCTTTTACCCGCTGCCGCAGTCATATTTTTTGTATAACAAATCTCTTGGTAAAATCATTTCTGCTTTTAGGAATAGCGTATACATTAATAAAATCATTCCAGGTGCAAATGGGAGGCATAATAATAGTGAGCTGGGCGAACTATTAGCACTGATCGATAGGGTCTGCGAACAGAAGCTGGTTGAGTTAAGAAACTCCATTCCCATAAATTGGGAGATAAAAATTAGCGACGATATTTCGTTTAAAGTACTTTCTCCTAATTACCAGGAGTTTCAGAGATTCCAGAGAAAAACGACGGGATTTTGGTCTCTTTTTGGATTGTTGAAAAGATACGACAGTGGCGATTTAATCAATTCTCTATCCATTGTCCAAATTATCAGGATAAAAGACTCTGTGATTCTGCTTACAGCCGATGCGCCCATCAGCGTATTGAAACGGGTATTGGAGGAGCAGAAAGAAGTAATTAGTAATTCTCAGTTTCTTTTAATACAAATACCCCATCATGGCAGTGGAGCAGCGGCTTATTTTGAAGCTCAGGCTTGGAGCGATATTGTAAACCAATCTACTAAAATGGCGATTGTATCAAACGGCATTCACGGCGGATATACTCATCCACACGTCAACGTAATACGGCATATTGATGGCTGCCAATTCGCCGTGTTCTCTACCAATCATGTTTTCGGAATATTAGATGTTTTCGGTGAAAGCCATACTGCCAATACGAAAGGTGTACAAAAGTTTAAATTTGATGGCGCGTCGATCGCTAAAAGTTAGCTTATGAATTTAATTGAAGTAATAACGCGAAAGAGTCTTGGGCTTTTGCCCAGGGCTCTTTTTTCAGCGCGAAGGCTCGATGGAAATTTCAAAGATAACGGGTTGCGTCTCATTGACGATTTCCGCATAGCGTGGGTCGGCGCATTCGATGATCCGAGACGTACTGTTAAACACATCCCAGAATAGCAGCTTTAGCTTGTATCCTTTGATCGTGATGGTGTCGGATGTAAAATATAGGGCCAGAACATTTGGGTCGCTGATTGGATCGTACTTGATCGAGACGAGATAGGCATAGTTGAACGACTCCAGCTTGCCGTCGGGCCACATCACGGCGAGATTTCGGTTATGTCCGACATGTCGGTAATTTTTTTCGTCCGGCTTGGCTGTTTCTCCAGGTGTGCTATCCGGTAATTCCTTTTCTGCCGGGTTGTTCTCCCGCAGTTGGTCGTATTTCAGCTTAAATCTCTGGTTCTCGCTCATACGTTCTTATTTTTTCCTGGGCTGGTTTTTCACGGGGTTTGTCTTTTGTGGCAGGGTTTGGCTGGCGTGGCTGAGTTTGCCGGATGATGGTGTCGATCATCTTGTCCACTTCCTTTTCGTCTTTAGCGACAAGCTCCAGCGCGGATTGTCGGTCACCTGTCTCTTGGACGCGCAGGAATAATTCGGCCTTGTCGTCCGTATAGATATGTGCCCGATCCCGGCCACGCGAGACAGAGACATAGAACTGCTTAAAATTTGCCGCGCCGAAACTGGAAGCGCATTCTGAAAAAAAAATATATACCTCATCCACCGTCTTACCTTGAGATGCATGGCTAGTAACGACGTGGGCATGCGCAATGTGGCCGTAATTGCCGGGCAGGGAGTAATTCTTTTTGCTGACGCTGTTTCGAACTTTGATTGTGCCGTCTTTCTTCACGGCCAGCACCTCCAGCGTCTGTCCGTTGCTCAGGCGCGTCTTCCGGTTGTCGAAGCCCTCACGCGTGATCCGAATTTTATCGCCTTTCGACACATCCATTTCGGAACGTTCATAGACCTCAAACCGCTGCGCCAGATTGAGCGGCAATCTGAGCGCCTTTTGCTTGTCATCTACAATTTCAACCTGGTTCCCTTTGACCTGCCGGACGGTCCAGGCACTGCCCCGTTTGATGCCGGTCACATTCTGGTTAAATCGGATAATCTGGCCACCCTCATAATTACGACTATCCATCTTCTGCGCTTCCGTATAGTTCAGATTGGAAAGTCGCGGCACGGTGATTTCTTCTCGACCGAGCATTTTTAATTCGCGTAGCCGGCTGCGAATTCCTTTGGTCAGCTTTTCCCCTTCTTTATGAGTCGGTGCGATCACTAAGGCCGACTTTCCTTTCCGGAGGGTCTCGATATACTCGGTGACCAGACGGTTATCCGGACTATCGGGATCAATGGTTTTGATCGCGTCCATCTTGTCCAGCTTGCCAAAGGCTTCCTTTACACGACCATCGGCCAGGAACTGGACCGCCTCCCGATACTCCGCATTCTTTTGACGATGGATACGATTGGCCTCTGACGGGCGTATACCGGCCACGTTGTTCAGGATTCGCAGAGCATCGCCACGTACCACCGATGTGTGTTGAAGCGGGTCCCCAACCAGCAGAAGCCTCGCGTTTTTCTTGGTCGCAAGGTCGAGGAGACCGATCATAGAATCTGTCCCCAGCAATCCTGCTTCGTCGACAATCAGGACTTGCCCTTCAAGGTCCGTTTGCATCTTTTTATCGACCAGGAGACGGGCGACGGTTTCTGCATTCTCAAATCCATCCGCACGCAACGTGTTTCGGCTGGCTTCGGCACTTGGGGCAACAATGGTTACGCGCCGCTTCGTTTTTTCAATCAAGGCAACCGCCTCTTTCAGCATGGTCGTTTTACCGGCCCCGGCCGCACCGCGGATGATTGAAACCCGGTCTGGGGTAGTCAGAATATGGCGGAGTGCATCAGCCTGTGGCCCGATGGCCTGCAAGACAGGCAGGCGGGTATAAAGCGGGCTCAAAACACCTTTGCCGCTAACAGCAAGTTCGACCATGTGCTTTTCTTTGGCCAGGACCTCGCGCGTTGTGCACATCACGTTATGCCCTTCGCGCACGCGAATGATCCGAGGATCGGCGGCAAGCGCATCCTTGATTTGCTGCGTCGTTATACCGGGTTGCCCCAACGCATAGCGGTACGCTTCGCGCAAGATGTTTCGTTCGGACATGACAGATGCCCGCTCGAAGCAATGCAACACGGCATGGTCAATGACCATTTGCGGGTCCATGACCGGAGCGCGTGGTTCTTGCGGACCGGCGAACCGGATTTTCTCTTTGCCTTCATCCTCGCTCATGCCAAGGGCATGAATCTGCCGTCGCCAATCCTGTTTCAGAGCAGCCATCGTATGGCCCTTTTGTTTCTTGGCGCGGGTGCGGGCTCCGAGCTTGTCAAGCTCCGCCGGGTCGGTGATGCCTTTCTCCTTGGCGGCACGTTGAACTTGAAATTTTCTTTTTGAGAAGGCATCAATCACTTTTGTAGGGACCCCTTCTAATTCAAAGGCAGTTGGCGTTTTGCGTATGCGATAGCCCAGTGCAACCAAATTATCCGCAAGGCGCTTATGGAAGGCGGCCTGATGGAAGGGGCGGTTTTTTATGATCTCCCGAAACTTCGCCGCTTTGTATTTTTGTTCCTGGTCATCCCACGTGGCATTAAATACATAGCAATGACAGTGTAATAAAGGGTCCGGCAACGCCCCGTCTACCGGTCTCGCAACATGATGGAAAAATTCTCCCCATGCCAATTCGCCAGTGTCCCGGTCCTGATAGCTACTCCGGTTCGTCCGAATGCGTGTTCTGCAATCCGCCTCGATTTCCTCCATCGTACCGCGCGCCGCCGAGATGAAGGCTTCCAGAATATGATCGTCGTCCGACAGCGCGTGTAAAATGGATGCACTTTTTGGAATTTGAAAACCGACATCCCAGCCGACGGTCCGGTTGGCGACATTTCGGGGTGTGAGCTTTTCACCGGTAATCGGGTGTTTGTTATCGCATAGCGCATAAAACGCATCCCGGGTCACGGCCTCGCCAAGACCCAACCGGGCCGCGAGCTTACCCCGGAAACGTCCCGGTTCTTCCTGATCGCTTATATAGTAGTCGGACTTTTCCAGCCCTTGTTTGAAGTATGACTTTGCGTGAGCCGCGTTGCGACTCTGTACAATCCGTATCATCGCGTGGGGGTATAGCCGCGCTTAGTCGGCGGGTGGGTATAATTCCGTTTTTGTTAATGCTATTCTGCTGGAGCCACAGGGAAGGGCTGGCTAAGTACCGCGTTTTCGCGTGTCCCCAAGCACAGCCCTTTTCATAATCATTTTTGGATCAGACTTGTCCCCCAAGCAGAGCTTAGGGGGTATCAAAGAACGTTAAACGGATCTTCGTCCAGCGCGCTAAATGAGTGGATAAAACGTTCCCGGTCTGCGCGGCTCTCAGGCTTGCGGCTGCGGAAACGGAAACCGTCAATTCCGGTATCATCGACAAAAGCTCTGAATTGATTTTTGCCTGCAATAATTTCGTCGGCTTTATCCAACACAAAATTATCACCGATCCGATAGGCAGCGACATAGCTGAGAGAATAGAGGATGCTACAGACGATAATCAAATAACCGACGGGCTGCCAGAGAAGGACAAGGCCGACTCCGGCAAGAAAGCACATACCCGGCTCGTACAGGGTTTCTATGCTTCTGGGCGTTGCGACACGGCCAAACAACTTGACTTCGGAAAACCACGGATCAATTTCGCCGGAGGACAAGCTAAAGCGGCTGAAATCAAAGGTATTGGCATCGCGCTTTATCTCTCGGTTGCGTTTCAGGCTGAACGATATGAAAGCAGCAATAAAAGCATACCAGCTTATCATATCCCAGTTGAGGGACGGCCAGATAAAGACATGTCGCTTCATAAACAAGAAAGAAAAAAGGGAGTCAGCGACAGGGCCCACAGCGAGCAAAGTTGCAATCGTAATCGCGCTGGCAAGAGAAAAGTAACGCTCACCCATATCACGACGCAAGAACACTTCCAGGAGCAGGCGAGGCCATGAACAGGCTGATACGAAAGAATTCGACAGAAAAGAATTAATCACCAAGCTTCTGCGATAGGCAAAGCGGTAGTACATG
Organism: Dawidia soli; assembly: GCF_018598185.1. Lineage (GTDB taxonomy): Bacteria > Bacteroidota > Bacteroidia > Cytophagales > Cyclobacteriaceae > Ohtaekwangia > Ohtaekwangia soli. The sequence goes on from NZ_JAHESC010000050.1 coordinate 17,087, forward strand.
TTTTTTTTCATAGGAGTATAAATTTTAGTGTTTGTTTTCGGTTGGTTTTGGGGAGGAACAGGAGGACTTGTTTTGTTCAGGGAAGCCCTGGACAGACGCCTCGTTTGGCGTTTGCCTGAACAGGACTTTGATGGCATTGCGGCCCGATGTGAACGGTTTTCCCAGGCGGTGTAAAATGGCCTCGATGACAAAATTGTTGTCTGCACCACCATTCATAAGCCGCATAAAGCCCTCTGGCCTGAAAACCCGTTTCAACTCCGGAGTTGTGCTTCTGGATTGTGAAGAATCTCTCCCGACGCTGAATGAATGGGTGGGCTTTTCATCGTAGGCTTCGCCAATCAGTTCGGAGGCATAACGGTTGGTTTCAGCATCCGAGTTTGCGTGAAAAAACTTCGTATTGAAATTTGAGAGAAAGCTATTGACCTTGGCCGTCGCCTTAATTCCGCCCATGTTCGCGTAATACGACGCGAGATTTTGGGTTACATAGACGCTTGAAATTTTGGCGCTTCTGGACGTGCTGAGAAACAGCGGATCGTATTCGGTAATGAAGTTGTGCGATTCATCGGCGAAGATGAATAGAGGGGGGGTGTCGTTATATACCGGCCGTCTTTCAAAGGCACGCTGAAAGCAAAACTTGACGAGCGTCTGGGCATCCCGCCCGGCCTTGTCAAATGTTTTGATAGGCAGGTCAACCAGCAGGATTTTGCCCTTCGTACAGTCTTCCGGTGTCACGGTAATTCTGCCGCCACAGAACAGGCTATAAATTGGTTCCTGCATCAGTCTGCCAAGGAACGTAATACAGGTGAATTCCACGGTAGACCTCGTTTTATCCGCCAGAGGGATAAATTGCCGGGTAAAGAACTCATCCACCATCTTGAGCGGGCGCATATCGCGAATGGCCTTTTCCGCTTCTACCTCAAACCTGTTTCCGTCGATATATTCCTGAACCACCGAAGGACCAATCCTTTCCTCCCATTCGTCGATCTGCTGATTGATCTTGTTCTTGGCAATGCTTAATGCCTTTGAGAACGGACTTTCTTCATCCCGCGATCCAATGTCTTTCGGTATGGATTGCACGATGTCGTAAAGATGCTGAATCGTAATACTGCCGTATGCGATTTGGCAAAGCTGTAACAAATTTCCGATCAGCGTATCGCGTGCATCATCCCAAAAGGGATCACGACTGCTTCCGGCGTCTTTCTCATTGCTGGCATTTATTACAGTGCGGATAACATGAAGGATGTTGTCCGTGATGGACAAGCCAGCAGGCTTGTGAAGGGATTCGTAATTAATGAAATCGAAAGCATGGTCGCCGAACGGTTCAATCACCACCAGGTGATGGGATCGCCCTGTCAGGCTACAATATCGTTCCCACATCTTGCGCTCGGATTTCGCCGATAGGATAAGCCCGCCGAATCCGGCGGAAAGATACTTGCACACCAAGGTTTCAAAACTTCCCGAACTCTTGCCGCTTCCGGTTGCGCCCAAGATCAAAACATTCTCGACCGCATTAGCGATTGTCCAGTATTCCGTCTCTCCGGGCTCTGATTGAAAGCCGAGAAGAGGTTGCTCCAATGAAAAAGGATGTATGTTCATAAATCGTGTTTAGAGTGTTGTTTTGAACCTTTATTCCCGCTCGCGTTCCTTGTCTTTTTCCTGTCCCTTATCTTTTGACTTGTCTGGCGATGCTTGTTTGTCGGCTTTTTGATCTTTCAGCCAGTCAGGGCGGTGGCTTCGGAATTTTTCTTCCGCTTGCTGTTTTTGATCGGCACGCAACTGGTCTCCCTGTTCAAAGGATCGGATATACTTTGGGCTTTTTTTGTATGCCTTGGGCGGCTGTTTTTTTTGCTCCTTTTCTTCGCGGCGTAGCAACTGCATTTGTGCTTTTTCGTGCGTATAACGTTTCACACCGGCGCCCAGGCCCATCATAAAATCGCTCCTGCTTTTGAGGTTGCGTATTTGATCCGCGATCTCCGGGAACTCCTTTGCTACGATATATCCGTAGTTGAAGCCACGCAAATAGTGACTGATTTCTTTGTCATCATCCATGTTTGAAATCGTTTAATTAATGCTTCTTGTTTGAATGAGCGCTTAAATATGCTTCGATGCTTTCGCGATCGTAGAGGATCAACTTTGGTCGAGGCTGCGTGTAGCGGATAGCATTTTCGTCACGCAAATTTTGGAGCGTCGTTTTAGAGCTTATATCAAGAAGTTTCATGGCTTGTTCTGGGGTAATCCACTTCCAACTCCGCTCTTCGGCTTCTTTCACGCGCAATAAAACCTTGTCGATAAGAACAAAGAATGCCTCTTCCTCAAGACAAATGACTTGCATAGCGGTAATAGAATTATATATGATGATGAATTACAGTGCTGACGTGATCCAGACGCGATACGTCATGAGAAAGGAGGGGGCTTGCCCTGCGGCAAGCCTTACCTTGTTGGCGCTACTTCTTCTTCCGGTTCTTGAAGTCGTAAGAAGAGTTCCAGCTTTGACCATCATTCGATTTGATACTTTGCTGGGTAGAAGAAAAATGAAGGATAGAGGTCCCCTTTTGCAAGTCGCCGTTGGAGTTTGTCTGATAGCCTTCTGCATTCGCCTGTTTTACGACCTCGGCGCGGTCGCTCTTGTTCAGTCCCATAATTGTTATCGTTTGTGATTATTTGATTTTGTTTTCGATGATCTGTATTCGCATAGCTTCTCGCAATTCAAGGGCGATCCGAAAAACATTCTCCTTTTCGTCGCTTGCCGTAACTCTTCAAGCGATTTTGGAGCAGACTGGACAATGTTGTTCAACGACGCTGAGGCAAATCAAAGCGATTTAAGCCGATAACACGTAATCTCTGAAAAAGAGTCTTTTTCTGAAAAATCTGAGAAAATTAGTAAAAGTCAGATTGTCAGCTGGTTATCCGAGAAAATCATCATCCAAAGTAATCTTTACTGAAACAAGCTTTGATATTTTCCAGCATCCATCTTCAAGCTTAAGGACGCATCGATAAGTTCTTTCGCGTGACTCAACGACATCCTTTGGAAATAACTTGTTCATCAAATTTTTTGAACCTTGAGTTTCAGGGGCAAGCATAATCAACAGATGATAGGCAAGTCTTGGGTCGAATAACTTGTATAGTTCAACGTTATCCAGTTTGTTTCCTTTATCCAGTTTCTTCAGGTCATGAGTTATTTTTTTTAAATTTTCAATGAATGTTTTAATGTCCTTAATTCTCATCTTTGTCAGGTCAGAAATCATCGGATTGACCTTCATTTGTATCAATTCTTCGACATAGAAATCGCATTGAAACATGTCCGGCGGATAAAACTTTGAATTAAAAATCTTAACATCAGTAACACCTTTAAGTCGCTTCCAATCTGTCATCAAGAAGTCGCGGCGAGATCCATATTGGTCAATGCGATAGGTATTCGAAACGCACCTTGTAAGGCGGTCGTAATCCGCGTCTACGACACTTTCGAAAAAACTTGCAATTAATACTTTTGCTTTTCTTGCAGGTCCTATTTCATCAAGGATATCGTCTTCATCACCTGGCGGCAATGAGTGCTCGATTTCAACTTGCATGATTTCATCTTGATGCGTGGCTATGAATGCATCAAGCAAATTCCCAGCAAGATGTTGACTGATGGGAGCGGTTTTCTTTCGGTGTCTTGAGAGCGGTGTGGATATACCTATATATTCCAATGCTCGAACCAACGCTTCATGGTTTACTCGACCTTTTACTGTTGATCCGGGTTTCATTTGCCCGAGTTTCTTGGAAAAATAAAACTTGCTTTGCGCGTTCGTGCCGCCAAACACCTTTTTAAAAAAGTCTTCCGTGATATCATCCCAAAGATTTGTTGTGCGAGGCGGTGGCACGTTTTTTTTAATGTATTCCTTTTCGATTATTGCGTTGCATAGCTTATTATAGAATACAGTGTAAACAGACGAGTTAACTTCTATCATAGACTATAGGGTTAATTGATCCTCATTGCCTGGAGTATCCAAAATTTTTGAATCATTAATTTGTTTTATGAGATAATTAGTTTGTGCCTTGAAATCTTTGAGATGAGACTTCACACGGTGTGGCGAGCTATTTGTATACCGCTCTAATTTGGGATCAAAGTGTTTGAAGAGCGTTTCGATGTTCTCATTTACATGAATGAGAGCATCCAAATATCCCATGGCTTTTTCCACACCGTTCTTCTTCAGATACTTTTTAAAGTTTTTATAATCGATAGGATCTGGACGTTTTTCGTCAGCCATGTTCCCACTCCGGTTGCTCTTATTTGTACTGGACAATAGCCCAAAAAGTGATTTATGTAAAGCGAAAAACTTGTCATGATGATCTATATAATTCATACATATAATTAATTTCGTGTCGTTTATTATTCCCGGCCCAAGCTTAGGAATTTGGCCAAACGCACTCATTCATTAACAATATAAGAAATAGACCTCTCTCGCCCATAAGCGGTGATAGGTTCCGCTCCTTTCAACAAAAGGAGTCGCATGAGTTCAAATCTTTTAACCAGGGAATTGATCGCTAAACTGAAACAGAACGGGTTGACGCCGGACGAGGATGTGCCACCGGTTGTTAAACTATTCGCGCCCGGCACAGATGCAGCGTGGCTGCTTCGGGACGTGGTGGAAGACGACCCCGACATTGCATTCGGCCTATGTGACCTGGGCCTGGGATTTCCGGAACTTGGCTATGTATCGCTTGCCGAACTGGAAACCTTCCGGGGCCCACGGGGCTTGAAGATTGAGCGGGACTTATATTTTGAGGCCCAATACCCGTTAAGCGTTTACACACGGGCAGCCAGGGAATGCTGCGCGATCACCTTCGATCCTGAACTGCTAAAGAGGGCTGCCGAACTAAAGCCGGAATAGCTATGAGATAGGAGGGAAGGCGTGGTGCTTGCATCACGCCTTTTGATTTTTGCGGGTCTTAGGCTGGCCTGTGATTTTTGCGTTTGCCTTATCCAATGCCTTATTATTGAGCTTTCTTGTATAGTGTTTGTCTATAGTTCTTATATCTTCATGCCCAAGGCCGGAGGACATAGCCCTAATATTTACACCCCGCTCCAGCCCAACATCAGTCCAGGTATCCCGGACGGTGTAAGACGAGCCTTCCTTGATGCCAGCTTTTTGACACAAAACTTTAATGCGCTTATTGAATACGCGTAATTTTTCGGCTTTGACCTCATGTACTTGTTCCGTCGGAATGTCCGGTGTGAGGATAGGGAAGATATAATCGTCAGCGGACTTGCCTTGGATGTGCCGTTGAAGAATTTCCAGGGCCTCATCGCTCTGTTTGATGGAGAACGTATCTTTCTTTTTGGCGTTAATGGTCTTTTTCCGCGAATAGCTAAGTCGCTCACCGTCGAATTTCGAAACGCGAAGCAGCGCCAAATCAAAGAAGTTCATCCCCATATTATTGAACATGGTCAAAACGAAATCCCGCGCTTCGAACAATCCGCTGCCGGGTTCAAGGTCCAGCTTGCGTAAACGATTAAGCTCTTCCATGGTCCACGGCTTTGCCTCGTTTTCGTAGCTGCCTTTCTTTATATCCTCCAGCGGACTGTGATTGCCCAGCTCGTCTTTATGCGATTTTGACGCATCGTTAAAAAAGACGTTTAAGCTCCGCAGATAGATGCCAATAGTATTCTTTCCACACGTCTTAGCCAGGTGTGCCTTAAAATCTTGCATCATATCCCGGTCTATGGCGATGATTGGCAAGTCGTATACAGTGTATTCGGGTAAGACTTCGAACCCCTTGGTATCCTCACCCTTCTTCTGTTTGTGACTTTCCTTTAGAATATCCTTGTTGTACAGGGTTTTGATGTCTTCGGGTTCCTTATTCATCTGAACCATTCTGTATCGGATAAAGGCTTTCAACGCGCCCTCATAGGAGTCGGCCGTTGTAAACCGCTCCTCAGCGCATAAGCGGTACAAGAGCTTTCCCGCCACCGTGAGCAGGGAAAGCTGGAATTGTTCTTCGAAAAACTTTCTTTCGATTTCGGCCTTTAATTTCGCAACCGACCAAAATTTGATTTTTGGGCCATTTTCGGTGACCCAAAGGTCTGTTTCGGCAAGAATCCTTTGAACGCGTTTTGTATTCTGGACAGCATTTAGGATTCCCGTGACCTTCCCGGTCACGGGATCAAAATTCTTTTCATGGACCGCAATATTAAAGGGGATGTCCCGGGTCTTCCTTTTATGCCCAATCCGTAAAACAACCGGATAGCGTTTGTCCACGTGGGTGTGATCTTCTCGTTTGTCGAGGGTAATTTTTATGGTGGTCATAGAGTTTTTTTTCGGCGTGCTTTCGGCGTGCTTTTTCTGAATCCGTGCGGATTATCTACCTTTGTGAAGGTAGCGATAATCGCTGAAATAGAACACTTTAGAGTTTTTCGTGAGTGCGGAATTGGTGTGCTCCCCTGACTGTTAATCAGAGGGTCCTTGGTTCAAGTCCAAGAGGAGGAGCTTAAAAACAGCCACTTACAGTCACCTGTCAAGTGGCTTTTTTATTGTTGCAAAATAATTGCAAACAAGCTTCCGTTAACAGCCATTCCGGGAGCAGGAAGGACTGGAAATATGTTCCGTTATGCCGTGTTACGATGGTCAGTCTTGCCGGCATCGCAGGCGTGCTTCAAATCGAGCATCCTCGCTAAAAAGATAGCCCGCACATGAAACATGCTTCGGCGGGCGAAGTTGAAACGACAGGGGAATTTCAATGCATTCATTAGCGGATCCTGTACACTGCGATCATCATGTAAAAGACTACGCCTATTCTAAGTAATGACATCATTTCGCGGAGCCAAAAGCTGGAGACGATCAAGCGGTCCAATAATTTCGGATCATAACCTTCGTCAAGCTTAGCCTGGATTGGAAGTTGGATGAATACTGTCGATATGAACGCAACCGCCAAAAAACCAAGGCAAGCCCACACGGTCCATACAGGAATCTCCACAGGACGTTTAATAAATAGGATTACGTTCAGGATCAGGCTTACCAGTAGCGAAGGAACTGCGAGCACGGGGATAATTTTTGGGCCTAGTGCTTTACGATATTCAGTCCATTGTTCGGAAGGCCCGATAATTTTCCAGAGAGGGTAATTAACGAAGGACTCCAGGAATCCGGCTCCGGTGCTATAGAAAATTATAAATACAAAAAGAACAAAAATCCAAAGGTCGGATTTAGAAGTCGCGGTGCTCATGAATAGTGAGTTTTAGTTGTTTAACAATGCCGTAAATCTCCCGCGTTCCGGATCGGCAGGCAATAGCACCTAAGTGTCATTTGGGGGCAGGATTGAGGCGGATCGAGCCTCATTTCGCTAATTTCATCCGAGTTATTCATCCTCCTGGTGCGATTTTTCGTATGGATAGATTTCAGGATGAAAGTTTAATACCAACCGTGACGACACAAGGCTATGATCAGTAATACAGCCCGGCGAAACCTTGATCGGTTTCTGGAAAATGAATTGAAACTCGAGGAACGCCTTCCTGGTAATTTGGAGACGGACATGGATGAATTACATTGGAATATCCAATTCACGGAAAAAATGTTCCCAAACTGTATTCTCATGCTGTGTAACGCGCGGCATCGGAATTTTGAGTATATCAGTGCTTCATGCAAGGATATTCTCGGTTACTCTCCGGAGCAGTTCCGGCAGATCGTTCAGGATAATTTTTTATCGGTTATTCATCCCAACGACCTGGAGGCTGTTTCCGTATGCTTTCATCATATCGTTAAAGCTACGGCCGGACTGGATGATCTTACCAAGGCTCGTTTTTGCCTGAACTACCGGCTGAAGCATGCGAATGGAAATTACCTTAATATTCTGGATGAGAAAATCATGATCGAAAGCCGGAGTAAAAAATACATTGGTTTCACATTGCTTAAGGATATCTCATCCACTGCCAGTTTTTCGGTGGTCAAACTGGAGGAATTCAAACAGATAGATAATCATTTTTTGAAAATCGACGAGTTTGTACCGAACCAACGCCGGGAGCTTGTTACTTCCCGCGAGATGGACGTTGTCAATTTGATTCGGGAAGGATTTAACTCCAAAGAAATTGCCGCCCGGTTATCACTAAGTATTCATACTGTTAAGAATCACCGGAGAAAGCTTTTCAAAAAAATGAAGGTTCGGAATAGCATAGAGCTTCTAAAGCAAGCACAATCCATTAAGCTTACATGATAACTACCGATAAGATTTCGTAGAGAGACTTTTTCAGGTGACCGGAAGAAGTTGAGGAATGCGGCAAAATGGGTTTGTTTGTTATTTTTGCACTATGTACCTACCTTCTTTTTGGCAGACGGCTGTCTTGTCTGTTTTTTCACTTTTATACTTCAGCGCTTGTTCGGATGAGAAAACGCAGCGCGAACAATATGAAGATGCTACCAGCGGTTTAACCTTCAGCACCTACAAAACCACGTCGTCTACGATAGTAGGGCCGGCGGTAACGCTGTACAATAGCCAGAAGGAAGACTCTTTGCCTTCGATCGACCCCGCCTACGTGCACCTTTTGCTGGGCTACGGTTGGACGGTATCGGGCAAACACGCCATGGCTTTTGCGGAAGCAGACCTCACCCAGGAGGAGGGTGATACCACGGCGCAGTATCTGGCGCGATCGCTGCGCTCGATCGCGATGTACGAGCAGGGGTGGGACAGCCTTGCGCACGAAGAAGCCGCCCACTCGAAAAAATTATTAAGACCTGACTCCCAGGCTGCATACGAAGTCGCTACCTTTTACGTCATCATGGCGTTGGCCCAGGCCTACGACAAGGACTTTGCCCAGGCCAAGTTCTACTTCGCCGGGTTCGCCAACGAGACGGGTATACACTGGCCGTATAAGCTGACTGATGCCATCGACGACTTTCAACACAACCGCTTACAGGAAGGTCTCATTAAGATGAAGGCCCTTTCGCAAGACCCTGATGTCCCGCCGGTCTTACAACAGGCGCTGGCGGAACAGCTTACCGTGATCGAAGAAAAAGCCGGTGATGTAAACTCATCGCTTTTCTGGCCCAGGCTTATTTCCGCAGTTGTATTGGAACAATTGAAGAAGTCGTCCAATTCGGAGATCGGCAAGGTTGTGCAAATGGCAGAACGTTTGCGCGGAAAGATCGTATAGTATCGTTATGGAAACGCCTCCTAAAGCCTATCTCGTCTTAGACCTCGAAGTAACAGACCCCGCCGGCATGGCGCGCTATCGTGAGCAAGCGCTCCCGCTGGTCGTACAGTACGGAGGCCGCACCATCATTCGTGAATTGAATCCGGTGACCCTGGAAGGTGACTGGAAGCCGAAAGCATTTGTCGTGCACGAGTTTAAGGATCGTGAAGCCGCGCTGCGCTTCTACCACTCCGAAGAGTACGCCCCCCTCAAGGCGCTGCGCAACGCCAGCACGCGCAGCAACGGCGTGCTGGTGGATGGACTGTCCTGAACACGGGAAAACCGATTGTAGCAGGGTGGACACATCTCATCCTTATTTTTAACGAATCAGGATTTCCCTCATGTAAGTAATGGCAATAAGATGCACTTTTGTTCGGGCTAGCCTCTAATAATGAATATTTATGCAGATTCGATCAACTGATCTATTTGTATCAGGTAAACTGATGGAAAATATCATCTCCCTTTTGGTGGATGGGTTGCTTGTTCTCAACGCCGACAATTGTATCGAAATCGGTAATGACATATCCTTAAAAATGCTTGGTTTTTCGACACCGTCAGAAATAAAGGGAAAACATATAACGAGCCTTTATGCATATCCGGGAAACGCGGAGAAAATAATCCGGTTAATGGGAATGAATAGTCATTTGTACAATTGTGAGGATACGTTCATAACACCATACGGGCAAAGTTTTCTCTGCTCGTACTCTTGTTTGCAATTCCGGAATCCGGACGGGGTTACGTTCTCTAAAATTATCCTCCTTCGTGATTTGACCGATAAAATGATTGCTGAACAGAAAATCTCCGTGTACACGAAGCGTCTTAACGCCAGTACGGATCAATTAAAGTATCTTGCATCTCACGAGCTTACGGCTCCTCTACAGGCTATCTATAATCTTATCCTTTGGCTACAGGAAGATACCCGGCCGTCTTTATCCGAAGAAAATATCAATATCCATATCGTGAAAGATCGGGTGACCCGATTCGGGTTCCTGATAAATGATCTCCTGAAATATTCAACGGTAGGGCAATCGGGACTCAATACCAGCGCTGTGGATCTTTATACGATCGTTACGGATGTTACGGAAATGCTCAGTGATTATCTCGTCGGAAGCGGCATGCCATCGTCGAATAGCCACGCTGCGAGGTATTGAGATTCCTATACGCCATCCTTTCTTTCGCGAATCGTTTTCAAACACTTACTGAGGATTATCTCATTTGTGCACTTCTTTACACACCTGCACAACGCACCGCCGCGGCGTGTACCATGATGTTGAATAAGTGTTAACGTTACAACGATGTTATGCGATCATATTCAATGTTTTACGGATTTCCATTCTATAAGTGTTTAAACGACGTTGTGGAATGTCATGTGGTGTGTATCATTTATTAGCTGTTATAATAGAGCAGGCGCAGTAGCGATATAGTGGTGGAATTCAGTCAGCCTTTTTGCGGCGCCTTGCAAAAAGGGTACAGTTTACTTATCTTCAATAGGATGATCTTCAATACGTAGAAAGTGTTGAACGCTTGATCCTGCATCAAGCCGCTTTAGGCCAATAAATTTTTGGATGTTATCTAAACGTTATTATGATTGGTAATCGCGAGAAACGGTTTTTTAGAAAACTTCTTTTGGAAGGATTGGCTGCAGACGCTGCGTTAGAGAAAAATAAAATGCGCGGGGTTGATCATCTGTCTGATTTTTCGGACGGGAACCAGTCTTTTTACCTGCGCTCCATGAATTCGATGGCGATATTGTGCCGTCAGGCTATTCATTGCTGTATATGCTTTTGCTATGCTTTTATTCATAATGTGAGCAGATCAAAAAAGACGTTTTATGCAGCTTGATATATCCCAGCAGAAGGATTTTGAAAGTAAGATCACGGCCATTGCCAGGGAGTTGGCAAGCCTGATCGAAAATGCCAATGTGCCGATCTTTGGCATTGACCGGAACGGATCTATCAATGAGTGGAACAGGGTAATATCAGACCTGTCTGGAATTGCGAAATCTGACCTGCTGGGCAAACGTTGGATCGATCAGCTGGTAGGGATCGAGAACCGGCGACCGACCGAATACATGATTGACTGTGTGCTGCGGGGTGATGCCGTCAGTAATTTTGAATTGCCAATATTCACAAAAAATGACAAAAGAATTGTGCTATTGCTAAGCGCCTTTCCGAGAAGAGATGTCGAAAAAATAATCAACGGAGCCATTTTTGTAGCGCAGGATATTACCGAGCTCATAGAATACCGGCGAAACCTCGAGAAGATGGTGCAAGATCGGACACGTGAGCTGAACCAGGCGTTGCAAAAGGAAAAGGAGCTGGTCAATATGAAGAGTAAGTTCGTCTCCATCGCTTCCCACGAGTTCCGTACACCGTTAACAACGATCACGTTAGCCGCCGAGTTTATCAAGAAATTCAGGCAGGATGTGTCGCCTACGGAAATTGATCAGAAACTTATCCAAATTGAGAAACAAGTTGCCCACATGACGCATTTACTCGATGATGTATTGACGATCGGAAAGATTGAAGGTGAAAAAATACCCGTCCGGTTATGCAGGGTCGATATCCGCGATTTTTTCCGGCGGTTAAGTCAGGAGATTGAACAAAATACAGGTGGAACACATAAGATCAGGCTGGTATATAATCTGCAATTCGATACGATCGAGTCTGATGAGAAGCTGCTGAGAAATATCGTGATCAATACGTTGACAAATGCTATTAAATTTTCTTCGGGTGCGGAATCTATTGATGTCAAGCTCGCTTGTGATATCGAAAAATTTACACTGAGGGTCCGTGATTACGGAATCGGAATTCCGGATGTGGATATGAAGCAGCTTTTCGAACCGTTTTACCGGGGGACCAATGTGAGAACCATTCAAGGTACCGGGTTAGGATTGTCTATAGTAAAGAAGGCGGTGGAATTGCTTCGTGGTTGTGTTGATGTAAAAAGTGAAGTTGGAAAAGGCACTGAGCTCATCGTAACCTTGCCGCGCGTACAAGAATAGCGTTACACTGACACTATTGGAATCAAACACGGTTATGGGCCGCACAGCTATAAATTCCACGTGAAATACTTTGCATGCGACGTGGTATTATGGAGGAATGATTTTTTAAGGCAATCCGTTCTGTTAATGCAAAAAAGGATAAAAGTCGTAATTGTCGATGATCATGGTCTCTTACGACATGGTTTATTATCGCTGTTGAACGCAGCCCCGGATATTGAAGTGCTCGCGAGTATCAGCAGCGGAGAAGAGGCGATCAATCTGCCGGATTTATTGCAGCCGGATGTTTACCTCATGGATATCGTCATGAAAGGAATGAGCGGTATAGAAGCGACGCGCTGGATCAAGGAGCAAAACCCGAACGCGAAGGTCATTCTGATATCCAGCGAAGTTAATAAGGATTTCATTACAGCGGGTGTGGAGTCGGGTATAGACGGATATTTGCCGAAGGATGTCGATCAGGAGCATCTGCTTCATTCGATACGGACCGTTTTTAACGGGGGCAGATATTTTAGCCAGGAGGTTATGTCGCTTGTTTTTGAGGACTTCTACCTGAAAAAGACCGAAGGTAAGGGCCTTCCTACCAAAAAATCGAAAGAGCTTACCCGACGGGAGAATGAAGTCCTCGTATTGATCGCGAGCGGAAAGAGTCTGAAACAAATCGCGGATGAACTTTTCATCAGCATAAAAACGGTGGAGACACATAAGCTTCATATACAGGAAAAGATGGGGTTCTCGAATACGGCTCAACTGACGAAGTACGCGATCGATCATAAGCTTATTTAAGCGTCATTCACGCCACGCTCCGATCGTTAGGTTTTTGTGTTCTTTCAACACGTTTTAATGTGCGCCGCGTATAAAACGTCGTGAATACGCGCTTTGTGTTGTAAACTGTCAAAGTTTATAGTTTTTAAGTTTTTCCGCCGATTGGATTAGTCATTCCTGATATTTCGCAAATCAGTTTTCTCCTGATTTGTGCGATTCCTCAATTGAGGACCTTTGTGGAACACCGAAACACTTACCCATGATTCCAGATGAAATTTCCGGATCTTCCGTGTCCAGAAACCTTTTTATTGACTTTGATCTGTACACTGACGGCGATGAAGAGTTTAAAAAAGAGCTGATCGATTCGATGATCGACAATCTTGTAGAAATGCAACAGGTGTTGCAAGAGGCATCGCGTCGTAATGACACGAAATTTTTTCAGGAAGTATGTCATAAGATCAAGCCTACGCTGGAGATGCTGGCGGACGTTGAGCTTCTCGACACTGTGGGGAAGTTGAAAACTGCTGTTACCGACCCCGCAAGCGGTGCTCAATTGAATAGAATATGCAAAGGCATCGTTCAAAGTCTCAAACAAGCATAGCCGTAGCCGCCCTTAAAACATTTGTACAGAGGACGACAGTATTTGTATATATATGGAAGATGAGGTACTCGATAAAATTGATATTTTTCTTACCGTTGACAGACAAACAATCAATAGTTATTTCAATGTCCATGATCCCGCTCCAATTTATAAGCGTCAGTTAAGTCATCAGTTGGAGGAGTATATCAAAACGTGTGTAATTCCGGCAAAACGCTATACGGCCATATTTTACAAGTTTACGTGCACCAGCGAAGTTGACAAGCAGTTTGCGATGCCCCTGATGTATGCCATCCGGCGGCACTATCTGCAAAAGAAAAAACTGCGGGAGAAGGAGTTCAATAAATTCAAAAGCCGCAGCTGGTTGCTGCTTTTCATCAGCCTGGTGGTCGTGCTTATATGCCAGGGGCTCGTACCGCTTGTGTTGGATGCGGAGAACCATTTTCATACGGCTTTTGGTAATAGCCTGGATATTTTTAGCTGGGTGCTTTTATGGCGTCCGATCGATGTGCTTTTGTTCTATTGGAACCCACACCTGAAGGATATTTTGCTTTTGAACAAACTATCCACATCCGAGCTAATAATCATTGAAAATGAAAAATAAAGTGTTGCTTGTGGCCGCTTTAATTTTTTCGCAATTGATACACTCATTTGCCCAGACCGGGCTTGAGCAATATTATTATTGGAAGGACAAGAACACAACGACCTTTATGCCCGTTATCCATTTTCAGAATGCGAAAAACTGGTACGCCGAGGCACGCTTTAATTACGAGGAGATCAATACGTACTCGCTCAATGTCGGGCGCACGTTTGAGCGGGAGAATAAACTCGGTTCGTACACCCTTACGCCGATCGTGGGTGTGGTGTCGGGGGAGCTGAAAGGGGGTACGTTGGGCTTTCTCACGACGGGTGAATTCCGGGAGTGGTTTTTTTCTTCCCAATCTCAATGCACGCTATCGAGCCAAACCCGTGATGCGAGCTTTCTGTTTTGCTGGGCGGAGCTGGGGTATATGCCTGTACGTTGGTTCTATTTCGGATCCAGCTTGCAGCTTACACGGTTCACGCATCATGGCGATACCGTAGCGGACCCCGGTGCGTTTATCGGCTTTGAATCCGGAAATTGGACATTTCCTATTTACGGCTTCAATCTTCAGAATGCAGGACGGTATTTTCTGGTAGGTGTCAATTTTACAATAGAACGAAAAAAAACAGGCGATTTGTGATGGCGGTGTATACTTTCCCAACGGCAATGGAGGCGTTTATGGTGTTACCGCTGTGGGCGAAAGTGACGACCATAATCGTGGTGGTGTTTTCCGTTTTATTGTATTTCTGGAGAAGGATAAAACTGCTGACCCATGAGAAAATGGAACTGCAGCGCTTCGTCGTGGAAAAGAACGAGCTTTGGACCTATGCTGTTGAACGGGAGAAAAAGGCGCTCGAAAAAGCGTCGGAGATCGACGCCGCAAAGAAGAAGTTGCTTTCGACGATAAATCACCAGATCCGGACGCCTATGAACGGCGTTATCGGGATGGTGACATTGCTTTCAGAGACGCCACTTACATCCGAACAGGTCGAGTATAACGAGACGATCCGAAGCTGTAGTGAAAATCTCCTAACGGTCATCAACGATATCCTGTTGAGCGACGTGCTGGCATATTCGAAGGTCGAGTCTAACTCGGATGAGTTTTCCAACAGGGATTTTAATCTTCGGAATGCCATCGAGGAGGTCTTCGATGTATTTGCCAGTCAGGCCGCGCAGAAGGATGTGGAACTGATCTATCACCTGGACAATAAGATTCCCGCGCATGTGGTAGGGGATGACGGGCGGTTAAGGCAGGTACTCATGAATCTGCTGGAGAATTCCATTAAATTCACCGATCGCGGTGAAATATATATCAAAGTGTGGACTCGGAACAAAGAGGCCGAGATACTGGACCTTGGCTTTGAAGTTCGTGATTCCGGAATCGGCATTCCTCCCAACGAGGTTAAATTCTTAATGCATTCCATTTCGCAAGCCGGCGCACAACGAACCGGCGTCGGGCTGTTCCTCTGCAACCGGCTGGTCAACATCATGGGTGGCTCGTTGTCAATCGACAGCCGGGTCAACGAGGGGACTGTGGTCCGGTTCAATATCCTGGTGAGTAGCAGTATGGAGCCTCAGCGAGCGCATGTAGAGATGATGGGTGTGGAGGGCAAAAAGGTATTGATCGTAGAAGATAACCGGCCGCTGAGAAACGTTCTTGAGCAGGAATTATTAAACTGGAAGCTTGTTCCGGTGCTGGCGGAATCCGGTGCGCAGGCGCTGGAGATCTTATCGGAGAAGCGCGGGATCGATCTGGTGCTGGCCGAAATGCAAATGCCCGAAATGGATGGTATGCAGTTGTCGCAAGCCATCAAGACGCTTTACCCGGCCATGCCCATTATCCTGATCAGTGCCGTAAATGATGAAGGCAGCAAGCAGCATCCGGAGATCCTGAGCTCCCTGGTACCGAAGCCGATTCGTCACAATATTCTCGCCCAGCACCTTCTTACCGGGCTCATTCATGAAAGCCAGATCGCCGGTATAGAGAAGGCGATCGTAAAACAGAAATTATCCAGTGACTTTGCTGTAAAATATCCGCTGACCATACTCATCGCCGAAGACAACGTGGTGAACCAGAAACTGGCGCTTCGGGTACTTGGAAAACTCGGTTATAAACCCCATACGGTCATGAACGGCAAGGAGGTATTGGAGGAAGTGACCCGTGTGGAGTACGATGTCATCCTGATGGATATCCAGATGCCCGAGATGGATGGGCTGGAAGCGACACGCATGATCCGGCTGTGCCTCGCCAATCAGCCGATCATTATCGCGATGACGGCGAATGCCATGCAGGGCGATCGCGAAGAGTGTATCAATGCGGGAATGGACGACTATATCAGTAAACCCGTGAACATCGAGGAACTGGTTATTATATTGGAAAAATGGGCGCTCCAGGTAAAGGCAAAAAAATGATGAAGTTCAGTATTCTTTTCTTTGTTATGGTGTTGCTGTTTTCCGGAACGGGCATGGCACAGGTCAGTAGCATGAGGTTCGAAAACCTGTCTGTGGGCGAAGGGTTGTCGCAAGGCAATGTCAATGCCCTGGAGCAGGACAAGTTCGGTTTTATCTGGATCGGTACGGAGGACGGCCTGAACATGTATGACGGCTATACCTTCAGGGTCTTTCGAAAGAATATTCGGGATACTTCCAGCATCAGTGACAACTGCATCAACTCTATCGTGAGCGACGGCAATAACTTGTGGATTGGTACCAACAGGGGATTGAATTTTTACGACCGGGAGAAAGATCGGTTTCACCGGTATTTGTCTAACAAGAATGACCCCGGGTCGCTCAGTGACGATATGGTGAAGTTTGTTTTTCTGGATTCCGAAAATAATCTATGGGTTGGCACCGAAAATGGCCTTAACTTATACGATCCAAAAGCGAAAAAATTCAGGCGTTTTTTTCATAGGTCGGGCGACGACCGGTCGTTGGTTCACAACTCTGTAAAGGCAATCGTAGAAGACGACCAGAATCAACTATGGGTTGGAACGGCCGGCGGGCTCAGCTTGTTGAACCGCGACCGGAAGACATTTACGAATTTTTTAAGTCGCCAGGGCGACCCTACCACCCTCAGCAGCAATGCCATATCATGTTTGTTTATAGACAAGAAGCAAAGTTTATGGGTCGGTACGATGGATCAGGGGCTCAATAAAAAAAAGTCGTTCGAGCACACTTTCTCCCGGTATATGCACGATGATGCCGATCCTGCCAGCATATCCAACAACTATATATACCATATCGCTCAGGATGCCGCCGGAACTTTATGGGTTGGTACTGACGGTGGACTGATAGGAATGAATCATCTGGACGAGTCTTTTGCGCTATATGATCATAATCCACGGGCCCGGGGAGGTGTCAGCAACAATACAATCTCTACGGTGATGGTAGACGTGAACGATCGCCTGTGGTTGGGAACGCGCTATGCCGGGGTGAACGTCTATGATAAAAACCGGTATTCCTTCCATAATTACAGGTTCAACCCTGCTGGTGTCAATAGTATCGGGAGTAACGTCGTGTCTCATTTCGAGGAGGATAAGAACGGTAATTTTTGGGTTGCCACGGATGGCGGCGGGCTTAGTTATCTCGACAGGAAAACGAACAAGTTTACTTCGTACGGGGATATATTTTCCAATAAAAAGATACTTGCCATCGAGAAGGATGGCGACCGCGGAATATGGCTGGGTATGTGGCGTGGCGGATTGAATTATTATGACCGGGTTACAAAAAAGATAAAGAAATACCGTCATCATCCATCGAAAGGCAACTCGTTAAGTGACGATAATGTATTTTATATTTACCGGATGCGCAACGGCGACATCTGGGTGGGTACATGGGGCAACGGGATCAGCAAGTATAACCGCGCGACAGACGATTTTACACGGATTGTAAACGATCCTGACAATGTCAATTCAGTAGCCAACTCGGGAGTAGACTTTCTTTTAGAAGATTCGGACGGGCGTGTATGGATCGGGACGGAACTGAACGGGGTGGACCGCTATGATCCGGCAACGAATACCTTCAAGCATTTCAGAGCTGGCCCCGAAGAGGGAGCTTTAAGCAATAATTTCGTGTCGGCTATTTTCGAGGACTCACATAAGAGGATCTGGATAGGGACGTACGGTGGATTAAATCTTTTTAACCCGGAGACCGAAACGTTCACGTCATATCATACACAGGACGGCATGCCGAACGACGCCGTCGTGGGGATCCAGGAGGATGGGTCTGGAAAATTGTGGATCAGCACGAACTTCGGCATTACGTGTTTCGATCCGGTTGATAGTAATTTTAAAAATTACACGGTTCATGACGGTCTTCCGGGAAGTCAGTTTAACCGGTGGGCGTCGGCGAAGCTGTCGACGGGCGAGTTGCTTTTTGGTGGAACCGAGGGCTTTACGCTGTTTCATCCGGACAGCATGACGGTGAATACGGTAGAGCCGCCGGTGTACATTACCGAGTTCAGGGTCTTGAACAGACCGGTGATGATCGGTGAGAACGAGATTCTGAAAAGAAATATACTATTGACGTCGGAGATCGAGTTGAGTTATCTCGATAATATTATATCGTTCGAGTTTGCTGCGTTGAATTATCTTCAAGTCGACAAGAACCGTTACCGGTATAAAATGGAGGGATTCCAGGACGAATGGGTCGAAGCGGGAAACGAGCGAAAAGCGACCTATACGAATCTGGCACCGGGGAAGTACCGCTTTCGGGTGATCGCCGCAAGCAACAGCGGTGTCTGGAACGAGAAAGGGGCATCGATTGATGTGATCATCACGCCGCCCTACTGGCGTACGTGGTGGTTCCGGACCATCCTGGCACTGGTTGTCTTAGGCGGGATCGCCTGGTTCGTGATGGCCCGAAACCACCATGCGGCAAAATTGAAAGCGACGCTGGAACGGAAGATCCAAAAAAGCACGGAAGAGATCATGGGGCAGAAGGAGGCGTTGGTCGCCCAGACGGAGGATATGCAAACGCTGAACGAGCAACTACAGGGGCAGACGATATTCCTGCAACAGATCAACAACGAGCTTGAAAAGCAGCGGGAGGAGGCGGAAAATGCACGGCGCGAGGCGGAGAAGGCGAACCAGGCAAAGAGTATCTTCCTGGCCACCATGAGCCATGAAATCAGAACGCCCATGAACGGTGTGCTGGGCATGGCATCGTTGCTGGCGGAGACGCCCCTTACCGTGGAGCAAAAGGAATACACCGATACGATACGGGGTAGTGGCGAGGCGTTGCTCAGGGTTATCAACGACATCCTTGATTTTTCCAAAATAGAATCCGGCAATCTCGAGCTTGATACGCACACGTTCGATTTACGACAATGTGTGGAAGAGGTGATGGACGTGTTTGCGACAAAGGCGGCGCAAAAGGGACTTGATCTCGTGTATCAGATCGATTACCAGATCCCGGCACAAATTATAAGCGATAGTCACAGGCTTCGGCAGATATTGCTCAACCTGATCGGCAATGCCATGAAATTCACCGAACGGGGTGAGATCTTTGTCAGCATTGAATTGTTGAAGATAGACCGTGATCAGATCGAGCTTGCCTTCCACGTAAAAGACACGGGGATCGGCGTGCCGCAGGATAAGCTTTCGCGATTGTTCAAGGCTTTTTCGCAGGTGGATTCTTCCACCACGCGCAAGTACGGCGGCACCGGGCTGGGGCTTGTGATCAGCCAGCGATTAGTGGAATTGATGGGAGGTTCCATTACTGTAGAGAGCGAAATGGGCGTCGGAACGTCTTTTGTATTTACCATAAAGGGCATGGTGAGCCAGGAGTCTATCCGTCAATATGTACATACGAACATCACGGGTAACGAAGGAAAGAAAGTGCTGGTGGTCGACGACAACAAAACCAATCTTAACATCCTGAAAAACCAGCTCGAGCAATGGAAGCTGGTGCCCATGCTGGCTTCTTCCGGCGCCGAGGCGTTGCAGATCCTGGAAAGTGGCGACAAGTTCGATCTTGTCATTACCGATATGCAGATGCCCGATATGGACGGCGTGCAATTCACCAACGCAGTCAAAGCCAACCATGCTCAGTTGCCGGTGGTGTTGCTCAGCTCTATCGGTGACGAAAGCAAAAAGAATCATCCCGACTTATTCGCAGCAGTTCTCAACAAGCCGGTGAAGCAGCAGCAATTCAGCCGCGTGCTCCATTCGGTCCTTCGCACTGGCAACGAGGGTGTGCTGGTGGAAGATAAAAAATCCAAACAAGTGCTTTCCACGGACTTCGCGGAAAAATACCCGCTGCGGATCCTGGTGGCGGAAGACAATCCGGTAAATCAGAAATTGACAACGCGGGTGCTGAACAAGCTTGGCTATATGGATATTGTCATTGCTCCCAATGGCCTGGAGGCGGTCGAGCGATTTGACGAGCAGTTTTATGACGTTATTTTAATGGACGTGCAAATGCCGGAAATGGACGGATTGGAAGCGACACGACTGATCCGGGCGAAGCACTACCATCAACCGTATATCATCTCGATGACCGCCAATGCCATGCAGGGCGATCGGGAGATCTGCATGCAGGCCGGCATGGATGACTATGTCAGCAAGCCCATTAAGCTGGAGTCTGTCATTGTTGCCCTCGAAAAGGGCTATGATTTTATACACCGGAAAATTGAAGAGCAGGATGACAGCTCGTGGCGTTTGCGTTCGCCAGACTAAGAGCGTTTGTTGTGACAACGATTATCATACAGGTGGCTCAAACACCTTTCTATAACGGCGCCGTAAAATGTTTCATGTCAAAGATAACCTGGTGTATATTTTACAGTATACCAGGCGCGCCTGATTTTTTCCGAGTCAGTTTTTTGCTGATTTTTTTTGTGACGTGTTTCCTCATCTTTGTACAAAGCCTTCTGGCAAAAGTTACGACATATGAAGAGGATTTTAATCGTGTTGATCACGCTCTTGATGATCAACTTTTCTCGCGCACAAAATATAGGTATCAATGCAACGGGAGCGGCGCCGGACGCGTCGGCCATTCTTGACGTTGCCTCTACCAGTAAAGGTCTTCTGGCTCCTCGCGTGGCGCTGACAGCTACCAATGCCGCCGGCCCCATCACGTCACCCGCCACCAGCTTATTAGTGTACAACACGGCAACCGCGGGCAGCTCGCCGAACAACGTGGTGCCCGGATACTATTACTGGAACGGTGCAGCGTGGGCCGTTTTTTCAACGACGAGTAATACGGCGTGGACGCTGACCGGGAATTCGGGGTTAAACCCAGCTACCCACTTTATCGGAACAACCGACGATAAGGCGCTTATCTTTAAATCATTTAACAACCCCTTCCTGGAATTTGGGCGGCGGGGGACGCTGGGATTAACGCAGGCATATCCGGACTATACGGATGCAACCGAGAAAGTAACTTACGTGCGGTCAGCCCTGCAGTTCGAAGCTCCCGCGGCTAACTTCTATAAACCTAAAATGTTCACGGACACCGATGGAAATTTCAGGGTCAAGGGAAGCTCTGCCGGCACGGATTTCTTTGAGTTCGGATCTACCGGAAGCAGCAACGACGGAGGTTTTGAATTCATCATTGGCGACGACGGCGACGAGCCGATGGTATTTAAAAGCTATCACGCAGTCAACGGAATGTCGGAGATCATGCGTCTGCAGAGTGGACGAATGGCGGTGGGATCCAACTCTTTTAATGCCACGAATCCCGAGAAACTGTTGATCGATGCCGGCGCCACGACGTCTTATAACCTGATGACAGGGAAGGGCAGCATTGACAATTACCTTCAGATCAATGTTCAGAATAGTTCTGCCACCGGCAGTGCCAGCTCGGATGTCGTTGCCACCTCCAATAATGGAAATGAGTCGATCAACTACATCGACATGGGCATTAACTCGGGCTCCTATACCAACACCAGTCTTCCGGTCCTGGGCGGCGCCAACACGGCCTATCTTTATACTACCGGAAATGACTTTGTGATCGGTAACGGCACCGCGACAAAGCCTATTCGGTTTTTTACCGGTGGGTTTGCCAATACGAACGAACGCATGCGGATCAGCGGTACGGGCGATGTCGCCATTGGTTCGACCACCTTTAACGCGACCAATCCGGAGGCATTCTTAGTGGATGCCGGTACTACGACCTCGGTCAATGCTATTGTTGGGAGAGGAAGTATCAATAGCTACCTGCAACTTAATATTCAGAACCTTTCCAGTGGGACCAGCTCTTCGTCCGATGTCGTGGCGACTGCAGACAATGGCAGTGAAACGACCAACTACATCGATATGGGGATCAATGGCAGTACGAATGCGAGTGGCGTCATGGGAGGTCCCAACGACGCATACCTTTATAATATCGGGCAGGATCTGCTGATCGGCACGGGTACGGCGGCTAAATCGTTGCTGTTTTTGACGGGTGGCACGTCTGATGTTACCAACGAAAGAATGCGGATCAGTGGCACGGGCAATGTGGGCATTGGTACGAATAGCCCCAACTCGACGCTGGAGGTCAATGGGTCCATGGCGCAGGCAATAACAGCCACCAGCTCGAATATTACGCTAAATGCAACACACGCTACGGTTATTTTAAACAACGGCGGTACGCCGGCTGTGACATTGCCCGCCGCTGCTGCCAGCAATGCACGGAGGACCTATATAATCGTGAACCAAACCAGTGGTGCCAGAACGATCAGCAGTTATCGGGATTTCGCGAACGCGGCTGCGACAACCATCGCTGCCAACAGCAGTATCACGATCCAGTCGGACGGAAGTAACTGGTACCGTGTACATTGATCGGCAGAAGGGTATAGTGCATCAATACTGAAATATGATCAAATTTTATCTTGCGGGTGGCAGATCTTTACTTCTGGGTGTGTGTATAACCCTGGCAAATATCAGCGCATTCTCCCAGGCGCGCTTACTGTTAGACAACGGAGCTATTATTAACATCACGCAGGGGGCTTATGTAGTGGTTGATAATTCTGCGGCAAACGCCATCACCCGGACCAGCGGTTATATTAAGATGGAGGCTAATACATCGAGCCGGCTCAAGTGGAATATCGGCACGAACACCAGTGCGCACGTGTTTCCGTTTGTTACTGCCGCTTCCGTATATATTCCGTTTACATTACAAGTCACGGCAGGTGACATCGGAAACGTATCGGTTTCTACGTTTCCCACCGCGGCCAATAATACACCTTATCCCACCGGCGTAACGCATGTCGAAATGCTGGGGGTGGATAACAGCGCGAACGTAGTGGACCGGTTCTGGCAAATAGACAAAGACGGCCCGAGCGGAACGGCCACGTTAACATTCCAGGCAACCCCGGCGGAAGTAGGCTCTATTACGACGCTGCGCGCGCAACGGTGGAATAGCGGAACCAGTAATTGGGATCAGCCGATCGCCGGTCAGACCAGCGGCGCTTACAGCGTAACCGTTCCGGGCGTAACAACTTTTTCCCCCTGGACCCTCTCGGGCAACAATATGCCGCTTCCGGTTGAATTGGTAAGTTTTACGGCAAAGGCCATCGAGAAACGTGTCGAGCTTCAATGGATCACCGCTTCGGAGAAGAACAATGATTATTTTACCATTCAGCGAAGTAAAAATGGTACAAATTTTTTCGATATCGCAACCGTGGCAGCGGGCCCGGCAGGCAGCAGTGTGCAGGAGTACACTTATACAGATTTCGATGCGCTTCCAGGCAAATCGTATTATAGATTAAAGCAAACCGACCTGGACGGCACCGAGGAGTATTTAGATATCAAGATGGTGCGGATCGAGGAGTTCTATCGGGGGTTAACAGCTTATCCAAATCCGGTAAAAGGAGGTACGTTATCCATAGACTTCGGAACCGAACTTGAAGACGATACCTCTGTTGCAATTTCCGACTTGTTAGGGAAAGTTGTGTTTAGTTCCACAGTAGCAGCCGGGACACGTTTTTACTCCATCGATCTGAGCCGTTCACCGGCTGGAGCATATCTCCTAAAGACGTTTAATGCCCAGTCCAGCGTTCAACAGATAATTGTGTTGGAGTAACCAATTGTAAGTGTTATTTGTTCACTTATACACCGGTACTATACGTACCTGATTTTTTAATGTCAGCTTTTCCCTGATTTATCAGACGTGAACGATTCGGACCTTAGGTGTAATAACTATCAATCCTAATACGTGAAAATCGCCATCATGAAAAGTCAAATTTTTCTTCTGGGTTTATTGATATGTGCGCTTGCGGCGCAGGTAGAGGCACAGGTTAAAATAGGTGATAATCCCGCAACCATTGATCCCAACTCGCTTCTTGAGCTGGAAAGTACGAATAAAGGATTTTTGCCACCACGGGTGGCGTTGACGAGTTTAAGCTCGGTGGCGCCATTGACCGGAGCAGTTCCAACCGGGATGCTGGTGTACAGCAGCGGTGGCGTGGTAGCAGATGGATATTACTATTGGAATGCGACACAATGGGTCCCTTTTATTTATCAGGGGGAAGCCAGCGTGACGACAAAAACGGCCACGGGCGCGCTCGCAAAGAGCGAAACGTTCGTCATCGCCAGCAACGATATTACACTCACGTTGCCAGCTATTACGGGGGCGGACGATGGGCTGTCGATGACGATTAAGAATGTGGGAACACATACCGACCAGGTTGACGTGGTGCCAAGCGGTTCTTCCACCATTGACGGGACGACGGTCTCTAAACATTTCCGGTGGGTTGCAAAAACCTATGTGGCATCGGGTGGGGATTGGCTGATCAAAGTAAACGAGGGAAAAGCCGACAACATCTTCGAGGTATCCGAAACGGGCAGCTGGACGACGATCGCGGAAGTGATCGAGTTCCTCGATCTGCACATGGTAGAACCTTCCGTGGTGCGATTGGTCGGCGGTGAATATCCC
This sequence comes from Dawidia soli, assembly GCF_018598185.1. Taxonomy (GTDB): domain Bacteria; phylum Bacteroidota; class Bacteroidia; order Cytophagales; family Cyclobacteriaceae; genus Ohtaekwangia; species Ohtaekwangia soli. The sequence continues at coordinate 42,054 of NZ_JAHESC010000050.1, forward strand.
GTGGCAGCGACGCAGACGATCGATTTGCCGTTTCCCCTCACGATCCAGGGAAGTACGTATGGCGCCGCAACGATTACGGCCGGAGGCGCCTCGGGTACGCTGTTTGACTGTATGACCGAAACCTATTTTAAAATGCTGGCGTTCGATGCCGCTGGTGCTTCGGGTGTCGATGCTATACATCTAAACAGTAATAACGAATATTATGAAATAAAAGACTGTACCATCGATGGGTTTGATAAAGGCATAGTAGCGCTGAGTAACGTGGAAATGTGGGTCTTTGAGCTTGATATTTTGAATGCCACCTCGGCGGGTATAGAAATAGTCTCCGGGGGATTGAGTGGGGTTTCGCTTAAGATTTCGGAAACGGATTTTCTCAACTGTGAAAAAGGGATCAACCTCCTGTCGGGCACAAATCCGGTGGTGTCCATCCTGAACTGCGGCTTCTATAACGATACTGCCGGGCAGATCGGGATAAACTACGTCCCGGCCACGTTTACATCGCTCTCGCGTGTGTTTGTTACCAATAACAGCTGGAACAATACCGGTACGTTTATGGAGGGGTTCGATTTTACGCTCGCCTCGGGAAGGGATGCCAATACCTTTATCAAAAACAATTCGGGCGGGCAAGACAGAAATCCGAATAGTCGTATCAACGTAGCCAACAATTCTGCAACCACCAGCATTACGACGGCGGGAACATGGTATAAAGCCAACTGGACCGCCGGTACGCAGACTTCTATCACTACGAAATGGACTATCAGCACCAACAGGATCACCTATCAGCCGGTGAACAGAGCCGACGGCTGGGCCGTTATTACGGGTAATTTACAAGTGCCCAGTAACAACCGGACGATCTCCATTGCCATCGTTAAAAACGGTGTTACGACCACACGATTTGGTGAAACCGATCTTCGTCTGACGACGGCAGGCGACCCGTACCAGTTCGCCACGACAATCTACCTGACGGGTATCGGGCCGGGCGATTATTTTGAGATCTATTGTACGTCGTCAGTGTCGGGCGAAACAGTGACCTTCCGGGACGTTCAGTGGTTTACGGAAACCAAATAAGCGGGCCTACTTAATCTGCGTGCGATGAAAAACTTACTGCTGTCGATAGCGTTGTTGACGGTCTGCACCTTTACCGGGGCGCAGGATCAATTTACCAATACTGGGAACTTTCAAACGTTTTCCGGGGCGACACTCGCCTTTTTTGGCGATTTCGTCAATACGGGAACCTTTACTGATGACGCACAATCGATCACGTTCAAAGGTGGTGCCAGTCAATTAATCACCGGTTCTTCCGCGCTTACGTTTAACAACTTCATTGCAGACAATGCCGTCGGCGTAAGCCTGCAGTCGGATGTCAACGTCACTACTACGCTAACACTTACCGCGGGGAAGCTCGATCTAAATTCCCGGCGGCTGACGATCCTGAGTGCGTTGCCGACGGCGGTGGCCCGCACCGGTGGTTATATTTTGAGTGAGAAAACGGATCATACCAGCCAAATGCGATGGGCCATCGGTACCAATACTGCTGCCCACGTCTTTCCATTTGGTACTTCCTCGGGAGTATATATACCTTGCACCGTGTTGCTGACGGCCGGAGATCTGGGAAACGTAACGGTTTCCTCTTATCCCACGGCGGCGAACAATATGCCATACCCGACGGCTCCGATTGCGGTTACCGACATGAACCGACAGGGAGTCGACAACAGCGCGAATGTCGTGGACCGGTTCTGGCAGATCGATAAGGACGGTCCGGCGGCCACCGTTACGGTGACATTTCAGGCAGGTCCGGCAGAGGTTGGGTCGATCACATCGCTGCAGGCGCAACGATGGAACAGCACGACAAGCATTTGGGAAACTCCCCTGCCGGGTCAGACCAGCAACGCCACGAGCGTCACGGTTCCCGATGTAACAGATTTTTCTCCCTGGACCTTGTCCGGAAACAACTCGCCGCTTCCTGTGGAATTGATCACGTTCACCGCAACGGGCGTCGAGACGCGTGTCGAGGTAAGCTGGATCACAGCAACCGAAAGGAATAACGACTATTTCACTGTCCAGCGAAGCAAGGATGGTCACGGTTTTGTGGATATCGGAACAGTGGCCGCGGGTCCGAACGGATATAGCATTCAGGAATATGGCTATACCGACTATGACCCCTTTCCGGGCAAGTCGTATTATAGATTAAAGCAGACGGATCTGGATGGCACGGAAGAGTTCTTGGATATTAAAATGGTGCGAATGGAAGAGCATCTGCCCGGGTTGATGGTCTATCCAAATCCTGTCGAAAATGGTAAATTATCGGTTGACTTCCGGGACGCGCTGACAGACGATGCCCTCGTTACGATCTCCGACGTGGTTGGGAAAGTAATATTCCGTTCTGTGGCGACCGCCGGCACACGTTTTTACCCCGTCGATCTGGCGAGCTCCCCGGCGGGTGTATACATGCTGCGAATCGCGAACACACAGTCCAGCTTCGAGGTGAAAATTGTTCTAAAGTAGCAGCCGTTGCCCTTGATCGAACATCGGCAACGTATGGATTGTGTGATGGTGTTTTATATACGGTTTATGGGCGCGTAATGACATCGGCCTGTTATCTGTAGCGGTTTATCGTGCATCGCCTGATTTTTTTCAACTCAGTTTTTTGCTGATCTTTTTTACCGCACCTTCTTCGACCTTTGTTCGTGACTTCCAGGACCTGAAAGCTGTTTTACATGAAAAGGATTCTAATCGTATTGATCGCCCTGATGATAGTCAGGTTTTCCACTGCGCAAAGTGTAGGCATCAATGCGACGGGGGCGGCGCCGAATGCATCGGCTATGCTCGACCTTACTTCTACCAGTAAAGGCCTCCTTGTGCCCCGCGTGGCATTGACAGCAACCAATGCCGCCGGTCCTGTTGCTTCTCCCGCGACAGGTTTGTTGGTATATAATACTGCGACGGCGGGCAGCGCGCCGAATAATGTAGTGCCGGGGTACTATTATTGGAATGGTACCTGGTGGGTTGCTTTTTCAGCACCCAGTAGCACAGGCTGGTCGCTTACCGGAAATTCGGGGTTAAACCAGGCAACCAACTTTGTCGGAACAATCGATGACAAGGCGGTTGTTTTTAAGTCGTTTAACAATTCCTTTCTGGAATTCGGAAATCGTGGTACCCTGGGATTAACACAGGTACTTCCAGACTACACAAATGCGACCGAGAAGGTGACCTATGTACGTTCGGCCCTGCAGTTCGAAGCGCCGGCGGCCAATTCCTATAAACCAAAAATGTTCACGGATGCCGATGGAAATTTCAGGCTGAAGGGAAGCGCTGCCGGTACGGACCTTTTTGAGTTCGGTTCTACCGGTAGCAGTGACAACGGCGGGTTTGAATTCATCATTGGTGATGAGGGTGACGAGTACTTGTCGTTTAAAAGCTATCACTACATTACCGGCATGTCGGAGATCATGCGTTTGCAGAGTGGAAGAATGTCGGTAGGGTCCACATCCTTTAACGCTACCAACCCTGAGAAACTGCTGATCGATGCCGGCGTTACCACGTCTTATAACCTGATGACGGGTAAGGGCAGCATCGATAATTATCTTCAGATCAACGTACAGAATAGCGCGGCAACAGGAAGTGCAAGCTCGGATATTGTTGCCACGGCTAACAACGGAAGCGAGTCGGCCAATTTTATCGATATGGGCATTAACTCGGGCTCGTATACCAACACCGGTCTTCCGGTCCTGGGCGGCGCCAATACGGCCTATCTCTATGCTACCGGAAATGATTTTGTGATCGGCAACGGGACGGCGACAAAACCCATTCGTTTTTTTGCAGGTGGATTCGCGAGTACGGATGAACGTATGCGGATCAGTGGCACGGGCGATGTGGCCATCGGTTCAACAACCTTTAACGCGACCTACCCGGAGGCGTTTTTAGTGGATGCCGGTACGACTACCTCTGTCAATGCTATTGTTGGAAAGGGGAGTATCAATAGCTATCTGCAGCTTAATATTCAGAACCTCTCCAGTGGAACCAGTTCGTCGTCTGATGTCGTGGCGACCGCCGATAATGGGAGCGAAACGACCCATTATGTCGATATGGGCATCAACGGCAGTACGAATTCAAGCGGCGTCATGGGAGGGGCCAACGATGCGTATCTCTATAATATCGGACAGAATTTGCTTATTGCCACGGGCACAGCGTCTAAATCGTTGATCTTTATGACAGGTGGTACTGCTGAGGCTACCAATGAAAGAATGCGTATCGACGGCACCGGCAACGTGGGGGTTGGCACCAATAGTCCTAACTCGACGCTGGAGGTAAATGGGTCCATCGGGCGGGCGATCACCAGGACCAGCACCAACATAACCTTGAACGCGACGCACTATACCGTGATATTGAACAACGGCACTACACCCACTGTCACCCTGCCCGCCGCTGCTGCCAGCAATGCGCGGAGAATGTATATCATCATGAACCAAACCAATGCCGCGCGAACGATCAGCAGTTATCGTGATTTTACGAATACGGGTGTAACGACCATCGCCGCCAACAGCCGCATAACGATCCAGTCGGACGGTACTAACTGGTACCGCATACAATGATCGGCCGGCGTTCCGACCGTTATGATTCCTTATAGAGGATCATGCCGGCGTGATATAAAATGCCGTCGCGAAAATCACCGTCGGCCGTAAACCCTGTGTCATCGACATAATCAATGTGGTTGTTGGTTATGACATACCGCCCGCGATAGGCGCTTTGGCGTTTGCCCCGTGCTTCGTCATAGCGCCCGTCGGGCAACAATTCATGCCGGATGTACCCGTCGGCGGTCGCCCACATGCCTACGTAAGATGTGTTATTCTCTTTCATGTGTTCTTATGATAATGTGTAAGTAATTCAATGCGTCATCTTCAGAGCGTAGTGTATCAGCTCCATAATATAGGTCTGCAATAGCGAAGTTTTGAAGATGTAGTCAGATTGTGCCTCTGTGTGGATGTTCCGGAAAACATTGACGAGGTATTGCTCCTGATTTTCGCGCAGTGCATATACCGGACTGCCGCTCCCATCGAACATCGGCAGCGCATCGATGGTATTGCGCATGGTGGCCGTCAGGAAAGAATCTTTAAACATGCAGAAGAAGCCGGAAGCCTCCGTACACGGCGGCCGCGTCGGCGCCTGTCTGCGCGAATGGAAGAACGTGAGCACGGGATCAACAGACGAAAGCTCTTTGTCGATCGGGTGACATAACCCCGGCGCATGTACCAGACTGATGGCGTAAAAGCTCTCCCCGATGTGAAGAAGCTTTAGCGCTTCCAGCGCGGTCATATAGTCGGTATAGCACGCGTAGAAGTTCGCAGGCATGTGTGCCGGCGGTGGGGCAGATGGGGTGCTCATAAGCTATTGGTGGTTACAGGAAATGATAAACTGAACCGGTGCCCGGTCGAGCCGATCGTTACGCCGCGCGGTATGCCGTTGGCGTGGTGGCGAAATGTTTCTTAAAGAAATTATTGAAGTGGGCGGGCTCTTCGAAACCGAGCGAATAGCTGATCTCCGATATATTCCAGTCCGTATGCTTCAACAATGCACATGCTTCCACCGCCAGCCGCTCGAGGATGTGCTCGGTCGTTGTCCTGCCGGTGGTTTCCTTGATCGCGCGGTTCAGGTGATTGACGTGTACCGACAAGGCCTGCGCGAAGTCGCTGGCGGAGCGCAGCGAAAAACGTTGCGACGGCGACTCAATCGGGAATTGGCGTTCCAGTAATTCCGTGAAGACCGACGTGATACGCGACCTGGCATTGGCGTGCTGGTACAGGTTTTCCGAGGGTTGCAGCTTCAGGGCGTAATGGATCAGCTCCGTCACGTAGTTGCGCAGCAGATCGTATTTGTAGGCATAATCCGACGCAATTTCATCTTCCATTTTTTTAAAGATCTGTGATACCTGCTTGTCCTGTGCTTTGTCCAGGAAATACGCCGGTTTGCTTCCCGGCGAGAACATCGGGAATTCGCTGATGCTGCCACGGATCTTTTCACTAAAGAAACCTTCCTTGAAAATGCAGAAGTAGCCGCTATTGGTACCGCTCAGGGTCTCCCAGGTATAGGGCACCTGCGGATTAAAGAACATCAGCGTGGTGCCTGAAACTTCCAGGCTCCTGTCCGCATAGTGAAAAACAACATGGCCCCGGATCAGGCTGATCTTGTAGAACGCCCGGCGGCTGTAGGCTCCCTGGTAGCCGTTCCCGGCGTGATCTCCGATCCGGAACACATTGAAATGTCCGATGTCCTGTTTCAAATTCTCGGGCATCCATTTCATTTTCCGGAGGTAAAAATCCTCGAGCGTTTCGGTCTTTTCCATACGTTCTGTTTATGGCTGTATGCCCTGCAAAGATGCGTGGGCGGCCGCCGGTTTCCTTTGCGCGGATCAAAGGGATGATTGCAAAATTCAAACATTTCGGCCGATCAATCAATACCAGCCACTTGGCAGCGCGTTTAAAAGGGAACGCGGAGATGAAAACGAGGTGTGTCCGGCATCGCCAAAGACCCAGGGGGAGGCGGCGAAGGCCGTCCCGTAAGGATGCGTAAAATTTTCATGGTCTTATGGATTAATCCTGGAATGATTTCGTTTCAAAAGTAGGGGCAGTACTTTTGTCCGCCCGGTGCGGGTTAGCGGATCAGGCACTGATAAAAAAGTAAGTATGCGAAAGATGAATTCAACCAATGCCGTCAACGAGCAGCAGATCCTACAGAGTTGCGGCATGGCCTATACATTGTCGCTGGTGGGGGGGCGGTGGAAGCCCGCGATATTGTGGGCGCTGGTCAACAACGGTACGTTGCGTTACGGGCAGCTGCGCAAGATCGTGGCCGGGGTGTCGGAGCGGGTGCTGGCCACACAGTTGAAAGAGCTTGAAGGTGATGGTCTGGTGGAGCGGATGGCGTATGCCGAAGTGCCGCCCCGGGTGGAGTATAAGCTCACACCGCTGGGGCAGACTATGGAACCGTTGCTGCACAGTATTTCTACCTGGGGCGAGCAACACAAAGAGCAAAAGGCCCTGCTGCAGCAGGACGTCTGATCAACCGTAGATCTCGTTCAGCACGCTGGCCAGCCGTACACCGGCCTGTAGCAGACGGTACCGCACGATGTGAAAATATTTGTATGAATACTGATAGCCCAGTTTACCCGCGCCGATATCATATACCTGCTTGCGGTAGGCCATGCTTTCGTACGCCCAATCTTTTACCGACGAGTTTTGCCACCCGGTCAGCTGCGCCGGCGTAGGCTTGTCGAGTGACTGTCCCAATTCGCTGTAGCTAAGCTTGGTATCATCGATCATTTCGCTGTCCCACACACGGTGCAGGTTGCTCTCGTTGCGGAACCAGGCAATGCGCACATCGTTGCCGCCCCGGTCGCTGCCGCCGCCCACGTGCAGCGGCTGGTGGATGTCACCGATCAGGTGGATCAACATCTTCACCCGCAGGGTTTCCTCCTGCGGCGTGAGCGTCTTCGACTTCAGCTCCGTAATGATCTTTTCCAGCGCCTGGATGATATCGCCCTTGGGATTCTTTTCACTTTGCTCGTAGGTCTGGCCATCCTGGAGTGTAACCCAATGCCAGTCGGCCGTATAATCGTAGGCGGAGTCCGACCGGATCTCATCCATCCATGTACTGGCCATGGCCAGTGATTGTCCGCCCAGGATCCGCTCGATTTCCTTGCGGGCCTTCTTGTTCAGATACTTGTCGGCAATCCAGCCGGTCGCCCGGTGCCCCGTAGGCCCCCAGGCGTTAACATGGGCGTAACATACGGTAAACACTAGCAGGATGATGATCTTTTTCATGGTATATCAGCAATAAGCACGCAAATCTCAACGAAAAATCAGCTTTTCAAACATACTTTCCCGGAAAAGATGACACCTTTTACACTTCCCTTATTGTTTTAACTTTATAGACCAAAAATTCGTATGCCGCAAACGGTGAAACTTTCTGCATTTCTTGTCGCCAACCAGCTGGACATAAAAGGTATCAAGGCATTCCTCGACATCAAACCCCTGGCCGACTCGTCGTCCGAGCTGTATTACAGCTTCAGCGGTGGCAAATACCAATACTATTTTAACTATGGCGTGGTGGTCTTTGCCGGCTATGGCGAAGACGAAATGAAGTGGGCCATCAAGGCCGTTACGAACTTCCAGAAAAGTCCGCCCGTCACCTGGCTGCGCGACGACCACGAGCTGCGACAGGAAGAGCGCAATGACATTGCGTTTCAGTTTGATGAAGTCTTGCTGGGCCGCCTCGACGACAAGGTCATCCGTATCGCCATGTTCAACCTGGCACAGTCGGTAGCCCTCGACTATTACCACGGCGTAAGCGAAACGTTGCTCACGGAAGTCAAGGGCTTTGCCAACCAGCTGCAGCTTACGGGCAAGCTTAAGATCAGCCGCAAGAACATGATGCGGTTTATCGGCAAGGCGCTGAGCACGCAGAACGAGATCGCTGAAAATATATACGTCTTCGACGCGCCCGAGCTGGTGTGGGACGACGAATACCTGGACAAACTACAGCAGGGGCTTGCCAAACATTTCGACCTGCGTGTGCGTTTCAGCGAAGTGGAGTACACCCTGCGCATCATTGAAGACAACCTCTCTGTCTTCCGCGAGATCACCCACCAGCGCGAAAATACCGTGCTGGAGTATATCATCATTATCCTCATCCTGGTGGAAGTGTTCGACCTGCTGATCACCAAGATCCTCCGGATCGCGGGGTGATTTCCGAATACTTGATTACCTTGCGTAAAGGTATATGGCATCGGCAATCAAAAAGTGCAGGGTAGTTTGGGTGTGGTTGGCGTTGCTGTCCGCGTTGCCGCGGTTACATGCGCAGCCCGACCGCTACCAGTTCATGCACGTGGACGTGAATCAAGGCCTTTCGCACAACGAGGTACTATGCTTTTACAAAGATCGCCAGGGCTTCCTCTGGGTGGGCACGGCCTTTGGTATCAGCCGCTACGACGGATACGGCTTTAAAGTATTCCAGCACGACGCCCGCGACTCCACTACCATCGCCACGAACCTTATCCAGCGCATCGTGGAGGTGCCCGGGGGGCGCCTGGGGGTCGTGACGGCCGATACGTTCAATGTATACGATCCTGCCAAGGAGCACTTCGTAACCAATGCCGACGCCTTTTTTCAGGCGTACCGCCTTCCGCGAAACCGTCTGCGCGACGTGGTGAAAGACGCCACCGGAAACTTTTGGTTCATCCATACCTCGGCGGGGCTGGTGCGGTACGATACGACCACCCGTCAAAGCCTGTCCCTGCGGCATGTGCCCGGCGACACGACCACGATCGCCTCCGACAGTGTTACCAGCTTCCTGCAAGATGCAGCCGGCCGTTACTGGGTTATGCACGCCAACGGCACACTCGAACGGATCGTTCTCCGCCGGGACGGCTGCCGGGTAGACTACCGTAACAAGACGCTGCGCGGCGCGCGGTTGGATTACCACATGGTTGCCGACCCGGAGGGCGATCTTTGGATCTTTGCGCAGGACGAGGCGCGGGGTGTATACCACTTCCAACCCACTTCCGGCACGTTGCAACACTATACGGCTACGGGTCCGGAGCCGCGCCTGAGCACCAACCTGGTGCGCGCGCTTACGCTCGACGATCGTGGGCGCATCTGGATCGGCACCGACCACGGCGGTATCAACATCCTCGATAAAAAGAACCGTACCGTGCAGACGATCGTCAACCACGAGGATGATCCCAAAAGCCTTCGCCAGAACAGTATCAATGCATTGTACAGAGATGACCAGGGCATCATCTGGATCGGCACCTATAAACGCGGCATCAGCTACTACCACAAAAACCTCCTGCGGTTTCCACGTTACGGCTATATGGGCAACAGCCCCGGCGCATTGCCCTTCAGCGATGTGAACCGCTTTGTAGAAGACGACCGGGGCAATCTTTGGATCGGTACCAACGGCGGCGGCCTGATCTACTTCAATCGCACGACGGGAGGCTACACTACCTATAAGAACATTCCCGGCGATCCGCGCAGCCTCAGCAACAACGTGATCGTAAGCTTGTGCATCGACCACCGGAAAACGTTGTGGATCGGCACGTATCTGGGGGGCCTCAACAGCTTCGACGGCACGCGCTTTACGCGCTATACGCACAATCCCGCGGACCCATCGAGCCTTGCGGCGGCCAGCGTCTGGGAGATCTTCGAAGACTCGCGCCAGCGTCTGTGGATCGGCACGCTCAACGGCGGCCTCGACCTGCTGGACACCCGTACCAACACATTTGCGCACTATAAAACAAGCGACCCCCAGGCCATCCATTCCGATTATATCGCGGCCATTACCGAAGATCGCGAGGGCAACGTCTGGATCGGCACGTCCCTGGGCATCGATGTGCTGAGCCGCGAGCGCGGGCGGTTCATACACTACGAAAACGAGAAGAACAACCCCGGCAGTCTCAGCAATAACAACGTGTACGATATCCGCGAAGACGCCGCCGGCCGCATCTGGGTCGGCACCGCGGGCGGCCTGAACCTGTACGACAAGAAATCCAGGACTTTCCGTGCCTTTACGGTCTCCGACGGCCTGCCGCACAATGCCGTGCTCACCCTTCTCGAAGACGACCAGGGCCACCTGTGGATGAGCACACCCAACGGATTGTCGCAGTTGGAGCTGGGGCAATCGCCCGGAGGCAAAGCCCGCTATACGTTCCGCAACTACGGTGAGGCGGAAGGCCTGCAGGCAAAACAATTTAATGAAAATGCCGCGCTCAAAACGCGTCGCGGCGAGCTCGTCTTTGGCGGCGCCAGCGGCTTTAATATTTTTAAACCCGGCCAGCTGGGGCGCAATACCACGCCGCCCCGGGTGGTACTGACCGATTTCCAGCTCTTTAACAAAAGCATTCGCCCGGACGAGTCCGTCGATGGTACGATCTTGTTGCCGGCGTCCATCACCGAAAGCGAAGCCATTGTCCTGCCGCCGGACAAGAACGTATTCTCGATCGAGTTCGCCGCGCTCAATTTCTTCCATCCCGAAAACAACACGTACCTCTATACCCTCGAGGGGTTTGACAACGGGTGGCTACCGGCCGACAGCCGCTCGCGGCGCGTAACGTTCACCAACCTCGACCCGGGCGAGTACACCTTTCGAGTAAAGGCGGCCAACAACGACGGTGTGTGGAATGAGCAGGGCGCCCGGCTCAGGATCACGGTGCTGCCGCCCTTTTGGAAAACACGCACGGCCTTGCTGCTATACTTTTTGTTTATCATTGCGGCACTGCTTGTCACACGCAAGCTGATCCAGCAGCGCGAGCAGATGAAGTTTATGATCGAGCAGGAACGCCAGGAGGCCAACCGCATGCACGAGCTGGACATGATGAAGCTAAAATTCTTCACCAACGTAAGCCACGAGTTCCGCACCCCGCTCACGCTCATCCTTACGCCGCTGGAGAAAATGCTGCGCCAGGCAACCGAGCCCGCGCAGCGGCAACAGTTCCAGGTCATTCAGCGCAACGCCCGCCGCCTGCTCAGCCTGGTGAACCAGCTGCTCGACTTTCGCAAGCTGGAGGTACAGGAGGTAAAGTTCAATCCTTCCGAAGGTGACATTGTTGCGTTTATCCGCGACACGGTCTATTCTTTTTCCGACCTGTCTGAAAAGAAGGACATCCGGCTGGATTTCCACACCGGCGTAGCCGCCCTCGAGACGATCTTCGACCAGGACAAGCTGGAAAAGATCCTGTTCAACCTGCTGTCCAACGCCTTTAAGTTTACACCCGAGCACGGCGCCGTGACGGTAACGGTGGCACTACAGCCGGGAGAGGGGGCAGGCCGGTTGATCATCCGCGTGCAAGACACCGGCATCGGAATCCCCGCCGATAAACAGGAAAAGATCTTCGAGCGTTTCTTCCAGCACGACCTGCCCAAAAGCATCGTCAACCAGGGCAGTGGCATCGGGCTGTCGATCACCCGCGAGTTTGTGAAGATACACGGGGGCACCATCGCGGTGCAAAGTGAGCCCGGCGTGGGGAGTACGTTTACGGTCACGCTGCCGCTGCACGAGGTAACGTCTGGAGCGGCGGAGAGCGTACAACCGGGAGTGAACGAACAGATCGAAGAGGTGGTCGGACAACCGGCGTTGGCCGAGATCGGCGAAAGTGCGGGCAAGAAGCCGGTACTGCTGCTGGTGGAAGACAACGAAGACTTCCGTTTCTATCTCAAAGACAATCTCCGCCTCGACTACCAGGTACTTGAGGCGCGCAACGGCCGCGAAGGATGGAAGAAAGTACAGGAGCAACTGCCCGACCTGGTGGTGAGCGATATCATGATGCCTGAAATGAACGGCATCGAGCTTTGCCGCAACATTAAGACCGATCAGCGCGTGTCGCATACGCCGGTTATCCTGTTGACGGCGCGCGCGGCCGAAGAGCAAAAGCTGGAAGGTTTCCAGACCGGCGCGGATGACTACATCACGAAGCCTTTCAACTTCGAGATCCTGGCCTCGCGCATCCGCAACCTCATCGCCCGGCGCGAGAAGTTCCACCAGGCGTTTCCCCGCCAGCTGGATGTGCGCGCCAGCGAGCTGCAGATCACCCCCCTGGACGAGAAGTTTATCCAGAATGCCATCAAGTGTGTGGAGGATAATATCGCGTCGCCCGAGTTCTCGGTCGAAGACCTCAGCCGCCAGCTTGGCATCAGCCGTGCGCACTTCTATAAAAAGATCCTGGCCCTTACCGGCAAGTCGCCGTTGGAGTTTATCCGTACGATCCGCCTGCAGCAGGCCGCGCAGTTGCTGGAGAAAAGTCAGCTGACCGTAGCGGAGGTTGCCTACCGCGTGGGTTTCAACAATCCCAAGTATTTCGCCCGTTACTTTAAAGAGCAGTATGACGTTCTTCCTTCGGCGTATGCTGCTGGAAAACGAAAGGGTTCGGCTTAAAAGCCACCCGATAACCCGAAAAGAAACATTCCGATACTATCTATAAGCGATTTTGTAACCATCGGCCGGCGCTTCGATCCTTAGCTTTGAACCATTCGATAAGCCGATGTCACAGGATAAAAAAATAAAGCGCTCCATTCGTATTATGCTCGCCGTGGAAATCACGATCTACATTCTGATCGCGGGCTCGCTGTCTTTTATCATTTTCTATTGATCTGTGGAGGGCAGGTTCCTTTGATCAGATAATCAGTGTCTTACAGCCGTACGGATGGGCTTTGCAGAGGCGATTCCAGGCACCCACCTACGCCGGGGCTTCGCCTCACTGTCAGTTACTCGCGACAAGCAGACGTGAACCCCGTTTGGTCATGATCTCCGGATGTATTGAAATAGCATGATAATAGTCCCTTTAGACTATTAGAATTCTATTTCAATGCTATTTCAATACTATGTCAATGCTATTATATATGCGAAGAATCCCCCTGTTAGCCGGATGATCCGCAACCTCCCCCGATCTCTCCGTCTGGTTCGAGTCGTAGCACCGCCTCGGGGCGGAGACTTGGACCTGGCAACCAGCATGTCCAAACGTCGTCACGGCATGCTCACCGCGTCCACCAACCGGGTTTTACCCGTATCAAAGCCCTATCATACCCGTATCAAAGCCGTACAAAAGCCGTACATTACCCGTATCAAAGGCATACTTACAGGGCACTGACAGTCTTCTTTAAGTATGCTTCTTATCTCCCTGGCTCCCCCCTCCGAAATCTCCGCAACCGTTACCAAAATCCCGGCTTTGCTTGTACAAAAGCGATTTCGTCCCCTGTTCTGAAACATTTTGATACCCTTCGGAAACGTTTGAGCCTCCACGATCAGACAATTTCATACCCGTCCGAAGCGCCTTCTCCCCCTACCTTTATCGCAACCGATTGCGCGAAATATTGTTTTCCGGCAACCGGTTGCAGAAAGGAGAAATGGATTGGATCCTATGAAAAAAGTTATACTCGCAAACCTTATTGTATTGGCAGGCCTTGTGTGCTGCACCCCTGAAAAGGACTTTGAAAAGCTCGCCGACGGCATTGTCCTGAAACCTACCCAGGGTCAGGCAACCCGGGCGGTCCGCCTTCGGGTCGTTTCAGACGGGATCATCCATGTCACCGCCAGCGCGGCCGACACTTTCTCTACCGCCCGGAGCCTGATCGTATTGCCGGAGCTGGAAGGCAAAAACGACTGGAAGCTCGAAGAAACCGATGACGCCCTGGTGCTGGTGACCCGGTCGCTGCGGGCCACGGTTAAACGCGCTACGGGCGAGGTATCCTTCGCCGACTCCACCGGCCAACGGGTGCTGCAGGAAAAAACAGGGGGCGGCAAGACCTTCACGCCCACTACCGTGGATAAGCTGGCCACCTACCAGGTACAGCAGGTGTTCGACTCGCCGGGCGATGAAGCCTTCTACGGCCTCGGTGCCCACCAGAACGGGCAAATGAACTATAAAGGGCAGGATGTCGAGCTGATCCAGCAGAACATCGTAGACGTCGTACCCTTTTTATACTCCAGCCGCAACTACGGCATCTTGTGGGATAACTATTCCATTTCCCGCTTTGGCGACCCGCGCCCGTACCAGGGGCTGCATGGTTTGAAGCTGTACGACAAAGACGGCAAAGCCGGCGGGCTGACGGCCAGCTACTATGTAAAAGACAAAGTGGTAAAGACCGCCGTGGAGGATCGCATTGAATACGAGTTCCTCGAAACACCCCAGGTAGACAACTTTCCGAAAGATGTCGCACAGCAAGGCAAAGTGGTGTGGGAGGGTGCCTTCTCATCGGCTACCCCTGGCGATCATAAATTCCTGGTATATGCTTCCGGCTATTTTACTGTGTGGGTCGACGGCGAGCAACTGTTCGACAAGTGGCGCCAGGGCTGGAATGCCGGTACCACGAAATTCAACGTGCGGATCGCCGGCGACGAAAAGCATACGATAAAGAT
>NZ_JAHESC010000051.1 GCF_018598185.1 Dawidia soli
GCCTATGCCGCAAAAGCCCGCACCGTTCATCCGCCAGACATTTACCGAAAAGGACATCAATCCCTTTCTGCCACCCGCCGAGCAACAGGCCATTCGCGAACGCCTGCGCAAGCTTCACACCGGCCGCATGTTTACGCCACAGTCCAAAGAGGGCACCATTATCTTTCCCGGCCTGGATGGCGGCGGCGAATGGGGCGGACCCGCCGTGGACCCGACAACGGGCGTGCTGTACGTCAACGCCAACGAGATGCCATGGATCCTGCACATGCTCGACGCCGAAAAGACCGAAGCCGCGGAGAACTACGGCATTGCCGGCCAGCGCCTCTACCGGCAGCATTGTATGGCGTGCCATGGCACCGACCGTCAAGGCAGCGGCAATTATCCTTCGTTGCTGGAGGTGAGCACGAAGTATACACCCCAGACCCTGGTGGAGTTTGTCAACACCGGGCGCCGCATGATGCCGGGCTTTCAGCACCTCAGCACGGAAGAGAAGAATGCCATCGCCGTATATATCCTCAACCTGAAAGAACGGCAGGAGGAGCCCTATGAGAAACAGCTGTCGCCGGCGGAGAAGTTTCGGAAGCTGCCCTATAACATTTCGGGATACAACAAGTTTGTAACGGCAACGGGCCTGCCCGCCATCGCGCCGCCGTGGGGCACGCTGACGGCCATCGACCTGAATACCGGCGAGCATGTCTGGAAGAAAGTGCTGGGAGAAGATGAAAGGATGAAGGCCCTGGGCGCTTCGATCACAGGAACCGAAAACTACGGCGGCCCCGTGGTAACGCAGGGCGGATTGTTGTTTATCGCTGCGACAAAAGACGGCAGGCTCCGCGCCTTTCACAAACGCACGGGTGCACTGTTATGGGAAGCTCCCTTACCGGCGCCCGGCTTTGCCACACCGGCCACATACGAGGTCAACGGAAAGCAGTATATCGTGATCGCCTGCGGCGGCGGAAAGCTCGGCACAACGTCCGCCGACTCCTATGTAGCGTTCGCGCTGCCTTAGTCTCCACCGCCACCGCATCCGCTGCAGCCACTTGAACAGCCGCTATCGCCGGAACATCCGCTATCGCCGGAGCTATCGCTGTCACCCCAGTCGCCGCCGGATTCATGGCTGTCGTGGTGATGGCCACCACTATCATGACGGTCACCATCGTAGAAATAGAAGGGCATGGTGGTCATTATGGCGTGATCGTCGTAGAGGATGGGGGCGGCCTGCTCAAATGCCGTGTCGAACTCTTTTAACAGCTCCAGTTCAATGCCCTGGAGCAGGAAGATATTTCCACCCAGTGCACGGAGAATCTCCGTGGCTTTCTGCTTGTCCGTTTTTAAGATAGTGGGAAGCGTCGCCTCCAGTTCCTGTATTTCCGTCGCCAGTTGATGTCGCTGGACAAAACCAAGTGACGTGTGGCGGAAGCTGCCCGCAAGCCAGTTCGTAAAAGGAACTTCAAAGAAACCGCCAAGCCGTGGGGATTGCATAACCGTTTTGCGGTAACGTTTATCCGAGAAGGCATTGTTCCGGGCAACTTTAATCATGTTTTTAAAGAGTACCTGTATACCCGGGCTTTTTAAAAAGATCTCCAGGAAGACGTGTTCATGTTCGCGTCTGGAATAATCCGCAAAATTCTGTCCGGCATGTACATACTTCTGTCCGGCATATGCATCCAATGTTTGTATGGGATCGTCGTTTTGCCCCTCCTGTGCGAGGTGCAGCCTGAGGACCTGTTTTACCAGCAGATCGACGAAGGTATACTTCAGCAATACCTGTAATGAAGCCTTTGACCCATCCTTTAGCAGAATCACCTCAGCAGGTGTGAGTTGAGATAAGATCATAAATATGGTTTTTTGATGATCCAGTGTTTTTGAATATCAACGCGTTGGAAGTTCGTGGCCTTGAATCGGACCGCCGCCGTCGGCCAGAGATCTGCGGGCGGTTCCATCTGAAACATATCGCGGTAACATTGCAGCGTGTCGTTATACCAGGCGGTAAACTGATCGCGTTGTGAGGCGCCACCCGTTGTAGGCCCGTGGTGTATTTCTTTCTGTAAGACCACGGCACAGAACTCTTTCCAATACGATCGTGTGTAGAGCAGATGCAGGTGCCATACCTGGTCTACTTCGTCGGAGGGTGTGAGCGGACTGTCGGTTGTGGCGACCAGGAACATAAACTTTTTATACTCTTCCACGGCCCGCAAGGCAAAGGTCTTTGACCAGCCGTTCTCCCGGGCCAGGCGATCACTAAAGGGCAACGCAGAAGCGTGATCATCCAATTCGAACTGCTGAATAACGGCCCAACGTTGACGTTCTGCTTCGGTCATAAAGGCGTATGAAAGCTTCGTAAAGCTAGCAATTTTTCAAAGGACGATAGGATGTTAAAAAAGCGATCTCTGGCGAATGGTACGCGAGAACGAATGCAGCCACCGGAGACTGCCTCCCGGGAGGCCCTACTCCGACCGCAAACTATTCACCGGTTTGGCCAGCGACGCCCGGATCGCCTGGTAGCTTACCGTAGTCAGCGTCAGCGCCATCACACCCAGTGCAGCGGCCGTGAACGTGGTCCACGAAAGCGTGATGCGGTACGGGAACTGTTGCAGCCAATCGTACATATAGTATACCGACAGCGGAAGGGCCAGGAACCACGAGATGACCACCAGCACGATAAATTCCTTCGACAGCAAATGCCAGAGATTTGCAACGCTAGCACCCAGCACTTTGCGAATGCCGATCTCTTTCGTGCGGCGCTCGGCGACAAACGACGACAGGCCGAAAAGCCCGAGGCACGAGATAAAGATGGCCAGGCCGGCAAATATACCCGCCAGCGTACCTACCCGCTGCTCCGCGTCCAGCTGGTCGGCATAAAGGTCGTCTACGAAGCGATAGTCGAACGGAGCCGACGGGTTATACTTGTTGAAGACCGGGGCGATCTTGGCCAGGGCTTCCTGTACGGGTACGTCGGGGTTGAGGCGGATCGTGATCGTGCCCATCCAGCCACGCATGAAAAAGATACACGGCTTCAGGGGCTCGTAGGGTGTTTGTGTTACCATGTTGTCTACGACACCGATGATGGTATACTCGCGGTCGCCGTGTTTGACGACCTCGCCGACCGGCGAGGGTTGTAAGTTCATGATCTCCGCCGCGCGGACGTTGACAATGGCAGCAGACGAGTCCGAGGGTATCTCGCGCGAGAAGTCGCGGCCTTCCCTGACCTTCCATTGTAGGGTCTCGCCAAATTCGGGACTGATCGTAACATTGAAGAAAAACTCCACCAGGTCGGGATCTTTTCCACGCCACTCGATGCCGGTGTTGTTGCCAAAGCGGGCGGCCGTCTGCGACGACTGTGCCAGATTCACGACGACACCCGTCTGCAACAGCTCGTGCCGCACGACGTCAAGCTGCTTCTGCAGCGCCTCGGTGCTGATCGGCACGGAGATCAACCCCTGACGATTATATCCCGCCGGACGATCCTTCGTAAATTGTATCTGCTGAAAGACAATGACCGTCCCGATGATCAACGTAATGGATACCGTAAACTGCACGACAACCAACACCCGCCGCGGCAGCGATGCCAAACGGCCGGCATTGAAAGTGCCCTTCAGCACCTTGACAGGCCTGAACGACGACAAGTAAAACGCAGGATAACTCCCTGCCAGCACACCTGTAAGCAACGTAAAGCCTAGTGTTATGCACCAAAAATTGATGTCGCTCCACGGCAGTGCGATCCGCTTGCCGGCCAGGGTATTAAAGAGCGGCAACGACAGTTGCGTAAGCATCAACGCCACCAGCAGCGCGCAGAATGCTGTCACGACCGATTCGGTCAGGAACTGGCTGATGAGCTGTCGCCGCACCGAGCCTATCGTTTTACGGATGCCTACTTCCTTGGAGCGTTTCTCGCTTCGCGCGGTAGACAGGTTCATGAAGTTGATGCATGCCAGCAGCAGCACAAACACACCGATCGTACCAAAGAGCCACACAAACTCGATCGCCCCACCGTCTTGCGCGCCGCTTTCGCTAAACTCGCCGTACAGGTGCATGCGCTCCATGGGGTAAAGCATGATCTCTTCCTGCCAGTAGGGAATGTGGGCAGTCGGAATGGTCTTGATCTGTTCGTTCAGCTGTGCAGCGTCCACGCCGTCCGCCAGTTGTATGACCAGCGAGCAGACGTGATTGTCCCATTCCGTCACGCCGGTGATCCAGTTGTGTTTATTTTCCCATGGCAGCATCAACCGCGTGGCGCCAAACGATGTGTTGCCCGGAAGGTCCTGGTATACACCGCCGATCGTCAGCTCCTGGTTGTCGTCCAGGCGCAGAAATTTGCCTACGGGATTGGCGTCGCCATACAACGCCTGGGCCAGGGAGCGGCTGATCAGCATCGTAGACGGGTCGCGCAAGGCCTGGCGGCTACCATGCAACATTTCCAGGGTCAGCATCTCGGGCAGCGAAGCTTCCGCCCAAATGCCCTGGCTGACGAGCTTCTTGTCACCATCGGCTACAATGTGATCGACGTTCCAGCCATACAGCGCCACGGCCTCGACCTTGTCGCGATAGTCGGTACGCAACGGTCCCGATACATTCGGAGCGATGACCATCCCGGTATAGGTCTTTCCCTTGTTGGTCTGCCGCATCATGACCTGCATGAGGCGTTCGTGATTCGCAAAGTGGTGATCGAATGAAAGCTCGTCGGCCACCCACAACCCGATCAGCATCGCCACCGCGATGCCCACGGCCAAACCCGAGATGTTAATAAAAGAATAGCCGCGGCCCTTTACCAGGTTGCGCCACGCCAGCGTCATATTGATCTTCCACATATAGCCAGGAGTTAGAGTTCGTTGTAAGGTGAGCGGCCGGACGATCCCCGGCCGGAAAAGCAATAGCACGTCGATCATGAACTGCCGCGAGGCACGACGCGCCCCCTGCTGCACCACCCGTTCGTGGTATACCTCCATCAGGTCGCCTTCGATATGGCGAAGCAACTGCGGGTCGCAGTACCAGCGAAAGAAGCGCAGAAAGAGATGCGGCGGCCGGGGCGTAGCGTTCATAGTACTAGCCCGAAATTTTGAAGGCGATCTTCGGAATGGCATTCCAAAGCTCTTCGCGCGTGCTGCGCGTATATTCCATCGCCCGTTTGCCCAGGGCGGTGATCTGCAAATACTTCTTCGGACGACCCGCCCGCTCTTCGGTTGCCTCACCATCAAACGAACGCAGGTAGCCCTTGTCTTCCAGCCGCTTCAGGGCCGTATGCAACGCCCCCATGCTCACCTTGCGGGAAAGCCGGGTCTCGATCTCCTTCTTGATGGACACGCCGTAAGCCTCGTTGTACAGAACACCCACGGTCAGCATGACGATCTCTTCAAACTCGCCCAGCTGGTATTTCTTCATGGCGACAGAATTATTTCCTAAACGTAGAATAATTATTGTGCCAGAATGATAAACACGCGCAGCATCCCAAAAACAGCACTACTCGCCCCTGCGTTCACCCTGCAATGGTCGATAACGAACAATCACCGGACGGTTTTCAGGTCTGGGCGCCTTCTATCGGATCCAGTGATGGGTGACATAACCTACTGTAACGTGGAATCCATTTTGAGAAACCATCGCACGCTCCGTAGTGCTGCACGAAATAGTATAATGGCGGGCATACGTCTGACCATCCTGGATCGGGTAATCCTTCGTCACGTAGGTATACATAAAAGGTTGCTGTACGGCATCTCCTGATCCAGGTTGCTGACTTGTCTGGTGCACAGTTTCAATCTGCCGGCGTGTTGCAACAGGAGGCAATCCCGATGGATCAGGACCGGCATCGGATCCCTCCACCTGTGCAGGCGGTTTGACTTCGTTATTTTTCATTACCGCATCCATATGATCCGGTTCGTTATCCTCTCCCGCTATTCCTTCATTCGATACGCCGGCCCGGCCTGGTTCGATACCCAGGATCTTCGCCGCCCCGGCGCGCTTTACCTGCTGCACTTCGCCATCGTCCAATGCAGCTCCAAAACAGATCCCTACCGTGAGCATCAGGCTATACCGCGCGTCCGGCGGCATCTGCGGCAACGCCACGTTCAACGTCGTCGCCGGCGATCCTTTCACCGCGGCATACCACGCCGATGATGCATGGCTGCATCCATACCGTTGCGTGTACCACGACGGCGGCTCGAACTTGTTGGTATAGGGATTGAATGCAAAGTCCGGTACAACGCCCACGGTGATCATGATGCTGAACTTAGCGTGTTTGTTGTTCGGAAAGAAGTTGATATCGCGTATCAACGCCGGTATCGCTACGTTGGCCGTACCGTTTTCCACATCGATCGACCAGGTAAGCGTACTGCGCACCATGGCATCAAATGTCGTATATTTATTGAGCTGAAAACCTTCCAGCAGCTTGGGGTGTTTGGAGAGCTCGATGGCCCGCCGACCGAGCGCGCTGGTAGCGTCCTGTTTCTGAATGAGCTTGAGCGATTTGTTGATGAAGCCGCTGAAATTATAGTCGGCCAGTGCCTTCATGGGATGCAGCATGTGCCGCACCTCCTTGCCCATTTTTGAGCAGCCGCCAAATTCACTCATATAGAGCCTCGGCACGGCAAATTTTGGCGATTTTTTGATAGTTTCCTTATTGGCACCGCCCTTGCGCCGAACAACGATCTTGTCGCTGCCTTGCATACGGTAAAAGGAAAGATCACCGAGACTGCCGGTGAATTGCAGTTCTTCCAAGAATGCCATAATAATAGAGTTATGTTGGTTAACGAAATAACTAGCTAACGCCGTCAGGGTCACAACGACTTCAGGCCATACTTCTACGAACAATATAGCAACTTCTAATAATATTAAGACATAAAGTTCAGAACATTAATTTTTATACTATAGATAACCCAGACCTATAAAGGTCTGGGTATAGTCTGGTGTATGAGCGCCTTATTACTGGGTTATCTCTATGATATATAAGAATTTGGCATAGCGTTAAGATAACGTTGTGTATGGATTGTGGATGATTGCTTCTATCCGGGGATAGGCCGGAAAGGAACGAGTGGTCTTTTCCGACCCGCGCCGCCTCTCTACCCCTGAATTTACGATAAATCCGGCGCGACCAGCTCTCTACCGGGCTTTCTGACCCGCCACGATCGCGTCCAGTGCACGCTGCATCCGGCCGGCCTGCTCGGGCAGTTTCCCGGCTAAATTTTGCTTTTCGCCCGGGTCGTGCTCCAGATCATAGAGCTGACCGGTGTTGGACAGGCCGTGCTCGATCTTTTTGTTGTCCATCCAGGTGGGCATCGGGCCGTTGAAGGGTTGGATATATTTCCACCGGCCTTCGCGTACCGATAGTGTAAACGACTCTTCGATCATCACCCGGCGGCCGGTGGTATCCTGACCCAGCCAGGCGTTCAGGTGATCTTCGCTGTCGATGTTTTGTACGGATGGCGCGTGCACCAACGCGGCCAGCGATGCCAGCAGGTCTACCTGCGTGAGCAACGCGTGGGATACACGGTGTTTGACCTGCGCGGGCCACCACACAATGGTCGGCACCCGTGTGCCGGCTTCGTAGGCGGAGTATTTTCCGCCGCGGAAGGCGCCGCCCGGAACGTGGTTGCCGATGCGTTGTACGGCCTGATCTTCATACCCGTCGTCCAGCACCGGACCGTTGTCGCTGGTAAAGACGATGAGCGTATTGTCGGCCAGGCCTTTTTGTTTGAGGGCGGCTACGATCTGTCCCACGACCCAGTCGACCTGGGCGATGGCGTCGCCGCGGGGGCCGAGCGTGCTCTTGCCCACAAAGTCGGCGTGGGGCATGCGCGGCACGTGTATGTCGTGGAACGAATAAAACAAGAAGAAGGGTTTGTCGCGTGCGCCGTCGATAAAGGCGAGGGCCTTCTCGTTAAATACATGCGGAAAGTCTTCGTCTACCCAATGTGCGCGGCGGCCGCCTTTCATAAAGCCGATGCGGCTCACGCCGTTTACGACGGTGTTGCTATGCTGCGGGTCGGCCTTCATCTTGAGTGAATCGGAGTGGACGGGTTCGGTCTCTTCCAGCGGTTGCTGATAGTTGACGGTAATGGGGTCGGCGGGATCGAGGTTTACGACGTTGCCGTTTTCGACGTATACGGTCGGAACGCGGTCGCCGGTGGCGGGCAACAGGAACGAGTAGTCAAAGCCCACTTCGTTGGCGCCGGGGGCGATGTGGTGGTTCCAGTCGATTTTGCCGCGGCCCCGCCCCAGGTGCCACTTGCCTACGACGGCCGTGGTATAGCCTGCCTCGCGGAGCATGCCGGGCAGCGTCTGGTGCGCGGTGTCGATCAGGAGGGGTGCGTCGCCGGGCAGGATGGCGGCTTTATTACGGAAGGCATACCGGCCGGTGAGCAACGAATAACGCGAGGGTGTGCACGTGGCCGCGCCGCAGTGGGCGTCGGTAAAGCGCACGCCCTGTCGTGCCAGCGTGTCGATGTGGGGTGTAGCGACACCGACCGCGCCGTAACAACCGACGTCGGCATAGCCCAGATCGTCTACATAAAAAACAATGATATTGGGTTTGGCGGCTGGCGGCGGTGTGGGCGATGCGCAGCCGGCGACCAGGGCGGTAAGCACGGCGAAGAACAGGACTGTGGTACGGCCGGTCGTGCGGGATAAAACGGATGTGTTCGAAGTAGTAGGACGTGTTTTCATGCTGGAAAAAATCGAAGATACAAAAAGATGCTTATGTGCGAGGGTTTGTATGGCAGCGGCACATCTTCCCCCTGCGATAGTCGCTTTCACACCGCGCGAGGGCTGACCGTTCTTCGGAGCTTTGTTCTATACAAACGACACGACCATGGACATCATACACCTCCCCCACGACATTCATCTGGTGGCTTTGCAGGCCACTTCGTTTCCCGACGGCATACCCGCGACCTTTGACAAGCTTAAAGAGATGCTGGGCAATATCCCCACGCAAGGATCCTATGGCGTATCGCATCCCGGCCCGAAGGGTCATATTGTATATTATGCCGCCGCGAGCCTGGCCAATGCCGCGCCAGGATTGCCGGGCACCGAGACCCTCACCATTCGCCAAGGATACTTTGTCGCGCTGCCCATCCGACAATGGCGGGAAAATATACAGGCCATTCCGACGACCTTTGATACACTCACGCAGCATCCGGATATCGACCCCCAAGGATATTGCCTCGAAGAATATAGCTGCGACACGATGCGCTGTATGGTACCGTTGCGCGCGGGCTATGTCCCGGTACAGCAAGGATCGCTCACCGATCGGATCACCGAGGTGCTGGACGACTTTTGCGGGACGCTGGACAAGTTTACGGACGCGCAGATCAACCAGGTGCCACCCGGTGGGGGTTGGAATGCCGGGCAGGTGGCGGAACACATCGCCATTTCCATCGAGGCGATCCCGGATGGGCATACGGCCCCGGCCAACCGCTTTATCGATGAGCAGGTGATCCCGATCAACGATATCTTCCTGGATTTCGAGGCCCGGTATACTTCACCGGATTTCGTGCTGCCCAGGCAGGAGACGCATGAGAAGGCAGCGTTGATCGGAACCTTGCGGGCGTTAGAGCGTAAGCACGTGCAGGCGGCATTGAATTCAGACCTGACGGAGCTGTGTCTGGACTTTGAGTTTCCGACGATCGGGTTTATGACGCGGTATGAGTGGCTGAACTTTTTTGTTGCGCATACGCAGCGGCATTTGCGGCAGTTGAAGAATGTTTATGCAGCGTTGAATGGTTGACTGACGGGGTACGGCAGTCACAGGCTGCATACAGTACCCGGCACTACCGATAGCTGTCGAGATCTCCGCTGCGCCGCTTAAACCTGCGCCAGATACGCTGTTACGCCCCGTCAGGGCTTTGTATCTCTGTGTTGCCTGTTCCCAGGCCTGCGCTGCCGCTCTGGCCTGGGCTATTATGTTGCGCCCCTTCGGGGCTGGCTGGGCTTATCTAAATACCCTTGCATAAATCATAAAATCGTCATCAATTTAGTCCGACGCTTGCTTTTTATGACGGTACCTTGCGCCAGGTGCTTCGGCGTGCTGCTTCTACCAAAGAAAAATCCCCAGGGGACTGGGGATTTTTATGTGTGATGCGAAGGGTCGGTTCCGGATGATATTCGGAGAGGATGTCGTGGAAGGAGCGATTATACAACGGACTTATATACTTTTCGGGTGTTGGGTGCTTCGGCAGCCAGGTATATGATGTGTGGGTACTGCCGTCTTCCAACTTGATCCATTGGACACGGTGGTTATCCACTGCGAAGTAGTGATTCAGGGCCGCGTTGCGGCGTTCGAGGTCCACATCCTTCTTGCGTACCTTTGTGATCATGTTTGGCTGAATGCGCAAAACAAAACGCCAGGGCTCCGTAAAGCGATAGACCACCCGCGAAGAGCGCAGTCGTGTGCTGTATACAGTCTCTTCTGAAAAGTATGTTCGTTCTTCCGGGGTCAGCTTTAGCCTCCAAAGTTGCCAGCCTTCCAATGTCGGCAAAGTATGCTCGCGCGGCACGTAGATCTTTTTGCCATACCGTCTGCGCTTGACCAAAAAATCCTTGCGGTGGCTATATTGCCTGACGTTGATCTTTGCCAACAGCTTTTCAAAGAAACCCGCCTGCTTGGTGCGTTTTATGTCGTCGCGCAGCACAAAGAAACGTACATAACCGCGTTGTATGGGTGGATTGAGCTCGTCCCAGCCCAGGTTATAGAGCTTGCGGCTGATGGCTTGCCACTCCCGCCCCAACTGCAACAGCTGTTTTTCATAGGCCTCCCTCGCCGCGCGCTTCCGGCGGCGTTCGCTTCGCAGGCGGATGCGGCCGTGGTAATCTTCTTCTATATCGTCTATTACTATGTCCATTGTTTAAAGGTTTTTAGTCCCGGGCCATGCGGACGACCCGGGGGTGAAAGATGCCTTCTACATTTACCAGTGTTGTCTGGCTGCTCATGACCAGTCCGATGTCCTTGTAGGCTTCGGGGGCTTCTTCGGCGCTGCCGCCGAGCAGCGTGACCTTTTCGCGTGCCAGCGTTTTGCGCAGGCTGCTCATGGTGATCGAGTTTTTGGCACGCTGGCGCGACAGTTGACGACCGGCACCGTGGGCGGCGGAGTTGAGCGAGGCTTCGTTGCCTTTGCCACTCACGATGTAGCCGGGTGTGGTCATGCTGCCGGGGATGATGCCCATGTCGCCGTATGCCGCCGGCGTTGCGCCTTTGCGGTGTACGATGTAGGTCTCGCCGTCGTGCAGGGTCTCCTGCCACGCAAAGTTGTGGTGGTTCTCGACGGTGTGCAGCACCGACAGGCCGAGGGCACGACACAGGTTGGCATGAATGCGGTCGTGACAGGCTTGCGCATAGGCACCGGCCAGGTTCATCGACAGCCAATACTCCTGCCCTGCTTCGCTATCGAGGTCGAGCCAGGCGAGCGATTTGGCTTCGCGCGGCAGGCGGCAACGGTCCATGGCGATGGCTGTATACTCCTGTGCGATGTTGGCGCCCAGGCTGCGGGAGCCGGAGTGCGACAGCAGTGCGCCATAGGTGCCCGCCGGCAATTGCAGGCGGTTGCCGGCTTCGACCGTGATGGTGCCGAACTCCACAAAGTGGTTGCCCGAGCCGGAGCTGCTCAGCTGGCGGACGGCCTTACCGTGCAGCTTGCGCAGCAGCGGGGTGCGTTGGAAGTCGGGATGGTCCAGCACGGCGTGGTCTTGCGGTGTGTCCAGGCTGCCGTCGTTGCCGAAGTGTGTCTCGGCGCCGAGGGCTTTCTTCAGCTCGTATACATGCCGGTCGATGTAGCTGCCGGGAACATCGAGCACGCTCAACGCCATGCGGCAGCCGATGTCCATGCCGACGCCGTACGGTATCACGGCCTGCCGGGTAGCCAGTACGCCACCGATAGGCAAGCCATAGCCTGCATGGGCGTCGGGCATGAGCGCACCTTTCACTGCGATCGGCAGGCGCATGGCCAGGGCCATTTGCTGCACGGCTCCCAGCTCGATGTGTTTGCTGCCAAACAGGTCGAAGTGCGCCGGTTCGTCGGCGAGGGTATAGGTATCGAACGTTTGTAGCGGTGGCGCCTTTGCTACGAGTTTTAGCGCCAGGATGCTCAAGGTGCTGTGACCGGTATAATTACCGGGGTTTTGCAGCACGTCGTTTATAATTGTCAGCTTCTCGTCGTTGGGTGTGTGCTTGAAGTGGCGGTTCATGATGTTTAGTGCCAGGCTTCGTGTCACATCCGTCGGGAAGTCGATGACCGCGAGGTCTTGTATGGTTAATTTTTGTTTGCCCATAGGGGTTATCAGGCCCGGGCTTGCACAAAGTGAGTACCGGTCCCGTTGTTACGAACAGGACAAGGCAATCGCTTTCCGGGTACACGCATGACAAAACAATGCGCATACGAACGGGCAGGCTTACAGCCAGTTTTTAGAATAATAATTTGTTAAAGGAAGAAAATACGGCAGTATATACCGGTAAGTGAGCTTACCGTTGCCGGATCGGGGCGATATGTAATTTCAGGGCAAACATAATCCTCTATAATTATAAGATGAGACAAGAGGTGAATTGCGTAGCAAAGGTACGCCGACTTTTTGAATTGTACATGCGGCGGCGGTATAAATCTTTTTTAGTCGTAGCGCAGCGAGCGGCTGGGATTGGTGCGGGCCGTACGCAGCGACTGCGCCGTGACCAGCGCCAGCGTGGTGATGACCAGCATTGCCGCGGGTATACTAAAAGACGTCCAGCCCCACGGCACATGATAGGCAAAACCTTCCAGCCAGCGATGCATTATACTATAGGCCACGGGCAGCGCCAGCACGATCGCTACTACCACCAGCGCCAGGTATTGCCGGCCGAGCAGCACGAGAATGTCGGCGACGGACGCGCCGAGCACTTTGCGTATGCCGATCTCGCGCGTGCGGCGCAAGGCGGAATAGGCCGACAGCCCCAGGATGCCGATGCTGCAAATGACCGCGGATACAACGGCCAGGATGGTCATGAGCTTGCCCGTGACGCGTTCGGTGCGGTAGAGATCGGCTATAGACTGATCGAGAAAGGAGATGCGCAGCACATCGTCGGGAAATGCCTGCTTCCACACGGTGGTAATCGCTTCGAGCGTTGCCCCGGTGTGCCCGGTCGACAGGCGAATGCCCACGTGGTTGAGCGCGGCGCGCAGCGGATAGATCGCCACGGGTTCGATGGTATGTTGCAGGGAACGGTGGTGGAAGTTTTGCACGACGCCGACGATGGTGGCCGTGAGGCCGGCATTATCCAGCACGATCTGTTTTCCCAGGGCATCCTCCGGGTGGGTGACGCTCAGCTTTTGCAGCAGGGTTTCGTTGACGAGCGTTTCCGTAGTGGAATCGTGTAGGGCGATGTTGCGGCCGGCGACAAGCGACAGGTTATAGGTTTCGAGAAAGCGATCGTCGGCCCAGCGGTCGCGTACGATAAACTCTTCCCACGCGGGGCGGTTGTCGTATTTGATGAAGCCGCCGTCTAACGATGCGGCCAGCGGGGCCTGGTGCTGCAGGGTGGCATCCTCCACGCCGGGGATATGCGTGAGGGCGTCGCGGAAGGCCTGGCGACGGGAGAGATCGGCTTTGGGCAGGCCTATCGTAATGACGGTGTTTGCCGGTACGCCGGCATGGTCTTCCTGCAGGAGGAAGTGCATTTGATGTAACATCACCCCGGTGGCCGTCATAAAAAGTAAGGCTACTGTATACTGAAAGCAGATCAGCGACTGTTGAAGCCATTGGCGTGTACCGCCCAGGGTACCGGTTTTTCCCGCGAGGGCGCGGATGGGATGAAAGCCGGACAACACAACGGCGGGGTAATACCCGGCGAGGAATGTCAGCGCCAGGCACGCGAGCAGTATGGCGGCGATCTTATCAAGCGTTGCCAGCTGCATCCATGTTAAGTCTGCCTGGAGCCAGATGTTGATCAGCGGAAGCGTGATATAGGCAGCGATCAGGGCCAGTACGGCGGATGTCGCCACGGTAACGCCTGTTTCTGTCATGAACTGGATGAACAGTTGGCGTTTGCTGCCGCCCAGGTATTTGCGTACGCCGATCTCTTTTGCACGCGGACCGGATTGGGCCATCGACAAATTGATGTAGTTGATGCAGACCAGGCCGGTCAGCGCCAGGGCCACGGCGGCCAGGATCCATAATACCGGCTTGCTGACAACGCCATCGTAGCGGGTATCAAAGTGTATATCGGCCAGCGGTTGCAGGCGGAATTGCCAGTGATGAAAATCGGCACCGAGGTATTTTGTCGCGAAGGCGGGCAACTGCGCTTCCAACGCAGCGGGTTGCTGACCGGCTTTTAGTTTTATAAAGGTCCAGTTGTTGCTGCCGATCCAGGTATAGTTCTGATCCTGGTAGTTGGGATTGATCACGTTGAGTGTAGGCAGGGAGACCAATACGTCGAAGTTCAGATCGGAGCGATCGGTGGGGTTGGCGAAGACGCCGGTCACGGTGAGATCGGCCAGGTGATTGATGTTAAGCGTACGGCCGACGGCATCGGCCGTACCAAAGTATTTGAGTGCCTGGCGTTGGGAGAGCACGGCGGTATTGGGCTGGGTCAACGCGGTGTGGCGGTTGCCGGCGATGAAATCGTGACGGAAGAGTTGGATAAACGCATTGTCCGCATAGGCGGCAACCCGGTCTTCCTGGTAGCGGTCGCTGCCGCCGGGGGTTGTGATGGCAATGGTCGGCGCCGTGTAGAACCGCATACAAAAGGCTGCCGCTTCTACGGCGCTATAGTCTGTCTGCAGCGCATGGCCCAGCGGCAACGATGTACCTTCTTCATGCTCGATGGTGCCGGCGGGTGTATGAATGTCGAGCACGACGCGGTAGAGTCGTTCGGCATCGTGGTGATGCCGGTCGGTCCCGAGGTGGCTGCCGACATAGAGATACACCAACAGGCTGCACAACATACCGAGCGAGAGGCCCGCGATGTTGATGCCGGTAAACCACTTGTAGCGAACTTGCAGGCGGAGCGCGATCTTGAGGTAATTCATAGCGCCGATCAATATCGGTGCTTTTTTGTTTTGATCCTATTCAAGCGCGCCTACACGATGATGGTGCGCGCTTTTACCGGTGTGCCAACGTGCGCGCGGGATTTTTCCACGAGGCTATGATGCAGGGGTAGGCTACGGCCGCCAGCGTAATGCCCAGCAGTGCGACCAGCGGCCCGCCGAAGTCCACGACGCCGGGCGTGATGGCAAAGGCAAAGTTCTGCAGCCATTGCTGCATGGCATAAAACGTGACGACGCTGCCCAGTGCCGCGCTGATCAGTACGATGCGCACATACCGCGCGGTGAGCCAGGTGACGACCTGCGCGGTGCGTGCACCAAAGACCTTGCGTACGGCGATCTCACGGGTGCGGTACTGAACGTGGTGCGCCGCCAGTGCAAAGAGGCCCGCGCAGGCGATCACCACGGCGATGGCAGCAAAGGCCTGGACGGCGGTTTCAAAACGGTCAATGACCGCATACTGTTTATCGTACGATGTTTTGATGAACTCATATTCAAACGGTGCATCGGGAAAGAGGGCTGCCAGCGCGCGTTTTGCGCCGTCGATGGCCGCGGCGTCGTATCCCGGCTTCACCTGCAGTGTGGCAAAGCCGCCGGGGGTCGGGTTGTAACATAAGACCAGCGGCTCGACGATGGTCTGTAAATACTGATGGTTGTAGTTTGTGCATACGCCTACCACCTCATACTCCTGGCGCCGCCAGCGTATGCGTTGGTGAAGCGCTTCGGCGGGGGTGGAGAATTTCAAAATACTGAGCGTGGCTTCGTTGATGATGACGGCTTCCGCTTCGGTGGAAAAGGCATCGGAGAACGGACGACCTGCTAACAGCTGAACGCCGTATGTGCGCAAGAAGTCCTGATCGACCTCGAGCTTGAAGACGTTGTTGTCGTCGATGGACGGCCCGTCTATACGGCGTGCGTATCCCGACTCGTTCAGTTTCATGCCGGGCACGGCGGAAGCAAAGGAGACGGACCGGATGAAGGGATAGGCCTGCAGGTGCGCTTTGTAGGCTTGCACGCTGCCGGCATAGGTAGAATCTGTCGTGCCCGGGCTGCGTACAACGATGCGGTTGTCGAGGTCAATGCCGAGATCGGCATGTTTCATAAACCGCACCTGGCGCCCCACGATGACGGCACTGGATACCACCACGAACGCCACGACAAATTGAAAGTATACCAGTCCGGCTTTCATGCCTGTGCCGTGCGACGAACGCGCCAGCCGGGCACCCAACGCCTGTATGGGCTGTGCCGAAACGAGGAGCGCCGGGTAAAGGCCGGTGACGGCACACCCTGCGACAATGCTCAGGCCGGTAATCCAGGTATAGCGCATGTCCTCCGCGAAGGGCATCGGCAGGTCGATGCCCAGCCATGCTTCTACCGAAGGATGTATCAGCAATAGTATCAACACGCTGAGGGCGACGCTGACGATATGGATCACCACCGACTCGGCCAGAAACTGTACCACCAGGTGCGCGCGGGTAGAGCCCAGGATCTTTTTGATACCGATCTCATTGGCGCGCTCCAGCGATCCTGACAGGAACATGTTGACGTAGTTCACCCATGCCATGGCGATGATGGCATAGGCAATGACGGTGAGGAACAGGAGGTGTTGTGACGAGATGCCGGCGGAGAGCTCTTCGCGCAAGCGCGAGTGCAGGTGTATGTCGCGGAGCGGTTGAAAGAAGATGGAGATGTGATGATCGTCTCCGTAGAGCTTGTGTAACAACGGCTTGGTGTCGGCGGTGAGCAGGCTGTTGCCGGCCTGCGGTGTGCTGCGGACGTAGGTATAAAACTGGCTCCAATATTTGTTCGCATCGAGCTGTGCCGTCTGGATCGTAGCAAAGGAAATGAGGTAGTCGAACTGGATGTGGCTGTTGGCGGGGATGTCTTGCAGCAGTGCTGTGACGGTATAGCGGGCGCGTTCGCTGTTGTCTATCTCCAGGGTTTGTCCGAGGATCTCTTCCGGCGCGGCGGTGCCGAATATTTTGGCGGCGAAGGCTTGCGTCAGCGCGATGGTGTAGGGCTGGGCGAGCGGGTAACGATCGCCGTGTTGTATGGGGAACGAGAACAGCTGTAAAAAGGCGCTGTCGGCGTAAAAGCCGTTTTCGGCACTGGCGTTATAGCGGATGCGGTCGTTGACGCGGTGTGTGATCGTGGTGTAGGCCTTGATGATATTGACGGGTACAAAGCGTGTATAGGCTTCAACGGTGGAAAGCTCTTCTTTCAAGACCGGGCCCATGGCCGGTACATTTCCTGCATAGCGGCTCGAATTGTTGCCGGTGTAGTCGGTTTCGCCCCAATCGAACGCGACGCGGTAGAGATCTTCGCCGCGAGTATGGAAGGTGTCATAGCTTCGTTCGAACACGATGTATTGCATGATCAGCAAAAAGCTGACGAGGCCCACGGCCAGGCCGGCGATGTTCAGCAGGGCATAGCCCTTGCGCCGTGCGAGGTTGCGCCACGCGAGCTTTACAAATACCATGTTTACAATTTCGTGGGGTTTCTTCATAGTATACGGGTGCTGTGAAAAATCCAGGTCTAAAAATCATACCTATCTACTTATAAATGTAGATAATATTGCCCCCGGAGCAATGTACGGTTCTTCTTTTTAAAGATAGGTACTTGGTGCAATTTGTGTATATTAGTCAGGTACCGACGGATATTATGAAAATCACCGCTAAACTCGAGAACCATTTTAATTATCATGCCGTGACGGTCGAGACGGACGGAGTGGCGCGCGATGTTTCGATTCCGGGCAAAGTAGCGGGATTTGGATCGGCGGTAAACGGTGGCGAGTTGTTGTGCCTGGCGCTGGCGACGTGTTTTTGCAACGACCTGTACCGCGAGGCACACCGGCAGGCCCTCGTGATCCGCCGCGTGACGGTAGAAGCGTCGGCTGAGTTCCGTGCCGAGGGTCAGCCCGGCTATAATTTTCAGTATAAGGTCCACGCCGAGGGCGATGCCACCGACGAGCAGATCGACGCGCTTATCCGCCATACGGATACCGTGTCGGAAATACAGAACACCTTGCGCCGCGGATCGTCGGTCGTGCTAGTCGATGGATAGCCTGTAAAATTCCTCGCGGATGTTTACGAGCACTTCTTCGGCGTGCCGGATGTCGGGGACATCGGGCAGGTCTGCCGTTTGAAACAGCTCGCCGATCCGCTGCATTCTCTCTTCGGCCTGCTTTAACAGGTCTTCATACAAAAACTCCCCCGCCCGAATGCGTAGCAGCCATGCACGGTCGGCACGGCGCACATGCACGCGTCCTTCGCGGGCAATTTCTTCGGCCATGGCCAGTATCCGGAATACATGCATGATGTTCTTCGCGTCGTACCGGCGACCGTGGTTGAGCGTATTTTCATAGCGTGCTTCGTTGCGCGTCTGAACCCACTCCCAGTACTGGCGGTATTCTTTGCAGTATACCGAATATCCATCCTTGTTGAAGTATACCATTGCCTGCGGCTCCAGTCCGGCTGGTATCGAACTGAGCGATACCTCGTCGGCGGTTGCGCCGGAGGTGATGCCGTGAAGCTTACGATCGGTTTGCGACTGATGAAATACGACATAGACCTCGCGCATGTGCTCTACGCGCACGAGGCCGCAGTCTTCCTGGCGGTATTGGCGCTGGGCCAACCAGGTCGTGAGCGGCAGCGATCCCTGGCCTTCCAGTACATAACAAAAGTCAAGAATGGTTTTGCGCACCTCTCCCACCGGGTTCAGGATCTTTTTGTTCAGGCCACGGGCCTTTTTGATCTGCGCATACGCGTATTGTCCAAAGGTCTGGTTGCACAGCCGGGACAGGAACATTTCGGGCCTCAATCGGGCCATGGCCGGGTGACGATACAATACGCAGTCGTCGGGCGTACTGAGCAGCTCCAGGATGTTGGGATTGTTCTTTACCAGGAGGTCGACGATCTTGCCGATCTCGTAATATGCGATATCGTTGGTCTCGTTGTTAACCTGGTCGGTATACGTCATTCCGTAATATGCACGACGGGGCAGTATAAAAATGCCTTTGATGTCGGTATCGGAATGCGGCAGCGCCAGGCCATAGGCCTGGCTGCCGCTGATGCACTTTAGCAGGAGGTGCGTTTTACTATGTTCCAGTTCCTGCAGGGTCATACTACATATTTTCGAAAGAGTGTGTGTAAGGGCTCGCTGTCGGCCATAGGTTCTGTTGCGGGTGGTACCGCTTGTTTCAGCAACATTACCTCGGCCTGCAGGTATTCATTCAGCGTGGGCAGGGGTGCGACGGTATGGCCTTCGCACGCGGCCGCCTTCTGGCGCAGCAGGTCGTCTATTACGTCGTGCAGCGCCGTGGGTAACGATGCCCGGAGCTGCGAAAACGCAAGGGGAGGCACAGTACCACGCTCGGCAATCCACCGCGCTGCCAGCAACGGCCGAAGGGCATAAAAATACTTCTTCAGCCGGACTTCCGGCGCCGCAAGCTCGTATTCCACCACGCCCCTGGCCATGCTGAGGTAGTGGTGCATGGCGGCGCGGGGGGAGAAATAGCGCGGCATGAGTGCAGTCATGTCGGCCATGAAGTCGTCTTGTGCGGTGTATACCACGGGTGATTGCAACCATTCGTACAGGGGCGCATTGGACTTACGAAAAAGTCGTAACGCTTTTCGCAGTTCCCAGCCGCCGATATCGAGTACGGCATCCACCGGCAGGCCCAGCACGTCCGGTCGCTCGTCGATCGACAGGTAATAGTCTTTTTTGTGCACGTAAATAAACCGGGCATCGTAGTCGCTATCGGGCGAGGCAAATCCCCAGGCCCGGCTTCCCGACTCGCATGCCAGCAGGATCTTCACGTCAAATTGCCGCTCCAGGTCCGTCAGTCTGTCTAAAATAACATTTCTCATTTCCTTGCCCGCGTATCGTATAGGTTCCATGCTACAAAAGAAGTACACGACTGCGCACCCTTTTTGCGCAGGTGTGTTGGAGTGATCTTTTTTTTATAAAAAAAGCCTCGAACGATCCCGTCCAAGGCTTTTATGCGGCAGCTTTTAGACAACGTAGACTACTTCGTGCGCCTCGTGCGGGGCGGGTATTTCCAGCTTTTGCAACAGGTGCATCAGGGCCGCGTGGGGCACGGCGTGCTCCCGGTTGTTATTCTGGCGGAGCCAATCGTTATAGGGCACTTCGATGTATACCAACCGAACGCGCGCTTTGTATGAAACAAAGAGGTCGATCCACTGCGTGCGCAGTGACCGCGTGATGTTGGTGGCATTCCAGGCAAAGGGCTGCCCCTGGCGCAGGTATTCCCGGGCTTGCAGCTTGGCCTGTTGCACGGCCCAACCGGTGGCGGACGTGTCTTCCGGCTTGAGCTTGTGGCGGCGGCGGATGTCGTCGAGACTCACCACGGGCAGGCCGGGGTAATGCTTCTTTAAGAAG
Organism: Dawidia soli; assembly: GCF_018598185.1. Classification (GTDB taxonomy): domain Bacteria; phylum Bacteroidota; class Bacteroidia; order Cytophagales; family Cyclobacteriaceae; genus Ohtaekwangia; species Ohtaekwangia soli. The sequence goes on from NZ_JAHESC010000051.1 coordinate 20,391, forward strand.
GTGTCTTTCCCCATGCCGGGCAGGCCCGACAGCATGATCACTTCGCCTTTCAGGTCGTCGTACGGAATATACTCTGGCGAGCCATTTTCTTTTCGGAAATATGTGAACCGGGCCAGGCCGTCGGCAAAGCGGCGCGGTGTCTGCCAGCACTGTTGCTCGTCGCAGAAGGCGCGGAACAACTCGACGCGGTCCAGCAGGTCTTGCTGGTCGGCGCAGATGCGTCCGCGGGCGTCGGCTTCCGCGAGCAGCGCCAGCAACGGCATCTGCACACGCAGGGATGCTTCCAGCAGGCTCTTGACGGGGTCGGGCTTCTCCATGGCCCACAGGGGCAGACCGTGATACCGCACCAGGGCGGCCACCTGCTCGCGTATGGCAAACGGCGCAGGCACCTGGGTGTATAAGACCGCCCGGGCGGTGCGTTCGCCGCGGCGGGCATGTCCCGGCGCGGTAATGTGGCTCCCCTCCTGTTGCGTTGTAGACCGTTTCTCGACGTCATGCAGCAGTGCGGCGGCCCAGAGGATCTGCTGTTGCTGCGGCGGCAGCGCCTGGTATTGCGCTGCCGCCTGCAAGGCTTGCAGCACCATGCGTGTGTGGATGGCCACGTTGCCTTCGGCATGGTGCACGGCGTCTTGCGGCACGTGCTGCATATCGGCCACCCAGGGAAATGTCTGCTCCAGGTGTGACCATTCTTTATTCTTGGTGATTGTCCATTCCATACTGTATTGATTTAAGATCCCGGACGATACTCCCAGGCGAACGGGGCACGCCGCCAATGGCGTGTCCAATGTTCGTCTGTTTTAACGTGTCCTTTCCGGACGTATTTCCATACGTGGCGTGGGAAGTCGGCCACGGCGTATTCGGCAGCGTTGCGGCTTACCACGCCCTCGCATGTACAAGGGGCTTGCGTGTGGATGTCGCGGGCCTCCAGCACGCTGGGCTGCGACACCAGGTCGAGCACTTCCTGCCGGTATACCGCCTCGGTCGACGGCGTCACCACACGCAGCTCGGGCACGGTGGGGAAGTCGAACATGGCGGCGTAGAATTTTACTTCTTCCCAGCTCAACCATGTGTCGAGCAGGCGCACGGCAAATACATAGTAGTGGTGCTCCAGGCGCCGGTATTCGATCGAATGCACGGCGTAGAGGTTCTCGCCGAAGATCTCCAGGTCACCGAGGTCGTTCCTGAGCAGCGCCCACCGTTCGCGTATAGCCTTGGTCCAGTCAGACGTTGTCGGTGCCGCGTGCGAACGGGCAAAGACGCCATACCGGCTCAGGCAATTATTCTCGCCATCGAGTTTTTCGGTATGCACCACGGCTTGCAGCACACGCACATCCTGCCAATAGTGGCGGCTGATGCGGTCGTCGCTGGTGGTGCCGGGCGAAAACGGATAATGATAGGTTCGCCCGTATTTTCTTGATATCGTCATTTGTCATTTTCATTTATGTAAAAAGGCATGGTTCTGCCGGGCCGACAACATATGCCGGCGGCAAACGAATGAACAAAACAATCCCGGCCTTCCGGAAGGAAGGCTTTATAGTCTAGTAGTACAGAAAGGGAAATACCATTTCACCTCCCGGGCGTGGGAGTTGTTTTGTGAGAGTATGGTATTAAAAGGCGAGCACGTTTATAGTCCCTCGTTTTAAAGGGTTGTACATGAATTGTGATACAAAGGTATCTGTTACCGCGTAAAAACGAAACACCCCTGAAAAGGTTTTCCAGGGGTGTGACAATCTATTCAATATCTTCTTTTTTTAGAACAGCCGGAACTTGTTGGCCAGTGACCCGGGCGAGGAGGCAATTTCTTTTGGCGTTTTGCCGCAGATGGCTTTGAAATCGCGGATGAAGTGTGATTGGTCGTGGTAGCCTACCACCTCGGCGATAGACGCCAGGCTGCTGGCTTCGTCTTTTTCGTAGATATACTTCAGCGCGTGGTTGAATTTTACAAGCTTGATGAACTGTTTGGGCGACATGCCGAAGTACTGCTGGAAGCGTGTGTGCAGGTGACGGGTGGAATATCCTACCTGTTCGGCCAGTTCCTCTACTTTCAGGCGATAGCCACCGGGGGCGGTGAGCGTTTGGTAGGTCTGCAAAAACTCGCTGTTGAACGGGTGATTGGCCAGCTGTTGCTCCATGTAGTCTTCGAAGATCCCGAAGATCTCCTTGTAATGATCGTCACCGGCGATCAGCGACGAGACGGGCATGAGCATGGCGGGCTCGTTCCAACGCTGGAACTGGTTGAGGATGCTCATGAGGCTTTTGCCGAAGATGAGGTTAAAGAACACCGGGTACATGGAGGCGCCGGCGATCCTGGCTTCGGTATGGATAAACTTCATGGCGGTGTTACAATAGCCGACGTAAAAGCCGTTTTGCAACGGGGTGGACTGGGTATCGTCGGCGAAGAAGGTCTCCATGGCTTTATCGGCCTCTATATAAAAGAACGAGGGGAGACCGTCGGGCAACAGAAAATCGGTTGCCGGTGTGTCGTTGTGGAATTCCAGTACAAAAAAGTTTTTTACGACGGCACCCAGCGATTCGCGGGGCGCGACCGTCTCAAATCTAAAGCTCATGACTATACACTTGTAAAAATCAGCGCAAACTTAACATTCGGTCCGGACTAATCAACAAGGATTATTCCGGTTCATACAACGCGGGGTTACATGGCGCCAAATGCACCTCCGCGTTGTACTTCTGTCCATTTTGGTTTAATAACCCTATAGTATCTTTCGGTTCCTATATCCCTGGTACTGTTTTGTACAGAACGGGTTGGAATGACGTGTAACTGTTCCGGTTACAGCGTTACCTTTTTTTATTATAGAACGGCCGAATGGTTGTTTGCGTTCCGATCGAGAACGTCAGTCTTATTCAAAAAATTGTCCAGGGCCTGCGATCTCCGGGCCTTTCCCTAGTGGGTACGTGGCATCTTCACGGCCTGTTCCAGGAAGTCCAGGATCTCCCGGGCGATCTCGGTATGGTGTGTTTCGAGCGCGAAGTGACCGGTATCGTAAAAGCGTACCCTGGCGTTGGGAATATCGCGTTTATAGGCGTCGGCACCGGCCGGCAGGAAAAAGGGGTCCTTGTCGCCCCAGGTGGCGAGCAAGGGCGGCTTCTTGTCGCGGAAGTATTGCTGAAATTCCGGATAGCGGGCTACGTTGTTTTTATAGTCGCCCATGAGGTCCAGCTGGATGTCGGCGTTGCCGGGACGGTCGAGGAAGTACTGGTCGAGCGTGTAGGTCTCCGGCGCGATCAGCGACTTGTCGGGTACGCCTTCTTCATACTGGAAACGGGTTAGCTCGAGCGTTACGAACTGCCGCAGGGCCTCGCGGTTGGTGTTTGCAGGATCCTGCCAGTAGCGTTGTATCGGGGTCCAGGCCTGGCTAAGCCCCTCTTCGTATGCGTTACCGTTCTGCGATATGATGGCCGTGATCTTTTCGGGGTTTGCTATCGCCAGGCGGTATCCTACCGGCGCGCCGTAATCAAAGACATAGATCGCGAACCGTTTCAGCGCTAGCGTGTCGATAAAGGCTTGCAGGGTGTGGGCAAGGTTGTCGAATGTGTACGTGTATTGTTCGCGCGGTGGCATGGCGGAACAACCAAAACCCGGCAGGTCGGGCGCAATGACGCGGTATTGCGTGCTCAATACCGGAATGAGGTTCCGGAACATGAATGACGACGTCGGGAAGCCGTGCAGCAAGAGCACGACAGGCGCTTCGGCAGGACCCGCTTCGCGGTAAAAGATCTCCAGGCCCTCGGCCTGTGCCATGCGGCAGTGTACAGGATGTTGTTGTTTCATAAGGTAAATGTGTTTTGCATGGCCAAAACAAGTACCTTTGATTGATCTTTAGAAACGATTAATACTCATAATAACTATCACTAATTGTGATCTATGAATTTCCATGACCTGAAACTGTTCGAGGCCGTCGTCTTTCACGGAAACTTTACGAAAGCGGCCGATGCGATGCACACGGTGCAATCGAATGTGACGGCGCGCATCAAGGCCCTGGAGGAAGCCTTTGACGTACAGCTCCTGACGCGCAGCCCGCGCAAGGTGAGCCTTACCACGGCGGGCGAGAAACTGCTGTATTACAGCAAGCAGATCAATCATCTGCTGGACGAGGCCCGCCGGGAGATCCACTCCGCCGGGCAGGTGATCGGTGAGCTGAAGATCGGCTGTATCGAGACAACGCTGGCGTTGAAGGTGCCGGCACTGATCAATCAATTTGGTGAAGAGTATCCTGATGTGCTGCTGGAATTCAAGTCGGGCCTGCCGGGTGATCTGATACAGGATGTGCTGCATTACAAGCTGGACGCCGCGTTTGTATCGGCTCCGATCGATATACCCGAACTGGAACAGCGGCATGTGAAAAAGGATAAGCTGGTGTTGGTGACGGCGGCGAATACGGATATTAAAACGGCGCTGGCGGCCAAGGCTGTGCGGGTGGTCGTATTCGATCAGGGTTGTAGTTACCGGGCGCGGCTGGAGGCGTGGTTGAATGCGAAGGGTATCGGGCGGTATACCTGCACGATCATGAATACGATGGAGGGGATTGTGAATTTTGTGGAAGCGGGTGTGGGGATCAGCGTGTTACCGGAAGACCTGGTGACGCAGTTCTATTCGCGGCGGAAGCTGAATACCTTTTCGCTGGGGAGGGGGTTGGATACGTTGTCGACTGTTCTCATCTACAGACGGAACGTGCCGATGTCGGCGGCGTTGAAGGCGTTTGTGGCGTTGTATTGACGGCTATTTATAGGGCGTTGGCATAGTTTTAGGCCGTGTATGTCAACACTAAATAATACGGATATGCCATGGAATAAAACCAACTATCCGCCGTCGATGAAGAATTTACCGGCGGCGGTGCGCAACAAAGCGGTCGAGATCGCCAATGCGCTGCTCGCGGGAACGGATATGCCGGAAGGTATCGCAATTGCCACGGCGACGAGTCGTGCGAAGGATTGGGCCGCGAATCGCGGCAAGGATACAGAAAGTCATGCACCGGAGTCGCGCCCGACCGATGTGAAAGAGCATGGTGAGGATCGTTATGTTATTCCGTATCACGGCGACCAGTGGGCGGTAAAAAAAGAGCGTAGTGAAAAGGTGGAGAAGGTTTTTGATAAGAAAGCCGATGCGGTGAAGCTGGGGCGGCGTGAAGCGAAGGACGCCAACGCGGCACTGACCGTGCAGAAGAAGACCGGCAAGCTGCAGAAGCGCACGTCGTATAATCCCAACAAGCGGGGCCGCAAGCAATCGTAACGCGCGAGATTGATGCAATCTGGGGATGGGTGAGGATAAATACCACAATGCTTTGTCCACGGACTGCCTCAATTGCGCGTGTGGGGCGATCTTCGTGAGCGGCACAATATTTAAAGATTCTTATCCCGGAAAATCATTATCCACACGAAACTAAAAAAGACAGTCATGAAAAAGGCAATGTTTGGATTCTGCTTACTGCTCGGGAGTGCAGTAGCGACGTATGCACAGGACACCACTTCAACATCAAGAAGCAGTGATCAATACCGCAGCACACAACAGGATAAGCAAAAAGACAAAGACGAGTACACCGACAAGGAGGTGATCGCTACCAGCGACCTGCCGCAACGTGTACGCGATCAGATTCAAGGTCAGGATTACTCCGGCTGGACCGTGAGCAAAGCGTATCGTAAAACAAAGGACGGCAAGACGATGTATGCCGTGGAGCTGATGCAAGGCAGCGACAAAAAGATCGTGAAGTTCGACGCCCAGGGTAACAAGCTGAAAGAAAAGAACAAATAGCCAGGGGGCTACTCTGCATAGTCCATGCTATAGAAAAGGTGCACCGGTTAGCGGTGCACCTTTTTTGTTGTGACGGTTGCTTTGGCTGCGAAGGTCAGTCCGGCGGTGGCCAGCGCTTGCCGCAGCCCGGGCAAGCTGGCCGGGCCTATGCCGTGTAGCGCCAGGATGTCGGCTTCACTCTTTTCAGCGAGCTGCTGGAGTGTCTCTATGCCGGCTCCCGTTAATGCACGTTGTGCCGGGGCGCTCAAGGCTGTCATGAATCCCGCTGTCGCTTTTGCTTCCTGTGCACAGGTGGGACAGGTGGGGCAATCGCTGCTTTTATAATAGCGATGGCCGTGTTCGCAAATGCGCAGGGTCTTGAGCTTAAGCATCATGCTTATTGCGCTTCGGTATATTTCACGAAGTTGTCGAGGATCGCCTGCCAACCGGCGCGCTGCATGTCGACGGAGTGTTGTGTTTCCGCGTCGAATGTTTCGACCACACGCGTGTTGTTGCCTTCGGAGGTGAACTCCACTTTTACGGTGCGGCCGTCGCCCATGGTATAGGCGATCAGCTTGTTGGTCTCTACGGCGGTGTATACGCCACCGAAGTCGAAGCTCATGCTGCCGTCTTTGGCGGCCATGGTCGTTTTGAAGGTGCCGTCTTTGCGCAGGTCGTTTTCCGAATGGGGCGCGTGCCAGTCGTCGGACGCGAAGGCCCATTGGGTGATGTGTTCAGGCTCGTTCCAGTATGTCCATACTTTGCTTACGGGTGCTTTTACGACGGCTTCTACGGTGACGGCAGTGGTTTTGCTTTCGGTTGTCATGGTATTTTGTGTTTAAGGTTGTTGATTCCTGTTGATGTGACAAACCTATTACAATTTTCCCGGATGCAGGTGGGTAAAAAACGACAACTTCCGGGGTGTTCTGTGACAAGCGGACGCTACGCTATTTATTCTGATGAGCGGTATCTTTTTCATGTGTAAAATGAGTAGGTTAGGTTATGCAAAGATCTATTCCCGGTTACGCGTGTATCGCGCTGTTGCTTCTTTCCGTTGTTGCGCTGGGGCAGCCGAAGTCGTCCGATGTGATGACCAAGCCCTTCATTACCAATGTTATGAAACGTGTATGCGATTGGCAATTAGCCAACCCGGTCTCTTTTAATGCACGGAACGAAAACGACTGGGCACGTGCGGCCTTTTATACCGGCGTGATCGCCACGTATCAAACCACCGGCGACAAACATTACCTGGATGCCGCCACGGCGTGGGCCGAGTCGTTCCACTGGAAGCTGGCGCAACGGTTCCGCCATGCTGACGATCACGCCAAGGGTCAAACATACCTGGCGATCTATGCCGAAAAGAAAGATCCGGTCATGATCGCCGACATCCGCCATACGTTCGACTCGCTCATACTCGACCCCCGGCCGGGGCGTGAGGATTGGTGGTGGTGCGATGCGTTGTTTATGGCGCCGCCGGTGCTGGCGCGACTCGCGGCGGTCACGGGTGAACGCAAGTACCGCGACTATTTAAACACGATGTTCTGGGATTCTCATGCTTTTCTCTATGATCAGGAAGAGCATCTCTTTTATCGCGATAAGAGCTTCTTTGATAAGAAGACACCACGGGGTAGAAAGACCTTCTGGGCGCGCGGCAACGGTTGGGTGATGGCCGGTACGGTGCGCGTGTTGCAATACCTGCCGAAGGATGATCCACGCTATAACAACTACGTCAACCTGCTGCGCGAGATGGCGGCGGCGGTGAAGAAGATCCAGTCCGTCGATGGGTTGTGGCGCCCGAGCCTGTTGGATGAAGAAGAGGTACCTCACCCCGAGACGAGCGGATCGGCATTCTTTTGTTATGCGCTGACGTGGGGCATCAATAATAATGTGCTGCCCGCGAAGGATTATCTGCCGGTGGTAAAGAAGGCATGGGCCGGTCTGAACCACTATGTGACAGCCGAGGGCAAACTGCAATGGGTGCAGCCTATCGGTGCTTCGCCGGATAAGGTGACGATCGACAACTACCAGGAGTATGGATCGGGTGCCTTTTTGCTGGCGGGTAGCGAATTGTATAAGATCAAATAGGCTTGCGCATCGTTATGAGCAATTTGCTGAAGCCGGCTTTTTCGTAGGATAGTATGGCGGGGGTATTGTCATAGTATACCTCCAGCCGCATTTCGGTGATGCCTTGTTTTACAGACCACGTGCGGAGCGCGTCCACTACGGCACGGGCAATGCCTTTGCCGCGGTGGTGGGGCACGACGTACATGAAGCCGACATAGGCGTGTTGTTTGTAGTTTACAAAGGGCAGCCCCTGCTCGATGCGGGCATAGCCGCTGCCGACGATCTCGTCGCCCAGCGTGGCCACCATTAACGCGATGTGTGTCGCGGTGATCATTCCTTCCAGATCATAATATTGCAGCGGATCGGGGCCAAGTGTAGGGTCGAAAGGGCGCTCGGCGAGGATCACGCCTTGCTCGAAGGTGCGGAGCGTGGGGATGTCGTCGTGCGTGGCGGCCCGCAGGGTGAGTAGTGGCGGTGTCATCATCGCTCAATTTACAAACACATGATCGTTATTCCATTTATATTTGATATTGAATTATAGTATTCGTTATATATATATCGTATGGTGAAAAACCGTATGTTTGGTATGTGCTTCTCTTTTGTAAATAGCAAGCGATCGTTAGCACACGCGAAGCGCGGCGTGTATATATCATCTATTTATGAACGAAACAATACGACAATCTCAGCCGGCGGCGTATGCTGCCATCGACGAAGCCACGAGGGCTTCGGGGTTTACCATGGCGTCGGATATACTGACGTGCTCGCTGCTGCGCACGCTGGCGGCGTCCAAGCCGGGCGGTACGTTCCTGGAGCTGGGCACGGGCACCGGCCTTTCAACGTCGTGGATACTGGACGGCATGGATGCCGATTCGACGCTCGTGTCGATCGATCACGATGCTAATCTTTTGGCGATTGCCGGTCGGTTCCTCGGTGGCGATGCGCGGTTAAAGCTCGTGACCACGGATGGGGAGCAGTGGGTGATGAGGCATTTGGCAGAACGGTATGATTATGTGTTTGCCGATACCTGGCACGGGAAGTATCTGTTGCTGGATGAAGTGCTGGCGATGGTGAAGCCGGGTGGGCTTTATATAATCGATGATATGCTGCCGCAGCCGAACTGGCCGGAGGGGCATGATCTGAAAGTTGCACGGCTTGTTGAGGAACTGGAGGGGAGAGGGGATCTTGTGGTGACGAAGCAGGCTTGGGCGTCGGGGATTTTGATTGCGGTGAAGCGGTAGGTAGTAGTACGCAAGGGGCTTGGGCGGGGGTGGTTGGCGAAGGGACGTTCTGTCGGAGGGCATTGTTGGTTGATTGGTGATTGTAGTACGTGGTAGATGGCTCCAAGGGCAGTCGGAGACTGCCGCCATGCTGGGTCCAAGTCACGCACATCCGCTCCGCTTGGTGCTAAGACTTGAACCAGTTGTTGGCGCGATGAGCTATATTCGAAACTAGGTATCTTATTGCTATTCTGTATACAGCGCTGCTTATTATAAATGGCTGCAGGAGACGGCGGTGACGGTCATGGATTCGAGGGCGATGGCGACGGTGGGGGTGTTGGTGGACCAGAGGGCGTCGGGCATGACAACGAACATGGTGCGTTTGCCGTCGTGGGAGGAGAGGCGGATGTGGCACTCGTCGAGGAATTGCTCGCAGCTCTTTTTGTTGTAGAGGGTGGCGACTTCGTCGAGGGTCATGCCGGGCTCGATGGATTCGCATTTACCATGATAACACAATACGCGGCGTTGATAGGCAATGGTTTTGAAACCTACGTACAGCACGGCGCACGCACCAACACAAGCGAAAATAATTTTTAGCGTCTTCATGGCAGGTATATTAAAAGTCAGGCACAATGGCGCGACGAAGTCAACTTGTTAAAACAGGGGGGAAATTGATTGGGCCAGGATTACGAACATGAAGATAGTAACTTTCGCCGGCGAAGCAAAGACCGATCGCTCCAACGGTCAAACGCCAGGATGTTCACGGCCACTAATATTTCCCCAATCCTTACGCCTTTTATGTGCACTATGGTACCGGTTAGTGTGCTGAACTTTTGGGTGGAACCCGGTAACATCTATCAAAAACCTCGAAAATCTCATAAAACGAACCGGTGGCTACTGGAAAAGTGGTTATGAGTATATACCTGAAAAATGAGGTAAAAAATAGATTGAGGGTGTTGTGTAGAAAAGCGCCAGTTTAACCTTAAATTCATACCTTCAAAACATCACGATAATGGAAACAGTGACCTACACCGAAGCGCTGAAGTACCAGTTGGCCATGGTGCGCGAGACTGCCAACGAGCTTGCCAAGGAGGAACCTTCCAAGTCGGTGGAGCAGCTGTTGGCTGAGATCAAGTTTGTCAAGGAATTATTGGACGAAGCTTGTCAATTTGTTGACTGATGTACGCCAAGGGCCGATTGCCCCTGTTGCTTTCCTCCCATCTATACGCCCTTCGCGCGTGGCCTGATCGTATTCCGCCGGTGATGTCGTTTCGACAACGCATTCCATAGCTATACTTGCCGTATAAACCTGCTCCGGGGTGCTGACGCGGCAGCACGTTTACGGGCATGCTTTCACAACACGCAAACGCTTTACAAAAAAACAACGCACTGTGATGCCTTATGTCGTTTGCCACATGCTGGGATCGGTGGACGGGCGGATCAAACAAGATATCCGGGCACTGAAAGATTCTGCCCGGTATTTTGAAGAGCCGGCAGCCAGGATCAAAACCGACCTGCCTGTAGGCAGTACCACCATGCAGGAATTTTCGAATAAGAAAAAACACGCGCTGACAACACGCCGGACGAATATTCCCAAGGAAGACTTTTGTCGCTGAGCCCCAGGCCAAGGGTTATGCCGCGCTGGCGGGGGCAGTCGGTAAAACGTATCTATGGCGACTTTTTGCGGCTGCGCTACAAGGTGCTGCGCGGCACGCGGGCCCGCCAGTAGTGTGAACCGTACACGCACAACTGCTGCGCTGTGCGCCTAAACGGATCGCAGCGCAGCTTTTCTTTCTATTTTGCTGCGATTCGTTCGATAACCCTACATTGGCCCGCAGGCTGCCCGATCGCTCAATATCTTTGGGGTTTAAACACATGCAAACAAAAGTCTCCGTATGAAAGCGTTTGTGACCCTCGCGTTATCCCTTGCCCTGGCTACTGCCCTATCGGCGCAAAGCCTGAACCACAACTGGAAAAAAGATCTCGCTGCTTCGTTGGAAGTATTTAAAGGCTGCGCGCCCAATAACACCGGCACGCCCACGAACTGTAACAAGCTGCAGGGCGAGACGTTGAACACGGTATATAAAGTAAACGACTTTTTTTCGCAGAAGGCCGGTCGCTATATGACGGTGAGCGAGGTGGCGGGTTTTCTGAAACAAAGCGGCAGCTGGACGGCACTCGGCCCGGCCTACCTGCAAGAGACGTTGTCGCAGGCCCAGCAAGCGGCGAATGAAAACAAGGCGGTGGTGGCAGTATATCAAAATGCATCGGCTGTCGGCCACGTGGCATTGATCCTGCCGGGTGAGCTGGAGGCGTCGGGTTCCTGGGGGTTGAACGTGCCCAATACGGCTTCTTTTTTCCTGCCGGACCCGGGTCGTTCGTTTGTGGCCAAAGGGCTGTCGTTTGCCTTTACGAAGATCATGTTGAAGGATATTGCCGTCTACGTGCGCAAATATTAAGCGCGCCTTTCGTTTTTCCACTCAAAATGCGTTCTGTGTGGCCCGCCTGAGGTCCATTGTTCAGCCATAACCCCGGTTACCGCCGGGGTTTCTTTTTTTATCGCGGCGATAATATCTTTACTATATCGTGTGACTTCCATTTTTGCCAGGCATTATGCTATCGGCACCGGCAGGGTCGACAGCCGACAGCGTTGCCTGACCGTCAGGAGCCGGTGCGGACGATCACCTAAACCTAACAGCTATGCGCAAACCGCTCACAGTCTTTTTCCTGCTGATCTCCTGGCAAGGAGCCCAGGCATGCTTGAATGAATACGGTGCCGTAAACCTTTCGGGGCGCGACGCCGGCGAATTTTTTGAACCCGGGACACACGAACCTTATTTCCGGGCGTTCAACCGGGTATTTTCCGAGAACTTTGTTGCCTCTCACCACCTTCATGAAGTACCTGCCGACGATTACAAAACGCGCTCGGATATAGCCTTTCACCTGACACGGCTCGGGCGTTATAACGAATCACTTGTCATCCTCCGGGATCTTGTTAAGCGCTATCCGCATGAGTATAACATCCTCGCGAACCTGGGCACCCTCTATGAGCTGAACAACATGCCCGACTCGGCGTTGCGCATATTGCGTTTTACGAATAAACGCTTTCCGGAGGGACACTATGGTAGCGAATGGTTCCACCTGAAGATACTGGAGGCGAAGCTCCACCTACGCGAAGATCCTCACTGGCTGGAACAGCATCGCGTACTCGCGCTGGGGATAACGCAAGCCTCGGCCGACACATCGCAGCAATTTCAGGATAACATGAACAAATTATGGGAAGCAACGTATCAGCTGCACGAGCGTATTCCCTTTACGCCTACACCGGACCTCCTCCTGGCGAATGTCCTGAATGAGCTGGCCGACGCCCTGGCGATCGAGTATTCCATGCTGGAGGCCTACAAATTTTACTATATCGGCATGCAGTACGACCCGCAGGATACGTATGGCATGCGGGCGAAACAGCAGGCGCTTATCGAGCCAATAAAGAAGGCGGGGCTTGAAATCCCGGATGCACCTGCGTTGAGACGATTCTTTCCACCGGCAGACAGTATACCCTTGATCCGCGATCACCACACGCAGTATAGCTCGTCGGAAAAACAGATGGAACGGGTGCTGGCGTACCAGGAGGCGGAGCTGGACCGGAGGAATCCGTTTCCCTGGAACTGGGTGGGCGCTGTGGTGGTGTTGATCGCAGGGTATATTTATATCAGGAGGATCAAGCCGGAGACAGGAAGAGAGCGATGATATTCCCGACGTGGGGATTAAACGGCAGTGGCAGGGTCACTGCCGTTTTTTTTATCGTGATCGATGGTAGCCTCGGCAGTCTGAAAGACCTGTCGTCAATACTTTAGCAATTTTGGCACATTGTAGATCGAGCGGGGTGTGTACTTTTGAGGTGCGCGCAGTAAGTATCTTTCAATTTCAGCATTTATTTTATGATGGAATCCGTGTCTCCGAATATTTATGTTTATGATATCGATGCTACCGTGGCATTCTACAAGCAGCTGGGGTTTGAAGTTGCGGGTACGGTGCCGGATCATGCGGGTGGGTTGACGTTTGTGATGATGACCTGTGGCGCGGTCACGTTTATGTTTCAGACTTTTCATAGTATTGACGGCCAGCTCCCCATTGTACGACGCGAGAATGGGGGGTCGTTGCTGCTCTATATCAAGATGAAAGGGATCCGGGCATACTATGAGCGGATCAAAGATATCGCGACGGTGGTGACGCCGTTGGAAAAGACGTTCTATGGGGCAACGGAATTTTCAATCGAGGACAACAACCAGTACCTGTTAACTTTTGCGGAGGATGAATGATACCAATCCTGTATTAGATGTTAGTGCATCGGAGAAAAAAAAGCTGCGGGCACTTGGCATTAAGGTGAAGGAGATGCACCATCACCCGGTGGCGGAGCTGCAGCGGTTGCTGGGGGTTTCGAAGATCCGGGCGATGGAGCTGTATGCGTTGTCGGAGTTTCAAAGCCTGCCCTCGATCGGTATTCGTTTTGCGCATGATATGATCTCCATGGGGTATTATTCGTTGCGCGACGTAAAGGGCAAGGATGGGGCGAAGCTCACCGACCAGTTCGAGCGGCACCTGGGGGCGTGGGCCGACCCTTGCCAGGAGGATCAATTCCGGTTGATTGTGCACTATGCGCAGCACCCGACGGTTCACCGCAACTGGTGGGACTTTACGGCGGAACGTAAGGCGTTTCGCGAGAAGCACGGCTACCCGGCCAATCGTCCGACGCAGCCGTGGTTCGAGCTGCCGCGCTACCAGGCGCCGAACCGGGTAGACGCATCGTTGGAAACGACCAAAAAAGACCTGGTGGCAAAGCTGAAACGGTCCGTGGCTTTTATGAAGAAGCACCTGGACGAAAAGATCTCCCTGTCGCAACTGGCGGACAGCGCGAACCTTTCGTCGTATCATTACCTGCGGTGTTTCAAAAGTGTGTACGAAGTCACGCCCGGGCAATACCTGACGCACATGCGCCTGAAAAGAGCTTCTCAGCTGCTACGCTCCACGGCGCACCCGATTGCCGAGGTGGCGGTGCGCAGCGGGTTTGACAACGAGAGCTCGTTCATACGGTTATATAAAAAGGAATTTCAGATCACGCCGGCGGCGTTCCGGAAAAAAAGTAAAAACAAAAAATCGGGGTGAACGTTTATCTTTGCCTTATGGCATCCGTTGAAACGACACCCATACCCGAGCACATCGTTGACCTGGACCTCGCACCCCGCGAACGTTGGCAGTTCCTGTCCGGATATATGACCGATATGGACGAGCTGTTGCGCTGCTACCTCCGTGATTTTGATGGTGTCGAGCCGCAATTACTGGAGGGAATGACGGCGTATAAAAAGAACATTCTTCCAGCGCATTACCTGGAGGAGATCGGATGCGTTGCATCTTTCTCCCGCTTTAGCGAAGACCAGGTGCTATTAGCCAACCTGTATTACGATATCCTGAAATTTTATTTCGGCTGCACGGCCTTTGCCGTGGATGCGGGTGAGACCACGTTTCACTGCCGGAACCTGGACTGGCATACCGAGAATAACGTGTTGAGCCGCCACTCGATGATCTTTGATTTTCGCCGGGATGGGAAAACGTTATTTAAGACCGTAGGGTGGCCTGGGTTTATCGGGGCCCTGTCGGGTATAAAGCCGGGGAAATTTTCGCTTACGCTGAATGCAGTGCTCAGCCGGGACAAGCCGGAAATCGCCTTTCCCATCTCGTTCCTGCTGCGCGAGGTACTGGCCTCTGCAGGCTCGTACAACGAAGCCCGTACCATCCTGGAACAGACACCGATCGCCAGTGATTGCCTGCTGCTGTTGTCGGGGGTTGGTGTGCAGGAGCGTGTGGTGATCGAACGTACGCCCCGGCGGGCGGCGATCAGGGAATCAGGCGAACGTTTTATTGCGGTGACCAATGACTACAAAAAGTTAGAGAACGGTACCGATACTGCCGGCAATATTATACAGGCTACATCGTGCGGCCGGTATGATCGGGCCCTAACGCTTCTGCGAACAGCTATCCCCAAGAATAGCAATGCTTGCATGAACATTCTCCAGGACGAGGATGTTGCCATGCAAATTACAGTACAACAGATGGTCTTTAACAACAAGACCGGTGAGATCAGTCTTTTCCGAACATAATCTCTATTTTCCTTATGATGATAACAACCATCGTACACGTCCATGTAAAGCCGGAGTTTTTAACCGATTTTATCGAAGCTACACGTCTCAACCACGAGCAGTCAATACACGAACCGGGCAACCTGCGGTTCGACATTTTACAAGACGCCCAGGATCAGAACAAATTTGTTTTTTACGAAGCCTATGCCAGCGAGCAGGCTGCCGCTGCGCACAAAGACACCGCACATTACCTGACCTGGCGCGATACCGTTGCGCCCTGGATGGCAAAACCCCGCGAGGGTGTTAAGCACGTCATGCTTTTTCCCACGGCGAAATAATCAATCGCTATGAAGGCCTTTAGTTTTGCCGCTACGCCGCAGCTGCACTTCGGTGCCGGGAAGATCCCGATGCTTGCCGGTATCACGCAGGCGTATGGTAACAAGGTATTGCTGGTGACGGGTGCGCAGGCATTTGAGCGCTCGCCGTGGGGCTCGTCTATATGGCAACAGCTGGATGTGCCGGGGCGCGGGGTGCTGCACTGCCGGATCGATGGCGAGCCCACGCCGGCCATGATCGATGACGCCGTGCGCCGGTATGCGGAGCAAGGTATACAGGTGGTCGTCGCTGTCGGCGGGGGCAGCGTGCTGGATGCGGGCAAGGCTATCGCGGCGATGCTGCCGTTGAACGAGCCGGTAAAAGATTATTTAGAAGGTGTTGGTACGGCGTCGCACCCGGGTGTGAAGATTCCGTTCATCGCAGTGCCGACCACGGCGGGTACCGGGAGCGAGGCCACCAAGAATGCGGTGCTGTCGGAAGTCGGCGAGCAGGGGTATAAACGCTCGCTACGGCACAATAACTTTGTGCCGGATGTGGCATTGATCGATCCGGCCTTGGCTGTGACCTGCCCACCGTCAACCACTGCGGCCAGTGGTATGGATGCTTTTACACAGCTGCTGGAATCGTATCTTTCCACCACGGCTACGCCACTGACGGATGCCTGGGCGCTGGAAGGACTCCGGCATGTAGTACACGCGCTGCCGGCAGTGTACCGGCATGGCGACGATATGGACGCCCGTAGCAGTATGGCGTTGGCGGCGTACCTTTCGGGCGTAACGCTGGCCAATGCTGGGTTGGGTGTGGTGCATGGATTTGCTTCGGCCGTGGGTGGGTATGTGGCGATTCCGCACGGTGTGGTTTGCAGCGCGCTGATGGCGGCGGCCAACCGGGTGACTGTGCGCAAGCTAAAGCGTGAAGGTGGCAAGGAGGCTTTGTTTCGTTACGCGGTGGCTGGGAAATTGTTTACAGATCAGTCTTCGCGGAGTGACGACTATTATATCGATCATCTTCTCGCTACGATCGGGTCGTGGGCGAGTGATATGCAGATACCCCGGTTGGGTGCTTATGGGGTGACGCCTGGGGATGTCGGGAGAATTGTTGCCGTTACTGATAATAAGAACAACCCGGTTAGGCTGAATGCTGAAGAGTTGGCGGAGGTTCTGTTGACCTCGCTTTAATCGGAGCGCTATCTTCTCCAGCACTGCAGCGTGTATTTTTATCAACACGGGCCGCCGTCGAGGGCCGGGCAGGGTTTTGGAGGATGTAGTCCATAAACTCTGATGGTTATGGCAACAACAACGCTTACCCGGAAGCCCGCCCGTAAGGCGGCGAAGGTGGCCAGGGCTGCAAAGCCGGTAAAGGCCGCGAAGGCTGTGAAGAAAGATGTCAGCCGGTCGTACAATGCCTTTAAGGAATTTGATGGCCAGCATTACACCGGTATGCAGGTGGGCCGCAGCCACAAGTGGAATTACGACAAGGGCGTTTGGCGCGAGACGAAGGTGACGCCCGATCGCTGGGAGCTGACCTACAGTGTTATCAAGCGTCGCGCGGGGCATGCGCCGGAAGGATCGGGGGTACCGATAGGCACCGGGTACCACTGGTTTATACTCTCCCATCAATATGTCGAAAAACTAAATGCCAACGACTATACTACGTCCATGGTGGGCCTCAAGTTCAAGCTGGCGCATAAGCGGGCCAGCAAAGACACGTGGAGCGCATCGGATACGGCACAGCGCAACAAGCTTATTGAAATCCTGCGGGGGCTGATCGACGAGCTGGAGCGCGAGCCGGAAAAGACGGTTCCGGTGCCGTTGCATTTTGTACACAAGGAGAAGGATTATAAAGGTGTGGCCATCCCGGTCATATCCAGCTGCGTGGACGGTGTGTGCCAGCAACTGGATGTCACGTTAAACAAGAAACATGTCGGCGTTTTAAAATATACCCGGAACGGCTGGCGCATTACGGATACGCCGCAGGGGTTGGTGAATGCTATCAGCGCGCAGGTGGAAGAATGGTACAACCTCAACTAAGTCCTTATGCCCGAACTACCCGATCTCCAGGTCTTCAGCGGTAACCTGAACAAGGCTCTGAAGGGTAAGACCGTAGAAAAAGTCTCTGTGCCGGTGGTGCAAAAGCTAAACGTCTCCGTCGCCACATTAAACAAAAGGCTGAAGGGGAAACGTGTTAAACAAATTTACCGCGATGGCAAGGAGCTTCACATTTCTGTTGGCGACGAAATACTGGCCTTGCACCTGATGCTTCATGGTAATCTATATTTGTTTGAAGGAACGAATGACCATAAGCACACGGTGCTGTCGCTGCATTTCACCGACGACACCGGGTTGGCCTTAACGGATTGGCAACGTGCTGCTACGCCTACACTGAATCCCGTAGCGCGCGAGGCGCCGGACGCACTGTCGAAGGATGTGAACACCGCTTTGTTGAAGGAGCTGTTGCAACGCAAAACGAATATCAAAGCATTGTTATTGGACCAGAAAGTGATCCGAGGCATCGGCAATGCTTATGCCGATGAAATCCTTTGGGATGCTCGTATTGCGCCGACATCCGTTAGCAATAAGATCCCCGATACAAAGGTGAGGGCACTGGCTAAGTCGATTAAGAAAGTGCTGACACAAGCGGAGAAACAAATCCGCAAGGCCAATCCGAAGACCATTACCGGCGAGCTACGGGATTTTCTGGCGATCCACAACGCGAAGAAAAAAGAAAGTCCCACCGGCGCTACCATCCGTCATAGCACGACGGGGGGACGTAAGACCTATTTTACAGACGAGCAGGAGGTGTTTCAATAATCATGCGAAAGGGCAAGATCAATATCGGTACGTCGGGCTGGCATTATAAACACTGGGCGGGCACTTTTTATCCGGAGGATATCAAGTCGGACGAGCAGTTCGACTATTACCAGGAATATTTCGATACGGTCGAGCTCAACAATTCGTTCTATCACCTGCCCGACCGGGCCACGTTCAAGAAGTGGAAGGAGACAACGCCCCGGGACTTCATCTTTGCGGTGAAAGGCAGCCGGTATATATCGCACATGAAAAAACTTTCGGATGCGCGCGAACCGCTGCGTGCGTTTTTACACAACGCGCGCGGGCTGGGCAGCAAACTGGGTCCGGTGCTGTTTCAACTCCCCCCGGGCTGGAAGCTAAACCTTGGGCGCCTGCAGGATTTTCTGAAGCTGCTGCCCGCGTCGTTGCGTGTGGCATTTGAATTCCGCAACGCCACCTGGTATACGCCGGAGGTGTATGATGCCCTTCGTGCCCGCGGGTGCGCCTTTTGTATCTATGAATTGGCGGGGCATCTGTCGCCGATGGAGGTGACAGCGGACTTTGTATACATCCGACTGCACGGTCCGGGAGAAAAGTATCAAGGAAGCTACCGCCGCACGGTGTTGAAACAATGGGCCAGGCGGCTGCTGGCCTGGCGCGACAAGGGTATCGACTGCTATCTGTATTTCGATAACGATCAGGCCGGCTATGCGGCGTTCAACGCGCAGACGCTACAGGAATTGGTTCGGGGTTAGTGTTCCGGCAGCACCAGTTGGGTATATAACCGGTCCAGCATCTGGCATGCGTCGGGCGACAGGCCCGGGTGTACGCGCGAGCATTGCACGATCGTGCTGCGTGTCGCCGTAAGCCAACGGAAGCGTTCGACGGGTGGCAGCTTGCCTATAGGCCCGGCACCGGGGCCACCCTGACAGATGCGCTCGAAGGAGTGCACATATTGACGTAGCTCATCCATGTCGAGCCGGGCACACAATAGTTTCAGGCGCGCTTCGTCGAGCGAGATGCGTACCTGCAAAAACTTTTCGGCGGAGCAATACAAGATCACACCGACGTTGAGGAATTCCTCACGCTCCACGCGGGGTACCACGCGAATGACGGCGTACTCAAATAAGTGATTCTCTTGCATGCTGTGCTTCTGTTACAAAGAATGATGAATTGGCCAGCCGGGTCTCCAGGAATTGGGCGTATGCCTGGCGTTGCTCTTCGGGCGTGGCAAAAACGGTATCGTCTGTCAGCCACTCGTCGGGTATCGTCTGCACAATGGCCTGGATGTGCCTGACGGTGAGCTTCTGCCGGAATTCGGCGTCTACCGTCTCTAACAATGTTGCCTGGGGCAGGAGTACATGGTCTTTGACCCGAATGAACGGGCGGCGTGGTTCCTGCCAGTCGTTCCACGAGTGGTGAAAATACAGTGCGGCGCCGTGGTCGATCAGCCAGAGCTCTTTGTGCCACCAGAGCATATTGGTGTTGCGCACGGTGCGGTCGACGTTCATCAGCAGGCAGTCGAGCCACACGATCTGCGACGCCAGGCGTGCCTCCACCGGTGTAGCCAGCGGGTCGAATGTGATGGAGCCCGACAAATAATGAATGGCCAGGTTCAGGCCGGTGCTGGCTTTCAGCAGGTCTTGTATTTCTTCGTCGCCTTCGATGCGGCCGAAGGCGCTGTCGAGGTTGGCAAAGACAATTTCCGGTACGCGGAAGCCGAGCAAGCGGGCGATCTCGCCGCCGATGAGCTCGGCAATGAGTGCTTTGGCACCCTGGCCGGCACCGCGGAATTTCAGGACGTATAAAAACTGGTCGTCTGCCTCTACCAGGCCTGGCATCGATCCGCCTTCACGCAGCGGCGCGACGTACCGTGAGACGTTGACCGTGCGGAGCGCAAGCTGGTTATCGTTCATCCGTGGACTTTTTCGCATCGTATGTGCCGGGCACCTTACCCGGCAGATGTGTAAAAGTACGACTTGCCGTGTGATACGGCAACGTGGGCTTGTGGCAAACAAAAAGGCCGTCCGCCAACCGGCGAACAGCCTTTCACTATTTATATATATGAATAGTCGCCCCGAGGGGCGGTCGTCGAAGTCGGGTCTACCGGTAGGACTGTGTGACTAACACTGCCTTGCCGTCTTCATTCATATTATACGTAACAGAATGATTTTCGTTTTCGATACTGATCACATACAGGTTGGTGGTACTGTCGCGGTACACGCCGGCGTTATTCCAACCTGCATACTGATCGTCTTTGCGTAACACTTTGCGCAGTTTGTTGGGGATCTCGCGCTCGGCAAGGCGCCTGGTACTATCGGGTTGGGCGATGGCGGGTTCCTGCGCGGCGAGTTGTTGCACGCGGTAATTTCCCTCTACCCACGACGACATGTACTGCAAGTCTACGGGCGTGGCGCTTGTCTGATATTGATATTGTTGGGTGGGCTGGTCGTTGGGGGTCAGGGTCTGTGCCTGGGTGGCCGCTGCTCCGAGCAACAGGCCGACAGAAAGTAAAAGCTGTCTCTTCATAGTCGTTCGCGGCGTGGGTTTAGTCCGTTGCCGTATTTACCCACCCTGGAACAATGGTGCCATTTTCAAAAAACTGGCAAAACGGGCTGGAAATGAAGATCGATTAACGGCTTGGTGTTGAAAAATGCCACAGTTTGTAGCGTTCGGGATACGACTGGCTATTTTCACTTCTTAAAAAAAGACCGGCGTACCAGTCTCTTTTTATTACGCCGGATACTGTTTCCGGATATTATCCACCGATCGCTCGATGAGGGTTGTGAGTATCCGGGTGTCGATATCTTGCAGGCGTTTGATATAGATACATCCTTTGCCTGCTTTGTGTTTACCTAACTTCTCCATGGCTGCGGCGGTGCCGGGAGTGACATAGAGCGTAATATTCTGCTTGCGCGGCGAGAAGCCCGCCAGGCACATATCGCCTTCGTGACCGCTGTCATACCGGTAGTGGTATTGGCCGAAGCCTACAATGGCCGGACCCCACATGCGCGGTGCTTCGCCGGTCACCTTCGTCATTAATTTTACCAGGGCAAAACAATCGTCGCGCACGGCTTCGGCGGGCACATCGTTCAGGAATTCCTCGACGGACTTCTCCGTTTTCTTCGTTTTTAGTTCTGCCATGGTTGCTTGCTATAGATGTTGAACCGTGCCGGCTTCCAGTGTTGCCTTGTCGAGCAGCCCGAGATAGGACCACTTCTCTTCGCCGTTCTTGAAGAGCTTCAACAGGGGGATCTGTGTTATTCCCAGTGCGCCGGCCAGCTCTTTGCTCTCGTCGATGTTGAGGCGCACGATCTTCAGGCGGCCGTTGTGCTCGCGGCCGAACTCGTGCAGAATGGGCTCGAGTCTTTTACAGGGGCCGCACCACGGCGCATAAAAATCGATGAGCACGGCGGTGTCTGACGCGATGATGGCCCGGTAGGCGTCCATCGATACGGCATCCGTGCGCAGGCGGGCTTGTCCGGCCTGCACCAGGGGCAAATTATGTTGCTGCCAGGCGGTGATGCCGCCCTTCAGTTCATACACCGACGTAAAGCCGTGACTACGCATATAAGTAGCCGCATCGGCACTGCGGGCCCCTACCAGGCAGTATACATAGTACGTTTTGTTCTTATCCAGCCCGTCTGCCACGCTGCTAAAATTGCTGTTGTTGAAATCCAGATTCTGTGCCCGTTCGATAAAGCCTCCCGCATATTCGCGCGGGGTACGGACATCCAGCACCACGGCATCCGCATCGTTGCGAATGGCCTCGTCAAACTCGGCGGGCGATAACGCCTGCTCACCCGGTCCGCTGCAGGAGCTTATCAGCATACTGACAACGGCGACCAAAAACAATCTGTATCGTTTCATAAAATGCATGGCGAACGTTTATGCTTTCGAACGCCAGGCAAGATACTAAAAACCACTACCGTTTGCGCGACAAGGAGCACGCATATTTTGTAAACGGCACGTCTGTCAGGGTCAACGCCTTAAAACCACCGGTGACGTCGATGAGGTTGTCCCACCCGCGTGCCTTGAGCATGGACAGCGCGGTCATGGAACGATACCCGCCCGCACAGTATACGTACACCGCACCGGTGCGCGGAATCTCTGACAGGTGTTGATTGAGGTAATCCAGTGGGATGTTGACGGCCCCTTGCGCATGTTGCGTGCGATACTCTTCGGCACGGCGAACATCGACGACATGGACATGTTCGCGTTGGTGAAGTTGTGCAAAGTCTGTCGCGGCGATGCTCGCGATGACGTCGGTGTCGTACCCTTCGCGGAGCCAGGCGTTAAAGCCGCCGGCTAAATACCCCAGCGTATTGTCATATCCCACGCGTGCTAACCGCGTAACCACTTCTGCTTCGCGGCCCTCGTCCGCAACGATCAGCAGCGGATGCCCCACCCCCGGCACCAGCGTGCCCACCCACGGCGCGAAGTTGCCGTCGAGGCCGATGTTTATGGCGCCGGGTATAAACCCGTGTGCAAACGAGCGGGCATCGCGTGTGTCGAGTACAAGCGCTCCGCGATCGTGCACCAGGGCGGCAAAGGTAGCCGGCGCGAGGGCACGCACGCCTTGCTTCAATACATGATCTATACTGGCATAACCTTCCTTATTCATACGTACGTTTTCGGGAAAATAGGCCGGTGGCGGCAACAGGCCTTCGGTGACTTCAGCAATGAATTCTTCGCGTGTCATGTTGCCGCGAAGGGCATAGTTGGTGCGCTTCTGATTGCCGAGGGTATCTACGGTTTCCTGGATCATATTTTTGCCACACGCCGAGCCGGCGCCATGCGCGGGATATACCAGGATGTCGTCGTGCAGCGGCAGTATTTTCGCGCGCAGTGAGTCGTAGAGCAGTCCGGCCAGGTCTTCGCGGGTCATCCGCGCGGCCTGTTGTGCCAGGTCGGGGCGACCTACATCGCCGAGAAAGAGTGTGTCGCCGCTAAAGATGGCATAGTCTTTTCCGCGTTCGTCTTTTAGCAGAAACGTTGTGCTCTCGAGTGTATGACCGGGGGTGTGCAGTATGCGGAAGGTAACATCGCCGAGGCGCAGCACTTCGCCATCGTGCGCTACGTAGGCATCGAACCTCGGCTCGGCACCGGGCCCGTATACGATCGTGGCGCCCGTGGCGGCGGCGAGGTCGATGTGGCCGGAGACGAAGTCTGCGTGGAAATGGGTTTCGAATATATACCGGATGGTAACGCCATCGGCTTTGGCACGTTCCAGGTAAGGGGCTACTTCGCGCAGTGGATCAATAATGGCGGCTTCCTGTCCTGAGCGGATGTAGTAGGCACCTTGTGCCAGGCATCCTGTGTAGATCTGTTCAACTTTCATAATTTCGTTGCTCGTGATGGCGTAAACCTCGGCAACGTTTTCTACCGGGGCTATGATCTCCATCATGCAGCGCACAGAAGCGCCCCTGATAAATGTCTTGTTTTTCGAAGCTTAATCTTCCGATATTGCCACATGCAAACGACTTATTTTGAGCTGCTGGGCGAGGAGAATATACGCATGCTGGTAGACCGGTTTTACGACCTGGTGTTTGAACACGAGCAGATCGCGCATTTGTTTAAGACCGATAAAGAAGAGATCAAAGAAAAACAGCGGTTGTTCCTCACACAGTTTTTAGGTGGTCCACCTCTCTATAGCGAAAAGCATGGACATCCGCAACTGCGCGCGCGCCACATGCCCCACGTGATCACCGAAGACGATGCCGTGGCCTGGCTGTCGTGCATGGCCAAAGCCCTCGGTACGCTGCCCATAGACGAGACGTTGAAGGACGCTTTGTTCAAACGTTTTGTGCCGACAGCGATGTTTATGGTTAATTCCGGAGAAAATACACCGTGATCGTTCGGTGTAAAAAGAACGGATAAAAGTTGTATTTTAGTTGTCCAAGCGGGTTTCTACAGCTATAGACCGACTGTGCTATTTATGCGGCATTCCATTTTTGGGAATCCCGATGCATAAAAGAAGGTGAAAAGCCTTATCTTGAGCATGGCGATAAAATTGCGGCACCCTCACGACTTACCCTGACTACATGGACACGGCGGATTATAGTAAAGCATATTTTTCGGGCGATATGCTTTTTGACATCCTGCTGAAGACTACACCGGATCAGATCTACTTTAAAGACCGGAACAGCCGGTTCTTGCGGTGTAGTCAAAAGCAGGCCACCTGGCTGGGTGCTACCAATGAAGAAGAGCTGTGGGGCAAGACGGATTTTGATTTCTTTTCTGCGGAGCATAGCAACCGGGCATTTTTTGACGAGCAGCAGATCATTGCCACGGGCATTCCGCTGATCAACATCGAAGAACGCGAAACCTTTGAAGACGGCTCGAGCCGTTGGATCACCACCTCGAAGTGGCCCCTGCTGAACGACCGGCAGGAGATCCTGGGAACCTTTGGCGTTTCGCGCGACATTACCGACAAGAAGAAAGCCGAGCATGCCCTGCGCGCGAAGCAAACGTTCATGGCAAACATGAGCCACGAGATACGCACACCGATGAATGCGATCCTCGGGTTGAGCAAGCTGCTCATGAAGACTTCGCTCGACAACACCCAGCGCGATTATTTGCAAACCATTGTTTCTTCCGGTCAGAACCTGCTCGTGATCATCAACGATATACTCGACGTCTCGAAGATCGAATCGGGAAAGCTGCGCTTTGAAAAGATCGGTATGAAGCTGGAACAACTGGTCACGATGACCATTGCAGGCTTTCAGCAAAAGGCGGAAGAAAAAGGTATTGCGCTGAAGTATAGCATCGATCCACGCATCAGTCCGGTACACTTGTCCGACCCGGTGCGCATCGGGCAGGTCTTAAACAACCTGGTGAGCAACGCCACGAAGTTTACCGACAAGGGGTATGTGTCGGTCACCTGCTCGCTCGTTGAAAAGAACGAGGATGTGGAAGTGGTCCAGTTTACGGTGAGCGACACGGGCATCGGCATGAACGACACCTCGCGTATCTTTAATTCCTTCGAGCAAGAGAACAACACGGTAACGCGCAAGTATGGCGGCACGGGATTGGGCCTGGCGATCTGCAGTCAGTTGGTCAATCAGTTTCACGGTACCATCGATGTGAAGAGCCTACACGGCAGGGGCACTACGTTTACCGTGGTGCTACCGCTGCAGGTGGGCTGCGAGAGCGATATTGCGCGGCACGACGACGCCCTTCACTCCCACGAGGTGTTGGCAGGCAAGCGCGTGCTGGTGGTCGACGACGTCGAGATCAATACTTTTCTGGCCAAGATGTTCCTGGAGAGCTGGAAGGCTACGGTCGATACGGCTCACAACGGTCACATGGCGATCCAGAAGATCAAAAATTATCCCTACGATATTGTGTTGATGGATATGCAGATGCCCGAAATGGACGGGCTGACGGCCACGCGGTATATCCGGACGACGCTGCGCAACGATCTGCCCATTATCGCGCTCACGGCCAATGCGCTGAAGGAGGAAGAGGAGGCTTGCCTGGAAGCCGGCATGAACGACTTCCTGGCCAAGCCGTTTGAAGACACGGTATTGCTGCGCAAGATCCTGCGCCTGCTGCAGCTGCGGTGCGATGCGGTCGCCGCGGCGATGGTGACGACGCCGGCCACCGAGGGGCGGTATAGCCTGGATCAGCTGATCCGTCTCAGCGACGGCGACCAGGCCGTTTATCAGGAGCTGTTGGGTAAATTCCTGAAAGGCATACCGCAGCACGTGCAGGAAATCAAAGACTACGCCCGTCTAAACGACCTGCCGTCGCTCCGCCACAAAGCCCACAGCCTGAAATCGCCGGTAAGTTTTCTGTGTATTCCGGCGGCGGTGGCCATTTTACAGGAATTGGAAAAAGGCAGTCTCGAACACGATCCGGAAAAACATCAGATCAGCATTGCCCAGCTGGACGAGCTGCTGACAGGCATCGTCGAAGAGTTGAAAGAAAAGCTGCCGTAATTTCTCGCAAATTTATACCATATTGCAGCATGGTAGGACTTTATACCCCGTTACTCATTTTGCAGGCCATTTGCCTGTACCACGCTTACCGTAACCGCGCGGACCAGTATTGGTATTGGCTTATTGTTTTGGTGCCCGGCATCGGTTGTGCCTTTTACCTCGCGCATAATTTCTACAACCGGAATAACATACAGCGTCTTCAACAAGGTCTGAACGAGGTGGTAAACAGTAATTACCGCATCGAGCAGCTGGAAAAACAAGTCCAATTCGTCGACAACGTCGCCAATAAAACCCTGCTGGCCGACGCCTATGTCGCCGTCGGGCGGCTCCCGGAGGCTATTGCCCTGTATAAGGACTGCCTGAGCGGCGCCTTTATGGCCGATGATCCGGCGCTGCGCATGAAGCTGATGGAGGCCTATTACCTCCACAAGGCTTTTGACGAGGTGCTGGCCCTGGGCCGGCTGCTGGAGTCGGAAAAAACGTTCAAGAACTCACAGGCGCGTATTGCGTATGCGTGGTCGCACCACTACACGGGTCAGTCCGAGGCGGCCGGCGTGATCTTCGCAGACCTGAACCGGTCGTTCACCAACTACGATCACCGTCTTGCTTACTGCCATTTTCTGCGCGAGACGGGACAACGTGAAAAGCTGCAGGAGCTGGTGCGTGAGCTGATGACCGAGATCTTGCAAATGAGCCCCCAGGAAAGAAGGCATCACCGCTCATTGTCCGGCAACATCCGCGCGTTTGCAAAAACCACCCAGAACCAGGACTCCGGCAAGTGATCCTGGTTGCCACAACGCTTAGCCGAAGAGGAACTCGACGTCGTCGCGCGACAGGTTCTTGACAAAACCGGCATCTTCGTGAATCAGCTCGTCGGCGAGCATCTTCTTGCGCTCCTGTAACTGGAGGATCTTTTCTTCTACCGTGTCTTTACAGATCATTTTATAGGCGAATACCTTGCGCGTCTGGCCTATGCGGTGCGCGCGGTCGATGGCCTGTTGCTCGGCCGCCGGGTTCCACCACGGGTCGACGAGATATACATAGTCGGCCACCGTTAAGTTCAGCCCCGTGCCACCGGCTTTCAGGGAGATCAGAAACGCTTTTATACTTTCGTCTTCGGTAAAGCGCTCTACTTCGGACTTGCGTTTAGCCATGGATGTGCTACCGTCGAGCCGGCAGTGGCTGATCTCCGCCTCGTCGAACGCCTCACTGATGACGGTCAGCATTTCCGTGAATTGCGAGAACACCAGGAGCTTGCGAATGCCTGCGTTCTCCTGCACCTCGCGGACGAGCTCTTCTACTTTTACAGAAGCTTTCAGATCGTCGCCGGCGTTCTTGATCAACGACGGGTGGTCGCAGATCTGGCGCAGGCGCAGCAAGCCTTCCAATACATATATACCGGATTTTTCCAATCCTTCTTCGTCGATCTTTTTCAGCAGCAGATTGCGGTAGTTGTCGCGGTAAGCGTTGTACAGCTTGCGTTGTTCCGCCTCCATGACGCACCACAACACGGAAATGGTTTTATCGGGCAGGTCTTTTGCCACCTGCTCCTTGGTGCGGCGCAGCGTGAACGGATGGATGAGGCGCTTGAGATGTTGTGTCTTCTCTTTGTTACCCTGCTTGTCGATGGGGTTTGCAAACTCGCGGTTGAAATATTCCCGCGAGCCCAACAAGCCGGGGTTCAGGAAGTTGAACTGGGCATACAGATCCGATGTATTGTTCTGGATCGGTGTACCGCTCAGGATAACGCGGTTCACGGCATTCAGCTGCGCGACGGCGCGCGTTACGCGTGCATCGGGATTCTTGATAGCCTGGCTCTCGTCAAGAATGACATATTGAAAGAGGAAGTCCGTGAGATGCTCCAGGTCATTGCGCACCACGCCATAGGTGGCGAGCACGACGTCATATTCCTTAAAGTGTTCTTCTTTAAAGTCGCGTTGCAGACCGTAGTAGGTATAAAATTTCAGCGTCGGGCAGAACTTACAGATCTCATTCTCCCAGTTGAAGATAAGTGACGTAGGACAGACGACCAGCTGCGTGCAGCCGGGGTATTTCTCTTTTACATATTGCAGGAAGGAGATTGTCTGCAGGGTTTTTCCGAGACCCATGTCGTCGGCCAAACATCCGCCCCAGCCCAGCTCGTCCAATGCCTGTAGCCAATGGAACCCCGACTGCTGGTAGGGACGCAGCGTGGCCTGGATCTGCGATGAGAGCGGTACCTTTTCGATCTCGTCATATGCCAGCAACTTCCGTTTCCGGGCTTCGATATCCTGCTGCACGGTGGCGCCGTCGATCTTGTCGAGTATATCTTCCAGCAGCGTATAGTGCATTTTGCTGATGCGCAGCGTACCGTTGTCTTCACTACCGGTGCGCAGCAGCAGGCTGTACTGGCTCACCCACTCGGCCGGTATATGGCCCAGCGTGCCGTCTTCGAGCATGATGGTATCCTGTCGGTTGAGGATGGCACGGCGGATCTCTTTGAGCGTTACTTCCAGCTCGCCCCACCGGATCCTTACTTTCAGGTCAAACCAATCGGTGCCCGAGCTTGCCGTGATGGTGAACTGCGGATTGGCCGTGTTATACCGGAACTTCTTGAGCTCGTGCAGGCCGTGCACGGCATATCCCTCCTGCTGCACCTTGCGCATCATGGTGATGAACCAGCCGTTCTTCATCACGTCGGCAAAGGGCAGGTAATAGTACTGATTGTTGCGCTGGTTGGAGAACGCGCTGTGCAGCGAGCGCAGGTATTCGTATAGTTTCCTTTCGCGCGTGGTGTCGCGTTGGATGATCTTCACTTCGCCGTTGACCTCGGTGACGTGGCTTTGCGCGTCGCTGTAGTCGATCACCTCTTCGTTATAGGCAAACTGCGGGCGCAGCATGAGGTTGCTTTCGTTCAGCTCGCTCAGCAACACGCTCGGCTGCGGCTCGGGTTGTACGATGTCGATGTTGAGCTTGTCGCTGATCGTCACTTCGTACTTTTCCATCCACGGCACGAGGTAGCGGCGCGTGATATCGCGCTTCTCTTCCCGGGGAAATACCAACGGGCCGCTTTTGAACTGGTCGATGATGGCCAGCGTAGCGGCATCGGGGGGCAGGTAAAATGTACCGTCTTTCTCCAGCAGGCAGCCGCCGGCAATTTTTAACTCGGACTCTTCGCCGTCGAGGAAGAGTTTCAGCCGCAGTACGATATCAGCGCCTTTACTATCGGCCGTCATGGTGATCCTGGCGGGCGCTTCGGCCAGCTTGACCGGTTTTACGTTGTTGTGGTTGAAACGTCCGTAGGACCGCAGCATATATACTTGCGGCCACGCACGCAATGCGGGCCACATTTTTTGCAGCAGCTCGACATAGTGCTTGCGCAGGTTGACCAGTTCTTTGATCGACACGTGTGCCCACGAGCCGGAGTGATTGCGTATAAAGCGATTGCCGGTGCGCGTCATCCAGTCCAGCAGCTGGTTGTCGGAAAACTGCAGCACGTCCTTGTAAAACTCGTCGCTCAAGGGTTGCAGCAACGCCAGGCCGCGTTCGGTGTTGATGGAAATGCGGCGGTATTCGGGTATTCCGTTTTTGCGGTAGATCAGCATGGGTTCCAGGTCGAAGCGGGTTGACTTGCCGGAAACCAGGTTAAATAAAAAGCCTATTTCATAATCGACTACCGTACCAGCCGGTAGCGTGGGGCGCTCAGCACTCTTCTTTTCTTTCTTCTCGTCCGGAAAAAGCATCATAGGATGTTGCGCAAGGTGTTAAGATGCCGGCCGTTTCACCGTCAACACGGTGGGGGTTCAGCCAGAGGGACCGCAAGTATAAGGCATTGGGCCGGAACTGAAAAGCAGGCGGCGACGCGAACACGGGAATGGCCGTTGCGCAATCTTAACTCTCTGATCACAAGGGTTTTTAATTTTCTGCAATAATTTTTGTTGCCTGTGCGTCCCTGAGGGAAAGTCATATCGATCATGCAAACGATCCTGGGTGCCAACGGCACCATTGCCAACAACCTGGTGAAGTCCCTCCCCGCGTACACCGACAAGATCAGGCTGGTAAGCCGTCACCCCAAGCGGGTTGCGTCCGCGACGGAAGTCATGGCGGCCGATCTGCTGAACGCCGCGCAAACGGATCAGGCCGTAGCCGGTTCCGACATCGTTTATCTCACCGCGGGGTTGCCGTACAACACCAGGGTCTGGCGTGAGCAATGGCCTACGCTGATGGCGCACGTGATCGAGGCTTGCAAGCGGCACGGCGCCAGGCTTGTATTTTTTAGCAATGTATATCCTTACGGCAAAGTAGAAGGCTGGATGACCGAAGAGACCCCTGTCAACCCCACCAGCAAGAAGGGCGAGGTACGCGCAAAGATTGAAGAACACCTGATGGGTGAAGTGCGCCGGGGCAACCTGCAGGCGATGATTGTGCGCGGTGCCGATTTTTATGGCCCGGCTACACCGCTCAGTTTCCTGACGATGATGTTGTTCGACAACTACGCTAAAAAGAAAAGCGCTCAATGGATCGCCCGCGACGATGTACGCCATTCGTTTACGTATACACCCGACGCCGGCAAGGCCACGGCCCTGCTGGGCAACACGCCCGACGCGTACAACCAGGTGTGGCACGCGCCGACGGATCGACACGCGTTGACCGGGAAGGAATTTATCGGTCTCACGGCAAAAGCCTTTGGCGTCAAGCCCGATTACCTGGTGCTTAAAAAATGGATGCTGCGCCTGGGCGGCCTGATGGACGGCAACATTCGCGAGGTGATCGAAATGTTATACCAATCCGACGCGGAGTATCTGTTTGACAGCGGTAAATTTGAGAAGGCCTTTGGTGTGCCGCCTACTTCGTATCCGGACGGCATCGCTGCAGTTGCCCGTTCCTACAACCCTTCCTTGCCTTCGGCCCAGTAAGGCTGAACAACAATATTCTTTTCGGCAACACCTCTTCCCAACAGCGCTTTGCGGAAGGCCCTGATGGAATGTGCATTGCCCGTCAGGTAAAAGACGGCGGTATGCCACACCTGCCAGACGCGTTCGTGGAGTGTATCGATGTAGTGAATGGCGTTGGCCGCGGGGGTTTCGGATCGCGGCACGATGTCGAGCATCAGGCCGGCTTGCTCGGGCAGGGCGGTGCATGTATCGCGCAGCTCCAGCACGCCGAAGTACTCCTGGTTGTTGGCGTGTACCTGGTGCGTGAGGCTGCTGAACAGGCCCAGCGAGGTCTCGTCGCCAAAGAAGAAATGATACTTGCTATCGGTGCGGTATAACGACCGGCCGCGCGGTTCTACCATCTTGACGGTGTCGCCCACCTGCAGCTGACGTGCGAAGCGGCTGCCGGGGCCACCGGCATGCAGGTAGAAGTATACACTGCATTGACCCTTGACGGCGTCGAAGGTGACGGGTGTATAATTGCGATAGTGCGTATCGGTTACGCGAAAGGCGACGGCTTGTGTTACTTTAAAATCGATGCGCTGGAAGTCGCCCGTAAAGCAGACGCGGCGCAGGTCGGGGTGTATATACTCCGTTTCGGCTACCGTAACGGCGTGTACGTAATGGCTAAAAACAGCATCCATTGTATCTCCCAACCACTTCGGCACTCTAGGCATAAGAATTAATGATTAGCTTTGGCAAAGATTTGTTTTTATGGGTAGGCGCTTCTTACCTCAGACGGATTTAAACTGACCTTAAAGGGATTATTTATGCGGATGCGATTGACCGATACCCGTAATTGGGAGCCCGTGTATGAGCGGACCTATCCCGACAATTTTCACGCCGCCGACGGCATAGAAGATCATTCCATCGATTTCGATCATGCCGGACTGGGTGCTGCCTCCGTGCGCGAAATATGGTTTGAAGGTGTGCACCTCAACTTTGGGAAGTCGCGGGTGAAGGGTAATACTACCCTGCATTTTGAAAGCGACACACCGGTGATTGAAATGCACTTTGGGCTGGCGGGCACGGCGCATTCGGCGAGGGTCAATAACCTCCACGACTTTGTTTTCCAACCGCAGCAACATAATATCTTTTACATGCCGGGGTTTGAAGGCTACCTGAAAACGGGTAGACAGGAGGTCCTGCACGAGGTATTCGAAGTCCATTTTACAGAGGCCTACTTCAAACGCCTGGCCCATGCGCCCTATACATTGCTGGAAAAATTCCTGGAGCAGATGGACCGCGGCAACATTGTCATGATGAGCCGCAACAATCGTCTGATCACACCTGCCATGACGCGTCTCATTCACGATATCCGGACGTGCGAGCGCACCGGTGTCTTTAAGCGCCTATACCTGGAGGCCAAAGTACTCGAGCTGCTGCTGCTTCAGATCGAGCAATTCATGCAGGAAGGTACAGTGCGCGAGACCGCGAGCCTCAAGCGGTGCGACCACGATAAGCTTTACCACGCCAAATACCTGCTGGAGCAACACCGCGATGCACCGTACTCGTTACAAACACTGGCCCGCGAGGTGGGCCTGAACGATTTCAAACTCAAGAAAGGCTTTAAAGAAATGTTTGGCAATACGGTGTTCGGCTACCTGCACGACCTGCGCATGGAGGAGGCGCGCCAGCTGTTGCTGGACAGCACCGGGAAACCCATTCACGAAATTGCCAGCTACTGCGGGTACGAGCATGCCCAGCATTTTACGCGATCATTCAAAAAGAAATACGGCATAACGCCGGGTAGCCTGCGGAACAATAAATAACCTGAAAACGAACAATCCCGACGTTAACACCGTTAGCATTGTTAAACACCACTATGGGTATTATCGAGCGCCGTCAACGACAAAAAGAAGAAGTGCGCGGCTTGATCCTGGAAGCCGCCTGGAAAATTGCGCGCGAGGAAGGCTGGCAGGCATTGTCCATTCGCAGGATTGCGGATTCAATTGAATACAGCATACCCGTTATTTATGCGCATTTTGCCAATAAGGAGGCTATTCTGGCCGAATTTACCCGTCAGGGTTTTACCATGCTGGCCGAGCGGCTGAACGAAACCAAAACGGCCCACCCCGAGGCGCGGCAGCAACTGGAGGCCATGGCGCAGACCTATTGGGAGTTTGCATTCGAGCAAAAGGAGTATTACCAGCTGATGTTCGGCTTGGGCATTCCCGCGTGCGAGGCTGTTCGAAATTCGCCGGAATTGCAGCATTTGTCAGCGATCATGACCGACAGCATCGGTCAGGCCATCGCCGGCGGTCCCTATCCGGGCGCCGACACCTTCCTGAAATTCCACACCTATTGGTCCATATTACACGGAATCGTGTCCATTCAGATGATCAAGCAGGATTCCGATCCCCTGGGACAGCTTATCCTGCGCGATGCCGTTTCAGGTTTTATCAAATCTTTATAAATATTCATCCCATAAAATGAACTAACAGTGTTAGGTATTGTTTAGATGTTAGAAGACGTTGAAGGCTGCTGGCCAGCAACTACTAAAAAAGCCACAAGCGTCAGATAATCAAAACATTAAACATTCTCTAACATGTCAGCAACTACTTGGGCCATTGACCCCCTGCACTCAGAAGTGCAATTCAAGGTAAAACACCTTGTTATTTCTACCGTAACCGGCTCGTTCACCAAGTTCCAGGGTTCGGCCACTACGCAAGGCGACAATTTTGAAAACGCCGCCATTGAATTCTCACTCGATACCGACAGCATTTCCACCCACCAGGCACAACGCGATGAGCACCTGCGCTCGCCGGAGTTCTTCGACACGGCCACGTATCCTACGATCAGCTTCCGCTCGACCGGCTTCAAAAAAGTAAGCGACGACCAATATACGCTGACCGGCGACCTGACGATGAAGGGCATTACCAAGTCCATCACACTGGACGCCGAGTATGGTGGCACTGCCAAAGATCCCTGGGGCAATATTCGCCACGGCTTTGAAGTGAAGGGTATTGTAAACCGCAAGGAGTTCGGCTTGACCTATAGCGCCCTGACAGAGACCGGCGGCCTTGCGCTGGGCGAAGACATTAAATTCGTCGCAAACATTCAGGTGGCTAAGCCGGCCTAATATTTTACCTCTCCTGTTAAATCCTATCCATTATGAAAGCTGTATTTAAAACTACCGTCAATGCCTCTTACCTGGATGCTGCATTACTTGTAGCACGTGTAGGCGTAGCGCTTCTGATGTTTACGCACGGTATTCCCAAGCTCGGGCAACTCTTTTCGGGCGAGCCTATTCAGTATGTCGATCCCATCGGTCTCGGCGTGACACTGTCGCTGGTGCTAACCGTTTTTGCGGAAGTACTCTGCTCAACGCTTCTGCTGATCGGTTTTGCCACACGGCTGGCGGTGATCCCGCTCATCGTCGTGATGGCGGTGGCGTTCTTTATGGTGCACGCCGCCGACCCGATCAACGTAAAAGAATTGGCGATGCTCTACCTGCTTTTCTTTATCGTACTGGGCGTTACGGGCAGCGGTAAATATTCAGTCGACTATCTCATCTCCAGAAAGCAGGCGTAATGACCTGCTTTCTTCCTCTAATCTCTTCTTAATTTTTTATGTATACTTTAAAGATCATTAATTCAACGGTACGTCCCGGCCGTAAGGGACCGATCATTACCTCGTGGATCGCCGACCTGGCACGGGCACACGGCGACTTCAATGTGGAAGTGCTTGACCTGGCGGAGATCAACCTGCCGTTGATGAACGAACCCGCCCACCCCTACCTGCGTCAATATCAACACGATCACACAAAACAGTGGAGCGCCCGGATAGATCCTGCCGACGCGTTCATTTTTGTT
Source organism: Dawidia soli (assembly GCF_018598185.1). GTDB lineage: Bacteria > Bacteroidota > Bacteroidia > Cytophagales > Cyclobacteriaceae > Ohtaekwangia > Ohtaekwangia soli. The sequence continues at coordinate 55,348 of NZ_JAHESC010000051.1, forward strand.
ACGGCAGAGTATAATTACAATTATCCCGCGGCGCTGCGCAATGCCCTGGAGTATCTCTCACACGAATGGGCCTATAAACCGGCCGGCCTGGTGAGCTACGGTGGCCTGTCGGGTGGCACCCGTGCGATCAACGGTCTGAAGGCGGACCTGCCGACACTGCGCATGGTGCCGCTGATGGAGATGGTCAGCATTCCTTTCTTCAATCAATATATTTCCGAAGACGAAAAGTTTGTACCGACGGAATCTACGACCAAATCGGCCGAGGTACTGCTGCGAGAGCTTGCCCGGTGGACGAAGGGCATGAAAGCGATCCGCGAGAACAAATAGTAAAAAATCCCCGCGGCAAGCCGCGGGGCATTTTAATACCCGCCGTTAAATAAGTCCAACTGATTATTCTCGTAA
>NZ_JAHESC010000052.1 GCF_018598185.1 Dawidia soli
ATAAAACTTTGCCATGCAGAGCTGCATGGCTATTTTATTATATATCAGTCACTTACATTAAGTAGACGGCTATGGTCGCAGACTGGCAACAGTAGCAGGCAAAAGTCCCGCGCTGCGCGCTAAGACTTGCGCCAGCAACGCATTTAGCGCGCTTGTTTGAAAGCACGAGCAGTCGTTAGACTGTCAACCAAAAAAAGGGCCGAATCGGCCCTTTTTATTTAATACTTGTCAGTCCGCTATTTCTTTACAGGCCTGGCGCCCATAAAGAACGTAAGCTGTCCACCCTGAGTAATCTCCGCGTGCGTGAGATACAAACGATCCAATGTCTTTCCATTCAGCACCAGCTTCTGCACATATACATTCTTATCGCTTTGGTTTTTAGCCTCGATGGCGAAGGTTTTTCCGTTCTCCAGCGTGAGCGTGGCAGACTGGATGGCCGGGCTGCCTACTATATATTGATCCGAGGCGGGGGCTACGGGGTAGAAGCCCAGTGTTGTGAAGATATACCAGGCGCTCATCTGGCCGCAGTCGTCGTTGCCGCCGAGACCGTCCGGGGCGGGCTGGTATTGTTTCTTCAGGATCATGCGGGTGCGCTCCTGTGTTTTCCAGGGTTGATCGGTCCAGTGGTACAGGTAAGCGGCGTGGTGGGCCGGCTCGTTGCCGTGTACGTAGTTGCCGATGATGCCTTCGCGGGTGATGTCTTCGGTGTGGGCAAAGAATTCGTCGGGCAGGTGCATGGTGAACAGTGAGTCGAGGTGTTGCACAAAGCGTTTCTTGCCGCCCATGCTGGCAATCATCTGCTCGGGCTCGTGCGGTACGTACAGGCTGTAGTTCCAGGCGTTGCCCTCGATATAGCCCTGACCGTGGGTGCTCAGTACATCAAACTCTTTGCGGAAGCTGCCATTGCTCAGCTTCGGGCGCATATAGCCGGTGCTGGCGTCGTACACATTGCGCCAGTTCGTCGAGCGCTTCTGAAACTCGGCATATACATCCTGGCGGTTCAGTTTCTTCGCCACCTGCGCAATGCACCAGTCGTCATAGGCATACTCCAATGTTTTAGATACAGAGGATGAGTTCTTGTCTTCCGGTACATAGCCCAGGTCGATATAATAACTGATGCCGTCAAACTTGCGATAGCGGGCGGTGGCCACACAGGCATCAAGCGCCCGGTTGGCATCGCCCGTGAAATTGCCTTTGATGATGGCGTCGCATATCACGGATACGCTGTGGTAGCCGATCATACACCAGTTCTCGTTCGCATAGTGCGACCAGACGGGCAGCATCTTGTGAACGCTTTGGTCATAATGCGCGAGCATGGATTTTACCATGTCGTCGTTGCGCTTGGGCTGGATGATGTTAAAGAAGGGGTGCAACGCACGATAGGTGTCCCACAGCGAGAAGGTGGTGTAGTTTGTAAAGCCTTGCGCGGTGTGATTGTTCTGGTCCAAGCCGCGGTATTGCCCGTCGACGTCGTTGTATACGGTCGGGCCGAGGAATGTGTGATACAGGGCCGTGTAGAAGTTTACCAGATCGCCACGGGTGGCTGCCTGTACGCGGATCTTTTGCAGCTCCTGCTCCCACCGTTGCTGGCCGTCCGCTTTTGCTTTATCAAAGTTCCAGTGCGGAATTTCCTGCCGCAGGTTGGCCAATGCGCCGGCGGTGCTGACGGGTGACAAGGCAAACTTGATCTTGATCTTCTCGCCTTCGGTGGTTTTGAAGTCAAAGTACATGCGCAGCTGCTCGCCGGCCAGGTCGGGGAAGTTATGTTCCTGGTCGAACTTGCGCCAGAAACCTTTGTATACATCGGGTTTGGAAAAGTCTTTCGCGCCGTACTGCGCGAACGGCTTCGAGAAGCTCATGGCAAAGTATACGGTACGGGTACGCGCCCAGCCTGCTGTCTGGCGATAGCCGGTGATGAGCGTGTCGTTCTCCACGCGCACGAAAGTCCATACATTCTTATCGGCGTAGTTATAGATGCCGTGCATCAGGTCCAGGATGATGTGAGCCTGATCGGACTTGGGAAATGTATACTGGTGAAAGCCTACGCGGGTGCTGGTGGTCAGCTCGGCCAGGACGCCGGGCTCTGTCAGCTTTACGCGGTAGTAGTTTGCTTCGGCGTGCTCCTCTTCGTGTGAGAAAGCGGAGCGGTAGCCTTTCTCCGGATGTTCTTCCGTGCCGGGATTGAGCTGCAGCGGGCCCGTGGTGGGCATCACCAGGAAGTCGCCCAGGTCGGAGTGGCCGGTGCCGCTGAAGTGCGTATGGCTAAAGCCCACGATGGTCTTGTCATCGTATTGGTACCCCGCACAATATTTATACACCAGCGGATTGTATTTGCCCTCGGCTTCGTACGGTATAGTGTCCGTATCGGGACTAAGCTGCACCATGCCAAAGGGCACGGTGGCACCCGGATACGTGTGCCCCATCTTGTATGTGCCGATCATGGGGTTGACATACGGCACCAGCTTTTCCTGCTGTGCAATGGCCGAAAGCACTGACAGCGCTAATAGCGCTGTCAGAACTTGTTTTTTGAATGAATTTTGAACGATCATTTCTTTTTCTTGGTCGGAGTCGTAGGATTCTCGATCGAAAATGAATACGGAGCATCCTCTTTGGCGATGCTGCGTTGTTTCTGCGGCGTGGCAACCATGTCAAAGTCCAATGTAGCACCTTCCAGCAGGGCCTTGTGGCTCAGCCAGTTTTTGGTGTAGGGCTTGCCGTCAACCTGCAGGGAAGAGATGTAACGATTTTCGGCGCTGTTCTTCGGTGCGTTCAGCGTAATCTTCTTGCCGTTCTCCAGCGTCACGATCGTTTTCTTGAACAACGGAGCGCCTACAACATACTGATCGGTTGCCGGACATACCGGGTAGAAGCCCATCGCCGAGAATACGTACCAGGCCGAAGTCTGACCGTTGTCTTCGTCACCGCAGTAGCCGTCGGGTGTCGGCAGGTACATACGGTTCATGGTCTCGCGTACCCAGTACTGCGCTTTCCAGGGCTCACCTGAGAAGTTGTACAGGTAGATCATGTGCTGGATGGGCTGGTTGCCGTGTGCATACTGGCCCATGTTGGCGATCTGCATTTCGCGGATCTCGTGGATCACCGCGCGATAGTAGCTTTCATCGAATGTAGGAGCCATGTCGAACACCTCGTCGAGCCTGGCATTAAACTTCTCTTTGCCGCCCATGAGGTCGATGAGACCCTGGATATCGTGAAATACCGACCAGGTGTAGTGCATGCTATTGCCTTCGGTAAAGGCATCACCCCATTTCACCGGGTTGAACGGAGCCTGGAACTTGCCGTCCTTGTTTTTACCGCGCATCCAGCCGGTCTCTTTGTCGAAGAGGTTGCGGTAGTTCTGGCAACGCTTGGCGAAGAGGTCGATCTCTTTCTGAGGCCGTTTCAGGGCTTTTGCCAACTGGTAGATGGCAAAGTCGTCATACGCATACTCCAGCGTGCGCGCAGCGTTCTCGTTGATGTTAACATCGTATGGCACATAGCCCAGCTCGTTATAGTACTTTACACCGGCGCGGCCAACGGCTGTCAGCGGGCCTTCGTTGTTGGCATCTTTCAATACGGCCTCATACAGGGTGTTGATGTCGTAACCACGTCCGCCCTTCAGGTACGCGTCTGCTACAACAGAAGCAGAGTTGTTGCCCACCATAACGTTGCGGTAGCCGGGGCTTGCCCATTCGGGCAGCCAGCCTCCTTCTTTGTATGCATTTGCCAAACCTTCCTGCATCTGTGCATTGAGAGACGGATACATCAGGTTGAGGAAGGGGAACATGGAGCGGAAGGTATCCCAAAAACCGGTGTCGGTAAACATATAGCCCGGCAATACCTGGCCATTGTAAGGGCTGTAGTGTACAACCTTACCTTGTGCGTCGAATTCAAAGAATTTGCGCGGAAAAAGCAGTGAGCGGTACAGACAGGAGTAGAACACACGCAGCTGATCGATGCTTCCACCGGTTACGGCAATGCGCGTCAGCTCTTTATTCCAGGTGGCCTTGCCTTTTTGCTTCACCGTTTCAAAGCTGTCGCTGCCGAGCTCTTTCAGGTTCAGCTCGGCCTGTTCTGCGCTGATGAACGAAGACGCCACGCGTACGTGCACCTGCTCGCCGCGGCGTGTCTTAAAGCCTACCACGGCGCCGGCATGCTCTGCCTTTACTTCGAGCGCGTCGGTTTCGTTGTATTTATCCCAGCCTTTGGCAAGCGTAAAAGGCTTGTCGAACTTCAGCACAAAATAGTTTTTGAAGTTGTCGGGCACACCGCCGCTGTTGCGGGTGGTGTAACCGATGATCTTTTGTTCGTTCGGAATAATCTTCACATACGAACCTTTATCGAAGGCATCCAGAATAATGTAGGCCTGATCGGTTTCGGGGAACGTAAAGCGGAAGATCGAAGCCCGCTCGGTGGGCGTCAGCTCGGTGGTTACGTCATAGTCTGCCAGGTACACACTATAGTAATACGGCTTGGCAACTTCCGCCTTATGCGAAAACCAGCTGGCGCGCTTATCTTCGTTCAGCTCCCGCTTGCCGGTTACGGGCATGATGGAGAACTGACCGTAGTCATTCATCCAGGGCGACGGCTGGTGAGTCTGCTTGAATCCTCTGATCTTAATAGCGTCGTACGTGTACGCCCATCCGTCTCCCATCTTACCCGTCTGTGGCATCCAGAAGTTCATCCCCCAGGGCATGGCAATGGCCGGATAGGTATTACCGTTAGACAACGCGTGATTGGACGCGGTGCCAATCAGGGGATTTACCCATTCTTCAGGATCGGCTATCGGCGCGCTTACTTCCTGCGCCCGTAGCTGCATACTTCCCAGGCACACCAGGATCACGAAACAAAGAGATCTCATCATGATATAAAAATTGGTTATCGTTGAACACTCATTTCAGCCTGCTCGCCGGTGTAGCGGTTCCAGAGCTCGTCCAGCGTATAGCCGGTTTGCTCCTGCCACAGGGCATCGTGGTAAATGCCCATCTGCAGCTTCCGGTGCAGCATGTAGACAATGCCCGGCTGAATGCGTTCTTCCATCCACACGAGGAAGCGCGCCGCCACCCGGTACCCTTGCAGGTAGTGCTGGCCGATGCGGTAAGGCGGTAAGGACCACCCCGCGCCGCTGTTGTCAACCCCGAACTTATAACGCGCATAGTCGGCAATGCCTTCTGTGAGCCAGCCCGGGCACCGTTCCCACGGATAACTCTGGGCGACATGCATGACCTCGTGCGTTACCACGTCGATGTCTTCGGGATACGCGTGCAGCCAGCGCGAGCTGAACCGCACGTGGGCATTGCCGGTTACTTCGGCCACGCCCGTGTACGCCGTGTCTACGTGAAAAATAACCTGGCGCTCCGCCAGGGGGTTGTACTGCGCCGTCAGCACAGCATACACCTGGAAAAAGGTCTCGATCATACGATCTTTTACCTTCACATCCAAGGTACTGTCTTCGCTTTCAAATATAAGTGTAAAACCATTGCGATGATACACATCAGGATGATCCTGGGAAAATCCATTAAGGGTGACCCCCAGGCAGACTCCTGCCAGGAAGCCTTTCAGCATGTTACAAAACGATGGCATGGTGGTGGTGATTGTCCGGGATGCCGATTACTTGCGCTCGTCGTAGACGCCAAACTCCATAATTACCGGTGCGCTGCTAAAACGCTCCACTAAAATGCGCACTTTGCCGCCCCAGACCCGATCAAAACGGTGAATCTTGATCTTATTGGCATTCTCTCCGGCAAAGATTGTCTTCCAGACGCCGTTCAGCTCGTACTCCAGTTTATACTGACGAATGTTCGGCTGATGCTCGGCAATGACCACCATATTAAAAGAACGGTCCTTGTCCAGCGCGACTTCGTACCATGGCGCCTTCACCGTGCTGTTCGAGGTCCAACCCGTGCTGAAATCGTCGTCGTTGGCAAAGTCCATGATCCACATGTCGTTGCTCCAGCTGGCATTGGCCGGCTGGCCTTTGGCAATGTTAGGCGAAATGATCGGCGCATCGCTTGCCGGCAGCGGCGACAGGGGGCCTTCGTGCTTCCACAACTTGCCAATTTCCTTTAAACCGGCCAGGGCATTGTCGTCGATCAGGCCGTCGCGGTTGGGCGCCACGTTCAGAATAAAGTTGCAATGCGCCTGATTGAACGGCACCAGGTTGTCTTTCACCAGCACGTTTACGTCTTTGATGGCTTCCGTCGGAAAGCCGCTCTTCCAGAACCACGATGCCTGCAGCGGCAGGCATGACAGCGCCGGCAGCTTGTTGGCTTCCTTCGAAATGTGCTGGCCTGCCCCCTGCTCGTACGACTTGATGTCGGTGTAATACAACGCTTCGGCTGGATATTTAGCTGCGTTCAGATCCATCACCAGGCAGTTGGGCTGCAGTGTCTTGATGAGGGTATAGATCTCTTCAAACGGAATGTCATCGTACGAAATGCGCGACCAGGGGGCGTCCCAACCGTCAATGATCAGGGCGGTGATGTCGCCGTAGTTAGTCAGTAGCTCGGTGAGCTGTGCTTTCACCATGTCAATGTGCGCCCGGGTGATGTGGCCCGGACGCAGCTTGTGATGCGTATCGAGAATGGAGTAATACAGCATAACCTTCAGGCCGTTGGCACGGAAAGCATCCGCATATTCTTTTACGACATCGCGCTTCAACGGACTGTTCATGACGTTGTACGGTGTCGTTTTGGTATTCCAAATGGCAAAGCCGCTGTGATGCTTGGTTGTCAGGCAACCGTACGTCATGTTAGCCGCCCTGGCAGCCTTGGCCCACGAATCGCAGTTCAGCCTGGACGGATTGAAGAGCGCCGGCGAGGCATCGGGGTCTGCCCAATCCTGATCGGCATACGTCGGGATGTTGTAGTGTATGAACATGCCGAAGCGAAGATCTACAAATTCCTGTTGCAGTTGGGCCAGGCTTTTTGCGGCCGTACTCTTCCGGACAGTCTGTTGCGCTCGTAAACCGATGCCGGGCAATGCACACAGCATACAAACAAATACAAAGGTTGATAATGAGTAACGATTCATGGTTTGAGGTTAGACGTAAGGTATAAAAATGACCGGAGGGCCACAAGCGCCCTCCGTATCCGTTTTTTTCTCTTAGTGGAAGATCTCTTCCAGCTTTGCATTCAAGGTTTCGGCCCGCAGGTCTCTGGCAATAATCTTGCCATCCGGCCCGATCAGGAAGTTTGCCGGTACGGCACGGACCCCGTACTGCACCGCCGCCTGGTTCTGCCAGCCCTTCAGATCACTGACGTGCACCCACGGCAACTCGTCTTTTTCAATGGCTTTCTTCCACGGTTCGGCTTTGCTGTCCAGCGATACCCCCAGGATATTGAATCCCTTGGCACTATACTTTTTATATTGTTCGCGCAGGTTGGGGTTCTCGGCACGGCACGGCCCGCACCAGCTGGCCCAGAACTCGAGCAGTACGTACTTGCCTTTGTAGGACGATAGCTTTACCGGTTTGCCGTTCACATCGTTCATTACGAAATCGATATACCCGTTGCCCACTTGCGTGGCGCGCAGGTTGGCGATGCGATCGGTGATCTCTTTGGCCTTGGCCGTCTTCTTCAGCGGCGCATCCAGTTTGTCGAAAATGGCCTGCGCCTCGTCCAGGTTCTCCGAACTTACATAGTTCATCAATTCATTCAAGCTCGCAAAGCTACGCAGGTGGTCCAGCACAAATTGCTTGCGTACGCTCATCTCGCCGCGGTACATATTATCGGCTTCTTTCTGGATCGTAGCCGCCTGTACGGTATCACCCGCGTTGCGCACCTGGTCTGCCTTGTTGTAGAGTTCCATGACCTTGGCACGATAGGCGGTGATCTGCGCTTCCAGTTGCGCGTAGTCATCTTGCACCGGCGAGCCTTTTACTTCCAATTTGTCCAGTGCGTCGGCCTTGCCCACGAGTTGCAGGTCCAGGTTCTGGACGTAGAACACTTTTTGAAAGCGGGCCTCCGGAGAGAAGATGATGGTCATGTCGGCCGGCTCTTGCACACGGCCGCGAAATACAAACGTACCGTCGGTAACGTTTATCGTATCGGCGATGTCTTTTACGCCGTCTTCCATATGGCGCATGATGACGTTGCCTTTCAGGCCTTCGATCTTGCCGGTAATAACGTAGCCACGGGGGCTTTGCGCATAGGCACCCACGCCCAGCAGCACCAGCATCGTAACAACAATGAATTTGTTTTTCATGTTTTTAAGTAAGGTTACAGTATTGAATAAGGATCCTGTAAGCACTTTCCGCACGAATATCGCCCGGTCAGGTTACAGCATAAAACCGGTTATATAAATTATCGCCCCGGCACCGGCCTGGCCGGGGGTTACCTTGTAATCAACGCCCGGAGCGCCCGCACGGGAATCGCTTCCCGTGAGACCATCTGCACGTGGTTATCGCCGTTGTACAACGACCGCGTGGCGGATACTATGCCGATGACGTTGCCTTTGTCGTCCAGTACGGGTCCACCGCTGGAACCCTGTGAAAAATCGGCCGTCACGCTCATCTTTTCGCCGCCATTGCGACGGTACCAACGCGACACGGTGCCCTGGGTAAAAGAGTAAAACATGTTGTGCGGGTGACCGATGACGTTGGCGTCGTCGCCGGGCGCGGCATCGGGTCCAAGCGGTAACACTGGTAATTTGTTGCCCCGCGTGTCGATCTTAAAGATGGCCACATCGTCGGCTAGGCTTGCGGCCAGCACTTCCGTCACGGCGTATACCGTGCCCTCGGTATCCATCACCACCACCGTCAGGTCGGTCTTCTCATCTGTCGCGTCGCCGCGGAAGATGTGATAGCTCGTGACGGCAATGCCTTCTTCGGCAATCACAAATCCCGACGCCGCACGCAGGTGGTCGTTGGGGCAGTGGGAGCATTTGTACAACGTACCCACCACTAGCACACCCTTGCGGCATTGCGCATAAATGCGTGTATCGGGCAGGGCTTTGGCCTGCGGCCTGGGCAGGGTCACCGCGCACTGTGTACGGCCGAGCTCTTCGGCCAGCGTCACGAATGCGGTTGTCTTGCCCTCGTCCACGAGCCGGCGCGCACCGCGCTCGAGACTGCCATAAACAGCTTCATCTTCGATCACGGAAACTCCGTCCATCCCGGCAGTGCCTTGTGCACGGACGATCCGGCCAACCGGAAGCACGAACACCATCACAAAAATAAAAAGGGTAATGTGTCTGTAAACTTTCATCTTCTTCACTTCTATTATGTCCACAACAGAGATCCCCTCGGGCGATCTCCGCGCCATGATCAGTAGTCTGCCAACGGGCCGGCTTCCCTAAGCCAGCAATCGTTTTTCCCTACCTTTTAAATCATTTGTACAACCGGCGGATTACACTGCGGTAAATAAACCAACGCTGTACAATCGCACAGCGTTGGTCCTTTCCAGGCAAACAAACTATTTCCGTATAGCCACATCGATCACGTCGCCGTCCAGTCCGTCCAGCGTGTACGTGATATTTCCATTCTTACCCGTATCGATGTCCAGGTAATACAACGCACCCTCCGTGCCCGCCACCAGGACATCCTTTCCATTGATCTTATCCAACTTGATCATGGTTACCGTTTTGCCGCCAAAATCGGCATCCAGCGCCTCCAGGCCTTCATTGATGTGACTGTAGCGATAGATCTTATCGTCAGAGTTGAAATACAGATCCTCATAGATCGTACCGACAAATTTCGTATTCTCCCGCACCAGACCGGCACCTTTAAACTCCCGGCGATACTTCGGACGGATGGTTGCGGGATCGTGCGAGAAATTATATTCATAGATCTTACCGGCCGCATCGCGCGCAAAGGCAAGACTCACCGAGCTATTCAGGTTTTCCATGGCAAACATGTCGATGCCTACATTCTTAGGATCGAACCCGGGGCCGGTAGGCATTACATCATAAGTAGTATCCTTATACACGGTTGCCATATCGAACGTCACGATACGTTTCCTTTTGGTATCGAATGTTATATAATATTGCGGACCAGGAGTTTCCGCTCCGGCCAGGATATAGTCATCGGCCAGCTCGTAGTCGCCCGCGGCTGCCAGCCCGTATTTACCGTACGTAGGAAACCCATAAAATGTATTGGAAGTACCACGATATAACTTATGATCAATGACACCCGTCGTAATACCAAAAAAGTTCCCGGCCTGAAGGTTGTTGACGGTGAACGATGCCGGGGGATCAAAAAAGTTATCGCGCACCAGGGACGCTTTCTTCATCGTGCTGGCGTCGATAATCACGCCGGCATTCTGAGGATCGCCGCTGATCACCCAGTAGTCAATGATGTTCGTTGGCTGGAACGCCAGGTTTCGCGCAAGCAGCTGTTTGGGTTGCGCCGGCAGCGGCTCACCATTCAAACCCTCATATAAGTTGGGCATGATCGTACCATCCGGCTTCACAAAGGCCAGGTGTGACTCGCCACCCACATCCGTCAGCACAACAGTTCCCGCACTGAACTCGGTCTTGGCACTGATCTTGAAGTCGTAGTAATATTTCAGGTTGTTCGAATGATCTGTAATCGTCAGCGTGGCAGAATACGTACCGGGTACGAGCGAAAACAGTGTCTTCAGCGTCCGTCCTTCGAAATATTGAAAGAATGGCTCGTACGGAAACATGAATTGCCACTTATAGCTCAGCTGATCGGTGTTCGCCAGGCTGTGAACGACCGTGGGCGTGATCTCCAGCGTGTCGCCCACGATGGCATCGAAAGTCGAGTCTACGAGGTCTTTCACGACGGGGACCTCAACATTCGTATAATCGTAGCTCCCCTGGTCTTCATAGCAGGCAGCCGCCACCAAAAGAAGGACGACAATGGAAAAATATATTCTTTTGCGCATAGAAAAGCCGTTTAGTTGAATAGCACTTTGCTGTTGTTCTCATCAATGAAATAATGCCGCTGCGCGTCATTATCCCACCGTATCTTAAACCGGAGGGTGGCAGGATTGGCCTTGCTGAACAAAACATATTCCTTGTCCTCCACGACCGTATCGAGCTGATAATCCGGATTGGATTGCACCCACGTAAAAGGGTCTATCAAAAAGCGGCGGAACTTGTCCATGATGAACAGGTTATAGGGAATGTTAGCTCCTTCCATAACCAACGGGATGTTGCCAATGGAAACCAGGTATAGTTGATGTTTTACGCGCGAGTAATCCATAAATACCGATTCAACACCCGTCCACCAGTCCGGTTTCTCCAGCCGGCTTGAAAAAACCAGCTTTGCATATACACCATGCGGCAATGCCGTACCGAAATCCTCCGTAGGGACCAGCATGAAGTGCAGGGCAACACTTTTATCCTGCAGGAGCGTATCCTGGTTGTACAGCACGATCGGCACCTGCAGGGTGCCCGAGTCCGCTGAAATGGTATAAAACTCCTCCAGCGGTTTGTAATGCAGCCCCGAGGTAGCCGTGGTAATGGAATCTTCCAACACCTTGATCCCGAAGCGACGGTCATGGCTTACCCGCAAACCCGCTATACGCACCGGCAGGTATAGAGTATCGGAAGTTTTTTCCGGTGTATAGGCAAACGAAAAAACGACACTGTCGCGGTCACTCGTTTCCTCATCATCGAAATCGAAATAAACGTTGTCGGAGGTTCCGTACCGATCGATCTCCACTTCACCGCAGGAGAACAAGGCACTGGCCACCAACAGGAATAATATGGTTTGTTTCATACGAAAAGACGTTAATGGTTGAATTAGTTACGTTGGCCAAAAGCAATCTCGTCGTCCGGCATGGGCAGCACAAAGATCTTGTCGGAAGCCGGAATCGCTATTTGCTGCGCACCGAGAATGTCGCGGTTCAATCGCTTATACGCGTAGAACAACTGTCCCTCGGCAAAGAATTCTTTGCGATATTCTTTTACCAGCTCACTCAAAAATACTTCCCTGGACGTCTCCCCATGGATCTCCGTACCGATGCCCCGATTGTAGCGCACCTTGTTGAAATAATTCCAGGCAGTCTCCGGGTCAGCATCGAACGAGCACTCCGCTGCGATGTAATACATTTCGCTCAGGCGCAGCATCGGCGCAACGAGAGGGTGGCGATTGCCGTCACCATCGCGCTTATACTTTTGGAGGAACAGCGCCGTAAAGCCGCTGGTGGTGCCCTGGGTCAACCATTGTTTATACCGATAGTCTGATGCACCTACGCTACCGGTCTCGTAGATAAGCGTACCATCGTCTACCAACGCACACAAGGAGGTGATACTTTCATTAAAGTGATTATCCAGATCGCCACCACGCTTGTCAATATCCCAGCCAAACAATACTTCTTTATACGCAATGCGGTCCCTGTCTTCGGTGGCATCGGCGTTAAAATCTTCTTTTGCTGTCCACGGAAACTTGCCCGCGTCGATGACCAAACGTGCATGTGTCAACGCAGCCACTTTGTCGTTCTTATACAGGTATACACGCGCCAACGCACCGCATACCGCATAGTAGTTCAGCCGATGGCGGCGGTTCTGCAGAAACATACGATTGGCTGTTTCCGTTTCCTTCGCATCATCCGGATACCCGACGACATAGGTATCTTTTACGATGGGATCCCATGCCTCCAACAGGTCTTTGGCTTGCAGAAGGTCGGCAATTACCTTCTCTACCAGCTCGGCCCCCGTCGACTGCGGCGTAACGGCATTCGTAAAGGCGGTTACATAGGGGATCGTCGGCGACGCCGGGTCGCTGAGGTACGATGGTGCAAACATCCGGTAAAGATCAAAGTGCAGGTATGCCCGTAACGCCAATGCCTCTCCCTTGATGATATAATAATCGCCCTCGTTTTGGAAGATCGCTTTTTTATCGTCGATATGCTTCAGGATAATGTTCGCGTTCGCGATGGCCGTATACAGCCCCTCCCAGATATCATCGCGCCGCTCCCGAAAATACTCGTGTGAATAGTTAAACGTTCGGGTCTGCAGGTATTGCTTGTCCCAGGTTGCGCTTGTATTGGCGGGAGCGTAATAATCCTGCGCGAGCACGTCGGGTGTGCCGGCCAGCAACTCGTATCCATAGAGCTCTTTGGTCACACAGCTTAGGTATACCCCGATCAATGCTTCCATAAATCCTTCCTGGGTACTGAAGAGCGTCTCCTCCTCCACCTGTGACTTGGGCTTCACATCCAGGTAATCCGAGCAGGATACCATCAAACAAGCCACCATTAACCAACAGAATATATGCTTTTTCATAGGCTTAGAATGTTGAAAAGAGAGAGAATGTCACCGAGCGTGCAAATGGATAGTCGATCCCGCGCTCCATCTTGATCGTAGACCAACGGGTAATGTCATTGGCCGTCACACCCAATCGCATCGTACGCATTTTCCAGCGACGCGCCATGACAGATGGCACCTCGTAAAAGAGGTTGGCGCTGCGTAGCTCGACGGTGTTTTCGCGCTGCACAAAGCGCGACGAAGCACGCGTTTTCTCCAGGTTGGTGATATCCTTGAACGCTGCGTGATCTCCGGGCTGCTTCCAACGCCCCTGAAATACGCGCGCGTCCACGTTTTCGTACGGGTTCGCATTCTCCACCCGGTCGATCAGCGTTTGATTATACAGATCGCCACCGAACCTGCCGTAGAAGTTCAGGCTTAGCGTAAAGTTGCGGTACATGATATCCGTACCAAACGAGCCGTCTACTTTCGGAGCTTTGTCGCCTACGGCCACGAAGTCCTTTACACTATATTCATACGTGAGCGTTCCGTCTTTCTTCAAAAAGATCTCTTTACCATTCTCCGGGTCGATACCCAGCGAGCGAACGGCATAGATGGTATTCAGCGACTCGCCTTCGTAGTAGCGCAACAGCGGCGTGGTCTGATTGTCATCTTCGCCCTGCTCATCATCTATCTGCTCGTTGTATTTCTTGAGCGACTCTGATATCTTTTTGATCGTATTGACATTTCGCGACGCATTGGCCCACAGCGAGACATTCCAGTGGTTGGTGCGGTAGACGGTACCCCGCATGTAAAGCTCAAACCCTTTATTCTCCATCTTACCGAGATTCGACTTATAGGATGTGAAGCCCAATGACGGCGGCACCACGATGTCGGCCACGAGGTCGTCTGTCAACTTATAATACCCACGCAACGTAAAGCTCAACCGGTTCTTAAAAAAGATCGATTCGAGGCCCAGATCATACTGGCGCGTACGCTGCCAGCGCAGATCGTTATTACCATAGCCCATAAATGCAGCGCCCACACCGCTGGAATACCAGTCATTGAAATATTTATAAGTAGTCTCGGCCAGGTAAGATTCAAACGAAACCTCACCCGTTACACCCGTCGTGGCCCGCAGCTTTAACTGATTAATATTAGGATTGCCTTGCAGGAAGGATTCCTTGTGCAGGTTCCAGCCCAGGCCTGCCGCCCAGAAGGGTGCAAACTTGTTGTCGTTACCAAACTTAGACGATCCGTCCATCCGAACCGACACGTCGGCCAGGTAACGATCTTTGTACGAATAGTTGGCGCTGGCGAAGTAGCCCAGCAGCCGCTCTTGCGAGTACCAGCCGCCCGGCATGTCGTCTTCCCGGTAACGTGTAGCGAACCCTACCTGATCAAATCGGTCGTTTACAAAGCCGATCGCCCGGAAGGCAGTGAAATCAGAAGTATAGTCGCGAATGTTCGCTCCCAGGTTGGCGAAGATCGTATGCTTGTCAATGGTCTTGTTATAATTCAACACCACGTTGCCGTCATAGGTGATCTCGTCGTTTGTTTTATACTGATACTCGCCGCGTTTCTTCAGGTCGTCGCCGGCATAGTTGGCATATTCGTTCCGGAAAGGCGACTTGAACATATCCTCCTGCGTCAGCTTTTTATCGAGGTTCAACTGGCCGCGCAGCTCTAACCGGGGCGTGAGGCGCCAGTAAAAACCCGTCTGGTTGATGATCTGTGTGTAGACGTTCTTATTAAAGCTATGCAGCGTCGCATCGTACACGGGGTTGAGATACTCAACCCAATCGTTCATATTATGTGCCTGAAAGAAATCCAGCACCTGCATGACGTTTCCGTTTTCGTCGGACTTGCGGTAATAGGGATTTGTCTTTACGTATTGTTCAAAGCTGCCGTATGGAGATTCGTGCGCACTCACCTGGCTTACCTGCACACTATTGCTGATATTGAACTTCTCTTTGTTGTATTGCAGGTATACTTCCAAGCCCGACCGATCGCGTTTCGAGCCTTTCATAACACCGGCCAGCGTTTGATAACGCCCCGTGAGCCGGTACGTGAGCGAGTTCGAACCGCCCTCTATGGCAACAGAAGCTTTGTGACCAATCTCCGTCTGGATCGGCTCCGACAACCAGTAGGAGTCCACCCCTTCCTCTATCGCTTGCGCGCGATGGTTGTATAAGCGGTCGAGATCCAGCTGTGTCCAGGTGCTGCGGCCCGACGTATTTGAATAGACTCCCGCCAGCCGTTCGTACTCCAGCTTATCCCTGGCGTTAAGCACGTCGTATACCGACAGGTCCGGTCCCGTTACCTGCATGTCGTAATTGAACGTTACCTGCAGCGCTCCTTCTTCGGGCTTCTTCAAGGTAATAACCACCACGCCGTTCGCAGCACGGGATCCGTAGATCGCGGCGGCGGCGGCATCTTTCAACAAGGTGATCGACTCGATGCGGTTCATATCCAGGTCGTAGATCGTTTGAATGCTCACCTGGAAGCCGTTCAAAATAAACGTGGGCAGGTTGGGATTGTTCATCTCCGCCCGGTTTACGAGACCATTGGTCTGATCTGTTGCCGTGGCATTGGATGGCAACCCGGTAGCACCGCGCACCTGAATGTCGGGCAGCCGGTTCGGATCGGAACCAAACGAGTTGTCTTGCTGCACGCGGAACGAAGGGTCGAACGACTGAATACTTTGCAGCAGGTTCATGGGGTTTACACGCCGCAGCTCTTCGCCGGAGACGGTGATCGGCCCGCCGGTAAAGCTCTCTTTGCGGCGCTCGCCGTAACCGTCTTGAATGACAACCTCGTCGAGCTCGGAAGCATCAGACTCCAGCATGACGTTGACCTGTGTACGGCCGCGCACCGGTTGTTCTTGTGTCTTAAAACCGATGAAGGAAAATACCAGGATATCATCTTCACCCACCGCCAGCGCGTATACCCCGTTGTTGTCGGTGGTGGTACCCTTGGTCGAGCCCTTTACCATAATGCTTACGCCCGGCAGCGCCACGTTGTCGGCATCGGTCACGCGACCGGTAACCGTCTGGGCCAGCCAACGCTCCGCATTGGGTTTTGCATTTTGTACGACGGCGGATTCCGGGCCTTTAAACAACAGGATGCGGTCGTCCATAATTTTATACTGGATCTGCTGAGGTGCCAGTATGTCGTGCAACACATCGGATACAGGTTTATCGGCAACCTGTACCGACACTTTTTGGTCTACCGGCACCGCGGTAGAGCTATAGACGAATTTAATACCGGTCTGCTCCTGAATGAGCGTCAGCACTTTGCGGATTTCCTCCTGGTCTACGGAAAGGGAAACATGCTTATCGGTCAATTCCTGGAAGAAGGAAGCTGCGAACAACGGTTGGGCCAGGAAAACGGACAGCGTGGATATAACAGTGACTTTCCATACCGCCTGGAAATAGGCGGCAAGTCGCTTTTTTTTCATACCTTTAAATGTTTTGTTCTGAAATTGGTACTTCGGGCAAAACGCTACCCCCTCAAAACGGATAGCTCTCTAAGCTGGCAATGCCCCACATTGTCAGCTTTTTTTGTTTTGCTATTATTAAAGGATGCTGTAGAATTGTTGTTGCATAGGATGTGATTAGGTTAGGTTAAGTAATTATAGGTTAGGTACTTCTCATGTATACTACGGGTTTACCGGGCAGCCCTTTCCGGTGATCCGGATCGTGGTGCCTTCGATGGTATAACCAGCGCCCACCGAACTGCAGATAAACTCCAGGCGCGTCTGCAGGTCTTCGCCGGCCAGGTCACCTGTAAACGCACAGTTATACAGGTTCGCGTCTTCTGGTTGGATCGCAATCCCATACGCACGCTCCAAATTATGGAGTACGGTTTTCAGCGGGGTTTCGACAAAGTCAAAAACAATGCGTTCAGCCGGTGCATCTTCCGCCGCCAGCGGTACAGGCTCTGCCACCAGCGATACCGTGAGCTCTTCCGTTTCCAGGTCCAGCACAGCCCGTTGGTTGGGTGTGAGGTATACCTGGCGCTCTTCCGTCAGCAGCCCCCGCAGCAGAGCCCCTTCGGTGTTGCGCGATACCATGACTTTACCCGTCACGACGGCTACCTCACTGGGATGCCCCGCGCCGTGCGCCTTTACGGTAAAGCTCGTCCCGACCACCTGTGTGATCAGGTCCTGGCTGAATACCATGAACGGGCGCTCCCGGTCTTTATTTACTTCAAAAAAGGCCTCTCCCGTCAGGAATACCTCGCGCTTGTTGGCGGCAAACCGCGCAGGGTATTGCAATGAGGCTCCCGGTTGTAATGTTACCCGCGTGCCGTCTTCTAACGCCAGGGATACCGGCAGCACCGTCATGTTCTGCCGCAGCTGCAACGTCGCACCGGCTTCGCGCGCAATAGCCTCGGGCGTAGTGTGATCGGTGCGGACAAAATAACCCGCGACCAACAACCCCATGATGAGCGAGGCGGCAATGGCCAGCTGTGTACTACGTCGCCGAAAAAAGCTTACCGGGCGTGATTCGGTGGCATCGTCCAGCTTTTTGCTGAGCGTAGCCCATAGACGATCGTCGATCGCCCCGAACTCGCTTTCCCGGTAGGCAGGCAGCCCTTCCTGGTCCAGCACGTTGTACCATTGCTCGACGATCTTCTTCTCCTCTTCGGTACAGCGTCCTTCCAGGTAGCGCTTCAATAAACTGTGGAACACCTCTTTGCTCATGCAACGGATCTTTTTGTTTTGCCTGTTAATAAGTCAATATAGAATACGATCATCCCTAAAATGGATAGACATTATTTTTAACATTTTTTTAACAAGAGCCGGTCATCATTGCCGGGCGGCAGGCACGGTCGACCGCAATATGTCTGGGGGGTTATAGGAGATGGATCAGCAGAAAACCGTATAGCAAATAGTCCTTCAGGTGGACACGCATACGTTTCAGGGACTGGGTAATGTGATATTCGACAGCCTTTTCCGAAATGTTCAGATCGCGGGCAATCTCCTTGATCGAACGATTCTCAAAACGACTCAGCTTAAACACCTGCTGCGTTTTTTCGGGCAGCAGAGCGATACCTTTGTCGATGGCCTGTGAAAGGTCATGGTGTATGGTTGTTTGTTCCGTCGTGTGCGCATGGTCAGACGCCGTATGCTGCACATAGGTCACAAACTTTTCGTGAACGATCTGCGACTTGTAATGATTGATGATGCTGAACTTGATGGCGGTAAAAAGCCACGCACGCACGTGCTGGATATCGACGGCGGCACGTCGCTCCCATAAGTTCAGGAACAGATTTTGAGTGAGCTCTTCCGCGATCTCTTTGCTGCCCGTCTTGCGATAGGCTACCAGCAGGATCTCCTTCCAATACCGCTCGTATACCACACGAAATGCCCCCTTATCCTCATGCTTCATGAGGCCCACCAATGCTTCGTCCGGGAGAAGAGAATAGTCCATGATCGGGTCGTGAGAATCTGAACGTGAAATTTAAAGGTAAGCAAAGGAGACATATAAAAAAACGCATTATGGGCCAACGGTGTCGATTTATTCTAAAAATCGCACTAAAACGTTTACGATATTTTAAGATTTTCAAAAATCATGAAATAAAATTCCAATTCTAATATCCGAAAAATGGGGGTATTAAGGGGCAACACGGTGTATAATAAAAAAGGCCGTCTGATGCCCGGCCCTCTTCTGTACTCTTCTATTCTTCGTAGAACTCCTGTAAGGCGCCGAAGTAGATCGTGTTCCAGCCGTCGACGATGTCGTCGTAGTCGGCGTCGGGAATGTTGATGTGCCGCAATTCGACGGACGTGCCGCTGCCGGCCGTGTGGAGCTTGATGGTGACGATCGATTCTTCTGCCTGGTCGCCGAAGTACCATTGTTGTACGATCATCTTATTTTCTTCGAAGGAGATGTTCTTGCCGACGATGCTTCCCTCCCACAGGGAGAACTCGCTCCCCGGCTCAGTAGACATTTCGGCTTCTTCTCCCGACCACAGATGGATCGTGAGCGGGTTGGTTAACGCCAGGTAAACATCTTCTGGCGGAGCGGCGATCGTATAATATTTTTTGAATGATTTCATGATCTCTGTGCCAATGGCCTGGTAAAGATAACAAAAAGCGATCGGTCGTATCAGCGGGCCTGGACTTCTTCTGCGGGGGGCAGGTCGGGAAGCTTTGCGTAAAAGACAGAGCCTTCGTAGAGCACACTGGTAAACGTGATCGTACCGTGCAGCTTCTGCACCGCTTTCTTGACAATGTATAATCCCAGGCCGTTGCCCTTGGAGTTCTCGTTACTGCGGAAGTACATATCGAATATGCCTTCGTGATAGCGCGGATGTATGCCTTGCCCGTTGTCACCGACTTCGAGTACGATGTCGTCCGCCTGCCGATACACGCGCAGGTGGATATACGGACGGTCGGGCCGGCGGAAATTGATGCTGTTCTCAATGAGGTTGCCCAGAATGACCGTTACCAGCGATGGATAGGAATAAAACGATGTTACCCCCACCGTTACGCGAAAGTCGATCTGCGCGTTTGTCAGCTCATCCTTAAAGGTCTTGAACACGCCGTGCAGCAGGTCGTGCACGTCGATCTCGGTAAACTGCAGCCGCTGCAGGCCTACGTCGCTGATGGATTGCAGCTTCACCAGCATGCGGTCGAGGTGATGGGCCGTCTGCTGCACGCGCTCGAACAACTCCAGCACGGGCGGATCTTGTACCGTAATGCGCGCCACCTGCACCAACCCCAGAAAGGTGGTCACAGGCCGACGAAAGTCGTGCGACGCGCGATAAAAGAATGTATCGAGCTCTTTATAGGCCTGCGTCAGCTCGGCCGTGCGCAGCTGGATCGTCTCTTCTTGTTGCTGATTGATCTGGGTGATCTCTTCCTTCTGCTCGGCAATTTCATTGTTGAGGCGGATGAGCATGGCATTGCTTACCGCGAGTTCTTCCGCCTGGATCCTGATCTCTTCTTTCTGCTCGGCGATGTTTTGATTCAGCTTCTTCTCGCGCTTGAATGACCGGTAATTTACCGCCGCGAGCACCGCCATGAGCAATGTAATGATGCCCGCCAGTACGGTAAAGTATCGCTGCCGGTCCAGTAACGTCTGTTGTTCGCGCGCTTCGGCGCGGCTCTTTTCCAGAAAGCGCGACAGCTGCCGGGACGAGTCCTGCATAAAAGGTGTAAAGACGTGGGATTGATTATCCACAGGAGGAAGTGAGTCGTATGGCGAGGCCATGTTCACGCGCACCATTACCAGCAAGCACAAAAAGCACAGAACCAGGGTCAGGTGGATCTTCACGTATAGAGGGTCTAGGGAACGAAATATAAACAACTCCCCACGATAATTCCTACTCCTGCTGTACCAACAGGGCCTCTTTTTACAGTTGCCACCCCGTTAGCAGGCATCGGTCCGCTGGTGTATACCCCATTTGGGTAGTATCGATGTTCCGCTATGCGCTGCCCAACCGGATGCCCATGACCAGGATATCATCCGTCTGGACGCGGCCGTCTTTCCACTCTTCCATGGTCTTGTCGAGAATGGCGAGCTGCTCGGTCATGGGTAACGTATGGATGTCCAACAACAGCTTGCTGAAACGCTTCGACATAAACTTCATATTCTCTTTGCCGCCAAACTGGTCGCGGTAACCGTCGGAGAAAAGGTATACCGTGGTGGGCACGTCAACCCGTATCTCGTGTTTCTTAAACGACAACGTGGGCTTGGTCTTGCTGCCGCCGATGGGGTGAATGTCACCTTTTACCTGGTGCAGGGTATTGTTCTGAATATAGATCAACGGATTCTTGGCGCCTGAGAACTCCAGCATCTTTTTCTCCCGGCGGTAGATACACAGCGCGGCGTCCATGCCGTCGTTGTTACCTGTTATCTCCTGGCGCAGGGCCGTACGGATCTCCCGGTGCAGCGCGTCGAGTATGGCGTTGGTTTCCGCCACCCCGCGGTTGATGATGCCGTTCAGGGCGTTGATACCGATCATCGACATGAAGGCGCCCGGCACGCCGTGGCCGGTACAATCCACCGCGGCAAATGCTATGTCGTTGTGCGCGGGATCGTCGTGGCCGTTGGGCACGTCAAAGAACCAGTAAAAGTCGCCGCTGACCACATCGCGCGGTTTAAACAATACAAAAGAGTCGCCGATCTTGCTCTGCTGATCTTTGCGGGGAAGCATGGCCTCCTGGATCCGCTTGGCGTAGTTGATACTGCTCTTGATGTTTTCATTCTGCTGATGCAGCCGCTTGTTGACGCGGATCTTGCGGCGGTAGCCCACGATCAGTACCAGCGCCAGCACGCCTACCAGCAGTATGCCGACAATGACCGAGCTGCGGAACAAAGCTTCCTTCTCGATCAATGCGTTTTGCTCGCGGATCTTGGCACTCGCCAGTTCCTTGTCTTTATTTAACAGATCGATCTCCAGTTGCCGCTTCACACTGATCTCCTCCACGATGCGCAGCGAGTCTTCCGTCTGCTGCAGTTTCATGCGCTGTTCCAGCAATTCGGACTCCGTCAGTTTCTTTTCCGACTCCACCTGGTCGATCTGCTGCTTCAGCTCCTGCATTTTGCGGGCGTTGAGCTGTTGGCTCTGTTTCCCCTCGCGGGTCAGCTCGCGGATCTCCCTGGCATTCTTTTGGCCAAGAATGATGGCATTGTAATGCGCCAGGTATTCTGTCGCCTTCTTTTCGTCGCCCAGGGCTTTATAATTGGTCGCCAGCAGGGAATAACATTTCGCCTGCGCATCGACATCGTTTTGCTCCAGCGCCAGGGCGAGCGCTTCGGTGAGCGGCTCGAGGGAACGCTTCGGTCGGTCCAGGGCCGCATGCGTCATGGCGCATTGTATCAGGTCTTCCGTTTCGAATGCTTTGTTCTGCAGGGCATGTGCGGCTTTGACGGCGCTCTGGAAATTATCGAGGGCTTTGCTATAGCTCCTCAACGTGCTGTATATACGTCCGAGTTCGTGGTGGGCACGGTATTGTCCTTCGACGTTCGATGCCTTCTTGCTATAGGTCAGGCTTTGCCCCAGGTAGGTAGCGGCTTTATCCAGCTTGCCGGCCTCTTTGTAAAGGGCAGCAAGAGCATAGGCATGTTCGGCTGCCTCGGCCGGTTTGTTGCCTTTGACGGCACCGGCCAACTGCTGCTCACGTTCGGCAAGCTTCGTCGCATCCTGTGCCATTCCCGACGGGGTGATGGCAAATGACAATACAACGAAGAGGAGAAAGCAACGAACTACGACACAGATTTCTTTCATATGATATCAACCCTGCTCTGAACAGGGATCATGAGGTGCGAAGTTTGTCAACTGCAGCCAACTAAATGCTGCGCAACTATGTAAAACCTTACAAGGGCAAGAACTCAGAAACGCCCGTTGCGGCGAAAAATGACGCTCTGCAACACGTACCGGAAGTGCCAACCGTAAACAACGTACTGGCCGTGCACAGCCGGCACCACCCGCTGTTGGCACCGCCGGAAAACAACACTTTTCTTTACCGCCCGTAACATATAAAACAGCGGCACACGGCGCACACCGCAACAATTTCGCTCGAATTCGCCGTCCATAGAAAAGATAATACATCGCAACGAAATTTCCGACCCCACCAGACACCGCCGCCAAACTTTATTCAACCCGTCAACACGGCCACTCGACCCCGGCGAATGGGTCGATCGTCATGCCCGCGGTTTGATCAGAACCGTTCAGCACGCTGTACATTTTCGGATATACGTCCCGCGTGTAACGTGGCTGAAAGACTCCGAAAGGCGTTTTTAAGTCTGGCCATAATTTTGTTTTACCGTCTGCAAACGCCTACTGCCGTGAAAACACTCATCGCTATCATCTTATGGTGCATCCTCTTTGTACTGTGCTGGCCGCTGGCCCTGGTCATGATCATTTTGTTTCCCATCGTATGGTTGTTGCTGCTGCCGTTCAAGATCGTCGGCCTGAGCATCGACCTGGTCTTTAAGCTCATCGGCGCGATCCTGCTTTTCCCTTTCAAACTCGTCAAGTCGCTGTAGAAAAAAGCCCGTGTATGCGCCGGATGTAGTATCTTGCTGCGGTGGAGAAGAACCGTACATCATCGCTCCGTTCATTCATAACTTCGCTGCGCAAGGCCTATATCCTGCTGCGGCGCAATGATCCACTGATCCTGGCGTCGTCTACCGCGTTCTTTGCAACCTTCTCGCTGTCGCCGATCATCGTCATCCTGGTGAACGTCTTTAGTGTCTACTTTAAATCGGAACAGATCCGGAAACAGCTGTTTGAAAAGTTGAAGACGACCGTAGGTCCCTACGCCACCGAGGAGATCGAAAAGATCGTGCACAACTTTATGTCGGTGGAAGGAAGCGCCTGGATCACCGTGGGTGGGTTTGTCTTCCTGTTGTTTGTCGCCACGACCCTGCTGGGCGTCATCCGTAAGGCCATTCACCAGCTGTGGTACATTCGCCGCAAGCATTCGGTGCGGATCCAATACGGTATCAAAGAACGGATGATCGGCATCGGCATGCTGCTTTTCCTGGGACTGTTGTTCCTGACAGCCCTCTTGCTGGATGCCTCCGTCGCGGTGATCCGCGAACATTTTCCCGACGTCAACACCGCCTGGATACGGCTCATGAACATCCTCTTTTCGCTGCTGGTTGTTACCGCCTGGTTTACCGGCGTGTTTAAGATCTTACCCGAAGCGCGTGTAAAATGGAAAGCGGCGTTGACCGGCGGACTGCTGACCGCCGTATTGTTCAGCATCGGCAAGATCATCCTCGGAAAACTGCTGGTGGAAAGCAACCTGCAGACACTCTTCGGCGCCTCCGCCTCCATTGCACTCTTATTATTATTTATCTTCTACTCCGCATTGATGATGTATTACGGCGCAGCGTTCACCCACGTATATGCCGAAGCCATCCACCACCCGATACAGGCCGGCCGTTATGCCGACGAGTACGAAAAACGCGTGGTGCAACACTCCTGATCTTTGTTCTTCCGCACGGAAAGTGTTCGGAAATGATCAATATACGGCCGAAGCATTCGCAGAAAAACGGCATTACGACGTAAAAAACGCATCTTTATACATCCGGCACGCTGCTTGAACGGGGTTTGACGCCTTTTGATATCAAACCCCTTTACCGCTATGTTTAGAAATTACCTGCGATTCTCCACACGTGTCTTTCTCAAAGACAAATTCTTTGCTTCGCTCAACATCCTCGGCCTTGCGCTGGGCATTGCAGTCAGCATTCTACTGCTGCTGATCTTACAGAATGATCTGACCTACGACCAATACCACGAACACCACCAACGCATCTATCGCGTGGGTGGCCACCTCAGTGCTACTGGCATTGACATTCGCGTGGCGCGCTCGGCACGCGAACTGAGAAATGTATTGCAAGACGAATTACCGGAAGTGCAAGCCGCCGTACGGGCCAACAGCTGGGACCACACGCTGGTGAAATATGAGCCACGGGCCGGCGAGGAACGTGCCTTTTACGAAGAGAACATCGTGCGCACCGACTCCAACTACTTCCAGGGGTTTTCACATACCTTTCTGGCCGGCAATCCCAAGACGTGCCTGGTCGATCTGAACACGCTCGTGCTGACGGAGTCTACCGCCAAACGGTATTTCGGCGACGAACCCGCCCTGGACAAAACACTTCTGATCGACAACACGTCGTACAAGGTAACCGGCGTGATCAAAGATCTGCCCTCTAATACACACCTGTCCTTTGATATATTGCTCTCCCAACTTGCCGATCGCGAATGGGTGCGCGGTGAAAATGGCCAGATCAAGTCGGAAGCCTTCTGGAATCCCGATGTGTATCTGTACGTGCTCGTGCCCGAGGACTACGAGCCGCAGACATTTTATAGTAAGTTTCCCGCCATCTTCGATAAGTACTTCAAATCCTTTGGCGACCAGGTGGGCGGTAAGTATGAACCGATCCTGGAGCGTCTCGACCAGATCCATTTTCATTCCGGTCTGGAAGCCGACGAACCGCAAGGCAATATGGCCTATCTCTATGCCTTTAGCGGCATCGGCATCTTTATCATCCTGCTCGCCTGCGTCAATTATATGAATCTGTCTACCGCCAAATCGGTGAACCGGGCCGCGGAGATCGCCATGAAGAAAACGCTGGGCTCGGGCAAGCCTGCCCTGGTGGCTTCTTTCCTGGGCGAGTCTGTTTTTCTTTCCGTCATTGCTTCCATCCTGGCACTGGGCATTGCCGCCACGGTCATTTATGCCACCTCGTTCAACGACCTGATCGGCAAAAAACTTGCACTCGACTTTGTGCACAACCCCGTATTGCTGTTCGGAACGGTAGGGCTAACAGTATTGATCGGCGTCATCTCGGGGCTATATCCGGCCTTCTACCTGCCCGCCATTCCCACCTTGCAAGCGCTCAAAGGCGCGTATAAAAACCGCAAATCAAGCCTGGTGCTCCGAAAAGTGCTGATCACAACGCAATTCGGCATCTCCATCTTTGTGGTGGTGTGCACAGTCTTCATGCAACGGCAGATCCGCTACGTACGGAACAGGGAACTGGGCTTTAATAAAGAGAATATCGTAGTACTGCCGATCAACGACACGCTGGTACAAAACCAGATCGAAGGCATCAAACATGAATTTCTGCAACGGCCGACGATCACGCAAGCCACGACGGCCTACCATGTATTGGGTATGAACGTCAATGGACAACCCGTTATGTGGGCTGAAAGCGAAAGCGGCATGAAGCAACAAGCCTTTACGCTGATGTTTGTAGGCGACGATTACCTCAAGACGATGGGACTGACGTTGGTCGATGGCCGCGACTTTCAACCCGGCCTGGCCGATGCAGACCATTCCTTCCTGGTGAACGAAGCCGCCGCCAAACTGATGGGCTGGGGTAACAACGCCGTGGGTAAAAAGGTCAAGTTCTTCCATGACAAGGACGACAAACAGGTGATCGGCGTGGTCAAAGACTTTAACTATAACTCGCTTCACAATGCCGTAGAGCCGCTTTTGATAGCACGCGGACGCGACAACGGCGGCTTCTTGCACCTGCGTGTACGGGGTGAAGACCTGCCCGAAACCATGGACTATATCCGGCAAAAGTGGTCGCAGATCGATCCGATCCACCCCTATGAATACTTCTTTCTCGACCAGCGTTTCAACGAACAGTACCGCGCCGACGAGATCCAGTACAAGCTAGTATCCACATTATCTTACATCTGTATTTTCATCTCCCTGCTCGGGCTGCTGGGCTTGTCGGCATTTACGGCGGCGCAACGCACGAAAGAGATCGGCATACGCAAGGTGCACGGCGCATCGGTACCGCATATCATCTACATGCTGTACAAAGATGTGATGTATCTCGTCTTGCTGGCGTCGGTGTTGATCATTCCGGTAGCCTGGTATGTTGTTACGCAGTGGCTGGGCAACTTTGCCTATCAGATGCCGCCGGACTATGGGTTGTTTGTTGTCGTTACCGTGTTTGCCATAGCCATCTCGTTCCTTACCGTTGCGTTCCATTCCTGGAAGACAGCACGTACAAATCCGGTCGACTCATTGAAATATGAATAATCGATCGCAAATAATACATGCTTAGGGCCGGTTTATGCAAGCGAATTGAGTTGTTTTTGTAGCGATATATTGGAAATAATAATTTGTCATTATATTTTAGCGGCTCAAACAAATTAAATTTTATAGCTATGGCAAAATCAGCTAAAAAAACAGCAAAGAAAGTAGCGAAGAAAGCTGCTCCTAAGAAAGCCGCTAAGAAAGCTGCCCCTAAGAAGGCCGCTAAGAAAACTGCGAAGAAAGCCGCTAAGAAAAGCAGCAAGTAATTCAGTTGAAGGCAGCATAGACAACTATGCTGCCTTCGCTATTTAAACACGTTACCCGTCATTGTTCCGCTACTGCTCCTCCTCTTCTTCCCCCATTCCCTGATCCTGTAGTCTCCGTCAACGCGATTTAGTCGCTTCAGCGCAACGCTTTTCTCCTGTCCATACATTTACACAGAAATATCCCCAATAAGCCCCTGCGTGGCCTCAAATACGCCTAAAACACCCATTCGGTGCAGGCATACATTTGCTATCTCGGGGGTATAAGAAGAAAGTTTGAAGCCATGGAAACCGAGAATAACATCAACAACCACGAGCTGATCATCGAAGTGATTACCTGGACGGCATTGATCGCCATCGTCCTGTATTGATAACCGCCCGCTACCGGTGCAGATCGCTGACCGGAAGACAACCGGTCCGTTGCCGACTAACTATTCAGGAACCGTTCGACCGACAATCCTTCGAACTTTTCAGGATTTACAATCTTGTAAAACACTTTCTCCAGCGCTTGATTAAGCTCTACCGGCAGCTCCAGCATCGGAAAATGACAGGTGCCGTGGAGTACGAACAGCTCATAGCCGGCATTGGCATGTTTGCTCAGCAGGCTTTCGTCGGTAGGGATGTAGTCAACGTTGATCAGGTACAATTTCCACCGCAGTTGCTCCAACAGCTCTCGCTCGCGTGCGGCAAAGCTGAAGATAGACGTGAGCGAACCGATGACCATTGGCGGGTATGCCGTCCGGTAGTCGTTCGTCACCATGTCGACAATGCCGATATCGGTATCGTGGGTCAACAATCCTTGTTTGGCGTATGACTCGACAGTGTTACCAAAGTCGGCCTGCAGGTTTTGGTGGATGCTGTTGACCTGTTGCATCACCTCCTCCGGCATTTCCGTACCGGCATGCTTCAACGCATCGACCACTACCAGCCCTAATATCGCGGCAGGGTTAAGGGCGGAAGCTTCCAGGATAACATCGGAACCCATCGAGTGGCCGATCAGGATGACCTTGCTGAGATTGAGTTCCTGGATCACCGCATTCACATCGGCCGCAAATGCTTCGATGGTCCATTCCTGACGGTCGTTTCCCGACTGCCCATGTCCCGGCAGGTCGATGGCGATGACGCGGTAATGCGCCGAAAAATGGTTGATCTGTTCTTGCCAGTATAACTTGTCGATGGCCGCGCCGTGCACGAAGAAAAGGGTAATATCGCCGGCACCGGCGTCTGTATAGTCGATCGGAAGACCGTCTCTGTAAACTACCATAAGCATGGGGTTATGAACACCCAAAAGTTAAAAAAGCATGCCTATTGTGATGTTTTTCATGCGGCGTTTCCGGAAATACAACCATGCTCCCCCCGCCAGCAACACCAGCCCCGCGCTGTATAGATGAAATTTTAATTGCCATATGCCCGGCGCGCTTGCGGAAGGATCGGCCGCGGCATGTCCCCAGGCAATGAACGCATCTGCCATCGGTAACTGTCCAAACAGATATTGTTTTTTCCCCCCGTGCGTCATGGGTACACCAAAGGCTTCGATGCTGTTTCGCAATCCGACATAGAGCGGCTGCTCGTCGTAAAGCGCCAGGGTGCGCAAGCCCGCCAGCGACGCGGCTGCACCTGCCTGTAAGATCACGGGGCCGGAGTCGATGTCGCCAAAGCCAATGGTTCCCGCCGGATACTCGCGTATGCAAGGCAAACCGAATCGATGCGTAACGAAAAGCGCGCGGTAGCGTTTAAACTGCTCGCGGGCAAAGACCGCATCGACCTCTGGCAGAAAAGAAAGCATTAGACTTTGCGACGATCCTCGCGCCTCTTCTAGTATCGCCCCCGTTACCGGATCAACCTCGTGCGGAATCAGCCCATACGTATCGAGCTGCGCGCGTACCCGCGTGATCCATGCGTCCATGACGTTACGGTATTGTGGTTTGAAAAGTTTGTCGTGCAGCGCCAGCGACGCTACTCCCACCACCGCATCGGCTGGCCAGGCTCCAAACCGATACGACGCTGGATACGGTGTTTTGTCTGACCGGATGGCCTGTGCAATATCCCGACACCGTGCCTGGAAGGCCGCAACCTCGGATGCCGGCCGTTTCGACGGCGCCTGCAGCAACAATTTCCGACCAACCGTATAATTATACCATCCCTGGTAGAAGGCACCATAGGACAAAGGCAGATACTCGTCAAAGATATCACGCGCGGTGTTCGAGCCCAGACGCGCTACGGAGGTTTCAATTTCCAGGAATGCTTCATGACGCAGGGATCCACCCACATCGGCCCGGGCGGCGACATCGGCCCACGCCAGACCATACAGGGCGTGCATAAAAATATATCCCTCCGGATACAGCTGCTGCATGTCGGCCGCCGCACCATTGTCCATGGCCTGTTTTAAACCCCGAAGCTCGTGCAACAGATCATCATACTCCACCTGCCCGGGATGCACCGCAACGGCCGGCCGGTAGTACAACGCAACATTCCAATATAGGATCAGCACGGCCGATACGCCGACCAGCACGAAGCCTATACCTTTCCAAAGCTTCTGCATCCAAAGGAATTTATACAGTCCCAAAAGGGCAATTTACGATGTAAATGCGCAGCGAACAGCAACTCACGGTATAGAATGTTGGAAGTGAGCCGTTCCTTTTGTATCTTCCTTGGTCTTTTTCGTTAACGCCGCTCCTAAACATTTCGGGTATATGCGCACGCTCCTATGCTTATGGCTCGTTCTGCTGCTTACTGCCTGTCAATCGGGAAGGATTCCCTGCCCCGAGCCCAGGGCGGCCAAGGTCAAACGTTCGGTGATTCACAAACGCTTCCTGGATTCCGACGAAACGCTTTCCGCAAAAGCGGAAGACACCAAAACCCACGCCAAGGGTGGTAACAAAAGCTCGGTGCGCACGATCAGCAGTGTTTCGGTAGAAGAATGGGATTGCCCGCAACCGGGCCGGAAGAAATATATGCCGCGGTCCGTCAAGCAGAACATCCGGAAGAATATGAAGAAGATCAATGCCCCGGAGAGCAAACGCGACTCTGCCGCCGCCACCGTGCGACCATAGCCGTTACAACCTTCCCGCCTCACGCGCATCTTTTACAACCCGCATGGTGACATACAGCTGCCCGGTATGACGCTGCGTATGCTCGGCCGCATGTACGAGCAAACCCAGTACCGTCGACGGTATTTTTTTACGGCCCACGCCACGGCTTTCCAACAGCGTGCTTTCATCTGTCTGGCGCAACTGTTCCAGGCAGGCATCTACCTGCTTCCGGAATCTTTCAAGCAACAGGGCGACGGTGCATCCTTCAAACGGCCTGCCTTCTCCCTGCAGCGCTTCCAATTGTTTCTCGGAAAGCTCTTCGCCCCGTGCATACGTAAAAAGCCGGCTCAGCACGCCGCTCAGGTGCTGCAGGTGAAAACCCACGGATGCCACCGCGGCGGGCTGATGCCACAAAGCATCGTCCGGAAAGTCGGCCATCCATGACGCTACCTCCTCGCGGGCTTGCAGCAAAGCGTGCGCGACCGGTTGAAGATGTGGCGGAATGCCGTCGATCGGCCCCCGCAGCCAGACTTCCAATATGTTCTGATTCATAGTTGTGCTTTATAAAGGTAGGTGTTTATGAACGAAACACCAGGCACGGCCTTTTACGTTTCCCGGTATGAAGTCACCGCTCAACGACAGGACAATTCTCGCGGCACCGTCTATCCTGGGGCTTCGCCCCTCGGGTGTCGAGCAGCTCGCCGCGCAATTCTTACATGCCGGTTTAGCCCGACGGCTGGGAATAAAACACCCGGTGGAATCCGTCCCTACGCTCAACGATCGTTATAGCGATCAGCGCGATCCGCAAACGCATTGTCTCAATCCACGCCCCCTGCGAGAATTTTCGATCGCGTTGGGCGCTGCTGTGCAGCGTTGTGTTCCCGGACGTTTCCCGATTGTATTGGGTGGTGATTGTAGCATCCTGCTGGGTATTATGTCGGGATTAAAACGGCTCGGTACATACGGTATTGTATCACTCGACGCTCATGCCGATTTCTATCAGCCCGAAAAATCCACGACGGGCGAAGTGGCCGACATGGACATGGCCATGATCACGGGCCGGGGACCCGACCTGCTCACCAACATCGACAACCTCAAACCCTATGTGCAGGACCAGCACGCTATACATATCGGACAACGCGACTGGGAAGAAACACAACATTACGGCTCGCAGGATATTCGCGCGACCGCCATTACCTGCATGGACCTGGCAACGCTGCGGCAACACGGCGTCGCGTTGCAAAGCGCGTTGCTCGCAAACCATCTGCAATCGCTGAGGATCGATGGTTGCTGGCTTCACTATGATATGGATGTATTGGCCGACGACATCAACCCCGCCGTGGACTACCGCCTGCCCGGCGGCCTGCGCTATGATGAAGTCGAGTTGCTGATCCGAAGCCTGTTTGCCACGGATAAAATTGCAGGCATAAGTGTAGCGATCTTCAATCCGGACCTCGACCCCGACGGCCGCATGACCGCAAACATGGTCGAACACGTTGGACGGATCTTTGATGCACCTGTAACACTATAATTTACATTCGTTCCGGCACACGGAAAATCACAGAAGCGAGTGTATAACAGACCCTTGCAGGCCGGCCCAGCAGTTGTCCCGTTGTCCGGTCGACATTGTCGCCTTCAGTGCCGGCGAGTTTTACTTGCCGATTCGACATTTTTCCGTTACCTTAATCTACCGGGCAATTTTCGTTGAAGTCACGTTCGTTGAAGCCATACGGGCGATATGAATCCAAAGATCTCTTCCTTCACTCCGCGCAACGTCCTTGTGTTGATCGGAGTCATTTTCTTCGCGTCAGCCGTTCTGATCGTGATCAACTACTACACCATCCTGATCACATCGGGCGTGCGTGCTTATATCAATGGCGAATCGCAATACTCAAAAGGGCAAAAGGATGCGTCCCGCAACTTACTATTATACCTCGACACCCGTGACACGCTTTATTTCAATTGTTTCCGCAAAGAGTTACGTGTTAACATCGGCGACAGCATTGCGCGGGTGGGCCTCAGCGCCGGCGCCGATGACTCGGTGGTCCGCGCGGGGTTTACAGCGGGGCGCAATCATCCGGACGACCACAACGCACTGATCTGGCTTTTTAAGAATTTCAGGAATATCTCGTTCATGAAGCGCGCCATTCAATTATGGAAGGAAGCCGACTACATCATTTTGCAAGAGTACCGGCTGGCGGAAGAGGCACATCACAAGATCTTGCGCGGGCAGCTTACCGCCGCGGACAAAGCGCAATATGTCGTAAAGATCACCGGGTTTACGACCGGTCTCACCATTCGCGAGCGTGAGTTCACGGGAGTACTAGGCGCCGCCGCACGAACCGTAAACTATTGGTTGTTCATCACCAATGTGATCATGACGCTGTTGATCATCGGCAGCGCGAGCGGCTACGCCCTCGTGATGATCCAACGCCTGCGCGAAAAAAATGCGGACCTCAGCCGTACCAACACCGAGCTGGACAAGTTCGTTTATAGTGCCTCCCACGACCTGCGGGCGCCGATCTCGTCGCTGAGCGGCCTGATCGAGATTGCGATGGTCGAAAACGATGTAAACCAGATCAAGTCCTACCTCGCGCTAATGAAAACCACCCTGGGCAAACAGGACGAGTTCATCCGCGAGATCATCGACTTTTCGCGCAACAAACGCACCATCATCCACCGCAAGGAAGTGAACCTCGACACACTGTTCGACCAAGTCATTGCCCGGCATCAATACATGCCAGGCGCGCATGACATTATCATTCGCAAAGAAATAACCGATCCGATCCTTTGGAGCGATGGTCTGCGGCTGGAGATCGTCATGAACAACATTATTTCCAACGCCATTAAATACCACGATCGATCCAAGGAAGAGAAATACATCTTAATCAAGAGCTATCGCAAAAATGGCATGCATGTGATCGAGATTGCCGACAACGGCCAGGGCATTCGAAAGGAGTTCCATGAAAAGATCTTCGATATGTTCTTTGTGACCCCTAACAACCAAAAAGGATCGGGACTGGGGCTTTATATTACCAGGGAAACGGTCTCCCGGTTGAAGGGCAGTATACGGGTCGAGTCCGAATCGCGGGCCGGCAGCAACTTTATCATCAATATTCCCGCAGTATGAAAACCGATCATAAATTCCTCATCATTGACGACAATGAAGTGGATCAGCTCGTTACACAACAATTACTGAAAAAGGATCTCGGGGCGGTGGATGTTGCCCAGGCGGGGAACGGCATCGAAGCCATGCAATGGATCCGCGACCAGAAATCAAACCTGCCCGACAGCCTCGTCATTTTGCTGGACGTGCGCATGCCGCTGATGGATGGTTTTCAGTTCCTCGACGCCTTTGAGTCGCTCAACGAAGATGTCAAGAAAATGACCAAGATCATTATGCTCTCGTCTACGCTTGACCCGCGCGACATCGAGCAAGCCGAAGCCCACAAGAACGTAATCCAGCTGTTTAGTAAACCCCTGCCCGTAAAAGAGCTGCAGGCGCTGATCTGACGGGGATCACTCGGACGCTACGCACCACTGTCGGCCGGCGACGGTGCGGGCTGGTCCGTCTCTTCGCCCGGCCGGCTGACACCGTATGCAGACGGCGTCACGCCAAATAATTTCTTAAAACACTCGCGGAAGTACGGCAGGTCGGTAAACCCCACCTCGTAGGTGATCTGTGCAATGGTCAGTTCACCCTGGCTGAGCAGTTGCGCCGCGCGCTTCAACCGGATGGTGCGGATAAATTCGTTGGCCGACTGCCCCGACACCGCCTTGAGCTTACGGTATAGCTGTGTGCGGCTCATCGCCACGTCACGGCCCAGATCCTCTACCCCATACGCCGGATTGGCCATGTTGCGTTCGATACTTTCCAGGATTTGTTGTATAAACCGTGCATCGGCCGACGTATGTGTCACTTGCTTCGGCGACAGGCGGAGCACAGATCGATCCTGGAAAGCCGCATGCAGCTGCTCCCGCCGGCGTACCATATTACGTACTTTCAACAGCAGCACCTGTGGGTGGAATGGCTTGGTAACATAATCGTCGGCGCCGGTCTCCAATCCCTCCACCTTGAAAAGCAGCGATGTACGCGCCGTGAGCAGTATGACAGGTATATGCGCGGTGCGGGCGGTGGTCTTCAGCGTACGGCAAAAGGTTATTCCGTCCATGACGGGCATCATCACGTCGCTGATAATAATGTCGGGAATCTCCTCCTGGGCAATGGCCAGGCCCTCCTGCCCGTCGGCCGCTTCGCGGATACTATATTCTGCCTGGAATATCGAACGTACATAGGCACGCACCGCGGCATTGTCTTCAACGATCAATAGCTTTTGTACATCTTCCGGATGCTCCGACGGTTCTGGATGGACCGGTGCCGTCACCAGGACGGGCGGCTGGGTGTAAACAACCGTGTCGGGTTCCTGTATACCATCGGCAAGCTGCGTTGCATTAAAGTGCGCATTTCCCTTGCGAAGCCTGACGGTAAACCGTGTAAAAGCGTGTTCTTCACTCTCTACGGTAATAGTACCCTGGTGCATGTCCACCAGGCTTTTGGTCAACGCCAGGCCTATGCCGGTGCCCGCCTGGTGGCGGTCTTCACCATAACTGAAAAAGCTCTGGAAGATATGCTCGACGTGGTCGCGGCGTATGCCTTTTCCACTGTCTTCGACGATGATCAGTACGGCATCCTCTGATTCTTGCAAACGCAACACCACCCTGCCACCTGCCGGCGTATGCTTGAGCGCATTCGACAACAGGTTAAAAAGGATCTTCTCAAAATGATCGCGGTCAAACCACACGTTGATCACCGGCGCCGATGCCTGCAACGTCAGGCTCAGCTGCAATTCTGCAGCCAACGCCTCAAACGACAGTTTTACCTCTTGCACAAACTGCACCATGTCGCCCTCGCGTACCGCCAGCGGCAGGTTGCCCGACTCGGCCTTTCGAAAATCCAGCAACTGATTGACCAGGTGTAGCAGGCGCTGCGCATTATTTTGCACCACCAGCAGTTGGTCGCGTACCGGCTTGCCCACACCCGCAGCGTCCAGCAGGCTGTGCAAGGGGCCGAGAATGAGCGTAAGCGGTGTACGAAACTCGTGCGAGATGTTCGTAAAGAACTGCAGCTTGGCGTGATTGAGCTTCTCCAGGTTCTCCCGCTGCAGCCGCTCCACTTTTAAATCGTGTCTGAAATTGGCACGCATGAGGATCAGCTTGCGGAAGAAATGCAAGATCAGCAAACTGGCCAGTACATAGCCCACGGCCGCCCACGTCGTTTTCCACCACGG
Source organism: Dawidia soli (assembly GCF_018598185.1). Classification (GTDB taxonomy): domain Bacteria; phylum Bacteroidota; class Bacteroidia; order Cytophagales; family Cyclobacteriaceae; genus Ohtaekwangia; species Ohtaekwangia soli. The sequence continues at coordinate 35,264 of NZ_JAHESC010000052.1, forward strand.
CGGCAGAATCACGAGCGACGCCTCGCTTTCGGCTTCGCTCCACACCCCGTCGCTGGTAGTGGCCTTTACTTTAAACCGGTAGCGACCGGGGTTGAGGTTGGTATAGTTGGCATACCGGCGGCCGGCGTGTGTATAATTCCAATCTTTATCGAACCCTTCGAGCTTGTAAGCATACCGTGTTTTTTCGGGCGCCGCATAGGTCAACGCGGTAAATTCAAACGAGATCGAGTTCTCGAAATGTTTGAGCGTCACCTCGACGGTTTCCGCCAGCGGCTTTTCCAGGATCACCCGCCCACCAAACGACTCCCCCACCGGCACAGGTTTGTTAAACACCTGGAAGTCGCTGATCACCACGTTGGGCACCACCGGGTTGGCCACGGCCGCTGCGGGATCGATAATATTAAATCCCTCCGAGCCGCCGAAAAGTAGCAACCCCTGCGGATCTTTATAACAAACATGGTTATAGAAAAAGCCGCCCTGTATCCGGTCGTGGCTGTCGTAGCTCTTGACAAAGTGTGCATTGCCGGGATCGATCACGGTCAGGCCATCCCAGTGCGCCAGCCACAGCTTACCACTATCGTCTTCGAGTATGCTGACGAGTACGTTATTGCTCGGCCCGGCTTCGAACGGATGTGACCGGAACGCTTCCGTGCGGCGGTCAAAGGAATTCAATCCACCCTCCGTTCCGATCCACAGACCGCCCGCGTGGTCTTCATAAATGGCATTGACAAAATTATTCGTCAGTGCGCTGTGCAGGCTGTCGCCCCGATAATAATGGCGCACATCCAGCCCCTGTGTTGTGGGGCGCACGCGGTAGAGGCCATTGCCACGGCTTCCCACCCACAGCGCACCGGCGTGATCCGCATGCATGACCACCATCGGCACCCGCTCCAGCTGCGGCTCCTGGTAACGCACCACGCGCCCTTCGGGCGTGATCATGTTCAAGCCGCCGCTCCACGTCCCCAGCCATACATTGCCCCGCACGTCTTCGGCAAACGACATGACGTAGTCGTCGCTGATCGGGGCCGCAGACTGCAGGCCGTAGTGTTTGAACTGTGTGATCTGCGTGTTGTTGCCGACGGCCGCCTCCGAAAAAGTATAGACACCGTCGCCGGCGGTACTCACCCACACGTTGCCACGCGAGTCGGTAAATAACACCTGTATAAAATCAGTGAAGTCGTTTGCCTCCCGATGCCGGATGGTATACCGGCGGAACCTGCCGTCGGTGAAGCGAAAAAGGCCTCCGCCGAGCGTCGAGATCCAATATCCACCGGCACGCGCGCTGCGCAAGCCGGTAAGGATGCTCCGCGTAGGATCAAATGCCGAGGTTTTGTAAGCCGCGAAACTTTTGGCGTAGCTGTCGTACTTGTTTAGTCCCTTTTTCGTACCCACCCATAAGACACCACCACGGTCCAGGAAGAGTGACGTAACCGTGTTGTGGCTCAGGTTCACCTCGCGGTCATCACCGCCCAGGAAACGCACGAACCTGCCGGCCTCGGGATCAAAAAAGTTCAGTCCCATTTCCGATCCGGCCAGGACATAAGGCCGCTCGCCGTCTACGACCATAAACGTGCGAAAAAGATTGTAGCCCGACGATTTACCATCGACGCTATAATTCGACGTGCCGCTTCCATCGACACGCTTGATGCCTTTTTTAGTACTATACCAGATTACCGGCGGCCGCCCCTGGTGGCGCGTTTCTTCGATGTGGTATATATGATGATGCAGGCTGGCGTCTGCCGGGTCCGCATTGTATAAGTAACGTACAAACGTATAGTCCTTCCGGCCACCCGCACCGGGTGGGATCATTTTGTTGAGCCCGTACTCCGTACCTACCCACAGATCACCGGTAGACGAGAGGAATATATCCGTAACAAAGGGTTGACTCAGCGTGGTGGTATCATTCACATCCAACACAAACGCGCGAAAAGAGCCCGAGACTTCATCCAAAAGATTCAGGCCGTATTCCGTCCCTACCCACAGCTGTCCCCGGTCATCCTCTTGCAGGGCCCACACATTGTCGTTGCTCAGGCTGGCCGGATTACCGGGTTGATGCTGAAAGTGCGCAAACTTACCCGTGCGGTGATCATAGCGAAACAATCCACCCCGGTGCGTGCCGATCCAGATCGCCCCTTTTCGGTCTTCATAGATCGTGGTGATCTTGTTGCTCCGGATCTTGTCAGGCGCATTGTCGGAGTGGAAGACGGTCGTGGTATAACCGTCGTAGCGGATCAGACCCGACCAGGTGCCGATCCATAGATACCCCGCGCGATCCTGTAAGATGCAGTTGATGGAGCTCTGTGAAAGCCCCAGCTTTTCGGGCAGTGCGTGAAAAATGATATTCTTTTGCGGAAGCTCGGCCGGTTGGGCCACCCCCCTGACCGTGTCCAGCCCGGCTGCCACCAGCAGGTACACCCACAGGAACTTCCGTATAGACATAAACAGATGTTTTAAGGTTCATAAGACCGACCTTCCAAAGTCATCCTGCACCCGCACGATGTCGTCTTCGTCAGACGGATGCAGGGCATCGGTATGTTGCCAGATCTCGGCCACCATGCCCCAGTTCTCCAACCCCACCAGCCGGTGGCGCTGCCCGCGATCCAACCGGATCACATCGCCCGCGATCATGGACTGTACAATGCCTTCGTCGTCGTTGGGGCTGACGGCTATACCCGCTTCACCGGCTACCAGTTTCCAGATCTCCGCGCGGCGGTGGTGATACTGCCACGACAAGCGCCGGCTGCCTTGCACGATCAATATTTTCGGGCTCAGCCGGCCGCTGATGCGGAGATCGGCTGCGGGAATCCCCGGAAAGAACTTCTGTGCAAATTGTTGCGCTTGCGTTTCATCGATGACAAAGAAACCGCCCCAGGGGCGGGCCAGGTCGCGTGCGGTCACTAAAAAACCGTTCGCTTCCAGGTATTGTTGCACTTTTTCAAAGATCGCAAGCTTCGGGTCGGTAGGGTAAAAGGTCAAGGGCATGTCGATTGGTTTGGTCAACTGAAATATCGTGAATCATACAGATATTTCCGCTACCCACACACGTATTCTAACGTACCCCTTATGGGGACCCCACCCCCGCTTATTTATATACCGCCTTCAGGTCATCTTCAAACAGTGTATACGGATCGCCATAAAACACCTTGAAATCAGCTGCCGCCGGATGCCCCCGGTACGGCGCATAATGATGTTTGTCATTGCCATTGCGCCACACCATGATGTATGCCAGCTGGATCGAGCGATCGGATTTTAAAGGTTCCAGGATCACCTGTGTATACCACACCGGGTTCGTCACACCCTCCAACCCCGTTTCCGTCAACGCCGCCACCTTCTTCTTTTCCCGCGCCAGCGCGGATACCGCCGACAACCCCGCCCGCAGGTCTGCCGCTTGTTCCTGCGGCGACTTCTTATTCCAGGCGACGCCAACGTCCATGTAGTTGTCATACCCCAGAATGTCGACGTAGTCGTCTCCCGGGTAACCATACAGATACGACGCACGCGCATCCTGCAGGTCCATGCGGCTGCGGTCTGGAGAGAACGCGTACAGAATGTGGTGCAGTCCTTTAGTATTCTTCAGGTAGTCGACCGTAAAGCGCCACAACTGAATATACGCTTGCTCGGTGCACAAACCCTTGCCCCACCAGAACCAGTTGCCGTTGTGCTCGTGATAAGGACGGAAGATAATCGGTATAAACTCTTTACCTTGTTTGCACGCGGCCAGGAATGCGGCGACGCGATCGAGGCGCTGCACAAAGTCGGCGTGTAGTCTGCCGCCGGGTAAAATGGCTTGCACCGCGCGGGTCGTGTCCCAGGAGCCGCCGCCGGTCACGGGATTGTCTACATGCCAGGAAATGGTGTTGATGCCGCCCCGTCTGTAAACATCGCGTATCCAGCGGTGCATGGATTCGAACGGAACGCCGTCGAGGTTGTTGGGCTGGCCTTCCTTACCAAGGTCCCAGCCGTGCACGGCAGGATAGGCGCCGCAAATATCCCTGACGTCCGAGCGGCCTTCGGTACCAATCCAGCCGACGCCGTAGGCATCGGTTTCATGGTGACCGAAAAGAATTCCCCGCTCGGAAAGAGTCTGAAGATTGTGGTATAGCGCTACCGTCCCGGTCGTAGCCTGCTTGTCCAGCGGCCGCTGCGCCAACGCCGGCAGCGCTATCATAAAAAGTATATATAAAGAAAGTCGATTCATACTATAAAATTTAGCCCTCAAAGGGCGTGACACAATAGCCCCGGGCTGAAGCGACAGCGTAGGCCTGGGTAAATAGACAAACGAATAACCCAAGCCATGAAAGGGCGTAACAACTCTTCCCGGCCTCTGCTCGCTTCACTCCCCATATGCGCTTTCTTTAAGGCTTAGGAACAACGCGAACGTTATCAAAAGCCATATCAGCATCCAGCGTCCCATCGCCGTGAAAGAGAATGCGGATAAAGTAACCGTCGGGGTTCACCTTCGGATCCTTTACGATCTCGTTCAACGGGATGGACACGGTGCGCCATTCACCGTGACTATCATAGTGCGGCCATAGATACGTGCTCGCGTCGTTGTCCTCTCCCAGGGTTAACTTGATCTGGTTGCTGTTATACGGTTTCAGCGTGTTCACTTCAAACTTAAACAGGTAGTTGGCAGGGTTCTGCATTGCGTCGGCCGGAATGTTCTTGGTCGTACTGCCGTCGACGTTGTTGGGGCCGCCCACGACCTCCGTCCACGCCCAGGAGCCGATCTCGCGTTTCACATGGATATAGTTGCCCGAGATAGCCGGCGGCGTATCACCGGCCGTAACGTAGTCACTGCCCCACCAGCCCCACCACGGGTCGCTGCTGATCAGCAACGCACGGTTGTCGCGATAGGGAAATACCGCCGTGCCTTCGCCGTACGTGCCCGATACAACAATGTCCGCCGGGCCGTCGGGTATACCTTCCGGCACCACGGTTACAACAGAATCATAGCTGGAGTAGATCACGTCCGCCGATACCCCGCCGAACCTCACCTTGCCCGCTTCGGGTGTGACGGCATATAGATCAAAGTTGGCGCCCTTTACGACAACAACTTCGCCGGGCAACGCATATTCGTTCGCGGCCAGACCGTACACAATGAGTGGCGGCACCGACACCTCGAGGGATGCTGTTACCGTACCGCCGCCGGTGGTCAGCGTGATTTGGTTGCTTACCTCCTTCGGCACCACGCGGGGTATCTGCAGGGTGATTTCCGTGGCCGTAAGGAAGGCCTGGCGAAGGTCGACCTCCACATCGTTTATGCGCAGGCTTTGCACACCGCAGAGGTCGTGGCCCTGAATGATAATGAAGTCGCCCATGTTGCCCCCCGCGACGGCCTCCGCGCGGTTCTGTGCCGTTGACACCCGGGTGATCTCCGGCGTGCCACAGCCGCTCTCGTCGTCGCTGCACGACACCGACAGCACCGCGCTTATCAACATAACGAAGGAAAATTTTATCGATGAATAGATGATTTTCATACTGTAATTTTTTATTGATGGAAACACGCTACGCCTACCAATCGGGGTTTTGCCCGTTGTTCGGTCCGCCGAGGTTCTTATTGGCATTCAGTTCGCCAAGCGGCAGCGGGAACAACAAGTGCTTTCGCTCACGGCGTTTGATGACGTTGTTCTCGTCCACATCCACGGCATTCATCACCTGCAGGTATATACCCCACCGCAGCAGATCCCAACGGCGGCCGCCTTCCAGCGCCAGCTCGCGGGCACGCTCTTCCAATACGAACGAGCGGAACTGTTGCTTTGTCATAGACGGCGCCGCCGTAGCGCTGCTGCGCGTACGCACGCGGTCCAATGCCTCATAGGCCTCTGTCGTCGGGCCGTTCACCTCGTTCTCCGCTTCAGCATAGACCAGCAACACTTCGGCAAAACGCAGGAACGGATACGCAAAGTCACCATTCTCGGTATTGCGGTCGCTTACGCCTTCAAACTTGCGAAGGATCGCCCGCATAGCACCGGTGTTGGTAAGCACATCATCGTCGGGCGTCCAGCCATAGGGCGGGTTGGCCTCGTGCCGCCGGGCCGTATCTTTCAGCGGATACATCCGCCACGCACCCCATTGATACCAACGGTGGTTGACACCTTCTGTGATACGCTGATCGTTGTCTTCAAAAAGCTCGTACCAGTGTACCCGCATGCCATACACCGCACCTTGCAGCTCATCGCCCGTGGTCGTTTTATAGGATCCCGCAAATTCGTGTGACACGACATTGCGGAATACGGCATCGTTGGTAATGGAGTGCAGCGACCAGATATGCTCTACCTGGAAACGGTTCTCCTTCTTCCACACGTCGGCGTATGTCGGAAACAGGTCATACGCCTCGCTATCGATCAGCTCCCGCGCCTTTACGCGTGCAGAGTCGAAGTATGCCTGGGCATCCATAGACTCGTGCCCCGCCACCACGTTCTTGGCAAACGTGATCGTGGCGGGCTCGGCAATGATCTCATCCGGATCGTTGGGACCTCCCACCGGTATTACCGCCGGGCCACCCTTTACGGTAACCTCGCCCGTCGTCAGTGCGCCCGAAGCCATCGTTAAATATACCTTTGCCAGCAATGCCTGAGCGGCACCACGACTCAGTGTGTGCTCCTCCGCATCGGCCTTGGCGAACATCAGAGACTCCGCGCGCTTCAGATCGCTGATAATAAAATCATAGACCTCCTGCACCGATGCACGGGGTTGCTGCGGCTCGGCGCCTTGCACCACCGTCTGCCGGAAGATCGGCACACCGCCGTAACCCTGCACCAGGTTGAAATAAGCCCAGGCCCGAAGAAAGTAAGCTTGCCCCATATAGTGGTTTTGCTTCGCGCGGCCAAAGCTCATGCCGTCGATCGTGCTGATCGCCGACGTAGCGCGCTCGGCCAGCAGATACGGGCCTTGCCACAGGCGGAACATATCACCGTATGACTGCCAGTTGCCGGTACCCAGCTCTCTCATGCCCCAATCCGGACCGGTCTCATAATCACCGTCGAAGTTCACGACGCGGTGCCAGATGCCCCACTGAAAGTACAGGTCCCCCCCGATGGTGCTCAACGCACCGTCGATCATCATCTTGGCGCTCGACTCGTTGTCCTCGATGCTGTCCGGACGCAAGATGGAATAAGCTTTCTCCTCCAAAAAATCGCTACAGGCTACAACCTGCAAGAGCAGGCAGAGCGCGAATATTTTCGTATATGGTTTCATCGTTGTATGCGTAGAAGTTTATAAGGTTACCTTGAGACCCAGCGAATAGGTACGGCTGCTGGGATACGACGCCAGGTCTACACCGCGGCGGGCATCAGACCCGAACCCGTTCACGTCCGGATCGTACCAGCTGTAATCGGTAATGGTGAACAGGTTGGTAATGTTGCCATACACATAGATCGACTGGATGTGCTTGAACCGCGGCACCCAGTTATACCCCAGCGAAATGTTCTTCATACGAACATACGAGCCGTCTTCGATCTCCCGATCGGAAAAACGCCAGAGGCGGGCTTCCGACCAGTTGGGCTTGGGCTGCGTGGCCCCCTCGGGATTCTCCGCCGTCCACCGGCCCTCATACATGAACCTGGGGATATTCATATACTTACCCATGCGCAGATTCGCCAGGTTGTAGTTTACGATATCATTGCCCATGACACCCTGCAAAAAGAAGTTGAGCGTAAACCGTTTATAATTAATGGTGTTGGTAAGCCCGAAAATATAATCGGGATTGGTATTGCCGATAATGGCGCGATCACCGTCGCCAATACCCGTTACACCGTCCAGGTCTTTATACTTCTGCTCGCCGATCTTGGAACGTACCGTTTTCTCACGGCTCTCGACCGGCAGGTTGGCATAATAAGGGTCCGCCATCACCTCCGCCTCGTTGTCATAAAAGCCATCCGTTACACTGCCGTACACCGCCCCCACAGGCTGACCATTGCGGAAGATAAAGATGTTGTCGATAGCATATCCCAGGCGCTGGGCAAACTGGTCATCGATCAGGTCGCGTATCTCGTTGCGGTTAAACGCAATGTTGCCGCTTATATCCCACTGCAAAGTATTGCGCGCGATGACCTTGCCGGTAAGCGACAATTCCAACCCGCGGTTTTCCACCGTGCCAAAGTTTGCCTGAATACTGGCAAAGCCGGTGCTCATCGGTATCTGCAGTTGCTGCAACAGGTCCCGGGTCTCCTTTTTATATACATCCACGGTCAGGCTTACGCGACCGTTCATCAGGCCGATGTCCAACCCCGCATCTACCTGCCGGGTCGTTTCCCACACCAGGTTCTCGTTGCCCGGCGTGCCGTCTACCAGCGCGCTGACAATCGCGCCGTTAAAAGCCGCCTGCCCCAGGGTGAGCTTGGTAATGGTGGAGTATGCCCCGATGGACTGGTTGCCCGTCTCGCCATAACTGCCCCGCAGTTTTAAATCACTAAAGACGCCGAGCTGCTGAATGAATTGCTCTTCCGAAAGTTTCCAGGCCAGGGCAAACGACTTGAACGTAGCCCACTTGTTGTTGGTCGTAAACTTGCTCGACCCGTCGCGGCGAAACGACGCCGTGAGTAAATACTTGTCTTTATAGGCATAGTTCACACGCGCCAGCGTAGAAAGCAAAGTATTGCGGCCTTTAAAGTTACGGGGTTGCTGCCGGTCAGAGCCTGCATTCAGGTCATTGTAGCCGTTTACATCCAGCTTGAAATTGCGCACCTCTACCGACTCGTCTTCGTAGTTCTCGATCTCGGCCGTAAGACCCGCCACGGCATTGATGGTATGATCGGTGGCAAATGTTTTATCGAACGACAGCAGTGACTCATAGGTATTCTTGGCCCACGTATTGGAGCTTACCTGCGCGACACCGCCAAACGTCTGGCCCTCCCAGGTATACTTTCCGTAAAACGCCTTGCGATCCCACGAAGAGAAATTATACCCGATGTTTTGCCGGAACTTCAGGTACGGAAGCAGTTTCAGCTCGATGTAGTTGGCGTTAAAGAACGTCATGTTCCGGAAGTCGTTCTTGGTCGAGTTGATGGCCATCCAGGGGTTGGGCGCCAGCCAGCTGATGGTGCTATACCCCGAAGCGGAATTGGAGTGTATCGGCTGCGAAGGCGGGAACACCAGCGACGACCAGATTAAGCCCCGATCGTCCGCGTTGGTCTTGGCCATATTATAATCACCCAGACCGAACTGCACGCTCGTGCCAATGGTCAGCCACTCTTTCAGGTTGCGGTTTACATTGGCGCGTACCGCCAGGCGATCGTAGCCCGAACCGACAATGGTCCCCTCCTGCTTAAAGTAATTACCCGAGATCATATAATTACCTTTGTCCGTCCCCCCCGATGCCGACAGCGTATAGTCGGCCGTGGAGCCGTTCTGAAAGATCATGTCCTGCCAGTTTGTACCACCACCGAGGTAGCCGTCGAGAAAATCCTGCGGGGTAGGCTGATAGGTGGAGTCGCCCGCGGAGTTTACACTCCACGTACCGTCAAAGTCATTTACATATTGCACGCCTTCATAGGTGCTATAATTACGATTGCCCTCCAGTTGATAGTTGGCATAGTCATACCCTTTCAGCATGTCCATTTGCTTGACCACTTGCGAAATACCGTAGTTCACATTGAACTCGATCTTGTCCTCGCCCGCGCGCCCCTTCTTTGTGGTGATGAGCACCACACCGTTGGCACCGCGGGAGCCGTAGATGGCCGTAGCCGACGCATCTTTCAACACCTGTATAGATTCGATGTCCTGCGGATTGATAAACCCCATGGGGTTGAGCATCTGCCGCTCCCCGCGCTCGGTATTGCTGGTGGGAGAATTGCCCGAGGTAAAAGGAATGCCGTCGATGACGTACAGGGGCTCCGTACTACTGGAGAACGAGTTGGCCCCGCGCACCTGGATGCTGATACCCGCGCCCGGCGCGCCATCGCTCTGATTTACCTGTACCCCCGCGATGCGGCCTTGCAACGCCTGGGTGATATTCGAGATGCCGGTGAGGCTAAGGTCCTTGGCGGTAACACCGCCCACAGATCCTGTCAGATCACTCTTGCGCACTTCACCATAACCGATCACCACCACTTCGCTGAGCGTCGAGACATCTTCGACCAGGGTGACGTTAACAGTCGTCTGGTTGTTGACGGCTATATCTTGTGAGGTATAGCCGATGAACCGGAATTGAAGGACCGCGTCAGGTGCCACATCGATGCGATAAACGCCGTCGGAGTTGGTAATGGTGCCGGTGTTGGTGTCTTTCACCAGCACGTTGGCTCCCGGAATCGCGTTGCCGGCAGGGTCTTTCACCACGCCGCTGACGGTGGCCAGCTGCGCGTGGGCCAGGGGGCCCATCAGCAACAGCCACACCAGCAGCCCGGAAAGACGCCTGCAAAGGTTAGGTAGAGGTTTACACGTCATACTGTTTAGGGTTTAGTTGGTTGAGGTACTTAGTCCAGGAATATCTTCACCATCAAGAGGAAGAAGATCAGCAGGAATGCGCCCACGCTCACTTCCAGAAAAAACAGCCAGGCAGCCCTGCGGTAATCTTTTTGAGCAGCCAGACGGCGCGTTTGCTTCAGGCGGGTGAACCAGGTGAACATTCTCTACGCAATCGATTTAGGCAGGAAAGTTTCGATTTTGGCCCAAAACCGACGATTGGCAGATGTTCCAAAAACGGGGGACAAACGTTTCCGACACAGAATTAAGCGCATTTTCGGTCCACCCCGCCCCCGCAGAAGGTCGGAATCCGTGGTCCGATTTTTTTTCTACCTTTAAGCATGCAAATCACTAAAAACAAAGTAGCCGCGATCCACTACACGCTTCGCGACAACGCAGGTACGGTCATCGACACAAGCGACGGACGCGAACCTTTGTATTATATCCATGGCATTGGCAACCTGATTCCTGGCATGGAAGACGGCTTGGAAGGAAGAAAAAAGGGCGACAAACTTCAACTGAAGATCTCCCCGGATAAAGGCTACGGTCACAAAGACCCTTCGATGGTGCAGCAAGTACCGCTGTCGGCCTTTGGCGGCCAACCCGTAAAGCCGGGCATGAAGTTCTCCACCGGCCAGGGCGGCGTGGTAACGGTAACAGAAGTAGGACAGGATTCCGTAACAGTGGACGCCAACCACGAGCTGGCCGGCGTTGAATTGAACTTTGATGTAGAAGTAATGGACGTGCGCGATGCTTCGGCGGACGAACTGGCCCATGGCCACGTACACGGTCCCGGTGGTCACCACCACTGATCAACCCATAACGACAACAAAAAAGCCCGGTGACATCACCGGGCTTTTTCTTTTATTTATAGTACGTTACTTCCACCCGGAAGCGCGAATCGATCGCGCCCAGGCGGTCATACGCCGACTTGGATATTTTGATAATAAGCTTGTCCGTCATCGCCGTATCGGGCAGCTTGCCCATCACGCGTACAAACACCTCGCGGTTGTTCATTTCGTTCTTGATCTTGAGGATCGTGCCCACCGGCGCCGTACGGTGCAACGCCAGGTACTTGCGATTGCCCTCCGTGCCTTCGATCAGCTCAGCCAATCCCGATTCCATGATCTCGTCGCTGTTCTTCACCGATTCGGAGATGCGGATCGTCGTAGGCCGTTGCTCCGCCGGTTGTTGTTTTACCGGCTCGGCCTTTTCGCGCGGCGCCTCCGTTACCGCCGGCGGATCGTGTTTTACCGGCGTGGTCGTAGCAGGCGTTGTATTCGTATTGGTCGTTGTAGGTGTCGTGCTGGTATACGCCGGCGTCGTACGCGGTTCTTCGGAGGGCGCGGTGTGCGCCGCCGGTTGCTTTACCACCAGTGTCTGACCGATGCTGATCTCGTTGCCGGTAAGCTTGTTCCAATCCTTCAGCTGTTGCACGCTGATGCCGTGTTTTGTAGCGATGGAAAAAAGTGTCTCTTTTGCCTCGACGGTGTGCACGCCCTTACCCGAAGCTGCAGCGGTCGGCGCCACGGAGGCCGTTGTTTCTGACGGTGTCGTGCCCGTAGTGGTGTTGCGACGTTTGATGGCGAGCTCCTGGCCAAGCGAGATTGTATTGTCGGTCAGGTTATTCCATTCCTTCAATTCATCGACTGTAATGCCATACGCTTTCGAGATCGAGAACATCGTCTCACGCGCGGCCACGACGTGAATGAAGCCACCACGGCCCGCCGCCGACGAGGTATTGGTCGTGGCGCGATTCGTTACCGGCTTGGTGTAGGGTACTTTTAATATCTGTCCCGTGCCCAGCCCGGAGGCCGCATCGGGATTGTATTGCACAATGGCATCGACGGTGGTGCCGTACCGTTTTGAAATGCCATAGAGCGTTTCTTTTTCTTCTACACGGTGTACGACAAAGATTTTGCCGTTCACCGTTTCGATGCCCAGTGAATCATAAGCCTGCGGCTGAAAAAATAAAGCACCCGCGTAGATCAACACATTTATCATAAAAAATAGCTTAGAAGCTCATGTTTATTCTTCACGAAAAATAAGCATCCCGAGAGGATGAAAAAAGTATCCTGGCCGATTCCTTTCAGGTGCTCACCCGTTTTTTCCTGCAGCAGCAACTCCCCCGCATCGGTCCACACCGCGAGGTGACTGACGAGGCTTTGCTCTTGCGTATAATACGCTATAAAAATCTTGCCATTATACTCCACGTATTCCAACGACAGAACGACGGATAAATTTAGCGTTTCCCGTAAAAATTTTGCCACCGTACGGAAATACTCCGTGCCGTCGCCATACTGTTGCGGCCGCAGCACCACATCCGGCAACGGTGCAGCCTCGTGTGGCGGCGGGATCTCTTTGCCCGAATGCAACGCCAGCACAAGGGGTTTGGAGCCTACACCCGACGAAAATCCATAGAGGCAATCGCCTTGTCGTTTCGCGAGCGTAAAATCATTGTGCCACCACAATAACTGCAGGTCGGCCAGCGCATACGCCAACATGCCCTTGCGGTCGGGATTGTTGGTATCGATGTAGAGCGTAAACAGCACGATGCCCCCGGCAGCATCGGCCAACGCCACCCACCAGGGCTCCTCCAGACTTTTATGGTGCCACAGGAACCGATCTTCGCCATAGTGCAGCGCCGAGAACGTCACCTGCTTGCGGGCGTGGTCGCGCACCTCCAGCAACAGCACGTTTTCGTCGGGCAATACCACCGTGTTCCAAAGAACGCCGTCTAATACATGAGAAAACTTCCGCTGCAGCATGCTGCCCAACTCTGTCTTTATTTGGCTATTTTTATGCAAGGTATTGAAGATTGAAAGATTGGAAAATTCTAGCCGCAAAAGATTGGTAGCCCGGTTAGTCGGGCTTGTCGCCTGCCTGGTCCTGTTGGCCCCCGGCACCGTCCTCGCCCAGGAAAAGCACGTGCTCGTGCTCAGCATCCGCGACGAGATCGACACGCGCATGGCCCGCTATGTAGAGCTTGCCCTGCAGGAAGCCGAAGACACAAAAGCCGACATCGTCCTGATCGATATGGACACCTATGGCGGCATGCTGACCGACGCCAAAGACATCGTCGACAAGATCATGCACGTAAAAAAGCCGGTGTGGGTCTTTATCAATACCGACGCGGCATCCGCCGGCGCGCTGATCTCCATCGCCTGCGATAGCATCTACATGGCCCCCGGCGCCAGCATTGGCGCGGCCACCGTCGTCACCGGCAACGGCGAACGCGCCCCCGACAAATATCAATCCTACATGCGCTCCATCATGCGCTCCACCGCCCAGGAAAATGGGCGCGATCCCGCCATTGCCGAAGCCATGGTAGACGAGAACGTCGCGCTCGACAGCATCAAGAAACCCGGCCAGGTCATTACCTTCTCTACCGACGAAGCCATCCGCCACGGCTACTGCGAAGGCAAAGTAACCTCCATCGATTCCCTGCTGCGCCACAACCATGTCACCCGCTATACCCTGCACCGCTTCGAGCTTTCGTCCGTCGACAGCATCGTAGATTTTTTTATGAATCCGCTCATCAGCGGGCTGCTGATCCTCATCATCCTCGGCGGTATATATTTCGAGCTGCAGGCTCCGGGCCTGGGATTGGCGGGATTGCTGGCCCTCATCGCGCTGGTACTATACCTGGTGCCCTACTACCTCAACGGCCTGGCGGAGAACTGGGAGATCCTGACACTGGTAGCAGGCATTGCGCTGATCGGCGTCGAATTGTTTCTGATACCGGGCTTTGGCGTGGCCGGCGTCGCCGGCATTACGCTCACCCTCGGCTCGCTGGTATTGATCATGATCAACAACGATGCGTTCGACTTCTCCTTTGTGCCCACCAACGATATGCTGCTGGCGCTCGTCGCAGCCCTCGGCGGCATGGTCGGCAGCCTGGTGGTGCTGTTTGCCGGCAGTTCGCGCATCATGAACAGCCGCGCCTTTCAGCGCGTGGCCCTCACCGACACGCAAGACAGCACACAGGGCTATACCGCCAACTTCATTCAAACGCCCATGACGGGTAAACACGGCACGGCGCACACCGTGCTGCGCCCGAGCGGCAAAGTAAACATCGACGGCCAGGTATACGACGCCTTTACCCGCGGCGAATACATCGAGCCCGGCGAACCGATCGAAGTGATCGGCCACGAAACCACCTCCCTCAAAGTCAGAAAACGATAACATGAACATACTCGGTATAATACCCGCCCGCTATGCCTCCTCCCGGTTTCCGGGCAAACCTTTAGCAGACATCGCAGGAAAATCCATGATCCGCCGCGTATACGAGCAGGCCAGCAAGGCCGGGAGTCTGTCGTCCGTCGTAGTAGCGACCGACAATGCCGAGATCTTCGCCCACGTAAAAGCCTTTGGCGGCCACGTAAGCATGACCCGCGAAGACCACGCCAGCGGCACCGACCGTTGTTACGAAACCCTCGCCCAACAGCCCGGCACCTTCGACTACGTCATCAACATCCAGGGCGACGAACCCTTCATACAACCCACGCAGATCGACCTGCTGGCATCACGCCTCGACGGCCAGACCGAGATCGCCACACTGGTAAAGGCCATTCACGAACAAGAAACGCTGTTTAACCCCAACGTGGTAAAAGCGGTCATCAGCGCGCGTCGGGAAGCATTATACTTCAGCCGCGCCACGTTGCCGCATATCAGGCTCACCCCGGAAGAGCACTGGCTGCAACGCCACACGTTCTATAAACACATCGGCATGTATGCCTACCGTGCCGATATCCTGAAGCAGCTTACCCAGCTACCGGTTTCGTTGCTCGAAAAAGCGGAGTCGCTGGAACAGCTGCGCTGGTTGGAGAACGGCTATCGCATCGCAATAGCCGAAACGACAGAAGAAACCATTGGTGTAGATACACCCGAAGATATAGTACGTGCGCAAACGTTGCTGGACAGATAATAAGAGGCTCGCCCAGCACACAAACCCTGTTAACCAAAACCTAAACCTTCGCTATACATGACCTGCAAGAACTGTCACGCACCCGCGCCGGGTGCGTATTGTGCCGCCTGTGGCCAACAAACCCATATTCACCGCGTCACCATGGGCCACCTTGCCCACGAGGTATCACATGCCCTTACGCATGCCGACAAAGGCTTTCTCTTGCTGATCAAAGAATTGATCACCCGCCCGGGCATTGTTGCACGCGAGTATCTGAACGGCAAACGCAAGAAGTATTTCAACCCGTTCACATTTCTGGTGATCACCTCCGCTCTTTATGCATACATCAGCTATAAGACCGGGTATTCCAATGCCATGGTGGCAAGTGATGCCCCGTCATCAAACCGCAGCCCGTATTATCAGGAGGTAATAGAGATCGTCGTTCAGAACGGCAAGTTACTCATGCTTATTCTCATCGTACCGCTGTTTGCAACCCTTTCGTGGCTGTTCTCGATCCGATCGCGTTTTAACCTGGCCGAAAACTTTGTACTGCAAGCCTTTGTCGTGGGGCAGATCAACATCGTGCGTGTATTGCTCTTTATCCCAGCCTTTCTACTGGCCCCAACCACCATTCACTGGAATGTATATGTATACGAAGCATGCTTCGCACTATACCTGACAGTGACATACCGTCAATTCTTTCGAAACAAATGGATCTTTGCATTCCTGAAAGCGATCGCGGTATACTTCCTGTTCATTGTACTGTATTGGGTCGTGATCATTGTCTTCGTCGCCCTTCGGCACGCGGTAAACCATTAAGGGTCGACAAATAAAATATACAAAACCCTGCAAGGGCGCAACACAATAGCCCAGGCTGAAGCGCCAGCGCAGGCCTGGGGCCAGCAAACAATAGATAGATATACAAGCCCTGTAAGGGCGCAACACAATAGCCCAGGCTGGAGCGCCAGCGCAGGCCTGGGGCCAGCAAACAATAGATAGATATACAAGCCCTGCAAGGGCGCAACACAATAGCCCAGGCTGGAGCGCCAGCGAAGGCCTGGGGCCAACAAACAATAGATATACAAGCCCTGTAAGGGCGCAACACAATAGCCCAGGCTGGAGCGCCAGCGAAGGCCTGAGGGCCAGCAAACAATAGATAGATATACAAGCCCTGTAAGGGCGCAACAACTCGCATGCCGACGCAGGCTCATAAAACAAAAAAAGGTCGCCCCATAGGAGCGACCTTTTCTCTATACCTTGGCAACCAGCTTACGCGATAGAAACACGCTTGAACTCGGCTACCGTCAAACCTTTCGTGATGCTGTCCAGGTACTGGGCAACAGTCTTAGAGTTATCTTTTACAAACACCTGGTGCAGCAGCGTCGTGTCCTTGTAGAACTTCTGCAGTTTACCTTGAGCGATCTTCTCTACCATGTTCTCAGGCTTGCCTTCCGCCAGAATTTGAGCTTTGGCAATTTCAAGCTCTTTCGCGATGATCGCAGGATCAACGCTCTTCTCGTCAACCGCTACCGGGTTCATCGCGGCGATTTGCATGCCTACATCTTTACCGGCTTCCACTACATCTTTGCCGTTCACACCTTTCAGCGAAACGAGCACGCCAAGTTTCGAACCAGCATGGATATACGGAACGATCGCTTCACCCGTCATGCGGATGTACTCGCTGATCTCGATTTTCTCACCGATCTTACCCACCAGCTCAACGATCTTGTCGTTGATCGTCAGATCACCGGCTTTCAGGCTGAGGAGAGCTTCCTTATCAGCAGGCTTGTTCGTGAACGCCGTCTCTACGATCAGCTTACCCAGCGCCTGGAACTCTTCGTTCTTGCCTACGAAGTCGGTTTCGCAGTTCAGGGCGATCAGGACAGCCTCTTTGTTGTCGTCGCTAACTTTTACAAACACAGAGCCTTCTTTGGCATCCCGGTCAGAGCGGGAAGCAGAAACCTTCTGGCCTTTCTTTCTTAATATCTCGATCGCTTTATCAAAATCTCCTTCGGCTTCGGCAAGGGCCTTTTTGCAGTCCATCATACCGGCGCCCGTCATTTGACGGAGCTTGTTTACATCTTGTGCTGAAATAGCTGACATATGTTTTTATTTACGAATTTGAATGATCTAAAAAAACTAAACATCGGCGTATGGCCGATGTTCAGTGCATTATCAGTATAAGAATTGTTGATGAACACATGTGCCGCGTGGCACCGGTGGAATCGACAATTTATTACTTCGGCTCTTCTACGGTTTCGTCAACGCGTCTTTTCTCGTCTTCTTCTTTCCGTTGCGCTGCATCGTCCTTGTCCTTCTTACGCTCTTGCAGGCCTTCCTCGATCGACCTACCGATGTTTTTGGTCAGGATCGAAATGGACTTGAATGCGTCGTCGTTAGCAGGGATCGGGAAATCAACACCACCCGGATCTGAGTTGGTATCCACCAGGGCGAATACCGGGATGTTGAGCTTTTGCGCTTCGGTTACAGCGATGTGCTCGCGTTTTACGTCGATCACAAAGAGGGCCGCCGGCAGTCTGTTCAGGTCGGCAATACCGCCCAACAGTTTTTCCAGTTTCGCCTTCTCGCGGGTAACCATGAGGCGCTCGCGTTTCGCCAGGTTGGCGAAGGCTTCGTCCTTCATCAACTTTTCGATCTGCGAAAGTTTCTTCAGCGATTTGCGGATCGTAGCGAAGTTGGTCAGCATGCCACCCAGCCAACGTTCCGTCACGTAAGGCATGTTAAGGCGCTTTGCTTCTTCTGTTACGATGTCCTTAGCTTGCTTTTTAGTCGCTACGAACATGATCTTGCGACCTGAGCGTACGATATTCTTCAGGGCGAAGGTGGCTTCGTCCAGGCATGCTAGGGTTTTGTTCAGGTCGATGATGTGGATACCGTTGTTTTCCATGAAGATGTACTCGGCCATCTTCGGGTTCCACTTGCGGGTAAGGTGACCAAAGTGTACACCTGCGTCCAGCAATTCCTGATATGTTAATTTTTCAGCCATTCTCTTGTTATTAACGCTTGCTAAACTGGAATCTTCTTCTAGCCTTTCTTCTACCCGGCTTCTTCCGTTCTACCATTCTGGAGTCGCGGGTCAGAAGGCCTTCTTTTCTAAGGGTAGGCTTGCTCTCGGCGTTGAATTCCACTAATGCACGAGCGATGCCCAAACGAACCGCTTCGGCCTGGCCTTTAATGCCACCACCTTCTACGTTGATCGTTACATCGTACTGGCCTTCAGCCTTGATGGCAGCAAGGGGTTGCTTTACGGTAGTCTGGTGAATCTCTGAAATGAAATATTCTTTCAGCTCACGTGCGTTTACCTTGATATCTCCTTTGCCGGGCTGTACATATACCCGGGCGATGGAGGTCTTTCTTCTGCCGATTGTATTAATGATCTGCATTGTATCAGAACTTTATTTCTTTGGGTTGTTGTGCTGCATGCGGATGTTCAGTGCCGGCATAAACGTGCAGGCTTCTGTACAGTTCACGACCGAGTCTGTTTTTGGGAAGCATGCCGCGTACCGCGTGCTCGATCAGACGCTCAGGGTGCTTCATGCGGATCATGGTAGGCGTGTGCTCACGCTGACCGCCCGGATAACCGGAGTGCGTAAAGATCACGCGATCGGTCCACTTCTTGCCCGTCATGCGCACTTTCTCAGCGTTAATAACGATTACGTTATCACCGCAATCCACGTTCGGTGTGTAGCTCGGCTTGTGCTTGCCGCGGATAATGTGTGCCACTTGGCTGGCCACACGACCCAACACCTGCGCATTGGCATCTATCACTACCCAGCTTTTTTCAACTGTAGCCTTGTTGGCGTTCAGTGTCTTATAGCTATTATGATCCATTGTATTGTTAAAAATTCAAGTAAATACACTACCCCTTTCAAAAAGGGACACAAAGGTAAACCGCTCCTATCGTAAATGCAAGTAAGAATTCAAAATTGCCTGAAAATGCCTTTTACAGCGTAAATTCAAGGTTTTTGAAGCTAAAATTGCTCGAAAAGACTTGAAAATCCCTGCCTGAAAAGCCGGCAGGGCCTCTGTGGAGACGATTAGAGAACATCAAATTTCCCCATTCCACATGTCTACGCTACAAAAGTAAAAGTTGCCGGCCGTTTGAGCAAAAGGATGCCTGCGTAAATTGACGATCACTACCGGTGCGCGCAAGATGCAGGGTAGGGCAACTTAACGGCGAAGTAAGGGCGGCGTATGACCGGATTGCGGTGGCCTTTAACGACACTTGATCGTGTCATCGGTCAGCCCTTTTTAGACTAGGTCATCTCTGGCGTAAGCCTGGGGCAACCGAACTTCTGCCTCCGCTCACAACTGGCGCCGGTCTTGCCCCGCCCCGGGGCGGAGACCGGTGCTCCGTATGGTGGCGGTCTCCCGACCGCCTTGTGCTAACATTGTAACCTGCGTAACCAAAAACAACCATGGATCCTGTCTCTTATACACAACAGACGCAGCCCCCCAACTTGGCTGTGTT
>NZ_JAHESC010000053.1 GCF_018598185.1 Dawidia soli
CGCTGAGTCCGTTCCACCGGCATCACGCTCCATCGCAGATACCAAAGAATCTGCTGTGCCCCTGGTGGAACCAGAACAGCAGCCGACCGTGGCAGCGTTGAAGGAGGAATCGGTTGCCGCCGCGGAGTTGAAGACCGAGCCGGCCGACGACGGCGAGGCCGCTACACGCAAACGTAAAGCCCTGACCGTGCAACAAACCGATGAAAACGAGAGGAAGCAACGGGCCAATACCGATACCCCCGCACCCCTTTCGGGCCGTGTAGCCGGCATCGCTATTGCGCCGTCTGCTCCATCGGCAAAAACCGTCACCGGCAAAGTAACGCTGTCGGACGACGGTACCGGTATACCGGGCGTGAACGTCATGGTACTCGGCTCCGAACAGGGAACCGTGACCGACGTCAACGGCAACTATCAGATCCGCGTGGAAGATGAAAAGAATACCACGCTGGCCTTCTCGTTTATCGGCATGGAAAGCAAAGAAGTGCCGCTGGGCGATACCGACAAGGTAGACGTACAGTTAGACCAGGACGTGTCACAGCTGAGTGAAGTCGTCGTGACGGGATTTGGCACCGACAATGGCCCGGTAAAAGAAGATATCACCACCTTCCAGCTGGCAACACCCGCCGGCGGCCGCGGCGCATTCAAACAATACCTGGAAACAAATCTGCATTACCCCGAACAGGCACTGGCCAACGAAGTGGAAGGCAAAGTGACGATCCAGTTCACGGTAGAATCGTCCGGCCGGCTTTCAGAATTTAAGGTGCTGAAAGGCATCGGCTACGGCTGCGACGAAGAGGTTATACGCCTCATCAAGAACGGCCCCAGGTGGCAACCCTCCAAACGGGCGGACGAAGCGGTAAAGGATAATGTAAAAGTGCGGCTGAAGTTCCGCCTGCCGAAAAAGAAGTAGACGCTAGATAAAGCGCTTCTCTACAAGCTCCATGAACTCATGAAACTCTTCGCTGTCGCGATCCCACGTAGACGCGTGCTCTTCTTCAATGTAGCGCATCGCCGACTGGATCGTATCGAGCTGATCGAGGCGATCGATGGCCTTGCTGAACAGTTCGAAGTCGCCGTGGAAAAGCACCTTCGTGAACATAAACTTCTGGTTGATCGTCAGGCTGTCTTTGATGCGTGAGATCTTGTGCAGGTTATGGCCCAGCGTGCTGCGGTTCTCGCGGCTGTGTTTTTCGTTGAGCGATGCGGCCGCGCTTGCAGGGGCCGGCGGACGCAAGGTGTTATGTTGCTTGGGTTGGGGCGGCGCCTGCTGTTGCGACATGGGCGGCGTCGAAATGAGCGGCTGTGGCGGCGGCGGGGGTGGCGCGGGCCGGCGCACTTCCACCGGTGGGGGTGGCGAAACCGGCTTTACCGGCGGCGCGACGGGCGCCGTCGATACATAAAAGCTCGCCGGATCCAGCGGCACGACGGCCGAAAACTGCTCGATATAGTCTTCTACGTCCTCGGGCGTAAAATTCACCTCTTCCAGGATCTCGTCCAGCACGGCAAAGGCCTCGTTGCCGGCCAGCTCGGTCATGTTGCGTTGCTCCATGCGCTGCAGCATGCGTTCCAGCGGGGCCTTGTTGACCTTCATGTATTTGATCTCGTCGCGGAAAGAAGCTACCTCCAGCTTGTTGTTCTTACCGGTCAGGATCATGACGTAAAAATCATACGGGTCGAAGATGGCCATGAGGGCCTGGCCTGAGGCCTTCTTCAGCAGGGGCGCGAAATGCTGCCGGTCGATCGAGATATGTTGCGAGAGCGTGCCCATAAAATCCTCCAACGCCTCGCGCACGTCGGGATGCTCGTAGTCGAAGTACGGGCTCTTCAACTTTTTGGATTCGTCCTTCCAGCTCCGCAAAAGCTCGCGGATCACAAACAGGTTGACCTGGTGTACGTTGCACAACTTCAGGATTTCGGGTCCGGTGATCTTATCCTGGGATGCGAAGAATCCTTTCAGCACGGCATCGGCATACATATCTCCATAGAGGGCAATCGCTTCCAGACTGATCTTTTCGTCCATGAGTTTCCTTTGTGATTTTACAGCTTTCTCTGGCCTTAAAGTTAATGGATATTCAGTGAAACGACCACACACCGTGTAGGTCGTATGTACAAAGTCTCTTAATTTTAGCGCATGTTTATCGAACCACAGCTGGGAAGACGCGGCGGATGGATAGAGGTCATTGCCGGCTGCATGTTCTCCGGCAAGACCGAAGAGCTGATCCGTCGCCTGAACCGCGCCATTATCGCCCGTCAGAAGGTAGAGATTTTTAAGCCCGTGATCGATAAGCGGTATCACGACCAGCACATCGTTTCGCATAACGAACGGACCATTCGCTCGACCCCCGTCGACTTTGCCAGTGACATTTTGCTGCTGGCCGGGCACTGCGACGTGGTGGGCATCGACGAAGCACAATTTTTTGACCCCGCGATCGTCGATGTATGCAACGCCCTGGCCAACGCCGGCAAGCGGGTCATTGTGGCCGGATTGGACATGGACTTTGAAGGCAAACCCTTCGGGCCGATGCCGAACCTGCTGGCGGTGGCTGAATTTGTCACAAAAGTTCACGCCATCTGCGCACAAACCGGCGAGCTGGCGTCGTTTTCCTTTCGGTTGACCGGGCATGAGCATCAAGTCATGCTGGGGCAGCGCACCGAATACGAGGCACGAAGCCGGCAGGCATTTGTGCAAGGCATGAAAGAACGAAAAAAAGATCCGGACCGATAGAAATTTTCTGGGAATGAAAGACTTCCGCCATCTCCTTTGCTGGGCCGCCGTTTTCCTGCCCACCCTCTGGGCCACGGGACAAAACATTCCGCTGGGCACCTGGCGTATCCACGCCTCCTTCAACAACATCGCCCGTGTCACCGCCGACGACGCGCACGTATATGGCGCCTCCGCTAACGCGATCATGAAATTCGCACGCGAAGACAAAAGCCTTACCGTCATTTCCAAGCTCGACGGCCTCCACGGCGGCACCATCACGGCCATTCAGGCCGACGCCGGCACCAAACAGCTCATCGTTGCCTACGACGATGGCCTGATCGATATTCTTTGGAACAATACCCTCAAGACCCTCGACCCACTGCGCCAGTCCACCATTACGGGGTCCCGGCGCATCAACCATATTTTAGTACAGGGCAGCCTGGCCTACCTCTCCACCGACTTTGGCGTGCTGGTGCTCGACCTGCCACGCGCCGAAGTAAAAGAGACGTGGCGCGACCTGGGCACCACCGGCGGTACGCTGCAGATCAACGCTGCCGCCATACGCGACGACAGCATTTTTCTCGCGACGGCAAACGGCGTATTGGCCGGCAGCACACGGTCCAACCTGCTGGACTTCCGCAACTGGCGACGCTTCGAAAACGGCGAGCTCAGCGCCGCTGCCCGCGCGGTCGCGATCTATCAAGGTACCCTGTACGCCGCCGTCGATACGCAGGGATTATACCGGTATAACGCCGGCAGCTGGGTAAAAGAAAGTGCTTTTGCCGGCAGCACATTCCGGGCCCTGACCGCCACGCCTGACGCCCTGCTCGTCATTGAAAACGAGAAGATCTGGCGCTTTACCGTCGCGGAGGAACCGGCACAGATCACCGACGCCCTGATTCAACAACCTTTAACGATCATAGAAGATCGTGGTAAATATTGGATCGGCGACGGCCTCAACGGTTTGGTCTCCAACGACACCGGTACATTTCAACAATACCTGGCCAACGGCCCCGCCGGACCGCCCGCATCGCGTCTTACGTACGCTGGCGGCGTGCTTTATGCCGTCTCGGGCGGTTATACCGCCTCGCGGCAGCCGCTGAACCATGCCGGGATCATCAACAAATTTGAGAACGGCACCTGGACCTCCACAACGGCCACGCTGCCCGACATTACCGACGTCGCGGTAGACGCCCATACGTCCACCGTCTATGCAGCGTCGTTCCAGGGGGGATTGGAAATAAACCAGGGAGGCACCATCAAGGTGCTGACATCCGGCAACAGCCCGCTGAAAAGCGACGGCAGCGCCGTGAAGATCACCGCGCTGGCACCCGCCACCGAGGGCCTCTGGGTAGCAAACTACGGCACCAGTACCCCCTTACACCTGCTCAAGCCCGACAATACCTGGGAGTCCGTAACAGCACCCTTTACGGGCGCACGCTACCCGATCGACCTCGCCCTCGACCCCTTTGGTTATGTGTGGGCTGTATTAGATCCCGAAGTAGACGGCGGCATCCTGGTATACGACCTCGCCACCGGAGGTTCGGAATATATCACCGAGACCGCCGGCTCGGGCGCGTTGCCCAACCGCAACGTCTTTACCGCCGTGACCGACCGCGACGGTCTCGTCTGGACGGGAACGGCCACGGGTGTATCGTACTTCTTCGACCCGACGAATGACGCTTCACGACCTATATTTGAGAACCGCTTCCTGCTGCGCGACGACCAGGTAACAAGCATCGCCATCGACGGCGGCAACCGCAAGTGGATGGGCACCGGCCGCGGCGTCTGGCTCTTCAACCCCACCGGCGAAGCCCTGGTTCATCACTTCACCACCGCCAACAGTCCGCTGCTCTCCGACAACATTGTCGACATCGAGATCAATGCCCAGACCGGCGAAGTATTTTTTGCCACCGACAAAGGCCTGGTCTCGTTCCGCGGCGATGCCACGGAAGGTACCGCAGTGTTTCAACAGGTCAAGATCTTTCCCAACCCCGTCACTCCGGCGTTTATGGGCACCGTGGCCATCAGCGGCCTGGCGACAGACGCCGTTGTCAAGATCACCGACATCAGCGGCAAGATGGTGTGGCAGACACAGGCACAGGGCGGCACCGCCTCCTGGAACGTACAGGACTACCACGGCAAACGCGCCGCCACCGGCATATACCTTGTTTTTGCCTCTACACCCGACGGCAGTGAAAACGCCGTGGGCAAAATCGCCGTAGTCGACTAACATGCTGCACAAAACACACGGCGTCGTTTTTCGGTTTACCAAATACGGCGATACCTCCATCATCGTCAACATTTTCACCGAGCTCTTTGGCATGCAGGCCTATATCGTCAACGGCGTGCGCAGCAAATCAGCCCGCAGCCGCATTGCACTATACCAGCCGATGATGCTGCTGGACCTGGTCGTCTATCACAAAGAGAACGCCGGCATCAACCGCATCAAAGAGATCAAATGCCTTTATCCGTATCAATCTATACCCACGGACGTGCGCAAGTCGGCCATCGCCATGTTCCTGAACGAGATGATCAACAAGACCATCAAAGAAGAGAGCCACGCAGCAGACCTATGTCAATTCCTGATCCGCTCGCTGATCGCATTGGATAGTCAAACAGAGGGCGTCGAAAACTTTCACCTCCTCTTTCTCTTAAAACTAAGCCGCTACCTCGGCTTTGGCGCCCATAACAAAAATGAAGTAGTCGGCGGGCGTTTCGCTTCCGAAGAAATAGAAGCGCTCCTGGAAACACTGATCGATACAGAGTACAACGCCCCGCTACAGCTCACCAACATCCAACGCCGTGAGCTGCTCGAGCTCATCCTGAAATTTTATACCGATCATATTGAAACGATCGGCGAAGTAAAATCTCTTCCTGTGTTACGGGATGTGCTAAACTAACTATATACATTAGTATCTGGCGATTTCTGAGCGAAGCGGTGACTGACGTCAGTGCATTAGTGCCGGTTCGACGGCAGTTACAAACTGCCTACCGTGTAGGCACAAGTCTCCGCTTCGCTCAGACTTGCGCCAGGGCCTTTTTACTTAATAAGCTTTGCCCTTTATGTCGTTGGTAAACGTCTCCATCCCCTTCCTGTCTTGTAAGGTAACATACACCTGCTTCCCATCCTTACCCCCAAACACGAGGTTACTGCACTTCTTCCCTTTCAACGCCACTTCGCGAATAACTTTCCCTTGCGGCGACAGTACCACCACGACGCCTTTGCCATAACGTGTGGCATACAGGTTGCCCTTCTTATCACACTTCATTCCGTCAAACCCAAAGTCGGGAAACTCCGCAAAGAGTCGTTTATTGGAAATATTGCCTTGCTTGTCAACATCAAACGCCCATATCTTTTTTTGAACGCTTTCATTTACATAAAGCGTCTTTTCGTCGGGGCTCAGCTCGATGCCATTGGTGGTGCCCATCTTGTCGGTGAGCAGTACGGGCTTACCACCCTTGTCTATACGCCAGAGCTTACCGGTGCTTTCCTTCCAGTTGGGGTCGGAGGCGAAGAGCTGGTCGCGGCGGTTGATGCAAATGTCGTTGGGCTGGTTGAAGCCGTCGGTGTGTGCATAGACACGCACGGCTTTGGTTTTCATATCCACCTGCAACACGTTGTGGCCGCTGAAGTCGGCGAGGTACATGGTGCCGTCGCGGCCAAACTGGATGGCGTTGGCGGTGCTGCCCTCGGGCAATTTTACAAAGAGCGATACCTCGCCGGCAGGTGATACCTGGCCGATGGTGCCGTCTTGCTGAAAGTTTACCACATACAGCTGGCCGGCAGCGTCAAAGGCAGGACCTTCGATGTTTTCGGTAAAGAGATTCTCGGCGGTGAAATCGCGCGATTGAAACAGATCAGAGGATTGCTGTGCCTGGCATGTGCTAAACGCACACAGTGCCAGCGTCAGCGCGTAGGTCGTTCGCATGGGCAGTGGTTTCTTTAGTCTATGACAATTTTACACAATACGCGCCAATGTCACCTAACCGTTCATAAATACTGTTCGATATCACCCAATCCCTGGCGGATGATCGTCATCGGGTCCGTGGTACAATCCACGACGGTGGAGGGTACGTTGCCACCGATGCCGCCGTCGATGACCACGTCCACCTGGTGCTTGAAGTCCTCGTATATCTCTTCCGGATCGGTGGTATACGCCTTGATGGTATCGTCGTCTTTGATGGACGTCGTGATAAGCGGATTCTGAAGTTGTTCTACCAGCATGCGCGGAATGTTATGGTCCGGGATGCGGATGCCTACGGTCTTTTTGTTCACATCCAATATTTTGGGCACGCGGCTGCTCGATTCCAGGATAAACGTATAGGGTCCGGGCAGCGCCCTTTTGAGGATCTTAAATACCGGGGTGTCAATGCGCTTGGCAAACTCAGAGATATGGCTGAGATCGTTGCAGATGAACGAAAGATCCAGCTTGTGCGGTTTAATATTCATGATCTGGCACAGCCGTTCGATCGATTTCCGGTTCATCAGGTCGCACCCGATGCCATAGATCGTGTCCGTGGGGTAGATAATGATGCCCCCCTGTTTTAATACCGCTACAACCTGTTCAATTTTACGGGGTTCGGGGTTTCGGGGGTGAATGCGTACTAATTCGGCTGCCATGCTGGAAAGATAACCATTCCCGCCCGGGCGCGGTTCCGGGGCATTTTAGTATTTTTGCATCTCATTAGTGTTATGAAACCGAATAAACGTCTCGTTCTTTTTCTTGTAGTTTCCGTCCTGGGTATTTCGTTTGCGTATTACGCCTACCAGATCGTGTATACGCCGAACATCCTGGTGCAGATGGAAAACAAACTTCTTGTCGTCGACGAAAAAGATTCCTTTAAAGACCTCCAGGCAAAACTCCACAAAGGAAGATATGTTAACGACCTCATTTCCTTCAGCTTCCTGGCCAAGCTGACCGGCTATGCCAACCAGATCAAAGCCGGCCGGTATGTACTGCGCAGCAACATGACCAACCTGGAGGCCCTGCGCGTATTGCGGGCGGGCAAGCAGGAGCCCGTGAAAATAACGTTTAACAACGTACGGCTGGTGAAAGACCTGGCCGAACGCATCACCCGCAACCTGGGCATGACACCCGAAGAGTTCGAGGCGGCCGTCGTCAAGTTTACGATGAACAACCGCGATGGCTTTACAAAAGATAACGTACTGGCCATGTTCATCCCCAATACCTACGAAGTGTACTATAACATTTCGCCCGACGGCCTGGTGAACCGCATGCACGAAGAGTACACCCGCTTCTGGACCCCCGAGCGCATCGAGAAAGCCAGGAAAGCCGGCCTCACGCCCATGGAGATCTCCATCCTGGCGTCTATCGTACAGGCCGAGTCCATCCGCAAGAGCGAAGCCCCCGTCATCGCCAGCCTGTACCTCAACCGCCTGCGCAAAGGCATCGCCCTGCAAGCCGACCCCACCCTGGTGTTTGCCGTAGGCGACTTTTCGCTGAAGCGCGTCCTGAACGGCCACAAAGAAATAGACTCGCCCTACAACACCTATAAATATCCCGGACTGCCGCCCGGCCCCATCAACATGCCCGAGATCCACTCCCTCGACGCCGTGTTGAATTATACCCCTACCGATTATTATTATATGTGTGCGAAAGAAGATTTTTCGGGCGCCCATAATTTCACCAACAGCTACGAAGAGCACATGCGCAACGCCGCCCGGTACCAGAAGGCGTTGACCATCGAACAGAAAAAGGGCGAAGCTCTGAGAAGACAACAGCACTAAGTATGTATCGTTCCGAAACAACCGTGCGGGTACGCTACGGCGAGACCGACCAGATGGGCTATGTGTATTATGGCTATTACGCCATGTACTACGAAGTAGCGCGGGTGGAAGCCATGCGTCAGCTGGGCATGAGCTACAAGGCGCTGGAAGAGATGGGCGTCATGCTGCCGGTATTGGAAAACCATGCCAAATACCTGGCACCGGGCCGTTACGACGAGCTGTTGCGCATCGTCACCACCATCCGCGAGAAGCCCGGCATCCGCATCCGGTTCGAATACGAGATCTTTAACGAGGCCGATAAACTGATCAACCAGGGCGAAACCCTCCTGGTTTTCGTCAACAGGGCCACGAGTCGCCCATGCCGCCCGCCGCAGGCCATGGAAGATCTGCTTGCCCCGTATTTTTAGACTTTTGTAATTAGCCGGCAGTCGTTAGCTTTAGCAACCGTAGCACATCGTATACGGCCAAACGTACAGCGCACGATGAAGTATAAACACAAACGACTTATCCTCCAGTGGAATCCGGGCCGGCGTTTCATTACCCGGCTGCGGAAAGTACGTCTAAAGAAATACGAGAACGTTTCGTTGTATAAGATCATCAAGCTGTTCTTTCACAACCTGGCCGAAGATGAGATCATGGACCGTTCCAACGCCGTGGCCTATAACTTCATCCTGGCCATCTTCCCGGCCATCATCTTCCTCTTCACCCTGATCCCGTACCTCACACCGCTCTTTCCGGAAATCACCACACACAGCATCCTGGAATTTATAGGCGAGATGTTGCCCACCAGCATGTACGACGTGATCTCCCCCACCGTACTGGACATCGTCAGCAACCAACGCGGCGGCCTGCTGTCGTTGGGTTTTGTATTTTCGATATATCTCTCGACCAACGGCACCATGGCCCTCATCCGCGCCTTCAACGCCTGCTACCGCACCATCGAGCGCCGCAGCGGCCTCAAAACCCGCCTCATCGCCACCGGCCTCACCTTCAACCTGGCATTCGTTGTATTCCTCGCCATCATCCTCCTCGTCGTAGGGCAGCTGGTGCTGGAATACTTCGAGCAATTTTCCTGGCTCCACCTCACCAGCTTTACGGTATTCCTGCTGTTTGCCTTGCGTTTTGTGGTCATCTTCATCGTCTTCTTCATCGCCATCTCGGCCCTCTATTATTTCGGCCCCGCGATCCACTACAACTGGCGCTTCTTCTCCATCGGCTCCTTCATCGCCACCCTCCTTACGCTGCTGGTGTGTTATGGCTTTTCCTACTACATCACCAACTTCGCCACCTACAACAAAGTCTACGGCTCGATCGGCGTGCTGATTGCCATCATGGTATGGGTGCAATTGGTTACGGTCGTGCTGCTGGTGGGATATGAGATCAACGCCACCCTCCACCATGCCATCCGTCAGCAGGCGCTTTGGAATGCGCGGAAGTTCCGCGACAAGCTGAAGCAGGAGAAGCTCGGGAAGAGCTTTCGGTAATACAGAGAGCACGTTGCATTACTGGCGAGCGTCAGCGGGAGCGCGTCCCGCCCCGGATAAGGCGCGTTCGTGCCATTTTTAGACCACCGTCCCCGTATCCTTACAGCAGAGATATAGCAACGCTTATAGAGCTGCTTTAACTGTGCCGCAACTCTGCCGTAACACTGCCATATCAGTGCGACAGCCCCGGCTTTGGTGTGCCGTTGGCCCTGCAGAACCTTGTCGTTCCTGCGGCATTAAAACAAAAAGGCCGCCTCTTCCAAGGCGGCCTTTTCTATATCACAAAGCGCTTGCTTACGCCGCAACCGGCTTCGGCTCCGCTTGTTTTTCTTCAGGAGAGAAGTCAACCAGTACCGGCGTGCCGATACACAGCGACGAATACGTACCGATCAATACACCGATCAACATCGCGAACGTAAAGCCTTTGATCGTCTCACCGCCGAAGAGGAAGAGGATCACCAGCACGAACAGCGTCGACATACCGGTAATGAGCGTACGGCTCAGCGTGTCGTTCAGGGCGTTGTTTACGACAATCGAAGTGCTCTCGGAGCTTTTCTTCAGCGAAAGGAACTCGCGCACGCGGTCAAATACAACCACGGAGTCGTTGATCGAGTAACCAATCACTGTCAGGATCGCCGCGACAAAAGCCTGGTCGATTTCCATGGTGAACGGCATGATAGGCTCCAGCAATACGAAGAGCGAAAGCACAACCAATACTGTGTGGAACAAGCTCACGACCGTACCCAGGGCGAATTGCCACTTGCGGAAACGGATCAGGATGTAGAGGAACATGAGCACCACCGCCACGAGCAGCGACCATACAGCCGACACCTTGATGTCGTTAGCGATCGTCGGCCCTACTTTGTAGAAGCTCAGCACTTCACTCTTGTTGTCGGTCAGTTTCGCCAAGCCCTTCTCCAGCTGTTGTTCAGCTTTTACAGTGGCCTCGTCAGAGTCGTCGTCCACCAGGTAGCTGGTCGTTATTTTGTATTTCGTCGAGCCGCCGAAAGTCTTTACTTCCGGAGCTTCTTCGAACGAAGCCTCCAGCGCGTTGCGCAGATCCGGAGCGGAGATTGATTTCTCGAAACCTACAATGTAGGTACGGCCACCTTTGAAGTCTACACCGTAGTTAAAGCCTTTGACAGCGATCATTGCGATACCAGCCACGACAATGGCTCCCGAGATGGTATAATAGATCTTACGGTTGCCGATAAAGTCGATGTTGATACTGCGGAACAGCGTCTTGGACCAGCTGCGCGAGAAGCTGATCTTCTTGCCACGACGGGTATAGTATTCGAAAATAACCCGGGTAAAGAACACCGACGTAAAGAACGAACACACGATACCGATGATCAGGTTCAGCGCAAAGCCGTAGATCAGACCGGAACCAAACGCCAGCAGCACAAGACCTTTGATGAAGGTCGTAACGTTCGAGTCGATGATGGCCGAGAAAGCACCTTTGTAACCCGCGCGGATCGAAGCCTCCAGGCTCTTACCGGCGTTCAGATCTTCTTTTACACGTTCGTTGATCAGCACGTTCGCATCCACCGCAATGGCGAGCGACAACAGGATACCGGCGATACCCGGCAGTGTGAGGGCAGCGTTCAACGACGCCAGGACACCCAACAGAAAGATCAGGTTCAGAATTACCGCGAGGTCGGCAACCCAGCCCGACGTGTTATAGACCACCATCATGAAGAAGATGATGATCAGGAAGCCTACGATGATCGAAAGGATACCATTGCGGATCGATTCGGCACCCAGCGTGGGGCCGACCGATGATTCTTCTACGATCTTTGTCGGCGCCGGCAGAGAACCAGCCTTCAATACGTTGGCAAGGTCTTTCGCCTCGACGTCGGTAAAGTTCCCGGAGATCTGCGAGTTGCCGTTGGGGATCTCGCCGTTTACAGACGGAGCCGAATATACCGTGTTATCAAGGGTGATGGCGATTCTGCCTTTCGGCGATTTGCTGGCAGCTTCCGCTGTCCACTTGGCCCAGGTGCGTGTACCCTTGGCGTTCATTTTCATGCTTACCGCATGACGGGCGTACTCGTCCAGGTCACCGCGTGCATCGGTGATCACTTCACCTGTCAGGCGGGATTTGCCGTCGCGGCCGATGTCGAGGAAGAAAAGCTCAAGTGACTCATCGTTGCCGATCTTGTCAGGCTTGTTGGCCCAGAACACACCCACCGTGCGGGGCAGCAGGTTGCGGATGTCATGACGACGGAAGATGTCGTTGATCTTCGCCGTGTCTTTCAGCGCGTAGCGGAACGCGCCCGGAGGTGAGCTCAGGGCGAAGAGCGGTGATACGTTTGCCAGGTTCTGCAAAGAGTCCAGGCCACGTTGCGCGGCAGCCGAATCAGCCGCCGTAGCGGTCTTGGTGCTATCGCCGAGCAGGGAAGAAAGGTCGTCACCGGAAGCGCTGGTCTCTGTGCCCGTCTTGTCGTCAGCGCCAACAGCCGTCTTGGCAGCCTTTTGTTCTTTTACCAGCACATCGTTGATGGCGAGCAGCTGTGTATTCAGGGTGTTGGGTTCGATCACATCCCAGAACTCGAGACGCGCCACACCTTGCAACAGCTTGCGTACACGCTGCGGGTTGTCGGCACCCGGAATTTCTACCTGGATGCGGCCCGTGCCCGGCAGACGCTGAATGTTGGGCTGTGACGTACCGAACTGGTCAAGGCGGTTGCTGAGGATCGTAAACGAACGATCGATGGCGCTTTCAATTTCGCTGTTGACAACGCTGATCACTTTGTCGTCATCGTCGTTGGTAGCGATCTTATCACGGGTAGAAGAGTTTGCAAAAATAGAAGCCAGGCGCTTGTCAGGGTTGGCCTGACGATAGGCGCGGAAGAACAGTGTGCTGTAGCTTTCGCGGCTGGTCTTTTGTTGCTTGGAGGCTACACGCAGGGCGTTCACGAACGATGAGTCCTGGTTGTTGCCGCTCAGGCCTTTGATAATGTCGGCGGGCGATACCTCCAGGGTAACGTGCATACCGCCCTGCAGGTCGAGACCGAGGCTAAGCTCAGAGTCTTTTACCTCCTTGTAGGTGAACTCCGCACCCAGCAGGTTGTATACCGGCGTGGTCCACACCGAGTCCAGGTACGCCTGCTTTTTGTTGATGTCGATGTTGCCGCTCGCATCCGTGGCGGCGGCTACTGCCTTGCGTTGTACGTTGTAGGACACAAACGTAAACGACAGGTAGTAGAAACACAGTAGTGTGATCACTACCGCGAGAGAAATTACTAATCCTTTGTTTTGCATATGGTTTGGTAAAAAGTAAAATACAGGTGATAAAGAATAGCGATGAGCCTGCCGGCATAAACCGGTCAGTTCAGGCAAGTACGGTACGCAGAAGCCTTACGGCGCGTTCGGAGAAATGATGGTCCTGAAAAGCGTTCTAAAAAACCGGCTGGGTGTCGGTGAAACGCGGCGGTCAGGCTCGGATGTCTCTACCGTCTCCACCAGTACGGTGAAAAGGCAGAAAACCTGTTGCTGGAAAACGACGTGGGAGGATGACGGCAAGGTGCTCGATGGCAGTGTGATGTACGTACCGTCTGGCGTGGACGGATCCTGCTGCTCGGTCTTTACTTCTTTCTTCGGATGATGGGCAGCCGTCTGAAAGTAAAAAAGCTGTGAAACGATGATCACCAGCGCCGTTAAAACGCCGGCTGCCAAGGTTCCAAATCGTATGTCAGCTTTTCCTGCCATGTCTCTACAAGGGGTACAAAAGTAGGCATTTGCCGGCAATGTGCAAGACATCGTTTGAAGATGGCCAAATATCGCGTTTTTAAGCCTTCCTGTGGACAGAAAGGGGCTTTTTTGAGCCGTGACGCCCTACGATTCCTGCTGCGAAATGTGGTGCTTCAGGGCCAGCGTGAGCACGTCCAGTGCCCGTTCAAAATGATGGTTGTTGGGAATGACCAGGTCGGCCTTGTGTTGCAGCGGCTTGATGTACGCCTCGTAGATGGGCATGACGTGGTGTTGGTAGCGGTACAGTACATCGTCCAACGGGTAGCCCCGCTCCTCGCTGTCACGCCGGATGCGGCGGCTGAGCTTCAGGTGATCCTTGGCTTCAATAAAGAGCTTCAGATCCAGCTCCTGCTCGATCTCCGGAAAATATTGCACGAACAGTCCCTCGATGATCAACAGCGGCGCCGGCGTGAACTCCAGCATCACAGGCTTCGCCCCCGCATTGTTAAACGTATATTCTTGTTTCAACAGCGTCTCGCCACGCTTGAGCTTGAGCAGATCCTGGTGAAAGACCTCCCGGTCCAGGGCCTCGGGCAGGTCGAAGTTTTCAATGCCCTCGGCATCACGTACCTGCTGGTGAATGGGCTTGTAGTAATGGTCCTGGGAAATGAGGCAGATCTCGTGGGGCTGAAACCGGCCGGCCAGTTGCTTGATGAAATGTGTTTTACCGGAGCCGCTGCCGCCGGTAATGCCGATGGTGTAAACAGGTTTCATGCTCCGTGCGTTAGCGGCCTTGGAGATAGTCGGCCAGCTTACGTACCGCGATCGCGCGGTGGCTCATGGCATTTTTCTCCTCCAGGCTCATCTCCGCAAAGGTACGACTGTGGCCCTCGGGAACAAACACCGGGTCGTAGCCAAAGCCCCCCGTGCCGCGTCGCGCGGCGATGATGGTGCCGGGTATGATGCCTTCAAAGTATACGGGCTTTTCGTCCAGACCCACCAGCGTAATGACCGAGCGGAAACGCGCCCGGCGGTTGGTATCGCCGTATAGATTTTTGAGCAGCAGGTCGATGTTGTCTGCGTCGCTGCGGTGTGCGCCTGCGTAACGCGCCGAATACACGCCCGGAGCGCCCTTTAAGGCTTCTACCTCCAGACCTGAGTCATCTGCAAAACACGGAATGTGGTAATGATCGAAAACGTAGGACGCTTTTTGTAAAGAGTTGCCCTCCATCGTATCACGGGTTTCGGGCAACTCTTCAAAGCATTTAATGTCGTTTAAACTTAACAGGTCAACGTGACCTCCTACAATCCGCCGGTTGTCGGACAAGGCCTGGCGGATCTCCTCGAGCTTGTGCTTATTGTTGGAGGCGAAACAAAGTCTGATCATTGACCGACCGAGATCACTTCTACGTCCACAATGATGTTGGCATTCGCCGGAATAACGGTAGTACCGGCGTTGTTGGTGGCACCCTGCACGCCAAAGCCCAATCCCGACGGAATGTAGAACGTCGCCTTCGAGCCCTCCCGCAACTTCTGCAGTCCCACCATCAGGCCCTGGATATAATCCACGGGGCGGCTATCTGTTGAGTTTTCCACAGGCTTCAGCTCCAGCATGTCGGTCACCGCGCGGGTGTCGTCCGTCAGCAGTTTGTACTGCACCTTGAACGTTACCTTGCTGAACCAGCTCGGCTGCAACCCGGCGCCTTGTGTGGTGATGCGGTAAGCGATACCGGTCGTGTCATAGATCACGTCCGTATAGTCTTTTCCCTCCAGGTACGTGCGAATGGCCGTCGTGTCTGCCTTGAACTGGTTTTGCTCCGCGGTGCTGATCTCGGCACTGATCAACTCGAAGTCTTCGAACAACAACGGCGTGTTCGCCGCAATGTCGCCCTTGCCTTGCGTACCGTAGGCCCATACAGAAGGTGTATAGATGTCGGCAATCGTGCCCACGGGCAGTTTCATGGCCATGGTCTGCCAGGCCTGGATCAGCGTGCCCAGCTGGGTACTGGTTACTTGTCCCTGCTCATAGGGCGCTGCTCCGGGCGGAATGGAGAACACTTTATAGTCCGCCGTGATCTTCGTCGCGGTCGAGCGCGCCGGCAGCTTGGTGCCCAGCTTTTTAATGACAAAGCGGATCTTGGCATACTCGTCTTCCTGGTAACCAAATATGCCCTCGCTCAACATGTAGTTGTCGATCGTCTGGATATCCTTTTGCAGCTGAATGCTCGGATCTTCAATATCCGGCGTATCCAAACAGCTGGTCACGCCCAGCAGCGTCGCGGCTACAAAGGCAATTCCGAAAAATCTATGAACACTTCTCTTCATGATGGTATGGATGTTTTCTACTTACAGCCGTGTGACTCCTGGTCGTAGGTATCGCCTACACCCAGCAGTGCCACGTCAAAAATCAAAATGGCATCCGGCGGAATAGCGCCCGGATAACCTTGCGGACCGTAGGCCAGTGCAGAAGGAATATAGAACGTTGCCGAATCGCCAATGCCCAGCATCGGGATGCTGATCCTCCAGCCCGGAATTACCTGGCCCAGGGAGAAGGAGATCTTTTCATTCTTATCGAAGATCCGTTCGTCTTTCAGGAACTTGCCTTCGTATTTCACTTCCACGCAGCTGGCAGCGGTCGGCTTCTTACCGCCGGCAGTATTGTGGATCACATAGCGAATGCCGCTTGTATCGGTCTTCACGTTGGCGATCTTTTTCTCGCCGATGTATTTGTCGATCGCGCTCTCGTCTTTAGCCTTCTGCTTGCCCTTGCGCTTCTCGAACAGCTTGCTCTGGAACTCGTTAAACTTCTGCATGTCGAGGATTTCGATCACCCGCAGGTTGCACGTGATGGTAAGCGTAGAGTCGACCTCCGGCGTGAGCGGGCGGCCCAATACGTCTTTGAAGAATTCCTTTGCGGGACGGGTGATCGTGACGCTGTCGTTGTCCGACAACTGGCGGAACATTTGCATCATGCCGATCTCGGTCTTCAGTGTCGTCGTGTCCTGGATGCGGATCACGCCCGGGAAACCGTTTTCGTAGGTATCGATCCAAACAGAATCTTTGGAATCTTTCATGACGTATTCAAATACCAGCAGCTGGTCCTGCTTTGGCACGATGCCGTCACCGGCTTCTACTACCTGGTACTTAAAACCGTTGGGAGTTTCTTTCGTTTCAACGTTTTTGCATGCTGCTACGCAGAGTAACAGCAGTCCCAGCAGCACGTTCGCGAGTTTGGTCATCTTCATGATTAGACAAGAATTTAGAGTATAAAGTTGGAATGTGGTAACACTTTTTTACGGTTCATCCGCCGTGAGCTCGTCTTTGTAGGCGGGCAGCAGGTCCAGAAATTTCTGCAACGTCTGGTCCAATGTCAGATTGGTCTGACCGCCGGCGGCATTGCGGTGGCCTCCCCCTTCAAAATGCTTACGCGCCAGGTCATTCACGGAAAAACTTCCCAGCGACCGGAACGACAGCTTGATATTATCCCGCCGGTCGGAGATCATGACCGAAAGGCGGATGCCCTTGATCGACAGCCCGTAATTCACCAGCCCCTCCGTGTCCCCGGTCTGCGAGCTGAATTTTTTCAGGTCTTCGGCCGACAGCGCCATATACGCCGTTCTGTATTCGGGCAGCACCTGCAGCTTTTCGCTCAGCACATAGCCCATCAGCCGGAGGCGCTCCAGCGAGTTGGTGTCGTAGATCTGCTTCGAGACCTTCGCCGGCTCGGCCCCCAGGCCCACCAGCTCGCCCGCGATCTGAAATACCTTGTGCGTGGTGTTGGGGTGGCGAAAGCCGCCTGTATCGGTCATAATGCCGGCGTACAGGCAGTTCGCAATAGAGGCATCGATCAGCGATTTGTCCCCCAGTTGCTCGATCAGCTGGTACACCAGCTCGGCGGTAGACGCCGCCGTTTCATCCCACTGCTCAAACTCGGCAAACTTTTCGGGCTCCAGGTGGTGGTCGATCAGCACCTTGCGGGCGGCTGCGACCTTTACCAGCTCGCCCAGCTCGTGAATGCGGTTCAGGCTCGAGAAATCCAGGCAGAAAATGATGTCGGCGCCCTCCACAAACTGGCGGGCCTTCTGCGGCCGCTCTTTCTGGAAAACGAGCACCTCGCTGTTTCCCGGCATCCAGGCAATAAAGTCGGGGTAATCGCTGGGCGTGATCACCTGCACGGCGTGGCCCTTTTTCTTCAGGTAGCCGGCTAACCCCAGCGACGAGCCCAGCGCATCGGCGTCGGGCTTGAAATGCGTTAGAATAACCACTTTCCGTGGCTGATCCATATAATCCTTAAAGGCCTGGATGTTTTGCATGGTCAGGGTTATAGCAGGGCGCAAAAATGAGTATTTTTTTTAACAGTGCACAGACCACCTTTTTTTCTATTTTTGCGGCCGCTTGCCGGGCGCCGTTTAAAACATCATCTCCGGCCGCAACCATAAACCAAACGAAATAACAATAACGAAAACATGGCCACAAACAGAACTTTTACCATGCTGAAGCCCGATGCCGTCGGTGCTGGCAATACGGGAGCGATCATTAAACGGATCGAAGAAGCAGGCTTTAAGATCATCGCGATGAAGAAAACACAACTTTCTGCAGCGTTGGCCGGCCAGTTCTATGCGATCCACAAAGAACGCCCCTTCTACAAAGACCTTTGCGCGTACATGTCGTCTGGCACCATCGTGCCCATGATCCTCGAGAAAGACAACGCCGTAGAAGACTTCCGCAAGCTGATCGGCGCCACCGATCCGAAGAAAGCAGCACCCGGCACCATCCGCGCCGACTTTGCCGAGTCCATCGAGGCGAACGCCATCCACGGCTCTGACAGCGACGAGAATGCCGCCATCGAAGGCAGCTTTTTCTTCTCGGCATTCGAGCAATTCTAATTCATAGAAATATTGCAACAATAAAAAAGGCTCCTTTCGGGAGCCTTTTTTTATTGCTATTGCGTTACCGCCGCTTACTTTTTCTGTTGCAGCTTGCTATGGTGCTTGCTATACCCAAAGTATACCACCAGGCCGACCGCCATCCAGACAAACGCTACAGTCAGCGTCTGACGGTCCAGGGCGATGATCATGCCCAGGCAGATGAGGGCTCCCAGAATGGGTACCAGCGGGAAGTAAGGACTCGACAGCGGCGACTTGAACGGACGCTCGATGTTCGGCGACTTAAACCGCAGGATCCATACGCCAATGCTCACCAGCACGAACGCAAACAGAGTACCAAAGCTGGTCAGGTCACCTGCTACGTGGCCCGGCACAAAGCCTGAGAACAAACCTACGAAGATGAACAGGATCCAGTTGGCTTTATACGGGGTCTTGAATTTCGGATGCAGATCGCTGAAGATCGAAGGGATCAACCCGTCTTTGCTCATGGTATAGAACACACGGCTCTGACCCATCAACATCACCAGGATAACCGACGAGAAACCTGCCAGGATGGCAACCGTCACCGCCGTAGCCAGCCAATCATAGCCGTGCATATACGTACTGATCGCATACGCTACAGAAGCTTCACGGCCTTTCTCCGGATCGACAAAGTCCTGCCAGTTGGCAACACCCGTCAATACGTGGCCAAACAAAACGTACAGGATCGTACACACCAGCAAAGAGCCGAGGATCCCGATCGGCATGTCGCGCTTCGGGTTCTTGGCTTCCTGCGCCGCCGTAGACACCGCGTCGAAACCGATGAAGGCAAAGAATACAATGGCCGCACCGCCCAGTACACCACCCCAACCGTGTTTAAATACACCGGAGTAGTCGGCAATGACTTTACCCGCCTGGTCTACCACCGGGGCCGTACCTTCGGGGATCAGGTAAGGAGTATGGTTTGCGGGATTGATGAATTGCCATCCGATGGCGATGAACAGCAACACGATGGCTACTTTGATAAACACGATAACGGCATTGAACATAGCCGATTCCTGTGTACCCTTGATCAGCAGCATCGTCAGCGCCAGCAGGATGACAAGCGCCGGCAAGTTGACCAACCCCTGATGCAGTACACCCAGCGAGTCGGTATAGCTTTCAAAAGGCGAGTGACACCATTCATACGGTATGCCCCCTCCCAGCAGCTTGTTGAGGTATTCACTCCAGGCGATACTAACCGTAGCGGCACCCAGTGCATATTCCATGATCAGCGCCCATCCAATGATCCACGCCGTAAGCTCGCCCATCGTTACATAACTATAGGCATACGCGCTGCCGGCAACCGGGATCATCGAGGCAAACTCCGCGTAGCACAAGCCTGCA
The DNA here is from genome assembly GCF_018598185.1 of Dawidia soli. Taxonomy (GTDB): domain Bacteria; phylum Bacteroidota; class Bacteroidia; order Cytophagales; family Cyclobacteriaceae; genus Ohtaekwangia; species Ohtaekwangia soli. The sequence goes on from NZ_JAHESC010000053.1 coordinate 19,885, forward strand.
AAGGCACAGCCTACCGCGGCAACAATAAAGGAAATGGTAACGGCGGGACCCGCAGCCTGACCGGCCGCTGCCGCGGTACGTACGAAAAGACCAGCGCCAATGATCGCGCCAATGCCCAAAGCAACGAGGTTTCCAGCGCCCAACGTTCGCTTCAATCCTTTCTCTCCCTCGTCAGCCTGTGCAAGCAGCTGCTCCAACGGCTTCTTAATAAACAAACTCATTATAATGTTATAGGTTTAAGGTTAGGGGATAATTGACTATGAGTTATCCGTAAAATACTTATCGGCCTTAAAAGTAATAATAATAATGAACTTGGCTAACGGGCAGTAGCATCGATTCGACAAATTTTATGATTGACGGTATGCGGGCCTGTATTAAATCTACAGGCCCGGTAGAGGTGTCTGCGCTACTGTTAACGCGACGAAGAGGTAGAGTCCGCGGGCTTTTCGATCGTTTCTTCCGACGAAGGAACGTGCGTTTCGGGGTGTGTAGTATCGGATGTCGGCGGCACCGTATCGCTGATGTGCTCGCCAAAAAAGCGCCGCTGAAACAGCAGGATAATAACGACGCCGACAAAAATGGAAGAATCGGCGATATTAAATACCGGACTAAAGAATAAGAAATACTCGCCGCCCACAACGGGTACCCACCGGGGCCACGTCAGATCAAACAAGGGAAAGAACAGCATGTCGATCACCTGCCCGTGAAACCACGGTGTGGACGATTCGACCGGATGGTTATTAAACCACACACCGTAAAACGTACTGTCGATCACGTTACCAACGGCGCCACCCAGGATCAACGCCATACACCACAGAAAACCGGTGTGGGCATGGCGTTGCGCCATCTTCCACAAATAATAGCCGATACCGCCCATCGCCACGATGCGGAACACCGTCAGCGCCAGTTTGCCAAACTCGTTGTTCCAGCGTATGCCAAATGCCATACCCGGGTTCAATAAGTAATGCAGCTTGAAGCCAAAGCGCTCGTTGCCTATGAGGGTGATCTCTTCGTGCAGATCCATGTAGTGATGCACCAACATTTTTGAAGCCTGGTCGATCAGGATGACAACGAGGGCGAGGATAAAGTATTTATATATTTTCATGGGCTGCAAGCCTTTTACCAGGTTATTTCTTTAAGCTGATTTTTACCGTAAGCGTAAAATCGTCCATGTCCACTTCAGTGGCCTCCGCCAAAGCTTCGCGGAAATCCAACGTCAGGGCCTGTGTTTCCGTGCTGATATACTCTTTAAAATCCGTCAATGCTGCCGTAACCGCGTCGTCGGGCTTACCGACCTCGATCGTAATCTTGTCGAGCACCTCCAGCCCCATGTCCTTGCGCAGGTTCTGCACGCGGTTTACAAAGTCGCGGGCAATACCCTCGCGGCGCAACGGCTCTGTCAACGTAATATCCAGGGCTACCGTCACACCGCCTTCCGTGGCGACCGACCAGCCCGGTATATCTTCCGAGGAGATCAATACATCTTCCAGCACCAGGTCAAAGCCACCTTTCGCCAGCGCGCCCTGCTTTTCGAGGGTACGGATGTCGTCTGCGGTAAGGGTACCGATCACCGCGGCAACCTCTTTCATCTTCGGACCGAATTGTTTACCCAGCTTCGGCAGATTAGGCTTCACCTTCTTCACCAGCACACCCGATGTATCGTCGATATACTCGATGCCCTTCACGTTCACCTCCGCCAGGATGATCTCCTCCACCGTCTTAATGCGTGTGGCAAACGCTGTATCGAGCACCGGCAGCAGAATACGCTGCAGCGGCGTACGCACCTTGATGCGGGCATTCTTGCGGATGGAGTGAACCAGCGAGCAGATCTGCTGCGCATACGCCATCGACTTCTCCAGCTCGGCATCCGTGCGATTGGCCTCCGCCTGCACCAGGTCCGTCAGGTGAACAGACAGGTGGCGCAGCGGTGTACGCTTTGTGATAGCCGCCTCGCGGATGTTGTCCGTCAGGTTGCGGTATAACCATTCGCTAAAGAACGGTGCGATCGGCGACATCAGCTGCGCCGTTACCAGCAAACATTCATACAGCGTTTCGTAGGCCGCCTTCTTATCTTCGCTCATCTCGCCCTTCCAGAAACGCTTGCGGTTCAGGCGCACGTACCAGTTGGACAGATGATCGTTTACAAACTCCTGGATCGCGCGTGCCGCGCGCGTAGGCTCGTATTCTTCGTATGCCTTCGTAACCTCGGTGATCAGCGACTGCAGCTTGGAGATGATCCAGCGATCCAGCGATGTGAGCTTATCGTACCGCACCACATTCTGTTCGTCTTTTACAAAACCGTCGATGTTGGCATACAACGCAAAGAACGAGTATGTGTTTTGCAGCGTCCCGAAGAAACGGCGCTGTACCTCGGCAATGCCCTCAAAGTCGAACTTGAGGTTGTCCCACGGCGGAGCATTCTCGATCATATACCACCGCACAATGTCGGCGCCATATTTACTCAGCGTCTCGAACGGGTTCACCACGTTGCCCTTGCTCTTCGACATCTTGTTGCCGTTCTTGTCGAGCACCAGGCCGTTGGAGATAACGTTCCTAAACGCCACGCCGCCGTTGCCCGTCTTTTTATTCACCGCCTGTACTTCCGGGCTGCTCTCCTGGATCATCGCCGCAATAGCGTGCAGCGTAAAGAACCAGCCGCGCGTCTGGTCGACGCCCTCGGCGATAAAGTCTGCCGGGTAATTCTTTTCAAAGACCTCTTTGTTCTCAAAGGGGTAGTGCCACTGCGCATACGGCATGGCCCCCGAGTCGAACCACACGTCGATCAGGTCGGGCTCGCGGTACATCGGCTGGCCGCTCGCGCTCACCAGCACCACGTCGTCCACATACGGACGGTGCAGATCAAAGTCCGGCGACAACGCCGCCGCCATGTGCCCGGCCTTCACGGCCTTGGCTACCTCGCTATTCAGCTCTTCCAGCGAGCCGATACAGATCTCTTCTTTGCCGTCTTTGCTGCGCCAGATCGGCAGCGGCGTACCCCAGTAGCGCGAACGCGACAGGTTCCAGTCTACCAGGTTCTCCAGCCAGTTGCCAAAGCGGCCTGTGCCGGTCGACTCCGGTTTCCAGTTGATCGTTTTATTCAGCGCCACCATCTTATCTTTCAGCGCCGTGGTGCGGATAAACCACGAGTCCAGCGGATAATACAACACGGGCTTGTCCGTGCGCCAGCAGTGCGGATACGTGTGCTCGTATTTCTCAACCTTGAAGGCCTTGTTCTCCTCTTTCAAAATGATGGAGATGATCACATCCGTATTTTTGTAATCCGGATTCGCCTCGTCCTCGTTGGTATAGTTCTTAACGTAAAAATCAGAAGGCCCCAGCGGCTTGTGTGTCTTGATGCCGTAGCGCGCCACGCCGGCCTGCAGTTGCTGGCCGATCGCATCGATAAACTTACCCTTACGGTCTACCGTCGGCATTTCGTTGCCCGCCTCGTCGCGGATCGTGATCGGCGGTATCCCGTTTTGCTTCGACACGCGAAAGTCGTCTGCCCCGAACGTAGGCGACGAGTGAACTACACCCGTACCGTCTTCCGTCGTAACAAAGTCGCCCGCGATCACCTTGAACGCCTTGTCGGCATCGTACAGCGGCTGCACGTATGGCAGCAGCTGCTCGTACGCCATGCCCACCAGGTCCTTGCCGGTAAACGCGCGTACGACTTTGTAGGGAATAGCCTTGTCGCCGGCCTTGTAGGTATCCAACGCCAGGTCTTTGTTCTTTTCAGAGAAATATTTACCCAGCAGGTCTTTTGCCACCACAACGCTCACAGGCTTGTGCGTATAGGGGTTATAGGTATTCACCTGCACATAGTTGATCTTCTCGCCTACCACCAGGGCCGTGTTGGAGGGAAGCGTCCACGGGGTGGTCGTCCAGGCCAGGATATATACCTTGTCGCCAAAAGCATCGGGAAAGAGGAACTCCGACTTCGCGTCTCGCTTCACGGTGAACTGCGCCACGATGGAAGTATCCTTCACGTCTTTATAGCAGCCGGGCAGGTTCAGCTCGTGCGAGCTCAGGCCGGTGCCGGCCGCCGGCGAGTACGGCTGAATGGTATAACCTTTGTAAAGCAGCTTTTTGTTGTAGAACTGCTTGAGCAACCACCACAGCGACTCGATGTATTCTTTCTCGTAGGTGATGTACGGATTTTCCAGGTCGACCCAGTAGCCCATTTTCAGGGTCAGGTCGTCCCACTGGTCTTTGTACATCATCACCGTTTCACGGCACTTACGATTGTACTCTTCGATGGAGATCTTACGACCGATGTCGTCCTTGGTGATGCCCAGCTGCTTTTCCACCTGCAGCTCTACCGGCAGGCCGTGTGTGTCCCAGCCGCCTTTGCGTTTTACCTGGAAACCCTGAAGGGTTTTGTAACGGCAGAAAATATCTTTTACCGTGCGGGCCATCACGTGGTGAATGCCGGGGGTGCCGTTTGCCGAGGGCGGGCCTTCATAGAAGGTAAACGACGGTGCCCCTTCACGATTGGTCACAGATTTCTCGAAAATCCCTTCCTTTTTCCAAAATTCAAGGGTTTCCGCAGCAATCTGCGCAAAATTCAAATCTTTCAGGTCATTGTATCTGGCGGCCATTTCGAGGTACGATCTTACGCGTTAATGGGTACTACTTCGATTTTAAGACCGCAAAGATATTTGTTATTTACGATTTCCGTGACTCAGAACGGCACACCCCACCAAATTTCCTATGGTTCCGGGGCACCACCGCCAGCATCTTATTCCGCTTACTCGGCCGCCGAATGCCGGTTGTGGATCTGGATCTTGTCCAGGTCGATCTCCTCATCCTCCGACTCGCCGTAAAAGCTGGAGTCGAAGTCGTCGATCGGCAGGTGCTCACCTTTTTTCTTCTTCGGTTTGTCAAACGTCAGGATCAGCGCCGGCAGCAGGATCAGGTTGGTGAACATCGAGATGATCAGCGTCACCGACGTCAGCAAGCCCAGTGCGATGGTACCGCCAAACGACGAGAACGTGAAGATGATAAAGCCCGCAAACAGCACAATGGAAGTATACATAATGCTCTTACCGGTCTCGAGGATAGCATCTGTCACCGCCACGGGAATAAAGAAATTATTGGCCAGGATCTCCTGCCGGTACTTCGCCAGGAAACGAATGGAGTTGTCGACCGAAATACCAAACGTGATGCTGAAGATCAACGCCGTGCTGGCCTTTAGCGGAATATCGAAGTAGCCCATCAGGCCCGCCGTGATCATCAATGCCAGCAGGTTGGGCACCAGCGAGATCACGATCATGCGCACGTTGGCAAACAGGATCGCCATCGACAGCGTGATGAGAATGAACGCCAGCAGCAGGCTCTCGCGCAGGTTGTCGACGAGGAACTTATTACCCTTGATAAAGATCTTGGTGGACCCGGTCACAGTCGCGACCACCGAGTCTTTTTCGGTCGAGACAAAGATCGAGCGCATCCGCGGTTCGATCACGTCGTGCACCAGCGAGTCCATGCGAATAGAACCCACGTCGGCAATCTGGCTGGACATCCGCACCTTGGTGAACGTCGAGTCTACAAACGACTTGAACAGCCCCTTGCTATCGCCGCCTCCTTGCCCGCCCGCGCTCGGATCGGTCTGGCCTTTCATATACCGTAGAATAAACGCGCCCTCGCTCTTCGACGGCAGCGCATACCGTGCTGGGTTGCCGTTATAGAACGCTTGCTTGGAAGCCTTGATCAGGCTCAGCACCGACACCGGCCGCGACACTTCGGGCAGCGAGTCGAGAAAATTTTCAAACTCCTCCAGCTTCTGCAGGTTCTTTACATCCAGCACCGGGCGGCGTCTCTTTGTCTTGAATTCAACGACGATCTCCAGCGGCATCACGCCGGTAAAGTTCGCCTCGAAGAAATGCAGGTCTTTCTTGATCTGGCTCTCCTCCGGAATGTCATCCACCATGTACGACACCGAGCGCAGCTGCATCATGCCGTACGCCGAGAAGATCGCAAACGCCATCGACACCATATAGATCAGCGGCCGCCGGCGATGTACGACTACATCAATACCCTTCAGGAAGCCACCCATCATACGGAAGTTCAGGTGGCGCAAATGTTTTTCCGACGGCGTCGGCAACCACGAGAACACACTCGGGATCATCACCAGGCTGACCAGGAACAACACCATGATGTTGATACCCGCCACGATACCGAACTCGCGCAAAATGATAATATCCGTCGACAGCAGCGTGAGGAAGCCGATGGCGACCGTAAGATTCGTAAGGAACGTAGCCAGGCCCATCTTCTGCACCACCGTGGCGATCGCCTCGATCTTGTTGTTGGTCCTGGCAAACTCCAGGTGGTATTTATTTAAGAGATAGATCGCATTGGTGATGCCGATCGTCACGATCACCGGTGGAATAAGACCACTAAGCAAGGTGATCTTAAAGCCGAACAACGAAAGCGTACCCAGCGTCCACACCACCACAATGCCGATGATGATCATCGAGAACAGCACCGCGCGGAACGACCGGAAGAACAGGAACATGATCAGGCCCGTCACGATGGCCGAAGCATACAGAAAAAATTGCATCTCACGTTTCACCTCGTTGGCCACGAGCGTGCGGATAAAGGGCAGACCGGCGTAATGCAGCTCGATGCCCGTGTTGTCGTGAAAGCGTTTGCCTGCCTCTTGCAAGGACTGCGCCAGCGCCTCGCGCCGGGAAGAGTTCATGACCTCCTTTTGCACCCACACCAGCATCATCGCCGCGCCGTTGTGCGTGTTGACGATGCGGTCCATATATACCTTCTGGTTGTAGGCTACCATCAGGGCAGTATCGAGCTCGGCCTGACTGGAAAGTTTTTCGGGGAATACCGGCGTCAGTGTGAACCGCTGCGCCGCGGTGTCTTTCACGATCATTTTCATGACCGGCAGGCTGAGCACCTCGTTCACACCGGCGATCTTTTTGATGTCGGCAGAAAGCGTGCGGAACGCCTCGAAGTTCTTCAGTTTATAGACGTTGCTGTCTTTTACCCCCACGGCGATCATGTTACCATCTTCACCAAACTGCTCCTTGAATTTGGTGAGGTAGATCATGTCGGGGTCCGAGAGCGGTACCGTGCGGGCAAAGTCATAACTCATTTGCACACGCGAGGCGTAATATCCCATGACCACCGTCACCAGACCGATGAGCACGATCAAAGGCAACCTGTATTGAATGATAAACCGGGCAATCCTATTCCACATAGCTGTTTATGTCAGTATTCCGAGGGGCCAAAGCTAAGAATTTTGGCCGGAAGTCGGCGCACCCTCCATACACCCGTTCGCGCCGCCCATAACGTGCTATTTACCAGGCCCCAGCCATACAACTGTGGGCATTTTTTTACTATTTTTGACTACCAAATAACATTAATAGCTATGGCAAAAGGACAAGATGCCCGGAAAGAAGAGAAGAAAAAACCGGCAAAGACCCTGAAAGAAAAACGTGCTGAAAAGCGCGAAAAGAAAGCAGGCAAGTAATAATAGGCTTTTTCCAATCTTCAAAGGGCTTCAGCATTCCGGGAATGCTGAAGCCTTTTTGTTTAAGGGATAGGGCTCGGCTGTATTTGCTGGCGCAAGAGTTAGCGCGCAGCGCGTCTCTTGTGCCTATACGGTAGCCAGTCTGTGACAGGCTGGCAGAAGGGCCGGCTGACGGCAGTTACAAACTGCCTACCGTATAGGCACAAGTTCCGCGCCTCTTCCGCCAGCTGGCGGATCGGCGCTCAAACTTGCGCCAGTGGGCGTTCGTGACTGGCGCAATCCTTCGATTAGAAAGAAATGCCTTTGATCCTCCGATACAACGACAACGCATGCCGATCCGTCAACCCCGACACAAAGTCGATGACGAGCCGCAGCATGTTATATACATTTTTCTCCGTGCGTATAGCCACCTCGATCTCCGCCGGGAATAGCTTCTGCAAATTCTCATACTTCCGCGACTTCCTCCCCTCCATCAAATACATCCCCGCCTTCGAAAACTCCTCCAGCAGCCCCGGCAGCACCTCGTGCCCGGCCGCCTCGATCTCCACTACCTTGCGTGCACGGTAGATCTTCTCGACCGACACCTTGATGATCTCCTCCAAAGCCTGGTACGACGGACATTTATCCACCAGCGCCGTATCAAAGCTACCGTGCAGGATCTCCTGCTCATGCTCCAGGAACAGCGTGGCACACTCACCCATCAGGTCGCCGATGGCCAGGGCGCGCAGGTAGCCAATCTTTTCCTGCTGGCCGTTGATCTCGTCAAGCTTGCCGAGCTTGGACTTATTTTTTGTCAGCACGTTTTCAAACAACGCGCGCGCTTCGTCATACCCCACCAGCCCCAGGCTGCAGCCGTCTTCCAGGTCGATAATGCTGTAACAAATGTCGTCGGCAGCCTCTACCAGGAAGGCCAGTGGGTGGCGGTTCCAGCTGATGTCGCTGGTAGCGACCAGCCCCAGTTGCCCGGCCACCGCGTGAAAGATATCCTTCTCCGATTGGAAGAAGCCGAATTTCTTCTGGCTGCGTTTGCTCTTGTCGCGGCCCGGAAACAGCGCGGGACACGGATATTTGGTAAAAGCTCCCAGCGTGGCATAGGTCAGCTTGAGCCCGTATTGATTTTTGTTGAGAATCCGAAAGCCCTGCGCGTTGCCTTCGAACTTCGTCAGGTCGCACCACTCGGCTTCCGTTACATGCACCTTAAACTGTTGGCCCTGCGCGTGACAAAGGAAAAAGTCGGAGATAGCATCTTCGCCGGCGTGGCCAAACGGCGGGTTGCCCAGGTCGTGGGCCAGTGACGCCGCCGCCACAATGCTGCCCAGGTCATACAGCGAAAACTCTTTGGCCAGCTCGGGGTGGCGCTTTAACAGGTCCTCGCCCACCCGCTTGCCCAGCGAGCGCCCTACGCTGGACACTTCCAGCGAGTGCGTCAGGCGCGTGTGAACAAAGTCATATTCCGGCAGCGGATGTACCTGGGTTTTGTCCTGCAGCCGCCGGAAGGGTTGTGAGAAAATGATCCGGTCGTAGTCCTGTTCAAAGGCACTGCGCGATTGTTCCGACGCCACCACCGGCGACTGCCCGGCTCGTTGCGGCGAAAAAAGCTGCTTCCACTCCATAGGTGTAGGTAAATTTTGCTGCAAGATTAATTGTTTTCTGCCGTCAGCACAAAACCCAGCCGGTCTTTGACGTGCCCCGGCCAGGCACAGAAGCTGCCAGGACACAAAAAAAGCGCCCGGGAGAGCCGGGCGCCGATTGATATTCATTTGTTCGTAAACGGATCAGATCTTCCGCAGCAGGTTATTGATCGAGCAAGCGTCGATCAGCTTGGCCTTCACGTCGGCGATCTTCACACGCTCTTGTTTCATCGAGTCGCGGTCGCGGATCGTAACGGTGTCGTCTTCCAGCGTCTGGTGATCGACCGTGACACAATACGGCGTACCGATCGCGTCTTGTCTTCTGTAGCGCTTGCCGATCGCATCCTTTTCTTCGTAGAAGCAACGCAGGTCGTATTTCAGGTCGTTCATGATCGCCTCGGCCTTTTCGGGCAGACCGTCCTTCTTCGTCAACGGCAGGATGGCCACCTTGTGCGGGGCCAGCGGCGCGGGTATGCGCAATACCACCCGTTCGCTACCGTCTTCCAGCTTCTCTTCCACATACGACTTGGAAAGTACCGACAGGAACATCCGGTCAAGACCCACCGAGGTCTCTACCACGTAGGGGATATAGCTTTGGTTATCTTCCGTGTCGAAGTATTGCAGCTTTTTGCCCGAGTATTTTTCGTGTGCCTTCAAATCAAAGTCCGTGCGGGAGTGTATACCCTCCAGCTCGCGAAAGCCCATCGGAAAGTTGAACTGAATGTCGCACGCCGCGTTGGCATAGTGTGCCAGGTTGAGGTGGTCGTGGTAGCGGTAGTTGTCGCTGCCCAGGCCCAGGGTCTGGTGCCACTTCATCCGCTTAGCCTTCCAGTACTCGTACCACTTCATTTCTTCGCCCGGCTTCACAAAGAATTGCATTTCCATTTGCTCGAACTCGCGCATACGGAAAATGAACTGGCGGGCAACGATCTCGTTGCGGAAGGCCTTACCGATCTGGGCAATACCAAAAGGTATCTTCATGCGGCCCGTCTTCTGTACGTTCAGAAAGTTGACAAAAATACCTTGCGCCGTTTCGGGACGCAGGTAAATCTTGTTGGCGTCATCGGCCAGGGAGCCGATCTCGGTCGAGAACATCAGGTTGAACTGGCGCACATCCGTCCAGTTCCGGGTGCCCGAAATAGGATCGGTGATTTCCAGATCGTCGATCAGCTGCTTCATGGCAGCCATATCGCCGTTGCCCATCGCATCTTTCAAACGGGCGTTGATCTCGTCGATCTTTTTCTGATATTCTACCACGCGGGCGTTTGTCGTCACAAACATCGCCCGGTCAAAATTCTCGAAGCGCTTGGCGGCCTTTTCAACTTCCTTCTCGATCTTCTCTTCCAGCTTTTCGATCACCCCTTCGATCAATTGGTCGGCGCGGTAGCGCTTCTTCGAGTCGCGGTTGTCGATCATCGGGTCGTTAAAGGCATCGACGTGGCCGGAGGCCTTCCAGGTAGTAGGGTGCATGAAGATGGCAGCGTCAATGCCCACGATGTTATCGTGCAGCAACGTCATGAATTTCCACCAATATTCCTTGATATTATTCTTCAGCTCGGCACCGTTCTGACCATAGTCGTATACGGCGCTAAGCCCGTCATAAATTTCACTGGATGGAAAAATAAACCCATACTCCTTGGCATGGGCAATCACGTTCTTGAAAAGGTTGTCTTCATTCGCCATAGCGGGCAAAGATAATATTAGTCCACAGTCTGCGGCGCACAGGCCGTGGGAATTTGTTAAAAGCCCGGTCTGAAAAAGGAATCCTTCCGGTCGTTAGGAGCCGGTTTTCCCGAAAAAGCAAGATGATGTTAACGCTTCGGCAATTTTACGGTAAAGATCGACCCCTTGCCCGGCGCCGATTCCAGGTGGATCGAACCCGACAGCTTCACCAGGGCCTCCTTTACAATATACAACCCGAGACCCGAGCCCTTGGACTGCTCGTTGCCGCGATAGAACATGTCGTAAATCCGGCTGTGATATTCCGGTGCAATGCCCTGGCCGTTATCTTCCACGCGCAGGTAGAACACCTTGCCGTTCATCTGGTGTTGCAGCTTGATGAACCGCTCGGCTTTGGCCAGGTCGTGATACCGTATGGCGTTGGAGATCAGGTTGCCCATGATCACGCGCAGACGGTTCTTGTCCGACTCCACCACGGCGTCTTTGGGGATCTCCACCTGGAAGTGAATACGCTCCGCTTCCGGGGCGAACTTCAGGCTGTCCCAGATCTCGTGTGCCATCTCCGACAGGTTGACCTTCTCGCGCACAATCTCCAGCCGGTTGTTGCGGGAGTAGTCCGTAATATCGCGGATGAACTTGTCCAGTGAGTGCACACGGTCCTTCATCATGGACAGGTACCGTTTGACATCTTGTAGGTTTTCGGTGCGGTCGGCGATGTTGATCAACCCCAGCACCGAGCTGAGCGGCGCACGCAGGTCGTGTGACGTGCTGTATACAAAACGGTCCAGCTCGGAGTTGGTCTTGGTCAGCATCTCGTTGCTTTGCACCAGCTGGATGGCGTTGTAGTGATTCAGGCTGATGAGCAGGTAGACGCCCATGGTCGTGGCCGGCAATGCAACCGTGAAATTCACCACCACATGAAAGAGCAGCATCTCTTCGGTGTACTCACGCTTCGGCATGATGCTGAAGTCGATGAAATATGCCAGCGCAAAAAGTATATAGGTGAAAACAGCAAACAGGATCGAGACGAGACGCTCTTTGTAGTTAAAGACCGCAAAGGCAGCGACGGCCACCACGATAAAAAACATAAACGCCCCGGTGTTGGGCGATTCGCTGGCGGCAAAAAGGTAGACTGTAATGTTGATCGTGGGCAGCATGAAGTAGTTGGCCAGCCCATGGTCGCCCTGGCGATGTATAAAAATGGAGAGCGCCAGGAAAAATATCGCCGTCACAAACACGGGGATCGACACGTAGTTGCCGGACGAAAAGTCGAACAACATATACACCAGGCACAACAAGATCCCGATCAGCGCGAAGTGACCCGACAGCATAACTTGCTTATACTCTCCCCACGACTCGATGTACCGGTCCTCCCCGATGATAATGTTCCGTACTCTCTTCTTCAGCGACATACCCACAGTAATATTTGCCTCTGGGCAAAAGTAGGCGGATCGCTCCGGGTAGATTTTAGCTTTCGTGGGTGGCTGGTAGCCATGCAAGTTTTTTTGTGGAAATTCACAGTTTGGGAAAAATGCACCTCAACAAAGCGATCAAGGTAAAACGGACAACCTATAGTTATTCAGGGATAATGCGGGCAGTAATCCCGTCGATCGGCCGATAACCCCGGGAGGGACCCTGCACACACGGTTACACACCAACCGTAATTTCTGCCGGCATATAGCTCGTTTCCTGGCACCAAAAGCACTATTTCAAAAAAAATGCACAACCTATACGATGGTTGCGAAGTTTGCGTTGTCCCCTCTCGTTGAGACACACCCTTCACCCTCGGCAATTTCTACATTTGTGGACCCCGACGCCCCGGTCCCCTTGCCCAAGCCGTCACTTTTTATATACCTTCACCGATCACCAAACCCAATTACGTGTATGAGACGGTATTTACCTCTGCTGGCCATCGTTTTATGGGGTGCCTGTTCCAATCCGCAACAAGACGCCCAAAAGTTCATCGATCAGTATACCAAAACCTATGTGGACCGCTATACCGCGTCGTCCCAGGCCGCCTGGAAAACCAACATCGACATCAAAGAAGGCGATACGGTCAACGCCTACAACTCGCGCGTGGCCGACGAAGCCCTGGCCGCCTTTACCGGCAGCGTAGAGAACATCGAACAGGCTCAAAAATTCCTGGCACAGAAAGACAAACTTTCCCCTTTGCAGGTACGTCAGCTGGAAATTATACTCTATAAGGCCGGCAGCGATCCGCAGACGGTAAGCGCCCTGGTAAAAGAAAAGATCCGCGCCTCGGTGGCCCAGACCGAAAAGCTCTTCGGCTTTGCGTATACCCTGGACGGTAAGCCCGTGTCGACGAACGACATCGACAACATCCTCAAGACGGAAAACAATGAGCAAAAACGACTGGCCGCCTGGAGCGCCAGCAAGGAAGTAGGCAAAGCACTAAAGCCCGGCCTGGTAAACCTGCGCCGGTTGCGCAACGAAACCGTGCAGGCCCTGAAGTATCCCGACTTCTTTTCCTACCAGGTATCGGACTATGGACTTACCACCCCCGAAATGATGGAGCTCATGAAGCGCCTCAACCAGGAGCTGCGCCCGCTGTTCCGCGAGCTGCATACCTACGCCCGGTATACCCTGGCCAAAAAGTATGGCGCCAAAGAAGTACCCGACTACCTGCCCGCGCACTGGCTGCCCAACCGCTGGGGCCAGGACTGGAGCGCCATGCTGGACGTCAAGGGCCTGAACGTAGACAGCGTACTGGCCGCCAAAACACCACAGTGGATCGTGCAGGAAGGGGAAGCATTCTATAAGAGCCTGGGCTTTGAAGCACTACCGGCGTCGTTCTGGGAAAGGTCGAGCTTATACCCCTATCCGCCCGACTCTGTCGTCAAGAAAAACAACCACGCGTCTGCCTGGCATGTCGACCTGCAGAACGACCTCCGCAGCCTGATGAGCATCGAGACCAACGCCGAGTGGTTCGAGACATCCAACCACGAACTGGGACACATTTATTACTACCAAAGCTATACAACACCCCAGGTGCCACCGCTGCTGCGCGAAGGGGCCAACCGCGCCTTTCACGAAGCGATCGGCAGCATGATGGGCATGGCCGCCATGCAGAAGCCGTACCTCATCGGCCGCGGACTGATCGCCCCCGGCACAAAAACCGACTCCATTCAAATCTTATTAAAGGAAGCGCTCAACTTTGCCGTCTTCATACCGTTCGCCGCCGGCACCATGAGCGAGTTTGAAAAAGCGCTCTACGCCGACAACCTGTCCGAAAGCGAGTTCAACAAAAAGTGGTGGGAGCTGACCAAACAATACCAGGGCATCGTGCCGCCGTCCGACCGCGACGAAATATACTGCGACGCCGCCACCAAGACGCACATCAACGATGACGCCGCACAGTATTACGACTATGCGCTGTCATATGTCATCTTATTCCAGCTGCACCAGCACATCGCCGAAAAGATCCTGCACCAGGATGCCCGCGCCACCAACTACTTTGGCAACAAAGAGACCGGCGAGTTCCTGAAGAAGATCATGGCCCCCGGCGCCTCCAGAAACTGGCGCGACGTGCTCAAAGAAGCCACCGGCGAAGACATGAACGCAACCGCCATGGTACGCTACTTCGAGCCTCTCATGCAATGGCTCAAAAAAGAAAACCAGGGCCGCAAATATACCCTACCCGAGCAGCTCTAGGGGACCGTCATAGCGTCGCACGAACCTGAATGCTGGCGCCGGTCTTCGCCCCCGCCTCGGGGCGGAGACTGGTATCCACCGGCTGGCGGATGGAGGTCTCCCGACCGCCGTGGAGCATGCCTAACTATGATACCGATCCACAATATGCTGGCTCACGAGCTTATACACCTCCGCCACTGAAGGATCAGATTGCAAAAAGAGCATATGGTTATCGAGTATCTCAAAATCCCCACGCTTAGCCGGCCCGGTCTGTGCATTCTCCGGTCCGATGCTTAAGCTTTTATTAATAGTCTCGGCAATGAGCGGCTTCAGCCAATCAAAGCTGAGACTATTATCTTTCATAATCTCCTGCGCCAGCAGCAACATGTGATTCGTAAAGTTCGACGCAAACACAGCCGCCACATGCAATGCTTTCCGGTCGTGCGACGTGATCTTCACCGCATCGCGCCCCAGCGCCCTGGCCATCTTCAGCAAGACCTTTTCCGTCTCCTTATTATCGCTTTCGATAAAGAGCGGTATCTCCTTAAAATCTACCTTCTTGGATTTGCTAAACGTCTGCAGCGGATAAAACACACCAATGTTCGGCGTGGCCGCATACCCCAACACGTTCAGCGGCCGGCTACCCGACGTATGCACCAGGATGGCATCGGTCGGCAGGATGATCTCTTGCACAATGTCTTCAATGACATCGTCTGTCACCGCCAGGATAAAAATGCGCGAAGCGCTGGTGGAAAAGTCCAGCGACGCCTTCACCTCGCCCTCGTAGAGTTTCTCCACCAGGGCGGCGGCATGCGCGGGATTTCGGCTGTACACCTCGCGTACAGCAAAGTCCGTATTGTCCAGGGCCGGCGCCAAATGCCACGCCAGGTTGCCCGAACCGATGATCGATACCTGCATACTTGTTTCTTTTCGATTGTAAAAATGCCCTTTTTCCGGAAAAAACCGCATCCCGCTGACGGAACAGCCAACAGACAATAAAAAAGACAAAAATATCCTTTATTCATCAACCCGTTGTATCTTTGCCCCGTTCAACGTCATAACAACCACTTAACGGCATGTTCTCAAAGGCTTGTGAATACGGCATACGCGCGATGATCTACATCGCCCAACGATCGCGGCAAGGAGAGCGCGTCGGGTTGAAAGACATTGCCCAGGGTATCGACTCGCCCGAGGCATTCATGGCCAAGATCATGCAGGCGCTTAGCCGGCAGGGCCTGGTACAATCCGTCAAAGGTCCGCATGGGGGCTTTTATATGGACACACAAGCCTCGAAAATAACATTGGCCCAGGTAGTGCGCGCCATTGATGGCGACCATCTCTTTACGGGTTGCGGCCTCGGCCTGACCGAATGCAACGAAAAGAAACCCTGCCCCATACACGATGAGTTCAAGCTCATCCGCAACAAGATCCGATCACTTTTAGAAACTACCCAGGTGGGCGAGTTCAATGAGCTCCTGGAAAAGGGAGTTCTGCACCTGAAACGGATCTAAAAAATTTACACTAATAAAGGACAAAAGAGTCTTAATATATACGGTTATGAATCTTGTACGATCGCTTCTCACCTGCTTCGTTTTGCCGATGGTCACCGCATGGCCACGGGCAGGCTATGCACAAACCGCGGCTGAACAAAATGCTCCCCTGCTGACACAGCCCGGCATACTCATTACACTGGTGCTGATCCTGGTCCCGCTGTTGGCCGCGTTTATCTTTATGGTACTGCAGGTACGCCGCACGTTGCTTCGTCTGAAATGGCAGCAGCAACCCGCGGTGCAGACCGAAGCCATCGACTTCCCCCACCCGCAGCGTAACCCTGCCGTGCCGTACCAGCTCAGCGGCCGTGAACTGGCCGGCCAGTACGCGCCAGACGACAGCCGGGGCATCATTCAACACGCCAGCAACGATCACGCGATACCGTTTGTAGCCGAAAAGAAAAAAGCACAGGCCAGACCGGCGATCGATCCCAAGCTCACACACCTCATCCTGTGGTACCTGGGCACCGCTACGTTCTGGCTCGTCCTCGGCACGACGGTAGGCGAATACCTCGGCATCAAACTCGTATCGCCCGATGCCGACACCGTGCCGTGGCTCAGCTTCGGCCGCCTGCGGCCCGTACACACCAACGCGGTGTTCTGGGGCTGGTCTTCGCTCGCCATGCTCGGCCTGGCATATTACGTCGTGCCCAAAGTGAGCAATACCACGATCGCAAGCCTGCGCCAGGGCTGGCAGACGCTCATCCTCATCAACACGGCCGTCGTGCTCGGCAGCCTGTGTCTGATGAATGGCATCAACAACGCCGGTGGCGAATACCGCGAATATGTGTGGCCCGTCATGGCCCTCTTCGGCCTGGGCCTGATCATTACTCTTATCAATTTCCTGCGCACCGTCGCACGACGCACCACAACAGAGATATACATCTCCAACTGGTACATCCTGTCCGCCATCATCTTTACCCTCGTCATCAGCGTCATTGCATACTGGCCCACGTGGCAAAACGGCCTGGGTGAAACGATCGTACAAGGATATTATATGCACCAGGGCGTGGGCATGTGGTTCATGCTCTTCAACCTGGGACTGGTATATTACTTCCTGCCGCAGCAGCTGAACAAACCGATATACTCCTATAGCCTGGGCATCCTGGCATTCTGGGCGCAGATCCTGTTCTATACCCTCATCGGCACGCATCACTTTGTGTTCAGCTCGATACCCTGGTGGTTGCAAACCGTGGCCATCGTCGGCAGCATGGGCATGCTGATACCGGTCATTGCCGGCACGACCAACTTCCTCATGACCCTAAAAGGTGGCTGGAACAAGATTGCCAGCAGCTATACGCTGCCGTTTTATGTAACAGGCATCATCTTTTACTTCACCGGCTCCTTTCAGGGAACCGCCGAGGCCTTCCGGTTCACCAACCTGCTGTGGCACTTTACCGACTTTACGGTAGCCCATTCGCACCTGACCATGTACGGCATCATTGCCTTTTTACTGTGGGCCAGCATCTATGCGCTGGTGCCACGCCTCACCGGCCACGAGCCGCCGCAGTGGCTGGTAGGCGCACACTTCTGGCTGGCATTCCTGGGACTGATGTTTTATACCATCCCGCTCATGATCGGTGGTACGCTGCGCGGCCTGATGTGGATGGAAGGTAAACCCTTTATCGAAAGCGTCGTGCTCATGGCTCCGTATTGGTTGTGGCGCGCCATTGGCGGCTCGCTCATGTGGCTGTCACATATCCTCTTTGCCTATAATTTTTATCGCATGGTGGTTGGCGTACGCGCCGCCCGGCCCGCAGCAACCCCTATACGCGAAGTTCTGGCTTAATCTTTTATCGATATGAAACTCTTCCGCAATCACACATACTTATATACCACAGCCTTTCTGTTCTTTACGGGCCTGTCCCTGGTCGTCGCAATCCTGCCGGCATTATATAACCAGGAGAACAACGCGCCGCTGCCGGGAACCGAGCCCTTAAGCGACGACGCGCTGGCCGGCAAGCATGTCTTTATTGCCAACGGCTGTGTGGCCTGTCACTCCCAACAGGTGCGCAACGTTGCCATGGACAACGTCTGGGGTTCACGTCCCAACGTTGCCGCCGATTACGCGCACAACACACGCATGCATTGGTGGATGAACACCGCCACTCTCATGGGCACCGAACGCACGGGTCCCGACCTGACCAACATCGGCACCCGCCTGCCCAGCCTCGAGTGGCACTTGTTACACCTCTACAACCCGCGCGCGGTCGTAGAAGAATCGGTGATGCCCGCATACCCGTGGATGTTTCAGATCAAGGAGGATATTGAAGAAGGTGACAAGGTGGTAAATGTACCTGCGGAGTTTATGCGCGACCAACACGGTACGGTCGTGGCCACGCGCGAAGCGCTGCAGCTGGTTGCCTACTTGCAATCGCTGCAACAGGCACCGCTGCCCGACGGCACGGCAGCGCCCGCCTTCCTGTATAGATCGCAAGCTCCCGCTGCTGCACCGGCCAATGTATCAGCCGATGCCGCCGCTACGGAAGCGATAGCAGACGGAGCCGCCCTCTATGCCGCGAACTGCCAGGCCTGCCACCAGGCCACAGGCGCGGGTCTCAAAGGTGCGTTCCCGCCGCTGAAGGGAAGCGCCATCGTGCAGGACGACGACCCGGAGGTATTGATCGACATCATCCTGCACGGCTATAATGCCCGCGAAGAATATGGAGAGATGCCCGCCATCGGCACCATCAATCACCTGAAGCCCGAAGAGATCGCGGCCATCATCCACCACGAGCGCACCAGCTGGGGCAACCAGGCGCGCGAAGTATCGGTGGCGGAAGTAAAAGATATCATCGCCATGCTGGAATCAAAAAAGAATAATCCATAAGAACATGAAGAAGATCATCATCACGCCGATCGCCGTCGCGCTGTACAGCGCCTCGTTCGCCTGCGACGTGTGTAAGAAACAACAACCCAAGGTGCTGCGCGGCATTACGCACGGCGCCGGGCCACAAAGCAACTGGGACTATGTCATCGTCGTCGCGATCGCGGCCGTAGTACTCGTCACGCTCTTTTACTCCGTCAAGTGGCTGATCAAACCTGGCGAGCAACAAGCAGACCATATCAAGCATAGTATCTTAACACACGACACCGTATGAGCGAGAAAAGCAAAGTACGTCTCTTCCTCGACGACGACACCGCTCCCCTGGGCGACTTTTACACGCCCATTCATTTTGAGCTAGACACGCGCCAGCTGGTAGACGGCGAGCATGTACTCAGGATCGTGGGCCAGGACCCATCGGGTAAAGAAGGTATCCGCACAATACCCTTCACCGTCCGCAACGGTCCTGCCATTAGCATTGAAGGCCTCAAGGCACATGACGTCGTAGACGGTGTGCTGCCGCTCATGATCAACGCCTACGGCAAAGGCGATCAGCACAAGTTCCTCATCGAGGGCAGTGAAACGCCCCGCAGCGCGCCCGCGTGGATCTGGGCCGCCATCGTACTCTTTGCCGGCTGGGCCGCGTATTATTTTATCACTTCGCTACAAGTCACCTTATAGCTGCTACCACAATTGCAAAACCATGAAGAAAGACATTGAGAATATAGACGACATAAAAGATCTCGTCGACGCCTTTTATGACAAAGTACGGGTAGACTCGTTGCTGGGGCCAGTCTTTCATGCACGTATACACGACTGGCAGCCACACCTCGAGATCATGTACCGCTTTTGGAATGCAGCGCTGTTTGGCGTGCGTGGGTATGTAGGAAATCCTTTTGCCAGGCACGCTGCACTTCCATTAGAGGCGGAACACTTCGAACAATGGATCAACTTATTCTACGCTACCGTTGACGACCGGTTCCAGGGCGTGATTGCCGACGAGGCCAAGCGCCGCGCCATGATCATGGCCCATACCTTTTACGGCCGCATCCACGCGGGCAAAGAGAAGACCCTGCACGACCTGCCGCCGATCCGCAAAGCACCGTGAGAAAGAAATAACATACGAATTTAAACCACCAGCCACATGGAAACGCTAACAACCCTCACCCTGGGTGAGATCGTCAAAAAACAATACCGCGCCGCCGAAGTGTTTGAAAAATTCGGATTGGACTTTTGCTGCATGGGCAGCCAGACATTGGAAGAAGCCTGCCGCAACAGTCAACACGACCCCACCGAGGTGCTCGTCGCCCTGCAAGCCCTCGAAACCGACGGCGGCGACAGCGTAAACTTCGACGCCTGGCCCCTCGACTTACTCGCCGATTATATTTACCAACGTCACCACCACTACGTGGAAGAGAAGACACCCATCATCCAGGGTTACCTCGACAAGATCTGCGCCGTGCACGGCAACCGTCACCCGGAGCTATATGAGATCAACCGCATCTTCAAAGAAACGTCGGGTGCGCTGGCGGTACACATGAAGAAAGAAGAGCTCATGTTGTTCCCGTATATCAAACGCCTCGTAAAAGCGGGTGAAACCCACGAGCCCGTAACGTCATCGATCTTTGGCAGCGTCAGCACCCCCATCCATGCCATGGAAGCCGACCACCTGGACGAAGGCCAGCAACTTCAGAAGATGGCCGCCCTCAGCAACGACTACACCCCGCCGGCTGATGCCTGCTCTACCTACACCGTTACCTATAAAATGTTAAAAGATTATGAAAAGGATATGCACCTGCACATCCACCTGGAAAACAACATTCTGTTCGCCAAGGCCGTTCAACTCGAAGAAGCGCTGAACGGGCCTCGCTCCGCCTGATCCATAACCATGTCGATACATCGAGCTAATATCACTGTAACGGTACTGTACGAAGGACGCGAACACGTCCTTCGTACCTATACCCACGAATACCGCAGCTTGATGGCGCTGATCTACGATAAGCTCTACGTGGTAAACTTCGGCGATTGCAAGGGCATCGGCCGTTGCGGCACCTGCCACGTACGCCTGCCGGAAGATGCCGAAGAGACACTGCTGATACGCTCCGGCAACGAACCTAACACACTGGGTAAAATGACGGGCGTACTGCCTACCAGCCGGCTGTCATGCCACATGCCGATTGACGAACGCCTCCACGCACTGCGGGTAGAGATCATGCAGGACGAGGAGCCCGGACTATATTGATACTTCGCTCAGGGCTTCACCGCCATCACGATCCGGTCTTTGCCGGGTATGTCCCGCACCGTCTTCATATCGATAAAGCCGGCTATACCAAAAGCACGCTCGACATCGGTCGCATACTGCGCATTGATCTCCACGGCCAGGAGGCCCTTTGATAATAAAGCCGGGAATGCCCGGGTAGCAATGGCGCGATAAAACAATAAGGGGTCGTCATCGGGTACGAACAGCGCCAGGTGTGGCTCATGGTCCAGCACGTTGGCTTGCATGGAGGCCTGCTCGCGTTCCGTGATATAGGGCGGGTTGCTGACAACGGCGCTCAGGTTTGTAAAGGGCAATGGTTCTGCCAGGATATCGTGCGGCAGGAACGATACCGGCGCCTGCAAGGCATTGGCGTTTTGCGCAGCGACCTGAAGCGCTGCCGGGCTGACGTCGGTAGCATAGGCTTTTACCGGGCGTAACGCTAACGCCAGGGTCGTGGCAATGCAGCCGCTCCCCGTACCGATGTCCAGGATGGAGCGTGCATCCGGTCCACCGGGCAGCGGGTGATGTAATACTGCCTGCACCAATTCTTCGGTCTCGGGACGTGGAATCAATACCGCTTTGTTCACCATAAACTTGCGCCCGAAAAAATACGCTTCTCCTAACACATATTGCACCGGCTCGTGGCGGTTGATGCGCGTCGCGATTTCTTCCAACCGGTCTTCTTCGGCAGCGGTAAGGGATATTTCTTTGCCCATGAGCACGTGCGTGCGCGAGAGGTGGAACAAGTGTTCAAACACCTGGTAGGCAATGCCCTGGATCTCATCCGGGTCGTCGCGCAACGTGATGCGGCGCACGAAATCGTGAAGCATTGTTTTGGAATTCGTCATGGGCTGGCAATCTTTGCAAGTATAATCAATGGAAAAGCACGATCACTCGCACGATGAGTTTTTTATGCGCCGCGCGCTGGAGCTCGCCACACTGGGTCGCGGCCACGTAAGCCCCAACCCGCTGGTAGGGTGTGTGATCGTACGCGACAATCAGATCATCAGTGAAGGGTGGCATCATCGCTACGGCGGTCCGCATGCCGAA
This sequence comes from Dawidia soli, assembly GCF_018598185.1. Taxonomy (GTDB): domain Bacteria; phylum Bacteroidota; class Bacteroidia; order Cytophagales; family Cyclobacteriaceae; genus Ohtaekwangia; species Ohtaekwangia soli. The sequence continues at coordinate 42,017 of NZ_JAHESC010000053.1, forward strand.
GTTGACGCCGTGCAAAACCTGACGGACAAAGGCCTGGTGGCCGGCAGCACAGTATACGTCAACCTGGAGCCCTGCTCGCATTTTGGCAAGACACCACCGTGTGCCGACATGCTCGTAGAACACCGTCCTGCCAGGGTCGTGGTCGCCAACCTCGACTCAAACCCACTGGTGGCCGGCAACGGCATTAAGAAATTACGCGCAGCCGGCATCGAAGTCATCACCGGTATACTCGAAAAAGAAGGACGGCTGCTCAACCAACGCTTCTTTACTGCCATGGAAAAGGGCCGGCCGTATATCATACTCAAGTGGGCCCAGACCGCCGACGGATTTATCGCCCGGCAGAATCATGACTCCAAGTGGATCAGCAATGTATACGCGCGGCAACTGGTGCACCGCTGGCGAACCGAAGAAGATGCCTTTATGGTAGGCGGCCGCACCGCCGCGCATGACAACCCGCAGTTGAACGTACGCGACTGGACCGGACGCAATCCCGTACGCGTGGTCATAGACCGTTACCTGCGATTACCCGGTAATCTGCACCTGTTCGACGGCACACAACGTACCCTGTGTTACAACGTCCTGAAACACGAAGAGCGTCCTAACATCACGTTCGTCCGGTTGGATGAGGACGATCTGCTCCTGAACCTGCTGCACGACCTGCACCGGCAAAAGATCCAGTCGGTAGTGGTGGAGGGCGGCACCACAACGCTTCAGCTATTTATAGAACGCGGACTGTGGGACGAGGCCCGGGTATTCACCTCTCCCCAGCATTTTGGCAAAGGGGTCAGCGCTCCCGTGTTACACGGTACACTCACCGAACAAATATGGGTCGCTACCGACCTGCTGCAGCGGTTCAGGCCACTACCGGTGTAGCGCAGTGTTCAAAGAAATTCATGATGAGCGGATTGGGGGCCTCCGGCGTAGACTCCAGCGGCGGTTGGAACAATGTGCCTTCAAAAAAACGATGGTCTTTCAGTTCCAAGCCCCGCACAGCACCATTTTCCGAAAATGCTGTGAACACAAAAGGATGCTGGTGCAGCCGGTCGGTATAGGCCGGGTTCACACCATAAGCGCAATTAAAATAACCGGTGATCACCTCCCGTTGCAACACCCGGTATAACCAGGATTGTTTGTCCGTGATTCTGACCTCCTCTTGCTGCCCTTTCAGCGAGCAGCTCAGTTTAGCGATGACCAGCTGCTCCATGCCGGGATCGCTCTCTTCATGTGCCGCGTCTGTGATTCCGAGCACATTCCGCGCATACTCCACCACCATGTATTGAAAACCACCACACGTGCCCAGCAAGGGAAAATTGCTTTCACGCGCCCAGCGAATGACGTCGTAGACGGCCTCGTCGTTTACATATGGCGACCCCGGGGTGATCCACAGGCCGTTATAGTCCCGCAATAACTCCGCGGGGTCCGGAATGGCCGTGGTGGGGATCCAGCTGGTTTTTACAGGAAAGTGTAATTTTCCTTGGCAATGTTCGACACATGTATTCAACGCCAGATGGGTATGCTTTTTTTCGTTAAAGTCGCCGATCAGGGCAATATGGATGGGTTTCATGGGGGGAAATTAATAGTTTAGCGGGTATGGCAGAAGAGCTTATCATTTCAACCTCTACCGACAAAGAAGAACGGTATAAAACACTGGTTCCCCAAATTGAAGCGCTGGTCACGGGCGAGCCCGACCTGATCGCCAACCTTTCCAACATCACCGCGGCCCTGCGGCAGTCGATGGAATTCTTTTGGGTAGGCTTTTACCTCGTCAAACAAAATCAATTGGTGCTAGGCCCCTTCCAGGGACCGATCGCCTGCACCCGCATCGACTTTGGCAAGGGCGTATGCGGCACCTCCTGGAAAGAACAAAAAACCATTCTCGTTCCCGACGTCGATGCCTTTCCGGGGCACATCGCGTGCAGCTCGGCATCACGATCGGAAATCGTATTACCGGCCTTTCAGAATAACGAAGTAGCGCTGGTGCTGGATGTCGACAGCGACAAGCTCGGCGACTTCGATGCCATCGACCAGCAGTACCTGGAAAAGATCATGCGCATCATCGAAGGCATCTTATAAATCGCTGCCCGCATGACCTCTGCCGACCTCGATACCTTTTATGCCCGGCGACACGCTGCATTTGCCGCTGCGCTGGCAACGCTTCGCAAGAAGATTAACAACGTCTCAAACATACGCCTGGCCACCGCCGTGTTGTTTCTGATCGTGCTGTATATCGGCCTGGCAAAAGAAGATCTATACCTCTACGGTGCCCTGGCGTTGTTGGCCGCGTTCATCGCGCTCGTTAAATATCACGCGCAACTGTTCGACCAGCGTGTCCACCTGGAAAACCTGGTACGCCTGAACGAAGGCGAACGCAAGTCACTCGCCGGCGATCATTCGGCATTTCCGTCAGGTATCGAGTTCACAGACCCGCACCATCCCTATACCCACGACCTGGACGTCTTTGGCGAAGGCTCGTTATTCCAGGCCGTCAATCGGTGTAACACTCTGAGTGGTAAGAAAAAATTTGCCTACCGGCTGGCCCATCCGTTATCCTCGGCACGAGACATCGAGGCCTATCAGCAGGCGGTACAGGCCCTTGCGGGGGCGACCGACTTTCGCCAGCACTTTCAGGCGGCCGGCATGAGCGCCGACGAAAAGGCCGGCGACCGGGAGCAGCTGGAAGCCTGGCTAAAGCAACCGGCGTTCTTATATGGCAAAGTCGTTTATCGCTACGGCCTCGTCATCATGCCCGTCGTCACGGTACTGCTGGTGATCGCCTCGTTCTTTCTGGCACAGGCTAAGCCGTGGGCAATTTTGTTTGCGTTATCGCAATGGGCCTTCCTGGGCTTTCACATCCGAAAGATCAATGCTTTTCATGACTATATAAGCCGCAAGAAAAACATCCTCCGCAAATACGCGCGATTGTTACATGAGATGCAGCGCGAGCGCTTCGACGCTCCCTTACTGCAACAGCTCACACGCCAGGCACACGAAGCCGATATACATGTACGCACACTCGCGGCGCGTGTCAGCGCGCTCGACGCACGGCTCAACGCCATGACCAGCCTCGTCATGAACAGCTTGTTCCTGTACGACCTGCGGTGTGTCTATAATCTGGAGCAATGGAAAGCGCAGCACGCCGACCAGCTCATTCCCTGGCTGGAGGCCATTCGCGAGATGGAAGTGCTCTGCAGCCTCGGCACCTTTGCCTTTAATCACCCGGCATTCCGTTATGCTACAATCCAGGAAAAACTGGCCATAGAAGTGATGGCCCTCGGGCACCCGTTGATCAGTGCCCACGAGCGCGTAGACAACGACCTCGCGGTGGGAGCAAAACAATCTGTGTTGGTGATTACGGGGGCAAACATGGCGGGCAAGAGCACATTCCTGCGCACGATCGGCATCAACCTGGTCCTGGCGCTGAACGGCGCCCCGGTGTGTGCCGCGGAATTTCGCTGTCCCGTCATCGGCCTGCGCACCGGCATGCGTACGGCCGACTCGTTAAAGGACCATCAGTCCTATTTTTATGCCGAGCTGAACCGGCTCAAGACGATTATGGATGAATTGCGGCAGGATCGCCCGCTGTTGATTCTGCTGGACGAGATCTTAAAAGGCACAAACTCGACAGACAAACAAGCAGGCTCTATCGCCCTGGTAAAACAACTACTGCCCCATCCCTGCCTGGCGCTGATCGCTACACACGACCTGGCGCTGGGCGAGCTTGAGCAGGAGTATCCTGAGCAGGTGAAAAGCTATTGCTTTGAAGCTACTATCGAGAATGACCAGCTTTCGTTCGATTATAAACTCAAGCCGGGACTGGCGCAGAAAATGAACGCCACATTCTTAATGAAGAAAATGGGGATTATCCCCAACTGACCGGTTAGATCTTTTTAACCTGAACGGCGTTCAGGCCCTTTGCACTGTTCTCCGTTTCGAACGACACCATATCACCTTCTTTAATAGGCGTTGTCAGTGAGTTGGCGTGTACGAAGATGCTTTCCTGCGTCATCAGGTCTTTAATAAACCCGTACCCTTTTGACGTGTTGAAATACGAAACGCGTCCTTTACGGGCAGCGGGTGCCTCCTGCCCACCGATATTTCGGGAACCGATGACAATGTCGTTTTCGTTAATGACGGTTTTCTTCCGGGTCGGATCAGGCGGTTCTGATGTGATGTTGCCATTTTCATCCACATACGCCATCATGTCGTCCAACGATTGACCGCTTTTTGCATTTGCCTTGCGGTCGGCCTTTCGTTGTTCCTTCTCTTTTTTCTTTTGTTCTTTCTTTTTTTCGTTTTCTCTTTTACTGAATGTTTCTGCCATAGGCTGCTTTTAGGGTTAAATACCTCTGTACTCCATAGCCAACAACGTTTATCGGCGGAAAGTTGCGCGAGCGAAAAAGACAGTCCACCGCGTCAAAACGTTCCTGTTGACTTGAGCCTGGGAAGCTTTGTAAAGATACGATTTCCTGGAACGGAATACATCATAACAACGACAATAGTCGTGTTACGACTACTTTAATTTTAGCCGTTCCGAAACAGTTACCTGGAAATATGGGAATAATCGTTTGAACTGCTGCCCCACGCGGTCTGCAGACCGCCCGGCCGCGACGTATCAGTTCGCAAAACGCAGTACCATGCCATAGGACTCGACACCGTCTACCACCACTTCGGGTGTGCCGCTGCCGTCCAGGGCTGCACGTTTGATCTGATGTGTTTTTGAACCTGTATCAGGGTCCGTGAAGGTTTCCGACCAATAGATCAGGCTGTTGCCACGGTCTACCGCGATTGCGTCGGGGCGGGTAATGCCGTCTTCGCGATCGTACAGCACGGCCGTGCCGCCATTGATGGTGCCCTGGATAATTTTTTGCAATCCCTCGTCGGCCCAGAACAAAGAGCCCGACGGCTGATCGTAGTACAGCGCCGACGGATTCTGAAGGCTGAGGACGCTGCTGCCAAAGAGGACACCCCGTGTGCCGGTGCCGTCCGTGCGCGCCGCCCAGATGGAAGCCTGGTCGCCCAGGTCTGAGAAATACAACAATTGGTTGCGGGTGTCGATCACGAGGCCGTAGCAGTAGTCGATGTACTGGCGGTAGCTGTACATCGAGCCCGAAGCGTCGCCCCCGGCGATCGGACCGCTTTTTAACTGACCGGTACCCGAGTTGGCCCAATACAGCACGCTGTTTTGTAAGTCGATGGCAATGGCCGTCGGCATATTGACGCTGTCCTCCTCGTCGTAGAGTACGGTGGGACTACCCGAACCGTCAACATTCAGACGCAAAACGCGGTTGTTGGTCTCTTCTACGGTGTAGATGTGGCCGTTGGTAAAATCGATCGTCAGACCGGCCAGCGTGTCGAGGCCGTCGCCGGCATCATACAGGGTGGTGTAGGTCCCAATGTTGTTCAGGTCTACCACGCCCACCTGCCGGCCCGAGTAATCGGTAAAGTACAGGTGTGTAGCCTTGGGAAATGTCGGGTCCGTATTGGTGTCCGCGCACGACGCCAGCAATATGACCAGCGCCAGAACAGCAGCAGAAGAAAACGATCGGGTAAAGCTCATGAAGTTCAACTAGGGAATATTCGGGTTATGGGTGTGGTTACGCCGGTACTTTTACCAGCTCGGCCAGCTTCTTAACGGCAACGTCTACATCCTCCTGCGTGTTGTATTTGCCGAAGGAAAAACGTATCGCACCGCGTTTGGAGTCGGGATACAATGCACCGAGCACGTGCGAGCCTGTCGTGGCCCCGCTCGAGCAGGCACTGCCGCCCGACGCCGAGATGCCCTGCAGGTCGAGGTTGAACAACATCATGTCGTTCTCTTCCGACTCGGGCAGGCTGACGTTCAGCACGGTGTACAGGCTGCGGTTCAGGTTGTCGGAGTCACCGTGGAAGGTCACACCCGGGATCTGTTCCTTCAGCTGTCCGATCATGCTGATCTTTAATTGCTCGATGTGTTTTTTATGGTCATCCATATCGCGGTAAGCGATTTCCAATGCTTTCGCCAGGCCCACAATGCCGTACACGTTCTCGGTACCGCCGCGCATGTTGCGCTCCTGGGCACCGCCGTGCATGAACGGCTGGATCTTTTTGTCCTTTCGGATAAACATAAAGCCCACACCCTTGGGCCCGTGGAATTTGTGCGCCGCCGCCGCGATACCGTGCACCTTCAGCGCGCCGAGGTTGTGGCGGTAGTGGCCTACGGTCTGCACCGTGTCGGAGTGGAAGTACGCGCCGTACTGGTCGCACAACTGCCCTACCCGGTCGATGTCCAGCAGGTTGCCCACCTCGTTGTTGGCGTGCATCAGCGACACCAGCGCCCGCGGGTTTTCTTGTAGCAGGGCCTCCAGGTGGCTCATGTCCACATGGCCCTTGTCGTCCAGGGTCACCATGCGCAAGGTGATCTTGCGCTGCGCGGCCAGGATCTGCAACGTGTGCTCCACCGCGTGGTGCTCGATGGGCGACGATATAATGGTCTGCACGCCGTAGGTCTGCAGGCCGCTGGCCAGGATCGAATTGTCCGCTTCCGTACCGCCCGAAGTAAAGATGATCTCACCGGGCGTACAGTTTAATAGTTCGGCAATTTTTTTCCGGGCGGATTCAATGGCTGCCCGCACCTTGCGTCCGTGGGCATGGGTCGATGACGGATTTCCGAAATCTTCCAGCATAAAAGGCTTCATAGCCTCAAAAACCGCCGGATCGAGCGGGGTGGTGGCAGCATTGTCCAGGTAAATGCGCATGGGTAGCTAAATGTTAATGAGTCGACCCCAAAGGTAAGGCGCATTGGGGAAATGCCGTAGTATTTTTTAGCTGATGATTTCCTTTATGTCGGAAATGATCTTACGCGCCAGATTGTCAGCTTTCGCCTCCAGGTCCGATTCGGCATAAATGCGGATAATGGGCTCCGTATTCGATTTCCGCAGGTGCACCCATTCCTTGTCGAACTCAATCTTCACTCCGTCTACCGTATTAATAGGCTGATTTTTGTACTTCTTCTGTACTTCTTCCAACACCTTGTCTACGTCAATGCCCGGGGTCAGCTCGATCTTATTCTTAGAGATTATATAAGACGGGTACTTTGCCCGCAGGCGTGATACCGTCGTATCAGACTTGGCCAGGTGCGTCAGGAACAGGGCAATGCCCACCAGCGCATCGCGGCCGTAGTGCAGGTCGGGGTAGATCACACCGCCGTTACCCTCGCCACCGATCACCGCGTGCACGTCTTTCATCATCGTCACCACGTTCACTTCGCCCACTGCGGCGGCCGAGTATTGGCCGCCTGCCTTCTCTGTTACATCGCGCAGTGCACGCGTAGAGGACAGGTTAGACACCGTATTGCCTTTTTTCATGCTCAATACATAGTCTGCCACCGCTACCAGCGTGTACTCTTCGCCAAACGGTGTACCGTCTTCACCCACCAGGGCCAGGCGGTCAACGTCGGGGTCGACTACAATGCCCAGGTCATACTTGCCCTTTTTGATCTCGCGGATGATGTCCGTCAGGTGCTCGGGCAGCGGCTCGGGGTTGTGCGGAAAGTGACCCGTCGGCTCGCAGTGCAGTTCTTTTACCGTCACGCCCATCGCCTTGAGCAACATGGGCACCGAGGTACCGCCGGTAGAGCACACGGCATCCACCACCACGCGATACCCTTTGTTGGCTACCGCCTCGGCGTCTACCAACGGCAAGGCCAGGATGGCATCGATATGTTTTTTTAGATATTCTTCTTTCCTGACATAGCTGCCGAGCTTGGTCACGGCGGCGAAGTCGAAACCTTCGGCTTCGGCGATCTTCAGCACTTCCTCGCCGTCCTGGGCCGAGATAAACTCGCCTTTTTCATTGAGCAGCTTCAGCGCGTTCCACTGTACAGGATTGTGGCTGGCGGTAAGGATGATGCCGCCGGCAGCGTTCTCCCACGGCACCGCCATTTCGACGGTGGGTGTGGTAGACAATCCCAGGTCCACCACGTCTATACCTAACCCTTGCAGCGTAGCCGTTACCAGCGAGCTCACCATCTCGCCCGAGGGGCGCGCATCGCGGCCGATCACGACCTTGGGCGTGGCTGTCTTTTTTTTCTTCAGTACGGTGCCATAGGCAGCCGCGAACTTTACAACATCTACCGGTGTCAGGTTGTCACCGGTCTTGCCACCGATGGTACCCCGGATACCCGAAATTGATTTTATTAGCGTCACGTGTTCGATTGGTTTTAAAGCGGACGGCAAAAATAGTAGAAAATCGGCGGTATAAAGCATCATTTTAAGCAAGGGCATTGCATCAACCAGACCCCGCGTGTTACCTTCTCTGCCAGCCGTACTATATTTTGTGACTGTTGGGGGA
>NZ_JAHESC010000054.1 GCF_018598185.1 Dawidia soli
GGTGTAGCCCGGTCGTGGGCTCGTCGAGTATATACAGGCTGTCGCCGCGCTGCGCGCGTTGTAGCTCTGTGGCGAGCTTGATGCGCTGTGCTTCGCCGCCGGAAAGCTCCGTGGCCGACTGGCCCAGGCGCAGGTAGCCCAGGCCCACCGCGCGGATCACGTCCAGCGCGCGATGAATGGCCGGCTCCTCGTCGAAAAAGGTCCAGGCTTCATCCACCGTCATCTGGAGCACTTCCGCTATATTTTTGTCGCGATACTTCACTTCCAGCGTCCGGGCATTGTAGCGGGCGCCGTGGCATACGGAGCACGGCGCATATACACTCGGCAGGAACAGCAATTCGACCATGACAAATCCTTCGCCCTCGCAGTTTTCGCACCGGCCTTTTGCGATATTGAACGAAAACCTGCCGGCGTCGTACTTGCGCGCGCGTGCCGTCTTTGTGGCCGCGAAGAGTTTGCGCACGTGGTCGAACAGCCCGGTATAGGTCGCCAGGTTCGAACGCGGCGTACGGCCGATCGGCTTTTGATCCACCACCACCAGGCGCCGGATCTGTTCCATGCCGCCGACGATCTCGCCTCCCAGCGTCTCCACCACGGCGTTCTCCAGCAACTCGCCGCCTTCTTCTTCCTCCTCCTCCGACAGCGCCTGTCCCAGGTTTTCCGAGACCAGCTCTACCAGCACCTGGCTTACCAGGCTTGACTTGCCGGAGCCCGAGATTCCGGTCACGCTGGTAAACACCCCCAGTGGAAATCTGACATGGACGTCCCGGAGATTATTGCGTGTAACACTCGTGAGTGTAAGCCATCCGGCGGGCTTTCGGACATCCTTTGCCGAATGCTCTTCTGCATGTCCGAAAAGATACTGCCGCGTCTGCGACGCCACTACATCTTTTAGTCCTGCCGGCGGACCGCTGTACAATACGTCGCCGCCCGCCGCCCCCGCGGCCGGCCCGACGTCAACGATCCAGTCCGCATGCCGGATCACTTCCAGCTCATGCTCGACGACAAAGATCGAATTACCTGCCTCTTTTAGCCGATCCAGCGCACGAAGCAGCGCCTCTGTATCGGCGGGGTGCAAGCCGGCACTCGGCTCGTCGAGCACATATACCACGCCGAACAGGTTGGAGTGTACCTGTGTGGCCAGGCGCAAGCGTTGCAGCTCTCCGGGCGACAATGTGGGGGTGGTGCGATCCAGGGTGAGGTAGCCCAGGCCGAGGTCGAGCAGCACCTGCAGCCGCGACACCAGGTCGTGGGCGATGCGCTGGGCAACAATTTCCTTCTCGGGATGGTCGCCGCCGGCGGTTGTCTTTCGCACAGCAAACGGCTGAAGGGTTGCGGCGAGCTGTTTCATCGGCAATGCCGACATCGCCGCAATGTCGAGGCCCGCAAACCGTACAGCAAGCGATTCCTTCCGCAGTCTTTTTCCGTGACATTCCGGGCAGATCTTACTTGTCATATACCGGGCGACGCGCCGTTTCATAAGCTGGCTCTGTGTCGTGGCGAACGTGGTCATCACATACTTGCGCGCGCCGGTAAAGGTACCCTTGTAGCTCGGCTCCATTTTGGCCTTCAGGGCCTGCTTCACTTCGCGCGGCGTCAGGCCGGCGTATACGGGTACCACCGGCTGCTCGTCGGTAAAGAGGATCCAGTCGCGGTCTTTCCGGGGCAGGTCCCGCCACGGCTTGTCTACGTCGTAGCCGAGGGTTGTGAGAATGTCGCGCAAGTTCTGACCCTGCCAGGCGGTCGGCCAGGCGGCAATGGCCCGCTCGCGGATCGTCAGCGAATCGTCGGGGACCATGGTCCTTTCTGTTACGTCATAGATCTTTCCCAATCCATGGCACGTGGGACAGGCGCCTTCCGGCGTGTTTGTCGAAAACGACTCGGCGTACAGGATCGGCTGGTTCCTGGGGTAGTCGCCGGCGCGGGAGTATAACATCCGGAGCAGGTTCGACAGCGTGGTCACACTGCCCACCGACGAGCGCGTGGACGGCGCCCCGCGCTGCTGCTGCAACGCCACGGCTGGCGGCAACCCTGTAATGTCTTCCACCTGGGGCACCGACATCTGGTGGAACAGCCGGCGCGCATAGGGCGAGACCGACTCCAGGTATCGTCGCTGTGCCTCGGCATACAGCGTTCCGAAGGCCAGCGACGATTTACCGGAACCCGAGACACCGGTGAAGACCACGAGCTTGTTGCGTGGGATCTTTACCGAAATGTGCTTGAGGTTATGCTCGCTCGCGCCGCGAACCTCTACATAGCCCACCGGTTCCTGACTTTTTTGTGAAGGATGTTCTGCCATGATGCAAATAAGCAATAAAAATGTATGCCTCCGGCAACGCTGCAAAACCGCCCCTTACTCCTCCGGCAGCGTGCCGCGAAACGTCTCTCCGCTGGTATACCCCATGTAAATGGGGTAACAAAATTACCAAACGCGATCAACCCTTTGCATGTGTTTTCGTTTTTGATGGTGACTAGATCTGACCCTCATGATGTATACACTTCAAACTTCACTCCCCGCCAGACTGCTTACCTTTGCCTGGCTTCTGATGCTCTCGTTCGTCGCGTGTCAAAACGACGATACCGATAATCCTGATAAACCCCTCGAACAGGAAGACCCGCTGAAACCCCGGCCGGCAATATCTACCCGCCTATCGGGAACTGTCGTCGACGAATCGGGCGAGCCGCTGGCCGGCGTCACGGTACGTGCACACGGCCAGACCGTGGTGACGGGCGCCGACGGCGCGTTTCTTTTTTCCGAGGTGGGAATGCCCGCCAACCGCGGTGTCGTGGCCGCAGAGAAAGACGGTTATTACCCGGCCATCCGCGGCGTGGTGCCCGTGAAAGATAACAGCACGCACGTGCGGCTCGTCCTGATGAGCGATGCTGCGACGCACAGCCTCGATGCCGCCGCAGGCGGTGACGCGGTGCTTGCCAACGGCTCGGGTGTAACCTTGCCGCCGCAGGGTATCGTGACTGCGGACGGCCAGGCGTATAGCGGCACCGTGAATCTGTCGGTCCGGTACCTCGATTCATCGTCGCCGGGTTTTGCCCGCGTGGTGCCGGGCGGCGACATGCTGGCGCGCCGCGCCGATGAAAGCACTGCCCTGCTGTATTCCTACGGCATCCTGCGCGTGCTGCTCACCACGTCAGCAGGCGAACCCCTGCAACTGGCTCCCGGCAAGCCCGCCACCCTGACGGTTACGATCCCCGAAAGCCAGCGCGCCACGGCGCCGGCCTCCATCCCGCTTTGGTATTTCGACGAAGATGCCGGGGTATGGGTGGAAGACGGATCGGCGGTAAAAACCGGCGACAAATACATCGGCACGGTACACCATTTTACCGACTGGAACTGCGACGATCCGAAAGACCGCGCGACCGTGATCGGCGAGGTGGTCGACTGCAGCGGCAACCCGATACAAATGGGCGAAGTGTTGGCCGGGCAGTCATCCAGCGACATCGGCAACTACGTTACGGTCGACAACACCGGCGGCAGCGGGCAAACCGAATTTGCCATTACGGTGCCGGCAGAGACGCCGTTGTTTGTCATGGTACCGAAGCCCTTCGGGTTGGGAACCGGCGAAGGTGGCGACCTGGTGATGGTACCCGTCCCTCCGCTGAGCCCCGGCCAGGTATATAACGTCGGTAAGATCCAGCCACACCCCTGCCCTTCTTCCGCCTCGGGCAGCTTTAAACTCGCGCCGGGCGAGCGCGTAACGTCCGTTGCCTTCCGCGTGACGGACGCGGGGCCGAACGAAGGACTGGGCAACGGCGTGCAGCGCATTTTCAACCCACCGACGGCGTTTTCATTCACACCCTTCCCGCCGGAGGCCACGCTGTCGATGGCGATCACGACATCTTCGGGCGCGGTCTTTACGAAGGTGTTCGAGACCCCGGCCGCAGGCCAAAACGCCGACCTGGGTGAGATCGATCTGACCGACGCGGCCGGTCTGGTCACGGCCCACGGCGTGGCCAGCTGTGGTGACACGCCCCTGAACGGTGCTGCGATCCGTGCATCCTGGCAGGGTGGCAACGCTACGGCCACCAGCAACTCGGTGGGTGTCTTCAGCTTTTCCGTACCGGCCAATACGCCCGTGGTCATGAGCGTTACGCACGAAGAGCATATGGAAACACGTTCGTTCCAGTCAACGGCCGGCGACACCTACGCCCTGGGCGTAGTCGATCTGTGCGCGCCAAAAGTATTCGAAAACGACTTTACCCTGAACGGCGACGGCTTCGTGAATGTGCTGCACACCATACCGGTGCAGGGTGACGAAGGCGTGGCCCTCGGCTTTTATTCTGAAAACGAAGATATCACGTCCATTGTCGTGCAGAATGCAGCGAATACACTGTCCATGACGCTGGAATTTGAAAACTTCGGTGTGGGCCAACGCCCGGCCAGTGTCGTCCGCCAGGCAGTGGTCGGCCGGAACGTCGATGATCAATGGACATTCTATGTTTCCGACCCGGCGACGGAGACCGGCAGCTATACGGTAAACGTGACGAAGTACGACGGCCCGGGCGGACGCATAGAGGGCACGTTCGAAGGAACGTTCTACCGCGACGACACGGTACCGGTGACCGTCCACGGAAATTTCAGAGTACACCGCGCGTTCTAGATCTGCGCGCCGATGTGCCGGCAACCGCAGACCGTGCTGCACCAAGTGTGTGTTCTGGTCATAGCATAGACAGACTGTGCTATGACCAGAATTATTTGCTACAATACCTTGCCGCGTTACAATGCCTAATGACGGTACCGGGGGGTCTGTACGGTCCGGTTCTTCCGGATCTGAACGGATTTGTTCCTGGGATACCTCACCTCAAATGCTATGCGGTACCGCACGGTCTCTCCCGGGGCAAGCGACCTGAGCCATTGCAACCTGCCCGAAGCCGCATCCAGGCTGGCGCCGGATAGCTCAGAGGCATCCACTACGATATCTTTTTCCTGCGAAATGGGAAGCTGGTCCTGCACCCTTAACGAAACAGCCACCTTCCGGTTATTTCGCACCTGGATCTCATAGACGAATGACTCGGAACGCTTTCCGGCCAGGGACGACGTGCTTCCCTTGTCTTCCATCTTTACCCGGTGCGCCACGATCTGATTGTCGCGGCCCAGCGACAGCTCCAACGTATCGCCCACGAGCCGGGTATCGATATTCGACTCGCCTACATAGCTGTTCCCATAATATATATTCGCCACGCCGTCGATCAGGTTGAGCTTTTCCCAACCGGTAACTTTGGCGAGCAGAAAGACATTGTTTTCGACCTTCGGAATGGTCAGGTATTCATACGATGCCTGCAGGGATTCGCCCTTCACGCCCACCACGTAGGGCGTACCGCCCGAGGCGAGGGAGTGGACGCCTTCTAACGCAAATAACGCGTTCAATTCCGACACGGCTCTGTCGACCACCGCGGTGGTGTCTGACGAGCTTTCAAAGGCCCGGTTCTGCGCGCGCTGGTTCAGATATCCTTCGTTGCCTGCAGACGTGTAATTGAGATTCCATACCGTTAAATACGGCCGGGTAGAATTCTGCGTCAGGTCCCCCGACGAGAGCCAAAGTTTTACATCGCTCCATTCGAGGCCGGTATCATTATACACCCGTGCCTTGTATTGCAACGTTACGGGCATATTGATCTCGGGAACAATGATATCGTACGAAGCTTCCCAGGAAGCGTTTTCCACGCCATAGCGCACCGTAAACGGAACGGTCTGATCGTTGCCGGAACGGACTGTGACCACCACGGTATATCGCCTGGCATTGTATGGGTCACGATCCTCCACTACTTTCTTCTCCGCCAACAGGGCCGTGACCGCGGCCAGCTTGCGCCGAAGCTCGGTTTGCGCCGTCTGGATAGACAAGCTGCGGTCGCGGAAAAAATCAGCGGTCTTCGCGAGCTCCGGCAACGATGTACCCGGCTGGACGCGTTGATTCTCCTTCAGCATTTGTTGCTCGGCATCGTAGGCGCTGATGCGGTTGTTGATATCGATGATCTGCGCCTGTAATTTATCGATGGAATCTTTCCGCACCCGGAAGCGAACGGGCATGGCACTCACCGGCAATGTTTCTTCTTCCACCGATACGGAAACCAGGTTCACACCGCTGGCGGCCGTTACGTGTACGCTGTTGTCTACGAGGGATCTTGAAATACCCCGGAAGCGCACCACCGATAGCCCCCGCTTTACGGCGACGTTTTCCGTAAACCGCAGCTCGGCGCCATTCAGATAGACCGTGGCTTCCTCTATTTTCGAATCGACAATGACCGGCGCCTGGCCTACTGACTGGGTGATACCCAGCACATAAAAAAGTGCGAACAGGAGTGTATGCTTTTTCATCGTATTAAAACACCAACTTTAAACAATTATTGCAGCGAATATAGATAAAATTGTTTAATCGTATTTTCCAGGTTCACATGGAATACTATCGCCGGTAAATTGGCGGCGGGGCCGATCTATACCGGGGATTCCAGAGGTTGAAACTTCAAGCCCTGTAAGGGCAAAATATAACAGCCCAGGCTGCAGGCCTGGGTAAATAGCGATACCGACTATGTCCAAGCCCTGTAAGGGCGTAACAATTTCGCGGATGTGTCTCGCCCTTACAGGGCTATCAATTCACTTGCCTGGTTGACCCAGGCCTTCAGCCTGGGCTGTTATGTTTTGCCCCTTCGGGGCTATTGTTCGCACGGCTCCGTTGACTATTGGCTCGTGTCTTAATACCTTAACAATTTCCCCAACGCTTTCTCTACTTCTCAGCATTCGGCAACAGCGCCTTTTTATCAACGCGCCGGCTATACCATCTCACACGATGGAAAGCCCAACACTGTCGACGCAACGCTCTCACGAAAGCCAATCGACCGGCTTCGCCGTCAGCGCATGGTCCCGTCTTTCCCGGGGAACCTCATTAGATCCGGGCATACAGGTTCAGGTTGACCTTACACTTCGGTAATGGCCGGCATACGGAATAATTATTCAGGAAAATTCCCCCCGGCCGGCATTGCACGGCTCGGAAGGTATTCTTAACTTCATTCTCATGAGCCCATCTTTTGCGCACCGGGCACGGTGCATAGAAGGTGGGCTTTCTGTTTCGTTCCACCAGGGAGTGCTGTAGGTTGTCCGGTTAACATTTATATCTATGACAAAGAATGTAAACTTCCGTAAGATCTTTATCGCGTTCGCCTCTATCGCCGGCGTATCGATCCTTGCTTATTATTACCTGGTGGTGGTGGCGCCCGCGCGGGAACGGGAGCTGAACCAGCGTGGGTTCCGCATACTGACACGCATCGAGCGCAATATCCACGACAAGAAAAACAACGTGCATGTCATTCTCGACGATGTTTATGGCAAAAAGTCGATGGCGGGCGAGCGGTATTCCGCCGACGATACGATCGGTTATTTTGATGGATTACGTGTGAAAGGCACCCTGCTGACGACCGTCTGGAAACACAAATTCCAGGGCCGGAAATTTGTACCGACGAACAATCGTCGCACCAATAAGTGGTTCATCCGGTTCTTCGGGTATCAGTACGTGCCTAAACCTGGCGGCGGGCCGTACGACTTCGTCCGTTCAGACAGCCTGCTGGAGTATCATTACGATGCGGAAAAATACCTGGCCGACGTCGTGGGGTATCGCCAGGATTTCTTCGAGGACTACGTGGTACTGTACGGAGATTCGGCTGTCTATCAAACCCGGCCGCTCGACCTTACCCCGGCCTTCCGGACGGTGAACAACAAACGGGTGCCGGTATCCAATGAGATCCGGCACGACACCCTGGGCGGCAAGCCTTATGTGATCTATTACCACGCCATCAACAAGGCGTCGGAGGTGCCGTTCGTACTGTGCGGTCTTATTTCGGAAGAGAAATATCAGCACGACCGGAATGTGATCGACACCGACAAGATCATCTGGATCTCGCTGCTCACGCTGCTGGCGTTGTGCTCCCTGCCCTATTTAAAAGTGTTCCTGATCGGCCCGCTGGAACGGGTATATCACCACGACGTGATCGGACTGGGCGTTGCCAGCCTGCTGGGCGCGGCGGTGATCGTGACCATGCTGGTGCTGTGGATGCACAACATGGCCGAACGCCAGCAGCAGGAATGCACGCTGCGGCATGTCAGCAGCGAGCTGAAACGACGTGTGCAGGGCGAGGTGGCCGATATCTTACTGGAAATAGATCAGCAGGAGATGTGCTATATGCCCGCGCCCACGTCGGGCGCATACCGCACCTGGCTGCGCGAGAACCTGCGTGGACCGTACTCGGAAAGAATGCGGACACTTGACCGCTATTTTAACAATGCGTCTTCGTGGCACCCGGTGATCTCGATGCTGTTCATCGATGAGAACGGGCAGAACTGGGGTACGTGGATGAACAAGGGAAACGGCCGTGCCGACATGGACCTGCGCGCGCGGGACTATGTCAACGCCCTGCCGGCGGCGCCCTTCAAGCTTGTGTCGCCGTGGGACAGCGTCGTGCGCACGTTTTACCTGCAACCGGTATACTCGTGGCACAGCCAGGAGAACACGGTGGTGGTCAGCAAGACGCCCAACAAAGCGGCCCAGGACCTGGTGGACAGCCTGGGCCTGAACCTGCGCGACGACCTGGCGCATAATCGCTGGCCGCGCGGCGATACCCGGGGACACCTGCGCGTGCTGGCGCTGGAGACGCTGCTGCTTTCGGCGATGCAGCCGGCCATGTCGGCGGAGGTACAGTTCTGCATTCTCGATGCCGGCGGCAATGTGCTCTTCCACTCCGACGGCCGGCGCAACCTGCGGGAGAACTTCCCCGAAGAATCCAGCAAGCCGGCGCTGGTCCGCGCGCTGATCGAAAGCCGCTCGAGCCGGTTTGAAAAGATCTTCTATTACGGGCAGTACCGGCTCATGCACTTCTCGCCGATGCAGGACCTGCCCTACACGGCGGTGGTGATGTACGATTCCGACGCGTATATCGGCACGCTCTCGAACGAGGTCATGTTCACCCTTTTTATGCTTTGTTACCTCACCCTGGGCATCGCGCTGCTGATCCTCGTGCCGGCGCTCCTGGGGCGCCGCCCGTCGCTGCTCAAACGTTCGAAGATCGATCTGAAGTGGTTGCGGCCGCACACCGGTCAACAGAACTTTACGCTGCTGCTGGTCGTGCTGCTAGTACCCACTGCGTTGGCCGCGGGCCAGTTCATCACCGAAAGCCTTTTATACCGGCTTTCGGGCGAAAGACTAAGTCTTTCCACGGGCACCCTGCTGTACCTGTCTTTCGCCTTTCCGGTGTTAACGGTATCCCTGACGGGCGCCGCGGCGAATGCGATCGCGCTGACGCGGCGCGCGGACCAGATCGTGCTGCGGCCGCTGGCACAGTGGCCGTTCCGCCTGTTGTTCTTTTTGTGCGGGCTCGCCGCACTGCTGTTCTGCGGCCTGTTGTGGCTGCTCGAAGGGCTCTATCTTCTGCACCCGGCCGTACTGTTCACCGCACTGCTGGTGGCCACCTCGGGGTGGCTGTTCTGGCGGCCTCACGCCCTGATGCCTGTGCTGGTGGCGCTGCGGGCGCCCTCAACACTGGACCGCATGCCGTGGCTGAAGAAGCCTGAGACCAGTCGCCGGGTTACGGCCGTGCTGATGCTGACGGTATTGAACCTGAGCATTCTGCCGACGTTCGGATTCTTCCGCACGGCCATCCGCGTGGAGAACAGCCTCCACGAAAAGCGCGGGGCGCTGGCGATCGCCGAGGGCATCGAGCAACGGCAGCGCTGGCTGGTGCGGAACTTTCCCGACATCACGCGCCGCTGGGAACAGCTCGCCACGGAAGGCCGCTTGCCGGCGGCACCTGCCACGGCATCGGCCACTGCGGCGGGTGCCACCACCCGGATCCGTCCGCGCGTTGCCGCGATGCTCGACGAGATCTGCGGCCGGCAGCGCCAGCTGCGGCAACTTGGCGAGCCCTTGCACCTGGTCCACGCGGGGATCTATAAATCCGGCAATCCCGATGACCGGGTGGAGCTTCTGAACGCGCAGGTACTGGACATCGCGGAAGACCGCTGGCGGTGGTCGGGGCCGCAGCTTGTCGACAGCGTTACGTCGTGGTATCTGCGGCTGATCAGCCTCCCCCGGATGGCGTTGGATACGTATGAGACCCGCAACCTCTGCCTGGACCGTACGGCCTTGCTCCAGAACCCGTACCGCTGGTGGTGGGGCCGCGGCCCCGGCAATGCGCACGATATCCTGTATTACCACTATGGCCGGCAATTTCCTTCGGAGGCCTATGCCGGTGTAGCCGTGGCGTTGCCGTCGCGCATCGAGTGGGAATTGCTGGAGTTTCCGGCACGCCTCAAGTTCCTGCTCGTCGTGGTGATGATCTGCATCGGCACGTACTGCACGCTTCACACCGCTTACAAGCGGCTGTTGCTGGTCGGATATTTCGAGCCCGAAACCTTGCGGATGGCGCGCCAGACCGACACCGACTACATCCGGTACAATGCCGTTCATGGTCCGACAAACCTGCTGGTGCTTGCGCCCATCGGCACGCGGGTGATCACAGTGATCCGGGAAACACTGAGCACCGCGGCGTATACGGAAGCCGATCCGGACCCCCTGCTTGTGAACAAGGTCGGGCATGTGAACTTCACGGGCGCCAGCCGGAAGGATATGCCCAACCAGATCGTGCTCCTGCCTTACTTCGACCTGCGGGAGATTGCCGGGGGGAAACGCATAGAATACCTCAAAACGCTCTCGCAGCTGTTCCAGCGCAGTCACACCAAGGTGATCTGGGTAACTTCCGGCGACCCGGGCGACGAGGCCCTGCGCCTGGCAAAAAAATACCTGGCACAGCGCACCGCATCGGCAGACGACTCGCCGCTGCAGCAGGAGCAGGAAAAGCTGTTGCAGGTGCTCGACGATTTCGATGAGGTGAACTATCCGTTGGACCAGAACGATCCCACCCTGTTCCGGGATTATAAAGGCCTGCGGATCGTGACGGACGAATTCCGGTTCGGCGCGTACTTCGCGCGACTATTTCATAATATCGTTTCGCATGGCTCCGGCCAGTATATACTTCACACCTATTTCAAAAAGGACAACAACGGTCACTGGACGGCCTGCGAGCCCCGGTCGGAAGAAATGTTCGTGCTCAAGATCCAGGAACTGGCGGGGAATTATTATCATTCCCTGTGGGCGTCGCTGACCAGCCAGGAAAAGTACGTGCTGTACGACCTGGCCCAGGACGAGCTCACGAACTATCTCAACTACCCCGTACTGAGCAGCCTGCAGCGCCGCGGGCTTTTGTATGTTTCGACCGAAGAAAAGGCACTGCATATCTTTAACCGCAGCTTCCGCAATTTCATCCTGTCGGTGGTCAATCCGGAGGACGCGTTACAACTCGAGCGGGAGATCAACGTCACGGGTACCTGGGATACGATCCGCATGGTGCTGATCATTTTCTTTGTATCCATGGGCGCATTCCTGCTGTATACACAGCAAACGGTCTTCAACCAGGTAACGGGGTTTGTGACGACGCTGACGGGCCTCGTTCCAACGCTCACAGGCTTCTTCTCGACCATGCGGAGCGTTAAAGGGAAACCTTGAGCTAGATACAAACACTGAACTATGTAGAAGTATTTCATGCGTTGCGATGATTCACAATTCGTGGACACCATCATTGACTACAGGATTAGCATGCGTACATACATAGTTCTCACCTTCCTTACAGAATGACGGCCGTAAACATACTTCCGATACAAAGATCTCTGGATCATCGTCTAAAACAGGAGGCACTTCAATAGACCAACGTGTCGTATAAGTAAACATCAGTGTCAAGCTTTTTCACGATGTTTTTGCCCGTAAAGCCAGGCTCAAAGGTCATCAAAATCCCACCTTCGAGCTCGGTTTTATTCGGGTGTTTAAGTGGCCGTCCAAGTGCTATGAAGACTCCTCCATGAGTAACTCGGATTGCATTTATTAAGCTTTTGAGCCGTGTAAAAGTCTTTCATGCATTGAGGTGATTCACAACTCATTAGCAAGATCATTGGCAACAAAATCGTCGCAATTATCATAGCACTTTATTCAACAAGTTAATAATTGCTTTGGGGATTTTCAATCATACCGTAAACTGACAAAAGCAAACTGCGCAGCTGTCAACTCAGCATATCAATAGACCGGCCTTAATAGACTATCGTGTCGTACAGAAAGACATCCGTGTCAATTGTTTCCACGATGTGTCTATCTGTGAAACCCGGCTCAAAGGTCATCAAAATTCCACCCTCTAATTCAGTCTTATTCGGGTGCTTTAGCGGCTGTCCAAGTGCTACGAAAAGGCCTCCGTGAACAATGCTGACCGCATTTGGTTGTGTGACTTTAAATAAGTTCAAATCTCCCGTAAACGGGTGTCCTGATACATTGTTCTGAACCTTTGCAAGACAGCCGGGCTACATTCTTCCACGGCGTATTCCGCAGCTAGACTTAAATCGGCTGCATTTAGGTACATTGTAACATTGTCGACCGGTCCTCCCTGAAACATTAACTCAATCTTCTCGCCTTTTTTCTGACCGTTACTTTTTCAAAAGAATAGTTGGTAGCCAAATCCTTACTTAAAGTTTGCATTTGGGACAAACTAGCCTTGTGCGCTATGTAAAAGTCTTTCATACATTGAGATGATTCACAACTCGTGAACAACATCATTGACAACAGGATCAGCATTCGTACATACATAGTTCTCGCCAGCCTTACAGAATGATGGCCGTAAACATACTTCCAATACAAGGATATTTAGACCTATCGTCTAAAACAGGATGCACATCAATAGACCAACGTGTCATATAAGTAAACATCAGTGTCAATCTTTTCTACGATGTTTCTATCCGTGAAGCCCGGCTCAAAGGTCATTAGAATGCCACCTTCGAGCTCGGTTTTATTCGGGTGCTTAAGTGGTCGCCCAAGTGCGATGAAAATACCTTTATGAGTAATTAGGATTGCGTTTGGATTAGTCTCATTAAACAATTCCAAAATCCCCCGCAACCTTGTGTCCTGATACATAGCCCTAAAATTTTGTAAGACCGCTGCGCTACATCCTTCGACAGGGTATTCGGCAGTTAAATCCAAATTCTCCGGATTGAGATACATAGTCACGTTATCCCGAGTCCCTCCTATAAACATTAACTCAAGTTCTCCATTTTTCTTTCGGACCGTTATGTTATCAAACGAGTAACCGGCAGATAAACTCTTACTGAGAGTCTGCATTTGAGATAAATTAGGCTTTTGCGCTGTGTAAAAGTCCTTCATACATTGAGATGATTCGCATCCCATTAGGAGTAGCATTGATAACAAGATTTCCGCAATTATCATGGCGTTTTTATTTGGCAAATTACTCATTAGTTCGGGGAATTTCAATCATACCATAAACTGAAAGTGCAAACTGCGTGGCGTCTAATCTAGCTTCTCTAACACGACCATAATCCCAATAAACAACCTTATATTGACCACCGCTCATCGGCTCAATTGAAAATACATGTATGAAGTGAGTTGCAGTGATATTCATTGCCTGATCATTCTTCTTAAATGCACCGGAGTTAATGAACAAAACGACGTCTTTTGTTTCTAAGGCTTCGTTTATCGCATTTATTTTATTTACCCCGGTATTCAACCATCCGATTACGTCTGACCCAGTTGCCTCAATGTCATAACCGAAGTCTTCCCAAACCCCGACTGCCTTGCCCAACGTTGCACCGGCCCAAAATGATGATTCCTCATCGTTTGGATCATAATCCCAATTTGCATTGGAATAGCCCCAATAGTGGTCAGCCAAAGTCATGAACAGCATTTGATCCAGTTCATTGATAGTGCGACCCTCTGCTAAGTTTTGATTATTGTCGAAAACCTCGGTGCCAATAGCATTTCTCGCACTCTGCGATGCTTCGGGTACCGTCAAGCCTCCGTTGTTATTGTCGTATTGAAGAATGCCAGTATTGTACAAACTAATCATTGCATCAGCCATACCCTTAGGATCATTTTCATAGACATGTTTGACAATGGCGGCAGCCCAGCAAAAGTTTGTGTCAAACCCTTGATTGGTTTTTTCATGTCCTCCTGGAGCTGTACGCTCTCTCAGCTGGCTCAAAAACATATCCGGAGGCACGTTGGGGAAATGTGTGCTTTGAGGAAGCGTGGAAGGTATCGCGGCCAGCGCTTCGGCAGGTGTAGATGTGTTCGGCGGCTGTAAACGCTGATCGAATATTTGATCTTCGCTTGTCGACGTATTGCCCATTGCGGCAATTACGTCTTTTACACGGTTGGAAGACTTTTGCGTTACTAACATTCGTGCATACAACCTAAGCGCTTCATTTACTGGGTGACGGCTGTAAAGCTTCCGCCTGTACAGTTCTTTATCAGTCGCTTGTTCAGCCTCGTAAGCAGATTCAACGACAGAGACCTCCGGAAACAAATCATCGTCTGATTGCTCAGGCGAATTAACAGAATTTACATATGCTAGAGGCACACTGCCTTGCGATGAACGATTACTAGGATCATCACTTATCCTAGAGTTTTTACTCTCCGAATTGTCACCTCCCGGGAAGCGTGGTCCGAAAAACGCCACGCTTTCATTCCCTTGCGGCGATTCATCACGGCCTTTTGACGGTTGACGATCGGCGGTTTTTCCTGTACGCTTACTAGCAGTTGCCGCCTGCTTATCTTTCTTCGAACTGCTGGGAGAAGTACCAGCATTTCTTTTCCCCTTTGCTAGCTGTGAATCAGTCGACTGACGCTGTCCCCCAGATCGTTTCCATGTGAATCGCTTCTTTTTGCTGCTGTACCCCCACGATTCCCGTCTGCGTTGTTCCCTTTTACGAGGGTTACGTTTGGCAGGTATATCCTTACCGGGCTGCTCATCTGCACTTTCATATTCCTCTAAGCCTAACAGATCCGTTTTACGAATTGGATCATTGCCTGCGTATTGATAAGTTGTTTGATCAAATTGTAATTCAGCGAGCGGATCTACCGCGTGAAACCTACCGATTGCTGGATCATATTGTCGAAACCCGAGGTCCTTTAAGCCAGTCCCGTCGGTGGTAATCATTCCAGCATAGTTGTCATTACCACGTTCGAAGGCCGTGCCTGCCATGGACAAACCAAACGGATAATAATCCTCAAATTGAACTATCGGGGATTGTATCAACGATATTTCAAAATCATCCATCCAGACACGCGATCCGGGACTTTCGTTACTCACGTATACGTATATGTATCCCACCCGATCAATGATCTTCCGCAATCGCAGTTCCTCGAAAGGTATTGTGCTTTCCGCTGCAATATCAAAACCGCCTGCTTCCGTTATTCGCACAAAGTCAAGGTCGACAACCTTAAAGTTCCTGTCAAATAAAATGTAATTCAAGTAAGCAGCTGGCAGTGCGGTATTGCTCCCCCTTGTCTGTAGAAACGGCATCAATCCATCAGAGAGCATCGAGGCACTGAGCCCTGTGCCTTCAAAAGGAATGGCAGCTGTTTGGATTGGGTTGAGCATCATGGACAGAACCGTTGCCAACGGTGCATTGCTATACCCGGACTGCTCCTCATACTTGCAAAACACACCCATATTTACCGTATCGCCGGGATAAACCTTCAACATGGTATAAGGACCAATCGTTTTGTCTTCTGATCCATCGAGGTAGATTGCGTTTCCAGATCCACCACCTGTATGATTCAGCCATTGATTTACGTTCCGTATCTCTGTTTCAAACAGATTTTCGAAATATTGCATCTCTTGGACACGCGGATTATTATAATCAGTCATGCCGTTATCTTCCATCGTAGCTACAAAAGTCAACTCATCGGCTTTTGTGGTGAAGGTTAACCGTGTATTTCCCAGATGATCTTGAATCTGGTATTGGTATTCCATTTGGTCACCTGTGTTTTTAGGCGCAATAACTTTTCCCTCCGGCTGAACTACAAAACGCAGAGTGTCATTTTGATAGACAAAAGGTCCAATGTAGTCTGTTCTTGTGCGGGGCGTTGTTTCTTGGTTCGCGTATATTTCCTCAGCCAACTTAATGCCGTTAGCGTCGTAGATATATCTTATTTTTCCGCCGCCTTCTTTTAGGATTTCGTTTGTTAAATTTAAATAGCTATTGTACCCTATTTCAAATGCCTTATTTCTATCGACTTTCAAGTTTCCATTAAAATCATACGCGAAATCTGTGTCCTGAATATTGCCATCCTTAAGACCCCTGGTTCCGCCATTGTCTGTAACGGACAGCAGCCGACTGCCACTTGCATTTCCAGTGCCGTAATCGTAAACTAGCCAATCAATACGACTACCGTTGCCATTCGTTCTTTGAAGGCTAGTCATATTACCACTGAAGTCATAGCTTGCGATCTCCTGATAGGCCGAAGAGGAGGACCAAACGTTTGAGACCTTGTTCAACGGATCGGCACGCAATAGGCGATTCATTCGATCATACGAAAATGTATATGAACGCTCGGTTGGTTCGTTCAGGTAATCCAATGCAAGTCCGAGGTTTGCACTCCATTTTAAGGCAGATATATTTCCGTTAAATTGGGGAGTATACGTTCCAATACCCAAGTCATTGTCATACCCTAGTTCCATTCCAAAATAGTCTTTTGGCCCACCGTCGGATGTGTTTAGATCAGCGTGATTGATTCTGGTCAGCCAACCTTGAATGTTATATCGGAAATCCTCGTGCTGCTTGAAACTGTTTCCATTATCGCTTGAATGCAACTTTTTGGTGATGAGTTGTCCAATTTCGTTGTATTTCTGCTCACTTAGCAGCACACGTGGCTCGGCGTCCATCTGGTGCCAGAGCTTCGTCAACCTGGCGTTGTGATCATATTCGAATTTAGAGAACATTGTGTGAGGTAGGGCAACACTGGTACTATGTGCAGCTTTTGTTGCTATCAGTTTCCCCGTGAAGTCATAAACATTTGTGACCTTTTCAGTCCCACCTTTATGGTTTGATGAAATTGCCTGGATTACTTGGTATTTGTCATCGTAATGATTGACAGACCAAAGCCACTCGCCGGTCTCAACGTTTTTAATTTTTGTGCCGGTAACTTCACCTATAACGTTAGCTAGAGACGATTGGTCCTGCGCGGGGTCGCTTTCAGAAGCAGGCAATTGATTGTTGTCATAATTGAATCGTTCCGGAGACGGTATTAGCGACTGAAAGGCATAGTTGTCGTAATACGTCACGGTCATACAGTCAGCTGCGGATGTTAAAGGAGGGAATGATTTATTGTCATATCCGTGCATACTGCCGGTTATGCTAAATTTTTCGTACCAAGATTTAGTGGACGGAAGTGTACCCGCATAATAGGTATCGACCGCTGCTTGCATTGCGTCCAAGGTCCTGCTATCGCGATAGATGCCTGTAAGTACCGGACGATTAAAGGCATCATACTTGGTGAATGTCCATTCAGGTGTAGTCTTTCTGCGTTGATTCCCGTCCTGTGTTAATACTATTCGATCCCGATCGTCATATACCATATAAACCCAGTCAGCGCCGGGTATTTTCTTTTTAGTAACCCGTCGCAGGCCGTCGTATCGGTATTGAAATGCCAGGCTGTCTTGCACGTCACCGAGAATGCTTTGGACGCTTATCGCGTCGCACATAATAGTAGTTCCCGACATTGTCGTATTGGTCATGCGCCAACGGTATATCCCGCGATCGCTGCCAGCAAAAGCATTTCGCTTAAACGTAGCGAAGGTTGCATCCTCGTTGAGGCTATTGACATTAACCCAAGTTCCATTGGATTGTTGTCTTTCCCAGGTAACCGTCGTCCCCGCCGGAAACGGCCTTGCAGGAACGATCAGTGGCGCATCGTTCTGCGCCTCTATGAAGGACACGTCGCGTATGTTATTTTGAGGTGTTAATTGGACCTCCTTAATACCACCATTTTTCAACCCGATAAGCGTCGAAAAGTCAAGTCTATTATACGATACAGTTAGTGTTAATCTCGCTTTATTAACATGCGCGCTGAAATTGGGTACTGTCGTCAGTTCGTTTGTGCTGAAGTGTGCGGCGGACAATACCGGCAAGGATAGAATAGCAGCGGATATTGAAGTGAATTTATTCTTATGTGCGCGCAAGCTTGTTAGAGCGGTGCAACTGCTAATAGACGCCGGGAAGTTTCCTGACAACAAATTGTTTGAAATGTCAATGGCAGTAATCTGCGTCAGTCCCGAGAATATGTTAACAGGTAAATCACCGGCTAGTTGGTTATTGTAGAGGTATAGCGTTTTGAGCCGATTGAGATTGGTGAGTTCCTGAGGCACCGATCCTGTTAGTTGATTGGAGTTTAACCACAGGTATTCCAGGTTAGAGAGATTGCCCAATGAACTAGGTATTCGTCCGGAAAATGAATTATTATGCAGATACAAAGATCTTAGCGTATTCATTTGTCCGAGAAATGACGGAATAGCACCTGATAAATTGTTGAAGCTCAGATTAATGATGTCTAAATTCGGGATATTCGCTATAGTTGCAGGAATGGCGCCGGTGAGTTTGTTCTCGTAGAGCGGTAGCCGTTCCAATTTGGTCAGATTACCAAGCGACTCTGGTATTGAACCAGTAAGCTGGTTGGTGAAAAGCTCTAACTGCAACAATTCAGTCAAGTTGCCCAGCATCGCGGGGATTGCACCAGTAAGTTGATTCTCGTAAAGCTTGAGATATTTTAGTTTAGAAAGATTACCAAGGGAACTTGGAATGGTACCAGAAAGCATATTAGTAGACAAGTATAACTGCTCCAGGTTATCCAATTCGCCTAACGACTCAGGAAGTTGTCCAGTCAGCTGGTTTCTGTGAAGATAAAGTATCTTGAGTTGCTTTAAGTTGGCCCAATTGCTTGGAAGAATCCCGGTAAGCTTATTGGTGCTAAGCTCGAGATCTTCCAAATCCAGAAAAAGTCCAATCGATGCTGGAATATTTCCTGTAAGTTGGTTGGTTTTCAAATTCAGGACTTTTAAATGAACCAGATTGTTGAGCGACTCGGGGATGTCGCCGGTTAAAAGGTTCTCTCCCATAGAGAGCACCTTCAGGGTCGCTGCAGCGTTTCCAACATTCGCCGGAATTAGCCCGGTTAAGTCGTTTATCGATACATCAAAAGAACGTAAGGCGGGCAGATTGAAGATGGCACCTGGAATGTTTCCCGAGAGATGACAGGTCGACAAGTTGATTTCCTCCAGTGTAGCAATCGTGCCAATGGAAGTAGGTATCCGGCCAGTGAGGCCGGGATTCCTATAAAAATTGAGCGTTATTAGCGACTGGAGATCACCAATATTGAGGGGTATCTTCCCTGTTAGCCGATTATTAGAAAGCTGGATTCTAGTTATATCCCCATTGGTAACGGTAACGCCATACCAGGTGCCAAACTGGACGCTGGTGGCAGTCGCTGGCCAGTTGCCAACCGTAGGCCAATTACTTTTAGTTGTCCAGCCGCTTCCATTGAGGCTATCGTACAACTTTTTCAAAAGTGCAAACTCGACGGCATCCGGAACGTTGTCGAACATGGGCTTACCGTGCGGAGTGGCCGTGGCCGACATAGCAGACAAGAATGTTAATAAGAATAAAATAAGTAGTCGTTGCATCGATATTATGGGCACGCCGCCTATTGTGTTATGAAACTGTCAATCAAGAATTCGAATATCTCCGGGTTATCGTCTGATCTTAGCAGCACGATCTGGATAGTAATGTTGTTTTCATGTCGGCTTATGCGAATCGTACCCTGTCGACCTTCGTTATCAACTTCAAATAGAATGTTGCCAGGCATTTCAATGTCTGTCCATTCTCCATTAACCTCGCGAATACTGAAAGTCTTTATAATGTTGCCTCGTCTATCCTTCCACTCAACGCGGTCGACTCGAAAAGACTCGATCTGATGGCTTTCACCTATTGATTTTCCGGAATT
The DNA here is from genome assembly GCF_018598185.1 of Dawidia soli. Classification (GTDB taxonomy): domain Bacteria; phylum Bacteroidota; class Bacteroidia; order Cytophagales; family Cyclobacteriaceae; genus Ohtaekwangia; species Ohtaekwangia soli. The sequence continues at coordinate 19,890 of NZ_JAHESC010000054.1, forward strand.
ACCATCGATTACCTCATTTGCATTCCAGCGCACGTTGTGTTCAGCGATATTCTGTGAAAACAAAATCTGAGCGAAACATAACAATCCAATTGTCAAATATATTCTCATAATTTTTGCCTATTGTTGGCCGATCGACTTTTTGATTTTTAAAACTGCTTCAGGTGGGAACACCGTTACGAGGTTGTCAAAGTCGTCGTAGATAAAATATGTTTCAGCGTATTGTTTTACATTGTTTTCCAAGCTGTGTTCCACACGACGCAGGACAATCTTGTCGTCTATATCAGTGAACTCAATCGTCTCCCGTCCGTGCTCATCAAACGTCCTTGTGGCTAAAAGTTGGTTAGGTGCATAGTATGCCGCACCGCCGTTCCCTGCAAATGCGACATCTTCCCCGCGCAATTTGAACATAAAGACATCCGCGCTCTGATTGGTTTCATAACGGTATTCAATTTTTCTGCTTTGCCAAGCCTGTCCAGAAACTCCAATAAGCACAGGGCGATTCAGAGGGCTTTCTTCAAATACGGTTTCGGCGTACGGTACAGGATCGGTCGCAACGGCGTCAGTTCCTTGATAGAACTGTTGTTGTTCGCTCCCCACATACTGATTGCCCGCCGTTTTTGTGGCGAACGCGTGGTATGAATTTTCCATGGGAGGCACCGCATAAGGTAGAAACTTCCTGGTTTCGCGACCAAACGGATCATACTCGATTGGCTGAACGATATCTTTAAAAGTCGGACTCGATTTTAGCTGGACATTCTGCAAAGGCACTCCGAGTCCGTCGACGAATTGAACCGACTGCATCAGCGAATATGCGTCCAGCGATTTAAGCTGATTTTCGTCAGTAATGCCTTCCCGCCGAACATCGCTCGTGATGATATAATTTTGGTCGTCCTTAATGAATCCGTCGGAAACGAAAACACGCGGTGAAACGCCACTCCCAAGCACACCGTTTTTTGTCACGGTAACGTAATACCACCCCCTTGTTGTTGTAGATAAGGATGATGCAGTTCCAACCAACGCTCCGTTAGAGTCCCGCCATTCATAGCTATCAAACTGATGATCGACCTTTAGCGTTACGGGAACGCCTGAGGCGACCGACGTTTGTCCGTTTTCAGCCAGTATAACGGGCGGCTGCGTAACAAACACCGTAAAGGCAAGTTGAACGGAACTAATACAAGGACCGTTTTTCGTTGACGCTTTGAAACTTGTTGTTGAACTCAACTGCGCGGTACCCGGTCCGCCACTGAGCGCAACGCCGTCGGCACTATAATAAATTACCTGCGCCGGACTTTGCGTAACGACAGACGGCGATGCATGCGTACCTTTAAAGATATAGAGGTTACTTACCGAGGTAACAGGTGATGGCATTGAATAAACCGTAGCTATTGTGATTGACGGGCTGCTTCCGTTTGACCACTGGTACGGAGTTGTCTTTGTTCGCGACCTCAGATAGAACGTCTGGGGTTGATTAACCGTTATCGACGGTCCGGAGCCTAGTGCAGTGCTAGTGCCAGTAGGAGTTGTTTGCCACCACCATAGATAATTTGCATTTGCTGGAGGCGAACTTGTACGAGTGAGCGTTGTACTTCCACAACTGTATTCCGAACTGTAATTCGTCTCAGGTCTGGGAAGATCTGCTTCAGTCAGTCCGACTGTAACGATTAGCCAAGCGGTATACTGCTCGTCGGCTAGATACTCGTATGTTACAGACCGCGCCCCTTGCGTAGTAAACCTTATGACAGCGGAGGTGCCGTCAGCGCTCGGAGAAACTACATCGCCCGGACCTGCCGCCCAGAAAGCCGAATTTGAACTGCTCGGGGCTGTAACTATCTGACCCGATGAGTTTCGATACTCGACGGAATATGTGGCAGTTCCATCATATGCAACCGCCGTTGGGCCTTTAATTTCAACCGTGAAGTTTTGAGAATACAGTCGAACAGTTGCGGAAAGCAGCAATAAAAGGATAAGAAAAATGCGTGTCATAAGAAACATGCTAATGCGCAATGAATAATATAAAAACCATTCAAGTCGGTTCGGCTACTTAAAGCCGAGCTTATAGTTATAATAGTAATGTCGAATAATCTGATTATCGTTATCCAGAAACAATTTGAGCCGCCCTAGCCCGTCATACGTAAAAGATTTAGTGATGCCGTTTGGATCGGTAATGGATCGTACGCCGACCAAAGGGTCGTAAGTATATGTCGTAAGTAAAGATCCGGCCAAACTGGGATGGGTCCGCAGCATAGAGAGATTGTTTCCCACGGCTTGATAAGCCGCACTTAACGTAGCAGATGAAACGTACTCTGCCTTAGCTATTGGCAAACTATTATTGTAGCCCCACAAGTAGGACTCAACGGACTTGTTGGTAGCTCGGGAAGTCAACTTACCGGCAGAATTGTAGTCGTAAGCATATCGCTTGACGTACGGCAAGTGATTATAGTTCAACACACTGCCTGTAGTAGACGATTGTGCTAACGACTGTTTTTGCGTAGACTTCATAACATGCACTTCAGCGAGCTGAATATTCTTTGCGTCTCCAAAACTCTTGTACAAGAGCATTTTAGCTTCGACAATCAATTCAGTCGAGGCAACTTTCTCAAGAGATTGCATTTCTGAAACGGCCGAGTTTACGTTCAGTTCCTTCATTTTCTTCAGGCCATTGTAAAAAGGATCGGCTCCAAACGCTCCAGACGTGTTGTAATCCTGAGGATATTTCAAAAAATCAATTGTTGTGCTACCATCGGATTTGTTGTTTTCAATGCGTGTAGGGAAACGATGGGTCGGTGATGAGCCATAGTGAAAGTGCGTCGTCCTTGTCACAAGCGGTGCGCCTTCAATGCTATAGTCGGTTTCTTCCGTCATTTGAAGCGGATACCACATAGAAACTATAAAATACATGTGGTCGATTTCATAATCACTCATTAAATACGGGTAATCGGGGTCGTATTGAGCACCGTTCTCGCAAGGCGCGTGCGATCTTACGAAAACAGGCCTGAACGCCCAAAAGAAATGATCCTGAACAGCGCCATAGGTATTTGTAGTTGACTTCACTGTTGTTCCGGTCCTATTTCTTACAATTGTTTGCTTTAGCCGCAAGTCACGATCCATTTCATACCAGTTACTGGATTCATAAGTATATTCGGTACTACCAAGCTCCGCGTTTTCGCCAACCGATTCTATTACCTTTTTATAGGCTAAAGAGAAATCTGTTAAGCTGCCAAACAAGGAGCTATTTTCGCCGGTAACGACATAGATTACACATTGAGATGGATAGTCAACGCCAGTTTGTGCGCTACATGTTCCATAGCTTCCCGAGCGTGTATAGTTTGGTTGACCAAAAAATAGCGCTTGGTCGTATGAGTATTTTGTAACCCGCGTCCTGGTTCCGTCGAAGTCTTCCAAACGGCCAACCCGCAAACCTGGTCCCGGAACAAGAGCACCTACGTTCGACTGATACTGATTTTGCTCGTAGTGGAATGTAGTAGTCCCTTTAGTGGGATAGGTGATTTTCTGAAGCATCCCGGTGCGCGCTGCTAAGCTTGGTTCCCTATATGCGTTTCCATACGTCTGCCATTCATAGATATGAGGAACGAGGCCGGAGGCTGGATCGCCGGCGCCATTGCTGTATCCCCAGTGATCGATACCAAATCCAACCTTAGAGGGAAACGCAGAGTCTTCGTTGTAATACTGGAATTCATAAGGTTCTGCAAACTCGCTTCCCGATTTATATTGCTGAACACTGGTAAGTTTTAATCGAGATGTATTTATATCAGAAGTCCCGCTAAAGTAGCTTTGGGTTAGTTTGTATTTACGTACCGGCGTCGTTTCTCCTCGAAAGAAGACTTGTATTTCCGCTAACGCTTTGCTATTCCCACGAATGTCAAGCCGATTTGATGTTTGCGGGACTAGTCGGACTTCAGTAGTGCGTGAACGTATTGTTTCCAGTCGCCAGGACGTTACACTACTATAATTTGAGCCGGTGATGTTGAATATTTGGTCTCCGCACAGGTTGTTGTTGCCCCAGGGCGGTGCGCTGCTCATATATGAATGCTGAAGTGCAAAATTTGATGGAGATTCAATAATTTCAGGCGCATCAGTATACAAAAATTCGACGACATCATTTCCGTCCGGCGAGGTGATTGAAGTCAATAGCCATGAAGAGATGTGATTAGGTATCTGAAAAGTTCCACTCGAAGTCACGTACGACATTTCACGCTTTGTAAACGCATAGACGACCCCTTCCGGTGTTATGATGTTGAAATCATCACCGTTTTTTGTAATCTTTAAACCGTTATAAGGCAACGGAATGATTTGATTTTGGTATAAAATGAACTTCCCCGAGTACTGACCGCAATTGAATACAAACAAATCCGGTTCACCATCATAATATTGTTCTGCAATTCTATTAGCCGTAATGTCATCGATGAATGATAAGTGCCCAAGTTCATCCCAACGTTTTCCTCCTAGACTATTCATCGGATTTGAACCCTCTAGATCGGAAAATCCGCGAATAATGCGCGTTATGGAACCTCCGCCCTGTAAAGCCCAGCCAAGTCCAACCCAACTTGCGTCTTCAGCCGGTCTCAGACCATTGCTACCATAGGTTAATGATATTGGAACCGTAATAGGTCCTTCTTTCAACTCCCAAATCGGTATTGATACGTTTGCCATGCCTGTCGTATGGCTGACGGGGATGAGCCCAAATTTACCAAGCGAAGCCGCGTTGGGTGACGGGAACGAAATGCTCTTATTGAAATCCGGCTTATAGCCGGATGGTTGTGCGCGTAGCAGCAACGTTTGAGCCAGACAAACAAGCAAAATTAAATAGATCCTGTGCATATACACCACGTGTGAGTATTCGAGTGATATTCGTTTAAAACAGAAAGACAAAACGTTTCTGCTGAACGCAGATAAGGCTACATGTTATATGGATATTAGCTCGAACTCAGAGCAAGCATATAAGAAGAATCTTTTTTCCAACGCGCAGAGATACTGCGAAAAGAGCATACCAGTAGATGCTGAAGTACGCTGAAGCATATTCTAGACAGGTTAGATGAGAGAACCAGATTATAGCCAGTTAAATAAGCCTCCACGTTGGGGAGCAAGCTCCCATAGCGATGGAATGTTATTTGAACGTGCAAATATACAAACAAGCGACGAGTGTTTGTTCGATTGCCAAAAAAAACATCAAACGCATTAAACCCTTTAATTTCGCTTGTTTCAACGTTAATTCGTTCCAAGGCCTGAGTGTCTTGGTAGCCACTTTGTGGATCGTCTCTGCGACTTGGTCGATAAAGAAATAAGTTTTGAAAAGCACTGCCTATGGTGGATTCGCTGCCTTAGTCGTTTTGACCATTGTAGTGTTATGCGCAATCGACATCACCTTATTCCCTAATTATTACAATTTCTTCGCCTCTTCTGGGAAGGATAGTGATGCATATTTACAGACCAACACTTAAAAATCATAGTATATGAAATTATACAATCTTATCATCGTGTTGGCGGCATTTGCCATTGCTGTCACCGGCGCGATTGCGGGTCAGCGGAATAGCGCGCTTACGATCATCTACGGCAAAGATATCTCGACAAACCAATGCTTGCAGGGCGACCCCTCAACCATGCAGCCGGGCTGTTCCACGGCGGCGGCCAGTTTCAATGCACGATCATTATTTATGCGACGGGCCTACAGGGGCGTGCCTATAACAGCAAGATCGGGACAACGTACGTGCAACCCTTGTGGTATAACCAATACCCGTCATTTTGCGGTGCCAGATTGGGCTAGCTTCAATCTGACCTTACAGAAACTACCCGATATTTAACACAACTTTGCCCGTGGTGTTTCCACTCTGGAACAGGGCCAACGCCGCTGCCATGTTGGAGAACTCAAATCGGTGGCCGACCACGGGCGGTGGCAAGTGCAACGCCTGGATGTCACGCAGCATCCCGTGCATCAGCTCCTTTTCTTCGTAGATCCAGATGAGGTTGAACGCCATCACGGACTTGTTCGATTTGATCATGGTGAGCGGGTCAACACGCGGCCGGAATAAATACCGGAACAACAAACTGATATAATTGGGGCGATGCGACGCCGGCGTAAACTGCGCCGAGCCATAGGCCACCAGCCTGCCCATGGGCGCCAGCAGGTTGTAGCTATCGTAGAAATATTTTCCGCCGGTCGTTTCCAGGACCAGGTTCAGTGCCCGGTCGCCAAGCGCCTGCCGTAACGCCTGCCGAAAATGCTTTCCCCGTACCAGGGTTTTATCAAACCCTTCGCGCGTCAACAATTCCACCTTGCGCTCCGATCCCACGACGCCGATCGTGTAGGCGTCATACTTTTTTGCGATCCGGTGCGCTTGCAAGCCCACGCCGCCGGCGGCGCTGTGAATGAGTACCGTTTGCCCGGGCTTCAGATCTCCCAACGTTCTCAACGCATAGTATGCGGTGAACGTCTGCACGGGAAACGCCGCACCTTCCTCATACGACCATCCTTCCGGCAACGGGAACAAGTATGCCGGGTCGGCAACGATGTGGCTATCATAACCACCAAACCGGGTAACGCCCATGACCTGCTGCCCAACCTGAAACTGATCGGAATCCGACGCGAGTACGTCTCCGCTGAATTCGAGTCCGGGAATGAACGGCCCCTGGGGCGTGGCGCTGTAGAGGCCCATGATCGCGAAGAGATCCGCGTAGTTCAGGCCCACGCTCCGCACACCTACCAGCACCTTTCCCTTTTCGAGCACAGGGATCTCCGAACGTTGCGGCTTCAGGTTTCGCAACGAGCCCGTCTTTTCCACCCGATAAAATTCACGCATGCGCACAAGATACCACTCCGGGAGCTTCCGCGGTCAGCCCTTCGGAAATTTGTTTTTGACCTGGTAGCGTTTTTTCGAGTAGATTCGCAAAAAGAGAAGCCGTGGAGAATAACAGAACGCGTGGGATCCTGATCCTTATTTTTATCATGCTGGTCTGGGGCAGCTCCTATGCGATCACCAAATCCATCGTGGCAACCGTGCCGCCCATGTTCCTCGCCTTCATCCGCTTTTTTATTGCCTTGCTGTGCCTGCTCCCGGTCTACGTCCGGCATCGCCGTAAACAGAAAGATCTCCTTACGCTGCCGGATTATGTCAGACTGGTATTCATGGGACTGACGGGCGTCACGGGCTATTATATACTGTTCAATTATTCGCTCCTGTATACCGCTGCCGCCGTGGGCGCGCTGATCCAGGGATTTATTCCGATCGGCATAGCCTTGTTTGGCATTATCTTTTTAGGTGAAAAAGTAAGTCGACGGCAAATCGTCGGGATCATTATCTCTTTTGTCGGTGTTACCCTCGTGGGGCTGATCACAAACGACGCCGGACGTGAAACAAACACCATCCTCGGCAATCTTCTCATGCTGGCATCGGTCCTCTGCTGGATAGCGTATACGCTCCTGTCCCGGAAATCAAATCACCTCGATTCCATCACGACCACGTTCCTGGGCGGATGCGCCGGAACGCTCCTGTTGTTACCCGCCGCTGCCTACGAATATGCATATCTCGATGCGCCCATACGCATGGAAATTTACGATTGGATGGCCGTGGTATATTTCGGGGCCATCTCTTCCGCGCTCTGCTACCTGCTCTACAACCAGGCGCTGAAGACGCTGCCCGCGGCGATGGTGGGGAATTTCCTTAACCTGGATATACTGGTGGGTGTCATCATTGCCGTGCTGTTCCTGCACGAAACGATTACGACCTGGCAGGTCGTCGGTGGCGTACTGATCCTGTCCGGTCTGTTTTTGAGCTCCAAGGGTACGCACACTGCCTAGTGGCTTGAAACCGGCCGGTGTGAAGTTGTTCAAAAAGCTGATGAGCGTCGGCATGATCCATCATGCCGATTAAGATATCTTTTCCTTTTCAGCTTCTCACAACGTATTCCTTATCAGCGTCAGCATTTCTTCCGGGTGTACGCCGAGCCAGATCAGCATGAGCCCCAGCAAGGCCATGGTGAAGCTGCTGATGATATATACCAGCGGGTGGAGCTCTTCGGACGTGCGGACGTTTTCGCGCTGGTCGAACATCACGGCGATGACGCGGATATAATAATACAAGCCGATCACGCTGTTGATCACGAGGGCAAACACGAGCAGCCAGTGACTGGTGCGCACGCCGGCGGCGATCACATAGAATTTACCGATGAACCCGGCGGTTAACGGAATGCCCGCCAGCGAAAGCAGCATCGCACTGAAGACGATCGCCGTCAGGGGCCGGCGCCACAACAGTCCGCGGTAGTCTTCGATGAGCTCTGCATCGCGTTCTTTGTCCGACAGCGTGGCGATGATCCCAAAGGCGCCCAACGTCGTGATGAAGTATGCTACGAGATAAAAGGTAATGGCCTGGGTGCCGAGGTCTCCGCCCGCGAGGAACGCCACCAGCAGGTACCCGACGTGCGAGATCGAAGAATAGGCCAGCAGCCGTTTGACATTGCTTTGCCGTAACGCCAGGAAGTTGCCCACGAACATGGATGCTACCGCCAGGACGGTAAAGACGGTTACGAGCAACGTGAGCTGATGCCCCTGCACGGTGGTGAAGAAACGCACCAGCAACGCGATCATGCCCCCCTTTGACACGGTCGCGATAAACGCCGTGACCGGCGCGGGCGCGCCTTCATAGACATCGGGTGTCCACATGTGAAAGGGTACCACGCCGAGCTTGAACCCTACTCCTACGGTGAGCATGCCGAAGCCGCACCATACCAGCGGCGACACCTCGCGGTGGGCGGCAAGCCAGTCTGCCAGGCCCTGGAAGCTCATGGTACCGGTGGCGGCATACAACAGCGCCATGCCAAAGAGCAGAAAGGCCGAAGAGAAGGCCGCCAGGATGAGATACTTGATACCCGCTTCGTCGGAACGCTCGCGCTTGCGCAGGTAGGCGATCAGCGCATACAGCGATACGCTCAGGATCTCGAGCCCCAGGAAAAGCGATGCAAAGTGTTTGCTGATGACCAGAATAGCGCTGCCCAACGCGGCCAGGATGATCAGGATATAGTATTCTTCCTTCCGTTCCTCGCGCTGCTCGAAATATGCGTACGACATCATCACGACCATGAGGGTGGTCAGTACGATGAGGCCGATGTTGAAGATGCCAAAGCCATCGATGACCAGCAACGGTTCGACCGACTGTTGATGGCGGATGCTATAGGACGTCAGGAATATAAAATCAACCAGCAGCGAGACCAGCGTGATGATAAAGATCACTTTGTGGTTCCGCCGGATGGAGATCGAGAAGAAGTTCAGGATCGCCGCGCTGGACAGGATCCAGAGAGGTATGAGGCTTAGTAAATCAACCTTATTCATGGTTCCCTCCTTTCTCCGACAGCATGCCGCGCACGGGCACCGGTGTCGTGTTCTGTTGTTTATCGCTTATTTCCACGGTGGCGCGCGCCGTGTCGATCACACGCTGTGGGAACAATCCTAACATAATGATGACGACGGCCAGGGGTACGAGGATCAGCTTTTCGCGTAACGACAGGTCGGGTAATACGTGCGTGTGCGAATCCTTTCCGAGGAAGATCTTTTGCATGATGCGAAGCGAGTAGGCAGTCGCCGCCACCAGCCCCGCCGTGGCGATGGCCGTGAGTACCGGGCTGGCGGGCCATGCCCCGAGCAGCGTCAGGAACTCGGCGATGAAGTTGCCCAGGCCCGGCAGCCCGAGCGACGCCATGACAAAGACCAGGCTGACGGTTGCCATAAACGGCGTACGTTTCCAGAACCCGCCCATCTGCAGGATGTCGCGGGTATGCATGCGCTCGTAGAGCGCACCGGCCAGCACAAACAGCGCCCCCGTGCTGATCGCGTGAGTGATCATCTGCATGACCACGCCTTGCAGGGCGATCTCGGTGAAGGCAAACACGCCCAGCATGACAAACCCCATGTGGCTTACGCTGGTGTAGGCCACCAGGCGCTTCAGGTCTGTTTGCGAAAAGGCTTGTACCGCGCCGTACACAATCCCGACGGTACCCAGCAGCATGCCCCACGGCGCAAACTCAACGGCCGGGCCAGGGAACAACGGCAATGCGAAGCGGATGAGTCCATAGGCCCCGGTCTTCAACATCAGCCCGGCCAGGATAAAGCTGCCCGCGGTAGGTGCTTCCGAGTGTGCATCGGGCAGCCACGTGTGGAACGGCACCACGGGGAGTTTTACCAGGAATGCCGCGAGAAATCCGAGCATCAGCCAACGCGCCAGATCCGCCGACATGGGTGTGTTCAGCAGATCGGAATACTCAAATGTATAGACAGACGTTTGGTTGCCGTGAACAAAATACAACCCCAGGATCGCCAGCAGCATCAGCAGGCCGCTGGCCTGGGTGAATATAAAAAACTTGTAGGCGGCGTACTGCCGGTTGGCGTGCCCCCAGATGCCGATCAGGAAATACATCGGTATCAGCATTACCTCCCAGAAGAAATAGAGCAGGAAAAGGTCCAGCGTCACGAATACTCCGGCGATGCCGGCCAGCACCCACAACAAATTAAAATGGAAGAAGCCGGTGCGGTATTGGATCTCGTTCCACGACAGCAGCACGGCAAAGATGCCGAGGAAGAATGTAAGCGCCAGCATGAGCAGGCTGAGGCCGTCGAGGGCGAGGTGGAACGAAATGCCAAAGCTCGGGATCCAGGGCAGGTTGACCTCGGCGATCCATGTGGCGCCGGGCTGCAGCGACACCTCCTGACCGGCCCAGATCCAGCCGATCAGCAGCGTGTCGAGTATAACACTGGTCAGCGCGATGATCCTGCACCACACGGTGCTCCACGTCGCGACGATACCGGCCAGCACACCGCCGGCCATCAGAATAACGATCATCCATAGCAGTATCATGGCATCAGGGGTTTATGACAAGACTTAACGCGAGAATGAGCACTGCTCCGGCCGTAATGCCCATGATATACCATCGCAGGACGCCGGTCTGTGTACGGGCGAAGGTCCGGCCGAAGTACTCGGTGCCCGCAACCAGCCCTGCATAGAACCGGTCTATGACGTCGTGCTTGTTTATCTGCGACAGCCAGACAAAGGGCCGCACGATCAGCACATTGTACAAGTCATCGAACCGCCAGCCGGCATACCACAAGCGATGTACCTCGTAGCAGCTGCTTTTGATATCGTCCGCCACGGCGGGCTTCACGATATACAGTATATACGCCAGGAGGACGCCGCTCAGGGCCACCGTGGCCGCGATGAGCTGGATCACGATCTCCGAGCTTTCCGCGCCGGCGCGCAATACCGTCGACGGCAGGACCGGGCCCAGCAGGTCGCTCATCAGCGTTACATGACCGAGTGTATGCGGCAATTCTATCAAGCCGCCCGCCAGCGATAACACCGCCAGAACGATCAGCGGCACGTTCATCAGCCTGCCGGGGTGATGCCCTACATGCGTCTTCTCTTCTCCGAAAAATGTCACGAACACCATCCTGAAGGTATAGACCGACGTGATGAACGCCCCGGTGAGCGCCGCAACAAAGAACCAGAGATTTCCCTGTGCGCCGCCCCAGGCGAGCCAGAGGATCTGATCCTTGCTGTAAAAACCGGCCGTCACGAGCGGTATCGCCGCCAGTGATCCGGCACCGGTGAGGAACGTCCAATACACCACGGGCATTCGCTTTCGCAGTCCGCCCATGTTGAACATGTCGTGCTCGTGGTGCAGCGCCCAGATGACCGTGCCCGCGGCCAGGAAGAGCAGCGCTTTAAAGAATGCATGGATCATAAAATGAAAGACCGCGGCCGACCAGGCGCCGATGCCGAGGGCCAGGAACATATATCCGATCTGGCTGATGGTGGAATATGCCAGCACACGTTTCAGATCGTTTTGCGTCAGCGCGCTGCATCCGGCGATGAGCAGGGTAATGGCGCCGATGATCCCCACCCACAGCTGCGCGAGCGGAGCCAGCTCATAGATGCCATGCATGCGGGCGATGAGGTATACACCGGCGGTGACCATGGTCGCGGCGTGGATCAGGGCACTGACCGGCGAGGGGCCGGCCATGGCGTCGGGCAGCCAGCTTTGTAATGGCAACTGTGCCGACTTTCCCACGGCGCCGCCCAGCAACAGGAAGGCGATGAGCGTTGCCGTCTGCGAGCCGGGCGACCAAAGCTGCGGCGCCTTTGTCAGGATCTCCTGTATATCGAGCGTATGGAATACGCCGAACAGCATAAAGAGGCCGATCGCCAGCGCGGTATCTCCCACGCGGGTCATGATAAAGGCTTTCCGGGCGGCGTAGCCGTTCTTCTCCTCGTCGTACCAAAACCCGATCAGCAGGTAGCTGCAAAGGCCCACGCCTTCCCAGCCGAGGTATAGCAGTACGAGGTTGTCGGCCAGTACCAGCAGCAACATGGCGCAGACAAACAAATTGAGGTAGGCGAAGAACCGGGTGAAGCCTTCGTCGTCGTGCATAAACCCGACCGAATACAGGTGGATCAAAAAGCCGACAAAGGTAATGACGAAGAGGAACACCAGCGACAGCGCATCGAGGTGGAACGAGAACCCCACGGACAGATCGGCCACGGCAAACCAGCTCCAGGCCACGTCATGGTATGCCCGGGTGTGGGTGGTCAGGAACTCGTATCCGATCAGCAGGGTGATCAGGGCGGCGAGCCCGATACTGCCGCAGCCGATGATCGCTGCGATGCGCCGGGGCAGCGACGAACCGGCGAGCACGAGCGTCAGTGCTCCGAGAAAAGGTAAGGTGGGTATAAGCCAAAGGAGATGTATCATAACCTGAACGTTTTAGCCTTTCATTTTATCTGCGGCATCGCTGTCGAGGGTCTTCAGCTGGTGGTAGATCTGCAGGATCAGCGCCAGCCCTACCGACACTTCCGCGGCGGCCATGGTGACGATGAAGATGAACATCACCTGTCCATCGGCCTGGCCCCACCGGGCGCCCGCCACGATGAACGCCAGCCCGGCGGCATTCAACATGATTTCTACCGAAATGAGCATAAAGATGACGTTGCGCCGGACCAGCACACTGATGAGTCCCAGCGCGAACAACGTTCCCGCGAGCACAAGTCCATATTCCACCGCGATAGTTTCCATTATTCTGTTTTTTCGAGAAAACGATGAACGACCTTCTTTTTCTGACGCCCCAGGTGGTAGGCGCCGACGATGCCCGACATCAGCAGCAATCCGCACAGCTCCACGCCGATGATATAGGGGCCGTACAACGACCGGCCCACATCCTTTGCATCGATCACCTGATGCGATACCTCGGGCGTTGCCGACGTCACCAGTATATACACCAGCTCGCCCAGCAGGATGACCGACAGCACCCCCGGGCCGATCCAGGTGTTTCCCGAAAACCAGATCCGTTCCTGCTCCACGGCCTCTTCCTTCAGGTTGAGCATCATGATCACAAAGATGATGAGCACGACGATCGCCCCGGCATAGATGATCACTTCCAGCGCCGCGATAAACGGTGCGCCGAGTATAAAGAATACGATGGCCACCGCGAGGAACGAGATGACCAGGTAGAGCAACGCGTGGATCATGTTATAGCGTGTGATCACCATGATGGTGGCCAGGACGGCAACGGCAGAGGCTATATAAAAGGTGGCTTGCATGGCGTTTGCGTTTAGGGTACGAGGCTTCGGATATCGACCGGCACGTCTTCGTTCTCGGCCTGGCCTTTGTCTTTTCCACCGATGGCAAGGCCGGCGACTTTGTAATAGTTATACCCGGGATACTTGCCCTGGCTGTCGATGAGCAGGTCTTTCTTTTCGTAGACCAGGTTCTGCCGGTTATACTCTGCCATCTCAAAATCGGGGATCAGCTGGATGGCATAGGTGGGGCATGCTTCTTCGCAAAAGCCACAGAAGATGCAACGCGAGAAGTTTATGCGAAAGAACTCCGGGTAACGCCGGCCGTTTTCGTCTTCGGTGGCCTGCAGCGAGATACAGTCCACCGGGCACGCCGCGGCGCAGAGGTAACAGCCCACGCAGCGCTCGCCCATGTCGGGGTCGCGCGTGAGCACGATGCGCCCGCGCCACCGCGGCGGCAGCTTGGCTTTTTCTTCGGGGTATTGAATGGTGACCCGCTTCCGGAACATATGCAGGAAGGTGAGCCACATCGTTCTGATAATACTAAGCATTGCTCTATATAGTTTTAGTTGCCGAAGCCATTTTGTTCATGATACAGGATCCACCCGGCGGTGATCACCAGGTTGACCAACGTAAGCGGCAGCAGGATCTTCCAGCCGAACTCCATCAGCTGATCGTACCGCGGCCGGGGCAGCGATGCGCGCAGCAGGATGAACAGGAAGATAAAGGCGAACATCTTGACGATGAACCACACCACGGGTGGAAGAAAGCCAGGGCCCAGCCAGCCGCCGAAGAAAAGACAGGTGACCATGCACGAGATGAGCATGATGCCCAGGTATTCGCCCACGAAGAACATACCGAACTTCATCCCGGAGTATTCCGAGTGGAAGCCGGCGATCAGCTCGCTCTCGGCTTCCGGAATATCGAACGGAAGCCTGTGCGTCTCGGCGATGCCGGCGATGAGGAAGATCACAAAGCCCAGGAATTGCGGCACGACAAACCACATGCCTTGCTGCGCCTCGACGATCTTGTGCAGGCTGAAGGAGCCTGTCATCAGCACGACGCCCATCAGCGAAAGTCCCATAAATACTTCATACGAGATCAGCTGCGCGGCCCCGCGCATCGCGCCCAGCAACGCGTACTTGTTGTTGGAGGCCCATCCGCCGAGAATAATACTATAGGCGCCCATCGACGACATGGCGAGAAAGAACAGCAGGCCGATGTTCAGGTCGGCCACGATCAGTCCCGGCGCAAACGGGATCACGACAAAGCTCAGCAGCGCCGTGATCACGACGATGGCCGGTGCGATGATAAACACCTTGCGGTCGGCGAAGGGTGGCACCCAGTCTTCTTTGAAGAACAGCTTCAGCGTATCCGCCAGCACCACCAGCACGCCAAAAGGTCCCGCCCGGTTGGGGCCGTAGCGATCCTGCCAGAGCGCCAGCAGCCGTCGTTCAAGCCAGATGAGGCCCGGGGCCACGATCAGCAAGCCTGCCAATACCCCGACCGTAATGAGAATATGATTAAGCGTGTCGTTTTGCATAGCTGAGATCATTCAGGTTTTGACGTTGGTTGCCGCGCGGCACGATGGCCCACTCCGGCAGGTCCGCATACGGCACACCGTCGATGCCGTACGGCATGCCCGCGATACCCACCGGCAGGACGTCACTGAGCTTCACCGGCAGCCGATACGATTGCGACTCGATGGTAAATACGAGGGGGTGCCCCGTTTCCACCCCCAGCGCCGCCGCATCCGACGGATGGAGCAGGATGTACGGTTGGGGTACGCGCTGGGCGACGGAAGGCGCATGCGCGCTGAGCTCTTCCGAGCCAAAGATGTGGTGCAGCGATACGATCCACAGGTGATCGTCGAGGGGCCGGAACCGTTCGGGCACGCCGACGAAGTACGGAAGCGTTCCCTCGGTGCGGGGTTCGAGCAGGCGCACGCCGGGATCGTCGTCCCGCAACGAGCCGCCTACTTCTGCCTGGTATTTGTTGACGGACTGCACGGAGTTCCAGCCCGGCGCCCAGAAGTAGGGTATCAGGGATGACGGCGGCTGCCCGTGAAATCCTTCCATGGTATACGACAGCGGCGAGTCGGGATCTTCCGGCGGCTTCGGCTCGCTTACGTTTATATTGGCCTGCTGCGACGTGCGGCCGCTATAGCGATGCGTCTCGCGGGCGATACGCTGCCCCGCGATGCGGAACGCCGACGGCGGTGTGACCCCTGCCACGCCCCGGAGCAACGGCTCCTCGCGGTCCATGGCCAGGGTAACGTCTTCAAAGTTCTGCCAGGGGGCCATGCGGCTGTTCCCGATGCGATGCCCGAGGGTCAGCAGCCAGCGCCAGCTTTCGCGGATGATGTCGGTCGGCTCGTAGGCCTGGAAAAACCGCTGTGCCCGCCCTTCGTTGTTGACCAGTGTGCCGTCGGACTCGGCAAACGTTCCGGCGGGTATAATAACACTCGCTTTGGACACCGTCTTGTGCAGCAGGTGGTCGAGCACGATGACCCGCTGGCATTTGCTCAGGAACGCGTCGACCTCGTCGGCTTTTCCATGGCGGTATAGATCGTTCTCCATGACGATCACCGTGTCGGCGTGGCCGTTCATGACAGCGTTGAAGGCGGCGTGCAGCCGGTGCCCGCCCATCATGGCCAACCCGAGCGAATTACACTCCAGCATCGTCAGCACCAGGCCCGTCTGTTGTTTCTTCTTTTGCAGCGCCCACGCCACGTTGGCCGCGGCCTTCATCACACATCCCGACTCGCAGCAGGCGCCCGAGATGATCACCGGTCGCTCGGCGGCCAGCAGTGCCTGTGCGATGCGGTCGGCCAGTTGCGCCACGGCTTCGGGTAAATCCGTGGCATCGGGCACCTGCGGGTCCAGGCGATGCGCGACGGCAAATCCCAACCGGGCGATGTCGTCCGGCGCGGCGCGGTATACATCGCGTGCGAGCTCGTCGAGCTTGGTGGTATGCACGCTGGTTACGAACAGCGGCCCTTTGCTTTGTTGCGCCATCTCGCGGCGAGCGGCATCGTGCCACCCGGGAATGTGCACGGCGTCGGCGGCTTTGCCCGGCTCGTGCCTGACCGCCTGGCGCACCGCCAGCGCCAGGATGGGCGCGGTGTTGGTGATATCTTCGCCGAGAATGAAGACGGCATCGGCTTTCTCTACTTCGCGTGTCGACGGTGTGCGAACGGAGCCTTCGCGGAAGATGCGGATCGCCAGGTCGGCCAGGTCGTGCTCGTTGTCCGAAACGCCGTGATAAAAATTATCCGCGCCGACCAATGCCTTCAGCGCAAAATTCGATTGCAGGGATGCGCGTGGAGACCCGATGCCGATCACCTTCTTCGATTGGTTCCATGCGGGGGCCATGTGGTTGAGCAGCTGTTCCGGCGACACGACGGACTCTCCGGTCCACGCCTGGCGGATGCGTTTGTCCGCATTGACAAACTCGTAGCCAAACCGGCCCCGGTCACAGAGGAAATAGCCATTCACCTGGCCGTGAAAGCGGTTGGCGATCATGCGCAAAGTACCATAGCGTTCGCCGGCCACGGTGTTGCAGCCGATGCTGCAGTGCTGGCAAACGGACGGCGACATCGTCAGGTCCCACTTGCGTGTATAATGTTCTTTCAATGTCTTATCGGTGAACACGCCGGTGGGGCATACTTCGGCGAGGTTGCCGCTGAACTCGCTTTCGAGGATCCCGTCTTCCTCCCGGCCGAAATACACATTGCTTTTCGAGGCGTATACATCGAGGTCCTTGCCGCCGGCATAGTCCTTATAGAACCTCACGCAACGGTAGCACTGAATGCAACGGTTCATCTCGTGATTGATGAACGGCCCCAGGTACTGGTTGCGGTGCGTTCTCTTTTTGAACCGGAACCGGCGGTAGTCGTGCCCGGTCATTACGGTCATATCCTGCAGGTGGCAGGAGCCGCCTTCGTCGCACACGGCGCAGTCGTGCGGGTGGTTGGTCATCAGCCATTCGATGACCTGCTCGCGAAAGGCTTTGGCTTCCGGGTCGCTGATGCTGATCCGCTGGTTGGGCGTGACGGCCTCCATGCACGACATGACCAGCCGCCCGCGTGTATCGTTCTCATCTTTGTATACTTTTACCGCGCACTGGCGGCAGGCCCCCACCGAGCCGAGGGCGGGGTGCCAGCAGAAATACGGCAGATCGAACCCGAGCGTAAGACAAGTCTCCAGCAGGTTCTTACCCGTGGGAATTTCATATGTTTTGCCATCGATCACTATAGTTGCCATCGTTCTTTCGTTTGTTCCCACGGTTATACTGTTATAGGTTCCCGGGAGGCGTGCTCCCGGATATAGACTTCAAAATCTTCCCGGAAATATTTGAGTGCGCTTTGCAACGGTTCCATGGCGCCCGGCGCCAAGGCACAGAATGTGTTGCCGGGACCGAGTAAACGGGTGTGAAGCTCGAGCAGGGGTATATCGTCTTTCCGCCCGTCGCCGCTTTGCAGGGCGTGTAATATTTTTTCGATCCAGGGCAGTCCCTCGCGACACGGTGTACAGAACCCGCACGACTCCTGCGCAAAGAAGTGAATGAGGTTTTTGACAAACCCGACGACGGATGTTTTGTCGTCGAGCACGATCACGGTGCCGGTGCCCAGGCGGCTGCCGGCCGCGGCCACGGAAGGGTAATCCATGCGTACGTCCAGGTGGTCGCGCACCAGAAAATCGGTGGACGCCCCGCCGGGCAACGCGCCCCTGAACGACAGGCCGTCGTGCATGCCGCCGGCGTGCTCTTCGATCAGCTCGCGCAACGTCGTGCCCATGGGCAATTCCCACAGGCCCGGCCGGCGCACCTTTCCGCTCACGCCGTAGATCTTGGTGCCGGCATCGCCGGTCAGGCTCAGTTTTTGAAACCACTCCGCCCCGTGCGTGATAATGTGCGGAATGCAGCACAACGTTTCCACGTTGTTGACGATCGTCGGCTTGCCAAACAATCCACTCACCTGCGGAAACGGCGGCTTCGCCCGCGGGGTGGCACGCTTGCCTTCCAGCGAATTGAGCAACGCCGTCTCCTCACCGCACATATAGCGGCCGGCACCGGTGTGCAGGTGCATTTCCAGATTAAAGCCTGTGCCGAGTATATTTTGCCCGAGGTATCCGGCCTCGTAGGCTTCTGCGATGGCCGTGGTAATGGCTTTGGCTGCCGTGTGATACGCCCACCGCAGAAATACAAACGCGGTATCGGCCTGCAGTGCCCAGGCGGACACGATCATGCCTTCGATGAGCTGGTGCGGCGCGCGCTCCAGCAGCAGCCTGTCCTTGAACGTGCCCGGCTCCATTTCATCGGCGTTTGCAATCAGGTATTTGGGCTTCGGTGCATCCAGGGGTACAAAGCTCCACTTCAACCCGGTATTAAAACCGGCTCCCCCCCGCCCCCGCAGATTCGAGCTCTTGACTTCAGCCTGTACGGCCTGTGGCGTCATCGCCAATGCCTTTCGTACGGACTGGTATCCACCCTTCAATTCATATTCCCGAAGGGTAAGCGGCACGCCGTCCGCGCGGATGTGGGAGGTCAATGGTTTTTCAGACATAGCGGTCCAGGATTTCGTCCAGTTGTTCGGGGGTCACGTTGCGATACAGGTCATGATCGATCATCAGCGCCGGGGCGCAATCGCAGGTACCCAGGCACGGGTTGGGCAGCATGGTGAACCGGTCGTCGCCCGTCGTCTCGCCATACCGAATGCCCAGTTTCGACTGCAGGTACGCGTGCAGCTTCTCATAGCCCATTACCCAGCAGGTGATGCTGTCGCACACGAGAATGATATGCCGCCCCACGGGCTTTCTGAAGATGAGGTTATAGAAGGTGGCTACCGAGTCGAGCTCCGCGGGCGACATCTCCAGAAAGGAGGCAATATCTTTCAGGGAATCATCCGAGATCCACCGGCGTCTGCTCTGAACGATCTTGAGCGCTTCGATACAGGCCGCCTGCCGGTGCGGCACGACGTGTATCGCTTTTTCAATTTCAAGGATCTCTTCTCCGGTTAACATATCGTTGTCGTTAAAGTATAGATCGTGATCACTACCGGTCGATATCGGCCAGCACGTAGTCCATCGCGCCCAGGATGCTCAGCAGGTCGGCCACTGTATACCCTTTGCTGATATACGGGATCATTTGCATGTGCGGGAACGAGGGCGTGCGCACGCGCAGCCGGTACGGCGACGTGTTGCCGTCGCTGATCGCATAATAGCTGTTGGCGCCCTTGGTCGCTTCGATGCAGCTCATGGCTTCGCCGGCCGGGATCACCGGTCCCCAGCTCACGCCGAGAAAATGGGTGATCAATGTTTCGATGTCTTTCATGGTACGTTGCTTCACGGGCGGCGTCGCCAGGGGGTGCGTTGACTTGTAGTTCCCTTCGGGCATATGCTTCAGGCACTGCTCGATGATGCGCAGGCTTTGGCGCATCTCTTCCACGCGCACCACGGCGCGGTCGTAGCAGTCGCCGTTGTAGGCGACGGGGATCTCGAAATCGAATTTCTCGTAGCCGGAATAGGGTTGTTTCTTGCGGAAGTCCCAGTCCATGCCGCAGGCACGAAGCCCCGGACCGGTAACGCCCCATTCGATGGCTTCTTCTTTTGTAAAGATGCCGATGCCGACCGTTCTGGCTTTGAAGATGCTGTTGCGCATCACCATCGCATCGTACTCACGCAACCGCTTTGGGAAGTAGTCGACGAAGCTCCGCACCAGTGTTTCCCAGCCCCTGGGAAGATCCTGGGCCACGCCGCCGATGCGAAACCAGTTGGGGTGCATGCGGCCGCCGCAAACAGCCTCTACGATATCGAAGATCTTCTCGCGGTCGCTGAACATATAGAACACCGGCGAAAGCTGCCCGAGGTCCTGCGCGAAGGTGCCATACCACACCAGGTGGCTGGCAATGCGGAAGAGCTCACACATCATGACGCGGATCACCTGGGCACGTTCGGGCACCTCGATGCCCGCGAGCTTTTCGACCGCCAGCAGGTAGGCCAGGTTGTTGTTCACGCCGCCGAGGTAATCGATCCGGTCGGTATAGGGAATATAGGTGTGCCACGACTGGCGTTCGGCCATCTTCTCGGCGCCACGGTGGTGGAACCCGATGTCGGGTACGGCATCTACGATATCTTCACCATCCAGCTGCAAAATGATGCGCAGTACGCCGTGGGTGCCCGGGTGCTGCGGGCCGATGTTGAGGAACATAAAGTCCGCATCATCGTGCTGGGTAAGCATGCCCCACTCTTCCGGTTTGAATTGCAGCGCCGCTTGCTCGCGGTCCTGCTTCTCGTCAAAGAGCCGGAAAGGGCCCATCTCGGTGGCGCGCGCCGGATGTTCCTTCCGCAGCGGGTTGCCCTGCCAGCTTTCGGGCATGAGCAGGCGGCGCAAGAAGGGATGGCCGGAAAAGCGGATGCCGAACATGTCGAACACTTCGCGTTCATACCAGTTGGCATTCGACCATAATTTTGTGATGCTGGGGACCGTGGGGAATTCTCCGTTCAGGGCGACTTTCAGGCGAATAAACGCATTGCGATCGAACGAGAAGAGGTGGTATACAAGCGTGAAGTCGCTGGAGGGATGATGATTCTGGTGGGGATTTCGCTGGCGGGTCCGCTCGTCGATGGCGGTCATGTCGAACAGGAGCGGATACGGATGCTCGATACCGGTCTTGAGGTACGCTAACACCTCCCGCAATCTGTCCAACGGCAGCCACACGGTGGCCATGCCATCGCGGGTGGACTGCTCGGTGAATGTAGATTCACCGAATTTTAGCTTTAACAGCTCCGTTGTTTGGGGTATTGTTTTCATTACACTGCGGCGCACGACTGGTGCCCCGGGACAGGTGTAGGTTTCAAAAATCAGTCGGTCATCGTTTCGTGTTTTCGTTACACATAGTTTTGTTCACCGGTGTCTTGCACCGGACGGTTTGCATGCGGATGCCGGTCGGGGACCGGAATCATATTTCATCGGGCGAACGAAAGCTTACCATTTGCCTGCGTTGCTCCTGTTTTTTTTCTTTCATCGAGATCTTCTCGGGCCGGATCACGCCTTGTTCACCGATCACCCAGCTCAGCGGACGTTTTTCCTGCTTTACGCCCGACGCCAGCAGCATGAGCCCTTCCATAAAGGCATCGGGGCGCGGCGGGCATCCGGGCACATATACATCTACGGGCATGAATTTATCCACGCCCTGCACGACACTATATATATCATACATTCCGCCGGAGTTCGCACACGATCCCATGGAGATCACCCACCGCGGTTCCATCATCTGTTCGTACAGGCGTTTGATGATGGGTGCCATTTTAATAAAGACGGTACCGGCAATGATCATGACATCCGCTTCGCGCGGCGTACCGCGGATCACCTCGGCGCCAAAGCGGGCCACGTCGTATTTCGGCGTCATGCTCGTGGCCATTTCCACAAAACAACACGACAGGCCAAAGTGAAAGGGCCACATCGAATTGCTTCGTCCCCACGCCAGCAGGCTTTGTACCGATGTGAGCATTACGCTTTGGCGAACAGCTTCTTCCATGGAGCTGTTGCCTTTCACGGCGTCGGTCGATCCGTTGGTATGGTTGAGCCACCAGTTCATGTTTTCTTTCCGGTTAATTGTTTGTATGCCTTCAGTATCTTCTTGCCGTCGGGACCGAAGTCGAGGGCGCCTGCACGCCACTCGTAAATGAGTACGACCAACAGCAGGATCAGGAACACGATCACGCCGGCATAACCGTACCATCCCAGTTCCCGAAAAGCGATCGCCCACGAGAAAATAAAGATGGTCTCTACGTCAAAAATGACAAAGAGCATGGCTACCAGGTAAAATTGCGAGGAGAAACGTATACGCGCAGAACCTGCGCTCAGAATACCACCTTCGTAGGGATCGTGGGTGGCACGTTCTTTATGATGCTGGCCCAGTACGTACGATACGCCCAGCATCGCGCCGACGAGGCTTAAAACGATCAGGCCATAGAGGAACAGCGGCCAGAGTGGAGCACTATGTTCTGCAGGATCCAAGGGTTGGATGGTTAGCGTACCATGACATCAAAGTTTTAGTTCAACATACAAACTAGATCGTCCGCCGTAGCGGTCCCGCGAAGGAGGGGCACTTACCCGTTGTAAATGCCGGCTGGCCTGCCTGTCGGCAGGCGGATTATTATTGGTGATGACCCGTTATATACTGCTCGAGGTCTTCGATGATGGCGCGCTGCTCGTCTATAATAAAGCGCACAACATCACCGATCGAGATCATGCCTGTGAGTTTTCCGCCGTCACATACCGGCAAATGCCGGATGCGGCGGTTGGTCATCAGTTTCATACAACTTTCGATACTGTCGTCGGGCGATACGGTGATCGGATTTTCGGTCATGATCTCTCCTATTGCAGTATCTTTGGACGACTTGCCTTTCAGTATCAGTCTCCGGGCATAATCACGTTCGGTAAAAATGCCCAGCAATTTCTCACTACGCTGATCGGTTATGATCAACCCGCCAATGTTCTTTTGCGACATGAGTTCGATCGCATCGTACACGGTAACGGCGGGCTCTACAGAAAAGACTCCATGTCCTTTTGCTTGAAGAATGTTTCTTACTGTTCCCATACGCCGGAAGGGGTTATGATTACGAAGTAGTTTGAATATACAACAATTTCAAACAGAAATGCAAACGTTTACGGACACAAAGTTTGTAAGCGGTATATACTTGATGCAGAGGCCCTCGTTTCCTTAAAATTATCAAGGCCGGACCTTAAAAATCGTGTCCGCCGTCAACGCGGGTACTGGATAATTATTCCTTATATTATAGAGCGACGGCACGACTTCTATCGGATGCCCCGGCGGCTGTAACGATACCGCCAGTCAACCACAACACGATCCCGGCTTTACCGATACCGTATAGGCTATACATTTACACCCTGCTATATCCATAAAATTCTGGGGAAACACTCTCATGAAGATCGATCCAATCGAGATGGTATAAAATATTCTCGTCTTCGTTATTTTTAAAGATGAGTAGCTTGATAGAAGATAAAAAAAAAGAGTACCTTCGGATATTGATGTGGAAATATTGCCCGTTGGCACGCAACTTCATTCATACGATACATGAGCACCTTCCCAGACACCCAGTCACTTGAACATTATAGCGATAAAGACCTGATACTCGCGATTAAACAAGGAGACAAGGCAGCACAAGATTATGCCGTAAAAAAGTACGGGCATAAAATCCTTCCCATCCTCCAGACTTTAACAACCCGGAGCAGGAGTTTGGAGTCCCTGCTCAAAGAATTATTCTCGCTTTCCAGGAAATTAATTACCGGAATAAACAATTCGCACCACCTAAAACCCATCACCATTCTGTTAAAGGCCGCCGATATCATGATCACTACAAGAAAACAAAATTCCTACCCAGCCCCCGTGCCCGCCGCCATCAGCCTGTACTTTGACGCATCCCAGTTTGACAGCACCGAAATTGCCGATATTATCCATCTTCTCTCCGATACCTATCGGATCATCGGGGGTGACGCGTTAGTCATCAAGAAGATGGATTATCTAGACTTGTCACCCGTTAGCCGGTCATGATCGATATAGACGAAGAAGAACCGAAATTTGTACGGATCGAGATCGAAGGCCTTAACGCTGAAAAGTGGTATCAGTTGCGGACAAAATTTATTCGGGCGATACACAAGACGTTGGACACTGTGATCGATCATGAGCATAGCAGTACCCTGCGCGATGAAGCAAAAAAGTTCACGACGGAATTATTAAACTACGGGAAAGCCAAATTGCAACGGGCCGGGTTAGAAAACGAAGAATTAATGGCACAAGTAGATCTGCTATACAGTCAAAAAGAAAAGGAGTTAGCCGAGGCGCGGAAACTGCATGCCGAGGCGGAGGCGTTGGAGATCAGGAATAACATCCGAAAGCTAAAGCTCGGCATCGGAGGCATGAAGGCACTTATGATTGGTGAAACCGGCAAAGAGGAAATATTATTCCTCAAACAGATGGACCACTTTCTGGAGATCCTCCGGGATTTTGAAGGGGATAATAATGTGAGGCTGCAGGGGTAGTAGTGAACAATGCCTGCAGACATAGAGGCACGCATGAGGGGAAAAAACCCTTTTCGCAGTTTGTCGAAATATAGTTACTTGACAAACAAAACCCCCTATCTGTCATGAACCCCAACAAACAACTCTGGGAAAAAGGAGACTTTACCCGTATCGCCGCAAGCATGCGCGAAAGCGGCGCAGCGCTGGTCGACAAGCTGAGCATTGCACCGGGCATGCGTGTGCTTGACCTTGGCTGCGGCGACGGCACCACGGCCATCCCGGCGGCGAAAGCAGGCGCTACCGTATTGGGCGTAGATATCGCCAGCAACCTGGTGCAAGCCGGTAACGCCCGGGCCAAGGCCGAAGGCCTTACTCACTGTACCTTCCAGGAAGGCGATGCCACGAACCTGCAAGCGTTATCCGACCATTCGTTTGACCTTACGATCAGCATCTTCGGCGCCATGTTCGCCCCCAGGCCACACGACGTGGCGCGTGAGATGGTACGCGTTACACGCCCCGGTGGCCGGATCGTTATGGGCAACTGGATTCCCGGAGACCCTACCCTTGTCGCGCAAATATTAAGAGTCAGCTCAGCCTATACGCCGCCGCCACCGGAAGGGTTTATCAGCCCGATGCTGTGGGGCGTAGAGGACCAGGTGATCGAACGCTTTGGCAGCGCGGGTGTGGCGAAAGAGAAAATAACGTTTATTCGCGACACCTATACGTTCCTTGCGCCGTTCCCTCCTGTTCAATTCCTGGCGCTGTTTAAAGATTATTACGGGCCTACCATGAATGCTTTTGAAGCGGCGGCCAGGAACGGTAAAGCAGAGGACCTGCAGCGTGAGCTGGAAGCGCTCTTTACCAGTCAGAACAAGAACGGTGCGAGTGGTTCGACCCATATCCCGGCTACGTTCCTTCGCGTTACGGTGGCATTGTGAAAATAGCCAGGCCCGTGTATACTTTTGAAATGTACGGCCACAAAAAAAGATCGGCTTCCGGCCGATCTTTTCAATAGTATATTAAAAAGAGCTCTTAATCCACTATTCTTGTCACATTGACGGCATTCATGCCTTTCTTACCACGCTCCACTTCATAGGTAACTTCGTCGTTCTCACGGATCTCATCGATAAGACCTGAAACGTGAACGAAAATGTCGGCGGATGAATCTGACGGCTTAATGAATCCAAATCCTTTGGCCTCATTAAAAAACTTTACTGTTCCTTGCATTTGTATTGAAATTATAAATAAAAAACCTCGTTCCATCGGGTTGCCCCGAGGCTGGTAATAATAATCTGGATTGCTACGGAGAAATCTTAGAGAAAATTATTATTGAAGAAGGGTGAAGACAACAAACTGTTTTTTGGGAACTTCTTGCTGAAAAGCACTATTTCTTAACGATGCCCAAAGGTAAGATGATTATTCGGATTTTCCTAATCCAGCCTACACGGGACGTGCCCGCGCGTCATCCATCCATTTTTAACGTCTGCACGGGGTTACTGCGGGAAGCCCGGAAAGTTTGCGTGCCGATCGTCACCAGGCCCAGTACGAGCAACGTTATGGCGCCGGTCAGCACGGTTCCCAGACCGAAACCGACCCGGTTCGGAAGCGACTGCAGCCACAGGTTGTTGACATAGTAGCTCAACGGACCACCCAGGCAGATGGCGGTTCCCAATACTTTTAAAAAAGACATGGAGAGCAACAGGGCAATGCTCGAATCGTCGGCTCCCAGGATCTTGCGGATTCCTACCTCCTTCCGTCTTCTTTCGGTGGTATACATCGCCATGCCGAGCAACCCCAGGCATGCGATCACGACCGCGAGGAAGGCGATGAAGCCCAGAATGGATACCACATCAAAAAAGCCGCGGTACATCGCATCCAGTTGGTCTTCATAGAAATCATACCGGAAGGCATTCACGGGATCGATCGTTTTCCATCGGCTTTGCAGCCGCGCCAGCGTGCCGGGTATATTGCCGGGAGCGATCCTGACACTTACGTAGCCAAAACTTCCAGGCTGGTAACGCAACACGACGGGGTGGATCCCGTCTTCGTTCACCAACGCCGTATGTTGAAAATCTTTCGTTACCCCGACAACGACAAACTCCTCCGCATCTCCCTGGGGTTGAAGCACCTCCCCCACGATGTCAGACGCCTGGACGTACCCCAAGGCGCGCACGGCGGCCTCGTTCACCAGGACGAACCTGCTGGCCGAATCACCGGACACCTTCCTATTTTCACCTGCCACCAGGCTGAGCCCCAGGTTGCCGAGAAAGTTACCATCCGTCTGTAATACGCTGAACCGCGTATACTCCGCGTCACTGCCCGCCACCCGCAAGCTCATGCCATTCTGCACATTCGTCGCGGGAATAATGTCAGAAGCCGAGACCGATGCAACGCCCGACACCGTCAGAAACTCATTCGTTACCCGCTTGTAGTCATTCCCCTGTAAGGATACATTGACCACGTTCTTCGCATTGAATCCATACTGTCTCATATACACCTCTGACGCTGCCGACGAAGTTGGCTGTGTAGCACTCG
>NZ_JAHESC010000055.1 GCF_018598185.1 Dawidia soli
CGCCCATGGAAGATGACGTTGTGAAAGAAGTTAAACGAGCGGGTGTAGGCAAGGTGGTCGCTGTGGCGGGGCGTCCCGAAGGTGATCTATCGACGGACGAGCCGCCGGCCGAAGCTTTCACGGTAACAGAAACGAAAAGACAGGAGCTGGAGCAAACGACAATACCGGTACAGGCTGCCGCGGCCTGTACGTATGGCTGGCGTTGCACCGCGTCTGTTCATACAGCGGAAGTTTCACCGCATTCTGAGCTGCCGTTAAACGCCAAAACCGTAACACCGGCACAACCGGAAACACATAATCGCCCCGAAAAATCCAACGAGCACCGGACAACGAACGTAGCGCATGCCCATCCCGAAAACGAAACGACAAACGATGGATCGATGCACCCCTCGGTTCAAACAACACCGGCTCCTTCGCCTATCGATGACGATCATAGTCCGGCGTTTTTTTCCCATCCCGTTGTTTCTTCTGCCAACAACTCCAAAAAAGACCGATCCGTTGATTCTACCGGCCTTCATCCCGGTGCGCCATAATATGCATCCATTCGTCCTGAAAAAATGCAATTCTCAGGTATAATACTTTGTATGTTCCGACAACGTTGTAAATTTAATCTGCTATAACATTGTTCGAATTACCGCCACTGTTATCGTGTGTTAGTATAAACGTTACAACTATAACCATTTTAGTACCTATGAAGACCAGACCGATTTTTTTACCCAAAGGACTCCCTCCTGTTCCCCTGCTGTTGTACAGACATCCCCAACCGTAGGGTAAACACCGTTTCCTGAAAAAAGGCCTTCTCTATTTTAATTCAGATCCAATACCGGCGCAAATTCGCAAACATTTCCCCACAGCCTGAAGACCGGCAGCATCCGCCGGCGTGTGAACAACTCCCGGCCGTGAGACCGGCTGAAAAACGACTGAGCATTCGTGCACACGAACGCAGCTTGCGCAGAAATACGAGCATTACCAGGGATTTATTACGGTGCGGCGAATGAAGCGTAAAGGAGTTGTTAGGTTGTAAAAAAGCTGCCCGTTTTTGTCCAATCCCGAAGGTTCGGTTGTCATGAAGCAAAGTAATGACATATGGAAGCGAGTAACAGGAACCGCAAAAAGAAGCACATCATCGTCGTCGGGGGTGGATTTGCGGGGTTAAATTTTGCCCGGCAGCTGTTTAACAACAGATTCTTTGCCGTTACCCTGGTCGACAAGAACAACTATAACTATTTCACGCCGTTACTATACCAGGTGGCGACGAGCTTTCTTGAACCGTCGAGCATCAGCTACCCGTTCCGGAAGCTTTTTAAAAACAAGGGTATTGCCTTTCACATGGCGACCGTGGCCGACGTCGACCCGACTATGAACACCGTACAGCTTAGCGACGGCGCTGTGCTGCGCTACGACTACCTGGTGTTCGCCGCGGGCGCGAAGACGAACTTTTTTGGCAACGAGGTTTTTCAGCGAAAAGCCTTTGCGCTAAAAGACATGGACGATGCGCTCTACATCCGCAACAAGATGATCCAGGCGCTGGAAAAAGCCGCGGGTGAGAAAGATCCCGAAGCACGACAACGGCTCCTGCGCATCGTGATCGCGGGGGGTGGCCCTACGGGTGTGGAACTGGCCGGCATGATCGCCGAAATGAAAGACCACGTGCTGCAGGAATATCCCGAGATCGACCCCGCCCTGCCGGAGATCTATGTGGTGGATGCACTGCCGTACTTATTGGCGCCCATGAGCGATAAAACGCACGAAGCCGCCTACCGCATACTGGATGGCCTGGGAGTAAAGCTGAAATTGAATACACAGGTCTCGCTGTACGAAGACGGCAAAGTATACCTCTCCGACGGCACAGTTATTGACGCGAAGACGTTGATCTGGGCGGCCGGCGTTACGGCCCAAACGTTCGAAGGCATCGCTGCCGATAGCCTGGGGAAAGGCCGGAGAATGGTGACAGATCGTTATAACAAGGTGTTGGGGTATGACAACATCTACGCCATTGGCGACATCAGCATTCAATTTGGCGACCCGGATTATCCGAACGGTCATCCGCAACTGGCGCAGCCGGCCATACAGCAGGGAAAGGCGCTGGCAAAAAACCTTCTGGCATTGGCCAAGGGTAAGCCCATGAAGCCCTTTAAATACTTTGATCGCGGCGACATGGCGATCATTGGTAAAACACATGCCGTGGCTGACCTCTTTAAAAAGAAGCTGCACATCGGCGGCCTGCCGGGATTGCTGAGTTGGTTGTTTATACACCTTATCTCGCTGGTGAACTATAACAACAAGATAAAGACACTGTACAACTGGACCGTGGCGTATCTCACCAGCGACCAGGCCTTACGCATGATCTTCCGGTCGAAACGCAAGACGCGCGACACTATGCCCGACATCGTACCATTCAAAAAATAAAAAAATGAAATCCCCAACCCCCACCGGTGGACCGCGCAAGGACGCACGTTCACCTGAGCCGACAGACCCTACCTTGCTACAATCTCAGGGCTTTGCCGAAGACCACACGGCCGACGGCGGCGAGTTCCTGGACGACGCCCTGCGCATGCACGAGCAGACCCTGAGCATGCTGGAAGAAGAGGACGAAGAGTAAGCCCCATGTTCGGGCTTTCAGAAAAAATGAATCACGCTGGAGCGGCTCCCGGCGTGATTCATTTTTGCCTATATCTTTTATCCGCCTATGCACATCCTCAGATAAGATGGAAATAAACCGAGAGCGGCATCATGGCGAAAAGTAACGATATGACGATGGAAAAGATTGCACCTCCGGCCAGGATGAGCTTGTTGTACTTGTTGTGTTTCAGGCCCAACGACTGGAAGGAGCTTTGAAAGCCGTGGAGTAAATGCCAGAAGAGCGAAAAGCATCCGAATAAATATATAATGACCTCGATGGGATTCTGGAAGGTCGCCAGGATCATTTGATATAACGGCAGCTCCTCGCCGGTCATAAATTGGTGCTTCCTGTTCGGGATCCAGAAGTTAGAGGTATGGATCACCAGAAAAAGAAGGATCAATGTGCCCAGCAACATCATGCTCCGGCTATACCAGGTGCTTTGCCTGGGTGGATTTACCACGTGATAGCGTTCGGCCCCGCGTGCGTCGCGGTTTTGTTTCCAGAGCATCAGGCCCTGCGCGATGTGAAACAGGAAGCCCAGCACCAGGACGATCTCCAGGGTGCGGATGATGGGATTGGTGGCCATGAAGTGCGCCCAAACCGTAAAGGTGGCGCCGCCGTCGGGTATAAAGATCATGGCGTTGATGGAGGCGTGTACGACCAGGAAGCTGATCAGAAACAAGCCGGTCAGTGCCATAACGATCTTTTTGCCGACAGAGCTTGTGAGTGCGCGGGAGAACCAGTTCATATGATATATTTTTTTGGGAGTACAATCGAAGCTCGATTATTGGACATCTCGGGGCATCTTTTTTTCACACGGCCCACATTCCAGCAATCAACACACTCACCATCAACACACTAAGCGTCTGCATACGTTCCGGGACGCGCCTGTATAATTTCCGGTAAAAAAACCGCAGGCTTTGTCCAATCACACATGTTCAGTTGTCGATAGGCATACTAAAATAACCTCTTTCTACATACGAATCTTTAACAACACACATCTCTATGAAAATTATCATTATTGGTGGCTCAGGTTTGATTGGATCAAAGCTGGCCGAAAAGCTGCGCACCCTCGGACACGACGTAAACGCCGCCTCGCCGGCCTCGGGCGTAAACACCATTACCGGCGAAGGCCTGGCCGATGCGCTCCGCGGTGCGGACGTGGTAGTAGACGTCGCCAACTCGCCGTCGTTTGAAGACAAAGCGGTGATGGAGTTCTTCGAAACTTCCGGCCGCAATCTTCTGGCCGCGGAAGCAGCCGCGGGGATAAAACATCACATCGCCTTGTCGGTGGTGGGTACGGACCGGCTACAGGAAAGCGGATACTTTCGCGCCAAGCAGGCGCAGGAAAACCTGATCAAAAAATCGGGCATTCCCTATACCATCGTGCACTCTACCCAGTTCTTTGAATTCCTCGGCAGTATTGTCGCCTCGGCGGCGAAAGATGCAGAGATCCATTTATCGCCGGCGGCGATCCAACCGATCTCTTCCGACGATGTCGCGACGGCCATGGCGCAGGTGACGTTGGAAAAACCGGCAAACACGACGGTCGAGATCGCCGGCCCCGAGTCATTCAGCCTGGCCGACCTCGCCAGTCGGTACCTTAAAAAGACGGGCGACACGCGTACAATAAAAGTGGACGCACAAGCACGGTATTTTGGTGCCACGCTGCAAAACAATACGCTGACACCGGGCTACCAGGCGCGTCTCGGTAATATTACGTTCGAAGCCTGGTTTGCGAATCGCCAACCTAAACCCGCAACGGTGTAAGCGACAGCGTCCAGCCGCGACGATCCTACAGTGTTGAATTAACCGTTCTACCATTTCTATATACAAACGAGGCTGCCCGCAGGCAGCCTCGTTTGTGGAAGACCGTTGCCCGGGCCGTGGTAATTGCTAATTTTGTTATAATTGCCTGCCATGAAAACATCTGCTTTACTCCTGGTTATTGTCATAATCGCCCGCGTAGGGTGCGCTCAGTCATCGGAAAAAAGAATCGCTTATTTGTCGAAGGACCGCAAGGAAGTTTTTGGTGCCGGTGACGCTGCCTTTTCCCGAACGATCGAAGAAGCAGGTGACGGATTTATCCTGCGTGAATATTACCAGCCCTCCGGCAAACTACGCGTGATCGCCGAATGTATCGAGTATGAACCGGAAATCGTATATCATGGTACGGTGAAACATTATTATGAAAACGGCATCCTGCGGCGAGAAGGCCGATACGAGGAAGGATATGCCACGGGCGTTTTTGTGGAATATTATGAAACGGGTACTATATGTCAACGCAAGGAATATCAGTCCGATGACAAAGAGCTCATCCTCCAACATTATACTCCCGACGGAAAGGAAGAGCTAACCCAGGGCAACGGAATCATCAGCACTACCGACGGCGAAACGGTTTGCAACCTCGAGATTAAGAATTATCTGTTGCTGAACAGCTACTGCATAAAGGGCGGAGATACGGTATATACCGATGTAGAGAAGCCCGCCGAGTTTCCGGGGGGTATGACGGCCATGATGAAGTTCCTTCAAACCCATGTAAAGTATCCTGCCGATGCACGCCGGAACGGGATCCAGGGTTCTGTCCTTACGGGTTTCGACATCGACAAGAACGGCAAGATCTCCAACCTGAGCACGGTACGCGGCGTGAGTGACGACCTCAACGACGAGTCCCTGCGCGTCATCAGCGCCATGCCGCATTGGCTACCCGCCCGGGTGGGGGGCAAAGCCGTCAAGAGCCGCTTCGTACTTCCCATTAAATTCAGGCTGGCGACGAGTAACCGCCGGCGTTAGTCAAACGTAAAATTTCGGTTACATCGGCGAAAGCGATGCTTTCAGCTCTTCCAGCGTAAAGGCCACGATGCGATCGTCGGTCGATGAAGGATTCCCCCGGCCGTCCTGATTGCTGACTGCGATGTATAACCTGCCATCAGCGCCTTCGGCTACATTGCGAAGACGGCCCAATTGCGTATAGAGATAACGTTCTACGTTCATGATCCTGGCGGGATCGTCCGGATGAAAAACAGCGCGATACAGCGCCTGCCCGCGCAGACCTGTGAATACAAAGGAATCTTTCCACTCGCCCTGCCTGATAAATATGCCGCCGGTGGGAGCCCATGTGGTGGTATCGCCGCTGTGATATACCGGTGTTTCCATGCCCGCTTGTTGCTCACTGCCGCGGATCACGGGCCAGCCGTAATTTCGTCCGGGCAAGATGCGGTTGATCTCATCCCGGCAGCATCCTTGCTCGTCGGAGGGGCCATGTTCGGTCGACCAGAGGTCGCCGGTTTCGGGTTGGAAGGCCAGCCCTTGCGGATTGCGATGCCCGTAGGAAAATACATACGAACCCGGGAAGGGATTGTCGTTGGGAATGGCGCCGTCGCGGGTCAGCCGCAGGATCTTGCCGGCCAGTTCATCCACATCTTGCGCGAGGTTGGGCTCGTACCGCTCGCCCATCCCCCAATACAACATCTCGTCGGGACCAAATTCCAATCCGCCGCTGTTATGAATATAGTTACCGGGGATCCTGTCGAGCAAAACTTTATCAAACACCGGCTTCCTGGTAGCGGCATCTTCGCGGTAGCGCACCAGTTTATTCACGAGCTGTAGCGGCCCTTTACTGGCCGCGTAGGTGTAGCCCAGGTATATATATCCGTTATTGGTAAAATCAGGATCGAGCGTCAATCCCAGCAACCCCGACTCGCCTACTTCCTGCACCACGGTGTCGAGCTTCAGCCAATTGGTTTTCGTGCCGTTTTCGATCACGGTTACCGTGCCAGGCCGCTCCGTCAGGAACAGGCGACCGTCGGGCGCGAACGCCAGCTCCCAGGGTGTGTCGAGGTTGCTCGCAATCGTTGTTCCGCGATCCGGTCCATCGTCGTTATCGTCATCATCTTCATCACACGCGACCAGCAGTGCAACGGCTACGATAGAAGTCCAGGCGATTGTCGCCAGTGACTTTCGCAAGGGATTTATGAAAAGCTTCATATGAGCAAAGGAGATTGTTTGTAACGGATCACAAAAATTCTGTTCCCGCCAGAAAGGGTCTGGTTCGGAACGATATTCAAAACCGGGAATGGTGTGCGGCCACAAAACTCCACAGAAGTAACCGGCCATTTGGGGCATATTGGCAAATAATCCACA
The DNA here is from genome assembly GCF_018598185.1 of Dawidia soli. Lineage (GTDB taxonomy): Bacteria > Bacteroidota > Bacteroidia > Cytophagales > Cyclobacteriaceae > Ohtaekwangia > Ohtaekwangia soli. The sequence continues at coordinate 6,767 of NZ_JAHESC010000055.1, forward strand.
CGCCCCATACGTTTGTGATAAGATCTCTTCCGAACACGTACGAGGTCCGCCGGCGCGGGTAACTACTAAAAAAGTCCTAGTTTTAGGCATGCAAGTAGTCCACGTTAATCCGGCCATACCCGTGCTTCCACTGGAACCGGATGCCACGGGCAACAAACAGTTCAGGGTGTATAATTACGAGGGGGATTTTCCGAACCCGGCGGAGTTTCTGATCCCACACCGCAAGGATCATTACTTGCTTGTCTTTGTGAAGCGTGGCACCGGCCGTCATTGGGTGGACATGACGCCTTACGTTTTTACAAAGAACGCGCTGTATTTTCTGCGCCCCGGGCAGATCATTGTGAAAGAGGAATCCAAACGCGTGTGGAGTACGGGCATTGCCTTCACCGCCGAATTCCTTTCCCTGCAGAACGCTTCGCTCAACACACTGCCACTCATTCAAAATTATTACAACAGGCATGAACTGCAGCTCACGCCGGCAGATGCGCGGGTCGTGGAAGAGACGCTGCAAAAGATTCGCACCGAGTATCTGCTGCCCGGCGAATGGCAACAACGCATGCTGGCAGCGCACCTCACGGTATTGCTAACGTATCTAAGCCGCCTGTATGCCGAGCAATTTAAAGAGGACGATACCGTGACGACCGACAAACAATTGCTGGCGGATTTCCAGGCAAAGATCAACGACCATTTTCGCCAGTTGCACGAAGTAAGCGACTATGCCTCCATCCTGAACATTTCGGCGGGTCACCTCAGCGACGTGGTGAAAGGCCAGAGCGGAAAGCCGGCCATCAAACACATTCACGACCGGCTGGTGATGGAAGCACGACGCATGCTTCTTCACACCAACCAGCCGTTGAAGGAGATTGCTTTCGACCTCGGCTTTTCGGATGCCTCTTATTTTAACCGATTTTTTAAACGCGAGACCGGTGTGACGCCCGCCGGCTACCGCACAAACATCCGGAAAATGTACCACTAACACCGTTGAATGTGTCACGGGCGAGCTAACGCCTCGCGATACCTTCGTACTGTTACAATTCAACATTATGAAAACAGTACTGATCACAGGAGCAAACAAAAGCATCGGGCTCGAAACCGCCCGGCAGTTATTACAACAAGGGTACTATGTATACCTGGGAAGCCGGGATATGCAAAAAGGCCGGCAAGCTGCCGACCAGCTAAAATCGGAAGGTCTGCAGCATATAGAGCCTGTCATGATCGACGTCGACAGCGCAGACGCTATTAACGCTGCCCGCCGGGTGTTGGGCGCCAAAACCCAATCACTGGACGTGCTGATTAACAACGCCGGCATCAGCGGCGGCTTTCCTCAAACGTCCCTGGAAACAGACCCTCATGTTTTCCGGCAGGTGTTTGACACGAATTTCTTTGGTGTGATCAACACCACGCAGGCATTCATCGACTTGCTGCGGCAATCGCCGGCGCCGCGCATTGTGAATGTCACTTCGGGCCTGGGTTCGCTTACGTTACACACCGATCCTGCCTGGAAGTATTATCATGTGAAGGGTGCCGCCTATACGTCGTCTAAAACCGCCCTCAATGCATATACTATTGTTCTTGCGTATGACCTGCGCGACACCGCTTTTAAAGTAAACGCCGTAGATCCGGGGTACACTGCCACTGACTTCAACCATCACTCCGGTCCGGGTACCGTACCTGATGCTGCGGCACGCATCGTAAAAGCCGCTATGATTGGCCCCGATGGCCCGACAGGGCAATTCTTTAGCGACGACAACGCGCCCGAGACAGGGATCAGCCCCTGGTAGCGATGTGAACGTGACAACCGGTATTTCAGCACTGGTCAGAGCCTGACGAACGTACCACAATCAACCATCTTCCCTGCCGGATCGCGAAACTGGTACAGGTATAATCCAGGACGAACCTCCTGCAGATTGATCACATCCAGGATCTCTGCCAGTGTCTGGCTGTGAATGACGCTGCCTGTATTATTAAAGATCACAATCCTGAATCCTGCGCCTTCGGAAAGTATATGAAGTGGCTCCCCCGGAGGAACAGGATTGGGAAACAGGGTTGCTTTTCCTTTTGTCTCGATCGTTATCGCGGATGGATCAGACAAGATTATCGTACCGTCTTTTAATACTACCTCCGCCTGGTACTGCATTGTGCCGGCGACGAGCTGATCGTCAAACCACTGGAAGTCAACCGAGCGATCCATGGCGTGTGTGGCAAATACACGTTGTGGCTCCGCTGTTGTTGTTTTATAGACCGTGATGTGATCGATTCCAGCGAATGTACTCAGGTTGAGCTGGATCCTCACCTGCCCGGCATCGTATCGGATCGCTTCAAAAAGATTGATGTAGCACTGGACACCCTGGAGCGTGTAATCGATCGTTTCGCTTTTCAGGAACGATGTGTTGCCCTTCACGGGGGCAACGGCAAAGAAGCGTTTGGACGATGTTTTAGAAAGCACGACCAGCGTATCGGCGGTAACGAGTTTTTTTTCAAGATAACGTTCGCCCAGGGTGTAGAGCTCGTATTGCTGCGCTCCCGGTATCGGGCTCCATGCCAGGGCGAAGTCGTCGGTGCAATGGAAGGCTACTTTCATGCGTGGCTGGGCAGCGATCCTGAACTCGCCGGATAGATACTCTTCCGTGCCCAGGGTCATTTTAAGTCGTGCCGTAGCGAGTGTATCGGGCACTTGCCAGGAAAAAGGTTCGTGGAGTGAGACGTTTTGTTGCACGACATTCCACTCACCGTTATCGAGCTGTAGTGATAACATTCCCGGCAGCGTGCTCTGCGATTTCCAAAGGAGCTTTATCTTCTGACCGGCGTGCAGCGTTTCCGCCGTCACGGGGTAGTCCCACTGAAATGCGATCGTTTCTTCCAACCAGTAGGCTACTGCTACTGTCTGGCTTTCCGTATGTGTCGGGGCCGTCACCACCAGATCGTATTGCCCCGCGGGCGGTGCCGTGAGTGTGATGTATTCTACGGTGTTGAGCGAATCTTTCTTTCGTGTGGCCGGCGCGGCCAGCGAGTCGGCGTGGGGATAGGTGCTCAGCACCCAGGGGTACCACGTGTTGCCTGCGTATGACAGGTAGGCATCGACGTTGTTCACCAGGGCCTGCGTACTCCCCGGTTGCGCGGCAGGATCTGTCCACGTAACGGCGACCTGCAATGCGACGGTATGCGGCGGTACGGTGATGGGCACGGTTTGCGGCTGCTGGCTCCTGAGCGTGATGGTATGGATCTGTTGTGCATAGACCGTTTGCAATGCCTGGTCGGCGTTGATGCTGCCGTAGCCGTATGTGAAATCGATTCCCTTTTGTCCGGCATCGTCCGCGCTGGCTATGAGCACCGCTTTCAGGAGCGCGGCGGATGGATACGTGTCATAAACCTGGTAATAGGCATCCTGTAACAATGCCGTTACGCCGGTAGCAAGCGCGCACGCATCGGAGGTTCCATCCTGGCCAAAAGCCGTAAGCTCGGGCTTCAGCCGGCCATCGTACGCAGGGCCCCTCGAGTTCGCCGCGTTCACGGTATAGGTTGTATCAACGGCGTTGATGACGAGGGGATTTTTGGCCTGCTTAAAATTCCCCGACAGGTTGGCCTGCTCCATGCCGGCGTAGGTGCCGTGGTCGGGCGACTGCGCGCCGAGATTGCCGACGGAGAACACATGCATGAGCGCGGGATTTGCCGCGCTCTGCTGATCATACGCCGCGGCTTCATTGCCGTAGTAGTTTTCGATCGCCACACCGTATGAGTGATTCTGTAGCCGAATGTTATGTTCGATAAACACGGCGTCGGGATCGGGAAGAAGGTTTTCGAAGTTGGCGGATGTGATGGATGCGGCGGGGGCAACACCCTTTGCGCTGGGTGCGGTGTTGCCGCCGCCGGCGACGAGGGTTGCCATGGTTGTAGCATGCTGCGACATGAACGACGATGACAGCGGGGTTTCGAACGAGCGGTTTGCGAAGTCGATGCTGGCTGTATCAAACCGCTGCTCTCGGATGGAAACGGAAACACCTTCTCCACGCACGTCTGGAAAATGACGATGGGCTTTTTTTATTCTGTTGTAGGATTGATCTGCATACTCGGCCCCTGCTTCTGTCCTGGGTGCTTGCTGGATATCTATGAATACAATGTTTGCATCCTCCGCCATTTCCCTCGCAACTGCGTAGGTAGTCCTGATGCGAAAAGCATGCGTTGCGGGGTAGTGATACAGCAAGTGCCCCTGGGCCGCATACTTCTGTTTAAAGACCGTGCTGTCTATACAGGTAACCGATAAGGTCATTTCCTGATCACTGATACGCGTACCCGGGTTGATGAATTTTGGCGACAACTTATTTTGAGCACACAACGGCAAAACGCCCGACGCGATAAAAATCAAACACAAACAAACTTCCTGGTGAATCTTCATAATTACTGTAGCCGATAACTCCTCACCTTACATATCGGGTATTTACATTATCATACCTACCCGACTACTCGGGTATTCCCGCACTGAAATACCCTACATATCCGGTATGAAGTATATATAACATATCAAAAATTATATAATTGCTATAAATCAACAAAGAGTTCAAACCGATTATTTTCATAAGTGAGAGAATAATGATACTTTCAATTGCGCTCCAGAGTCGGCGCAACGATTCGTTAACCTAAATTTTTAAACCCATGAAAAAGTATCTTTCAATTACCCCATTATTATTGGCACTGCTGATAACCGTTGATTCCTGCCAGGAATCTGAGACCGAAGCTCCGGTAAAAAGAGATGAAGTGTCGCAAGAAGTACTGAACAAGCTTGTCGACCTTGGCTTTGATGTTACCGATAAAGCTCCGCTTAAGTTTGAAGACGGTTATCTGGTAGAGGGCGATATCTACCTGACGGACGCCGATCTGGCGGAGATGAAGCCCGGCTCCCCGGTGCCCACGGCGGAGCAGTATCATACCGATAACCTGGTAAGCGGCACACGCAACATATCGATCTATATCGGTACCAATTTCCCTTCGGCTTATGTGACGGCGCTGAACACGGCCATTGCCCGTTATAATGCCGAAGGCCTGCGTCTTACTTTCTCCAGAACCACCAGCAGCGGTGGCGCGACGATCCGTATCACGCGGTTGTCGTCGTCGCAGGAAAACAGTGGTGTGCTGGGTTCGGGCGGTTTCCCGACCAATGCGGGCAACCCCTACGGCAGTATCCGGCTGAGCGGTATTCTGCAGAGCGCCTATGGACTGTCTACCAATGGCATTGCTACCATCATTGCGCATGAAGTAGGCCACTGTATTGGTTTCCGTCACACCGATTATTTTAACCGTGCGATCAGCTGCGGCGGCGCAGCGTCCAACGAGGGAAATGGCGGCGTAGGCGCTAACCACGTTCCCAATACGCCGACGGGCGCTACATTGGCAGCCCGATCGTTTATGCTGGCTTGCACCGATGGCAGCGACAGACCGTTCAACGCAGACGATAGGACCGCGCTGCAGTATCTCTATTAATTAACTATTGCCGACTTTCAGAGCCTATAGAAAGCGTTGCGCGTATTGCGTGGCGCTTTCTTATTTCAGTTCCCAATCACCAAAGATATTTTCCAAGGTGTACTCCCGGGCTTCGCGGGCGGTAAGCTGGTGCGACCAGGGCACCCGCGTGGCGGGGCTGGCACCCGCGCCGGCGGATCTATATTCGGCATAGAATGCGGTGCCTTCCGCATCGGGCTTGTTCCAATTATGCCAGCCTTCGGGCAGGACGCCCGCACTCAGGTTACATTCGAGAAAGACCGTCCGGGCATACGGACGCCAGGGCCGGCCGAGGTAAAGTTTTGTCGTTTCGGGCGATGTTGTGAGGGTACACTTCAGGAACACAAAGCCAAAACGTTGTCGCTGTGGCGTCGAGGCCGCGGTGATGTAGGAGTTTTTCTTTCCATGGATCCGGCAGTTGTCAAACACGACCAGCGCCGGGCCAAAGATAAAATCGGTGGTGCCCTCGATGTAACAATCTTTATAATACTGCCGGCTGTTGTCGACACCGGCATAGAGCGTATCCTGGTTGGCGACGATCCTGCAATTGCGGAACATACAACGGTCGGCCTCCACGTGCAGCGCCACGGCCTGCCCTACCCCCGTACCGGCCGAATTCTCGAATGTAATGTTCTCTGCCTGGAACTCATTTCCCTGCACCAGCACGGTGTACGACGTGAAGGTATTGATCTCCCCCTTGCCCGAGTAATCATTCCAGGTAATGATGGTGTTTTCTTTGTCCTCGCCTTTTAACGTGATCCTGGTTTTCCAGGAAGGGACCACCACCTTTTCCGCGTAGGTGCCTTTCTTTACGGTGATCACAATACGCGTCTGCGAATGATTGGCGGCGGCGTTGATAGCTTCCTGGATGGTTCGGTATTGGCCCGTGCCATCCTGGGCGACCACCACGGCTTGCTGCTGGGCACAAAGCGGGAAGAACGCGCTCATCAGGGCCAATACCCATATCCACTTCCGGATGGCCACGACCGGCATCTTGTTAGGGGATAACATCTTTTACCAGTTCGTTGAGGTAACACTCGATATAGGTGTACTCCGAGTCAGGAGATTGCCTGATCGCATCCGATGGATCGTTGGCGCTGAGGTGATGTTTTTTTTCCCATGCGTCCGGCAGGCCGTCGGCGTCGGAGTCTTGGGGCGTGGGTGCCGTCCGTAATGCCGGCCATCCGCCGACATCGCGCTGCGAGTCAATGATCCCGTTGTGCGCTTGTCCAAACGAGGCGGTGCCTGTGCGGACCTCCTGCACGATGCGTTTATCCACGGCATCGCGCTGCAGGCTGGCGCCGGCATATTTTATAACGTCGTCAAACGCCGCCCGAGCTGTCTGCTCCCGGATGGCCTCCACATCAAACGGCGCCGGGGCACGTGCGGAATCGAGATTATCCGCTTTTACACCGCCTTTCCAGTTATCGGCCGATATGGCTTCGTTGCCGTGGTAGATGTTGCCCTGAACATAGAACTTACCGTATGGCGCGCTGGGATTCAGCATCCAATTATTTTTGGGCTTGGTGGCGGGGCCGGCCTTGTAGTAATTGTTGACCACGTTGTACCGGCCGCGTTCACCGCCGTAGGTATTGTTACCCACCCAGTTGTAAATGACGTTGTTCCGGAAATCGACGATCTCGTCGGGTGGGTTGGGCGTTGTAGACGAGCCGCTGAAGCGCGGCAGGCGGCTGGTATGGTGCGCCAGGAGGTTGTGGTGAAACGATGCCCCCATGCCGCCCCAGATACCACCATAGCCGTGCTCACCTTTGGTGTGCACCGATTTGTTGAGACTCTCCGAAATGATACACCATTGCAACGTGAAGCTCCGGTTACGGTAGAAGGACGCGCATTCGTCGGTGGCCCAGCTGACGGAACAATGATCGATGATCACGTTCTCGGAATACTTCGTCCCCCCCAGCGCGTCGGTCTCCACGCCGGCCAGATCGCCCAACCGGAAACGAAGAAAACGAATGATAACGTTGTTCGCCTGAATAGCGACCGGTTGATCCTGAATACAAATACCGTCGCCCGGCGCCGACTGGCCCGCGATAGTCACATCGCCTTGATGAATGGTAATGGGCGACTTCAATGCTATATTGCCGGAGACGGCAAACACAATGATGCGTTTCTCCTTTGCCTTGACCGCCTCGCGGAAACTTCCCGGGCCGTCGTCCTGCAGCGTCGTGACGGTATAGATCTTTCCCCCTCGTCCACCGCTGGTAAATTTACCAAAGCCATCTGCCCCGGGAAACGCCAGTACCTTTTGCTGTGCGGCAGCGGAACTATACGTTATGACGGCCAGGGCAACGGATGCTATCTTTATAAACCTCATGCTTTTTTTTCGTTATAGGAAGGAAGGGTGTGTCCCACAAACACACCCCTATCCCATGTTTAGTCTCTCCAACGCGGATCTCCCACAGCTCTGTCGATCAGAGACTGGTTGCTGATGGTGAAGTCACCCGCTGCCGCGTCGGCAAAGCCGGGGTCTGCCGTTGTATAGTTTCCGGACTGATCGATCTTTGCCGCGGTTACGTAGGCATCGGTATAAAAACCGACTGCGTTAAAATAATTATTGTTGTTGCAGTTGGGCTGCGACGACGCCGATTGGTTTGTATAGTATCCGTCGGTAGCGGCGATCAGCGTATTGCGGATGTCCAGGGTATTGTTGACAAAGCGTACGTAGACGATACGGTCTTGTGTATTAGAGACCTCATAGAGCGTGCAGTGGTCGATCACTACTGCCGACGTTTTTCCGGTTCCGGAGAGTCCGCTGGCATCCAGCCGGATGAAGTCACGGCCCGGTGCACATTTGTTAAAGGTGCTGTTGGTCAATGTCACGCTGGCGACATATGCGCCCCGGAAGTCAATGAAGTCCGCAGAGACTGTTTGAATGTTGGTCACCACACAATTATCAAACGAGATGCCCGGGATCTCGGCCACGACAGAGCTCGCGCCGGAGGCAAGCGACTTGACGTAGTCGTGAATTTCGCAGCCTGTTACTGTCAGCGTTCCATAGCTACCGGATGCGCTATGTACAAAGGCATAGTCGAGGGAGGTTTCCGGGGTGCCTTCGGTTGCCGTGAAGGTTCCGTCCATGTTCAGGTTGGCCACCGTCACGTTGCCGCTACCCGGTTGCAACGCAAACTGTACGTGCACGACCGGCTTATCATAGGGGTAGAGACCTCGTATGGAGATCGCCTTGTTGATGTTGATTGCGCCTGTAGACACCTTGTATTCGCCCGGATATAGTACCAATACCTCGTCCGGCGCTGCCGCCGCAATGAAAGCAGCCAAATCATCTTCGGGATGTACGGGTGTGCCATCCACCAATGTTTCAAATGCTACTTGCCCGCGCTGCTTGGCTGCATTGTAGAGCGTAACGGTATAGCGGGTCGCTTCAGACAGGTCTGTGATCGTGGCAGTTCCTGCCGTAACTTCCTCTTCTGTAATGTCGCGGCGTACGGCACCGGGGTTGATCAGGAAGTGTGTTACTTCGCTGTTGGCCGGCCACGTCAACGTGACGGACGCTTTATCGATGGCACCGTCTTCTATCGGCAGAAAGATATTCTCCATGGCCGTAGCGATGGTGACTTCCGCCCACTTTGAATCGGCCGCGCCCACGGCGCTTACCGCTTTGACCCGGGCCGAGTACCGCGTCTCGCTGCCAAACGGTTCCAGCAGTGGCAATTCGTCGGGTTTTACTGTCACGGTACGAATGATGGAGCTAAAAGCCAGGCTGTCCTGGCTGAACTCCACCACATAGTGATCAACATCCGGACGCGTCTTCCAGGTCAGCTCGATCGATGTCAGGTTCCGGATCATGGCGGTCAATGCCGTGGGTGTATAGGCCCGCGCTACATCCAGCTCTTCCATAACCGGATCTGCCAGGTCATCGCACGCTATACAAGCGCAGGAGAAGAGACCCGCAAAAAGGGCCTTGCGTATATATCTGTTTTTCATAAACTGCGCGGTTGGGTTAATAGCCATAATCATTTACCAATTTGCCATTGCTGCCGTCGAGGAACACCTGCCAGATGGGCCAGAATTGCCGCGTATCAGGGTTGGCGGCGTAGAGGGCTTCGATCTTTGTATCCGCCAGCTCTGTCCAGGTCTTGGTTTGCGTATACCCTGCTGGAGCGCTGCCGGATTCACCCCGGTTCAAGCCGTATACGAGGAGTGTTTCCTTATCCTCGGCGTAGGTATAATACAGGGTGCTGGGTACATCTGCATAATCGCCCGTTCTGTCCTGGAGCGCGTGCATGTCGGCTTTCGCTTCGTCCAGTTTTGTCTTCAGCAGGTTCCAGCGGATCAGGGCCTGCTTGCGCTCCATTTCGCCGGCAAACTCGAACTTGTGCTCTTCTACGAGGGCGTTAAACATGGCCTCCTTTGTATTCAGGGCATCTACATAAGCATCTACCTTCGCGGGCCAGTCACTGGCGGCAAAGGCCCGTTGGCGGATCTGCTTGAGGTAGGGTGCGGCGGCGGCAGGACCTTCCAATTCATTGGCGATCTCCGCCGCCATGAACAGGATTTCGGCATAGCGCATGTATAGTTTGTTCACGCCGTCGTCGTTCGTGGACGTGACGTGCCGGGCCATCCATTCGTAGCGGTATTTACCAAAGAACCACGTGTTGAGATTGACCAGTTCCTGCTTGGCGAATTTCGTTTGATCGGCCGTTCCGTATTGGTAGGGCACACAGGTAACGTCGCGGCGCGTGTCCTTGAGATCATAGTCGTAGAACAGCGAAGGCAAGGGGCCGCCTTGCCCGCCACGGGCCTGGTCGGTGTGCTGGTCTGCGCTCATGTGGCGCACGGCGAATGTAAACAGCACGCGGCCGCGGCCGTCGGCAAATGGCAGCTCCCACAACGTCTCGCCACCAGCCGCCACGTTGTCCTGGTTGTTTTTCTTAAACACGGTCTCAAACAGCGGCTCGAGTTTTGCCGTTCCGCTGTTGATCACATCCAGGCATTCCTGGTAGGCCACGGGATAGAGCGTTGCTACCGACAGGGCCGGGTCGTTGCTCCGGCGGATCCCATCCGGGTATTGCGAATAGCCACTCGCGGCCAGGCACAGCCGCGCACGGAGTCCTTTGACGAATGCTTTGTTGATCCGCTCGACGCTGGACGTTGCACTGGTTTCGTTGGGCCAGGGCACCAGGGTTGCTGCCTCTTCCAGGTCGGTCAGAAGCTGCTTGTAAATTTCATCACGGCTGGATTTGGGCAAGTAGATGGTTGCCGTCGATATAGGTTCGAAGCGTGCCACCACATCGCCCCAGGTCTTGAGCAGATCCGCATAGATAATGGCGCGAAGCGTCAGCGATTCGCCCAGGAGGTAGCCCAGCTCGGTGCCGGGCAGCGGGTCGCCATACTGGCGCAGCCCGCGGATACAGATGTTCGCCCGCTCGATGCCGGAGTACATCATGGCCCAGGCGTTGTTCTCCGTATTCATATTGCTGTTGTTAGGCTTGGCGTTGTATACCGCCAGGTCGGCATTGTCGCCTGCCGTCTGCGACGAGTTATACCACTCTACGTCAGTGTTCATACCGTACCAGGGCAGGAACCGGCCGCGGTAGGAGTTTGTCTCTCCGAAGGGGAGTTTGATGCCATCGACGGCGCCCTTCGCCAGGTCTGGGGTTGAGAATATCACCGACTCGTCGAGGGACGACTTGGTGGGCGCATCCAGGTAGTCGCTGCAGGAAGAGGCCAGCAGGCCAGCCGCCACCACCGCGACTGTATATAGGAATTTTTGTATACTTGCTTTCATCGCGCTTAGAAGTTAAGGTTCAAACCAAAAACGAGTTGTCTGCTTCTGGGGTACGCCGAATAATCCACGCCGGGGGTGAGGGCGGTGTTCCGGCGTGTCGATACTTCGGGGTCGAATCCGCTGTAGTTCGTCCACACAAATACATTGTATGCGGTGGCATACAACCGGAGGCTTTGTATGTGAAGCCGGCTGGTGAGGGATGACGGAATGGTATATCCCATCGTCAATGTATTGAGGCGCAGGAACGAACCATCTTCTACCGCCCAGCTGCTGAACACGTACCGGTCCATGTAGGGTGACCACATGGTGGTGTTGGCATTGAGGCTCGCCAGGGCGGTCGGGTCGGTTACGAGGCTGCCTGTAGACGGGTCGATGTTTGTCCAGCGTTGGCCGTCGGCCATGATCGTGCTGAGGTTGCGATACTGGTAGCGCGGCGTAGACGAGGTATATTCGATCTTGTTGGCGTTGTATATGTCGTTGCCATAGCTCCAGCTAAACGCGGCGGTCAGGTCGAATCCGTAGGCATAGCCGTTCAGGATGATCCCGCCGGTATGTTTGGGGTTGGCGTTGCCGATAATGCCGCGATCGTCGATCGTAATAGACTCGTCGCCGGCGATGTTCTTTAACTTCATCATACCCGGCGCCGCTTTGCCGACGATGGCGTCGGCCGTTGCCACGCCCGCCTTGGGGATCCAGGTGCTGGTCGCAGCATCGTAGCCTTCGAAGTCGGATACTTCGTACCGGCCGTCGGCTACGTAGCCATACATCATCCCGACGGGTTTGCCCGTTTCGATGAGGAAGTCGTTTCCGATCTCGGTCGAAGCCCAGTTGGTGTTGCGGCCGAAGTTCTCCATCATACCCAGTGACTTGATCTGATTGCGGTTAAAGCTGATGTTCACGCTTACATCAAAACCATAGTCCGGTTTCTCCAGCACGATGTATTTCAGCGATGCCTCCAGACCTTTGTTTTCGGTTTCGCCCAGATTGCGGAACTGACTGGTATAGCCGGTACCCGGCACGGGGAATTCCACCAGCAGGTCGGTGGTATTATTTTTATATACATCAAACGTACCGCTGACGCGCCCTTGCAGGGTACTGAAATCCAAACCGATGTTGCGGGTGTGGGTGGTCTCCCACTTCAGATCGGGGTTCGCCAGGATCTTGGATGCGGACCAATAGCTGCTAAAGCCGTTGATCCAGGTATTGGTATTCGACTCGAAAGACTGTACCGTCTGGCCCACCGGTATATTGTTATTACCGGCTACCCCATAGCTCACCCGTAATTTCAACTGGTCGAGCCAGTTGCTGGCGCCGGCCATAAACTCCTCGCTCGTGATCTTCCAGGCCGCGGCGGCGGACGGAAAGTATCCCCAGCGGTTGTCGCCGAGGAAGCGGCTGGAGCCGTCGGCACGATAGGTAGCCGAGAGCAAATATTTGCCTTTGAACTCGTAGTTGGCGCGCCCGAAGAAGGAGAGTAGTTTGTCGTCGGGGCTTAAGAAGTTATTCGTGGTTTGCGACTTGCCCTGCGTGGTGAGCTTAAACGCCTGGTCGGCGTCAAACAAGGTGGGAAAGCCGTGCACCACCGATGTAAACTGTGTATTTTCCGTGCGTATCGTTTCGTGGCCCACCAACAGGTTGAGGTTGTGCTCTTGCCCCAGCATGCCTTTGAAATTATAGTTCAGGGTATTGGCATTTCTAAACCGGATCTGCTCGGTCTGCGTCATGATGACGGCGGGGTGATTCTGGTTTTCATTGCTGGGCGCGTTCTGTACGTAGTAGGTTGTCATTCCGTAAAAACGATTGTCGCGCGACCGTATATTGTCCAACCCTATTTCCGAGCGGAACTGCAGGTTTTCGAGTATATTCCATGCCACGCTGCCCACCATGTTATAGTTCTTGCGAAACTGCTCGCGATCGTTGTCGTTGGTGGCCACGATGGGGTTGATCAGATAGCTGGCGATCTCTTCGTTGGTGTCGTCGGTGGTTAACCCGGCCAGCGGGATCGGCGCATAGGTCACAGCGTGTTTCAGCCGTGAGTCGGACGCCGACACTTCGTTTTGTTCGTTCGCGCCACTGCCGTCGATCTTGGTGTCCGAGTAGCGCAGGGAGAACGTTATCTCGACGGGCTCCACGGGCTTGCTGTTGAACTTCATGGTTACGTTGTTGCGGCGGAAACCCGAACCGATCATGATGGCTTTCTCATCGTATAGTGCGTAGTTGGCGGAGTACGAGAACTTATCGCCCCCACCCCGTACACTGATGTCGTGGCTGAAGACATGGCCGGTGCGGCCGTATACCTGTTTCTGCCAGTTATTACCGTTCATACCAGTGAACAGATCGCGGTCGGCCCAAGTGCCGAAGTAATCTTCGTACGACTCCAGCTCGCCGGGCTCGTTGTCCAGTACGGCATATTCGTATTGCCACTTGACGTAGTCCTCCACGGGGAGTACATCTAACGTCTTGGCGATGCGCTTTGCGCCATAGAATGTATTGTAGGTGACAGAAACCTTGCCGGGCTTTCCGCTTTTGGTGGTGATGATAATGACACCATTGGCGCCACGTGATCCGTAGATGGCCGTTGACGACGCGTCTTTGAGTACGTCCATCGACTGGATATCCGACGGCGATATGTCGGATATCGAGTTGACTTGAAAGCCGTCGACAATATAGAGGGGGCTATTGTCTTGTGTGATCGAGCCGCCGCCGCGAACACGGATGCGGATGTCCGCATCGGGAGATCCTTCCGTGGACGTTACTTGTACCCCGGCGAGGCGACCGGTCAACGTTTCGGCTACGTTCGAGATCGGCACCTTGCGAAGGGCGTCGCCGGTGATCGACACGACCGAGCCCGTGAGGTCTGATTTCTTAGCGGTACCGTAGCCGATCACGACCACTTCGTCCAGCTGGCTGACGTCGGGTTCCAGCACGACATCCAGCGTGGTTTGACTGCCTACCTCCACTTCTTTTACGGCCATGCCGATGAAGGTGAACGTCAACACTGCGCCGGGCGACACCGAGAGGCTGAACTTACCGTCAACGTCGGACGTCGTGCCGTTGCTGGTGCCCTTTTCAAAGATCGAAACGCCGGGCATTTGTGCCCCGTCGGTGTCTTTGATCGTTCCCGTCACGACTTTGTTTTGCGCGCCGGCGTGCAGCGCCAGGGCCAGGCAAAACAGGATAAGACCGGAACCTCTCGACACCCATCGTTTAACATGTGGATATGGATTCATATAGGTTAGATTGGTTTGAAATTGGGTCAGAATGAGCATCATTATGCGCAATCGATTGCATATTTACGACTCAGATCAGACATTTCAAACAAAAGGATCACTATTTATGCAAACGATCGATTAGAGCTTAATTTGAACGATTTTGGAGTCGTTTGGTCCAAGGCGGTGTTTACAGGCCGCGTGTGCGCGGAACCACGGGGTATTTATGCGCAACCGATTACGCAACGTTTTTGCAGATTCGGAAATCAATGCGTCCGATACTGGCGCGACGATGGCTGAAATACGCTTTGAAGGGCCGAATGATGGACCGGAATACCACGTTGTGCGCAATGGCACGGGCGGCATTGGAGGGGCAGACCACGCCGAGCTTGATCCTTCCTTCGGGACCATTTTGGACGATGTAGTTAAGCTCGGCGAGGGTGAGCAGTTTTACGTTAACGATGCGAAACGTTCCCAGGCCTAACTGAACCCGGGAAGGAACGATGTGGTGGACAGCAGCTGCCGTTATTTATACGCTGCCTGCAGGTCCTTGCGCAGCGCAGTGATAGCATATTTGTTATAATAGTCGCCTGTCAGGTCCAAGTCCTTGCTCACGTGGCTCAGGCTGCGTTTGTCCAGCAGTTGATACAGTTGGGTGGCCGTAAAGATCTCGTCGTAATTCTGTTTGTAGGCATAGGCTTCCATCTCGCGGATGTGCTGGTACGCATTGCGACGCGGGCGCTCGGCAAAGAAGTCGATGATCATCAGTACACCCCCATCCTTCAAGACCCGGTCTGTTTCCGCTACGGTCCGTAGCAGCAGCTCGCGGTCTACTACGTAGAGCACAAACCCAATCACGATCAGGTCAAAGCTGTCTGCCGGAAAAGCCGAGAGGTTATCGGCTGTACCTTTGACAAAGGGTACGAGCGGATATTGTTGTTTACCGGCGTCGATCGCTTCCTGCGAGGGTTCGATACCCACCACCGATGCACCGGTTAAGTTGCGGATAGCCTCCAGGCGATAGCCGGTGTTGCAGCCGATCTCCAACGTGCTTTTGGGTGTATAATTATATTCTTTCAACAGTTTGATCACTACATCGTCTTCCGGCACATAGGCCACGCTCTTGTTCCGGTTAAAGTAATTATCGGCTTCGTATTGCAGAAATGCCTCTTTTTGTGATTTGCTTGCCATCGGCATCAACAGGTTTTGGGTTCGTTCCGTTAAATACAAATACTCCTTTCCGATGTTTCAATAATCCTGCGCTCCAACAAACGCACGCGAAACACCGTGGGATTGCCGGAAGGTCGTCGGGGCTCAGAAGGGCAGCCCCTCGAATAGAAAGACCTGGGCAATATCGATTTTAATTTACGCCGGATTCATTCACTTTCCCACATTTTTTGCGATTTTTTGGACGAATCGGAATGCCGGACCTTAAATCAGGACGGCAGATCACTGCTACAACCGACAAAACAACACAAGCTTTTCGTCCATTGAGCATTACGTTTAGTCCATCCGCTGCAGCTCTCATCAGCACGTCAGCAACGCTGGTACAGCAATCTACTTGTCAACGTTGGCTATATTGTTTCGGCTTCATGCCAATATGTTCTCTAAAAACTTTCGAGAAATGGCTTAGGTTTGTAAAGCCCAGCCGGGCCCCCACATCTGAAACCGAGAGCCTTCCCTCCTTCAGTAAAACAGCAGCTTCTTTCATTCTGAATTCCTGGTAGTAAGAAAAAATACTGTTGCCGAAAATTTGCTTGAACAACCGTTTTAGCTTGGTGGGACTCATGTTGGCACGGATCGCCAGCGCGTCGATCACCGGTGGAGTTTCCAGATGCTCCAGCATTTGTTCCCTTACTTTGTAGATTGTTTGAACGTCGTGGATGTTTACCGGGTAAAGATGTTTTTCATCCCGTTTCTTCAACGCTATCAATAGCTGACAGATCAATTCTTCGGCTTTTATCTTCCGATAGAACAGTTTAAAAGTTTCATCCACTGACCCGGTTACAATTTCATCCACAATTTTCTGCAGCGAAGGATTCAGCAGTTGTTCGAATAACAACGGCTGCGCGTTCTGTAACAGGCTTTGCAAAACCGGTGACCGCTCTGATGAGCCTAGCAGCCCGTTCAGGTAGTTGGCGTCTACTTCTATATTGATGACCGCCGTATTTGTATGGACGGGAATAACGGCGTCTGTATTCATGCTACTGGTGGCAATTAAAACGGACGGGGCAGCCCTGTATGTATTTTCTATCGAGGCCGTGCCGGCTTCTGTAAAAACATTCTGGAACTTAAAGAGGATCGTTCGCGCAGCGGTGTTGATGCCCGGATTTTCAATGATCAAATCTTCACGGAGCTCATAGTGCAGGATCAGCATCCGAATCTGATCATTAAAAACGTACCCCTCGCAATACCCCGTACCGAATTTTTCAGGGATCTCCAGGCGCCTTTCTTTGACGTCTGTTCCCAACAAACGTGCAAACCTCCATAAGATGTCCGGAACCGTCTGCTGTCCGTCAGCTTCCATTGAAAAAGTCTTTTACAGCTATTTTTGAGTCTAAAGTAGGTATTTTACCTCTAACCTGATCGACAATTTTGCACTGTAACCAACCAGAAATCAATGTTATTGAAAGACAAGAACGTGGCGATCATCGGCGCGGGGCCCGTTGGCCTGACCCTGGCAACATTGCTCCAGCAAAAAGGCGTACAGGTAGCAGTCTACGAAAGAGACAAAGACCCACTGACAAGGATCTGGGGCGGAACGCTTGATCTGCACGAACATTCGGGACAGAAAGCCCTGGACATGGCCGGACTGCTGGACCGCTATTTTGCCAGGGCCATACCGATGGGTAGAACCATTACAGACGAGCAGGGCAACCTGTTACTCGCGGTACAACCTCACTACGACAATCCCGAAATAAACAGGAACGATCTCCGAACGCTGTTGCTTGACAACCTGACAAAGGACACTGTGGTATGGGACAGAAAATTTACCGGACTTGAAGTACAAAATGGAAAGTGGCTTTTGCATTTCGAAAATAACCCCGATGTAACCGCGGATCTTGTTATCGGCGCAAACGGAGGATTGTCTGCCGTACGGAAATATGTAACCGATGCGGAAGCAGAATATACCGGAACCTTTATCATACAGGGTGAAGTGCCTCAACCTGAATCAACATGTCTGGCATTCTACCAGCTATGTAACGACAACATTCTCATGACGGCGGACAACGGCATGAACATCGTTGCCAACCCCAGAAACAACGGCGCACTGACATACAATGTAACGTTTAGAACACCCGAGGGATGGGATCATAGCACCGCCCTGAACTTCCGGGACCCGGGCAGTATCACCGTATTCCTTCTCTCCCGGTTCTCACGTTGGCACGAGCATTACCGGCAATTATTCCGGGCAACGTCCTTTTACACGGGGCTGCCAACGAGAAGGCTCCCGCTGAGTCGTCCCTGGAAAAAGGATCGGCCGATGCCGGTAACGCTCGTAGGCGATGCTGCCCACATCATGCCACCCTTTGCGGGGGAAGGTGTGAATACCGGGCTGATGGATGCACTCGTGCTCTCGGAGAATCTCACGAATGGTAAATTCAGCGCTGTTGAAGCTGCTATCTGCGACTACGAACGAAAGATGATCGTCTATGCTACAAAAGCGCAACTCGAAACAAGCAAGAACGAAACAGCCATGCATGGTCGCGACTTCTCCTTTAAAACGAGATTCAACGGCGAACGGTAACGCCTCGGCCGTATTGTCGCTTTTTGCCCCTGCGATTGTCGCATACGCCCTGCGGATGCTCCACATTGTTGGCGAGATTTGTATCATAACAAATTGACGATATGAACAAGCTTATAACCAGTCTTCTGATCATCATCGCTGTGGCGGTGATGATTTCCTGCCAGCCACGCCCAACGGATGGGCAAAACGCATCCACCAACGACCAAGACACGGTCGCCAGCCAGAACATACAGCCGGCGGAAAGCGGCTATGCCGATGTGAACGGGTTAAAAATGTACTATGAGGTATACGGCCATGGCAACCCCATTGTATTGTTGCATGGTTCTTTCATGAGTATACCGTTGAACTGGTCGCACATCATACCCCGGCTGGCCAAAGACCGGAAAGTAATTGTACTGGAGATGCAGGGTCACGGTCGTACACGGGATACAGACCGCGCGCTGAGCTACGAAGGTATGGCCGACGATGTATCCGGCCTGCTCAAGCAACTTAGGATCAATAGTGCTGACATTCTCGGGTATAGCATGGGTGGCGGCGTTGCGTTCCAGATGGCGGTGCGTCATCCTGAACAGGTGCGCAGGCTTGTGGTACTGTCCGGCACCTATACCCATGATGGATGGTGGCCTGATGTTGAAGCAAGCTTCGCTACGATGACGCCGGAAATGTTTAAGGGCAGCCAAATCGAAAAGCAGTATGACAGCCTGGGAAACGATCCGGCACATTTTCCGGAGTTTGTAAAAAAGGTGATCAGCATTGACCTGAAGCCTTACGACTGGTCAAAAGATGTAAAGACCATGAAGACTCCGGTATTCCTGGCGATCGGTGATGCCGACGGCGTACAGTATGAGCATGCCCTGGAGCTGTTCCGTGCCAGGGGTGGTGGAAAAATGGGCGATATCCATGGGTTGCCACAATCCCGTCTGGCCATCATACCGGGCACGACGCACATCGGTATGATGCAGCGAATGGATTGGCTGATACCTATGATCAATGACTTTCTCGATGCCGATCTTAACGCTCCCCCACCTACATTTTAAGAGTGATGTGTAAATTCGTGTAGCTATTGAATATGTCTTAAGACCTGGAGACCATCTGTGGGGCTTACGGTGCAGTGGTCTCCCTGTTTTTGCCCTCCACGGAATTTGTTTTTGAAACGGGTGGTCCTGTGCTGTATTTTATTCCATAGCCGAGATCATTTTCACTCGTTCCCTAATAACCACGATGCCTATGACCACCCGAAACACGCTACCCACAACGATCACCGTCGTATTTCTGCTTCAATTGATCATCTTACCTTCGATGGCCCAGATAACCTGGCCGTCGGGTCAGCTTCTACCCTCTTTTCCGGCAAGCGCATCGACACAGGATCTGATCACCCTGCGCGAAACTTCCACGCATTGGGAGGCCGAGGGCTCGTCGCTGGGGCACAATACCGGGCGTTTGGAGACCGACGGCTGGTTGTGCCAAACGGGAATCGACGCTGCCAATCAGCACATGATCTACGGGCCTTATAACACGACTATCCCTGCCGGTCCCAACGTGGCCGAGTTCCGGATGAAAATTGACAACAACACGGCCAACAATGATCCCATTGTAGACATCGACGTGCGAAACGCTACTACGGGCCAGATCCTGGCCATGCAAACCCTGACGCGCCAGCAATTTCCCGTGGCCGGAAGCTATACGAACTTCACGCTTCCGTTTAACATGCCGGCCGACAATCAATCGCTTGAGTTACGCGTATACTGGCGCGGCACATCGTATACCAAGGTTGATTGGGTGGGTGTTCAGCAAAACGGTTCCTCGGCCGAGATGTATCTATTTGCTTCTCTAAAAGGTATTGTAAACCGTACGCAGCCTCGGATCTTTTCGTACGAAGGCGATGCGTTTGCCGAAGGCCCTTACACCTGGCTGCAATCGCTGGGCCTGAGCTGGACCGAACCTGCCGACAAGTGGACGCTGATCACCAAATACAGGAGTGAGCTGGCGGGGCTGATCGTATATGATCCCGCGCAGATCCACACCGTCAACCTGGCCACGGTTCTCGCAAAAGATCGCCAGGCATTGATTGCTTCACCGGCATTGGCCGCGCGGTTAACCGCAGCGCCATATAATTTACCGGTCGTGCTGGACCTGCGCGGGCAGTTCACCAGCAAGCTGCAGGTATATCAAGCCCTCTATAACAACTATTGGTCCGGCCTCGACCATCGCCTGTTGATCGGACTGAACCCGGAGGTTCATAAAGCCGCTGCGCGCGAATACGCTGTTGCGCTGGGGGCAGCCGTGATCTGGCTTGATCCGAACGTCGCGGCGGAGAGCACACTGCTGAACAGCTTTTTATCGTCTATGACATCCGGAGCCTGCTTTATGGGCTGGTGGCCCGAAGAGGAACCTGGCGTAACGCGGGCGTCAACGTACGGTATTGCCACCGTTGCCAGCGACTTTGCGACCAACCTCACGGTGCATAGCGGCATGCCCAGAACCGTCAATACCAAGCCCATTCCGCCCAAGCCTGTGCTGCAAAACAAGCTCTATGTTGCCTTCATCCTGAGCGACGGCGACAATCTGCAATATGTAGAGCACCTCATGCGAAAACTCTGGAGCAACCCCGACCGCGGCTCGGTGCCGATCGGATGGACGTTGTCGCCCGCGATGCTCGATGCCATGCCGGGGGCGCTGAACTACTACTGGCAAAGCTCCACGAATAACGACAACCTGATCTCCGGGCCTTCGGGCTACGGCTATGCATACCCCAACAACTGGCCCATCCAATCGTTAAACCAGTTCGTCGCCAAGACTGAAGACTACAATCGCCGTGCGGGTCTGCGGGTTGTGACCATCTGGAACACCATTACGGGGGGTATCAATCAGAATGTAGGTCAGAGCTTTGCCAACCATGCGCCGACGCTGCTCGGCCTAACCGCGCAGAATACCGGGGGCGGGCTGACCATTTACAATCAAAGCCTGCCCGGCATGGCCCTGTCCTGCAACTATTGCACCAACGAGCAGGCCATGAAAGATCATATTTCCTCGGCGTCTTCCGGATGGAACGGGACCTCGCCGCGCTTCATCATTATTCAGGCCCAACCGTGGCAGAACGTTACCCCGACCAGCTTTAAAAATGTTGCTAATTCTCTGGGCGCAGACTATGTGGTGGTGCGTCCCGATCACATCTTTCAGCTGATCCGCGAAGCCAATGGCCTTCCCGTTGACCCGGGCGCCAACCTGGGTCAGGATATTACGAACCTGGGCGGCACGGTCAGCGCACAATACCAGGCAGACTCCCCTGCCGGTGAGGAGTATACAAACCTGGTCGACAACAACACCAACACCAAGTATCTCACCTTCCACGCATCGGCCTGGACACAATACCAGGCGGCGTCGCCTTATGTCGTTACCCGCTATACCATTACCTCGGCAAACGATTCACCCGAGCGGGATCCGTTACTCTGGACGTTACAAGGCTCAACCAATGGCACGAGCTGGACGACGCTCGACAGCCGGTCAAATGAAGATTTTCCCAGCAGGTTCCAGACGAGGACATTCAATTTTACCAACAGCACGCCATACACCTACTACCGGCTTAACATGACCAACAACAGCGGCTCGATCCTGCAACTGGCGGAAATTGAACTATTCGGTATCTCGCCTTCCGCAAGCCGCCTGCAGGCCCCCGTTGTACGCACGACGCAACCATCGGAAACATATGAGCTCGCGGTTTACCCGGTCCCGAGCTCCGATGAATTAAAGGTATTGGGACTCACGGCAAAGGCTGAAATCACCGTGTGTGACCTGGCCGGCGAACAAGTGATCGGTAAAACAACCCTATTGCCTGAACGATCGTCTGTGAATATCAAAGCGTTGAAACCGGGCATGTATGTATTACATATCATATCGGGAGAGGAACAAAAAACGTTACGGTTTATGAAGGAATAATTACCGTACCCTGGGCGCTTATAGTATACGGGCTGTTCAACACTGCCGATGGAGCATCCTCACGATAATGTTAACGCAATATGAAGAAATAGCATACCGGGCGGGTTGTGCGGGGCGAACAGATGATAGGCTATCGAAAAAAGATTTGAAAGGCGTATAGTGTCGTCGATCTTTTCTGTTTTTCGATTTACATTCGCGCCCATGTCTCCAGATCCTGCCCGCGTTACCGCCCTGCGGAATATCCTCATTCTGATTGTTTTCGTTACATCGGGTGTAGTCCAGGCCCAAAACCATTCCGGGGGAACCTATTATGTGGTTGTAGGAGGCTTTGCCGTTCAGAAGAACGCAGAGCTGTTTACAGAGCATGTGCTGGCCGGAAACTATCCGGCACGATATGCGTTCAACCCCGTCCGCAAGCTTTATTATGTATATGTACGGGTTACGGCTGATCGGCAACGCGCGCGGCAGCTGGCCTATCAGTTGCGCCTGGAGTCTGAATTCACGAAAGCCTGGATCTACCAGGGCTCCCTGGAAGGAAACGCAGCGATTGAAGCCCATGCTATCGCAGAATATGATACAGAAACGGGTGCCCCCCACCCCCATTACAACGCCATAGCTGCCGCCCAGTCCGCCGCAACGCCCGGAATACCGACAGCAGACTCTGCTGCGAATACGGTGGCTATCGAAACAGCGCCCGCTAAACCCGCCGGCAAAGAATTTATCTTCCGGCTTACGACAGGAACCGATAACACCGCGGTTTCCGGCCCCGTATACCTCACACAAGAGGCCGGCACACCGCCCCGTCGCATCGTCTCTGATGAGAAGGTTCTTATCCCTCCGCCGGCATCGGGTAAACTGGCAATTGTTTGCAACGTGGTAGGTTACAAGCTCGCTAAGCGGATCGTAGCATACGACAACCCCGGCGATACAACAGCAACCGTTGTTCCCATCAAGCTGGTACCCGTAGCCAAAGGCGATTATATCGAGCTCGAGAACGTCAAATTCTTTGACCATACGACCATCTTCACACCGGCCTCTGAGAACGAGCTTCTGCAGCTTGTAAATCTCATGGGCAATCCGCGCTGCCGCGTGCGCGTCTATGGTCACACCCACAGCAATGAGAGCGCCGACATCACCACCCTCGGAACGGCAAGCAATTTCTTTGCGCCAGACCCGGCCACCAACACCACCCGCCACGGCTCGGGTAAAGAACTATCAAGACTTCGTGCCGAGGCCGTCAAGGCCTACCTCGTCAGCAAAGGCGTTGACGCCGCACGTATCAGCACCAAAGGTTATGGAACCTTGTTGGCAGTGTATGAACAGGCCGCTGCCAACGACCGGATAGAAGTAGAGATCGTGAAAAACTAAGGGTGTGCGGTGGTTATCGCTAACTAACGGCTTCCTGCTACCTTCGCGCGCTCATATTCATCAAGACACGCGTCAAGCGATTTACCCTGGTTATAAATGCAGTCACAAAAGATATTGCATGCCGCCGGGTTGTCGTTTCCGGCGCAGCCGTTGGTGCATTCGAGCTGCGAATTACCCGGCCGAATATCAAACATAAACTGGTTGATCACGACCACCGATATCAGCGCTGCGAGAACACATCCAAAAAAAATCACGGGGAACTTGTTGCTCGAGGTTGTCGGGGGCGGAGATTGTTTGGGTAAAAAAATGTGCTTCAACCGATCGAAGTCCCAGGCAAGCAGATACAGGCTTGCCAGCAGCATGAATGTCGTGATCCGGGTGCCTTCGAAACGCACGGCATAGGTCAGGACACAGATGTTGAGGATAATGGGAAAGTAGAAGATTGCACCGAGTAGAGCTGTCCTGGGAATGAGCAGCAAGAGTGCCGTTACGAGCTGCCCCACACCAATAAAAGTGTAATAGAAACCGGTGAGGTGCAAAGCATCAAAATACTGACCGAGTGGGTGGGTGGCCGGCAACGCCGTAAACCGTTCTCCTGAAACTTTTACGATGCCGGAAGGAATAAATCCCAGGGCCAGCACTACCCGGCAAAAGACGGTGAAGTAACGGAACCATCTGTTGCTTTTAGCTTCCTGATACCATTGATTGAGTCCATTCAGCATACGCGTGCGGGAGTAGTGAATAATGCCCAAGTTATAAAAAGTACTTTTAAATTAAAAGACAAATAGCACTATTGGCCGCCCTGGAGGAGCATCTATTTAAGTAGTCTCAAGAAAGAAATGACCGCTGTCGTGCTGGCAGTTATGACAGGCTGTTTAAATTTGAGAAAAAACTGAATGAAAGAGCAGCTGGCAACTTTGCTAAAAAAGTTAAAAGACAACTCACTCTCGTTTAAAGAGGTGATCGAGTTTATAGAAACGTATTACCAACATCAGCCAACGGCCTTTAAAAATGGAGATCTCCATAATGAAGCAAACCAAAATCAGGGCAGCGCGAAGGTTTTTACTTTCGCTCAGCTAAATAAGCTGGACAAAGGAGATACCCTTTATTTATTTGCGGAGCATTATCAATCGGTGCTAAGGGATCCTGAAGGGACAGATCACCAGAATATCAGGCAATTTATGATCCATGGCTGGCCGGGGATAGTTTTTGAAGGGCAGGCGTTGCTGGCGAAGTAATACCAACTTTTAGCCTTTCAAACGGATCCGTTTAACGAGGCGGCCTTTTTAGATATATCGTACAGAGGGGCAACAAGAAAGCCTTTTTCGCTTTCAGCGGAAAAGGCTTTCTTGCTTGAAAACACTGGAACAAAAGCACCCCGCAACCCAGGCGATGCATTGGTGTGTTCTTAACTATCTCTGAATACTTCTACTTTATTCAAGGACCAGGTTATGTTATTGCCGTTGGCTCCTATTACGC
Source organism: Dawidia soli (assembly GCF_018598185.1). Lineage (GTDB taxonomy): Bacteria > Bacteroidota > Bacteroidia > Cytophagales > Cyclobacteriaceae > Ohtaekwangia > Ohtaekwangia soli. The sequence continues at coordinate 31,767 of NZ_JAHESC010000055.1, forward strand.
TAATACGTGCATCATTGCCGCTGGTGTCAAAAATAACATCCCACGCCGGCTGCGATTTGAACGTATAGGGATAGAACGTTGCTCCTACTTGTGTCGCTGCCGCATGCCCCGGATTTTTGAATGCAGCGACCAGCTCAAACGAGGCAATGTCACCGTTGGCACCGGATGATCCCCCGGTGCGGCGTGCCGTAACAGTTGCACGTATGGTCACATTCCTATCGGCTGGAATATCGAGTGTATAGAGGATCGCCGGTGCATTGGTCGTCGTTAAAAGAGAGGTGTTGGTATAGGCGAGAAGAAAGCGCCCCCCTCCGCCGGCAATGTCTGCTATGTTTAAGTTCGTTCCACTGATATTGACGGTGTTTGCGCCAGCATCCATATAGATGCTATTCGTCGAGGATAAGAACATAAAACCACTGGACAACAGTAGGATGTCCTGATTCATCGTGATCTGGGATGCTCCGCGTGTAATGGACAGGTTGCGTGTTCCCGCAGCGATGGTCGTGTTCTCGGTTAGACTTCCCCCCAGCTTGATGTTGTCCAAGGTTTTTGTCAACCCGTTTGTTGCCGTAATGGCAGCACCTGCACCAAAGGAACTCCAGACGATTGCCGAGGTCCCGATAACAACCGAATCTGTGTTTTGCCTCCAGGAAGTATCTGCATTAACAGTGCCCTGGTCTACGCTTACCACGGCGTTCTGCAGCTCGTTGGAAGCATCGGCGTCGGTCGCGCGCGTCCATGCTCCGGATGCCACGACATAGATGCCATTGTCACTTTGTGTGGTTTGGTTCTTAACCAACACACGATCGCCGGCCGCCAGGGCGATGCCATCAATCGTCTGTGTTGTGGATAATGTGATGTTCGCTGTGGTGGCGGCACGTACGGAGTTCTTCCAGGCCATAACGCCGCCGCCACCGCTGCCGTTGTTTTTCACGACCAGGTTCTGGTCGGTCAGGCCCTGTGCCCACCAATACTCGGTGCCGCCAATATTAATGGTTAGACCAATGTGCCGTATGCCTTGGGGAATTGCTGCGAGAGCCTCCGCCATCGTTGTGTAAGGCCTCCATGCGCCGGCGTCCAGCACACCATACTTTCCATCTATCGGAGAGTTGTCTGCTACATAAAAGCCAAAGGGGAATCCTAACGGTGTATTTGCCATAGTCTAGGGTATTGTAATGTTATACGTTGCTGATGCTGGGTAAGGGGCACCCAGTTGTGATACATAAATTTTGTAGCTACGGGCGGTTCCGGCAGCATCATTTACGGTAAACGTGTATTTCGTAAATGTATTCCCCACGTTGGAGTTGAAGCCTTCTACGTACTTTACCGCGCTGTCGGTAATGTCCGGTCGCGTGGCTTCGTAGGCGAATGCAATGATCGTCTGTCCTTGCGGTATGCTGATCGAGAAGGTATTGCCAAACGTGCTGCCGGCAAGCGCCCGAACCGCCGCGCTGTTAGCAGGGACGGTAGCGGCGGTACCGTAAAAGCGCAGGTAGTCGGCGACGATCGCAAAATCGCGGGTAAAATTGCCGACCTGTGTACTTTGACCTGTAATTCTGAATACTACCTGGCTGCCTTCATTTAGAAGCGCTATCGCGCCGGGCAAGCTCACTACCTGGTTGCCATCGTTGGCCAATCCTGTGGCGAGGTTCGTGCCCGCGGTCTCGTTGCGTATACTCAACGTGTTGGCTACAATGTTTCCGGCATTCGCAGTACTCCACGTAAACGTTTTATTACCCGCCGCAATGGTCGTTCCGAGCTCGACGGTTTGATTCTGCCCGCTCAGCACAAAGCTGTTGAATGCAGGCGCCAGGTATTCTACTGCCAGATCCAGCAGGACTTGCCGCGCCGTTTTGCCTTGTGCAGGCACCACCTGACCATTGGTGTATTTACCAAGGGTCTTCGAGCCCGATAGCACGACGGTGAAATCCGACGTGAATACATCGCTGGAAACGGACTGCCAGCTGGCGTTTCCGCTGTTGTCAGACACCAGTACCTTTCCATTCTGCTGATTCCCGTCGATAAACTTAAACGAGCCTTCGACGTGCAGGTCTGCGGCCGGCGTGCTGGTGCCTATGCCGACATTTCCTGCATGGTAGTAAATATCGTTTCCCGTAACAAGCCATTGCGCATTTACCGTACTGACCTTATTATCCACATATTCTTTATCCACGAGCGTGCGCGCGTCAAACTGGCTATGCCGTTGTGCATCATACTTGGCGAGGCCACCGTTTACCTGTAGCGACGAGATGTGTATAGCGCGGTCGGTAAGCGATACAATGTTCGTGGTTTCATTAAATGTCCATCCCGTGAGCCGGGCGTAGGTAATCGCGGTGGTCCCTACAATTGCACTGCCGGTATTGGTTACCTGAAAGATGGATTGTTTGTACGCATTGCCCCGGATAACCGAGATGAGCGCCCCCGGACGGATCTCGGCAGTCTCATCGGCATCCGTGGCCCGTACCCAGGCACCTGATTTGGCCAGGTAGATGCCATTCTGTGCGGCATTGCTCTGCCGCCATACCAGCACCCGGTTGTCGGCTTGGAGTAATACCCCGTCTATGGTAAGCAAGCCGCCTGCCGTGAGGTTGACATTGGCTGTTGTGGCCACCATGCAAGCAGCATTCGGGCTGCTGCCGGATGAGATCGCAATGTTCAGGTCGGCGACCGTCGTCTTGCGTGTCTCACCTCCGTTCACAATGGCCAGCAGGTCAGTCTCCTGTATATTTACAGCGCTGTCCAGATCTGAAATTCGTTTGACTGCCATACAAAATTATTGTTTTTTATTGTTTCGGTTTATCATTTATAATCATAATAGACATACTTATTGGAGTATCACTACCGGTACGGCCACAACGTTACTCTGCGCACAGGTGATCTTTATATAGGGGCTGATCACCTGCTGATAGGTTGTAAAACCGCTCTTCGAAATACTAACTGTATTTTCCCGGTCGGCGTGGATCGTTCCCTCATACAAACCACTGGCATTGGTTGTCCCAGCGTTGTTGTGGGAGGGTGATGCGATGGTTACCTGTGCTGCTGAAACGGGGGCATTTGAAGCATTATATACTAGTACGGGAAAATTCTTCAGCGGAAATGTCAATGCACTTACCGGAAGTATTCTGAACCGGTGCGTGTAGGTAAAGAAATCGTCTTTCGACACTACCATGCTATGGGTTATGCCCTCTTCAGCATTTCCATAATAACATCCCTGCTTGTCTGTAAAACCTTCTTCCAGAAAGTCGCCCAGGTCGGTAATGACTACCTTTGCTCCCGCAACATGGTTACGAAAGGCGTCCTGTACGTTTACGGTATACCCGAAATTCAGTACCTCTATGCTAAAACCTTTGAATACCACTGCCATATTTACTCTTTGTTAACGTTTTTACGAATCTTTTTTGTTATACCTGTATTTGCCTTTCATCTTCTTGCAGCAACAGGTCATTATTCTCCTGCGCCAATAGCACGGGGTCGCCGGCACCGCGCAGGGTGATCCGAAGCTGTATACAACGCGTGGTGATGTAGCTCATTGTCCTCACGCCGAAGCTGAGCTGCCCGTTGCCTGCAAGTTTGTAATCATGCGACACTACTTTGTCCCAGATCATGGGCTGATAGGTTGCTCCGGCAATGCCTGCCGCTGTATCAGCATATCGCATCTCTACGGTAATAGCGCCCGGCAACGCCAGGTTGGGATCGGTCGAAACAATGCCCAGCGTGGCTTCATCGAACACCTGGTCTGCATACAGCCGAAGCGTCCGCACCGGCCGCACGGAGCCTAAGTCCACCACAGGAGTTTCAATTATACCGGTATGAATCCCGACGGGCAGCTCAAAGAAGTTGCTTGCGTTGATCGTTACGGCCGAGATCGACCCGCCACCGGAAAGGATTTGAGAAGTCCCCCAGGAGATCGCTTCCGCGAACGCACCGATCGCCGTCTTTCTGCGGCCCGCGGTTTTAAGCGCACTCGCAGGATCAAGTGTATAGTCACCCGCGGTTGGTCGGTTGAACTTCGGATCGACGCCTACCCCGAACTGTTGGAACGCCGGGAATGCTGCCGTCACTGCTGTCGGCGTATTGTACGATGTTCCATTGATCTGTATAACCGAACCCGCCTCCTGATTACAGTAGTCGAAATACGTAAGCGTCGGCGTGTTGAGCTGAAGATTGGTCGTGTTTCCCAGATGACAACTCTCCAGGTGCGCGATGACCGTTGCCGACGGGTTGCTCACACCCACCAATGTACAATTGATCAGTCGTACCGGTGCGCTGCCGGCGAGCGTGGTATTCAAAAGGAGGGTCTGTTTCAGGGTACCTGTAAATGCCGTCAGCGGCGAGCGGAGTGAACATCCGACCAGCTCTTTTACCACGCCATTCACCGCGGCCTGATAACCCGAGATCGAAATATCCTGCAGCGATCCGTTAGCACCCAGATTCATGAATGCCGTTGCTGACGCTGTTCCGCTCATCAGCACTGTGCCGTCGGCTACCAGCCTGCAGCCTTTGCCTTGCCCGTTTACGGCTTCGGTGTAGGTGCCTGTTCCGATTACGATCCTGGCGCCGGTAAGCGCCGCGTTCACCGCCTGTTGAATGGTCTTGTACGGCTTTTTCGGACTCCCGTTACCGGACAGGTTGCTGCCCAGATAGCTCACATACACATCGCCGTCGGTTACCCGCCAGCGTGTACCTGAAAAATGGATTGGATATATAAATGCCATAATCAATATATCATTTTCGTTATACGCTCATTTGCTATACAGTCAAAGGTGCTTCTTCCAAGTTCAGGAGACCTGAGGAGTTTTCTACGTCAACCTTAAAGCGGTGATAGATCCTTCTGCCCTCATTGTCGATCTTAAGAAGGCTTTCCGGCAACTCGTATGCTATAGTCTCTTCGTTTGAGCTTGTCTCATAGATCTTGTACCAGTTGCCTGTCTCCGTCATCTTATAGAGATAGTATGTACCGTTGTAGGTTGTCCTGTTCCAGGTTAGTGTTACGTCTTCCAGGGTGGTACCTGTATCTACTCCTATAACTGCGTTTAACGCAGGGGCCACCGGATTAACTACATCAATAACAGACGCCATTACCGTTTTCGAAGGCAGTGACGGCACATACTCAACGTCCTCTCCTTCGTTCAGGATCTCGCGCAATGCCACTACCCGATAAAAAAGCGGGTCGCCGTACGGAACGATGTCCAGGTCATTAAACTCATCCACAATGGTTGTACTGCCCTGGTCGACTGTTACGTCGGCCGCGAGGGTCATGGTTCTTACCGAGCTTGCGTCCTGTATGCTGGTTGCTCTGTACAATTGAACCTTTCGGATATTTTCTGCAGGCAGGTACGCGTTCAGCTCTACACGCACGCCCGTGCTGGATTGTAGCAAGGCATCTTCTACCTGTGTGGTCACCTTTTTTATCCCGGGTGCTTCCGGTGGGAAGGTGTTGATCAGGCGTACCGGCCCCAGCGCCGGGCTCGGAGCGCTGAACTGAAAGAGATCATTCAGCTCACGAACGAAGTAGAAATAGATGTTCCTGGAAGATCCGTCAAGTGTATAATCCGTAAACCGTACCGTATTGCTTGCGGGCAGTACGACGGCCATGGGCGCAGGGTCATACAAGGGATCTGTGGGAAGCAGGTATTCTCCGTTGTTATTGCGGATCACCGGTCTCCGGTTAACCGTTTTTCTGCCCGAGCGGATCGCAGAATACAGTACAGGCTGCTCGGTCAGCGGAAAGAAGGAACCTTCTATGGCGGCCCTCACCGTGCTGACGATCGTTCCCGGGTTGGGAGCCTGTGCGAATGGCCTCACGGCCGGGTGCGTGGGATCAGGATCCGGAATTATATAGTTGTTATTGTCGGGATTCGGAAAGCGATAGCCGCCGGGTACATATTCCTTAAACTTTCCATCCCCCGCCAGGGTAACCTTTATAAGGTCGCGGAAACGGTCGAAGTAAAATGCCGCGTCTTCCGGCGGCAGCGCTTCGAGCGCGGTAAGAATGGCTCGTACCGTGGCGGGCATATAAAGTGTGTCGAGTATGGCGCGTTCATTCGCACGGTAAAAAACCAACGCCAGCGGTTTTCTTCCTCCTTCGGTGTTTACTGTTGTGTCGAATGTATAGGTAGCCTTGCCATAAAAATCCGGACGGGTCGCAAACACCGCGCCGGTAGGCTGGCCGGGTGCTACCGGAACAATGATCTCGCGAGCGAGCAAAACAGATGCTGTAGAGACAGATGACACAGCCCCCAAGGTGGTATCGACCGAGCGTCCGCCCATTAACGTTTGCTTTATGCGCTGCCCGGTGGCGGGTAACGTCGTTGATTTGGTGAGCACACCTGCCTGAGCTTTCAGATAGACACGGTAGCCCGGGTGAAAATTAACCTGAATGCCCGTACCGGTTTGGATGGTCTCTGCCGCGCCCGCTCCTTCGGGGTCAGTGGCCAGGATCTTCAGGAAGCCGCCCTGCGCGCCGATATCAATTACGGTGAGCACTTTTTTCTCGCTGGCCGACGATGCCAGTGGCACCCGCGCCACCCCACGATACCAATCAATATCGGCATCGGGATGGTCGGCCAGTACAAAACCGGCGAATGTTATTTCATAGATGCCGGTTACCGAACCCGGTATGGGAGTTCCATTTTCATCGACGTCCGGCAACTCTGTTACAGTAGCCGTATCGTAAATCCCACCAATATTGAGCGTGGTGATCGAACCGTCATACTCGGTTACCTGCTCCTGGTGCTCACTGAATTTTACGACACTGATCTCCTTTGCCAGGGGCTGTGCCGTGGTCGGAGCAACATCCGTCCAGTTTGCGGCTTCGCCAAGATTCTCGGTTACGAAGAAACGATCTCCCACCGCCGGCGAGATAAAATCGTCGGTGATGATAAAGCCATCGTTGTTATCGACATCCTGTGCGGACCCTTGTACGATTTTCCTGATGGTGAAAACAGAGCCTTCTTCCTGAACATTGGATTGCTCTACTTTGTCTACGATGTATTGGTTCTGGTCAGACACAAAAATGCTACCCTTAAACCGGGGTTCGTCACCCGCCACAACGCGCGCATTAAAGGTTTGTATTTCGGTGGAGCTGTACGCCGAGAACCCGATGGTCCTGATCTCAACCATATCAGCCGAGATTTCAGTAATGCTCTTGATTTCGCCGCGTACGACCCGGACGGGATTCTGCCGAAAGAACAATTGCACCTTATTTGCCCACTGATGGGCGATGCTGTGCGCATGCGTCCAGTCAAACGTTATCCGGATGAGTGTATGGTCACCTGATGGATTGGCCGTGATCATGGACTGGAGCATTGCCTGCTCGTTTACCGTGGTCAGTACCGGCGGGTCTTCCTGTTGAACAAGCTGCACGGCGAAGTTTAAGGGAGGCAGCAGCGTGGCTATATCTGCCAGCGAGAACGTGGTCTCGGTCTCTTCTATATTGCTCAGCCCCGAGGCACGCGAAAACCAGTTGATGCCGTAGACGGCATATTGATGTCGACCCTGTTCCTCTTCGGTGTGCACATATACCTTGGCTTCGTCTACCTCTTCATAGTCGGAGGTCTCAATGGTCAAGGGTACTGTTTCGTTCACACCCGCTTCATCCTGGTACTCGGGGTCATTGCTTAGCTCGGGTACACGCCAGTCGGGCTCATCCACAGCTTTGTATTTTACGCCATAACAAATCGGGAGCGTGGTATCGGCCGTCGCGAATGTTTCTGCGCTTTCATAGAAAGGCCCAACTGCCGTATCCGCTACGATCGGGTCGATATGCAGGTTTATGATACGAACCGCCGCGTTGGGAATATAGCCTTCTTCATTTGTGATGGTCCGTGTGCTGCCGTTCAATGATTTTAGTCCAAAGCTTAGCGGCTTTAACATGGTAGTTACCGGGAGGCGCTGGTCCTGTCTGCCCGTAGGCAATGTCATAGACGCATGAATAACCGTGCTTGCTGCCTGTCCCGGCTCCAATGAAGCCCGTGTTTCGTACAGGGCCAGGTAGACGTATTTTTCATCGCCTTCTCCCACGCTACCGTCAATATGACCGAAACCAAACATACGGGCAACATGATAATCGGAAGCGATCAACTTGATCATTGAAAGACTGTCAATACTAGTTGCTCCTTCGTCAACACCGCCGGCCTCTTCCGGTGCCGGTGGCGCTTCAAACTCGTAGTCTTCTTCTGTATCCTGGTCAAACGGATCATTCGGGTCCCGTTCCGGGTGGATAACTCTTATGCCGGTCGGGTTATTGGGGTTGCGGCTCAGGTCAAGATATTGCATCACCAGATCTTTCAGGCCTTCTTCACCCGGCCCCTTCGTAATCCAACGGTCAACGTAATTGGGCACATTCACGGTAAAACGGCCCGTCGCCGGGTTGGCTCCGACGTATTTGGGCCATGCCCGATTGATGGAATAAGAAGCATCTTGCAGCCTCCGGAATACGTCGGTGTCATTTAGCGACAATGCAAAATCTTCGCGAACGGCAGTCCACTGGCCACGGGTATTTTTTCCCTGTATAAAATGACGGTAGGTTTCCACCTTGATGACCACCGGAAAACACTGTGTGTAGTCAAACCGGGCATACCGCATGTTCTCACCGTAGACTTTCTTCGCGTCCACAAGCCCCTCCTGGTCCAGCTGGACCACTTGCTCAGCGATGGGTCTTGAAGAAGAGGCGCTGTTTTGCTTGCCTGTTATCGGAAAAGTCTTTCTGGTGGAAAGGTATACTGCAGAGGTTGCCAGATTTTCTTCCGCAGACACGGTTTCTACCCGCAACTGTCCGACGGGGGCAGCCTCAGGTTGCTCCATGACCCATGTAATGGCAAACGCGAGATTGTTCAGCACCTCTACCTCCAGCACGCCGGTGTAGGCTTCGATAAAATCCAGCGCATTCGTGGTGGGGTTAACGGTAGCTCTGACAGCGTCATACGCCGCTACGTCCGCGAACCGGAGTACTACTGTTACTAGTTCACCTTCCGGAAGGCTGTATACCGTGGTGTTGAATCGCCAGCTCCGTGCGGCGCCGCTCTCCAATATCGTACTGGGATCCTGACTTCGCAGGTCAAGGGTTGCCGGATACGTCGTATCATAAGGTGCGCGAAGTACCGTAACAAAATCATTGGGTTTATTGAATCCCCCGGCTGCCGCGAAAGGGCCGCCAGGATTTGCCAGCGATCCTTTGGGCAGGTGGTTGTCGCCGAGTGTCCGAAGGAAGTCCCAGCGCAGGTGCACACCTGGCGCGGAATGATCAGTTCCATCCGAGCCCGCCGCCTGAATGTATAGGTATGGCGACTGTATCCTCGCTCTTCCTGAAATAATGTCTTGCTGTGACAGCGTCATAATCGATATTTTTATGTACTCTTTTACTATACTTTTCTACTGTATCAAATAGTCAGGTTTACCGATACACTATTCAACTCCTGATATTCGGCACCATTAAATTGATAATAGCGGAATGTGAAGACTACCGGCCCTGCAACAAGGTTTAACGGAACGTTGCTGATAAACACTTGGGTATTGTCTTTCGAGAAGATCGCCCTGTGATCAGCCACCGGACCGCCGTTCACCGATAATGTCACGCTCCCTGCCAAAATCGAAGCCGGTATTTTGGGATCGTTAAGCGGTTCAGGGTTCCGTATCAACAGGCCCATAATTGTGCTGTCGGAAGTGTTACGTATAATATTCACTTCCATCGTTACGGCCGGAGGCAATGCGGGCATTTCAAAAATACCGGTCATCAACAGATCGTATGGGTCCTGGTACGTATTGAAGAGCGGATCTGTATCCGGCAATGTGTTGGTCAGCAGTTGCGCTGCTTTTGAGAGTTGTGATCCGCTGAAAGGTTTACCCAGGGTGTCATACACAGCGTTACGCAGGAAAACGCCCTTGTCATCATAAAGCTTGTAGCTGTTAACCTGTCCATCGAAATCAGCATACCGGGAGGTTTGAAATACGAACCGGTGCACTTCTTCGTCTTTGCCGTTATACCGCGCCAGGAAAATGGCGGAATACAGTTTCTGAGGTTTCAGCGGACCCGGGTCCACAGCGGTATTGATCCCGATCGGGTTTATGGGCACCACCTGAACACAGGTACTGCCGCGCGTAAGGTTGTTGAAGAAGGATAGATCCGGCTGTCGTACCGATATTGTGTTGGTCACAAAGCCTACGCCCGTCTGTTCGATGATCTGTTCAGAATCAGCGCCTGGTGGCTCTACCGGGTCTTTGATCAATACCTTCAGGCTACCATTCGTTGCCGCGTTGCCATTATACCCATCAAAGTTGCCATACATGTTGTAGAGGTAGGCGAACTTGTAGAACAGGTATAGCTTGGGCTCATCAAAAAAGAGCGGCTTGGCATTGGTCAGCCTTCCGTCGGCATTAGGGTACGATTTGGCATAGTCGATATAGGGCCGCAGTGTAGCCAGTTGAAATTCATCTTCACGGTCTGCCTGTTTCAGCGCCTGGTATTTCTGAACATAGGAGTGGAAATGGCCTACCGGGCCTTTTGTTCGGAACCCACAATGGAAGTAACGCTCATAGACCCTGTTAGCCGATGACCTCTCTGGTACTGTCACCTCGTCTTTTGTCTTGATCGATATGGCATAGGTTGTATCCGGCCGCCATAACGGGTGTATGGTTTTTGAATATCCATCGGTTATGGCGCTCAGATCGAAGATAACCTGGTCGGTCGTCGGCGTTGCCTGATTCTTTAGATAGTCTTCTACCGAGAGGTAGCAGGCCTGGAAGAACAAGGTCTTGCAAGTAAAGTCTGCGGTCTGCCCGATGCCATTCAGAATGCTATTGGCCAACGCGATCGCTTCTGTCGTGTTTTTATTGCCTGTTGCATTAACAAGGGCCACGAGCGGCTGAAGCTGGTTGATATAGTTATCCAGGCTCGACAACCTGTTTTGCGTGCTTACAATGTCTCTTTGCAACGTCGCCTTTTTGAACAGATAACTGCCTGCCTGCAGCACGTTGTCGTTCTGCTGCGCAGCAGAGGTTGCCGAAAGATTCGCCAGGCGTGCCTGGCTGATCGTATTCAGCCTGAGCTCTTGCAATTTGCTGTTGATCTGTGCTGAGAGTAGCTCACGCTGTCGTATGGATCCCTGGTATTGTTCCAGAAGATATTCTACCGGACTACCGTCGCGCGATGGAATGCGTGGCACCGTCAGCGTCGTCCCGCAGCATGTCTTGCAATCGCACTGCCAGCCCTGACCGCCCCCACCGCCGCCTTCGCCCCCACCTTCTCCCCCCCCGCCATCTCCACCAGTCTCG
>NZ_JAHESC010000056.1 GCF_018598185.1 Dawidia soli
CAATAAAACTCCCCCCCGCCCGCCCCCGCCAGACACGCTCCGCCGGGCCCCCCGCGCCCGCCCCCCCGCCCCCCGCCCCCCCCCCCCCCCCCCCCCGCCCCCCGCCCCCCCCTCGCCCGCGACGCCGAGACCGGACAGATCCGCTGCGAAATTACCGAAGACGGTCAGGAATTCGTATTGACACCCGGTGGCCGTGGAGGCAAAGGCAATGCCTTTTTTGCAACCTCCACACACCAGGCGCCGCAGCATGCGCAACCGGGCGAGCCGGGCTTAGAAGAGTGGATCATCCTCGAGCTGAAGCTGCTGGCCGATGTCGGCCTGGTAGGCTTCCCCAACGCCGGTAAGTCCACTTTGCTGTCCGTCGTGTCGGCCGCCAAACCGAAGATCGGCGATTATCCCTTCACAACACTTACGCCCAACCTGGGCGTTGTCTCCTACCGCGAGGGTCGTTCGTTCGTCATGGCCGACATACCTGGCATCATCGAAGGCGCCGCCGAGGGGAAAGGTCTGGGCATTCGTTTCCTCCGCCACATCGAACGCAATTCGCTCCTGCTGTTTATGATCCCCGCCGATGCCAGCAACATTCAGACAGAATACGACATCCTGTTAAACGAGCTGCGCAAATACAACCCCGAGCTACTCGACAAAAAGCGCATCCTGGCCGTCTCGAAATCAGACATGCTCGACGAAGAGCTCAAAACCGAAATGAAACGCGAGCTCCCCGCCGACCTGCCCGCCGTATTCATCTCCGCCATCACCAACCAGGGCCTCACCGAGCTCAAAGACCTGATCTGGTCACAATTACATTAAGCCCCACCATAGGCACCTGGCGCGAGTCTCCCGACCGTAGGGAGGGTGTCCCGATAGCCATCGGGATGTGCCCGGCAGTGTTCGTGCACCGATGGAAGGAGTCTCCGACTCCTGGACCTTCACACAAATTATTTTTGCAGCCCCATGCTCACCCGCTTCTCCAACCCCTTTTCCCACGAAAATTCCCCCAATTCCCCTGCCCGCCACAGCTTTTAGTGACCGCGCGGTAGGAATGCCAGTTTGGCATGCGGCAGCTTTGGCAAAATTGTTGACATTTGCCCCTTCATCAATTTGTAGTTACCATGCAGCAAGAAAATAAGGACCAACGCGAAGAACTCAACCAAAATAAGGAGACGATCTCCGACAATACAGTAGAAATGGCAGATGCCGTAAAAGGAGCTGACAATGCGGAGGAGGATCTGAAAGGCGGCGACGAAAACGGCGGCCTTGTAAAACTGCAGGCCGAGCTGGCCGAGCAGAAGGATAAATACATCCGCCTGTATTCCGAATTCGAAAACTTCCGTCGCAGAACCGCCAAAGAAAAGATCGAAATGATCTCGTCCGCCAACGAAACGCTGATCAAATCACTGCTGCCCGTGGCCGACGACTTCGAGCGCGCCGAAAAATCTTTCAAAGATCGCAATGACAAAGAGCTGGAAGGCTTCTTCCTGATCTATAATAAATTCAAGAAAGTGCTCGAGCAGTATGGAGTAAAAGTAATGGAGCTTGGCCCCGGCTCGGAGTTCAATGTCGACGTGCACGAAGCCATTACACAAATTCCCGCCCCCGACGAAAAGCTGAAAGGCAAGATCGTGGATGTTGTCGAGAAAGGATATTTACAAAACGATAAAGTTATCCGGTTTGCCAAAGTGGTGGTCGGGAGCTAATTCATATTTACTTACATGTCTACCAAGAGAGATTTTTACGAAATACTGGGCGTAAGCAAAACCGCTACACCGGAAGAGATCAAGAAGGCATACCGCAAAGTAGCCATTCAATTTCACCCGGATAAGAACCCCGGTAACAAAGAGGCAGAAGAAAAATTTAAAGAAGCCGCCGAGGCCTATGAAGTCCTCAGCGATGCCGATAAACGCGCCCGCTACGATCGCTTCGGCCACGCCGGTGCTAACGGCGGAGGCGGCTATGGCGGCCACAACATGAACATGGAAGATATCTTCAGCCAGTTTGGAGATATTTTCGGCGGTGGCAGCCCCTTTGATAGCTTCTTTGGTGGCGGAGGCGGTGGACGTCGTCAGCGCAAAGGTTCCAACCTGCGCATCAAGCTGAAGCTCTCGCTGGAAGAGATCGCCGCGGGCGTAGAAAAGAAAATAAAAGTGAACCGCCTGGTGCGGGCCGAAGGCGTAACGTTCAAGACGTGCACCACCTGCAACGGCAGTGGCCAGATCAAAAAGGTCGTAAACACCATGCTGGGCCAGATGGTCTCGGCCACGACCTGTTCTACCTGTGACGGCAGCGGCCAGATCATAGACAAACGCCCCGCCGGCGTAGATAGCTCCGGACTCGTGTCGAAGGAAGAGATCCTGTCGGTAAAGATCCCGGCCGGTGTTGGCGAAGGCATGCAGCTGGCCATGTCCGGCAAAGGCAACGAGGCCCCCGGCGGCGTAGCCGGCGACCTGCTCATCCTCATCGAAGAACAGGAAGACAAACAACTGAAACGCGACGGCAATAACCTGATCTACGAATTATACATCAGTGTCGTAGACGCAGCGCTGGGCACCTCGGTAGAAGTTCCGTCTGTCAGCGGCAAGGTGAAGATCAAGATCGATCCCGGCACCCAAAGTGGCAAAATATTGCGGTTACGCGGCAAAGGCCTAAAAGACGTCAATGGCTATGAAACCGGCGACCAGCTGATCTACGTAAACGTGTGGATTCCCAAGAAATTGACGCCCGACGAAAAGGCAAAATTGGAAAGCCTGCGCAGTGCGCCGAATTTTCAACCGCACCCCGATGCCAACGAAAAAGGATTTTTCGAAAGAATGAAGGAATACTTCAGTTAAATTTCGCCATCTCCTTGAAAACCCTCGTTTAATACGCTGAAGACGTACCTGAACGAGGGTTTTTCGTTTTATTTATTGTTTAAACTTACAGCCGTGTAACCTGTGGAGAGCAGGACCGTAATAATTCACCATGCGTAGAAAGATTTGGCTAACATGTTGCGGAGTTGCGCTTGGCGGGATCGTTTTCGGCCAGATTAAGAAACAATTCACGGTCGAAGACACCCAGTCGTGCGAAAGCGTGCGCTTGAGCCTGCAGGCCAACAGCGGCAATTGCTACATCAAACCCAGCCAAAATCCCGAAATCCTCAACGTTTTCAGCAATCAGACCGAAACCGAATACGCACACAACTTCCGGAAAGAGATCAAAGGCAAGACCTGCGAGGTACAGCTCAACCTGGAAGACAGCCAGTCCAGCTCCCTGGGAGAATCGATCTCCACCCATTTTTTTGGCAGTACGGAAGGCGGCGGCGACAAACTGTGGAAAATGTACCTGACAGACATGAAGCCGTACCTGCTGGAACTGAAATACGGCGTGGGCAATGCCAACGTAGACCTCTCCGGTCTGGCCATAAAAAAATTGAAGATAAGCTCGGGCAGTGCCAACGTAAACGTAGGCTACAACTCGTCACTGGAAAACCAGATCGATATGGATACCTTCATCGTGAAGGTAGACCTGGGCTCTGTTAACGTCAAAAACCTGAACCTGTCGCGCACGCACTTTGTACAGGCCGACGTGGGCTTCGGAAATGTAACACTTGATTTCAGCAACAAGCCCCTGGTGCACAATACCGTCAAGGGCAGCGTAGGCGCCGGCAACCTGCTGATCCTGATGCCCACCGATGAAACCCCCGTGTTGGTAAAGATCCACGACTCGTGGCTGTGCAGCGTCAAGATGCCCGGCAGCCTGGTCAAGATCAAAGAAAATACCTTTGCCAACGCCTCGTATAGCAAAGACCCCCAGGGTGGCCTGACCTTCGACCTCGATGTATCCATGGGCAGCATCGTGTTTAAAGAAGCAGAAGTAAAAGATCCCAAGTAGGAGATGTCGCCCGTCAGGGCTTTTATTTTTTTTCCCTCCTGGTAATTTTATCTTGTAGGCCGATACTAATCGACCAACAAACCACCATGAATCATTGGAAGCGCTCATTGCCCACGAGGTAACAAAACGATATTCGCAGCACCTGGCACTGGACCGCGTAAGCCTGGCCATTCCCGCGCAGACCATCTTCGGGTTGTTAGGCCCCAACGGAGCCGGAAAGACCACCCTCATTCGCATCATCAACCAGATCATCCAGGCAGACCAGGGCACCATTACCCTGTTTGGAGAACGGCTGCAGGAAAAACACATCGGCACGATCGGCTACCTGCCCGAAGAGCGGGGCCTGTATAAAAAAATGCGCGTGGGAGAACAACTCATCTACTTTGCGCAGCTCAAAGGCCTCAGCCGCCAGGAGGCCATCGCCCGCAGCAAAGCGTGGATCACAAAATTCGAGATCAAAGACTGGTGGAATAAAAAAGTAGAAGACCTCAGTAAAGGCATGGCGCAAAAGGTGCAATTTATCAGCACCGTCATGCACGAGCCGCGCCTCATCATATTAGACGAGCCCTTTTCAGGCTTCGATCCCATCAATGCACAGCTGATCACCAAAGAGATCCTCGAGCTGAAAGACAAAGGCTGCACGATCATTTTCTCCACACACCGCATGGAAACGGTAGAAGACCTGTGCGACCACATCGTCCTGATCGATCGATCCAAAAAGATCCTGGAGGGATCCAAACGGCAGGTAAAAGAAACTTATCGCACCCATACCTACACCGTTGAGCACCGCGGCCCGTTTGCGCTGGATGCCGCAAAGTACCGGTTGATCCAACAGCGCGTCGTGGAAGATAATTTCTATAAAACAGTGATCGCCGTACATGACGACAGCGGCCCCAACCAGCTGCTCCGCGACCTGATCCAGGTAACAGAAGTGCATAGCTTTATCGAAAAGATACCGACCATGAGCGAGATCTTTATCACGTTGGTGAAAGGAGGAAACCATGAATAAGATTTGGCTCATCATGAAACGCGAGTTTCTCACCCGCGTACAAAAACGCTCGTTCCTGATCGCAACGATCCTCATTCCGCTCATCTTCCCGTTGCTGATGGGGCTTATGATGTACTTTTCCGTGGAGCAAAAACGCCACGCCGAAAAACAGGAGATCCAGTATGTGGATGAAAGCGGTTTGTTTGTGCCCGATACATCGGTGTTTCGCTTCAAACCCTTTCCCGGTACCTTCCAACAGGCCCGTATGTTACTGGATGCCGACTCCAATGTCGTGGGAACACTGCTGCACATCCCGAAGCTGGACGTGATGCGGCCGGCAGGGATCACGTTGTATGGCAAAGTAAACCTCAGCCCCTCGGACATCGCCAGCCTGGAGCAAATGCTCGAGAACCGCATCCGCGATGTAAAGATGGAACAGATGAAGGTCAATCAGAAATTACTGGATGAGCTTAAAACAGACGTGTCGATCGAAGCCATCACGGTAACGGAAGGCGGACATGAAGAGGCTTCCGACTCCAGCATCCTGTTTGGGATGGGCATGGCCTGTGGCATCCTGATGTATATGTTCATCTTTATCTATGGCGCGCAGATCATGCAGGGCGTCATTGAAGAGAAATCCAGCAAGGTGGTCGAGATCATCGTATCGTCGGTCCGGCCTTTCCAGTTGATGATGGGAAAGATCCTCGGCCTGGCATCCGTGGGTTT
Organism: Dawidia soli; assembly: GCF_018598185.1. Lineage (GTDB taxonomy): Bacteria > Bacteroidota > Bacteroidia > Cytophagales > Cyclobacteriaceae > Ohtaekwangia > Ohtaekwangia soli. Next base: position 5,582 of record NZ_JAHESC010000056.1, read on the forward strand.
GCTGCAGTTCCTGATCTGGATCGTCTTGATCACCGTCGTCTCCACCACGTTGCTGACCTACTTTGGAGTATCCATGCCGCAGCAACAAATGATGGAAGAGGTCGGCCGGCAATACCCGGAGAGTGCCGCGGCACAAGACTACGCCGTCGCTTCGTTTATGAAGGTTTGGGACCAGATCCCGCTGACGTATGTCATTTTTAATTTCCTGTTTTACTTCCTCGGAGGCTACCTGCTCTACGGCGCACTCTTTGCCGCCGTGGGAGCCGCCGTCGACAGCCCGGCCGAAGCCCAGCAGTTTATGTTCCCGATCACCATCCCCATGCTGATCGCCTACCTCAGCCTGTTTGCCTTTGTGTTAGAAGACCACGATAGCGCGATCAGTGTGTGGCTGTCGATCATACCCTTTACAGCACCCATCACCATGATCGGCCGGCTCGGCTTCGGCGTGCCGTGGTGGCAGTTGCTATTATCGCAGGGATTGCTGATCATAGGCTTTATATTTACCACCTGGGCCGCGGGCAGGGTCTACCGCATCGGCATTCTCATGCACGGTGCCAAAGTGAACTACCGCGTGCTGATGAAGTGGTTTATGATGCGAAACTAGCATGAGCAAAAAGCCTTCAATACCGGGACTGGCATTTTATCAGAACAACTCCGCTGCCAAGTGGATCGTACTGGGCGTCGCCATCCTGATCAGTGGAGGGTCCATCTATTATACCAAAATACTCGTAGACCAGCTCAAGGAGCGCGAGCGACAGCAGGTACAACTATACGCCAAGGCAATAGAATATACCGCCAACGAAGACGATACCGGCGGCGACGTAAACTTCATCGCGCAGGAGATCCTCTTCCAGAACAACTCGATCCCCATCATCCTGGCCGACGAGAAAGGCAATGTATTGTCATACCGCAACCTCGACCTGGAGGAGCCTTGGTCCTCCGAGCGCAAGGATGCCTTCCTGGCCGACGCCATGGAAACCATGAAGACCACCTACGAGCCCATCACCGTCACGTTGCGCGACTCCCAGACAGGCGAGGTGTTTGGTGTACAATATATTTACTATAAGAATTCATTCCTGCTCATACAGCTCATCGCCTATCCCTATATCCAGTTGTCCGTCATCGCCATCTTTGCCTTCATTTCCTACCTGGCCTTCAGCTACTCCAAAGCCGCCGAGCAAAACCGCGTGTGGGTAGGCCTGGCAAAAGAGACAGCGCACCAGCTGGGCACACCCCTGTCGTCGTTGATGGCCTGGGTAGAGCTCCTGCGCGAAGACCCCGGGGTAAAACAGAAGGGCGTGGTGGAAGAGCTGGAGAAAGATGTATACAAACTGCGGATCGTGACCGAACGGTTTTCCAGCATCGGTTCCGTGCCCACGCTCAAACGCGAGAACATCGTCTCGTTGGTCAACAATGTCGTAAATTACCTCCGCCCACGTGTTTCTGCCAAAGTGCGCATCGAGGTATTCACGTTATCCGATCACATTGACGCCGATGTGCACGTACCGCTTTTCGAATGGGTCATTGAAAACCTCTGTAAAAATGCGGTAGACGCGATGGGCAACTCCGGTACCATTGCCATCAAGATCCTGCGCGGCAACGAAGGCAAAGTCTTTATCGACGTATCTGACACCGGCAAGGGCATCCCCCGGTCTAAGATCAATATGGTGTTCCGGCCTGGATTTACTACTAAAAAACGGGGCTGGGGCCTGGGCCTGACGCTGGCCCGGCGCATTATCGACACCTATCACAACGGCAAGATCTTCGTAAAAAGCTCGGAAGAGAATCAGGGCACTACCTTCCGAATCGTGTTGAATGCCGCCCCCGAGAGCTTTGCGCAACGCCCGCAGCCGGGGGCTTAAAAAGGCGTAATAATTCGACCGGCGCTCTTTGTTCTTCTTGCTCAAACGGCTACTTTTGCGGTCGATTTTCAGACCCTGAATTCGAAAACAACAAACAATGGCAAATATTGGAAAGATCACCCAGGTAATTGGCCCGGTCGTAGACGTCGCCTTTGATGGCGAAGGGGCAAAGTTACCCAACATCCTGGATTCCCTTTTAGTAACAAAAGCTGATGGAACCAAAGTCGTTTTGGAGTGCCAGCAGCACCTGGGCGAAGACCGCGTTCGTACCATCTCCATGGAAGGAACCGAAGGTCTCGTGCGGGGCATGAAAGTAGAGGATACCGGTTCGCCGATCCGCGTACCAGTGGGTGAGGATATTAAAGGCCGTCTTTTTAACGTGATAGGTGATGCCATTGACGGGATCAAGCAACCCAAGGGTGCTCAGTCTCTGCCCATTCACCGGCCGGCTCCCCGTTTTGAGGATCTTTCCACAGCAACCGAAGTACTGTTTACAGGTATCAAAGTGATCGACCTGATCGAGCCCTACGCAAAAGGTGGTAAGATCGGTCTGTTCGGTGGTGCCGGTGTAGGCAAGACCGTATTGATCCAGGAGCTGATCAACAACATTGCAAAAGCATACTCAGGCCTTTCTGTATTTGCCGGTGTGGGTGAAAGAACCCGCGAAGGAAACGACCTGCTGCGCGAGATGATCGAAGCAGGCATCGTAAACTACGGCGAAGAATTTACCAAGTCACTGCATGCCGGTGGTTGGGACCTTTCGAAAGTAGACGAAAAAAGCCTGGCAGACTCGAAGGCAACCTTCGTGTTCGGACAGATGAACGAACCCCCGGGAGCCCGCGCCCGCGTGGCCCTGTCAGGGCTGACCGTAGCAGAGTACTTCCGCGACGGCGATGGCAAAGGAAAAGGCCGCGACATCCTGTTCTTCGTAGACAACATCTTCCGCTTCACACAAGCAGGCTCTGAAGTATCCGCCCTCCTCGGTCGTATGCCTTCCGCCGTAGGATATCAGCCTACCCTGGCAACCGAAATGGGTGCCATGCAGGAACGTATCACGTCGACGAAAAACGGTTCCATCACGTCAGTACAGGCCGTATACGTACCGGCCGACGACTTGACCGACCCCGCGCCGGCCACGACCTTTGCCCACTTGGATGCCACGACCGTATTGAGCCGTAAGATCTCCGAGCTGGGTATCTACCCCGCCGTAGACCCGCTGGACTCAACCTCACGCATTCTCCGTCCGGAGATCGTAGGCGACGAGCACTACAACACCGCCCAACGTGTAAAGAGCATCCTGCAGCGCTATAAGGAACTGCAAGACATCATCGCCATCCTCGGCATGGACGAGCTTAGCGACGAAGACAAGCTGGTCGTGACCCGCGCCCGCCGCGTGCAACGCTTCCTGTCACAGCCCTTCCACGTGGCAGAAGCCTTTACCGGTTTGAAAGGCGTACTCGTAGATATTAAGGATACTATTAAAGGCTTCAATGGCATCATGGACGGTCACTACGACCACCTGCCCGAGATGGCCTTCAACCTGGTAGGCAGCATCGAACAAGCCGTAGAAAAAGGCGAGAAGATGATGGCCGAAGCCAGAGGATAATATTCATTTCAGGTTTCAGGTACGGCTACCAAGCAACGCTGTACCTGTAACCTTTAACCCGATACAGATGCATCTGGAAATATTAACTCCCGAGAAAAAGATATTTGAAGGCGAAGTGAGCATCGCCACCTTTCCTGGTGCCGATGGTTCCTTCCAGGTGATGGATCACCATGCACCCCTCATCAGCTTGCTCAAAGCAGGCACGGTAGAGTATAAAGGTAAAGAAGGTGCGCACCAGATCGCCGTTACCGGCGGAGTGGTAGAAGTGTTGAAGAACAAAGTGATCCTGCTGGCAGACAGCGTCGTGGCATAAGCACACGCATAACGCTACTGCCGCACCAGCCATTTGATCAGGAAGACGACACCGATCACGATCGAGATCACCCCCAGGATCCAGAAAGCCTCGTTCACCCCTCCGAACAACGTAAGGGTCAAACCGACAGCACCAAAGATGATCGCCAGCTTCAGGTCATTGTCCATTACCTGCACGGCCTTTTCCGCAGCACCCTTATCACCGGCTTTTACAGCTTTTACATAAGCCTTCACTTGGCTTTTGATCTCCCGGCGAAACTCCCGTTTCTCGTCCTTCGACATAGCCTTGTATCGTTTGGAAAGGTTGGAAGCGGCCTGCTCGGCCGGCGTGACGGCGGGCGCCTGTGCGGTGGGCTCGGCCAGCACAACAGGCGTGGCCTCGCTGCTGGCAACCAGGGTGCTTTCGTCTAAAGACAAGGGGCTGACCGGTTGCGTTTCGGCGACGATCAGAAGCGGAGCGTGGGCCTTCCGGCCACTGTTATAATCATAATGATCAAAATGATAGACATACCGGGGCGAAGAGCATGCCGCAAAAAGCAGCGCTGCCGCTACCAGGAATAGATAATTTCTCATAAGGCTTCTTACTTTTTTGTTTTCCGGAAGCCGGAAAATATCCTGCCAAGGAACCGCTTCTCGAATTTCCAGAAGAAGTCGAATTGACCGAACAAAAAGCCATACGCCAAAAGCACGACGTTATAGAGCGGAAGGACAAAAATATAGTACAGGATCGCGGCCAGGACAGAGCTTGCCGCCTCCTCGCCAAACAGGAATCGCAGTAAAGGCTTCTTTAAAAATGCGATCGTAAAGCCCGTGCAGGTAAACACCAGTAACACGACCACCACCTGAAAGATACTGCCGAGTTGCCAGCGTTGTCTGAGTTTTTCAATCCACGAACTGTTATTCATAACGGTTAAATTTAGCGGAAATATCTCCACAATTCCATGTCGGGTATCGGCGCCTCACACGATACCGGCTCCTTCTTTACCGGGTGTACAAACGTCAGCTTACGCGCGTGCAGGCAAATGCTGCCGTCGGCATTCGGCTGGCCGGCGCCGTACTTCACATCGCCGGCAATGACACACCCCATACTGGCCAGTTGCACACGTATCTGGTGCGGCCGTCCCGTGATCGGGTGTACCTCCAGCAGCCAGTGTCCCGCCGCGCTTGCCAGTACCTGGTAATGAAGCTCCGAGCGCAGCGCGCCCGGTGTTTCCTTGCGATAAGCCGTGGTTTTATTTTTCTTCTCGTCCTTCTGCAGCCAATGCACCAGCGTTCCCTGCTGCTCCGGCGGCTTCTGGCCCACGATCGCCCAGTATATTTTCTCCGTCTCGCGCATCCGGAACAGCTCGTTCATGCGCTCTAACGACTTGGAAGTACGCGCTAGTACAACGACACCGCTAACAGGCCTGTCCAGCCGGTGGACCACGCCCAGGAATACCGCGCCCGGTTTGTCGTATTTGTCTTTGATATAGGCCTTGCAGAGATCGACCAGCGGCGTGTCGCCCGTCGCGTCGCCTTGCACCAATATGCCCGACCGCTTGTTGACGATCAACAAGTGGTTGTCTTCATAGAGAACGTCGAAGGGCTCTTGCATACCGGCGCAGGGGTACTAGAACTCGGACGTGAAGTGGAACTCGATGTCGGGGAAGTTGTCTTGCACCATCTGCAGCCAGCCACGCGACTCGGCCATAAAGACCAGCTTGTCGTCTTTGTCGCGGGCAATGTGCCGCTGCTTCGACTCGATAAACTCGGCCAGCTTCTGCGGATTCTTGCTGCTGATCCAGCAAGCCTTATAGATATTCTGCGGCACGAATTGTACCGTGGCATTATACTCGTTCTTCAGACGGAACTGAATGACCTCGAACTGCAGCGCGCCCACAACGCCTACCACTTTGCGTTTACCCAGCTCATACGTGAACAGCTGCGCCACACCTTCTTCCATCAACTGCAGCAAACCCTTCTCCAGCTGCTTGGTCTTCATGGCGTCCATGTTTACGACTTCCTTAAAGATCTCCGGAGAGAAGCTCGGGATCCCGGTATACATCAGCTTCTCGCCCTCGGTCAGCGTATCGCCGATCTTGAGGTTGCCCGTATCAAAGATCCCTACGATGTCGCCGGGCCACGCCTCCTCTACTGTCTCACGGTCCTGCGCCATGAATGCCGTGGCGTTCGAAAACCGCAGGCTCTTGTCCTGGCGCACGTGGAAGTAATTGTTACCGCGTTCGAACTTGCCCGAGCAGATGCGCAGGAAGGCGATACGGTTACGGTGCTTGGGATCCATGTTGGCGTGGATCTTGAAAATAAAGCCCGAGAACTTTTTCTCTTCCGGCTCGACGATCCGCACCGATGTTTCGCGGGGTACAGGCTGCGGCGCCAGTCGGATGAATGCATCCAGCAATTCTTTTACACCGAAATTGTTTACGGCGCTGCCAAAAAACACCGGCGCCACCCGGCCGTTCAAATATTCGTTTACATCAAAGTCGGGGTACACGCCTTCGATCAGCTCGATGTCCGCGCGCAGCTGGCGGGCATTGCTTTCACCGACGTAGTCGTCCACCAGCGAGTCCGTAATGTCTTTTACTTCGATGCCCTCTTCCACCGTTGTTTTGCTGGGTGTAAAGAGGTGGAGGCTTTTTTCGTACAGGCTGTACACGCCTTTAAAGGTTTTCCCCATGCTGATGGGCCAGCTGAGCGGGCGCACCTTGATGCTGAGCTTTTCTTCGATCTCGTCCAGCAGCTCGAACGGGTCGCGGCCCTCGCGGTCCAGCTTGTTGATAAAACAGATCACAGGCGTGCTGCGCATGCGGCACACCTCCATCAGCTTCTCCGTCTGAATCTCCACGCCCTTCACACAGTCGATCACCATGATCACACTGTCCACCGCCGTCAGCGTACGGTAGGTGTCCTCGGCAAAGTCCTGGTGACCCGGGGTGTCCAGCAGGTTGATCTTGACATCCTCGTAGTTAAAACCCATCACCGACGTGGCCACCGAGATCCCGCGTTGCTTCTCGATCTCCATCCAGTCCGACCGCGCATGGTCCTTGATCTTGCTCGATTTCACGGCACCGGCCTTTTGAATGGCGCCACCAAAGAGCAGCAGTTTTTCGGTCAACGTGGTTTTGCCGGCATCCGGGTGACTGATAATACCAAAAGTTCGGCGTTTGGCTATTTCCTGTTCTAAGCTCATGCAGTGATAATTCGGGAGGCAAAGGTAGGAGAAAACTGCGTATAAGATACCGCGGGAAAGAAACGTGAAAATGCTATTTTGAAGCAAAATCTTTAACCTATGAAGTATAGAACGTTTGGCCGCACCAACTGGTCGGTAAGTGAGATCGGTTACGGCATGTGGGGCCTCGCAGGCTGGTCCGGCTCTGATATGAAAGAAGTCATGCAGTCGCTCAGCCGGGCCATCGAGTTGGGCTGCAACTTTTTCGACACCGCCTGGGCCTATGGCAACGGCAAAAGCGAGAACATCCTGGCCGATATTTTAAAACAGCATGCGGACAAGCGGCTGTACGTAGCCACCAAGATCCCCGCCAAAAATTTTACCTGGCCCTCCCGCCCGACATTCACCCTGGAAGAGTGTTTTCCGGCCTCGCACATTGTCGAATACACCGAAAAGAGCCTGAAAAATCTCGGCGTCGACAGCATCGACCTTCAGCAATTTCACGTGTGGGAAGACGGTTGGGCCGGCCATGACGACTGGAAGAACGCCGTCGAGAAGCTGAAGCGCGAAGGCAAAGTGAAACACTTTGGTGTGAGCGTAAACCGCTGGGAGCCCGACAACGTATTGAATACACTCCGCACCGGCCTGATCGATTCGGTACAGGTCATTTATAACATTTTCGACCAGGCGCCCGAAGACAACCTCTTCCCGTTGTGCCGCCAGTTGGGCATCGGCGTCATAGCCCGCGTGCCGTTTGACGAAGGCACCCTCACGGGCATGCTCACCAAAGAGACCGTCTTCCCGGCCGACGATTGGCGGTCCACCTACTTTGTGCCCGAAAACCTTAACGCCAGCGTCGACCACGCCGAAGCGTTGCGGCCGCTGATCCCCCCGGGCATGACCATGGCCGAGATGGCATTGCGGTTCATTCTGGGCAACGACGACGTGCACACCATCATCCCCGGAATGCGGAAAATCCGTAACGTAGAGGCCAACATCGGAACAAGCGACGGCCAGGCACTGCCAGAAAAGGTGCGTCAGGCGCTGAAAGGACACCGCTGGGACAGAACGCCCACTTCATGGTCGCAGTAGCAGGAATGGACCTGTCATTGTGTCATTTTTTGCGATGAAAAATGGGTTGGCATAAGCATTGAAGAAGGGGCTTATACAACCTTAAAAACAACAAGAAAGATAATATCATGGGAAAGATTATTGGAATAGACTTAGGAACCACCAACTCGTGCGTAGCTGTCATGGAAGGCAGCGAACCGGTGGTGATCGCCAACAGCGAGGGTAGAAGAACCACACCTTCTATAGTCGCTTTCCTGGATAACGGTAAGGGCGAACGCAAAGTAGGTGATCCTGCTAAACGCCAGGCTATTACCAATCCTCACAATACAGTTTCTTCGATCAAACGCTTCATGGGTAAGAAGTTTGACGAGGTGACAGGCGAAAAGAAAATGGTATCGTACCAGGTAGAAGGTGGCAACAACAACACGGTACGGGTACGTATCGGCGACCGCCTCTACACACCGCAGGAGATCTCGGCGATGATTTTGCAAAAAATGAAGAGCACCGCGGAAGATTACCTGGGCACGTCCGTATCAGAGGCCGTTATCACCGTACCTGCATACTTCAACGACGCCGAGCGTCAGGCTACTAAAGAAGCCGGTCAGATCGCAGGGCTGGATGTAAAACGCATCATCAACGAGCCTACAGCGGCCGCGCTGGCGTACGGTTTGGATAAGAAGAACCACGACATGAAGATCGCCGTCTATGACTTGGGCGGGGGTACATTCGATATCTCCATCCTCGAGCTTGGCGACGGTGTATTTGAAGTAAAATCAACCAACGGTGATGTACACCTCGGCGGTGACGACTTCGATATGCGTGTCATGAACTGGCTGGCCGACGAATTCAAAAACGAAGAGAACGTCGACCTGCGCAAAGACCCGATGGCCCTGCAGCGTTTGAAAGAAGCTGCCGAGAAAGCAAAAATCGAGCTTTCAAGCTCACAAGAGACGGAGATCAACCTGCCCTATATCACATCGGTAGACGGTGTGCCGAAACACCTGGTGAAGAAGCTCAGCCGTGCGAAGTTCGAGCAGCTGGTAGACGACCTGGTGCGCAGAACGCTGGAGCCTTGCCGCCTTGCGGTAAAAGACGCCGGTGTGAATGTATCCGAGATCGACGAAGTCATCCTGGTAGGGGGTTCTACCCGCATTCCCCGCATCGTGGAGGAAGTAGAAAAGTTCTTCGGCAAGAAGCCTTCCAAAGGCGTTAACCCCGACGAAGTAGTAGCCGTAGGCGCGGCGATCCAGGGCGGTGTATTGACCGGTGAAGTAAAAGACGTACTGTTGCTCGACGTAACCCCGCTGTCGCTGGGTATCGAAACTTTGGGTGGTGTGATGACCCGACTGATCGAGTCGAACACGACCATCCCGTCGAAGAAGTCCGAGACATTCTCCACCGCGGCGGACAACCAGCCTTCGGTAGAGATCCACGTACTGCAGGGCGAACGCCCGATGGCGAAAGACAACCGCACCATCGGCCGCTTCCACCTCTCCGATATTCCGCCGGCACCCCGCGGCATCCCGCAGATCGAAGTAACGTTCGACATCGACGCCAACGGTATCCTGCACGTATCGGCAAAAGATAAAGGCACGAACAAAGAGCAGAAGATCCGCATCGAAGCATCTTCCGGCCTGACCGATGCCGAGATCAACAAGATGAAGCAAGAGGCACAAGCCAATGCCGATGCCGATAAGAAGACGAAAGAACGCGCCGAGAAGATCAACCAGGCCGACTCGCTGATATTCCAGACAGAGAACCAACTGAAGGAATACGGAGACAAACTCTCCGACAGCAACAAGGCCGCGATCAACAGCGCGCTCGAGAAGCTGAAAGAAGCACACAAGTCGCAAGACCTCGCAGCGATCGAAAACGGTGTGAACGCACTGAACGCTGCATGGCAAACAGCTTCTACCGAAATGTATCAGCAGTCCAGCGGCGGTCCGAACGCAGGCCCTGGCGCAGGCGCACCGGGCGGCAACGCTTCGAACAACGCAGCCGACAATGTATCGGATGTCGAATACGAAGAAGTGAACGACAAGAAATAATCTTGAGAAGTTAGTTTAACATAGTAAATGGTTTGGAAGGCCTTCCCCGCGGAAGGCCTTCTTTTTTTTGCCCACAAAACCCGGGCTTACGAACGCCCTTTCGCTTGTAACGGGTTGAAAAAGAGCCTGCTGGATGTCGATTGTCGTTTTATCACGTGTTATATTTGCGCGCTTTAACAAAATGCAGTCCTTATGCTTGTAATGAAATTCGGAGGCACCTCAGTAGGGAAGCCTGAACGCATGAAAAAAATTGCGGACCTCGTATTAAGCGTATCCGGTAAGAAGATCGTTGTACTATCGGCTTTATCGGGCACGACAAACTCCCTGGTAGCCATCGGCGACCATCTGTTGTTAGGTCAGAAGGCCAAGGCCGAGGAGGTGATCGTAGGGTTGGAAAATCATTACCAGGCATTCATCAAGGAACTGTACAGCAGCGAAGGCTTCCAGGCCATCGGCCAGGAGATCGTAAGCCGCTTCTTTATCTTCATCCGTCTGCTGGCCGCCGGTCAGTTCGACAACAAGAGCTACCGCGAGCTGCTGGCGCAAGGCGAGCTCATCTCCACCGAGCTGTTCTACCAGCACCTGCAGGAACGCAAGATCAGCGCACGCCTGCTGCCCGCGTTATACTTCATGTCGATAGACGAGAACGAAGAGCCCGAGCTGGAAAAGATCTCCGACCGCCTGAAGCCGCTCGTGAGCTCGCTGACCAACGTCGAGATCATCATTACACAAGGCTATATCTGCCGCAACCACCGCAATGAGATCGACAACCTGAAACGCGGCGGTAGCGACTATACCGCATCGCTGGTAGGAGCCGCCATCCGGGCCGAAGAGATCCAGATCTGGACCGACATAGACGGCATGCACAACAACGACCCCCGCGTCGTGAAGAAGACCGTGCCCATCTCCGAGCTCACCTTCGACGAAGCTTCCGAGCTCGCATACTTCGGCGCAAAGATATTGCATCCGTCTACCATCGTACCCGCACAGAAGTACAACGTACCCGTGCGGTTGAAAAACACCATGGACGAAAAAGCCTTTGGTACCATCATTACCAGCAAAGGCACCGAAGGATCGTTCAAAGCCATTGCCGCGAAAGATGGCATCACCGCCATCAACATCAAGTCGTCGCGCATGCTGATGGCCTATGGCTTCCTGCGTCGTGTGTTTGAAGTGTTTGAAAACCACAAGACATCGATCGATATGATCACCACGGCAGAGGTATCGGTATCACTCACGATCGACAACGATACACACCTGTCGTCCATCGAAGCAGAGCTGAAGAAGTTCGGCACCATCGAAGTAGATAAAGATCAGACGATCATCTGTATCGTGGGCAATAAGATTACCGAGCAGAAAGGAATGCTGAATAAAGTATTCGATGCCCTGGCGGAAATACCGGTGCGCATGGTTTGCTGCGGCGGTAGCCCCAACAACGTAACCGTACTGGTCGACAAGAGCTATAAAGAGAAAGCACTGAACGTGCTGAACGAAGAGCTCTTCGGCCTGAAGTAATTTTCGATAGCATACTATCATCACCGGATGCCGCCCAGACTGGGGTGGGTCCGGTGATTTTTTTGGTGTAACACCGATCTTTTCTTGACCCCTGTAAGAAATACCGGATTCACGTTTATCAATCCTGATTTTTAAGGTAAAACATCGTTTTTAGGACATCGGGGCACCTGCAGCCGGTGTTATTTTTTGCCGATTTTAGCGTCTTAAAATGCCTTATTATCCCGAATAAGGGCTTTTTGCCCGGGTGCCGACACGGTGGCTGGGCGCCAATCACCGGCATGCTCAAAAAAGCGGCACAAAACCGTTAACTTTGAGGTTTTAGCGTTCATTATGACGTTTGATATTCTCTTAACACTTTTCCTGGTGTTTCTGAATGGTTTTTTCGTTGCAGCCGAATTTGCCATCGTTAAAGTCCGTTCTTCCCAAATTGCCATACAAGCCGGCAACGCGCGGAAGGCCGCTGCACAGATCATCATCGACAACCTCGACGGCTTTCTGGCCGCTACGCAATTAGGGATCACACTCGCCAGTCTCGGCCTCGGCTGGGTAGGCGAAGATGTGGTATCACGCATTATCATCAATGTCATGGACGCCTTTGGCCTGCCGCTCGACGCGGCCCTGGCGCATCGCATTTCCGTACCCGTAGCGTTCGCCACGCTCACCGTACTGCATATCGTGTTTGGCGAGCTGGCGCCCAAGTCACTGGCCATTCGCTATCCCACGTCCACAACGCTGGCGGTATCTTTACCGCTGCGCATCTTTTATTTTATTTGTAAGCCCGCCATCGCGTTGCTGAACGGCTTTGCCAACCTGGTGCTGAAGCTCTTTGGTATCAAACCCATACACGAACAAGACGAGATCCACTCCGAAGAAGAATTAAAGCTCATCATCGCCGAAAGCGAAGAGGGCGGAGCGATCGAAAGCAGCGAGCGTGAGCTGATCCAAAACGTATTTGACTTCGACGACCGCATTGTAAAACAGGTCATGGTGCCCCGCATCAAGATCTCGGCCATCAACGTCACCGCTACGCTGGACCAGGCCCTGCAGATCGTGCTGAAGGAAGGCTACTCGCGCTATCCCATCTACGACACCAGCCTGGACGACATCAAAGGCATCGTCACCGGCAAAGACATCGTTCAGCACTACATCAACAAGACCAACAAAACCTTGTTGGAGATCTGCCACCCGCCCTACCTCGTAACGGAAAACAAACCGATCGATCATCTGCTCCGCGAATTCCAGCGCAAGAAAATCCAGATGTCCGTCGTGATCAGCGAATACGGCGGCACCATCGGCATCGTGACCATGGAAGACATCATCGAAGAGCTGGTAGGCGAGATCCAGGACGAGCACGACCACGAAGCACAGATCGTAACGCAAACGGGCAACACCTTCCAGGTCATTGCCACATCACCGATCCACGACATCAACAAAGAGCTGGACGTCCCCTTCGAAGAATCCGAAGACTACGACACCCTGGCCGGCCTGCTCCTCCAGCACAAACCCTTCGACCTCCGCGAAGGCGAAGAGTTCGAGCTCGACGGCTACATGGTCCGCATCATCAAAATGAACAAGACGTTACCCGAGCTCGTAGAGCTCCGCATCCTCGACAGCCCCACCCATAATACAGACTAGCGCGTGAGTGGCAGTCGTTACGGACATCAGTTTCAAACGCAAGGGTGCAGCACGCAAAATAAGTTTGAGGTAGTAGGGGCGAAGCCCCTACACATGTAGCATCTGGCGCGAGTCTGAGCGAAGCGGAGACCCGATAGCTATCGGGTTGTGCCCAGCATTGTGCCGGTCTCCTGACCGGCGTAGAGCATTCGAGTACCAGCGCATATTAAATCGCCACCAACTGCTCCAACGAAAGCTGAAACGAAGCCTGCGCAATCCCCGTCTTCTCCTTGTTCACCGCATACGTCTTCTCCAACGCCCTCCGAATAATAGAAGCAATATCCTCAAAGATCGCCGCATCATCCATCTTCACCTCATTCTCCATAAAGTAAGCAAACACCCGCGCCATACCGCAGTTCGCAATAAAGTCCGGCAGGACAGAGAATTTTTGATCGGCGTATAGCCCGGTAGGGCCAAAGAAAATTTCCGGATCGGCAAACGGCACATTCGCGCCGCAAGAGAAAACTTCCAGGCGCGACGCCATCATGCGGTCTACCTGCTCGCGCGTGATCAAACGCGAAGCCGCCGCCGGTATAAAGATCTCGAAAGCAAGATCCCAGATCTTCGTATTGGCAACATCAAACGGCAACAAATCCGGCGACACCAGCCTGTTACCATTGCGGTTGATCACAAGCTGGCGGATCTCCTCCAGCGTAAAACCATCCTGGTTGATCAGGCCGCCCTCGTGCGTAAGGATCCCTACCACCTTCACACCCATCTGCGCCAGGTAAAAGCCCGCTGCCGCGCCCACGTTACCCCAACCCTGTACCACGGCACGCTTCTCACGCACCTGGCCGCCCCACAGCTCATAATAATGTTTGACCGCCTGCGCCACGCCATAGCCCGTGCACATATCGGCAACAGTATATTTCTTTTTTAACGAAGGCGTGAACCGTTCGTCTTCGATAACTTTTACCACGCCCTGGCGCAACTGCCCGATGCGGTTCACCTTTTGCGCTTCAGAGGGTTTATAGTGTCCCGTAAATACACCCTCCTGCGGATGCCAGATGCCCACATCTTCTGTGATCGGAATGACCTCGTGGATCTCGTCCACGTTCAGATCGCCTCCCGTGCCGTAATAATATTTCAACAGCGGCATCACCGAAGCATACCACCGTTGCAGCACGCCTGCCTTGCGCGGATCGTTGGGATCGAAATTGATCCCCGACTTCGCACCGCCGATGGGCGGGCCCGACACCGTAAACTTTACCTCCATGGTTTTGGCCAGCGACTCTACCTCGCGTTTGTCAAGGCCTTTGCGCATGCGTGTACCGCCGCCGGCGGCGCCACCGCGCAGCGAGTTGATCACTACCCAACCTTCTGCTTCGGTCTCACTGTCTTTCCATTCAAAGACAATCTCGGGGCGCTTATTCTCAAATTTCTGTAAGAGTTCTTTCATGGGAAAAGGGCTTCAGTTTAGGAGCTGCGAGTTTACGCGTTTGACACCGAGCTTCAAAATAAAGCACGCACGGAATGTGCATCTTGAAACACCCATAGATATAGTATATAATCGCCGCCGCGCCTATACCGCGCCGACGATCAGTCCCGAGGAGCTATCGCGCGATGCCAGCGTAACCGACTTCAGACAGTTGACTTCGTTGCGGCTGCGCAGCACCCCCAGGAAAGCAAAGACCAGTGCTTCTTTAAACTTGACCACCGTTTCATCCGGAATGATCAACGACGCGCGATCGCCGCAATGATCCAGCAGGCAGCTCATAAAGAAGTGATTGAAAGCACCGCCCCCCGTGCAGAGCACCGAGGGAACGCGGTTGCCCACACTGCTCAGAATGGCATCACCCACTTCGCGCGCGGCCGCAACCGTAAAAGTATGCAGGCGGTCGTGTAGGGGGATCGTGTCTTTGTCGAGCAGCGGCTGGAATTTTTTCTCAAAGATCTCACGGCCGAGCGAAGGTTTTTTCGCCCGCAGCGGCGCATACGCTTTTGATAAAGACTTTAAAAGGCCTGCATGCAGCTCGCCCTGTGCCGCCAGGGCACCACCCGCATCATAAGCCTTCCCGGCTTTGCCCGCCAGGTAATTCAGGCCCATGTTTACAAACGCGGCATCCCACGCCAGGCGCTTGCCCTTTACATCCAGCGATAAATTGGCAATGCCGCCCAGGTTGAGGCATACATCGTATTCATGAAAAAGATGCTTATCTCCTACGGGCACGAGCGGTGCACCCTGCCCACCGTACAGCACGTCCAGGCTGCGGAAGTCGTAGATCACAGGTTTCTCCGCGGCGGCATACAGGGCCTGTCCGCTGCCGAGCTGGAACGTAAAGCCCTTGCCGGGTTGGCCGGGCTGGTGAAACACCGTGTGGCCATGCGATGCAATAAAATCTACGTTGAGCTTATGCTTGCCGAGGAACGTGCGGCAAGCCTGCCCCAGGAAATGACCGTAGGCAACATCGAGGGCCACGAGGTCTTCGCCCAGGCATGCGTGGGCCGTGGCCAGCGTCTTTTGCCAGGCCGGCGTGTATTTCAGCGTCTCCGCCTGCAAAATGGAAAAGGTCCAGCCGGCGGCGGTTCGTTTAAACGTACAGCAGGCCAGGTCCAGACCGTCGAGGGATGTGCCCGACATCAGGCCGAGGACTTTATACACATCTTTTGTAGAGTTGTTCTTTGAATCCATACTTTTGAAGTGGTCAGACGGCATCGCGGCCAAAACTGTAAATTTTCAAACGGCATGAATATAGTGGTTGATTACGGGAACTCATCAGCCAAGGTGGGGATATTTGAAGGGACGGTCCTGAAAGAGAAACGCAT
The DNA here is from genome assembly GCF_018598185.1 of Dawidia soli. Classification (GTDB taxonomy): domain Bacteria; phylum Bacteroidota; class Bacteroidia; order Cytophagales; family Cyclobacteriaceae; genus Ohtaekwangia; species Ohtaekwangia soli. The sequence goes on from NZ_JAHESC010000056.1 coordinate 21,602, forward strand.
ATTTCGCGAAGAAGAAGCCTTGCAACAGTTTCTACAAAACTTTCCGGCGGTTCACTTCATCATAAGCTCGGTAAATGCCGATGCCGCCCGCGTGGCGGGCTGGACAACAGCCCAACAGAAATTTGTGCTGCACCATTCGTTGCCCTTGCCCATCCGCAACCTGTATGCCACACCGCATACGCTCGGGGTGGACCGGCTGGCAGGTGTTTGCGGTGCGCAGCAGATGTTTCCAGACGCCCCGTGCCTGGTGATTGACGCCGGCACGTGCATCACGTACGATTTTCTGGACCGTACCGGGGCGTATCACGGCGGCGGAATTTCGCCCGGCCTGAACATGCGGTTCGAAGCCATGCATACGTTTACCGCCCGTTTGCCGTTAGTGCAGGCAACGGGCTCGGTCGAGTTGATCGGCAACAGCACCGAAACCTGCATGCAAAGCGGCGTGATTTATGGCCTTCTGGAAGAAGTTGACGGCATAATTCGTCGCTACCAGGAGAAATTTCAGGGTTTGCAGGTGATTTTGTGCGGGGGCGACGCCCTATTTTTTGAAAACAAACTTAAAGCGTCCATATTTGCGAGCCCTGAACTGGTTCTCAGCGGATTAAACAGCATTTTGATCTATAATGTCAGTCATTAGAAAGATTCTTTTTCTGGGTATTGTTGTCGTCGCGTCCGCAGATGTTTGGGGTCAGGCAGCAAGCTCACCCTTCACCAACTTTGGCATTGGAGATACCTATGGCAGTTCGCTCATCCACAATCAGGGAGCGGGCACCGGCGTAGCCCAACCGCAATTCTGGTACATCAACAACCAAAACCCCGCCCTGCTGGTGTTCAACAGCCTCACCTCGTTCGAGGCGGGGATGGTCTACGAGCAACGCAAGATCCGCAACAATGAGTTGAGCGAAAAGACCACCGGCGGCAACATGAGCTACCTGGTGACCGCCTTTCCCATCAAGACAAACAAATGGACAACCTCCATCGGGCTGATGCCCTATACCAACGTCGACTACTCCTTTGGATACGACACGACATTCACACACGACAATGACCGCAAAGCGCGGATCACCGAGTCGGCAAACGGCGGGCTTACCCAGCTCTACTGGTCCAACGGCGTGCGCATCAACAAAGAAATGAGTGTGGGCCTGCGGGCGTCTTACATTTTCGGGCCGATCGAAAACCTCACCACCGATGTGTTGGAAGGCACCTCTACCGTGGTGACGCACGAACAAAAGACAACCGTCTCGGACTTTAATTTCGGCGTGGGCTATTCGTTCAGCCGCGACTCCCTCTGGGGCAAAAACTACCGGTTCAGCGCCGGCGTGGTCTATAACCTGGCCACCTCGCTGGGCGGCAAAATGAGAGAGCGCTTTTATGGCGTGTCACTTGCCGGCGATACGTCCGATATTTATCCGCTGTCAAGCGTTCGTGGCAGCATCAAGATCCCCTCCTCGCTTACGGTAGGCGTGGCATTGAGCCGCGGACTGAAGTGGAGCCTCGCGACCGAGTTTACATACCAGGACTGGTCGGATTTCGAGAGCGTTAACGCAGACGATGAAGGCCTCGGCAAGTCGTGGCGTGCAGCATTGGGCGGCGAGATCACCCCCGATCCCGTGGCGCTGGGCAGCTACCTGAAGCGCATCACCTACCGCGGTGGGGTCAGCCTGGAACAATATCCCTTCCTGCCCGGTGGCAACGCCTTAAAAGACTACGGCGTCAGCGTGGGCATGTCGTTGCCGGCCGGCCGGTCAAACCTCAACCTGGCGTGCAAAGTGGGCCGCCGTGGCGATCGTGCAAAAAATGACCTGGAAGAAAACTACGTCAAGATCTACTTTGGCATAACTTTTAATGATACCTGGTTTATCAAGCGTAAGTTTGACTAAGCGCCTTTTTCGATAGAACGATAACACGAAAGGCCGTAGCGTTATGGCCTTTTGATTTTATAGATGATGCGATACCTGTCCATAGTGTTTATAGCAACGTTACTCATCGCCTGCGACCAGCCGGAGGCGAAAGAGCCTGTGGAATACAAAGGCCCGTTGCGCGAAGTAGAGAACATGGAAATGTTCTACACCGAAAATGACCGCATCAAAGTAAAAATGCAGGCAGCCGTAGTGTACGAGTTTTTGAACGGCGACCGCGAATTCCCGAAAGGCATCTACCTGGAGTTTTATACCGAAGAAGGCACGCTGGAGTCTACCCTAAAGGCGAACAATGCCTACTTCTTCAAAGAACAGAATCAATGGCGCGGACGCGGCAAGGTAGAAGTTAAGAACATCGCCAAGAACGAGCAGCTCAACACCGAAGAGCTATTCTGGAAACCGGCCGACCAGAAGATCTTTACCGAACAGTTCGTCACCATCAAGCAGCAGGAAGACGTGATCTACGGCACAGGGCTCGACGCCAAACAAGATCTTTCAGACTATGTCATCACCAAGCCCTACGGCGAAGTAGGGTTCCAGGAAAACTGATACCCTCCCTGTCAGAGCACGTTATTTAATTGTTCCTTGATCTTCTCCAGCTCCTCCTTCATCACCACCACGTGCTTTTGAATGTCGGCATCGTTGGCTTTCGAGCCGATGGTATTGATCTCGCGGCCGATCTCCTGCGAGATAAAGCCCAGCTTCTTACCGTTGGACTGAGCCTCCTGTAGGATTTGTATAAAATAGTTCAGGTGAGAACGGAGGCGGACTTTCTCTTCGTTGATGTCCAGCTTCTCGACGTAAAAGATGATCTCCTGCTCCAGCCGGTTGGTGTCATATCCTTCTTCGCCAAAAAAAGCGTCGACATTTCCCTTCAGCTTCTCACGGATGCGCTGCACGCGCTTGGGGTCGAGCGCCTCCACTTTCTTCAGCTCTTCGCCGATCGTGGTGCAACACTCTTTTAACATCTTGCCCAGCACATCGCCCTCGGCCTTGCGAAATTGATCGCACTTCTGCATGGCATCGTTCAGGAGTGTGCGAATGGTATTCCACTCTTCGTCGTTGCCCTCTTCTTTTAAAGAGCTTTGAATAACATCGGGCGAGGAGAGGGCCAGTTGAAACAGGTTGTCGTACGGCGCCACCACACGGTCGGCCAGCTTCTTGAGCTCGCCGTAGTACGCGGCAAACAGCGCTTCGTTATAGGTCTGCTTTAGGGTGGTATCGCCATAGCGTTGATACTCCACGGTAATAGAGACCTTGCCCCGCTCGAGCTTTTCGCTCACCAGGTTCCTGAGCTCGATCTCCTTTTCGGAGAACAGCTTGGGCAGCCGCAGGTTCAGGTCCAGGAACTTGGAGTTGAGGCTTTTTATTTCCACGTTGATCTGCCGTTGGCCGTCATCGAATGCCGACTGGCCAAAGCCTGTCATGGATTTTATCATAGGGGTCAAAAATTAAAAAGGGCGGCATGATGAGTCATGCCGCACCCAAATCTTGTGCAAGATAGAGAAATGTCTGTCAGAAGTCGAACCCGAGCGTTACGTAAAATTGCGGGTCGCGTACCTTGTAATTTTCGACTGGCCAGGCCAGGTCGCACTTCACATAATACCCCAGGAACATGGTGCGCAGCCCCGTGCCGTAGCTATACAGCCACGGGTTCAGGTAATTCTTGATTTCGGCTTCAAAGGGGCCGCCCTGTACAACAGTATAGCTTACGCTGTTGTTGGACGAGAAGGGCGGCTTGCCCGACCAACTCGTACCCATGTCGTAAAACGCCGTCAGCTGCATGTGACGCAGGAAGTTCGACGAGATCGGCCCGTTCACCAGCGCCCGGATCAGGGGCACACGCAGCTCGGCATTGAACAACAGCACACTGTTGCCAAAGAGTGTACCGTAATCAAAACCCCGCAGGCTGGTAGCATACTCGAGGAAGAGCAGATCCGGGTTCGGGTCTGCAACACCGTCGCGGTTCAGGTCGACCGACGAGAGCGGGTTGGGCTGGCCTTTGCTGGTGCGGCCGGTATAACGGGAGTCGTTAAAGAGCCAGTTATCCATACCGCCGAGCATGTACAGCTTCGGCGATTTGCCAAAGAACGAGCCGCCAAAAGCGCGCAGCGCCAGCACGATTTCCTTGTAGATAGGCTGGTAGTGACGCAGGTCGACCGACACCTGGCTAAAGCTCAGGGCTTTGTTGCTGAGGCCCTGGTAGTGCTGGAAGCTGACCTTGCCGCGCGAACCCTCGATGAGGTTGAGGCCCGTAGAGACAGAGTTGTCGTACACGAGCTCTGACCGCACACCACCATAGTAGTTATTGATCGGCTCGGTGACGGGCTCGGCCGAAGGATAGTCGGCAAGGCCAAGGTCGGCGGTACGCGTTACCGCGCCGAACGGTTTTACCGTTACCCGCAGGCGGTCCGTGATCGGCAGCGATGCGCCGATCTCCAGGCGGTGCATGGTATATTTATAGTCCGTGCTGTTGTTGATGTCGTCGTTCGTGACCGTTTCCCAGCGAATAGCCTTTCTGTCAAAGCGGGCGCTGAAGTCGATCTTCGCCGGCAGGTATTGAAACTCGGCATATACATCGCCGCCGCGCAGGTCGATCGGTGCCAGGATGCCGCCATAGAACCGGTAGTTCTCCAGCATGTCGTTCATCTGCGTTTCGAGCAGCAGGCCCACACCCCGTAGCTGGTCCACCACCAGCGACGTCACCACGTTGTCTGCGCTGAACTTCGACTCGTACGGGAACGGACCCGTAACGCGTCGCCGGTCGCGCGCTTTCATGTAGCGGTTCATGAACGACTCCGCCGGCTGCGTTTGTTTGACCGCCTCGTCTTCAAATACATAGTTGTCGGTGTTGACAACCTCGGGTTTCTTCTCCGGGGCCGGTGCCGGCGTTTCTACCGTGTTGTTGATCGGCTGGCCGTCGAACGTATAATCATCTGTATTGACCTCGCCCGGTTTCAGCTCGGGCGCCGGGCGCTTGACCGTGTCGGCCGGCACCTTTACCGTATCGGCAGGCGCGGGCACCTTCACCGTGTCGGCAGGCGGTACCGTCACCGTGTCCGTCGCCACGCTATCTTTCTCCTTGTTGGCTTCCTTCAGGCGCGCATTGAGCAGGTCTTTGATGCTCATGTTCTTGTTGCTCTCCTGTTTGCGCTTCTCGCGGATCACGCGCGCTTGCTGAAGCTCCTTGCGGCGAGTGGCCGGCGTAAATACCTGGCGGTTTACATCGAAGCTCCGGTCTACAAAAATGTGCTGCCGTTGTTTCTCCGTCATGGCCACCATCGCCATCGTGCCCGTGCTGAGGTTCAGGTCGTAGTCTTTGATGCTGGTGTCGAAGTTGGTCACCTGCGAGTAAATGCCCGTCGCCTGGTTGTATTTAAACAGGTTGACGATGCCGCGCTGGTCGCTGAGGTAGTATACATTGCTCTGGTCGGCCGCCAGCGGCAGGATGTCCTTGCTCAACGTATTCGTTACACGCTTCAATGTAGCCGACGTGCTGTCCAGATCGTAGATAAAAAGATTGTAGTTATTGTTGAGCTTCTCGAATTCCGGCTTGGCATTGGCCCGCAGCGAGTCGGTCGTACGGTTGGAAGAGAAAATGATCCGGTTCGTGCCCGGAATAAAGCTCGGGTCGAGATCGTCGAAGAGGTCGTTGGTCAGACGGCGTACACGCTCGCGGCGCGTGCTCAGCAGGAACAGGTCGCTCTTGCCTTCAAAGTCGGCGCTGAGAATGATCAGGCGGCCGTTGTCCGAAAAGTGCAGGCTGCGGATGTTGCTGAACTTCTCCAGCGCGCGGGGCTGCTTGGTTTTTGTGCTCAGGTCGTAGAGCCAGAATACATACTCGCCGCGCTTCACACCGATCACCCCCAGCGTGGAGGCATCCGACCAGGCGATGATCGGCTGGCGGTAGTCCACACGTTGGTTGATCACCTTGCTGCCGCCGGAAATGATCGTCTTTTCTTTGCCGCTCGCCAGCGACTGTACTTTTACAATGTACCGGCCCCGGTCGTTCTCCGCATACGCAATGTAGCGGCCGTCGGGGCTGAGCTTCACCGTGGTGAACTCGGTCGTGCGGTTGTGACGGCGACTGAACTGCAGCGAGTCGGCGGGCGCGACATACACCTTGGCCGTGGCCGTCTCCATGTCGGTATAATACCGCTGCCACTCCGTCAGCATCTGCCGGAAGCTGATCCCCAGCGTGATCATGATACTCTTCTCCTCGTTGCGCGTCACACGCGTATAGTTGAGGATGTTGGCCATGCTGCTCTTGCCGTACTTCTCCGTAATGAAATTCCAGATCGACTGCCCCACCAGCGCGCCCTCCTTGCCGCCGAGCTTCGTGGCGCGCTTCGCCTTGCGCGTGCGCACCAGCGTGCGGATATAGTCGTCCATCTCGGCCGTCCAGCCCTTGGCGACGTACAGCGAGGCTCCGTTCGTAAACCAGTCGGGCAGGTTCATGAGAATGGAACTTTGGAAAATGTCTTTGAGGTTGCCGCCGAACATCATCTCGTTCACCATCAGGTCCGAGATGCGGAACAACAGCTCTTCCTTAAACTCCTGGGCCGTGCCGAGGTGTGCTACTTCGATATAGGGTTTGATGAATTCGGTTTCGCCGCCAACCTTGTACACGTTCCGGTTCAGGCCCATGTTGCTTTGCCGCAGGTCGGCCAGCGAATTGTAGACAAATACTTTTGTTTTGAAGTATGGCGGGTAGTCGATCATGTCGGTAATGCGATCGAACTCGCCTTCGAGGTATTCCAGCGCTTGCTGGGCAACGCCCTTGCGGGCATCGTAATAGTAAATATCAAAGTTCTCGCCGCTCAGATATTGCCAGTCGAACTGGCGGTATTGAATGCGGTTCTTGCCAAAGACCTCTCTAGCCTGCTGGGCAGACCCGGTAACGGAGATCAACACAATCAAGAAAACAGCTAGTAAACCTCTGCGCAGCATCATAGTCATTTAGGGGAACTCAATATAATGATTTATAACGTTCAATATCTATCTCTTTGTTTAAGGGAGTGTGATTTTCCAGCCGGCGGATCAAAACCTCCGAAAAATACGGCGACAGGCTTACACCCTTCGTGCCCAGCCCGGTAAAAACAGCCATGGACGGCAGTTCCGGGTGGATGCCCACCAGGGGGCGCCGGTCGGGCACCGTGGGTCGGAAGCCCCAGTCCTGGCCGGTAATGTCGTAGGGAAAAACCACGAGTTCCTTCAGTTTCTGATCGAGCGTTTCCCGGGCCGCGGGGGTGGTGGTAGGGGTGCTGTCGTGGAAATCGTAGGTAGCCCCCACACGCCGCTCGCCGGGTCCCGCGCCGGGCACCAGGTAAACGCCCCGGTTGATGATCGCATTGTGCTGGAAGCCCGTTTTGATGCGGATCGTCTCGCCCTTCAGCGGCTTGACCGGCAGCCATTCAAAACCCCTGGCCGCTGCCACACCCTGACAAAAGATGATCCCCAGGGCCGTGTAAGCACCGTATTGCACACCCGCCGGCGACACCTGCAGACGCGTAGGGTCAAACGTCTCCTCCAGCAATGTGCCCGCCTCCGTGATCCAGCCGCGCACCGCCTCGATATAGGCGGTCGTGTCGAGGTAGCCGCACTGACGCAGCATCAACCCGCCCCACGGATCGTGAATACCCGGTATGGCCGGACGCTGGTGAATGGTATCGATGTAGGGGCCGTATCCCGGCTCGGCGCTCCGGGCCATCCATTCGTTCTGTTCCTCGATGGAGAGGAACGGGCGATACAGCGGCATGGGGAAAAAGAACTTCCGCGCCGTGCGCGCTTCTACCGCCGGGTAATATTCGTGGAGGTACGGAAAGAGCGCGTCGGCAAGCCACGTTTTTGTCATCTTCTTGCCGGTAATGGGGTTGAACAACCCCGCGGCAATGCGCGACGAGCTGTTGCCGGCGGGCTGGTCGATTACGACGATGCGTTTTTTACGCTGCAGCAGCTGTACTGCCACGGCCGAGCCGGCCAATCCCTGGCCCACGACGATATAATCCACTGCCTGCACGGAACAAAAATCGAGTGCTAAAATTGGAAATAATTTCTCTGGCCTTCTGAGAAATTCCCGGTTATTTTTGCCCATGCTTCAGATCCATTCTTTTGTTTTTAACCCGCTTCAGGAAAACACCTACGTGCTCGCCGATGAAACAAAAGAATGCGTCATCATCGACCCCGGCTGCTACGACGCAGAAGAGCGCTACGAGCTGGCGGATCTTATTGAGACGAACGGGCTGACGGTAAAAATGCTGCTCAATACGCATTGCCACGTAGACCACGTGTTGGGCAATGCCTTTGTGAAAGAGACCTACAGAACAAAGCTGTACATACACCCCACCGAAACCGCCGTGCTGCAGTCCGTCAAGGTCTACGCACCCCACTACGGCATCTTCCAATACGCCGAAGCGGAGCCCGACGCCTTTTTCCAGGAGGGGGAAAACCTTGTATTTGGCAACCAGCAGCTGCAAGTGCTTTTTGTACCCGGCCACTCGCCCGGGCATGTCGCATTTTATCACGCCGCCCAAAAAGTGTTGATCGGAGGCGACGTGCTGTTCCGCAACAGCATCGGCCGCACCGACCTGCCGGGGGGAAATTTCGACACGTTGATCCACAGCATCCACGAAAAACTTTTTACCTTGGCTGACGATGTAACCGTCTATCCGGGGCATGGTCCTGAAACAACCATTGGGTATGAAAAACGCACGAACCCGTTTGTAGGCGTGTCATCCCCGCGACCTTAATTTTTTTATGATCCGACACCTGCCGAATTTTCTCACCTGCTGTAATCTTATTTCAGGTTGCCTGGGGATTGTTTTCCTGCTGGAAGGCCGACCCGTGCCCGCCGCCTATTTTGTGTGGGCCTCCTGCGTCTTCGACTTCTTCGACGGTTTCGCGGCGCGATGGCTGAACGTCTCCTCGCCCATAGGCCGTGAGCTCGACTCGCTGGCAGACGTCGTAAGCTTTGGCGTGTTACCGGCCATGGTCATGTACAAGCTCATCGGTGCACACACCGCCAGCGAAGCCCTGCCGTATATCGGCTTTACCATCGCCGCTTTTTCAGCCATGCGCCTGGCGATCTTTAACATCGACACGACCCAGACCGATTCGTTCAAAGGACTCAACACGCCCGCCAATACCATCTTTATCACCTCGCTGCCGTTGTTGCCCCCGTCGGTAGGCGAGTGGCTCTACCAGCCCTGGCTGCTGGTGACCATCACGCTGGTTTTTTCGCTGCTGCTGGTCTCGCGCATCGAGATCTTTGCGCTGAAATTCAAAAACTTCTCCTGGCACGATAAAACCAATAAGCTGCGGTTTACTTTCCTGTTGCTCACGGGATTACTCCTGATACTTTTTCAGGTATCGGCATTGCCCCTGGTTATACTTTTATACATCGCCATGTCGTTAGGGGCTAAAGTATTGTTCAACTAGTTCACGATCCTATAGCACAGCCTTGCGCGCAAACGTTTCTATAAGGTATTTGCTGGCGGGCCTTCTGGCCCTCGGACCCTTATTGCTGACGGCACAATCGTCTGTGTTGCAATCCGGCAGCTGGTATAAAATGGCCGTCCCCGCACGGGGTGTTTACCGCATTTCGTATGACCAGTTCCGGAAAATGGGCTTTGCCGGGTCGACTGATCCGCGCAACATTCGCATCCACGGTAACCCCGGCGGTATGTTGCCGCAACCCAATGCCGCCGACCGGCCCCATGACCTGGTGGAGAGCGCCATCTTTATACAGGGCGAAGCAGACGGCGTATTTAATTCCGGTGATTACATCCTTTTTTATGCCGAGGGCCCGGCACTGGAACGCGCCGACGCGTCGCGGCGGTTCACGCGCTATGAGAGCAACCTGTACAGCGAGCGCAATTATTATTTCATCACCGTCGGCGATACCCCCGGCAAACGCCTGGCCGAGGCGGAGAACCTGAACGGTAGCTACCCGGTTGTAAACCGGTTTGACGACTATGCCTACCACGAGGTGGACCAGCACAACGAGCTGTCGTCGGGGCGCGAATGGTTCGGCGAGTCGTTTTATACCGCCGGCGAGCAAACCATTACCGTAGACATGCCCGGCATCATCGAGAGCGCACCCATACGGCTGGTGTCGGACGTGATGTCGCGGTCTACCAGCCAAACTTCTTTTAAAGTATACCTGAACAACACACTGCTGGGAGAGCAAACCATCGCAGGCCTGCCCGACTCGCAGTATGCCCTCAAGGGTATACATCGCCGGGATACCCTGCAGGCATCGCTGGGCAGCGTGTCCGTGAGCGGCCGCGCCACACACGAAGTGAAATTTCAATATGTCAAGACAGGCACGGGCACCGGGTATATCGATTTCTTTTTGTTGCAGGTAGAACGTGCCCTGGCCCTGTACAAAGACCAGGTGGTTTTTCGCTCGTACGCAAGTGTAGGACAAACAGCCTCGACGTTTACGATCGACGGCGCCGGAACCCAAACGACCGTCTGGGATATTACCGATCCCAACACACCGGCATGGCAAACAACGGCCGGATCCTTTTCCACCTCCACCACCACGCTAAAAGAATTTATTGTTTTCCGGTCCACCGCGCCGGCACCGGAATTTATAGGTAGCGTAAGCAATCAAAACCTGCGCGGCATGCCTGCGCCCAACCTGATCATCGTAGCGCACCCTGATTTTTTAGGTGCCGCACAACGGCTCGCGGCACACCGCGAATCACACAGCCACTGGACGGTTCAAATCGTCACGCCACAGGAAATTTATAATGAATTCTCTTCCGGCCGCCAGGATGTGACGGCAATCCGGGATTTTGTAAAGTATATTTATGACAAAAGTCCCGGAACCCTGCGTGCGCTTTTACTTTTTGGTAAAGGGTCGTACGACTATAAAGACCGCATCGTGAGCAACACGAACTTTGTGCCTACCTATGAATCGCGTAATTCGCTCGAGCCGCTGGCGACCTATTCGTCAGACGACTACTACGGTTTTTTAGAGCCCGACGAAGGGCAGTGGAGCGAGCAGATCGTACAGGTACACACGCTGGACATCGGCGTCGGGCGCCTGCCGGTAAAATCGGTAGCAGAGGCGAACGTCGCGGTCGATAAGATCATCTACTACGACACCAACCGAAAGTCCTATAACCGCTGGCGCAAGCAGATCATGTTCGTGGCCGACGATGGCAACACCGTAGACGATTTTACAACCGATCACCAGTTCCAGGCCAACAACATGGCCGCCTCGATTGAAAGTCTGCAACCCGAGTTCGATACACGCAAGATCTTTATGGGAGTGTATCACAAAACCGTTCGGCCCAATGGCGAAGTGGTTCCCGAAATGACGGAAGACATCGTTCGCACGTTCGACAAGGGCGCGTTGGTGATCAATTATACTGGCCACGGCTCCGAGCAGGTATGGGCAGACGAGCGCGTCTTTACCGAGACCGAAGTCAAAGCGCTCGAGAATAAACTATATCCATTTGTGGTGACCGCCACCTGCGAGTTTGGACGCAATGACGACCCCGTCGTGGTATCGAGCGCGGAACAGATCCTGTTGCGTCCCGAAGGCGGAGCCATCGGCCTGGTGACCACCGCCCGCCCGGTGTACTCGCTGACGAACTTCGATCTGAACCGGGCGTTCTACAAGGCGTTGTTTCAAAAGCAGGACAACTATTATCAGCCCCTCGGAGAGGTGTACCGCCTCACGAAGAACAATACCGTCGCTGCGGTCGGCAATCGTAACTTCTCGTTGCTGGCCGATCCGTCCATGACGCTGGCGATGCCCTATCAATATGTAGCCGTTACCGCGATCCAGACCGCCACCGGCTCCGATACGCTCAAAGCCTTGTCGACTGTAGAAGTGACCGGTGAGGTGCGCGACGCCGGCGGCAACCGGCTCGACAACTTCAATGGCACACTGGAAGCAACGCTTTTTGATAAACCGACACCCTACATCACCGTAGGAAAAAACGATCCGCCTTTTTCATTTTCACAGTGGGACAATGCATTGTTCCGCGGCAAGGCAAAAGTAGAGCACGGCACCTTTACCTTCACGTTCATAGTGCCCAAGAACCTGGTGTACGAAATAGGCCCGGGTAAACTGAGCCTCTATGCTTCCGATCCGCAGCACCTGCGCGACGCCTCGGGCGCAACCTCGGCGTTCCGGGTGGGAGGCAGCGAGCCGAATGTTCCGCCCGACAATACACCGCCGCAGATCGCACTCTATATGGGCGATACCACCTTTGTCTCCGGTGGCATCGTCAATCCGTCCACCACGCTGGTGGCGCGGCTGCACGACGCCAGCGGCATAAACATTTCCAACTACGGCATCGGCAACGCGCTGGTCGCCGTGCTGGACGATGGTACGATATACAAAGTCAGCGACTACTATGAAGCCGATGTCAACGATTTTACGCGCGGCTGGGTGAACTTCCCGCTGCACAACCTGACCCCCGGCCGTCACACCCTCACGCTGAAGGCCTGGGATACGTATAACAACCCCGCACAGGCGCAGATTAATTTTGTGGTAACAGACGGTGAAGCGTTGGTTATCGAAACGTTTAGCAATTACCCCAATCCGTTCCGGGATGGAACGACACTTTTCTTTACACACAACCGCGTGGGCGACGACCTGGAAGGCGAGCTGGTGGTGTATGACGTCACGGGGCTGGAACTGAAACGCGCCAGCTTTACCGTTTCGGAGAGTTCGTACCGGGTAGAATTGCCGCGCCTGACCGTCGCCGCCGACCTGGACAAAAATGTTTCGGGGGGATTATACCTGGCGCGTGTTGCGGTTCGTTCATTAACCAATGGTTCTAAAAATGAGCGTGTTACAAAGCTTATTACCGTTAAATAATTATCTTTATACCCTTGAAACCAACTCGGATGAAGCTTAGAGTACTTTTCGCCGTGGTGCTGTCGACCACGTTTGCCAGTCAAATTTTCGCCCAAGGCTCTGTGTCTAGCCCAGATGAACTGATCGGTCAGAACAATGCCATTACCACGGCAGTTCCGTTTTTGGCCATCTCCCCCGATGCCCGGCATGCGGCGTTGGGCGATGCAGGGGTGGCAACATCACCCGATGCAAACGCAGCCTACTGGAACGCGGCCAAGCTCGCTTTTATCGATAAACAATACGGAGGCACCTTGTCGTATACGCCCTGGCTGGGCAAAATCGTAAACGACATGAAGATCGCCTACCTGTCGGCCTTCTACAAACTGAACCGCGAGCAAGCCGTGGCATTCTCGATGAAATATTTCGATCTGGGCGACATCACGTTCACTACCGGCCCAGCGCCGACCGATGTGATCGGTGTCTACAACCCGCGCGAGTTCACGCTCGATGCAACCTACTCGCGCATGCTGTCCGAGAACTTTAGCATCGGCGGTTCCGCACGCTACATCCACTCCAACATTACGGGCGCCTTCTCCGGCAACGATGCCCAGCCCGGCAAGAGCGCCGCGGTAGACTTCGGCGTGTATTATGTAAAGCCGATGACGGGTGTAAAGAACTCAACCTGGTCCTTAGGCGCCACCGTCACCAACATCGGCGGTAAGATCTCGTATACCGGTGGAGACAACAAAGACTTCCTGCCCACCAACCTGCGCGTGGGCACAGCCTACAAAATGGAGCTCGATCCCTACAATACCATTACCTTCATCCTGGACTTCAACAAACTGCTGGTGCCGACACCGCCCGTGTACGATTCGGTCGGTAACATCTATGCCGGTAAAGATCCCAACCGTTCACTGCTGAGCGGTATGTTCGGTTCGTTCTCCGATGCCCCCGACGGCTTCAATGAAGAGCTCAAAGAGGTCATGACCTCGGTCGGCATCGAGTACTGGTATAACGACCTGTTCGCCGCACGCGTAGGGTATTTCAACGAGGCAAAGACCAAAGGCAATCGCAAATACATGACGCTGGGGGCAGGCTTCCGCAAAGACCGCTTTGGCTTTGACATGGCATACCTGGTGCCTACCAACAAGCGCGAGCACCCCCTGGCCGAGACGTTGCGCTTTACGCTGCACTTCACGGTAGCACCTACCCAGGTAGAAAAAGAAGAATCGGTTACTGACTAATCGTTTGATGCTGAATCGTAGTATAGCGCCTCCGTTCACCCGGAGCATTGATTTTGAATTGATCCGACCCCGCACAGAGGTATTGGCCAACGGCCTTCCGATGTTTATCGTCTCGGGCGGTTCGCAGGAAGTGGTGCGCGTGGAATTCCTCATGCGGGCCGGCCGCTGGTTCGAGACGACCTGGGGCGCCGCGTATTTTGCCGCCAACCTGCTGTCGAAAGGCACGTCAACCAAAAGCAGCTACGAAATAGCCCAGTACTTTGACCAATACGGCGCACACTTCGAAGTAAGCGCCGGCCTGGATGTAGTATCACTGTCGCTCTACACGCTCACCAAAAACCTGGCGCCCACGCTGGCGCTGGTACGCGAGCTGCTGGAAGACTCGACCTTCCCCGAAAAAGAGTTGACCCAGCTCAAGTCCATCTATATTCAGAACCTGCGGGTGAACCAGGAGAAGACCAGCTTCCAGGCAGGCAAGCTGATCCGCCGCAGCCTCTTTGGCGAGGCGCACCCCTACGGCAAAGAGCTGGAAGAAAAAGAAGTGGAAGCGCTCACGCGCGAGCAGCTGGTGCAGCACCTGCAGGCCTATGGCAAAGATCTGGTGGTATTCGCATCCGGCCGCGTGAACGACGCTACCGCGCAGATCCTCCGCGAAACGCTGTCGACGCTCACCGTGTTGCCCGGCGCGCCGAAGACGATCGAGCCCATGTATGCGCTTCCGTCACATCAATACCAGAAGAAGGAGGGCAGCATGCAGTCGTCCATTCGCATGGGCCGCAAAAGCATCGGCCGGGCGCATCCCGACTATGCGTCGGTATTATTGATCAACCACATCCTCGGCGGATACTTCGGCTCGCGCCTCATGAAGAACATACGCGAAGACAAGGGCCTGTCCTACGGCATATATTCCTCGTTGCAGACCCTGCAGCACGAAAATTACCTGGTGATCGGCGCCGACGTAAACAACGAAAACCTGGAAATGACCTTCGCCGAGATCCGCAAGGAACTGGGCAGACTCTATACCGAGCCCGTGGGTGCAGAAGAGCTCGAAATGGCCCGCAATCACTTCATCGGCAGCCTGCAGTCCGAGATCACCACCCCCTTCGCACACGCCGAAAAGATCAAAAACATATTCCTCTACGGCCTCCCCGCCGACTACTACCAAAAGCTCATCCACACGCTCGACAGCCTCACCGCCGCGCAGCTCATGCAAACCGCCCGCAATTACTTTGAGGAGGACAGCTTCTTCGAAGTAGCCGTAGGCTAGGAATCAGCGTGACCCGATAGCCATCGGGTGTGAAGAGTGAGAGCGTAAAAAGCCCTGAAGGGCCGTAACACGGCCCTGGCGCAAGTCTGAGCGAAGCGGTGACTTGTGCCGCGACGGTAGGCAGTTTGCAACTGCCGTCGAGCCCCGGCCCGCGGCAATGCCTGACGCCAGGTGCAAACTGGCATCCGGTATAGGCACAAGTCACCGCTTCGCTCAGACTTGCGCCAGCAACCAGGGAACCCCCTCACCCTCAATCAAATACACAAAATTTACCCGGATCATACCATTCCTCCCCCGAAAATCAGAGATTTGAGCCCGTACGGTCGCACGACACGGCGTATAATCTTTATCTTCACGGGACTTATAGCATCCTATGGATCTAACCATTTTCTTTTCTCCCCTCGACGAGTCCCTGTATGCGGACATCACGGCACACTCCAGCTTCTTTAAAAACATAGCGACCTTCAGTGACAAGATGCCGGACTACAAGGGAGCGCACATCGCCATCTTCGGCGTCGGCGAAGCCCGCGGCGCGGCGCGCAACGCCGGCACGACCGAAGCACCCGACGAGATCCGCCGGAAATTATACCGGTTGAAGAAAGGCACCGGCGCCTATCGCATCGTCGACCTGGGCAACCTGCGGTTGGGCCACGACCTGGAAGAGACCTATGTGCGCGTGAGCGAAGTATGCCGCATGCTGCTGGAGGATAACGTGCTGCCCCTGATCCTGGGCGGTTCGCAAGACCTGGACTACGGCCAGTATGGAGCCTATGAAACGATGGACAAGCTGGTCAGCCTGCTCAACGTCGATGCCTTTTTAGACCTCGACGACAAGAGCGAGTCGGGTGCGAGCAATCATCATATCCATCGCATCCTGCTGCACGAGCCGAACTACCTGTTCAGCTACACGCACCTGGCGTATCAAACGTATCTCATCGACCCGATGTCGGTGGCCGTGCTGGAGAAGCTCTATTTCGAAGCCTTCCGCGTGGGACAGATGCGCACCAACATGCAGGAGATGGAGCCGGCCATTCGCAATGCCGACATGCTGTCGTTCGATGTTACGGCCATCCGCTCGGCCGATGCGCCGGGCAACGGCAATGCGCAGCCATTCGGGCTTACGGGCGAAGAGGCCTGCCAGGTATGCTGGTATGCGGGCATGAACGAAAAGCTCAGCTCCGCGGGCTTCTATGAGTATAATCCGGCGTTCGACGACGTTCATAAAAAAACGGCGTCGGTGGTGGCCACCATGGTGTGGTATTTTATCGAAGGCTTTTACCATCGCAAGCACGAGCAGAACTTCAAGAGCAACGATTTCATGAAATACTCGGTGTCCATGCCGGTAGAGCCCGAAGTGATCACCTTCTACAAAAGCAAGTTCAGCGAGAAGTGGTGGATGGAAGTGCCCTACCCCAACGGACGGCAGAAGTACGCGCGCAACAGCATCGTGCCCTGCAGCTACAACGACTACCAGGGGGCGCTCAAGGGCGACGTGCCCGAACGGTATATCAGCATGCTGGCGAAGTTGATCTGATCGGCAATTGCCGGGAATAATATTACTTTTGGCTTTCCATGAAACTATCAGATATCATTATCCTTTCTCTTGCGGTAGCTTTTCTGATCATCGGCATTCATCAAACGATGACACTCGGCTTCGGTCAGGCATACTGGGCGCTCATGCTCACCATGGTATTGTTTTTTGTGATCGTACTGCGAAAGAAGAAGCGGTAACCCTATGGACCTAGCGCAGTTGCTTTGCATCGTGCTCACCATTCTTTTCGGTTCTTTCTTTGCAGGCACAGAGCGTGCCTTCCTGTCGGCCAATACCCTGGAGGTTGAGCTCGAAGGCCGGCTGGGCTCCCCGTCCGCCCGCATCATGACATTCTTTCTGCGCCACCCGTTGTGGCTGCTGGCCACCACGCGGCTGGGCTATATTTTGTCCGTGCTCACGTTCGGGGTGCTGATGGGCCGGTTCCTGCTGCCCATCCCGGAAACCTTCGAGCCCACATTTTATCCCGTCGCCATGGCCGTGGCGGCCATCGTCATCACGGCGTTGCTCGTCATGCTGGCGTGGGAAACGCTGCCCGTCATCCTGTCGTCGGTCAGTCCCAACCGGTTGCTGCTGATAGTCGCGATGCCGTTTGTGCTGGCCTTTGTGGCGTTGCTGCCCATCGTGAGCGTGGCCATCGCGCTGTCGCGGCTGTGGGTGGTGCACGTACAGAAAACCGAGTTCCCCGGCGACGGCCGCCTGTTCGGCTCCTACGACGTGAGCCGGTACCTCAAGGCCCTGGCCGCCGGCCGGCGCGACGCCGAGTCGAACAGCCAGACACGCGTTTTGCAGGATGCGATGACATTCCGGCATTTGAAGGTGCGCGATTGCATGATCCCCCGCACGGAGATCATCGCCATGGAGATCAACAGCCCCGTGGCCGAGCTGCAGCAGGCCTTTGTGGAGAGCGGTCACTCGCGCGTGATCATTTACCGCGGCACCATCGACGACGTGGTGGGTTATTGCCCTTCCAATAAATTGTTCACACACGTAGAGCACATCCGGGACATCGTGCTGCCGGTGCTGACCGTGCCCGAGACGACCCTGGCCAACGACCTGATGATCCGGTTTGTACGCGAGCACAAAAGCCTGGCCTGCGTGATCGATGAATTTGGCGGTACGTCCGGCATTGTCAGCATGGAAGACATCATGGACGAGGTGTTTGGCGGGCGGGAAGAAGGCCACCCGGCCGACGACGAGCAGCGTGTGGACGACCACACTTTTTTGTTCAACGGCCGGCTGGAGATCCGCTACCTGAACGAAACATACAAATTGCAGTTTCCCACCGGCAATTACGACACGCTGGGCGGGCTGATCCTGGCCCATGCCGCCGAATTTCCGCGCCCGGGCGACGTTATTACGGCCGGGGAATTCACCTTTACGGTCCAATCCGTGCGCGAGAACCGCGTGGGCATGGTCAAAGTAGTGAAAGCGATTGCGGGCACCGCACCCGAGAGTTCCGGCAAGGCCGTTTAGTCGCTATCTTTTTTAGGCGTAAAATTCTGCGTTTCAGAGCAGTTAGGCGTTAAATTTTAAGGCGAAATTTTTCTAATACAGAGAACGGATTAAATTTGCGGCTCTTTAAAAAATACTTATGGCATTTATTGGAACATTGCGCAGCAAAATGGGCACCTGGGTGGTGATCTTCGTGTTTGTTGCGATTGCGGCGTTTATCCTTGGAGACATCTTTAGCGGCAAATCGAACATCATGAACTGGGGCCGCAACAACGTTGGGGAGATTGCCGGTACGGAGATTTCGTACGAGACTTACCAAAACGTAGTGCGCGAACGCGAGGCCAACTGGTACCTCAACACCGGCCGTGAGCCCGGCGAGCGCGACATGCCCGGCATCCGCCAGCAAGCGTGGGACCTGCTCATCGCCCGCAATGCCATCGAGCCGCAATATGCCAAAGTAGGGATTGAGGTGACCGAAGACGAAGAGTGGGACATGCTGCAAGGCAAGAACGTAGACCCGGGCATCCGCCAGGCGTTCACCGACCCGCAAACCGGCCAGTTCAATGCCAACAAAGTGGTGGAATACATGCAGCAGATCAAAACGATGGCGCCTACCTCGGAACCCCGCATCCGCTGGGAGATCTTCCAGCGCGACCTGCGCCCGGGCCGTCAGCGGATCAAGTATGAGAACCTGCTCATCAAGAGTGCCTATATCACCAAAGCCGAAGCCGAGCGCGAATACCACCTGCAAACCGACGTGGCCGAAGTGAAATATGTATACGTGCCCTTCTACGCCGTAAGCGACTCGGCTGTAAAAGTGACCGACTCCGACCTGGAAGCATACTACAACAAGAACAAAGAGAAATATAAGACCGAAGAAGTACGCAGCATGAAATATGTGAGCGTAGAGGTGATCCCTTCCGCGGCCGACTCCGCCGCCGTGACGGAAGACCTGGCCCGTGCCGTAGAAGAGTTCAAAAATGCCGAGACCGACTCGATCTACGCTTCGAACAACACCGAAGGCACCACCCCGTACTCGAAATACAACCTGGGTTCGCTGCCGACGTTCATCCAGAAAGACCAACTGCAACAAGGCAATGTGATCGGTCCCTTCCTGGACAACCAGACCTACAAAGTGATCAAAGTATCGCGCATCTTTAAAGACACTGTTTACAGCGCGCGTGCACGGCACATCCTCATCAAGTGGGACGACACCAGCGACGCTGCCAAAGCCGCTGCGAAAGAGAAAGCCCGCAACATCCTGAAAGACATCAAAGGCGGCGCGGACTTCGGTCAGAAAGCGCGCGAGTTTGGTACCGATGGTACCGCGCAACGGGGCGGTGACCTGGGCTGGTTCAGCACCGGTCAAATGGTGAAGCCTTTCCAGGATGCCGTATTTGCCGCAACGAAACCTGGCGTACTGAACGACGTCGTGGAAACCGACTTCGGTTACCACATCATCGACGTGACCAACCCCAAGACCAACGACGCCTATGTACTGGCGACCGTAGAGCGCGAGATCGTGCCGAGCGACGCCACCATGAACGAAGCCTTCCGCAAGGCAGAGTCCTTTGCATCGGAAGTGAACGGCTTGGACGACTTCGACAAGAAAGCGCAAGCCGCCGGCCTGACCGTGCTGGAAGCAAAGAACATTACAGCCGGCGAGCGCCGCGTCAGCACACTGGGTGAAGCCCGCCAGATCGTACAGTGGTTGTTCCGCGACGCCTCTGTGGGTACCGTATCACAGGTATTTGAAGTAGAAGATCAAAACGTCGTGGCGATCATGACCAGCGAGACCAGCAAAGGCTACCGCCCGCTGTCTGTCGTGAAAGAAGAAATTCGCCCGGCCGTAACGAACGAAGTAAAAGGCCGTACCATCATCGAGAAGCTGAACGCGCAGAAAGGCACACTGGAAGAAGTGGCCGCGGCGTTTGGCAACGACGCCGGTGTGTACAGCAGCAGCGACCTGAAGCTGAGCAGCAACTCCATGCCGACCGTGGGCTTTGACCCGGTAGCCGTAGGCACCGCGTTTTCGCTGGAGCCGGGCAAGCGTTCGAAGCCGATCGCCGGCGAGAACGGCGTCGTGGTGATCGAGCTGCAAAACAAGACCGTGGCACCGGCCGCCGGTGACTATGCCGTCTACAAGACGCAGCTGGAGCAAGGCAGCCAGAACCGCGCGGGCTATAGCATCGCGGAAGCGATCAAAGAGAAGTCTGATATTACAGACAAACGCTATAAGTTCTTTTAGTTGAATCAATAACATTATGGCGGCGCCCTGGCATCCCTGCCGGGGCGCTGTTTTTTACTCATGGATGAACAGTGGATCAATGGCTTCCGGGAAAAACTTGACCAGCATTATACCTGGCCATCGCTGTATATTTTTAAATTCATAGTGCCCAAAGGTAAGGAAGGAGACCTGAAGCAGCTCTTTCCGTTGCATACGCCCACCGAGAAGGCCTCTAAGCAAGGGAATTATACCAGCATCACCATGCAGATGATGATGCCCTCCAGCGATGCGGTGATCGAGGTGTATGTCAAAGCTTCTCAGGTAGAAGGCATCGTGGCGTTATAGGCACGGTCTTTTTACCGGCGGTATCTCAAATCGTAAGCGTAAATCCTGATCGTATGGAATGGAAAAACGAAAAGAACCGGCTTAAGAAGACATTTACCTTCAAAGACTTTGGCGAAGCATTCGGGTTTATGACGCGGGTGGCGCTGCTGGCAGAAAAAATGAATCACCACCCCACGTGGACGAACTCCTGGAACACTGTAAGCTTTGAGCTGTCGACGCACGACGCCGGCGACGTGGTGACCGAAAAAGACAGGATGCTGGCCGAAGCGATCGACCGGCTCGCCGCCCCCCTGGCAACGAACTAACCATGCAGCCCGAAGCCCCTAACCCCACCGTACTATACCTTGTACCC
>NZ_JAHESC010000057.1 GCF_018598185.1 Dawidia soli
ATCAATACACCGTCGAAGTGATAGTCTTTGGCGCACCGCCGCGCCTCTTCCTCGGAAGTAAAACCCTCGGCGTCGCTTTCAAGACCTAGCAGCTTTTTGGTTACGAACAGGTCCAGTTGTTCATCGTCGACGACCAATATCTTCACGGGCGATTTTTTCTGCAAATAAAGCCATCGATCGAATAATTGCTAAAAACCTCCGTGAAAATATTAGACACCGATTGGTTTCCACACTTATGTTAGCGCGGTTTGTTTGAGCTGATCGCCGAGCAGGCGCATGCCAAAAGAGGGGGCGTCCAGCTGTACGACGTCGCTGGTATCGCCGAGCACTTCGTCGATCAAACCAAAATCCCGTGCCTCCGGAGCGCTTAAATACCGGTCACGTAAAAAGTACTCTTCGATCTCCTGCCACGTGTGGCCGGAATGTTTCCCGATCAGGTGAAAGAGCTGTGTCTGGATGCGCTCCTGCTCGCGGGTGGCGATGCGTACGTCTTCGGTATATCCCTGCGAACCGGCGCTGGTGGGGTGCATGTGGATGGTGGCGTGGGGCAGGGCATAACGTTTGCCTTTGGCGCCCGAGGTCAGCAGCGCCGTTCCCATGCTGGCCGAAACCCCCACGGCGACCGTCGACACGGGCGCCTGGATCATCTGCATGGCGTCGTAAATGGCCAGGCCGGCATATACACTGCCGCCGGGGCTGTTGATATATAGGCTGATGGGCTGCCGTTGGTCGAGGCTATTGAGGTATAACAGCTGCGCCACGATCACGTTGGCCACGGCGTCGTTGATGCCCGTGCCCAGGAAGACGATGCGCTCTTTGAGCAGAAGGCTATAGATATCATAGGCGCGTTCGCCACGGCCGTCGATGACCATGGGGATGAGATTTGCTTGTACCATATACGGCTAGTGAAAAAGTTGATGGATGGATCGTTGAAAGTCGGCGTGTGCCGGATCGGTGAACAGTTGCCGGTGCACCGCCTCGGCCTGTTGCAGCACCTGCTTGCGCTGGTAGAGCCGCAGCAGCTCGTACACCCGTTGCTGGGCCCGCACGTTGGCGCGGAGCGTGGCGCTGGTCAGCAGGCGCGCTTCAAACAACAGCCGCTCGCCGGTAGACAGCTGCCCTTTTATATACTGCTCAATTTGCTGTGTGTCCGTGCAGGAAGTCATCATAGTCCATTGATTTTTGCTTGACCACGTTCCGTACCTTTTCCAGGCATTTATACTTCTGCACAGCCGCGGTGTGCTCGTTGGCATAGCCCAGCGTTTCGGCCAGGCGCTTGCCGTGGAGGCCGTCGTAGTACCATGCGCGCAGCAGGTCCATGCATTTTTTACCCGTCACTTCCAGGAAGCGCAGCAGGCGTTTGCCGTCGGGTACGTCGGCAGCATGCTCGGCGATGGACAGACCGGCCTCGAATGCGTCGAGCGACAGCGCGTGCCGATCGTGTCTGACGGCGCGCAGCCAGAGATGCTTGGCAATGCCCACCACATAGGCCTCGGGTGTACGCGCGAGCTGCAACGTGCCGGCAGCGCGCTTTTCGAGGTAGATGACCAGGGCATCGTGAAAGATATCCTTCGCATCCTGAAAGGTGCCCTGCGTACGGCTTACAAAGCCGGCCACGACCGGGAAGGCCTGCCGGTACATCTCTTCGAAGAACACCTCATCGGTGGTCGTGTCGGGTAAACACAAGACGGATTCCATCGTGATCATACAGTGTTGTTTAGCAGTATGTGTCTCTTGCCGGCATAAGATCACCCTTTTTAACGGAATTTTTTTATCCAGGGTGCCACCACGCGGTCGGTCGCATGTTACACCTAGGTTAAAAATGCCTCTGTGCCCGTAAAAAGCGACAATGGATTGCGCTGCGCGCCTGGTTTTTCCGTATCTTATCCAAGCGAATTTACCCCCCATGAATACGACCGTCTTTGACGCCCCCTATGCTACGGTGACCTATTTTCCGGAAAAGCGTTCCATGATCCTGATCTGGAACGGAAGCCCTACCACCGATGAATACAAAAAACCATTTCTCGCCATGCTGGAATTTGGCCGTAAGTTTCCGGTCGACGGTATGCTGTCAGACATCTCCAATCAGGGGGTGATCAACCCCGACAACCGGAAGTGGTTCGAGAAGGACATGATGCCGCTGGCCGTGGCGGCGGGGCTCAAGCGCGGAGCCATTGTGACCAACGGCAACGCCTTCAAGCTTTACTACATCAACCTGATCCTTTCCGCTGTCAATAAGTTTCCTATACAGACCAAACTGTTCAACAAACGGCAGGAGGCGATTGCCTGGCTCGACAGTTTTTTAGTCGAGGCGCCGGCAGCGCGTTAAGGTCGGGTGATCATTTGCAACGGCATGACCGGGCATCGTTGGTCGGGTGCGACGAGCATTGGCCGACTACGTAAGTTTTACGGCAAACTTCCATTGAATATTCCACTGGTTTTTCTCCACTTTTGAGGAAATTTAAGGGATGCCATTCCGGAGAGAATATTTTTTTATCGTATCCATTTTTTTGTTGTTCTGCTTCACCGGGGCCTATAGCCAGGAGGATATCAACGCCGACCTGACCTGGTACGACAGCTTTCCGGAAGCGGGAAAGAAAGCACAGATCGAACGGCTGCTCCGAGAAGCCGACACGCGATACCGACAAGCCCAACACGCCGGCGATGCCGCCGGCCAGGCGAAGGCGCTGACGGAGACGGGAGCGATCTATTTGTCCGTTTACCAGTTTGAGGCTATTGCGTATTTCCGCCAGGCACTGATCCTGGAGGATTCACTGCATTTGTACGGGCCGAAGATCTTTACCTGTATGGCGTTGGCCCGGGCATCGGAAATGACGGGCGATTATCGGAACAGTATTCAGCGCCTGACCCTGGCGCTGCAGTTAAGCACACATTTTAAAAGCGAGCAACTCCTTGCCAAAATTCGCAACGAGCTGGGAAAGGCCTATGCAGCCAGCGGCACCAGTAATAGCAAGGATTCATTGCACTTGTTGACTGCCGCGCAGAACTATGAGCAGGTCCTCCACCGTCGCGACGAATTAGCGGGATCGCCAGAGGTTGCCAGGGCGTTGTTTAATTTAGGAAATCTTTATACCGCAAAACATAACTATGCAGAGGCACTGAAACGCCACAAGGAGGCCCTGTCGGTGTGGCGGACACTCGGCGATCGAAAGAACGAAGCGATCTCGTTAAATGCGATCGGTGAACTGTATACGTTGCAAAAAAAGGACGACCGCACCCTGGCAAATCATGTTGCAGCGCTTGAGATCCGAAACAGGCTCAAAGATAAAAGCGGGATAGCCCAGTCGTACAATAACATCGGGGCGTTCTATTATCGGGAGAAGCAATATGAAAAGGCTGTTGCGAACCTGTTGCCCGGTCTGGACGCTGCGCAGGAAGCCCAGGCCCAGCACGAGATCGCCAAAAGCTATGAATACCTGAAGTATTGCTTCAGTGAGCTGGGAGATTATCAGAAGGCCCTGGAATATGGGAACTCCCAAATCGCCATCAGCGACCTGATTCAAGCCGAACGGAACGATCGCCAAACCGCAGAGACCGAGATGCAATTTCGATTAGCGGAGATCGGTACGCTGGAGGACAAAGCGCTTGAACGCGAGAAAGAGATCCGGCGCCAGGAAGAGCGCCAACTATACCTCTATGCCTTCATCGCGCTGGCCGTGGTCATCCTTCTGCTGGTGCTATACCAGTACATGATGAAGCAGCGCACCAACCGCATGCTGGAGCAGACCAACGCCACCATTCAGCAACAGAACCTGGCGCTGCAAGACCTGAACGCAACCAAGGACAAATTCTTTTCGATCATCAGCCACGACCTGAAAGGGCCGCTCAATTCGCTGACCTCGTTCTCGGGGCTGCTGATCAACCATACGGACAGCCTGAGCAAGGACGAGATCCGCATGCTGGCGCAGGACCTCGACAAATCGGTGAAGAACCTGTTTGCCTTGCTGGAGAACCTGCTGGAGTGGTCCCGCTCGCAGACGGGCAACATCGAGTTCCGGCCCGAGGTGTTTGACCTTGCCACGGTCATGGAAGAGAACAAGGCGCTGCTGACCGCGCAGGCACAGACGAAGAAGATCGAGCTTGCCTACAAGAGCGAAGGCACACGCATCGTGCAGGCGCACAAGAACTCGGTGACGACCGTGGTGCGCAACCTGCTGTCCAATGCCATCAAATTTACGCCCGAAGGGGGCAGCATCTGGCTGACGGCCGAATCGCGGCAGGGCCAGATGCAGGTGGCTATTGCCGACAATGGAGTGGGTATGAGCCCGGAAGTGGTGCAAAAGCTCTTCCGCATCGACACGAAGCATTCGACAAAAGGCACGGCCAACGAAAAGGGCACAGGCCTGGGCCTGATCCTTTGCAAAGACTTTATCGAGAAGAACGGCGGCCGCATCTGGGTAGAAAGCGAGCCGGGCAAGGGGTCGGTTTTTGTTTTTACGCTGCCACAGCCACTCGGAGGTGTCGTTTAGCGAAAATCTTATACCAAACTCACTGCCAGTGATTTAGGTTTTGGCCGGTACCTTATCCTTCCGGTTGAATTTCCTATCTTGCACGATTTTTCAACCGGCCCGCGACGTCCTGGAACAAAACGACAGCAAGACCCTGTTTTTTGTCCCTGGCATCGACCGCCAAGCACCGAATAGAGATCCGTGAAGAACCCGCTAAGCATCAAAGACCTCGTCAACCTCTTGTATCAGAACAAGGAGGTGGTCGAGATGCTTTTTGGCAACAAGGATTCCGTCAACAAGTCGGAGATCCTCGCCCGCGAGGACATGACGGACGACAAGCTGGAAAAGCTGGTGGTCAACGAGCTGATCCACGAGAACAACAACATCATCAGCCTCGACGACCGCATCGTCACCTTCATTGAAGAGTTCCTGGAGATCGGCGAGGTAACGACGAGCTTCATCAACGACAACATCCAGGCGTTGAACGAGGGGTTGCGTTATTACCGCATCGACAACAACGTCAAGTTCTTACGGAACATCAAGCGGTCGTTGAAGAAGATCAACTCCACCACCTCGCGCGAGGTGATGAAGCTGCACAAGAACATCGACGATACGTACAAGAACCAGGACAACTATGTCATCAAGCTGCAGGAGCTCGAGAAGTACAAACGCAAGCGCGACGACATCATCAACCTGATCAAAGAATCGGAGCAGATCATCGGCGACGCGCAAGGATTCTTCAATACCATCATCGACGCCGAGCTGAGCTCGATCGTGCTGGAGCTGCGGTATACGCTGGTGCGCAACCGTGACTACCTCAACGAGATCCAGTCGCAGATCATCGATTACATCAACCGCATTCAGCACCAGTCGGCGATCTATAAAAAGATCCAGCGCCTCAAGGAATTGAAGGACTACGAAGAGCTGAAGTATAAAACGAACTTCGTGGACGTGGTGGCCGATATCCAGGCGATGTTCTTCCACAAGCGTATCCCGCTCAAGTCGCGGTTGTCACTGGATTTTCTGTACACCGACCACGGCTACCAGTTGACGCAGAAGGTAGCGGCCAAGCTTCACCTGCTGCGCGGCGCCCACCGCAAGCCGGCGGGCCGCATGGTGGCGGGCTTTGACGACCTCAACCAGGAGGAGTCTTCGAGCCTGAACATTGCCGGGTTGGTAGAGAAGTTTATGGAGAGCCAGACCGATCTCTTCCGGTTCGTGCTGGACTATAAGTTTCCGGAAAAAGCCGGCAACCTTACGTTCGAGAAGCGGATATCGCTTTATGTGGGTATTACCATCGACTACGACGCGCAGCTGACCTTCTCGGGCAAGTTCGGGTCGATGGAGTTCATCAACGAAAAGAAACAGAAGCAGCGGGTAGGCTATGCGATCGTAAAGGCTAACACCAAAAAACGCGTGGCAAAGGAACCCACCCAGGAGGCAACAGCATCATGAACATACCCAAGCAGACACCGGAGATCTTCAGCATCCTGAGCAAGGGCAACTTTATCAGCTCGAACGGCAGCCGGGGCAAGTTGTTCGATGTCATCAACTTTGAAGACAACTTTCAGATCCTGAAAGAGTTTTTTGCCCACACCGGCTACCACCTGGAGAAAGGGCACAACTACTTTTACTTCAGCCAGCAGGAGGAGACCAACACCATCATGGAAAAGAAGCTGGAGCAGTTTGCGTATTACATCGACGTGATGGACTTCTTTTCTTCGATGGATGTAAAGCCGGTGGTCGGCACGCGGTATCGCGTCACGCAGATCGCCGAAGAGTGTTACGCCAACGAGCGTTTGAAGCAAAAGCTCTTTGCGTTGTCGCGCCGGGAGAAGATGGTGGACAAGGTAGGAGAGATCGCCAACGACCTGACGGCGGGCGGATTTTTTGAACAAGAGGATGAGGACACATACAAGGTAATGGACGCGATCCATTACCTGGAGCAGGTGATCTCACTCATAACAATCGAGGAAGAAGATGGAGAACAGGCGGATTCTTAACCGGATTATATTTATCAATATCGGTAACACCGATTATGCCAGCATCGAGATTGCGGGCAATACCTGCTTTGTGGGCACCAACAACATGGGCAAGACCACGCTGCAGCGCGCGATCCTTTTCTTTTACAGCGCCAACACGCGGGGCCTGGGCATCTCCAGCTCGCAGAAGTCGTTTGAAGACTATTACTTTCAATACCCCAACTCGTACATCGTGTATGAGATCGCGACGGAGGAAGGATATTTTCACGTGATGCTCTACCGCCGGGAGAAGATCTTCTACCGGTTTGTGGATTCTGCCTTTGACCAGGACCACTATATCGTCGACAGCGAGGCATTGCTGCCGAAGGCACTCCTGACACGGCTGAACGAGCACAAGGTTAACTACAGCGATCAGATCGAGACCTTCGAGCGGTACCGGAACATCATCTACGGCGCCGACCCCGACAAACGGTACAAGAAGTTTGCCCTGATGAAGGGGAACGCGAGCTACCACAACATTCCCCTGGCCATTACATCGATCTTCCTCAGCTCGGAGTCGGTGATCCGCGCCGAGTTTGTGAAAGAGTGTATCGCGAACTCGATCGGCACCAAGCATACCAACATCGAGCTCAAAACCGTAGAGCGCCAGTTGCGCCAGTTCAGCGAACGGTACCAGGACATCGAGACGTTCTTTCGCAAGGAGAATTCGACGCGGGGTGATCTGATCAAAGACAATTTTACACAGATCAAGAACCTGAAGCTCAAACAGCGTTCCTTAGCCACCGAGCTGGGTGGCGCCCTGAAGTACGCCGCCGAGCAGCAGCAGGTTCTGGGACAGGAAGTGGCCCGCCACCGCGAAGAGATCGAATGGCAGGAGGCCGAGTTCCGCAAGCAGGAGCAGGAGCAGCAGGAAGCCAACCGCGAGATCAACCAGGAGATCGGGGCCTTCAAGTCGAAGATCCGCGAGGCCGACAAAAAACAGCGGGAGTATGACGAGCGGGGCATTGCCGATGCCCTCAGGCAAATGGACGAGCGTGCCCAGCTGGCGCTGGAAGTGCAAGCCCGCGAAAATGAATACGCCACCCTCACGGCAGGCTTCAGCGATGTGGAATTGCAGTTCAAGACATTGTTTGACGGCCTGGAGAACGAGCGGCGTGAGTTTGAAAACGTATTGCGTGCCGAAGGCCTGCAGCTCGACCGTAAATACCAGGACGACCGGAACGTGCTGCGTGATGATTTCCGCAGGGAGGAAAGCGACCTGAAAGAACAGCACCAGGCTGAGGTCAGCCGGCTGCGACAGGCGCTCAACCAAAAGGAGCTGGAAAAGAAAGACGAAGCGTTCCGCGAAAAAGAAATACACGGCAAGCGCTACTTCGAAAAAGAGTCGGCGCAACTGCGTGCCAACCTGGAGGAGATCAGCCGGCGGAAGCTGGAGCGGTCGTCGGCCTTTACCGTGAAGAACAACCAGATCGATTCACTGAAGAAGGAAGGCGACCATATTCGCGAAAAGAACAAGCTGACATCGGAGCAATACATCGCGCGCAACAACGAAGAGGTGGCCGGGCTGGAAGAGAAGATCAAGGCAATCGAACAGAAGCTGTCGGTACACCAGCATACCTTGTTCGGCTTCCTGCAGGACAACTACCCCGACTGGTATAGCACCATCGGCAAAGTATGTAACGAAGAGATCCTCTTTAACAGGGAGCTCAACCCAAAGGTTATCAAGAAGAACCTGGACACGCTCTACGGCATCCAGCTCGACCTCGGCCAGGTGCAGGTGTTCTCCAAAACCCTGGAGCAATACGCGCTGGAAAAGCAAGGCTATATCGACAGGATCGCCGCGCTGAACCTGGCCTTCCTGGAATTCCGGGAGACACAAGCGCACGAGGAACAGGGCAAGCTGGCGTCGATCAGCAAGAAGTCGGCGCATTTGAAGAATGAGCTGACGCAACTGGAGTATGAAGCCGGCCAGGACGAGCACAAAGAGAAGCAATATACCCTCGATCTGAGCGAGTGGAAAGCAAAAGGCGAAGCGCTGCGCGAGAAAGACCTGCTGGAAAGCTACCAGCTACAGGATGTTATCAAGAAAGATATCGCCACGCTGACGGAGAGCCTGGCCAACCTGGATGAGGTGTTTACCAAGAACCGGAAAAAGCTGGAGGGGCGTTTTAACGAACGTCTCGCGGCGCTTACCGCTGCGTTCGAACAGGAGTCGTCACGCCTCAAGGACGTGCGCGATGAGAAGCTTTCGGCGTATGCCGATCATAAAGCGGCGCTGCAGAAAGAGAAGAGCAAGGTGCTGAAGAACAAAGGCATTGACGACAGCCGCATTAAAAAACTTAAGGATGAGATCGAGGCGGCACGCAAAGCGGTACAAACCATTGACAAACACGCCGAGCTGATCAACGACTATCGCAAGGATAAACGCGAGCTGTTTGACAAAGTGGACGAGTTCAAGCGCGAGAAGGAACGCTTGGAAGATCGCGTGCAGCAATCGGAAAAAGATTTCGCTGCAATCAAGCAAGCCTTTGCAAAGAAGAAGAGCCAGCTCGAACAGGATATCCGCTCGCTGGCGGAAGATCTCAAACGGTATACCGAAGGACTGGAGCACTTCGAACGCCATTTCCGCGAACGTGCACTCTTCGACAGGCTACGTCATATCATCGAGCCCACGCTGGCGATACACTCGGATGCCGGAATTGTGGGACTATGTTCACAACTGCTGGCCAACGATACCGAATACCACAACCAGTTCGAGAAGTTCCGGAACAATGTCACGGAGTTTGCGGGCCGTTTCCGCCCGGATAACCATATGAACTTTAAGATCAACCCGCAGGCGGGTGAGGGTGAGTACGAGCGTTTTGCGGCATACCTGCAGGAGTTCTATAACGAGAATAAGATCCAGACGTCCATTGCCGAGGTGGCCAAGAGCCACGGCATGCTGATCGATGCCATCTCCAGCAAGATGAAGGCATTGACGGAGCACAAAGGCCGGATCACCAAAATGATCAGCAAGATGGAAGCCGACTTTGGGCGTGCGTCGTTCGAAAGCTCCAAGCTGATTGAATACATCAAGCTCAAATCGGAAGACAGCGAAAACAAGGTGCTGCGCAAGTTGCAGAAGATCGCCGAGTTCCGCGAGCAGAACCCATTCCTGTACGGCGAGGTCAACCTGTTCAATCAGTCCAACAAAGCCAAGGCAGAGATCGATAAGCGCTCGGTGGAGCTCCTGAACGACCTGCAACGGACCATCAGCGAAGAGAAGTACGAAGAGATTCGGGTACAGGATCTGTTCGAGCTGCGCTTCCGGATCAAAGAAGGTAAGAACGACACGGGATGGATCGAAAAGATCGACAAGGTGGGCTCTACCGGTACGGATATGCTGGTAAAGGCAGTGATCTATATTACGCTGTTAAATGTATTCATCAAGGAGTCGACCGAAAAGACAGCGCGCAACTTCTTTGTACACTGTATCATCGACGAAGTAGGGCAGATCTCCGCGGCGTACCTCAAGGAGCTGATCAACTTTGCCGAAGAGCGCAACATCTGCCTGATCAACGGCCTGCCCAACGAAAGCAAGCTGGAGACGCACTACAACTACACCTATAAATTCCGCAAGGACCAGCACGGGTATGTAAAAGTCATACCGCTGCTGACGATGACGATCGAGCCGTGAGCCACGTTTATTCGTGACGCACGGTGTCGGCGGGGTTGGCACGCGCGGCGCGCCAGGTTTGTGAAAGGGTGGTGACCAGGCCCAGCAGCAGCAACAGTCCGATGCTGACCACGATCTCGGCCACGCCGATGTCGATGCGGTAATATTGAATGCGTAAGAGCACTTTGTCAAACAGCAGGTATGTGCACGGCACCGCAATCATGACCGCCAGGGCCAGCAGCCGGAAGTACGACTTCGACAACAGCATGACGAGCTGTGCCGTCGACGCGCCCATGATCTTGCGGATGCCCACTTCTTTGATCCGGTTTTCTGTGGCATAGACGACCATGCCCAACAGGCCTAAACACGAGATGGAGATGGCCAGTACGCCCAGGGCCGAGCAGATCTTGACCATGGAGAAATATCCCACGTAGCTGTCTGCGATCTCATCCTCAAAGAACCGCGCTTCGAACGGGGCCTCGGCGCCCAGTTGCTTCCAGGTATTCTCCATGTCGGTGAAAGTTTGAAAGATATCATTCGAAACGATCCTGACGTTGGCAACCTGCGCATGCTCCGCGTCGTAGCGAAAGAAAAAGCTTTGGATCCTTTCGTTCAACAACAGGTAGTAAAAGTCTTTCACCACACCGCGTATGGTCAGTATTTCTTTGTTATCCGGTAAGGTCACGGTCTTGCCAACCGCTTCGATGGCGGTACCGAGTTTAAGCACCCGCAAAAATTCTTCATTCACCAGGATCTGGTTTTTTTGTTCGCCCGGCGCGTCGCCAAAGTTGGTGCCGGCGACGAGCTGCAACCCGAAGTTGCCCAGGTAGTGTTGGTCGATCCGCATGCTATACGCAAATGTTGAATCGGACTGGTCCGGTTGAACAACATACTCCGTTTCCGGAAAGGACGTACCCAGCACACTGCCTGACAGGGATATAGTTTGTACCGCCGCCAGCTTGGAGAATTCGTTCCGAAAGCGCCCGGGGTCGACACCCTGCAGCTGTACATCGACAATGTTCGCTTTGTCGAACCCCAGGTCGAACGTAAGGGAAGTCCGGTATTGTTTGAGCACGATGGCCACACTCATAATAAAGCCCAGCGACAACGCGAACTGGAATACCATCAGACACTTGCGCAGGAACATGCTACCCCAGGCTCCGCTGGGCACAATGTTGCGGATAGCTTGTACCGGATTGAGCTTGGAGAAGTACGCCGCGGGCACGATGCCGGCGACAAACCCCACAGCGGTTGCAAAGAGTATAAAACATATGATCGTCGGCAGGTCGGCATTGAGCTCGAGGGCATTGGACGCTACCAGCATCGACAGGAACTCCTGGCGCATGACCAGGAAGAGTCCGAATGCCCCCACCAGTGCCAGCAGTGTGATGAGCACCGTTTCCGTCAGGAACTGCTGGAAGATCTGGGAGCGCTGGCCGCCCATGGTTTTACGAAGCCCGATCTCCTTGGCGCGTTTCAACGCCCGGGAGATAGACAGGTTCGTATAGTTGAAGCACGCAGGCAGCAGGATCAGCAAACACAGCGCGGCAAAGATATAAAGCGACAGGTACCCCCATTCGGGGCCGATGCTGTTGTAGAGCTCGGGGCCGGGCACAATATCGTTCAGCGACTGGATGTGGAACTCTGCCCGATATTGATCGGGCCGGGCATAGACAGACTGCGCGGCTTTTTGCAGGTAGTGCCCGACATCGGCGAGCTGAGCCTGGTCTGCCAACCGGAAGTATATATAGTTGCCGTGAAAATACGACCACGAATCGCCCACGAGGGATTTCGGCTGGATCTTTTGCCAGGCGAGCAACGTCTCGTACGACGTGATGACCTCAAACTGCATGTGCGAGTTCTTGGGGTGATCCCGTAAGACACCTGTGATCTCGAATTCGCCATATTCTTTTAGTGTAATGATCTTGCCGAGCGGGTCTTCGTCGCGAAATAGCTTTCGTGCTGCTTTTTCGGTGATCAGCAGGCTGTTCAGTTTTTGCAACGCCGTGGCCGGGTTGCCTCTTACCAACGGAAAGGTAAACACGTCGAGGAACGCGGGGTCGGCAAAGTATCCGGCCAGGGGCACGTCGTTTTCTTTATAGCGGGCATTGCTGGCCAGCTGATTTTGAATACGGACCACCGTACCGGCCGCGGCACACTCCTGTTGCAACTTTTCGAACAGCGGCAGGGGAGCGGACGCATACTCGCGGTTATTGTCGCCATCCAGCACCTGTGTGGTAACGCGGTAGATCCGGTCGCGCTGCACGTGGAAGGTATCATACTGGCTGATATAGGTCACCATGGCGATGAACAGCAAGCTGATGGACATACCGATCGACAGACCGGCAATGTTCAACAGTGTAAAGAACCGCTGCTGCGCCAGGCTGCGGGCGGCGATGGTAAAGTAGCTTCGTAACATCATAAAGGGATGCGTATTGGAGGATAGGGGATGATGGGCTGCGTGTTGTTTGCGTCGTTTAACGGCGTAGGAGACCAACAATACCGTGGCATTGCGCCAATACCGACGCCGGGCCTGTTGTGCGGACATGCGCGTCAGGTCTTGCCGGTATATTTCTTCCAGATCACCCATCAGGTCTTCGACCTGGGCGCTGGAACAATACCACCGGAAGATCCGCTCCGGCAAACGCGGGGGTCGTGGGACAGCACTCATTGGGGAAGGGCCAGGTTGATCTTGGAAATACGCCACAGCTCATCGCGCAGGGCCTTGACGTGGTGCAACGCCATCTTGCCTTCTTGCGTCAGCCGGAAGAAACGCTTGCGCCGGCCGCCGCGCTCGAGCGTGGGATCACCCAGCCAGGATTCGATAAAACCTTTCTCTTCCAGCCGCGTGATGGTGGCGTGCAACGCCCCAATGCTGATCTCACGGTCCGTGCGCTGCTCGATATCTTCTTTAATGCCGACGCCGTAAGCGCCCGCTTGTAAAGCGGCGATGGTCAACAGGACCAGCTCCTCAAATTCTCCCAGGTAACCTTTCATAAGCGGTTGTACGTATGGGAGCAAAGATATGTTTCTATTTTTAAGAAGAAATAATAAAAGGATTATATTTGTCGGGCATGACCGGGCCCGATCACAGGATCGACTGGGGTGTATGCTCTTTGGCGATGGGTAACCGGATCTGTACCTGTGTGCCTTTGCCTTCCTGTGCGCTCACGGTGAGCTGACCGTCGTGCAGGCGGATGATGTTGCGCGACAGCGGCAGGCCGATACCATATCCTTTATAGCTGCGTGTGTTCGACGCGCGGAAGAAGGGATCGTAGATATACTTCAATTCGTTTTCCGGAATACCGATGCCCTGGTCAGCCACCGACACGATCACTTCGCGGTCACTGGCCCCGACGGCCACCGACACCGGGCGGTTGTCGGAGTATTTGCAGGCGTTCAGAATGATGTTGCCGAACGCCATGTGCAACAGTTGTTGATTGCCCTCGATGGTCAGCAGGGACTCGTCTTCCGGAAACAGTTTATGGTCTATGTGGATCTGACTCTCGGCGTGGATGTTGTGAATGGTATTGAACACCGCGAAGAGAAGCTCGTCAATGCGGATACGCTCCCAGTTAAGCTTCTTGCCATCAAAGCCGGTCTGCGCCAGGCTCAGCAGGCTGACGGTAATATGTTTAAGCCGGTTGGCTTCGTCAAGCATGACCTTGATGGACTGCCGATAGGCCTCTTCGTCGCGCGATTTACGCAGCGCGTATTCGGCTTCGCCAATGATCGCGGTCAGGGGAGTGCCCAACTCGTGCGACGCATTGCTGATAAAGTTCTTCTGCGACTCGAACGATGTTTCGAGGCGGTCCAGCATGTTATTAAAGGTACTTGCCAGCTGACCGATTTCATCGGTGCCGTCGTGGGTGTCGAGACGCAGGTGAAGATTAGTGGAGCTGATGTTCTGTACCTTGGTGGTGATGCGGCGGATCGGGGCCAACACCTGTTTCGAGAACAACATGCCGACGGTAAAGGCCACCAGTACCGACAGCGAGGTACCGACAAAAAAGATGTTGCGCAGGTTGTGTGTATACGCGTCGCTGTATTCATTCGTAGCCGAGACGATGACTACATATCGGCCGGCGTGACCGGTATAAAGTATTCCCGTATAGAAACGGTTGCCGTGCCGGTAGGTGCCGTAACGCTCGCTGATAACCTCGCGGTAAAAGTTGTCGGACAGGGGCAGGCTATAGCTCGGATTGGGGATGACCATGCCTTCGTCGTCTACCCGCAGAAAGTATTCCTCTTCGGTGGGGAGTTTCTCCAGGTGTCTTTGCCGGATTTCTTCGTAGGTACGGGTGTCTGATTCGCCTTCTTCAAAGGCGGCTTTGGCAGCTATGATCGCGCGGATGTCGAGCCGTCGGTAAAAGTCCTGGAATGCGTGCTGACTGGCAAAGTAATAGGCCAGCAAGCTGAGCAATGCAATAAACGATGCCGTCAGCAAGCTGAACAGCAGGGCGATCTTAGTTTGTATTTTCATGCACCTCTTTCAATACATAGCCCATGCCGATGACGGTATGGATCAGCTTGGGCTCAAATTCTTTATCGATCTTTTTTCGCAGGTAGTTGACGTATACATCCACGACGTTGGTGCCCAGGTTGAAGGTAATGTCCCACACGTTTTCGAGGATATCGACACGCGACAATACCCGCCGGCGGTTGCGCAGCAGGTATTCCAGCAGGCGGAACTCGGTGGCGGTGAGCTGAATGGGAACGCCCTGGCGTGTAACGGTCTTGCTTTCGACATCAACGGAGAGATCTGCCAGCGAGAGGATCTGGCTGTCGGACACACGCGGATGGGCCCGTCGTGAAACGGACCGGATACGCGCCATGAGCTCGTTGAAGTTAAAGGGCTTGACGATGTAGTCGTCGGCACCGCTGTCCAGACCGGTGACGGTGTTTTCGGCTGAGCCCAGCGCCGTGAGCATGATCACCGGCATGGTCTTGCCTTCCTGGCGCAGCTCTTTACAGATCTCTATACCGCTTTTGCCGGGCAGCATGATGTCGAGCAGCACCAGGTCAAAGGCACCCTGTCGGAGCATCTCGGAAGCCGACAGGCCATCCATCGCCACGCTGACCACGTGATTCTCTTCTTCCAATCCACGTTTGATGAATGACACCACGTTCAGCTCATCCTCAACCAACAGAATCTTCATACCTGCAAAGTTAGTCACCTTCTACGGACAGTTCAATCGAGCGTTTGCTCGGGGCGGGGCAGGGGCTACATAATGTAATAGTCGTGCTCCTTGCCCTTTGTCGCCAGGGATTTATGGTGGTCGGTGTGCAGGTCGTTCAATGCCTGCCGCAGGTCCCGTTCGATGGTGGCCGCTATCGCGGTAACAGGGGTGTCGGTCGGCCGGTTCTCGAACGGATCCTGCAGGTGGATGGCCATCTTTTCGATCAGCAGATAC
The DNA here is from genome assembly GCF_018598185.1 of Dawidia soli. GTDB lineage: Bacteria > Bacteroidota > Bacteroidia > Cytophagales > Cyclobacteriaceae > Ohtaekwangia > Ohtaekwangia soli. The sequence goes on from NZ_JAHESC010000057.1 coordinate 15,521, forward strand.
GAAGAGGCTATCGCCACAACCATGGGGATCTCCATCAGGCCGAACATCTCGATCAAGGCAAACGGAAGCAATATAATGAAAAAGTACATCGCAAAGCGTATGTACAAACTGTACGTAGAAGGGAATACCGTGTTTTTGATCCGTTCGCACTGGCCCATGGCATTACACAGGCGCGTGATGGTATTGTCGATCTCAACTTGTTGGTATTTGTTGAGCCATTTCTTGCGCATGGCAAAGTTCAGGTCTCGGCCGTGCAGCTCCAATAAAGCAAACGGCTTGTTGTCATAGCGGTCGATGTAGCTGCGTTCCGACTCCACGAGCACGTCTTCCAGTCCTTTAAAGGTACGGGCGCCCCGCAGGGATTGTCCCAATACGTACCCCCAGGCGATCTGCCGTTTGATAAAGCGTTCGCGAAAGATGTCGAGCGCGTCGCTGTCATACTCGGTAAATGTCATGGTGGCGATCTGTCGTGCCAGCGTGCGCGAGTCGTTTACGATGGCCCCCCAGATGGTACGGGCTTCCCACCAGCGATCATACGCCTGGTTGGATTTAAAGGCCAGCAGCAGCGACAACACCGTAACCATGACCATCGGCACCGACAGCGGTATGGAGATGCGCGTGAAGTGGAACCTGTCGTATACCAATGCGATGAGTATAGCATATGCCGTGACGAGAATGATCTCTTTGCGGATCTTCCCCAGGGCATACGTTAGCGGTATTTTATTTTTAAGCAACATATGATACTTTATGCGTGTCTGGGCTACGTGCCCGATAAAATGGAGAACAGATCGACCTGCCCCTCGTGCCGGGTGGCGGTCTGGCTGATGTCCAGCAGCGGCTTGCGGCAGTGGCGGATCAGCGCATACGGCTCTACGCTGCGGGCATCGATCCTTTTCAATGCCAGCGACTTATTATACATGATCAGATCGATGTTGCGGGCATCGACATAGTTTTCAAAGACGGGCGCCGTGCAGCCATAAAATATCTCGCATTGCAAGTCGGCAACGGATGACGCGTATTTATTCCGCAGTACCGCGCAAGCGTCTTTGAAATCCTGGTTGATGAGTTTTTTCCGAAGCTGTTCTTTGGAAAAGAATAGCAGGTCCGTAATCGAATGCGGAATGTCGACCATGTGGAACAACAGGATGTTCAACCTGGCAGTGCCGGCATCTTCCAATGCGTAGCGGACTACCTGTAAGGACTTTACTGTAAAGTCGGTGGGGATGAGAACATGCTTGATCATCTTCTTTTCTGTTAAAGTGAAAAATTACTTCGACCTCGTTGTCTGCCCCAAAACTGGGGCGGGCCGATTAAAACAGTTTAAGAAGAGGATTAAAATGCCATTAGAGCGACTACTAACTGCCGACGGCCATCCCGTGCCTCAGTCGTTCGTACCGTTGTGGAGCTTCTCTAAGACAACGGAGTGCCTGTGCAGGAGCTCGTCATAAAGCCGTTTTTGCTCCTGGAACAGTGCCAGGCATTGATCCAGGAAGGTTTGCAATGTGTTGTTTATTACGGTATCACCAGGGGCACCGGCGGGCGCCGGAGAGGCGGCTGATACAGACGGCACGGGCCGCTCGTCAGGCGACTGTTCATAGCATTGTATCACACAACTGCGGGCAACCTGCTCGCTAAACTGCCGGATGATATCGGGCTTGATCCTGAGCACGCGGCATACTTCTACCAGCGAAGCATCGTCAATGATTTCTTTTCCTTCTAACAGAGATACTCTTTTTTGGGACCAGCCCGGGCCGAGCTGATTTGCCAGGGACTCTTGCTTGACCCCAACCATTTCGCGAAAGCGCTTTAAATTCCTGCCGTGATGAATCGGTTCGTCGTCTTCCTCAATCCTGAACGCCATAAATTATACATTAATTGCTAACAGTGATGGTAAAAATGTATCGTTTTTATCAGTCTCACAACACTTGCCCAGAATATAGTATACCCACGTGAGCGTCAATAGAATACAGTAAAATACATTTCCGGGAAACTTGCATCGTAACGATTATGCAAGTACATTGTTGAACCGTTAATCGTCATCGGCATGCGTCCTGAAGAAAACCTACCCTCTGTTTTATCCGGTATATGGGCCGGCTATTCCTTTCGAAGCAAACTGTCACACACCCCTGGCGGCAATGCGCACGTACTGCAGATGAAAGACCTCGAAGATCACTACTCCCGCGTCGGCACATCGCTTACCTGCATCCGCACAGACACGGTGCCTGACAAGTTCCTGCTGCACGCCGGCGACGTGCTCTTCCTGGCAAAAGGCGCCAACAACTATGCCCTTGCCTATACACCGGTCTTGCCGCGCGTGATACCGGCTTCGGCATTTTTTATTCTTCGCCCGAACCTACAAAAGGTCGACCCGGGCTACCTGGCCTGGTATATCAACCAAGCCCCGGTACAACAATACCTCAAAGCCCACGCCGTGGGCAAACATACACCCAACATCAACAAAGATGTGCTGGCTCGGATCACCTTGCCGGTGCCGCCCCTGGCACGCCAGCAAACCATCGCCGCCATCGACAGGCTTCGCCGGGAAGAAATGCTTTTGCTTCGCACGATCCAGGCGCGACGCGCCGAGCTGATCGCCCGGCAATTATTAACCGCTGTGTCAACCCCCGCCGCCGATGGACCTCGCCCGTGACCGGACGCCCGACGGCGCTGCGCGCCACCGCGTGCTCTGGCGCGTCTATAAACGAATGGCGCAAGCCTATACCTTTCCCCTCAGCTTACAGTATACCGTAGCGCTCCTGCTGCTGCGAACGATCAGCGCGGGCTGGCACACACAACGGGAAATATACAGACGACAGTATGGCGCGGACAGCGCCCAGGTGGCACGCATGATGGCACTCTACCGGTTTCAACTGCCGGAGGAATGTTCATTCGAATACTTGCTGCGACACCGCGGCGACGACGACATCGCCACGCGGGTAACGGCGGCCCTGCGACAAGCCGATGCCAGTAACCCCGAGACACTGCACGGTATATTCCGGGATGTGGACTTCGACGATCTCAAGCCCGGGGCCACGGGCACCGCCGCAGAGACCGTGCGGCCCATCCTGCTATACCTGTCTCGTCCTGTGTTTGATACCGAGGCCGGTACAGCCTGTCAATACCTGTTCGAGAAACTGGCGCCCGCGCGTGAGAACCTGCATAAAGCGTTGTTTGTACCGCCGGCGGTCGCCCACCTGGTGGCGCTGTTGGCCGCCCCACGCGCAGGCGAGCGTATCTGCGACCCGGTATGCGGTTATGGCGCGCTGCTGATCCCGACCGTGCTGCATACACGCACCGCGCAGGGCCGCCCGTCGCCCGACTTTGCAGCCTACGGCCAGGAACACCATGACAGCGGCTTCCGGCTGGCGCGTATGCACACACATCTTTACGGCCTGGCCGGTGTGCGGCTGGAGCCGGCGAGCAGTATTACCGATCCACGTTTTCAGGAAGACGGTGCGCTGACAAAATTCGACGTGGTCGTTGCCAACCTGATGCTGCCGTTGGAACACTGGGGACATACCGAAGCACGAACCGACCCGCACCAACGGTTCCGGCACGGGCTTCCCCCCAAAAGCAAGGGCGATTATGCATACGTACAGCATATCCTGGCCACACTGGCACCGGGCGGCCGCGCCGTGATCCTCGTCGCGCAGCAAATGCTATCGCGCGCTGGGGCAGAGGCCGGGATCCGCCGGGCGCTGGTGGAAGCGAACGTGATCGACGCCGTCGTGGCGCTGCCGGCCAACTTGTTTCCCGACACGCCGGTATCGACCGCAGTACTGATCCTCCGGCCGTCGCGCAGACGGCACGGGATCCTCTTTATCGATGCCCGTCAACACTACCAACCGGGCCGCAAACAATCCGTATTGCAGCCGGAAGATATTACGCGTATCACCGCGGCGTATGTACGCTATAAAGACGAGCAAGATGTAGCGGTGTGTGTTCCGCCGGAAAAGATCGCCCGGAACAACTTCAATCTGACCATAGCGCCTTATATGCATCCCGAAGTGCCGACGGCGACGGGCGGCGTCGCATTGTTACAGCAAGAGCTTCACCGCCTGGACCGGGAATTACTCCAGACACGCCATGCACTGGATGCATTGCTGACCGGGCTTTGCGATGACTGCGACAATACCCCTATACCAACCGTGCCCTATGCGTATCCGCCGGAGAGCGAAGAGATCGAAGACACACATCTGCCGTATGGCGGCATGAGTGCCGATCGTTTTGCCCGCGCCATCCGGCGCGTGGTGCCACAGGCTTCCGACCGCATGGTATCGGCCGTGGGCGAGGGAGTACGGGGCGTGTACCACCGGCGCATTATACGGGACTGGGAGACCAATGCCGACTGGCAACGCGAGACGGACGGCGCCATCGAGCATCTGTTATATACGCACGCACTGGATGAGGGTCTGCCGCTGACAGCCGCCGCGCGCGATGCCATCCGGACCGCGTGCCGGGAAATTGCGACACGTTTTTTAGGACGACGGCACCGGGCATAGTTTTTTATCGATACCCATTCGTCAATCGACTGTCCCTGAAAATCCATGAAAATACTTTTTGTGATCAATCCCGCCTCCGGAAATAAAAATACCGACAAAGCCATTTTGCGCATCCATACGTTGGCGGTCGAGCTGGGATTCGACTTTAAGTTTATGTATACCACGGGCGTAGAAGACGACGACGCCCTCCAGGAACAGCTCTACGCCTATAAACCGGACCGGATCATTGCCGGCGGCGGGGACGGCACACTCCAAATGGTGGCACGCAATATACTCGATCTGAATATCCCGTTTGGTGTGTTGCCGTTTGGCTCGGCCAACGGCTTTGCCACGGCCGTCGGCATCCCGGCGAACCCGCTCGATGCCGTCGAGGCAGTGATCCGCGCGGAACGCACACATCCGCTGGACCTGTTGAAGTTCAACGACGAACATTTATGTATACATTTAGGTGATATCGGCATCAACGCGCTGATGGTAAAAGAATTTTCCGAAGATGAATCGCGCGGAATGCTGGGTTATGCCAGGCACCTGATCGCTTCCATGCAGGCCACGCCGCTGCTGCACTATACCATCAAAACACCCGAGCAGGAATATAGCAAAGAAGGTTACATGCTGGCATTTGCCAACGCACACAAATACGGCACCGGCATTCACATTTCCGAAGGGTCTGTATCAGATGGAAAATTCGAGATATGCAACGTAGAACGGATCGCGCTGGACGCTGCGATCAAAGCCGGGCTTACGGCATTGAACGTCTTTATCGACAAGAATATGTTCGCCGATGTCATCTCCTGCCGCGAGGCCGAGATCAGCATCAGCGAGAAAGCCCATTTTCAGATCGACGGCGAGTATATGGGTATGACGGACCATCTGACCGTTCGCGTACTGGCCTCGGCCATTCCTTTGCTGATCCCCTCATGAGCAGCAAAAAGATACCGGTGCTGCTGAGCTTCTATGCCCTTTCAAACGGAAGGGAAGCCCTGATCTTTGGCCAGATCGCCACCACGCGGCTGAACGACCTGAGCTTTACGGAATACAGCCGCCGGCGTACGTTCCGCACGTTGTTCGCTTTGTACCGCACACGCCCCGTAGCGCATCTCGCCGTGACCTTGCATTTCGGCGAAGGAACGATCCCGGCAAAGACCGATGCCACGGGTGCGTTTTTCTTCAAACATCCTGTCGAACATGTGCCCAGCACGTTGCAACGCGTGACGCTGGCCGCGGGCGGCGAGGTAACGCTGCTGGAAGGCTTATACCTGCGCACCGTGCATCATGTCGTCAGCCCGATGGTGCTGGTGTCCGACATCGACGACACGCTGCTGCACTCGTTCATCCGGAACAAACTGAGAAAGCTGCGGACCCTGCTCTTTACGCCCATGGAAAAGCGCGGGGCGGTTAAAAACATGCGCGAGCTGATGTCAGACGCCGCACAGCGGGGCGCCACGGTGCTATACCTCTCGAACAGCGAGCAGAACCTATACCCCCTGATATACCGCTTCCTGCTCCACAACAAGTTCCCGGCAGGGCCATTGTTTCTAAAACAGCTACGTAAGCTCCGGGATGTGTTTTTATACCGGAAGGTAGGCGCGCCGGGGGTTCACAAGCTAAAGATGCTGGACCAGATCCTGTCGTTGTTTCCGGATAAACAATTTGCACTGGTCGGCGACAATACACAACTGGATCTATCGATCTATCTGACCGCCTCGGAAAAATACCCGGACAACATCCGGTACATCCTGATCCGGAAGGTGCGGCGGTCCTCCTCGGCCCAGGCGTTGATAGAAAAGACGGAAGCCCGGCTACGGAAGCAAAACATCACCCTCTATTATGAGGAAAATTTACCTACCTCGTTGCGGTGGTAACACTCAGCACTCTCCCTGGCGTAAGGCGACGATATTCTGCAGGCATTCCTGAATAAGTGTCTTCAACTGGGCAACGTACACAGGCTTCTGGATATAGCGAAAAGCGCCACCCTCGAGTGTTTCCCGACTGATGCTGTTTTCTGACGATGTGGAGATAATAACAACGGGTATGGTTTTTAGACGCTGATTTTGCTTGATTTCCAATAAACATTGGAGCCCATTCTTAACGGGCATGTTCCAATCGAGAAAAACAACATCGGGTAATGTCGACTTTGTGCATAACGTGTCGAGCAATGCATGCCCACTATCGACGAGCGTCAGTTGCAGGGAAGCATCGATCTCACTAAGCACTTCTTGAAAGAGGAAACGATCATCGGGGTCATCGTCTGCATAGTACACGTGCTTAATACTATAGAACGATTTCATGGCGCGTAATGTTGAAGATGACGGCGAGAGATGTAGTGGTGATTCGGGCAACACGATCGATGGCACAAATTTTTAGATATAAATACGACAACGCTACTATTCTATAGTTCAATGCACGGACAATTTATGTATGGTGTAAAGTCGTCGGTAAACAGTTTCAATATTAGATGGTTGCCCTCTGACATTCTATCAGGGATTTCCCTGATTTTTACAACTATTTGTTCTATCGCTTGATCGAATTATCTCTACGATTCTACCTTTAAGGTTGTAATAAACAGTACGATGCCCGAAAAGATTAAAGTATTCCATTTAGAAGATTATAAGATTATCCGGGATGGTGTCCGGTTTTTGTTAAACCAAGATAGCGAGTTGGAGGTAGTGGGAGAAGCCAAGCAAGGAGAGGAGCTTCTTAAAGTAATTGACGAGCAAGACATGGACATTCTGCTTCTGGATATCTATCTGGACGGAATGCAAGAGGTGCGGACCATCGACGGATTCGAAATCTGCGAGATCGTGAGCAAGAAGTATCCGAAGATAAAGGTCGTAGCACACTCGGTGTACGACGATGCCGACCGCGTGGCACGGATCATGAAGGCCGGCGCGATGGGCTTTGTATCAAAGAAAGCCGGGTACGAAGAACTGATCAAGGCGATCAAAGCCGTGCATGCCGACAAGAAATATATTTGCGTGGAGACCTCACGCAAACTCAAAAATATTAATAAATTCCTTGCCGGCATTGAAGACACCCTGCGGGGCGAGGATGAGTTCTTTTCCAAGCGCGAGCGCGAGGTGCTGGAGCTCATGGCAAAGGGGCTTTCGTCGCGGCGAATTGCCGAACAGTTATTCATTACGGAGAAGACAGTGGAGTCGCACCGGAAGAATATGGTGCTGAAAGCCAAAGTAAAGAATACGGCGGAACTCATTGCTTATGCATCCGCCCGTGGATTTTTGAAAGTGTAATATTCTGTTCTTATGCAGCTATCACCGGAGACACAGCAGGCAGAGCCGTTTTATGACATCAAACGCATTGGCGGTCTTTCGCAGGATGGCGTTTTTGTCTACAAGTTGTCAGAAGGATCGTTTGACTACCTCAACGCCGCATTCACGGGGATTTTTGGTGTAACCCGCGACAACGTCATGGCGCAGTCGCGGCTGCTGCTGGACTTTGTTATGTCGGAAGACCGGCACTACCTGCAACAGCGTTTTGCCGACCTGCTCGCCACCGGCAGCATCACCAATACCGAGTTCCGGATCCGGCTATCCAGCGGCGTGGTGAAACATATATCCTGTGATGCCTATCTGTGGGATGGAGCCGAATACGCCGTCGGCTTTGTCAAGGACGTGAGTCGTGTGAAAGAGCACGAGAACTACATGATCAACTACGGGGCCAAGAAGGACACGCTGCTGGATATGATCACGCACAACCTGCAAGGCCCATTGAGCCTGTCGGAGAATATCATTCAGCATGCGCAGAAGTCATACCAGGGCGAGCAGTACGAGGCCATCCACATGCACCTGCGTATGATCCAGGACATTACACGCGAGTGCATCGAGATCATCAACAACCTGCTGCGGGAAGAACACCTGGAGTCGGAGCACATTTTTGTCAAGAAGGGCCGCTTCGACATCCTGGAGAAGGTTGGCTCCACGTTGGAGAAACTTGTCGAAACCAACAAAGACAAGCAATTTCGCCTGATCACCAAGCTCGAGAACCTGTACATCAATGTAGACGGGGTGAAATTTTTCCAGGCGCTGCACAACCTGATCTCGAATTCCATCAAGTTTACGCCGGAGGGCGGCCAGATCGATATCATGGTGGAAGAGCTCGACAGCGACTTTACGATTACGGTGAAAGACAATGGCATCGGCATACCAGACCACCTGAAGGCATTCTTATTCCAAAAAAATAACGGTAAAGGCCGGCTGGGCCTGAAAGGGGAGAAATCGGTTGGAATGGGCCTGCCGGTGACCAAAAAGCTTATCGAGCTGATGAACGGCGAGCTGTGGTTTGAAAGTGTTGAAAACCGCGGGTCTTCATTCTTTATCCGGCTTCCCAAGGAGTAACACCGACGGCTTTCGAATTGCGGATTTGCGCCTTACGGGCGGGTATGCGATAATTGCACCCGTATGCACATCACGCCCATTCACCCCGTTCGTTTCGGAACACCGCTTACAACGTCTGCAGTTAAAGTCATGTTGCTCGGCTCCGGTGAGCTGGGAAAAGAAGTGGTCATCGAGCTGCAACGCTATGGCGTTGAGGTCGTTGCCGTAGACCGGTACGAACATGCACCGGCCATGCCGGTAGCCCACCGTGCATACGTCATTTCTATGCTGGACGGCCCGGCGCTACGCACGATCATCGAGCAGGAAAAACCCACCTTTATAGTGCCCGAGGTAGAAGCGATCGCCACAGAGACCCTGGTTGAGCTTGAACGTGAGGGCTTTAATGTCGTGCCGACGGCGCAGGCGGCCCGTCTGACCATGAACCGCGAGGGCATTCGTACCCTGGCCGCCAGGACCTTGCAGGTTAAAACTTCACCCTATGTTTTTGCCGTGACAAAAGAGGAATTCCTCGCGGCGGTACAATCGTTGGGCTTTCCGTGCGTGGTGAAACCGATCATGAGCTCGTCGGGCAAAGGGCAAAGCACCGTGCGACAGGCAGACCAGGTGGAGAAAGCCTGGCAATATGCGCAGGAGGGCGGCCGTGCCGGCAAGGGCAAAGTGATCGTCGAAGGCTTTATTGATTTTGACTACGAGATCACACTGCTCACGATCCGGCACAAGGATGGCGTTTCGTTTTGCGCGCCGATCGGCCACCGGCAGGAGCACGGCGATTACCAGGAGTCGTGGCAACCACACCCGATGTCGGCCCGGGCACTGGAACAATCGCAACATATCGCACGCCAGGTTGTCGACGCGTTAGGGGGATATGGATTGTTTGGCGTCGAGTTCTTTATTAAAGGGGACACAGTCTACTTCAGCGAGGTGTCGCCACGTCCGCACGATACAGGCATGGTGACGATGATCTCACAGGACCTGTCGGAGTTTGCGCTGCACGTACGGGCCATCCTCGGGTTGCCGATCCCGGTGATCCGCCAGCTGGGGCCGTCGGCGTCGCGGGTGTTGCTGGTGCAGGGCGAATCCACGAACGTCGTGTTCACGGGCGTTGCCGAGGCGCTGGTGGAACCCGATACGCAATTGCGGCTGTTCGGGAAACCCGATGTGCACGGCGAGCGCCGCATGGGCGTCTGCCTGGCCAAAGCCGACAGCATCGAGGCCGCCCGCGCAAAGGCCAATGCCATGGCCGGAAAAGTGCATTACAGTTTATAAAAGATTCCCTTCGTTGTAAGAAATTGCCTGCCTTCCTGACTAATCACGATCATGGGGAACGGTTTAGAAAGGGCCTTTATACAAAGCATCCAGGACCATCGCGGCGCGATCCTGAAGGTGTGCCGGATCTACAGCGACGATCGCGATGACTTCGACGACCTGTTTCAGGAGATCGTACTGCAACTCTGGAAATCGTATTCGTCTTTCCGGGGCGAGTCATTGGTCAGCACGTGGATCTATCGCGTAGCGTTAAACACGGCCATTACCAGCTTGCGGAAGCGAAAGCGCCGTCCGGATCAACATCCCTTACAGGTCTTTCATCACAACCAGGCGGAAGCCGCCGACGACCGCATCGACCGGATCTATGCGCAGGAGCTGCAACGGGCCATCCAGGCGCTGGACAAGTTCGACCGGGCGCTGCTGATGCTTTACCTGGAGGAGAAAAGCTATAGCGAAATGGCCCAGATCCTGGAAATCTCGGAGAACTATATCGGCGTCAAACTGAACCGTATCCGAACCAAACTCAAAGAACTTTTAACACCTTAGATTATGGACATAGATGCATTAAAAGCCGGATGGAAACACAACAGCGGTCTTTCGGCGGACGAGCAGTCCTATTTTGATCGCCTGCCCGCCTTGCTGCAAAGCAAGACGGTGGATATGATCACCGCTACGAAGCGGCAATACGAACGTGTCATTACGGTGTTACTGGGAAGCATGGTGGTGGCCACGCTGGCCATGCCGGTGCTGACCGACGGCTTTACCTATCCGGGGTCACCGCAGGGGTTTGTAAAAATGATCTTCTTTTACCAACTGATTCTCTTGTTCTATTGGGTCAAGCTTCGTACGGTCAGCGACCTTACGTTAAGCGACAGCATTCCCGAAAGGCTCGAGCAATTGCTAACGATGTTCCGCCGCGGCTTGAGGACCGAGGTCATCTTTATCGTGGCGCTGCTGCTGGGGGTGGTATTTGTCGGACGGTTCTTTTATGGTAAAGGCTTGTCAGGGATCCAGGCACCAGATGTATTGGTCGGGTTGGCTTTGAGCATTGTCTTTACCGGCGCCATGCTGATGTTGGTCCGCAAGCGTTACCAGGCCAAGATTGCCGAACTAAAGCACTATCTCCAGGAATACCGGCAGGCGCCGGTGTGCGGCATTGTGCTAATCGTTAGTACATTTGCCTGGATCTATGGCACATATCTGTGAGCAGCGTACTAATCATTGACGACGAGGAAAATCTGCGCAGGCTTCTTGCGCGCGTGATCAGCCTGGAAGGATATACCGTACACCAGGCGGCCACAATAAAACATGGGTTGGCGCTGCTGGAGCGCGAACCCATCAACGTGGTGATATCGGACGTCAAGCTGCCCGATGGGAACGGTATAGACCTGACAGCGACACTGAAGAAGCAATACCCGGCGGTGGAAGTGATCGTACTGACCGCATACGGTACGATCCAGGACGGCGTGACGGCGATCAAGAACGGAGCATTTGACTACCTTACCAAGGGCTGCTCGAGAGCGAGCTGTTCGGCCACGCCGAAGGGGCGTTTACCGGGGCGACCAAAGCCAAGAAAGGTTACCTGGAGGAAGCCCAGGAGGGAACGCTCTTTCTTGACGAGGTGGGTGAGATGCCTATCGATCTGAAGGCCAAACTGTTACGTGTACTGGAACCCGGTGAGTTCTACCGGGTGGGCGAGAGCCGGGCGCGACGTGTGAACGTGCGTGTCACCAGGCTATTCGCAAGCCCTGCGTGTGCATCCCTGGAAAGGGAACATCCGCGAGCTGAAGAATGTCGTAGAGCGCTGTGTCATCCTGAACGACCTGGACGTGCTGGAAGCCGACATGCTGCCCTATGACTTTAACGCTTACCCTGCTGGCTCCAGCCAGGAAGAAGGTGCATGGACGCTGGCCGCGGCGGAGAAGAAGCACATTCGCCAGGTGCTGGCGTTTGCCGGGGGAAATAAAACACAGGCGGCAAAACTGTTAGGTATCGGGTTGACGACGTTGTATCAGAAGGTAAAGGACTACGCCCTGCAAGCCGACCCGACAGACGGTACACCATAAAATGTTTCTATTAACAAGTGTTTTTAATCCCGTTTTTTGGTGATTCTGGGTATATTTAAAACACTTGTTTTTCTGTTCGACCCCTAAAACCTATGTTAGAGCACATCAAACTGGCGCATTTCCGGAACCTCATTTCGTTGAGTGCAGCAGATGGAAAGATCGAGGAACTGGAGCGTGTCGCTCTGGCGAAGATCGCGTATGAAAAAGGCATCCCCCTCGACAGGCTTAATCTCATGCTCGATCGTGCGGACGAGTATAAATTCCTGATCCCGCTTGACGACTCTGAAAAAGAAAAGCAGTTGGCAGACATGATCGAACTGGCGCTGGTGGACGGCGAGTTTGCCCCGGCCGAACGCGAGCTGATCAACATCGTCGGGGAGAAGCTGGGCGTTTCCAAAGAAGCCCTCGACAAGCTGATCGACACCGTGACGGCAGCGTACCGGCAAGCAAACGGTCAGTAAGTGCAGGCAACAATCATCGTATAGTCAGATGTCCGATAAAAAGACAGTTCTCATCCTGGGCGCAAACTCGGATGTCGCCAAGGAGATGATCGCATTGTATGTTCAGCAACAGTATGATGTAGTGGCGGCCTCGCGCAACACGACTGCCCTGCAAGATTTTCTACGTGTACGCAGCATCCCCGCACAGCAGGTAAAAGTGATGTACTTCGATGCCACCGCGTTTGCCACGCACCGAGCCTTTTACGAGTCGCTGCCTGTGAAACCGGCGATCGTGGTATATGCCGCCGGCTTTTTAAAGAACAACGAAGAAGCGCTGCGCGACTGGGAAGGAGCCTATCAGATGATGAACGTTCATTACTGCGGTGCAGTGTCGATCCTCAACATCATCGTGATGGATACCAGCAACAAAGCCCTGGAACGCATCATCGGGCTCTCATCGCTCTCGGGTGTACGCGGCCGGAAAAGCAATTTTATCTATGGCAGTACGAAGTCGGCCTTTACGCAATACCTGGCCGGTATGCGCCAGTATCTTTTCGACCGCGGCATACGCGTACACGTGGTGGTGGCCGGATACATTCGCAGTAAAATGACCGCAGGCCTGGACCTTCCCGAGTCGCTGATGCTCGAGCCTTCATTCATCGCGCGGGCAGTGGTGGGCGTGCGCCGCGCCTTCATCGTGGTGCCGGGGCTCAAGTGGAAAGTGATCTACCACATCCTCCGATTGCTGCCCGAACAATTCGTGGCCAGGCTTCCCTGACATTAACCGTCGAGAAGTTCTTCCGCTTTTCGTATTCCCGGGCATCCTGGCTTCTGCAGGATGGAACCGGCGTGTAAACGCTGTATCTTAAGGGTATAAACCCTGAGCCAAGCTATGTTGCGTGTTATCCGTGTATTCTTTCTGCTCTGCTGTCTGGCCGGCACGAACTGGTGCGGGGCGCAGGAACGAGATGTTAAATTTCATCACTTAACAGCGGAAGAAGGCCTGCCCAGCAACACGGTCAATGCCGTGATCCGCGACAGCCGCGGTTTTATCTGGATCGCCACCGAGAACGGGGTGGCCCGTTATGATGCCTATACTTTTGTCAGCTTCCGCGCCCGGGAAAACGACACGACCAGTATCAGCAGCAACATCACCTATACACTACTGGAAGATACCCGGCAGCGTCTTTGGATCGGCTCTGAGAAAGGACTGGACCTTTACAACCGTGCGCTGGACCGATTCGACAAGCACTTTTTCCAGGGCATTCCCGTACGCGCGATCTATCAGGATCGCAAGGGACGTCTGTGGGTAGGCAGCGACCAGGGGCTGTACCTATACCAGGAAGCAAGCGGCACGTTCATCAAGCCGTATGCGCGCATTTTTGACGTGCACGAGATGGTATACAACACGATCCCCTCGATTATGGAAGACCGTCATGGCAACCTGTGGGTGGGTACCTCCAACGGCATTCATGTAATCGAAAGCAGCACAGGTAACTTTTTGCACTTCGTATACCGGAAAAATCAGGTGGGCTCGTTAAGCGGTAACAATGTGCGGAAGATCGTGGAAGACCCTTCGGGACGGATCTGGATTGCGACATATGGCAGCGGACTCAATTTGTACCAGCCGACGGACCGAACCTTCAAACACTTTCGCCATACATCCGGCAGTGCGGCAGGAATCTCGAGCGATCTGTTACCGACGCTCTGGGTACAGGACAACGGCAAGATCTGGATCGGCACGGACGGACGGGGCCTCGACATTTTTAATCCGGAGACCAACGAATTTCAGCACATCGTACACTCGCCCTATAACTCCAAGAGCCTTAACAACAACGTTGTGCGGTCGATCAGCAGCGATCAGCGCGGAGGCATCTGGGTAGGGACCTATAACGGCGGCGTGAACTTCTTTAACCAGAATGCGGAATCGTTTTTCCATTACAAAGTGCCAACGCTCAATGGCAACAGCTCGGTGACGTCGTTTGCTGAAGAGAAGAACGGCAACTTGTGGATCGGTACTGATGGCGGGGGCCTGTGTTACTTCGACAGGACGACGGGCCAGTTTTCGAACTTTTACTACGACGAGCGGAACACCAACAGCATCAGCGACAACCGCATCCTTTCGCTGATGCTCGACCACCAGGGAAAGTTGTGGATCGGTACGTACCTGGGCGGACTCTGCCGCTACGATCCCGCGCGCAGGAAGTTCACGCGGTATGCGCATGGCGACGGCTCAGGCCTGAGCGACAACGTGGTGTGGGTGCTGCTGGAAGACAGCCAGCGACGGATCTGGGTGGGAACCAACAACGGCATCAACCGGTACGAAGCCGGTACCAATACGTTTGCTTGCATCAACATCAACAACTCGAACCTCAGCAACAACATGATCCGGTGCCTGTACGAAGACACCCGGCGACGACTCTGGATCGGCACGCAGGAGGGGCTCAACCTGCTGGAAGAGCCGTATACACATTTTACCGTAATCAAGAGCGACCAGCAAAACAAAAACAGCCTGAGCAACCACTGGATCCGCTGCATCAACCAGGACCATGAGGGCAACCTGTGGATCGGCACATTCGCGGGCGGCCTTAACCTGTACAACGAGGCCTCCGGTACATTTACATCCTTTCACGAATCAGACGGCCTGCCCGACAACATCATCTCCGGCATTCTGTCAGACAAGCAAGGGCACGTGTGGATGAGTACGGGCCGGGGCCTGGGGTACCTGGGTCTCCAGGATCGCATCTTCAAAAGTTATTCGACGCAGGATGGTCTGCAAGACTATCAGTTCAACATCAACGCGTGCTACGAGACGCGACGCGGGGAGTTCCTGTTTGGCGGTACCAACGGCTTTACCTCGTTCATGCCCGACGTGATACGCGAGGTGAAGAACAATCAGTTCCCGCCACCGATCGCCTTCACCAGTCTGAAGATCCTGAACAAGGAGGTGTTGCCGCATCCGCGAAACGCGCTGCTCAAAGCGCAGCTGAACGAGACGAAGGCGGTCATGCTGTCGTATGATCAGTCGGTCGTAACCCTGGAGTTCGCCGCGTTGAATTTCATTCAGCCGGAGAAGAACCAGTATGCTTACCGGCTGGCGGGATTTGAAGACGAGTGGAACGTGGTGAATGGCAAGCGCTCGGCCACGTATACCAACCTGGAGCCGGGAGAGTATACCTTTCAGGTGAAGGCCTCGAACAACGACGGTGTATGGAACGATCAGGGCGTCGCGCTGACAATTATCATCATGCCCCCGTTCTGGCAGACATGGTGGTTCACCGCGACGCTGGTAGTAGCCGGCATGTTGTTTATCGCCTTGCTCATTAACATTGTGCGCAACCGCTTCCGCGAGAAGATCAGGATACACAAGCTCATTGCCGAGCTTGAGCTCAAGGCACTGATCGCCCAAATGAACCCACACTTTATCTTCAACTGCCTGACGTCCATTCAGGAACTGATCATTGTGCATAAACAAGACGAGGCGATGCATTATCTGCATCAGTTCTCCAAGCTGCTTCGCACGGTGCTGCAAAGCTCGGAAAAGAACTTCATCTCCCTGGACCAGGAGCTCACGCTACTGGAGCTTTATCTCGAGCTGGAGTCGATGCGCTTTGATAAACAATTTCACTACGAGATCCAGGTAGACAGCGACATCGACCCGGAGGAAGTCATCATTCCTTCCTTCTTATTACAGCCTTTTGTAGAGAATGCTCTATGGCACGGATTGATGCACAAGAAGGGCGAACGCAACCTGCGTATTACGTTTAACCTGGAGTCGGAAGATGTATTGCTGTGCAGCATTGCCGACGACGGCATTGGCCGCAAGCAGGGGACACTGATACGCCAGAGCAGCATCAAAAAAACATATCGTTCCATGGGCATGAAGATCATTCGTGAGCGCATGGCATTGATGAAAAAACAGAACGATGTCTTCGATCTGCGCATTGTTGATCGCCTGCACCCGGATGGCACCGCAGCCGGCACGACGGTGGTCGTTCGTGTACCCTTGGGAAAGACAGAATTCATACCGGAAAAAACAGGTATGACGTATACGCAACGAACAGTAGAACGTTAGAAGTGTAACTTTTAACGTTCCCTTTTGTATCGTGTTTGCCGTGCATCTTTCATTCAAAATTGATGTGTAAAAGCGGCGTTGGTAGCAAGGCGGGTAAAAGAACAGGTTATCATATTAATCAGCGGGTTGGACCAATTAGTAGATTTATTTTTTGTACTTTGTTATACCTTGAACGCGTGCTGCTATAGATGCAGGCAACGCTAATACCTTAAAAATAAGGTATTCCCGCTACCAACCTCTCTCATAGTCATGCACCATTAGCAGAAGCGTTAATACTGGTTCACCGAAGTTTTAACAATGATTAGAGCGTTGATTATCGATGATGAAAGTAAAGCCCGGAACCTACTCAAGGTAACGATGGAGCGGATCTTTCCCGGTCAGTTTGTGCTGGAGACAGCCGACGACAGTGAAGACGGATTGCTAAAGATCCATTACTTCAAACCCGACCTGCTATTTCTCGATATCGAGATGCCGATGATGAATGGCTTCGATTTTCTGGCCGCGATACCGGAAGTGGATTGCAAGGTGATCTTTACTACGGCGCACGATCAGTATGCCATCCGCGCGATCCGCTACAACGCACTGGACTATCTGCTCAAACCGATCAATCCCATCGAGTTGAAGGAAGCAATCGACCGGTATCAATCGCACCGGGGCCGAAAAGAAACCTACAGTCGCCAGATCGAAAACTTCTTCGAACACAAAGAACGCAATCTCGCCATCACGACGTACGACGGGGTGGTGTTCCTGGAAGTCGATACTATCATTCGCTGTGAAGCCGATCTGAATTATACCCGCTTTGTATTAACGGACAATAAAACGTTTGTGTCGTCGAAAACACTGAAAGAATACGAGGACCTGTTAACGGTGCACAACAACTTTGTACGCATACACCGTTCGCACCTGGTAAACCTGGACTATGTATTGAAATTCAAAAGCGAAGGGCTGTTGGTATTGAAAGACAGCTCGTCGGTACCGATCTCGCGGCGCCGCAAGGAAGAAGTCGTCAGCAAGCTTTCCGTTCGATCTACGGCCGTGCATTCCTGATCCTGCGCGCACACAGGCACACGCCACGTTCCTGCACCTTTTAATAAGTGCACCCGGCCATTCAATAACTACTTTTCTTTTTCCTACCGGTTATCCCAACATTTATCCCGCGATGCAGTCAGCCGTAGTTCCAATGGCATGACTGCGGCAAATGTTCAAAACCAATAACCAATTACTATGTCAACTTTTACGCTAACTAGCATTAGCCTCGGCAACACGTGCCGGCGGGTGTATATCCTGCTGCTGTTGTTGCTGGCTAACGTAGCGGCGCTCTTCGGTCAGGTCAATACCGGAGGCAGTGCTACGACGGCAAATCACCAAAAGCAGATTGTGGGGTACATCACCAACTGGGATGCCTGGAAAAGCTCGGCGCACGGTGTGCCGGGCGCGGGTGCCTACACCCACCTCAACATTGACTATTCCAAGTACACCATTCTGAATTTTTCGTTCTTCGGTGTGGCCAAAGACGGCTCGCTGCACAGCGGCGACTACCGCAACAAGCTTATCTACCAGCCAGGCTCCGTTCAGGAACCCGCGCCCATCCTGCACGGTGGTGTGTACGACAGCTGGGACATGCACCTGATGTTCGGTGAGCTGGAGTATAAATACGACTTCGCCGACGCCCGTGTACAAGCCGCCGGTTTTGTGGCAGACGGTGCCGGCTGGAGAAATACCAAAACCACGCTGACCGGTCCGATGCCGGTGCCGCTGAAGAAAGAAGGCGGTGCGAAAGGCATTCTCGAGATGGCGCACGAACGCAACGTAAAAGTTGTCGCGTCTATCGGTGGCTGGAGCATGTGTAAGCACTTCCCGGAAATGGCGGCCGATGCCACGAAGCGCGCGCGCTTTGTAGCAGACTGTCAGCGCCTGATCGGGTTAGGCTTTGACGGTATCGACCTGGACTGGGAATACCCGGGTCCGTATGCCGGCATGAACTTTACCGGAAGCCAGGCCGACTTCGCCAACTTCACCACGCTCGTGCAGCAGATCCGCGCAGCCATCGGCCCGGACAAGCTGATCACGGCAGCCTTTACGGCCGACCCCGCAAAGCTGGCAGGCCTTCAGTGGTCTACGCTGGCGAACGTGATGAGCTACTTCAACATGATGACGTACGACTACAACGGGGGCTGGTCGGGAAAAGCCGGTCACAACTCGCCGTTGTATGATTACCCTAACCAGGAGTTTGCCAACTTCAGCTGGGATGCCTGCTACCGTGCCCTGGTGAATCTGGGTGTACCCGCGAACAAGATCAACATGGGGGCTGCTTTCTATGGCCGTGGTGTGGTAACACAAGGCACCGCCGCGCTGAACGCACCCACACAGAAGGTACAACGCACGGTTGACCCTGACGGTCCGATCAGCTCCGCTGCCGACTTCACCAACTGGTCAGCACACGAAGGCACACCGTATTACGAATATATCCGCCAGAACAAGTCCGGCTGGACAGAGCACTGGGACGACAACGCCAAGGTGCCGTACCTTACCAAAGGAAACTACTTCCTGAGCTACGACAACGAACAGTCTATCGGCCTGAAGGCCCAATACGTAGTAGACAAAGGCCTGAGCGGTGTGATCGTATGGACCGTATACGAAGACCTCGAGATCGGCGGCTCGGCAACGACCTTTGGTCCGAAGCTGGTGCGCTACTCGTCTGTAAAGTCACCGCTGGTCAACAAGATCAACGAAGTCTTCGCACTGGGCAACACCGGCATGCCGACGGTTTCTATCACCGCGCCTGCAAACAACGCCGTGGTAGCCCCGGGTTCATCGGTTGTCATAAACGCTACGGCCAACGACCCGAACGGCAGCATTGCGAAAGTAGAATTCCTGTTAGACGGTACAAAGGTAGGCGAGGATGCCTCCTCACCGTACAGCTTTACGATCAACTCCCTGGCGGCGGGTACACACGCCATCCAGGCGAAAGCCACCGACAACAGCGGCAACACGGCTACAGCCTCCGTATCGGTCATTGCCGGTACCGCCAGCGCACCGACCGTATCGATCCAATCGCCGACTTCAGGCGCGAGCTATACAGCCGGTGCATCGGTAACGATCACTGCTTCAGCCACAGACGCTGACGGTACCATCGCCCGCGTTGAGTTCTTCCAGGGTACGACCAAGCTGGGCGAAGCGACGGCACAGCCTTACAGCTATACCTGGGCCGGCGCAGGCGCGGGGAGCTACTCGCTGACCGCCAAGGCTACCGACAACAGCGGCCTTTCGACCACGTCTTCTGCAGTAAGCATCACGGTAACAGGTTCGAGCTGCACGGCACCGGAATGGAAAGCCAGCGATGTATACACCGGCAACGCGGAAGTATCGCGCAACGGCAACAAATACCAGGCACGCTGGTGGACACAAGGAGAGGATCCTGCGCTGAAGAGCGGCCCGGATGACGTGTGGAAACTGATCGGCCCCTGCGGTGGCGGACCAACAAACGCCAACCCGGTGGCAACGCTGACGGCTCCGGCCAACGGTGCCGCGTATACCGCGCCTGCATCGGTGACGCTGACGGCTACCGCTACTGACAGCGACGGCTCGATCAGCAAAGTAGAGTTCTATAACGGCGCCAGCCTGGTGGGCACTGCTACCAGCAGCCCGTATACCGTTACCTGGTCAAACGTTACCGCCGGCACGTATGCCCTTTCTGCAAAGGCTACTGACAACGCTGGTGGTACCGGTACATCGTCTACCGTATCTATCACTGTTACGGGCGGTACCGGCAACAACGGTTCATTCAAAGTGGTAGGCTACATGCCGTCCTGGCAAGGTACGCCGGATGATATCCAATACGATAAAGTTACGCACATCAACTACTCGTTCATTCGTCCGACAACCAGCGGTGGCCTGACCGCCATCGATAACACCGGCAAACTGTCACAGATCGTATCGCGTGCGCATGCCGCGGGCGTAAAAGTCGGTATTGCGGTGGGTGGCTGGAGCGACCTGAACAACACCGACTTCCAGGTGATGGCGGCGAGCGCTTCGACCCGCACCACATTCGTCAACAACCTGTTGTCGCTGCTCAACACACATCAACTGGACGGTGTCGACCTCGACTGGGAATATCCGGTGGAGGGACAAGACCCTGCGAACTTCGCCACGCTGATGACCCAGTTGGGCAATGCCCTGCACGCACAAGGTAAATTCCTGACAGCGGCCGTATCGGCCCAGGGATACTATGCGAACGGTGTTCTGCCGGCCGTGTTCACGGCGGTTGACTTCCTGAACATCATGGTATACGACGGTGGCAGCGGTGCCGATCACTCGCCGTACAGCTATGCCGTCTCTTCGCTTGACTACTGGGCCGGTCGAGGCCTGCCTGCCGCGAAGACGGTACTGGGTGTTCCTTTCTACGCACGTCCCTCGTGGAAAACGTTCCGTACGCTGGTAAACGAAGGTGCAAACCCGAACCTGGATACCTACAACGGCGACTACTACAACGGTATCAATACCATCAAGCAAAAGACGAACCTGGCGTTCGATCGCAACCTGGGGGGTATCATGATCTGGGAACTGTCGCAAGACGCGACCGGCAACAACTCCCTGCTGACGGCGATCGACCAGGTTGTCGATGCCCGCAACGGCGGCAACAATGGCAACACACCGCCTACGGTCAGCATCACGGCTCCGGCCAACGGCACTTCTGCGGCAGCACCGGCAACGGTAACCATCCAAGCCACTGCTTCGGACAATGTCGCCGTTACTAAAGTGGAGTTCTTCCAGAACGGCTCGAAGCTGGGCGAAGACACATCGTCGCCATACGCTTATACCTGGAGTGGCATTGCCGCCGGCACTTATACACTGACGGCCGTCGCGACCGACAACCAGGGCGCCTCCACTACTTCGTCTGCTGTTAGCCTCACCGTAACCGGCGGCACGTCGGGTTGCGGCGGTGTGCCGCAGTATGTAGAGAACGGGGGTTATGTCGCCGGCAGCATTGTACAAAACCAAGGCAGCCAGTATGAATGTAAGCCTTACCCGTTCTCGGGCTGGTGTAACGGCGCGTCGTGGGCGTATGCTCCGGGCACCGGTACGTACTGGACCGATGCATGGGTGCTGAAAGGAAGCTGTGGCGCGGCAGCCCGCACCGCAGAAGCTTCTGCAGCAACCCTGACGGTAACAGAAGAGAAAGGAGTGACGCTCTATCCGAACCCGGGCAAAGCGGGTGAAAGTGCCACGGCGTCGTTCACGTTCGAATCGGCTCCCGGCGCCGTGCAGGTTACGCTGAAGAATGTAAATGGCACCGACGTGCACCGCCAGCACTTTGGTGACACCGGCAAAAGCCAGGTAACGGTGACGTTGCCGCCGTTACCAAGAGGCCTCTACATCTTCCACGTGAAGACAAGCCAGCGGGTCTGGACGAAGAAATACATCATCGAATAACATTCACTATAAAAAAAGAAGAGCGGAGCAATCCCTCTTCTTTTTTTTCCTATAAACACATAACCCTATAACATCTATGAAACGTAAACTTTTACTGGTATGCTGGTGCCTGCTGGTGACGGTGCTGGCCTACGGGCAGTACTCGTTCCCGAGCTGCTGGACACCGTGGACGCCCAACGCCGCGGGGTATCCCGGCGGTACGAAGGTGTCGTACAAGAACGGAAACTACGAAGCAAAATGGTCAACCATTACCGAGCCCGGTACAACGGGCGATTGGACTTTAGTGAGCAAGTGTGGCGACGGTGGCATCGGCGGTGATTATACCGGTCCGCAACGTATCATCGGCTATCTGCCGTACTGGGTGCCCGACTTTGATTTCAAGACCTTTGACCCGGGCACTGTCAATCACATCAATATTGCCTTTAACCTGTTTCAGCAGAACAACAACAACTACAACAGCAGCAACTTCGCGTCCATTGCATGGGGTTCGTTTCACAACCGCAAGGTGGACTCGATCCTGTTCGACAACGGTGTGCTGGCCCGGGCGCATGCAAAAGGTACGACAGTATCCGTCGCCATCGGTGGCGCTACCGACTTTGCCTTTCTGTGGCTGCTGACCCAATACTATAACAACGATGCGAAGCTGGAAGAGATGGCAAGCTTTATTGCCAGCTATGTCAACGCCAAGGGCATCGACGGAGTCGACCTCGACCTGGAGTGCTGGTGGCCCGATGCGACGATCTCCGGCACGACCGAGCAAGGCGGCCGTGTACGTGGCGACAAGTGGGGAGGCCCCGACCAGGGACCACACCCGGCGGCTGTCGGCCTGACGCGTCTGGCGCAGAAGCTGCGCCAAAAGATGCCGAACAAACTGCTGTCGGCGGCGGTGTTCGGCACTTCCTACTATGGCAACAACTATGACGATGCACTGGCCCAACACCTTGACTGGGTCGGCCTTATGACATACGACTTCACCGGTTCATGGAATACATCACCCGTCGGTCCGCATGCCGCACTGTACAAAGTGCCCCTGGGAACATACCAGGGTCAGACGGCCGACAACCCGATCTATTCTGCAGAAGACGCCCTCGAATACTGGATGGGTATGGCACCTGCCGCCTGGAACCACGACGGCGGCTTTAATGTACAAAAGGCCAAGCTGTGCATCGGCGTGCCTTTCTACGGTTACGACCTTTCTACCCGCAAGCCTGACAACGCCAACGGCTTTGTGGCACCGAAGTGGAAAGAGATCGTAGCGGCTTATCCGAATGCGGCCACCAGCTTCGATCCGCAGGATTCGCGTCAACTGGGTGGCTACATCGGTGCCAACGGCAAAAAGATCTATTATGAAACTCCGAAAGGCGCCGCCGAGAAGATCAAATATACCAAGCGCTTTGGTCACCAGGGAGTTATTATCTGGGAGCTCACGGGAGACACCGGCTACAACAGCGGCTCAAGCTTGCTGAAAGCCATAAATGATGCGGGGGGTGTTGTGGTCGACCCGGCACCGACGGTCAGCATGACAAGTCCTGCGAACAATGCCACGTTTGCTCCCGGCGCGAACATTACCATCACGGCTACCGCGTCTGATAACGGTACCGTCACAAAGGTTCAATTCTTCCAGGGCACTACGCTGCTGGGAGAGGATGCCTCGGCGCCGTATTCGTATACCTGGAACAACGTGCCGCAAGGTTCGTATACACTGACGGCCAAAGCCACCGACGAAAAAGGCGGTGTCGGTACATCGGCCGGAGTACTGATCGGTGTGGGCAATGCCAACCCCGTTGTCAGCATCACGGCGCCGGCCGCGAACGCTACGTTTACCGCGCCGGCATCGGTAACGATCACCGCCACGGCGACGGACGCCGACGGCACGATCAGCAAAGTAGCGTTCCACCACGGCACGACGTTGTTGGGTGAAGATGACACAGCGCCGTATTCGTATACCTGGACGAACGTCGCCGCCGGAAGCTATACGCTCACGGCAAAGGCGTACGATAACGCGGGGGGAGTAGGAACTTCCACGGACGTTGCCATCACGGTTTCCGCAGTCAACACGTGTACCGCCCCGGCATGGACGGCGACGGGCACGTACACCAGCGGCGCCGAGGTATCGCGTAACGGCAACCGGTACCAGGCCCGTTGGTGGACACAAGGGGAGGACCCGGCGGTGAAGAGCGGCCCGGACGATGTATGGAAACTGCTTGGCCCGTGTGGCTCGACCAACGTCAACCCGACGGTGGCGATTACCGCGCCGGCAGCCAACGCTACCTTTACCGCGCCGGCCACCGTCTCGATCGCGGCTTCGGCCAGCGATGCGGACGGTACTGTCGCGAACGTAGAGTTTTTCCAGGGATCGGTAAAGCTGGGCGAGGACAACAGTGCTCCCTATACATTCTCCTGGGCAAATGTGGCTGCAGGAACGTATGCCCTTACGGCACGCGCTACCGACAATGCCGGCGGCGTAACGACCTCGGCAGCTATCAACATTACCGTCAATGGCACCCAGACCAATACCCCGCCCGTGACGGCCGTGACGGCTCCGGCACAAGGTGCCTCGTTCACCACCCCGGCATCGATCACGATCACGGCCACCGCTACGGACAGCGACGGTACCATTAACCGCGTGGAATTCTATCAAGGCACTACCTTGTTGGGTGCCGACACCAGCAGCCCATACAGCGTTACGTGGACAAACGTTGCTGCAGGTTCGTATACGCTTTCGACCCGGGCTTTTGACAACAGTGGTGCCAGTGGCACATCGTCGTCTGTCACCGTTACGGTAACGGGCGGTACGGATAACTGTGCGTCCATTGCGCAATACACGGAAAACGGTGGTTATGTTGCTGGCAGCAAAGTAAAGAATGCCGGTGCGCAGTATGAGTGTAAGGAATACCCATTCTCCGGATGGTGTAACGGTGCCGCCTGGGCCTACGCTCCGGGTACCGGCGCTTACTGGAGCGACGCCTGGATCCTGAAGGGGAGCTGTGGCGCCAGCGCACGCGCGGCTTCTCCTGAAACATCGGTCTCTATTTCCGACGCGGATGCCACCGGGCTTATGCTGGCACCGAATCCGGTGGCGGAAGGAGAACGGCAATCGTTGACGCTCAGCTTTGATGCTGCGCCGGGCCGCACACGCGTAATGCTGAAAGACATGAATGGTCGCGCGGTGGCTGACGTCGACCTGGGCGTTGTACGCCAGACCGTGCAAACCGTTGAACTGCCGGCATTGCCGGCGGGCATGTACCTAGTGCGTGTTCAAGGCGAGCAGAAAACCTGGCTGAAGAAGTATCTGGTGAAGGAATAACAGGTTTTGCGCCTGAAAAAGGGCAAACGGCGGTAACCTTATCAAGGATACAAGCCGTTTGCCTTCATTTTTGATCCACCCAGCCGACCAAGTTTACAAGCTGTGCATTAGTTAAGAAAAAGTCGTACCTTTGCTGGGAAAAATTTGCAATACTCGGAACTTCTTGGCCATTTTATCCATTGTCATACTGCCCACCTTTACCGCTACGGCCGCGAACTATTCGACAAGTGTCGACAATCCACGGAGTAAACCTTTTTATTAAACCATCGTTCTTAGAGACGAATCATTTTTCATTGACTTCAACGAAATAAAATAACATACCACACAGGCTGCAATGAGACAATTAAAGATCAGCAAGCAAATCACGAACCGCGAAAGCCAGTCGCTCGACAAGTATTTACAGGAAATTGGGAAGGTAGATCTGATCACATCAGACATGGAGGTAGAGCTTGCCAAAAGAATTCGCGAAGGCGATCCGTTGGCGCTGGAAAAGCTGACCAAAGCAAACCTCCGGTTTGTGGTGTCCGTAGCCAAACAATATCAGAACAACGGATTGACCCTGGGTGACCTGATCAACGAAGGCAACCTGGGCCTGATCAAAGCCGCACAGCGTTTTGATGAAACCCGTGGTTTTAAGTTCATTTCCTATGCCGTATGGTGGATCCGCCAGTCGATCATGCAAGCGTTGGCGGAGCAGTCGCGTATCGTGCGTTTGCCGCTGAACCGCGTGGGATCGCTGAACAAGATCTCCAAGACCTTCTCCGATCTGGAGCCGACGTTCCACCGCGAGCCGTCACCGGAAGATATGGCCGAGGTGCGGGAAGTCGCCTCGGAAGAGCTTTCGGCCCCCCC
>NZ_JAHESC010000058.1 GCF_018598185.1 Dawidia soli
TACTGGGATAACACCCGGGAGAGTAAGTCGTTGCCTTTCTTTTAACAAAGCCTTGATAGCAATATCAAGGCTTTTTTGTTTTATAGCCTTCGGGCAAGTGGGGGTTGGAAAGGAAATATCTGAGAAAGGGACGAGCCTCCTCCAGGGTCTCTGGCCCCAGGTAGTAGCCTGCTCTTTATCCCGCTATGGCGTTAGTGAAGCAAGGTTCAGCGTGACCTGCTTTAGTCCCGGTCTTGTCGAGACCCTACTATCGGGCCGCTCCTGAACGGCATGATGGATGGCAATACTACTGAATAACGCCGTCGGTGATAACAATAGTGTTGTTCCCCGAATTCGGAATGATATCATACCGCCGCAACGGTACAATCGCCGGAGGCGACGTAGGATTCCCGCCAAAGTCGAACGTAGACGAGCAGCACGGATCGACCATATAGAGCCCTGACGAATGCACTTCCACCGTCGAGCAAGCCTCGTACGGATGAAATGTGCAGTTCCGCTCAAATGCATAGTATTCCAACGAATTGGGCACCCGGTAGAGGATCACCCCACGAACACCGATCTCATTGATATACATCCATCCCTTCGTGCGCAGGTCGTTATACGCCGGCAGGTTCAGGTTAACAGGATAATCCGGAAAGGAAGCCGGAGCGATCGCTTCATCACTCAGATCGGAAGAGCAGGCGCCCAGCAAAAGCAGAAAAAACAAAGACTTACGCATCATACTATTTCGGAAGGTCCGGGTAATCATAAAACCCCTTTCCGGTCTTGCGCCCCAACTGCCCCGAAGCAATCTTTTGTTGCTGCAGGCGGCTGGGCCGGAACTTAGGATCATGATGAAAGCCCCTGAAAATCGTTTCGGTTACAGCATAGTTAATATCGATGCCGATCAGGTCCATCAAAGCAAACGGCCCCATACGAAAGCCCGTAGCGTGTAATAGCTGATCGATACCCTCGATCGTACACACCCGCTCTTCGGCCAGCTTCAGAGACTCGGTGTAATAATGCCGGGCTACGCGATTAACGATGAACCCGGGCGAGTCGGCCGCCAGTACGGCTGTCTTATGTATACGCTGGCAAAAGTCTTTTAGTGTGTTGACGGTCGAATCACTCGTCGCGGTGCCGCGGATGATCTCCACCAGCTTCATAGTTGTGGCGGGATTAAAGAAATGAAGTCCGGCAAACTGCCCCGGATATTTCAGCGGCGCGGCAATCTGCGTAATGGCAATGGAGGATGTGTTGCTGGTGAGAATACAATGCGGGTCGTTCAGCTTCTCTACCTCTACCAACAATTTCTGTTTTACCTCCAGTTTTTCAATGACCGCCTCGATGACCAGGTCTACCTGCAGTAACCGGAAGTCGCTGGTAGGAACAATGTTCTGTAAGGCAGCCTCGCGCTGGCCGGCAGTGATCTTCTCTTTTTGAACCGACACGTCCAGGCTGTGCGCAATAGCATGTACCGCGCCCTTGACGAGCTCGGGTTGAATGTCGTACAGAAGGACTTTAAAGCCGGCCTGGGCGCATAATTGCGCAATGCCCTGTCCCATGGTTCCTGCTCCTATTACCGCTATGTGCTGAATAGGAGCCATGGTTACGCGATGCCGCTGGTGTTGAATTGTTTCAGAAAGCGGATGTCATTTTCAGAGTACAACCGCAGGTCGTTGACCCGGTAGCGTAGCTGCGTCACACGCTCGATGCCCATGCCAAAGGCGAAGCCGGTGTATTCCTCCGGATCAATGCCGCAGTTGCGCAGCACATTGGGATGGACCATGCCGGCACCGGCAATTTCCACCCACCCGCTGCGCTTACACACCACGCAGCCCTCGCCTTTACAGATCAGGCAGGTCACGTCGATCTCGGCGCTGGGCTCCGTAAACGGGAAGAAAGAAGGGCGGAGCCGTAACTTAACATCTTTGCCATACATCTCTTTGGCAAAGTGGAATATCGTCTGTTTCAGATCAGCAAAGCTGACGTTCTTATCCACATACAAGCCTTCAACCTGGTGAAAGAAGCAGTGCGCACGCGCCGAGATGGCCTCGTTGCGATACACCCGTCCCGGCATGATCGCACGGATCGGCGGTTTCTGCGACTTCATCAAACGGATCTGTACGTTGGAAGTATGCGTACGCAGCAGCACGTCCTGTGGCGCACCGGCAACGCCTTTCTTTTCAATGAAGAACGTATCCTGCATTTCGCGTGCAGGGTGGTTCTCGGGGAAGTTCAGAGCAGAGAAATTATGCCAGTCGTCTTCAATCTCCGGACCATCCGCCACGTTAAAGCCCAGCCGCTCGAAGATCTCGATGATGCGGTAGCGTGTCAGGGTCAGTGGATGCAGGTTGCCCGTAGTGTTGGGAACGGGGGGCAACGTCAGGTCCAGGGCGTTGGCGGAAGCGGTGGAAGTCTCCACCTGCTCTTGCAGGGCACTCAGCTTCGCTTCAGCTGCCTGCTTCAGCTCGTTCAGGATCTTTCCGGCCGTTTTCTTTTGCTCGACAGGCATCTGCTTGAGCTCTTCAAACAGCTCGCCCACGACACCTTTCTTGCTGGTATACCGCAGGCGGTACGCTTCCACACCCGCCTTGTCCGTGGCGTTGTAAGCGTTGATCTCCTGCAATAACGTCTGAATCCTTTCTTCCATTACACCAATGCGTAAGCCTCAAAAATACAATATTGCGCTGGAATCCCTAACCTTCTTCCTCTTCAACTTCCCGCTCCTCGATCTCCCGCTCGTCGACCTCTTTCGTAGAAAGTCGTCCGAGGATCATTCGGTCGAGCGTCACACTGAGGATAAAAGATAACACGATCACTCCCGTCAACACATAACGCTCCGAGAAATCGCGGAAGATCAGGGCCAGGCCGATGTACACCACCTGGGTGGCACCCAGGATTATGGTGGTGCGGCCGTGTGTCATACCCAGGCGCATGATGGCGTGGTGCACGTGGCTCTTGTCGGGCTTGAACGGCGACTGCCCTTTCAGCAAGCGCAGAATGACAATGCGCAACGTATCCACCAGGGGGATAATGATAAAGCACGATGCCGTCGCGACCGACGCGTTGAATTTGTACGGCGAGTATTCCGACAGATTGTAGTTCAGGTCGATAAACCGGATGGTCAATATGGCGAGCATCATCCCGATCACCAGCGCCCCCGTATCGCCCATGAAGACTTCGGACGGCTCCCAGTTAAAGATCAGGAATGCAAATATGGCACCCACCATCGCGAACGACAGAATGGAAAAGATCGAATCGTTGATCAAAAAGAACCACGTACCAAAACCGGTCAGCGCCAGGATGGCAATCGTCCCCGCCAGACCATCCAGACCGTCGATCAGGTTAAAAGAGTTTGTTATCACGATGATCGTAAAATACGTCAGCATATAGCTGATGATGTCGGGCAGCTCGTGCACGCCAAACAAACCATAGAACGACTTGATGCGAAGGTCAAACAAAAAGATCAGCAGCGATGCCGCCATGATCTGCCCCATCAGTTTGATCATGGCCCGCAGCGGAACTAAGTCGTCGCGCACCCCGATAAAGAATATGACAAAAAGGGCTACGAGGATAAATTTGATATTGCCCCAACTCTGGATGTCGATCCAGATCAGAGACGAAATAAAAAAGCCCAGGAAAATGGCAATACCCCCCATTGAAGGCGTATCGCGTTTGTGGATCTTCCGACGGCCGGGGATATCCACCAGTTTTTTCCGCAAAGAGAACTTGATGATCACCGGAACGATCAGGAAAGCTATAACAAACGAAGTAATTGCAGCGGCTAGCTGGATTGCCATAAAATCAAATAACGAGCAAAAATAAAGGTTTTGTACATTTAAACGCCGTGTTTGGCGTAAAAGTCGAGGATGTTTTTGCACACATACCGCACCTGTTCTTCCGTCAGTTCGGGGTAGATGGGCAAAGACAACACCTCACCCTGCAACCTGCTGGACACGGGAAAATCCTCCGGATGATGGCCCAGGGAATGATACGCCGGCAGATTGGGAAGCGCCACTGGGTAATGAACGACGGTTAGGATGCCGTTGGCCTCCAGATATTGTTTTAACGCATCGCGGTGCCTGGCCCGGATGGCGTAAATGTGATACGTATGAACCGTATCGGGCCGTACCACCGGCAACACAATTTCCTCCACCCCCTGCAGCAAGCCTTTGTATAGATCGGACAGCGCTATACGCCGCGCATTCCAGCGAGGCAGATGCCTTAGCTTGACCGAAAGGATCGCGGCTTGCAAAGCATCCAGCCGGCTGTTGAACCCTTCAAAAAGATGATCGTCTTTTACCAGGGCGCCATGGTTGGCCAGCCGGCGCATGCGTTGCGCGAGTGTTTCGTGACGGGTGACGATACACCCGGCGTCGCCGTAGGCACCTAAATTTTTGGTCGGGTAAAAACTAAAGGCCGCAGCATCACCCCACGTGCCCGCATAACGTTCGCCGTCCCGGGTGAAGTGCGCCTGGGCGCAGTCTTCGATCAGGTGCAGTGTGTGTTGCCGGCAGAGCGCCGCCAAAGCAGCCATCGGCGCCGACTGCCCGTACAGATGAACCACCACGACGGCAGCCGTGCGGTCCGTGATCTTCTCGGCAACCCGCAGCGGGTCTAACGTATAGGTCACAGGATCTACGTCGCAGAAGACAACCCGTGCACCGGCTTGCGTAATGGTTTCCGCCGAAGAGATCCAGCTCATCGCCGGTGTAATGACCTCGGCCCCCGCCGGTAGGTCAAGCGCAGCGAGGATGGTATACAAGGCATCCGTGCCGTTACCGACGCCGATGCAGTGATTGATCTGCAACGCCTTGGCAAACTGCGCCTCAAACCCCTTAACGGCATGCCCCCCGATATACGACGCCTGCAACAGCACATCTTTCACCTCCGTGTCTACTTCCGGTTGGATGGACATATACTGCGCATGCAGATCGATAAAGGGAACCTTCATTGCACCGTATCCTTTCGTGTTTTCCATACTGCCTTGACGAACCGGAAGTTACTGGTAGTGGCCCGCTCGAAGAGACGCAGCGGTTCTAAAAAGAACCGGAACAACCATTCCAGGTAAAACTTCCGGAAGATGTAGGGCGCCACCAGGTTTTTACCGGCAAAGAAGTCAAAGGCACCACCGCAGGTAAAGAACGCCTTTGCCTGTACATCGGCGATGTTTTCTTTTACCCACGTTTCCTGGAAAGGCATACCGAAGCCCACAAGGATCACATCCGGCTTCACGGCATTGATGTGGTCGATCACGATCTTGTTCTGTGGACTGCTTTTTTTCTTGTCGAAGTAGCCGTGGTGATGGCCCACGATGCGAATGTTAGGCTCGAAGGCTTGTATGCGGCCGATGGCCTTTTGCAAGGTGGTCTCTTCCGAACCGAGAAAGTATATCGTGAAATTATTTTGTGCCAGAAAACGGGCAAAGCTCCAAAACCATACGTTGTAAGCGATCTTCTGCGGCACCGGCTGCCGGGTAAGCTTGGCCGCTAATTGTACACCGGCCCCATCGCACATCACATAATCCACGGTGTTGTTGAAGAACTCTACCAGCCACGGGTCCGTTGTATTGGCCAGCTCAATCAGACGGGCGTTGGCGTGCAGGAACATCTTTCGGTCCGGTCCCTGAATGGTTTGCTTAACCTGCTCGTGCAACGAATCCACCGTAAAGAGGTGTACAGGAATGTTGGCTATAGAAATTTTCGGTATCATGTCGTTCGTCATACGTCAGGCGGTTAACTTCCCGGGTTGATGTTGGTGATGGATGTGTCCCCAATACAGGGAAGCCACAAAGCAAAATAACGTAACACCCTTTTGAACGTTCAAAAAACATTCCGTCAGGCATACCGCCAGAAAAACGAAAAAAGCAATGCTGAAAAGAAGGTCGCGCGTTTTCAGGCTCTGGTAAAGCGGAGATACCAGGCACAACAGCGTTATGCCCAGCCCCAGGAGGCCAACCTTTGCCCAAACGTCGAGGTATTGGTTGTGAGCACTATAATTACGAAGCTCTTCCAGTCGGCCGAGTCCCTCATAACAGGCATTCATCCTGGCCTGTACATCGCCAATACCATGCCCCACCCACGGACTCTCCCGGATCACACCCGCCGCACAACCCCAGTGCAAGGTACGGTAGTCTGCAGCTCCGTCCCGCCCCGAAGCGGCATGTACAACGCCATCGAAAGCGGACTTAAAACGCCAGTAAATAACGGGAGTGTTATACGCCGCGACCAATAGCAATACAATACCGCCCACCCGCACCAGCAGCTGCCGTCTGGAGTTGAGCTTGTACACAAAGGCCAGCGCCAGCGCCACCACAAAAAAGATCACCAGACCGATCTTGGCGCCCAGCAGAATAAGAAACACAAAAAGGAACAGCAGGATAAAACCGTATACTACTTTATTCGGCACCGTCGAAAAGTCCCCCCGCAGGAGCAACGTAAAGAATGCAAGCAACGTTACCGCCGCAAAATAGGTGGGGTGCAGCCCGATGTACCGGGTCAGGTTGCTATAAGAATATTCCCAGGTAAAGAAGCGGTCGAACGAGATGTCATTTGCGTGAAAGTGCAGGACGTTCTGCACCAGGCAATAGACCGCAGCACCGCAGGTGGTGGCGACGAGTAATATGCCGATCGTTCGGAGCGCTTTGGCATTGAGCGTCGCGGCCGTGGCAAACAGTACCGGAAACAGCAGGAAGTATATACCGGTTTCAAGGATCTTAAAGGCGTAACGCCGATCCTCGCTATAGAGCATGCCGATCAGCAACACCCCGTAATACGCCGGGTATAGCCAAAGCGCTTTGCTGGCCTTCGCCTTCTTCACCTTGGCTGACAGCGGATTGCTGAGCAGGCCCAGCGCGCAAAGCACGAGGATGCTGAAGTTTGCCCACTTCACCGAAAAAGGGTACAACACCATGAACGCATAGATGCTGTACGGCAGCATGCGCTCCGCAAAACGATGCACCTTGTCAGGCAATGCTACGCTCATGTTTCTTCAGGTATACCGTTTTGCAATAACTCACCAGGAAAAGAATGCCCAACGACATCGACAACTGGTCGATCATGTTTTCGGAAAGCATGGCAAAAAGCAGGCTGTAGATATAATACCGGAAATACCGGACCTTCGGATCGACTTTTTCGAGTGACCGCAGGTAACGCAACACAGCCCGCAGGCAGATAAAGAACAGGATCAATCCCAACAACCCAAAATCCACCAATACGGCAAGATAGTCGTTGTGAGTGCCCGGCGCCTCAAAGATCCCGGTCAGGCTACCGGGGTATCCGTTCAGGAAGATGGACCGGTGCGTGCCGATGCCCAGGCCGAAGAGCCACTTGAGCGGCGAGTCGAGCAGGGAGATATAGGAAGTCCACGCTTCCCACCGCCACAGGATAGAAGAGCCCGAGTGCAGCTCGAAGGTGTCTGTATTGAACAATATCGCGAGGCGATCCTGGATCGCATCAAGCTTGATCACAAACGCCGCCAATGCCATGGGAACGATCACCACGGTAGCATAGTAGAAAAGTTTGCTTTTATACCACCGGTTCGATACACCTACATAAAATAGAAAGAGCAGGTGGGCGAGCGTCATCGTAATACTGCCGGTATACAGCAAGATCACGTATTGCGCCAGCAGCAGCAGCCAGAACTTCGGACCTTTCTCCTGTACGTACAGCACGATCGTGATGACGATAAAGAAATGCATGAACGCCGCCAGCGTGTTGGGATTGCCAAAGGGACCGATGAGGCGATCCACCCCCTGGATGTTTTCAAAGCTCGACGTTGCGATCTGCAAAAATGTGATCAGAAAGATGAGCAGAATAGCCGGGAGGTAAAAGATCGATTTAATACGATGCAGGTCGCGCTCCGAGCGCACGAAGTTCCAAAAGAAAATGGCGATCAGGATCTCCATCAGGTAACGCATGATCACCACGCCGATGCCCGTATAGCTCATGCCCACCTGATGAAAGGTGTGCACCGCCCAGCCAGTATAAAACACCATCAACAGCGCCACGGCCACCAGTACTTGCTGCAGCGCAAACCGGACCTGAAGCTTTCTGCGAAAAACAATGCCACCCGTCATCATCAGGATCAGCAACGCCGACGCTATGCGATTGTAGTCGTTCTCCGGCAACTCCGCCCAGCCTACGGCCGTAATAGAACGCGGCAACTCGGTGAAAAGGCGTATCAGCAATACCCAGAGTACCGTCATGAAGAAAAAAGCGTTAGCAGAATACGAGTAGCTACGCATGCGGGGTAAATTGAAGACCGTGAAAATTAGTCAGAAATTCGTACAATCGCTCGTTACAGTCTTTTTCTGTCAACTTTTCCTGGAGGAGCAGCGCCCGGGTAGCAGGTTTCTTTACGGCCGCCACAGCCTGCGCGCGTATCAGCGCCTGGCGGACGTCGGCCACCGCCGGGTTTACGACAAACAGGCCGTAGGCCTCCAGCGCCTCGACGGTGTAAAGCTCCAGCAGGTTTTCCACCAGCCCGATCTCTTTTGTGGCGATGATAAACCGGTCGGCCGCCATGGCTTCCAGCAGCACCAGCGAGTAGGTCTCATACATACCCGTGAGCATCACGACGTGGCTCTTGTGGTAGGCCGCCGGCATATCGGGGTGGGCAATGTGGCCGCCTACGGTAAGGTGAAAAGTGAACGGCAGGTTCTCTATGGCCCGCTCCGTCAGGGCAAAACCCTTTTCAGGCCGTCCGGGATTGTGCGGAAAGAAGATCTGGAATGGAGCACCCGCCTTCAAGTCATGTTGCCCGGGGCCACTAAACGCCTCGGGATCCACTCCCAGGTAGTTCTGCTGCACATACCGTTGCGCCAGGGCCGTGTTGGTACGTTGGCGATTGTTCAGCACCAGCAGCCTGTCAAAGAACGGCAGGGGCCACTGCAGGAATTTGGTGTAGCGTACTTTTTCTTTCGTGCTCAGCATGTCGCTATGCGCCCGCACAAACTGCCAACCCAGCACAGGCTCCGTTTCGTGTAGCGCCAACACCGTGGCAGCACCCTTCTTGCCATAAAACCAGCGCGACAACACAAACGGGTAGGCGCAGATCACATGGTTGACATATACCACCGAGTATTTGTTCTGCCGCATAAGCCGGCCGATGCGGAGAATGTTCTTCCCATACGCCAACAGCCCACCGGTGTCGACTTCGTACAAATCGACATTACCGCCAGACAGCCGCCAGAGCGCTTCAAACTGCCGCTGAAGGACGTCCGACCACTTGACGGTAGTAGGCTTCTTTTTGATGTATAGGATCTTCGCCACTGCGTACAATTACTTTAAGGCCAGAATGCCGGCCACCATCTTTTTGAAATCTTCGTGCCCCATCCAGAGTGAGCCTTCGATCGACCCGGCATACAGGTTTTGTATGAACTTCACCGGTTCGTTCGGGGGGCGCGTGGGCGATAGCAGCTTGTCGAATACCTCGCTCATGTTTTTGGTTGCCGGGAAGTTGCCGTAGACTACATACGGCCAGTGGCCGATGACACACGTGGGCTTGCCCATGATATAGCTTTCCACGCCTACTGTGGACGATACAATGATAACACCCTGGCTGCTCTTCACAACATCAAAGCTGTTGACCTTTGCGTGAAGCACCACGACGTTGCGCAGGCGGCTCAACCGGCGATAGCTATTGATCGAAAGGTGTCCTTCGAGGCCTGGGTGCGTCTTCACATAGAGCTTATATCCGGCAGGTAAATGGGCCGCCAGCTTCTCGATAGCCCCTGCCTGGTCGATGTACTCGTAGTTTCGGATGTATAGCTCCGACTCGGCATCGACATTGAAAGGATAATAAAAATACTTGTCGTCCTTGTTGAAGTCGTGGAACGTGCCGGCAACCCGGGTATAAAAGTCTTTGATCCTGCGGTCCACCTGGAGCGTCCATTTGCTGGCAAAATAGGCGCGGATGATGTTCCAGTTGCCCTCCTTTATCAACGTGAAAAATTTCTTTACCAAGGGGGTCCGAACATAACGCCGTTTCTCGGTCTCGTAGAAGATCACAGGCTTACGCTGGATCTTGTCATCGATAAACTTCTGCGCATCCCCGGGTGCCATGACGCGCTTCTCCTGCGGCTCGAGCATGGTGCGGAATTCGTCAGCGTATAAATTGATCGTGTGTGGAATAAACGTCTCGCCCAGGTAGATGACCCGTATCTTTTTCTCGTCGGCAATTAACGACGCGCAGCGCCGCACAACCTCACCGCCCTGCACGGCATGTAACACGATGCCGATTTTATATTCTTCCAACACGCGCGCGAACGCTTCTGCATAGCGGTAAGCATAGCGGATAATGTGGTTATTGCTCTGTCCATAGTAGGCTCGCTCGGTAGACACATATTTAACCATGTCGTCTATACCCTTCTTCCGAAAATACCCATCTATCGCTGCGCGCGAAGGCGTTTTCGCGGGAAAGTAATCGTTGAGGTAGACCGCATCGACACCTTGCTTTACCAGCACGTTGTATTCGTTGGGGTTGGGCGTGATGATCAGACAGCGCTTGCCCTGAGCCTGGATGGTGAAATACCAGTCGGCCGCCAGTATTTCCTCGTGGTATGAGCTAACGATCGCTATATCAAATTCTTTCATGAATAATTTTCTTTTGTGTGTAGTAGACGATGGTGCGGATGGTCAATATCAGCAGCATGGCGACGATGGTCGACAGCGTGGCGCCATAGAGCCCCAGGACGGGTATAAGCCAGATATTTAAACCGATGTTGATGATCGCTCCAGCCAGCGCGCTATAGAGCAGCGCGCGGTCGAAATGTTTGGCGTAAAGAATGGTCTGTACTACCACCTGCACGGCAAACATGATCACCTGGAGCAGCATCAGGTAGAATAAGCTGATTTGATCCAACAGTTCCTTACGATTTATAAAGTTGAGAAGAGGATTGATCAATACTACCGCGGCGCCGCTGGTAATGATGGCCAGACCGATACATTGCCAAAGGAATCGTTTGATCACGTCACGCTTTTCGGCTTCCGGCCGATCGAATTTAAATACGTTGATGACCCGTGGATAGTATTGCGCCACGAGCACACTGGTGATCAGCGTAGTGGGAACACTGGCGATGCCATAATAAAAGCTATAAACGCCAACCTCTGTCTTGCCCAAAAAATAGTCGATCAGATACCGGTCGGAGAAATCCATTGCCTGCTGGGCAATAGAAATAATCAAAAAAGGAAATGCAACGACAATGCCCTGCCGGATCCACGCGATGTTCAACGTCACACTCCGGAATCTCAGAATCCGCAGCGTCCACAGTTTCCACAAGCCGAAAAAGAATGACAGGACGGTGCCGGCCACCCACGAACCCAGGATAAGGTGTATATTGATGTCCCATCCAAACACCGTGGGCAACAGCAGTAGCGGGTATACCCACAAGCCACTCTTGAGCAGGTAAATGAAATTGGCAAATTGTGATCGTTCCAGCGCGATCAAAATGCGAAAGCACTCCTGCGACATCTGATCGAATATGGTGATCAGGATAAAATAATGCAGGACCTCCAGGGGAACAAAGTCCAGGATAACCAGCAGGGGGCTTAACAGCAACAGGAACGAAAACCCTGTAAAGTGGAACGCCAGTTGATTGAAGACGTGACCGGCTACCACGTCGGGCGATTCACCGACAATCTGTCGCAGGGAATAGGCGTAGAACTCAAAACCTATTACATATACCGACCAGGCCACCGTTACAGCAACGATGTTGTATAGACCGAGGGCTTCCAGCGACATCTCCTTGCTGATGTATACCACCAGCAGGAACTTTGCAAAAATACCCCCGACCCGGAAGCCAAAATTGAACAGCGTGCCCTTTACATTTTCGAAGGAAATCCCCTTTAGGAAATTGGTGATGGTAGGCATGCTATAAACAAGGTGCTGCGATCAAAAAACTTATTTCACCTTGTAGCGCTGGTACACAAACGGGTAAGCGCTTGCAGCAGCCGTAAACTCAGGAGAGGCCTTGTCGATATCGAAGTTCTCTGCATTGATGCCGAACAAGCTGTTGGTGAATTCGAACTGCAATAATAAACGATCCGCACGGCTCAGACTTTTTCCTTTGTGGAACCCGCTCGTATCCACCGCAAGGATGGCGCCACGCTTGCCGGTGATCTCGATGATCTTGTCGGCAGGGTAAGCCTTTGCGATCTCGGCATCCTCGATGCGACCATCGCGGCGTACAGATTCGGGGAATCCGTTATTCGAACCTTTTACATAACAATGCGGTCCGGTTTCAGTATCGACATCTGTGAGGTAGAAGAAGAATTTCAAAAATTTGATCCGCTCCATATCCCAATGGTATAATTGAGCCACTTCCGAGGAAGCTTTTGCAGAGGCCGTCGACCACCACATCGAGATCAGATCGAGGATAGGCTTGGAACCGAGGAAAGCCTGGGATACCGCCAGAATGCTGGGATCGGCAATGAGCTTCTGGATCACCGGATCCTGTACCAGGTCTTTTTCAAGAAATTGATACTTGATGGTTCTCGGAGCATCCCGTTTGAAGAAGTCTTCACCCGGGCCACCGTCTTTCGGTTTGGGGATCAGGTTTGCTTTCGTGCGATAAGAAAGTTCTGTCAGGGAGGCTATAGTAGCATCGTCGAGGAAAGCCGGGAATACGTAGTAGCCCTCTTGTTGAATTTGCTGGCTGATTTTTGTCAGGTCGCTGGTGCTCAGGTTTCCCAACACGCCGTTGGTAGCGCTTAACGTATAACCAGGGTTGTTTTTGGCAATGCGTTCACTCAGCCTTCTATTGAACTGCGTATTCGAAGTATAGAACAATTTTCGCAGGCTCAGGTACGAATACAAGGGGGTCTTGTTAAAAATTTTGTACCAATAATAGCCGGCCCAAAAAACGAGGCTGGCGAGCGCTATCTTAACGTTTTCTACCATATAGATTAAACAATTTTTATGCTGTTGAAGCCGAGAAAAAGTCTCTTGTCGTAGGGAATCGCAAAAGTAATAAAAGAAAAGGGATTAATTCTCTCGTCGACCGGCGCCTGACCGGTCAGATGTACGTTTAGGTCGAAGGTTGCACCTTGCAGGGTGTACGTTCCTATCAAATGGCCGTCAACCGAAACCGCGACCGTAACAGGTTGCGTCCCGGTAATAAACCCACGACACTGAATCGTACCGGTCGACGTGGTGGGTATGGCTACGGTGCTCTCTTCGAAGGCAAACATGCCGGGTGCGCCCGAAGGATTGGGGCGATGCACACCATAGTGGTCAAATCCACGATAAAAGTACGGACGGTGCTCGTCGATGTCGGCCCGGATATGTGCGGGTGGTGAGAACACCAGCCTGTCCTTGATCTTTTTTGCAGGGTTGCCACCCACGATCTCGTAAGGTCCCACGTCGTGCAGCACAACCGCGTTAGCGCCGATCACCGCGCCGCGACCGACAGTAATGCCTTGCTTGATGAATACCCCAAACCCGATCCAAACATCCTCTTCGATGTGCACCGGTTTTGAATGCTGACGTAGTCCTTCTTCTGTTCCCAGAACCTTTTCATCCTGGTGCCGGATCAATAACGACGGAAACCGTGTGGCGTAGTGCTGACCCGACGATATGAAAATGTTGGCCGACAGCAAGCAATACCGTTCGATGGTAACCTCGCCGATGATCTTACAATGGGTGTTGAGGGTTGTGCGGTCCTTCAGGATAAGCGCGTCGTTCGGGCCGACGGTGAGATCAGAAAAATTACCGACACGTACGCCTTCGCCCAGCGTGATCGTTTGGCGCGGTGTACCCCCGGGCTCAAAGTAAATACTGACCGTTTTTCCAATCCACGACGTAGCCGCGAATGTTAGTTTCTTAAAAGAATTGGTATACCCACCTTTTAAAATAAACTTCAGGTAAAACAGCCAGGCTTTCATGTGCGATCGCTTCGGAATATAGAACGGTTTATAAAATATCGTTGAACATCAACGGCGATCCTTTCTTCAAATCTTTTTTCGCAGGTAAGCCAATCAGGCTTTCGTAGAACCGCGGCTCCAGACCGTCACCGGGGCGGATCACCTTCAGGTTCTTCGCCGAGAAAACCTCGCCCGCACGAATATCTTCCGCTACATAGATCGAGCGCTTGAACTTCTTGCTGTTGACCTCTGCCTCCAGGATACCGAATTCCGCATGCCCCAGTGCCAGGAATGCGCGCTCGCTTTCCACCACCAGTGACTGCAGCTCTTCCGGCTCCAGCGAGAAGGTGCTATCCACGCCGCCATCGGCACGGCGCAGCGTAAAGTGTTTTTCAATGACGCGAGCACCCAGGGCTACCGAGGCAACAGAAGCGCCAACACCCATGGTGTGATCAGACAAGCCGATGAGACAGTCGGAGAAAATCTGTTGCATAACAGGGATGGTCAGCAGGTTGGTGTTCTCGGGCGTAGACGGATACGTGCTGGTACACTTCAATAACGTGAGATGTTTACAACCGTTGTTGCGCAACACCTGTACCGACTCATAAATATCCGCCAGCGTACTCACGCCGGTTGACATGATCACAGGCTTGCCGGTAGCGGCAATCTTTTTCAGCAACGGATGGTCCGTGTTTTCAAACGACGCCACTTTGTACAGCGGCACGTTCAGGCTTTCCAGGAAATCTACAGCGGTGGGATCGAACGGCGAGCTGAAGGCGATCATGCCGAGCTCATTTGCGCGTTGGAAGATTTGCTCGTGCCACTCCCACGGCGTGTACGCCAGCTTGTATAAATCGTGCAGCTCCTTGCCATTCCACAGCGAATTTTTGTCCTGAATGGTATAGGCGCCTTTGATCGTCATGGTATCGGCCGTGTAGGTTTGCAGCTTGATGGCATGCGCACCCGCTTTCGCCGCCGCGTCGACAATGGCCAACGCCCGGTCGATGGACTGGTTATGATTACCCGACATTTCTGCGATCACAAACGGTTTATGCTGATGGCCAATGGCCCGATTACCTATTTTGAACTCCATGATGCTTATAATTTATACTTGAATGCTTCTTTATAGTTCTCTTCCGTGGGCACTTGCGTGAACCCCATGTTCCTAAAGATCGAATTGGACTTTTCGTTCGAGGCCTTTACATACCCGATGATCGCCACCGGCTGCGTATGCTCTTTCCGGAACTGCTCGATGCCCCGTTGCAACACCCACGAGCCCAACCCTTTGCCGCGATAAGCGGCGTCTATGCCGTAGCTGATGATCGCCTCACCTCCCACAAGATCAAAGCGTATCTGCGCTACCGGCTGCTGCTTATAGACTACGATATAGTAATAAGCAGCCGTTGCTGTGATCTTCCTTTTGAACCAGTTTTCGTGATCGCTATACGGTATCGCACCGCTTTGGAAAGACTGGTTCCGTGTTTCGGGGTCGTTCGCCCAGGCATAGGTTATGTCAACGTCTGCCGCCGTCGCCCGGCGTAATGTGGCGTGCAGGTCATAGTCCAGTAACAGAAAGACCTTTTGCAGACGCTCGTTCGAACGGCCGTCGAAGATCTTTGCCTGTGCGGCCATGGCTTGCGCCACAGCAAAGCCAGGGACCGATGGAAAATCCGCAAAGGCAAACGCCAGCGATTCCCGCAACAGGTAGGCGCAAAGGTCTTCCTGGTTATCGGCCGTCTGGTGCAGATACAACGCCCCGCCCGTGCAGAGGTATTCGTAGGCCACCCCGCTGGGTGAGCATATCGCCGTACGGCACTGTCGCATAAAGGCCACCATGTCGTCCGCCGCCAGGTCGGACAACACCCGAATGGCCCCGCGCTGCGCAGCAAACGCTTGCAAAGAAGCATAGTGCTGATACGCCGCGCCGACCACGACAATGTACTCGTCGAAGTTATGGGCCAGACACTTCTCTAACACATACTGCGTCTGGTTGCCCGGATCGGCGCCACCCAAACAGATAAACAACGCATTGCCGGCGGGAGTTTCATGCCGGTGCCGCGCCGCCTCCAGAAAGGGCTTCTTCAGCAATGTATAGCGGGGACCGAGGTAAAAACGGGTATACGGCTCGGCGCTATACAGCGAAGGATCGATGCCACCCGCATGGTTGATAATGGCGTGCGCCAGAAAATGATACCGGTGTATGTCGTCCAGGCATACGATCTTACACCCGGTTTTGACAATAGCCTGCTGGTAGGCAAGATCAAAATGATATCCATCCAGCACGATGATGTCCTGGGGAGTGAGCAGGTTCCGGACGATATGCTCCGCCTCCTGGGCCGGATCGAGATCGCCCAGGTCGATACACTCCTGACACACATCGGCGATCATCGCCTTCAGCGCGGGCAGCGGGTGGCGGGTCACGAAGGTGCAGACAAAAGCGTCGGCCACCATCGCGGCCAGCCCAAGTGACCGGTGGATATGCCCCAGCCCCATGTGCGCGCTGCCGTCTGCGCGAAAGTAGATATGTGTCCGTTGACTCAAGATTAACGTACTTTAAAGAGCGGTTTCAGCGGCGTGCACTGCAGTTGCCCGGCCAGGTTACCCTTCGCCAGCGCTTCGTTGATCTTTTCGAAGCAAATGCGGTAGGTAGCCATCAGGTGGTCGACGTCTGCGTCGCTGTGCGCATAGCTCACATTGTGCGTGCCGATAAAGAATACACCGTTGGCAAACATCTCCTGCAGGATGAGCGTCTTCAGCTCCCACGAAGTATATTTCTCCGTATCCTTGATCATCAGGAACGACCACACCGGGTAGCCCGCCACGCTCATGACGTGCTCGAGCTTGTATTCTTGAATGAGTGCATTCAGTTTGGAAATGATCGCCTCACCCGTCTTGCGCATCTTTTCGATCACAGGCTCGCGCTGCAGCTTTTTCATCGTCGCGAGCGAAGCCGCCAGTGACAACGTTTCACCGCCAAAGGTGAACGAGAAGAAGATCTCCTCCATCAGCTTCATGATCTCCGCCTTACCGGCAATGGCCGATACAGGGTAGCCATTGGCCAGCCCTTTGCCGAACGTAGCAAGGTCGGGCACGACGCCAAAGAATTCCTGCGCACCACCGTTGGCATAGCGGAAACCTGTAATGGTCTCGTCAAATACCAGCACAGCACCGTGCTGATGCGTAAGCTCTTTTACTTGCTGCAGAAAGTTGTTCTCCGGCGGGAATACGTTCACCGGCTCCAGGATCACGGCCGCCACCTGACCCTTCAGCTCTTCCAGCTTGGCCTGGAGCGACTGAATGTCGTTGTAGGCAAACTTGTGTGTCAGCACCTTGGTGGACTCCGGCACACCCAGATCGCGTGTGGTGGTGCCGATGTACCAATCCTGCCAGCCGTGGTAACCACACACCAGTACGTGGTCACGCTTGGTATACGCGCGCGCCAGGCGAATAGCACCGCCCGTAGCGTCGGAACCATTCTTGCCAAAGCGAACCATTTCCGCGCAAGGCACCATTTTACAGATCTCTTCCGCTACCAGGAACTCCAGCTCGTGGGCTACCGAAAAGATAGTGCCCTTCTGCAGCTGCTCGGAAACAGCCTTGGTAACGTCCGGATCGTTATAGCCCAGCGTCAGCGAGCACAGGCTGTTGACGAAGTCGACGTAGCGGTTGTTGTCCACATCATACATGTAGGCGCCTTCGCCCCGCGAGGCAAAGAACGGCGATACGTTCAGGGGCAGTTGTGTTTTGCTTTTGCTAAAGGTTTGTGAACCCAGGGGGACGGTCTTCAGTGCCCGTTCCAGGTATTCTTCGGATTTCTTATAGCGTGTACTCATGACTCGTTATTTATCGATT
Source organism: Dawidia soli (assembly GCF_018598185.1). Taxonomy (GTDB): domain Bacteria; phylum Bacteroidota; class Bacteroidia; order Cytophagales; family Cyclobacteriaceae; genus Ohtaekwangia; species Ohtaekwangia soli. The sequence goes on from NZ_JAHESC010000058.1 coordinate 17,697, forward strand.
TTGTATAACCCTCGTTGCGGGTAATAGTCTGGTTGATATTTCGGATGTCGTCGTTCTTCTCCAGGAAGTTGGCATACATCAGCCACGGTTGCTCCGTGCCGACGCGCAGGATGAGCTGTTCGATCAGGTCAAAGTCGCGCTGCTCGTCGATCGTCATGCGCAGCCCCTCGAATGTATAGCCTTCCGAGAAGTTGCCGGATTGAAAGAGCGTACCGCCTTTATAGGTAGAGTTGCCCCAGATATACGGCGTGACGTGCTCGCGTTCCGACTGTTTGGCGGCCTCCGTCCACGCCTTCTTCAAGGCGGCAAACCGGAATACCTCCACGTCTTGTCCGTCGGGATAGGTGGGTTCCAGCACGTTGGAGCAATAGTCGAGCTTTTCGTCAATAGCCTTTTGAATAACCTTGTCGATCAGCTCGGCGTCGATCAACGGACAGTCTGATGTCAGGCGCACAATATAGTCGGCACCCTTGGTTTCCACCGCGCGATAGAAACGGTCCAGTACGTCGTTTACATCGCCGCGGTAATACTCCAGGCCCAGGCTCGTGGCGATGTCGGCAATGGCCGCATCTTCCGGGTTGGTCGTCGTGGCCACCACCAGCTGATCGATCTTCTTCGATTTCAGAATGCGCTTCAGGTGAAGCTCCAGCAGGGTGTCGTTGCCGATCTTCTTCAGTATCTTGGCCGGCAGCCGTGTAGAGCTGGTCCGGGCTTGTGTTACCGCTACTATTTTCATGTCGTCGCTGGTTAAAAGCCGCCGGAAGCCCGGCGTGCTGGCGATATTATTTAGCGTATTGTAAAACCGTGTCGATTACATATTGCTGCTCTGCGTCCGTCAGGGTAGGATACATCGGCAGGCTCAGGCATTTCTCATAGTACTTCTCCGCCTTTGGCATGCTGCCCTTTTTATACCCCAGGTCCTGGTAGTATGGCATGGTGTGCACCGGGATGTAATGCACCTGTGCGAAGATGTTATGTTTCTTCAGCGCATCGTACAGCTCCTTCCGGTTTTCCACCTGGATCACGTACAAGTGATACGCATGCGAAGTCCCGGCGCCGGGCGTGATGAACTTCACACCTGTATTGTTAAACGCAGCGTCATACCGTTGTGCGATCTGGTGACGCTTTTTCAGGCCTTCGTCGGCACGGCTCAGTTGCGACATACCCAGGGCGCTCTGCATATCGGTAATGCGGTAGTTATATCCCAGCTCCTGCATTTCATAATACCAGTCGCCGTGGTTCTCGTGCAGCAGGTCGGGACGCTTGGTGATACCGTGCGTTCGGAGCAGCAGCAGCTTTTCGTACAGGTCTTTGTTGTTGGTGGTGATCATACCGCCTTCGCCACACGCAATGTGTTTCACCGGGTGGAAGGAGAAGATGGCCAGATCGGCATAGGCGCCGTTGCCGCACATTTGCTTCACGCCCTTGCTGTCCGTAAAATATCCACCGGGGGCGTGGCAGGCATCTTCAATGATCCACAGACCATACTCGTCCGCCAACCGGCGGAAGGCTTCCAGGTCCACCGGGTATCCGGCAAAGTCTACGGGAATGATACCCTGGTAGGTACCACGCGGCGCGGCGGCCAGCGTTTGGCGCACGCGCTCAACGTCCAGCAACACCGTAGTGCCGTCGATATCTTCGAACACCACGTCGCCACCACAATACCGCACACAGTTGGCCGAGGCGGCAAAGGTGATGGGGGTCGTAATGACTTTTTGTCCCGGGGTTACATCCAGGGCCAGCGTGCAAAGGTGCAATGCCGCTGTACCGTTGGCGACCGCTACGGCATACTGCGCACCCACGTAGGCGGCAAACTTATCCTCGAATTCTTTAATGCGCGGACCTTGCGTGAGGAAATCGGCCTGCAGGGCCTCTACAACAGCGTCGATGTCCTGTTGTGTAATATGTTGTCTGCCGTAAGGAATTGGTTTCATGTGTATATCCCGGTCGTTATAATAGATAAAGCAAAGTTTTGATCAAGGTTTCCAGGCGGAAGGGTTTAGCACTTCCGGCGTGGTGATGACGATCGACTCCAGTGCGGAAGCGATACTAGCGGGGTAGTCGGTCACGATCGAAGCCATATTTTTCTGCAGTTGCGCGGCGCTGTCCACCCCAATGATCACCTTGTCGATGGTCTCGCAGTGTAGCGCATAGTTTAGACACATCGTTTGGATGTCAAGTCTATGCTCCCGGGCAATTTCTTTTAGCTGCAGCAAAGGCTCCCGAAACACCGTCAGGTTGCCGGTGAGTGTTTCCGGGTCTTTGAAGAACAGCCCCTGGAAAAAGACCGACCGCACGTGTATCTCCTTGCCCTGGCGTTTGGCCTCCTGCAGGAGCGCTTTCTTGCCGGCGGAAAAATCAAACGGATGTACCGGTAGCTGGATCAGGTCTACAAACGGATCGCGCACCGCCTGTTCCAGCTCGTGCAGGTCATACAGAGAGACGCCCACCTTTTCGACTACCTTTTTATTTTTATATGCCTGCAGCTCTTCGCGGCAGGCGCCGTCGCGGTAGTCCTGGAAGCGGTGGTACATATAGCCGTACAACCGGGTCGCGCCCAGCCGGCTTAATCCCGCGTCCATCTTCTCGGCCAGGGGTGCGCCGGTATGGATAAACTTGTTGACGATCACAAACGACTTCTGCCCGTGCGCCCGTATATAGCGGCCGAGCACATCTAGCGAGTCGCCGTAGGCGTCGGCCGTGTCCAGTAAAGTAATGCCGCTGCGGTGCGCTTCGTCCAGGATAGCAAACGCCTCCTGCTGTGCCGGCTTGCCGGTCTGGTTGTTAATGCCGTACGCCAGTCCCAGTTGTACGGTGCCTAGTCCGATCTTTTGGTGTAGCGCCAGCGTGCTCAAGCAACGAAATTTGGATCCAGGTAATCGCGGATCAATGTCCGAATCTGCTCTACATTCAGCCACTCGGTGTTGGTGCCCGAATTATACTCGAAGCCCGGTTCCACTTTGGTTGCTTTCCGGTTCACGATGTATTCGTCAATGCTCCACGCCGGGTTCTGCGGCAGAATGGCATAGTAGCGACCCAGGTCTACGGTAAAGAATGAATCCGATTCGGTGATCATCTCTTCGTGTATCTTCTCGCCGGGACGAATGCCGACAATCTCTTGTTTACACTTGGGGCCGATGGCTTCCGCCAGTTCTGTAATGCGGTAGGACGGAATCTTGGGAACAAAGATCTCACCACCCATGGCGTGCTCGTGTGCAAACAGTACCAGCTCCACGCCGTCTTCCAGCGAGATGTTAAAGCGGGTCATATTTACATCGGTAATGGGCAGGGTGCCGGTATTACGCTTCTCGAGGAAGAACGGAATAACAGAACCGCGTGAGCCCATCACGTTACCGTATCGCACCACCGAGAACTTCAGCTTGCGTGCCCCTTTGAAGTTGTTGGCCGCTACGAACAGCTTGTCCGAACACAGCTTGGTCGCACCGTATAAATTGATCGGGGCCGCAGCCTTGTCGGTCGACAGCGCTACAACGTCTTTCACACCGGCATCCATCGCGGCGTTGATCACATTCTCCGCACCGATGATGTTGGTCTTGATACACTCCATCGGGTTATACTCCGCGGCAGGTACTTGCTTCAGGGCCGCAGCGTGAATGATGGTGTCTACACCTTCACACGCACGACGCAGACGCTCGCCATCGCGCACGTCGCCGATAAAGTAGCGCATCGCGGGGTACTTCGACTCTGGAAATGTCTGCGACATCTCGAATTGTTTCAGCTCGTCCCGGGAGTATACGATCAGTTTTTTGACGTTGGGATACTTCTGCAGGACCATTTCAACAAATTTCTTTCCGAATGATCCAGTTCCTCCTGTAATTAAGATACTTTTGCCGTTTAACATCCTTGTAAAAATAAGGTGCAAATTTAGCAAAAGTTTAACATGCTACAGTTTGATTATCAGTGGAAATACAGCTAAAAATTGCATCGTTAAACTTCCGACCGGATAAGATGAAAAAGATGGTACAAACAGGAGGTCTGCCCACGACAAAAAGACGCCGTTCCGTTGGTATAACCTTCGTGATAGCGATCGTTTTACCTATTTTCTTTGGGAGTTCCTGCGATAACGACGACGAAACGCCTGACGTGGTCATCGCCCGCTATCCTCACGACAAAACGGCAGCCCTATCGCTTACATGGGACGACGGCTGTGCGTCGGTCTTTACCGACATCATTCCCTTGCTCGACCGGTATAACCTGCCCGGTACATTTTTTATCATTACTGCCAAAGCCCGGGACAATGGCGAATGGCCACAATGGAAAGCGTTGCATGATCAGGGACACGAGATCGCAAGCCATTCCCTTTCACACCTGTCGCTGGGGACCATCCTGGACACTACCGTCCTCAAGACCGAGATTGATTCCAGCTATAGCATGATCGAACATTACATCGGAAAAGCTCCGTTCTCATTCGGCCATCCGTATCACAGCACCAGTTCCCTGGCCGACAAGCTCATCTTCCGCAAATACGGCGCCACCAAAATATCACCCCCCGGCTTTTGCAACATGATCTCCCTCGAAGAGATCGACATGTTTAAACACCAGATGGACCAGGCCCTGCAGACGCATGACTGGTTCGTCACCACCGCGCACGGCATCAACGACTGCCCGCAACCGCTCACAGGCGAGTTCTTCACCGAACTCTTCGATTACGTAACGCCCAACGACGACATTTACATCGATACGTTCGAGCACCTGGCGAAGTATAAAATAGAGCGCACCAACACCCGCGTACACGTTACCAATGTCGACGGCGACATGGTCGTGCAGCTCACCAACGAGCTGCCGTCCGAGGTATTCGACATGCCGCTCACGGTATCGATACCCGGCATAAACCTGGATGAATACGAGATCGTTTCCAATACCGATCCGCACGCTGTAGCCTATGACAAAGATGGCCGTCTATACCTGGAAACCCACCCTCAGTCCACCTTCCGCCTGCGGAAAAAAACGCCATCGAGGTTGATGCTATAAGCCAGCAACACCGATGAAAAGTTGAGCTTGCTCGGAATAAGCTCATCGTAAGCGTTGTCCACCACCGGAAACAACGGGGTTACGCTATATAAATATTTTAGCGAGATCGTACTGCGCCCCACGGTATACCCGGCACCCGCGGAAACATCCACGCCGATTTTAGTCGGACTTCGGTTGCTCAAAACGTTGAGCTTATACCGCAGGGCTTTATCGCAAATCTTTTTGTCGCTCGCCGCCAGCGTCACGTTGACGCGACCGCCCAGGTCGACAAAAAAATGCCTGTTCAGGTGGAGCATCGCACCTACCGGCAACGTCACCATGGAAAACGTCTTTTTTACCTCGATGTGCAACGGGCGGCGGTCCCACTTCGGCGGCCGCGGGTTCTGTGCGATCAGCGAATGATCGGTATACTCATAGTCCAGTTTGCGCTGGGAAAAAGACAACCCGGTATAAAGCTCGATGCGATCGTTGAGGTGCCGGCTGATCTGATACCCCACGGCGAAGCCCCACGTCGCGTCGGTTTTTGTATCGACACCTTCGCTATACAGCCGGTAAGTACCCCCGCGCACAGAGAGGTACGAAGGCAACGCTTTATCAATGACGTGGTCGTACAGAAGGCCGACGGTCACGCTGGAGCGGTACGTCTGCGAAAAACCCGGAGCGATACATCCCACCACCAGTAGCAAAAAAAGCAAATATCCCTTCCGTGTTTCCATACATTCTTACAACGGCGCAGCAGCGCTAAAATTTCGGATCTGATGTGTGACCTCGATCGCCGCGCGCGCATCTTCCAATCCAAAGCCGTTTCCGGCAATGATATCGGCATAGCTCGCGGTGTGCAGATCGGTAAACCCTTCGCTGAACTCTATTTCCTTTCCCTCCAGGGTCAATGACCGGAAGGTTCTTTTACCCGAGGCCTTTACATCGGCCGGCAGGTCGTTGGCGTTGATGCTCAGCATCCAGTGAACACGGGCTTGCTGCAACTCCAGGTAGCCCGCTGCCGCGTCTGTCGTCATACGGCTCACCTGTACATCCTTCACCGCGCCAAAGATCCAGATCAGCATATCAAAGAAATGGACACCGATGTTGGTGGCAATGCCGCCCGACTTCGACAGGTCGCCCTTCCAGCTGGCGTGGTACCAGTTACCGCGCGAGGTGATATACTGCAGGTCGATGTCGTATACTTTGTCTTTCGGCGCCTGCCGCACCTGCTCGCGCAGGGCGATAATGCTGGGGTGCAGGCGTAGCTGAAGGATCGTATAAATGCGGCGGCCTGTCTCTTGCTGGATCTCGGCCAGCGCGTCTACGTTCCACGGGCTGAGCACCAGCGGCTTTTCGCAGATCGCGTCGGCGCCATAACGCAGGGCGTAGCGTATATGCGAGTCGTGGAGATAGTTGGGGGAGCAGATCGAGATAATTTCCACCGGCTCGCCTTTGCGTTTCAGCTTGTCGAGGTGGCGGTCAAACCGCTCGAACTCGGTAAAGAAGTTGGTGTCGGGAAAATAAGAGTCGAGTACGCCGACGTTGTCGTGCTTGTCGAGGGCCGCTACCAGCGTGTTGCCCGTGTCTTTGATGGCTTTGAGGTGGCGGGGTGCAATGAAGCCGGCGGCGCCGATCAGGGCAAAACGTTTCATACAGCCGGCGATGTCAGTTTTTGAACTTTACCTTGTTGCAGGCTGTAGCGTTCGTTGCTTTCGGGGCAAACGGCAATGCCCTCTTCATTGAACTTCAGCTTGTGGCCGTACTCGCTCATCCAGCCCGTTTGACGGGCGGGATTGCCCATCACCAGCGCATAGTCGGGCACGTCGCGTGTCACGACGGCACCGGCACCAATAAAGGCAAAACGGCCAATGTTATGGCCGCACACGATGGTAGCATTCGCCCCGATCGAGGCCCCCGTTTTCACCAGCGTGGAGGCATATTCGTTTTTTCGGTTTATCGCGCTGCGAGGATTGATCACGTTCGTAAATACCATGGATGGGCCCAAAAAGACGTCATCCTCGCATTGGACACCGGTATAGATCGAAACGTTGTTTTGCACCTTGACATTTTTTCCAAGCCGCACACCTGGTGAGATGACCACGTTCTGGCCGATGTTGCAGTGCTCGCCCAGGGTACAACCGGGCATGATGTGTGAAAAATGCCATATTTTGGTGCCTTCACCAATCGTACACCCCTCGTCGATCACGGCGGAAGGGTGCGCAAAGTATGCGGGGATGCTCATAATTTAGAAAAATCGGGTTATTGCGTCGCCAATATACTCCAATTGGCTTGCTTCCATCTCGGTGTGGATGGGCAGAGAAAGAACGGTTTGGGAAAGCTTTTCGGTGATCGCAAAGGTGCCCGGCCCGGCGTCAGCCTGTCGGTAGGCCTTTTGTAAATGCAGCGGCACCGGGTAATAGATCATCGTGGGGATGCCTTGCTGCTCCAGGTGTTGTTTGAGCGCGTCGCGCTTGCCCTCGCCGATCTGCAACGTGTACTGGTGGTATACATGGGTGGAATACGGCGCCCGCCACGGTATGGTCACCTGGGGCACACGGGCCAGCACACGATCGTAAAAGACAGCCGCGTCGTTGCGACGGCGTGCATAGTCATCCAGGTACTGCAGCTTCACCCGCAGGATCGCCGCCTGCAGCGTGTCCAGCCGGCTGTTGACACCCACTAGGTCGTGGTGGTATTTCACCTGCTGGCCGTGGTTGGCAATCATCTTGATCCTGGCCGCCAGCGACTCGTCGTGGGTAAAGAGGGCGCCACCGTCGCCGTAACAGCCCAGATTCTTGGAAGGGAAGAACGACGTCGTGCCGATGGTACCCATCGTACCGGCCTTCTTAACGCTCTTATCCGAAAAGGTATAGTCCGCACCCAGGGCCTGGGCGGCGTCTTCTATAATGTGCAGGTTGTGTTTTTGGGCGATGTGCAGCAGCGGCTCCATGTCGGCGCACTGGCCGTATAGATGCACCGGTACGATCGCCACGGTGCGGGGTGTGATCTTCTCTTCCAGCCGCGCGGGGTCGAGCGTAAACGAATCGGCCCGCACTTCGGCAAAGACCGGCGTCAATCCCAGCAGGGCAATGACCTCGGCCGTGGCCACGTAGGTATGGACGGGAAGAATGATCTCGTCCCCCGGCCTGAAGCCAAGGGCCATCATGGCGATTTGTAGTGCGTCTGTACCGTTGGCACACGGTATGACGGCGCGTACATCCAGGTAGCCGGCCAGCGCCTGGGCAAATTCCTGCACGTCGGGCCCCTGGATGAACGCAGTAGAAGTCAGAACTTTTTCAATAGCATGGTCAATCTCGGGTTTGATCCGGGCATACTGTCGGTGCAGATCAACCATTTGAATTTTTTCCATGGCTATCGCATCACAGGCGGGCGGTGATCTTCGACTTGTCGAGGAAACCTTTCACATCGTACACCACAGCCTTCGGATGGCACAGGCCCCCCAGGTCCAGTTCTTTGAACTCCTGGTGGCTCACCGCCAACACCACAGCGTGATACTTCTTGTCAGGCTTGCCGACCAGCGTCAGGCCGTACTCGTGCTTCACTTCAGCGGCGTCGGCTTGCGGATCGAAGATGTCGATGTTCGTGCCGAAGCTTTGCAGCTCGCGGATCACATCCACCACCTTGCTGTTACGGATGTCCGGGCAGTTTTCCTTGAAGGTGATGCCCAGGACCAGCACGTTGGCTTTGTTGATGGGCAATTCGTTTTGCGCCATCAGCTTGATGATATTGTTGGCGATATAAACGCCCATGTTGTCGTTGATGCGACGACCCGCCAGGATCACCTGCGGGTGGTAGCCCAGGCTGTCAGCCTTGTACGTCAGGTAGTACGGGTCAACACCGATACAGTGGCCGCCTACCAGCCCCGGCTTATAGGGCAGGAAGTTCCATTTTGTACCCGCCGCTTCCAGAACTTCGTGCGTGTCGATGCCGATACGCTCGAAGATCAGGGCCAGCTCGTTCACGAACGCAATGTTGATGTCGCGCTGAGAGTTCTCAATTACTTTCGCTGCTTCGGCAACCTTCAGCGACGACGCTTTGTGTGTACCCGCAGTGATGATTTTTTTATACAGTTGGTCAACTTTCTCCGCAATTTCCGGAGTGCTGCCACTGGTTACTTTCTTAATAGTAGGAAGACGGTGTTGCTTGTCACCGGGGTTGATCCGCTCGGGTGAATAGCCGCAGAAGAAGTCAACGTTGAACTTCAGACCGCTTACTTTCTCCAGCACCGGCACACAGACCTCTTCGGTACAGCCGGGGTATACAGTGGACTCGTAAATAACAATATCACCTTTTTTCAGCACGCTGCCAACGGTCTTGCTGGCGCTTTGCAGCGGACGCAGGTCAGGTGTCTTAAATTCGTCTACAGGGGTGGGAACCGTGATAATGAAATAGTTAACGTCTTTCAGGTCGCTGGTGTCCGACGAAAAAGTGAGGCCCTTCGAGCTCTTCAGCTCCTCCGGTTCTACTTCCAGAGTACGATCATGACCCTTGCGGAGTTCCGCGATCCTGTCCTGGTTGATGTCAAAACCAACTACTTGTAACTTCTTGCCAAACTCTACAGCCAACGGTAACCCTACATAACCAAGTCCAATGATACCGATCTTCTCCATGTTGGTTTTTTATAAGCTAATTTGATAATACTCTTTATACCAGTCGATGAAATTGCCGATGCCCACTTCGATTGGCGTAGACGGTTTAAAATCTACGGCCCGCATCAGGTCGTCTACGTCGGCAAAGGTCGCCGGCACGTCGCCGTCCTGGATCGGCATCAGGTTCTTGATCGCTTTTTTGCCGAGCTTTTGTTCGATCACTTCAATAAAATACATCAGCTCGGTCGGGCGGTTGTTGCCGATGTTGTAGATCCGGTACGGAGCAAAGCTGGTGGCCGGGTCGGGCTGCATGCCGTTCCATTCGGGGTTAGGAGTAGGGATATGCGTTGTCAGGCGGCTGATGCTCTCTACGATGTCATCCACGTATGTGAAATCGCGGCGCATCTTGCCCTGGTTGTAAACGTCGATCGGCTTGCCCTCGATGATGGCCTTGGTGAAGATGAACAACGCCATGTCGGGACGGCCATACGGACCGTATACCGTAAAGAAACGAAGACCCGTAGTGGGCAGGTTGAACAGCACCGAATACGTGTGCGCCATCAATTCGTTAGACTTTTTCGAAGCCGCATACAGCGAGATCGGGTGGTCCACATTGTGGTGCACCGAAAACGGCATCTTGGTATTGGCGCCGTATACCGAGCTGGACGACGCGTAGACCAAATGCTTCACCTGATTATGGCGGCAAGCCTCCAGGATATTCAGAAACCCGTGCAGGTTGCTTTCCAGGTAAGCATGGGGGTTCACTAACGAATACCGCACACCCGCCTGGGCTGCCAGGTTTACGACGTAGTCCGGCTTTTGCTCCGAAAAGATCTTGTTGATGCTTTTCTGGTCGGCCAGGTCGGCTTGAATAAAGGTGAAAGCAGGCAGACTCTTGAGGATCGCAAGACGGGAACGCTTCAGATTTACATCATAGTAATCGTTTACATTGTCGATTCCGATCACCTCGAAGCCCCGTTTTATGAGTTTCTGCGACAAGTGGAACCCGATGAAGCCGGCCGCGCCGGTCACCAGCACTTTGTGTTGAGATGTCATTATTTTTCGTTAAAACAGCGCCAAAGTAAGCGAATTTGAGGTAATATTAAAAATCTGCTAAACTTGCATCCTCATTACATCCCATGGATAAAAATCTGCCTGACGAGATCGACCTGATGGAGCTTTTGGCCAAAGCTTATCGTGGCATAAAACGACATCTTATCCTCTTCATCGTGCTGCCCGTCGTGGGCGCCGCCATCGCCTTGCTCATCTCTTATAATGGTCAGGATAAGTATGCTTCCAGTATGATGCTCTCTACCGACCTGATCAGCAAGAACGAGGCTGAGTTTATCGTAAAGGAGCTCGAAGCAGCCGACTCCATTATGCCCGGCCTCACCCGGGACGAGGCTCAACGGCTCCTGGACCTGCGATTCACGGTAGATAGTAAGACCGAGCGCGTTCCCGTAAGCAAAGAAGTAGCCATCGACCGGGAAGTGATTTTTCTCAAGATCACAGCCGAAGTAACGGACCCCTCCATCTTCCCCTCGTTGGAGCGGAAGCTGGTGCGGTACATGAACTCCATTGATCCCGTGGTACAAAACCGCAAGCGCCAGGAGTTCTTACATACGAAGATGATCGCCAAGCTCGATTCCGAGATCGTAACGCTCGACGGCATCCGCCGGCAGTCAGACAGCAGAGCCATGGCAGAGTACATCAATCCGGCATCATTGTTCTCGAAGACGATAGAGCTCTACGAAGACCGCACGCAACGCGAGCTTCGCCTGCAGGATATGGCCAGCGTACATCTGACCAAGGGCTTTGGCTCGCTCATGAAAGACTCGCGGCTGCCGCGCACGCTCACGGTGATCCTGGGCTTTGTCGCCGGGCTGTTCACGTTTGTGATCATCATGTTTGTGCAATACTTCAACCAGTACAACAGCGCACTGAAAGAATAAACCAAACGCCGGGATGCTGCTGATACTGATACGAAAGGAGTTTATGCTCGAGCTGCGGCGCAAGGCCGTGATCTCGGGCATCGGCCTGTATATGTTCAGCCTCATCTTTATTTGTTACCTCACCTTCAGCCTGCGGCAGAACTCCATCAACGAAGCCACCTGGTCGGCGCTGTTCTGGCTGGCCATTCTTTTTTCGGTGGTGAACAGCGTCGCCAAAAGCTTCATCGGCGAGAAGCGGGGCATCGCGATCTATTATTACACGCTGGCTAGCCCCCACGTTGTAATCCTCTCCAAGATCCTGTACAACGCGCTGCTGTGCCTGGTCCTGTCCCTGACGGGCTACGGGCTGTTTGCCTTGTTCATCGACAATCCCGTACAAGACACGCTGTACTTCCTGCTCACACTGGTGTTGACGTCCCTGGGGTTTTCGTCGGCGCTCACGCTCATCTCGGGCATCGCCGCCAAGGCCAACAATAGTCACATCCTCATGGCCGTCCTCAGCTTTCCCGTGGTCATCGCCATTTTGCTGATGGCCATCCGGCTGACCAAAAACGTGCTCGACGGCATCGACCGCGGCGCCAGCCTGGACGAGCTTCTCAACCTGCTGGCAATTAATTGTATCCTCACAGCGCTGGCGTATTTGCTCTTCCCGTATATTTGGCGCAGCTAACAGACCTTTGAAAAGCGGGCATGAAGAATTGGGTTAAAATACTGGGAATCTGCTTGTTGCTGTATGTACACACGGCAGGCCTCCTGGCCGAGGTTCCCCGGCTGAACATCCTCAACGAAACGATCCGGGCCTTGTACTTCCATGTGCCCATGTGGTTTGGCATGACCTTCCTGTTTACCATGTCAGTCTATTACGCCATTCTCTACTTGCGCAACCCGTCGCCCGAGCTCGACCGCAAAGTGCTGGAATATGCGAATGTCGGTACCGTCTTCGGTGTGCTGGGCATCCTTACGGGCATGCTGTGGGCCAACTACACCTGGGGATCACCCTGGCACGGCGACCCCAAGCAGAACGGCGCCGCCATCGCCCTGCTGGTCTACCTGGCTTACTTCGTACTGCGTGGCTCGCTAGATAACCAGGAACAGCGCGCCCGCCTCAGCGCAGTCTATAATATCTTTGCCTTCGCTGCCATGGTACCGCTCATCTTTGTGATCCCCCGCATGACAAGCTCTATGCACCCAGGCAGCGGCGGCAACCCCGGTTTTAACGTCTATGAACTGGACTACCGCATGCGGATGGTCTTTTACCCTGCGGTGGCCGGCTGGATCCTGATCGGACTGTGGATCACCAACGTGCGTATCCGACTCAAAAACGTGGAAGAAGCGATAATCGAACTAGAAGATGAAAAATAAACTCCTGACCGCCCTCCTGTCTTTATTTACCGTCCTGGCGGCGCAAGCGCAATCGTCTGACGTAGAAATGGCCGACACCATGCGGTCGGAAGGAAAGATCTACGTGGTCGTAGGCATCATCCTGATCGTACTCGTCGGTCTGATCGTATACCTCTTGCTAATAGACCGCAAAGTAACACGCCTCGAAAAGCAACTTTCTGACAGACAGCGTTAAACTTGTATAAGCGCGCGTATTCCGGGCTGACTTTTTTCAGCTGAAATTCCCTTACTTTCTAGGCTTTTGTGTCTAATTTTGCGCTGCCTTTGAAGTGAGGAGGAATTATGAAGAAATCGCACATTTTAATCATTGTGGTCATCGCCGTAGCCATCGGGATCATGGTAGGCACCGCCGGCGATGCCAGCACATACGTGAATTTCGACGAGGCGCACAAACTGGCCGCCGCCGGTAAAACAAAGGATATACACGTGGTAGGCCAGCTGAAGAAAGATGCCGGCGGACACATCGTAGGCATTGAAGAAGGCGCCGACAGGGTGTCGTTCTCATTCATCCTGGTAGACGACGCCGGCAAAGAACAGCGGGTAGAATACAACGAGCCTATGCCGCCCGATATGCTCAAGTCTGAAAAGGTCGTGATCGTCGGCAGCTACGCAGGCGAGCGCTTCAAAGCCAGCAAGATCATTCTGAAATGCCCCTCCAAATACCAGGAGGAAGGGATCAATGCATAAAGGCACGCGGCATAGCTTCCGGCCGGGCCGCCTTGTTATTTTCTTTTTTCGTCAAACCGCTACGGCAATATCATGATGCACTATTGGGTTGGTAACCTCGGTCACTTCTTTGTCATTACGTCATTTGTCACGGCCATCGCGGCAGCATTCGCGTACTTCCGCGCCGCGGCCACCGAAGACCTGGGCAACAAAAACGCCTGGCTCATCAACGGCCGGACGGGCTACTACCTGCACGCCGTCGCCATCGTCGGTGTTTGTGTGCTGCTGTTTGTCATCATCTGCAACCACTACTTCGAGTATCACTACGCCTACAGCCATTCTGATAAAAAGCTGTCCACCGATTATCTGATCTCGACATTTTGGAACGGGCAGGAGGGCAGCTTCCTGTTGTGGATGTTCTGGCAGGCGCTGCTGGGCATCGTACTGATCCATACCAACAAATTCTGGGAGGCGCCCGTCATGACCGTGTTCGCCCTCGTACAGGCCTTCCTGGCGTCGATGATCCTCGGCGTGGTGTTGCCGGGCATATCGGTAAAGATCGGCAGCTCGCCGTTCATCCTGCTGCGCGAAGTCATGCAAGATGCGCCCATCTTTAAGACCAACCCCAACTTCATTCCCGAAGACGGCACCGGCCTCAACCCGTTGCTGCAAAACTACTGGATGGTCATTCACCCGCCCACGCTGTTCCTCGGCTTTGCCACAACGCTCGTACCCTTTTCATTTTGTATCGCCGGCCTCTGGTTTAAGAAATACCGCGAGTGGATCCGCCCCTCACTACCGTGGGCACTGTTCAGCGCGGCCGTACTGGGCCTGGGTATATTGATGGGTGGCTATTGGGCCTACGAAACGCTCAACTTCGGCGGCTACTGGAACTGGGATCCGGTAGAAAATGGTGTATATGTGCCCTGGCTCGTACTGGTAGGCTCCATTCACACCATGATCTCTTATAAGAACAGCGAGACTGCGCTGAAAGCATCCGTCATCCTGGTGATCGCAACGTTCATTCTGATCTTATACTCAACGTTCCTGACACGCAGCGGCGTGCTGGGCGATACATCCGTACACTCCTTTACCGACCTGGGCTTGTCAGGGCAGCTGTTGGCTTACTTACTGTTCTTTGCCGTGGCGGCTATTGTATTGGCCATCGTACGCTGGCGCGAAATTCCCTCCAGCAAAGAGGAGGCCGCCGTATACTCACGCGAGTTCTGGATCTTTATCGGCGTGATCACGCTTTGCTTTATGGGCTTCCAGGTGTTGATCCCCACGTCGTTTCCGGTGTGGAACCAGTTCGTAGGGTTGTTCGGTATCAAATCTTCACTCGCCCCTCCCGGCGACCAGATCGCCTTTTATTCTAAGTTCCAGCTGTGGTTTGCCATTATCATAGCCTTTCTTTCCGGTGCCGTGCAGTTTCTGTGGTGGAAAAAGATCGACGTCAGGACCTGGATGCAGCAGCTCATTATACCCTTTGTGGTAGCGTTGCTGGCAGCGCTCATCATTGTCAACGTCCGCAAAGTATTTGATATACGTTTTGTGCTGATGCTGCTCGGTGGGTTATTCACGATATGCGCCAACGCTAAAATTATTATACAGCTGATGCGCACCAGCCCCGGCCTGTCTGGCGGTGCCGTGGCGCACATCGGCGTTGGCCTGATGCTGATCGGCGTGATGTTCTCGGCCGGCTACTCACGGGTCGTGTCGCTGAACAACACGGGCATGATGATCTCCAAGGATTTCAGCGACGAGTTTAACCGCGACAACCTCATTCTCTTTATCAACGAACCCCGCACCATGTGGGGCTATGACATCGAGTACATGGGCGAGCGCCTGGTTCCGCGTTATCACGGGGGCTATGTACGCAGCAGCGACGTGGTCACGACCGTCGACAAAGATCTTGTCATTACCAAGATCCCTCAGAACCTCGAAGGCGTCGCCTATAAAGCCGGCGACACGATCAGGGTCAAAGGAGAAGACACCTACTACGAAATTCAGCTCCGCAAGGACGGCAAAACCTATAAGCTTCACCCGCGTGCCCAGATCAACCAGGAGATGGGCGGCATACTGGCGTCACCCGACATCTACCGCACCGTGAGCGCTGACCTGTACACACACGTGTCGTCGGTCATGAACACCACCGAAGAGCCGGAGTGGAGCCCCTTGCAAGAGGACACCGTTCGTCAGGGGCAGCAGTTTTTTGCCAACGACTATGTCACCGTGCTGGAATCGGTCGAACGCGTGAACACCGTAGAGGGCGTGACGCTGGGAGATCAGGACGTGGCCGTGCGGGCGCATATCCGGATCCAGGGCGAACGCGGCGATTATATAGCCGAACCGCTCTTTGTCATCAAAGACAAAATGGTGGGCCGCATCTCCGACGAGGTCAAAGACCTGGGCTTGCGCTTCACACTGCTCAGCATCCACCCCGAGACCAACACCTTTGTCGTGGGAGTCAACACCCGGCAGAAGGATTGGGTTATCATCAAGGCCATGGAGAAACCGTTCATCAACATTCTGTGGATCGGTACCCTCGTACTGATGGCCGGCTTTGGCATCGCCATGGTACGCCGCTTCCGCGAGTTCATCAAGATGAGAGCGAAAGGCCAGGAGTAAGCAGCGTCGCAATACCGTATAGGGCACACGGGTACCACCGGGGTGTCAATGCTTTTATGTTACGCTCAGGCCGCTTATATTGAACGCGTGAATTTGCTGTGCGACTATTTTATCGGTGACTACCTACGCCGTGAACCTGACCTATTGAAACAGGCGAGCATCCGACTGGTGTATCACATCCTCATGGCCGCCATCATCTCGCTGGTCTTCTTCTTCGCCATTTACATCATTAAGCGATACGATGTCCAGCTGATCAAGAACCTGATCATCTTTGCGCTGTTCGTCGGAGCACTTTTTTATATCAAGTATACCGGATCGATCCGGTCTGTCTGCCACTTCCTCGTCACGGTTACGTGGTTGAACAATAATGTCAACATCTATCTCTTCGAGGATTTTAATTTCATCGTTGCGTTGCTGACCGTAGCCGATATCCTCTTTGCCTTTCATACACTGGGGAGTCGCGCGGGATTGATCTATTCGCTGTTGCACTTTCTCCCCATCCTGGCATACTTCATGATCCGCCATGCTGGCATCCACCTGAATCCCGGACCGCCGCAACAACTGGCCTACACGGAGAGCATCATCACGTTGTTCCTCATGTTCTTTATCATTATCTACCTCATCTATCATTACCATCAGGCCTACGAGCTGGCACGCCGCGCCATCTTGCAGAACGTAGAAGACCTGGAGAAAGCCCGCGAGATCGCCCACGCCATGAACAGGCTCAAGGCGAACTTCCTCTCGAACATGTCGCACGAGATCCGCACGCCCGTCAACGGTATCCTGGGCCTCAGCCAGGTGATCGCCCTCGAGTCGAAGGAAGAAGACACGCGCAAGTATGTGGAAATGCAACAGCAAAGCGGCCGTCGCCTGCTCGACACTATGACGAGCCTACTCGAGCTGTCGCGCCTCGAGGCCGAACAGGAAGAGCCCGGGCGCAGGGCCGTAGCCATCAATCCCCTCGTGGAACAGTGCCTGGCCGACGTCGAGGGCCGTGTGCGCGAGAAAAGACTCGACATCACCTTCCGCCCTTGCCCCAACAGACCGGAAGGTCTGTCGGACGAGCACATGCTGCGGCAGGTCATCGCCCACGTCGTGGGCAATGCCGTGAAGTTTACCGACCGCGGCAGTATACTCGTGGAGACCCGCCTGGCGGAGGCCGACCCCGGCATGATCATGATCCGCATTACCGACACGGGCATCGGTATCGGCCCCGAGTTTATGGCCCGCATGTACAGCCCCTTTGAGCAGGAAAGCACCGGCCGCAGCCGCAGTCACGAAGGCACCGGATTAGGACTTGCCCTGGCGAAGAAGTACATTCAGTCTCTGAAAGGCGAAATACGCGCCCAATCAGAAAAAGGCAAAGGCAGTGTATTTACCATACTGCTTCCGGCCTATATACCCACAGCATGAAGCGCATCTTATACGTCGAAGACGACCTGATCAACGCGTTGGTCATGGAGAAACTTTTAAAAGAAAGGTTTTTGATCACCCATGTGAACAACGGTGAAAGCTGTCTGGCAACGCTGGCCCGTGAAAGCTTTGACCTGGTGCTGATGGACATCAACCTCGGCCCCGGCCGGATGACGGGTGTCGAAGCGCTGCAAGCCATCCGCCGCGGGCCCGCGACGGCCGGCATACCCGTGGTAGCCATCACCGGCTATGCCTTTGCCCACGACGAAGAACGGTTTCTGAAAGAGGGCTTTACCGGCTACATTCGCAAGCCACTCGACTGGCGTGCGTTGCCCGAAAAAATCGACCAATATTTTGCCCGGTAGTTTTACTTCCTGGGGGTTTTTGTAATTTCAAAACTTTAGTGATAACCGATCGTGCTGTTGAATTCACGTCCCCCGTTGGCGGAGCGCATGCGCCCGGCAAAGCTCGATGAGCTGATAGGACAAGAACATCTTACAGGCCCGAATGGAGTCATCCGCCGGGCCATACAAATGGGCAATATTCCCTCCATGATCTTCTGGGGGCCGCCCGGTGTCGGCAAGACCACCCTGGCCAACATCATTGCCAACGAAATAAAGAAACCGTTCTATACCCTCAGCGCCATCAACGCCGGCGTAAAAGACGTGCGCGAGATCATCGACAAAGCCAAACACTCGACGCGCTCCATCCTGTTCATCGACGAGATCCACCGCTTCAATAAAAGTCAGCAGGACGCCCTCCTGGGGGCGGTCGAAAAGGGAACCATCACACTCATTGGCGCCACCACCGAAAACCCCTCGTTTGAAGTGAACACCGCGCTGCTGTCGCGGTGCCAGGTATATACGTTGCGTGCCCTGACCGAAGACAAGCTGCTGGAGCTCGTGCGCCAGGCGCTGACACGCGACGAAGACCTCAAGACCCGCAACATCGAAATACGCGAGCACCAGGCGCTGCTCAACATCAGCGGCGGTGACGGCCGCAAGCTGCTCAACCTCGTCGAGCTGATCACCGAAGCCGTGCCCGGCGACCTCGTCGTTACCGACGAGCTGGTCATGGAGCTGGCGCAAAAACACATCGCCATCTATGACAAGAATGGCGAGCAGCACTACGATATCATCTCCGCCTTTATCAAGTCCATCCGCGGCAGCGACCCGAACGCCGCGCTATACTACCTGGCACGTATGGTAGAAGGAGGGGAAGATGTGAAGTTCATCGCCCGCCGGTTGGTCATACTCGCGTCGGAAGATGTCGGCAACGCAAACCCCACGGCGCTCATCCTGGCGACGAACACCTTTCAGGCCGTCAACATCATAGGCTACCCCGAGGCACGCATCATCCTGGCGCAATGTGTAGTATACCTGGCCAGCTCGTCCAAGAGCAACGCCAGCTATATGGGCATCGGCAAAGCGCTGCAGATGGTAGCACAGACCGGCGACCTGCCGGTGCCGCTGTCGATCCGCAATGCACCCACCAAGCTCATGAAAGACATGGACTACGGCAAGAACTACCAATACGCGCACGACTACGAAAACAACTTCATCAACATGGAGTTCCTGCCCGACAAGATCAAAGGCACCAAGTTCTACGAACCGGGCAACAACGCACGCGAAGACGAGCTGCGCAAGTACCTGCGCAATCTTTGGAAAGATAAATACCGATACTAACCCAGGCCGGCCGCCATGCAACAGATACTCTTCGACTCATCGCCCGCTTATTTGCTACTGTGCCTCGTATTGGCCGTAGCGCTGGCGTACCTCATGTATCGCGCCGGCCACCCCTGGAGCAAGACGTGGAACCGCGCACTCCTCGGCCTGCGCGCAGTGCTGCTCTTCCTGCTGTTCTTCCTGCTGCTGGGCCCGATCGTACGGCAGATCAACAACCTCTTTGAAAAGCCCGTGTTCGTACTGTTGTACGACGACTCCGCCTCGGTGCGCGAAGCAACAGACTCTACCGTGCTGCATATGGTAGTGCAACGATTACAAGCCACCGAACAAGCCCTGGAAGAGCAGGGCTACCAGGTGGTCCGTACCGGCCTGGCCGGAACTCCCCTCGACAACGTAACGTATACTGCGCCTACCACCGACCTGACAGGGGCACTGAAAAAAATATCCGATCGCTACGAAGGCAAAAAGATCGCCGGCGTACTGCTGGCGTCCGACGGTATATATAACACCGGCCTCTCGCCGCTCTATGCTTCGTACGGATTCCCCGTTCACACCCTGGGCCTGGGCGATACGCTGCAGCGCATGGACATTGCCGTCAAGAACGTCGCCTATAACAAGATAGCCTACCAGGGCAACCAGTTCCCCGTGCGGGTAGAGGTCATGGCGCGCAACGTCGGCAGCCGCGCCGTGCAGGTGTCGCTGCTGCAACGCGGCCGGGTGCTGTCGCAACAAACCAAGCCGGCCAACGGCGACCAGCTGCTGGTATACGATTTCCTCGCCGCCGCCAACGATCAGGGTATCCAAAAGCTCGACGTGGAAGTTACCGTGCTGCCCGGCGAGTTCAACACCCGCAACAACCGTACAT
>NZ_JAHESC010000059.1 GCF_018598185.1 Dawidia soli
TTTTTTTTTAAGTAACCGCGTCCAACGCAGTTCTAACACGCCAACTTGTGGGGATGCGTCGTTGGTTATTATCCCCAATACCGATATTAGGCGGGTAAAAGACCGGGGCGAAATGAAATTCTGGTTAAGGTTATCGCATGCGGTGTTTGCCATACGGACCTTCATGCGGCGAACGGCGATTGGCCGGTAAAACCTAATTTACCCCTGATCCCGGGGCATGAAGGCCTCGGCTATGTCGCTGCGTTGGGAGAAGGTGTCGACTATATCAAAGAAGGAGATATCGTGGGTGTTCCTTGGTTGTACAGCGCATGCGGCCACTGCGAACATTGTATCACAGGCTGGGAGACACTATGTGAAAGCCAGCAGAATGGAGGCTACAGTGTGGATGGTAGCTATGCCGAATATGTCGTAGCCGATGCCCGGTATGTAGGACACCTCCCACACGGTATCGATTTTACCGCGATGGCACCTATATTATGCGCCGGTGTAACGGTTTACAAAGGTCTCAAGGAGACGGAAGTCAAGCCTGGTGAATGGGTGGCAATCTCCGGCATCGGGGGCCTAGGGCACGTAGCGGTTCAGTACGCAAAGGCAATGGGTATGCACGTGGCCGCCATCGACGTGGCAGAGGACAAGTTAGAACTCGCCAGGAAACTGGGCGCCGATCTCGTGGTCAATGCGCGCAAGCAAGATCCAGGGCAATATATCAAAACGGAGACGCATGGGGGTGTTCACGGTGTACTAGTCACAGCAGTATCCACCATAGCATTTCAGCAAGGACTATCGGTGATGCGGCGTAAAGGCACCCTGGCACTAAACGGCTTGCCCCCGGGCAGCTTTGAGCTCCCGATCTTCCAGACCGTGCTTAACCGACATACGATACGAGGCTCCATTGTAGGTACCCGCAAAGATCTGCAAGAGGCGATCGAGTTCGCGGTAGAAGGAAAAGTAGCCCCTACGGTTCACGCCGCCAGACTGGAAGATATCAACGTTGTCTTCGACGAAATGAAGAAGGGAGACATCGAAGGTCGTCGTGTGCTGGAAATCGCTCAACCGTAAGCTACGTTATGTAAACGCGCAAGTACGTGGCATTGTTGCTGAGAATGCCGTTGGTGGTCATGTTATTGATCACGAAGTCTGCGGCCTTCTGTGCGTCGGCAAGCACACCGGCATCGCCGGTGATGCGATAAAGATGCGCTGCAAAATCAACAAAGGTGCCCTGGTTGCAAACGGCACGCCCGATAGACAGCGTATTGTCGCGGTATACTTCGCCTGTACCGGCATTGTAAATCCGCGAACGCGACCGATCCCAGATTCGTTGAGCCTTTGTTCCGTAGTCCATGTTTCCCGTTATTTCGAAAGGCCGGGCCGGTATGCCCGTAAAGGAAGAAAGTTAAAAGAATGGCTGACAAAGCCTGTGCTGCGATTCCACATTTTTTCATCGGTCTGAGAAATTAAGAGAGTGCTGGGTGTTACTTCGTGAATCGTAAGCATAGAGGCACGTAAACCGATTCTAACTCACACGAAGCGGATTTTTTTTACACCTTGTCCATTTCCGCCAGCCCCTCGTTCATGAAAGAATCACGTACTGGTTTTGCAACCACCGACGGAATGGTTTTTTAATGCGGTAGTCATTAAACGAATGAGTATGCGGCAGCAATTCACCGTTAACATTGGCGAAGACGTGTTGGATGACCTTCGCAAACGCCTGTCTTTAACCCGATGGCCAGATGAGATCGACAATGACGAGTGGAAGGCCGGTACGCGCAAATCCTACCTACAGGAGCTTTGTGCCTATTGGCAAACGGAATTCGATTGGCCCGCGCAACAACGCCATCTGAATAGTTTTAAGCACTATACAGCTGTCTTCGACGACATCACCCTTCACTTTATTCATGAGAAAGGCCAGGGCAGAACCTCGCTCCCGCTATTGCTGACGCATGGTTACCCGGACTCATTCACCCGTTTTTTAAAGCTGATCCCACTGCTTACAAAAGCGGATGAGGACGGATTCTCCTTTGATGTCATCGTGCCATCCATCCCTGGCTATGGCTTTTCAAGTATACCGACGACGCGGGGTATGGATCCAAGTAAGATTGCCGGGCTGTTTGGCCGTTTGATGATGGAAGAGCTCGGGCACCAAAAATTTGTTGCCCATGGAGGTGATTGGGGAAGTACAATTACTGAAATGCTTACACGTCTTTATCCGGCCAATATGCTGGCAATTCATCTTACCGAGATCCCCTTTATTCATCTTTTCTCCATACCGGAAAGCGCGTTAACACAAGAAGAAAAGCACTACCGGGAGAAAGGCAAATTGTGGCAGCAAACGGAAGGCGCCTACGCTATGATCCAAAGTACGAAGCCGCAAACATTGGGATATGGCTTAAATGACTCTCCCGCAGGACTAGCTGCATGGCTTATAGAGAAGTTTCACAGTTGGAGCGACAATGACGGAAATTTGGAATCGGCCCTTACCAAAGATGATCTACTGACAAACCTGACCATTTATTGGTCTACCGGTACGATCACTTCGGCGATTCGGCTGTATTATGAAACTGCGCAGTCACAATACGCCACCGACGGGAACAAACCGTCTCAAACGGAAAAGCTGCAAACGCCAACCGGCGTATCCATTTTTCCCAAAGACTTAGTCACTGCCCCGAAAGCCTACGCGAACCGGATATTCAATATTCAACATTGGACGGAATTCAAAGAAGGTGGCCACTTCGCAGCTATGGAAAAGCCGGAGCTCTTAGCAAAAGACATTCGCACTTTCTTTAAAGTGTCCACTGGCAGGGGCAAATGACCTGGCCCAATATCTTCGGGATGCCCTAACTTCGTCTGACCAGTTCCGGATGTTTTTGTACGAAAACGGACAACACGAAACGCAAACAATTTAGTTTTTTTGCCCTCTCACTAACGTTTTCGATTGGCATGATGTTAGACATATCGTTGTGAAATATGCTCTTATGGGAACCGATCAACGAGAGCTTTAGCGCAAGGGCGCTACCTGTCAGGTTCCTATAAGGAATGATCCCCTCGTTGGATATGATCATTAATAGTTATTTTGAAATTTATTATCGAATAATTGACAAGTGAAATCAACCCAGCGTTTCTTCTTTCTACTGGTATCGATGTTCATGGCATGCTCATCGGATGACGGCCATGACAATGATGTCGATCCTCCGGCCCCAATATATATTGATTTTGATATGACCGACGCTGTGGCAGTGGTATATCATATAGGGCCTGGCGCGATAAACGGCCGAACGCGTGAGACCGGCCCAAATTCGAACCTTTACAAGCTAAATGCCGCAGGGGAACGAAGCGTGATAACCTGGACGGCTACGTTCAAAGAGGTAATAGGCCTGCGGCGCGGATTGTTTGTGTCGCTGTACCAGAAAGCCACAGAAAGCAATGTATATTACATCGTGGAACTCGACAACTCGGCGACCCGTTACGAAGGATGGCTACAACCTTTTGTGGGAGAGAACGAGCAGGGCGATCTAATCTTCGCCGATGGCATGGTCTTTCGCCGCGCCACCAGGGAGCTTGCTAAAATTTCAGAGAAAAATGCCAGCCTTCGCGTGGTAAGCGTGTCCGGCAACTTCGCTACTGTACGGCGAGGTGCTGACTTTTGGGTGATCGATACCCTGTCAGGAGAGGAAAGGCCGATTCAAAACTGCAACGGCCCTTCAATAGTGGCCCTCGACGAAAGCAAAGTATTTGTAGATGATTGCTCGGAGGCAGACCTGTTGCTGTTCGCCTCGGGCGAGCGGGCAAACAGCTATATCCGGCCGTTTGAAATATTCGCGCGCACGCGTGTCGGCGTGGCAACGCTAGGCAACTATCCTTTGGCCGACGTGACGAGTCTTCGGGAGTATAATACCAGCGGCGAACTCACATTCGACGTGCCCTACCAGGCGGCATCGGGCATAATATCGCTGAGCAGCAGTGGCGATTTTTTTATAGTCAAAGAACGCACTCGCATGGTGATCGTCAGACGCGGCGAACAGTCCGCAAAGGTTATCCTTTCCGATGTAAAGGTAACGAGCTTCTCTGCGGCCGGGAACGTCCTACACTATGTGGCAGAAACCAAGGAGGGCCAACCGATTGTAGGTAGGTATAACCTTGAAACCGGAGAAGATAAATTGGTTGTCAATCTGGCGGTAAACGCACGCGTGCACACGTTCGAATAATACCGAAAAATTCCATAGATTACTTTGTAAGATCGACAACGCATAACGAGGAACATGTCGCCCACCGGCTGTTTCGAAGCGGCAACACCACCGGCAAGGTGGTGTTAGCTATCCATTAGTTGTTTTTGTCGTTGTAAGGCGCTGCGACCTCGAGGCCGTCTGCCTTCCAGGCTTTAAACCCGCCCACCAGGTTGTAATGGCGCCTACATCCGAGGCGTTCCATGACGTCAATGGCCTGGTCGCTCCGTACTCCGTTGCCACAATATAAAATACGTCCTGTCCTTGTCGAGGGCGGCAATTTGCGTCTCGAAATCTTCGCTCCGATACACTTTCAAAAAAGGCTTCTGTTTCTCTTCTTTTAATGGTCTCTGTCCGAACCGACAGGTATTTATGCATCCATGTTGCATGGATGAAAGAATGTAAATATTTTTAACATGCTAGTAACCATTAAACTGAAAGAAAGGATGACTGAATTTTGGGAGACGGCATTTTCTGAAAAACAGGAAATGTGGGGTTGGGATCCGGCAAAGTCCGCTGTAATTACCGCGGACCTCTTTTGCAAGAAGAAGGTAAAGAATGTTCTGATCCCGGGAATCGGGTATGGCCGGAATGCTAAGATCTTTCAAGACAACGGAATGGCGGTAACAGGCATTGAGATCTCAGCAACCGCTATCGAGTTAGCGAGAAAACATTATGGTGATACGGTAACCATTTTTTACGGATCGGTAACAGACATGCCCTACGATAATCAGCTATACGACGGGATATTTTGCTATGCCTTGATTCATTTGCTGGATGCTGATCAGCGTAAAAAACTTATTAGCGATTGCTACAATCAACTCGCAGCGGGCGGATATATGGTCTTTACTACCGTTACCCGGAAGGCATCCATTTATGGACAGGGTACTTTAGTAGGCACGGACAGGTATGAAATGTTCGGAGGTGTAAGCATGTATTTCTATGACGAACACACGATCGAAGAAGAATTTGGAGAGGCGGGCCTGGTGGAGGTGACGGAGATCGCTGAGAACTACCCGTTTTATTTAATTACATGCAAGAAGGGCGGTAAATCACCGATGGCTTCGGCCTGACACCGGTATGCTGAGCATGCGAAGGAGGTGCCCGTTGAGACACCCCCTCTTCATCCAAATACACTTACTGCCAGCGTAATTTCTTTGCAGCAGCCTGTTTCTTGATCGCCTGGATCATGGCCGCGTCAAGCATGCTCGCTTCGCTGCCCTGTTTCGCTTGCGCGGTGATATACTCCTGGCGTTTTTTGCTCAGTTCCTGGATCTCCGTCTGGATCTGCTGGCGCTCGGTGGACTTCTGCTTGATATAGCCCTTGCGTTGCTCCACGCTCATGCCTCTCATCTCCTCCGGCAGCTCCTCGGCCTTTGCTTTCTCAATTGCTTTTGAATCGTCTTTGGCTGCATCCACCAGGTCCCAGCCCGAGTTTTTGTAGGCATGCGTGCTTTTCGAGATCGCCCGCTCCGCCTTGTTGGACTGTCCGTAGCTTTCAGCGTTCTTGTCTTGTGCGATCTGTGCTTCCTTCTTGGTTTTGCCCGAAGAACCGTAGTAAACGTACGTGTTGTTCAACCGATCGTTCAGCGCATCGATCTTTTCGTCATACGGTGAAGGGATGTATACCGTCTTCTGGTTTTGCTCGATGCTCATATACGTCCCACCGGTGATCGTCGCGCCCGTTTGCCAGTTGGTCTGCGTGCCTTCGCCGAAGCTGCCGCAAAAGATCGTGTTGATCACAACACCTTTCTCTTTGGCCCGTGCACACGACTGCCGGAACGATACGGGTCCTTGCGTGAACGGTTCGTTGCCCGCGATGAAGATCAATTTCAGGTCGGCCGCCGACGCCGACCACGCCAGCTGGTGCAACGAAGTCTGGATCACCTTGCCGCAATATTCTTCGCCGCCGTTTGTCGTCAGCGCAAAGAGCTTTTCAGAGATCAGGTCGAGGTCGTCCGTCAGGCCGTTCACCTGGCGTACATAACCCTCGTCAGGAGAGAGATTGTCGTTGCCATACTCATAGAGCGCGATCTTGATGCTTGGCCGCGCGCCATCGGCGCACTTGGCGGCCGCCAGTTCGTTGACTATCTTCCAAAGCTGCGACTTGGCCTGCTCGATCAATCCGTCCATGCTGTTGCTGGTGTCGAGCAGCAGCGCCAGCATGATCTTTTGACCCGTTTCGGCAGCGGGTCCATCTCCATGGCGGTTTTCGGAATGTACCGGTTGGCAATGCACCGTCACCAGCATTAAAAGAAGCACAGTTGCCAAACGCGGCAGAAGTTGAAAGGAAGTGTATAGCGTCTTCATGATCTTGGATGTTTTTGGTAAATTTTACGCTAAAAACGCGGCAACGGTACCCACACTCCGTAACCGTGCCATGCCGCTGGGTGAAACGGCCTCCAGGCTGAGTGAACCCCGGCCCACGGACTGGTGGCCCCGAAAAAGGGTAAGAATTAAAGTGCTAACTTTCCGGCGATTGATACACATGATCCGCTATACCCTCACCTGGTGCCTGATGGCATTCCTCTGCGTCAGCAACGCTGTCGCGCAGGACAAGAAGGCCTCACCCGCTAAGCAACAGGCAACTGAACACGAGCCGGACGCAGTCGAGGACAAAGCGTCGTACAAAGCCTTCAAGAAATTATCCCGCCGTACCAACCCCACGGAGTTGCTGGACGAGGCAGCGGCGTTGAAGGACAGCAACCCGGGCGAGGCGTTCAACAAGGTGCGCGAAGCGCTGGGCTTGAGCCTGGCCTCGGGTGACGTGCTCAACGAAGCACGCAGTCACATATTGATCGGCGAGATCAACGAAGGCATCCAGGAATGGAAACTCGCCCGCGAAAACTACCTGCAAGCCTACCAGATCCTCCAGGCCTATAAAGATTCGAAAGGTGTCACCACGACGACGGCCGACTATCAGCGCACGTTGCGTGGCCTGGGCACTACCAACCTCGAGCTCGGCGACTTCCCATCGGCGCTCCAGTATTTTCAACAGGCACTCGACCTCAGACCCGATCGCAACCAACGCATCGACCGTACCCTCGACCTCTCGGAGACCTACTACCAGATGGGCCAGTACACCGAAGCGCTCCGGGCATTAGACGATCTTCCTCCGCCCGTGGGTAAGAAGGAAATCAGCAGTAGTAATACGTTGGACATGCGTGTACAAAATCAAAAGGCAAAGATCTTTGCCCGGTTGAACGACATTCCACAAACCAAAGACCTCTACGATAACTCCCTTACCCAGCTGCGCGCCAATAAGAGCGACGCCGAAGGCGTGAAATCGCTGCAGGAGACCAAGGAAGAAATAGCCGATGTACTTCGCGGGCAGAACCTATACGACGACGAGATCGAGCTACGCAACAAGTCCATCGCATTCAACCTGGAGAGCAAGAACCTCGACGAGGTTACGAACGACAAAGTGGAGATCAGCAAGACACTCGTGGCGAAGGGAGAAGATGCCGCAGCCCTCCGCGAGATCGAAGAAGCCGCCCGCATCGCCGATACACTGACGAACCCCCAGGCGCAGGCCAATGCGTACCGCACCCTGGCCGACATTTACGAAAAGAACGGCAGGACGACTCAGGCACTTGGCGCCTACCGCAAGTACAGCGACGCCGTGACCCGATCGCAACGTATCCAGGAAGAACGACAGATCACCAACTCCTCGCTCCTTCGCCAACAACGCGACATCGAAGAGCTCAGCAAAGAAGTATCCGTCGGTAAACGCGAAGAAACGATCGAACAGGCTACCGTATCGCGCCAGCGACTCGCCATCTATGGCCTCCTGGTCATCCTGCTCATCACGACCGTTACTTCATACTATATCTATAAGAACGCGCAAGCCAGCAAAGTAGCCAACCAGCTACTGGCCCTCAAGTCGCTGCGCAGCCAGATGAACCCCCATTTCATCTTCAACGCCCTCAACTCCGTGAACCATTTCGTCGCCGAGCAGGACGAGCGGGCCGCCAATAAATTCCTCTCCGAATTCTCTCAGCTCATGCGCCTGGTGCTGGAGAACTCGCAGGAAGACTTCATCCCCCTTTTCAAAGAGCAGGAGATCCTCGCGCTCTACCTGAAGCTGGAACACTACCGCTTCCGCGACAAGTTCGATTATCGCATCGATACCGACGAGAGCATCAACGCCGAAGCGATCGAAGTACCCCCCATGCTCATCCAACCCTATATCGAAAATGCCGTGTGGCATGGATTGCGCTACAAAGAAGAGAAAGGCATGCTCACCCTGCGTATCTATCAACAGGACGCAACCCTGATGGTCGAGATCACCGACGACGGCATCGGACGCAAACGCTCCGCTGCACTGAAGACTGCTAATCAGAAGAAACACAACTCCACCGGACTGAAGAATATTCAGGAGCGCCTCGATATTATCAACAGGGTATATAACGCCGACTACCGGGTCACCATCGAAGACCTGGAGCCCGGCCCGGGCACGCGTGTACGCATCGCCCTGCCCCTTCATACAACAAAAAGGATACTGCCATGAAAGCCGTGATCGTAGATGATGAAAAAGACAGCCGCCAGATCCTGGCCGGGTATCTCAAAAAATACTGCGCCGACGTAACCGTCTGCGGCTTTGGCGAATCGGTCGTTACAGGCCTGGAGGCTATCCGGCAGCACAACCCCGACATCGTCTTCCTCGACATCGAGATGCCCTATGGCAACGGCTTCGACCTGCTGGACAAAGCCGGCGACATCTCTTTCGAAACCGTCTTCGTCACCGCCTTTGACAATTATGCCATCCAGGCGCTCAATCAAAGTGCCGCGTACTATCTGCTCAAGCCGATCGATATCGACGAGCTCGTCAAAGCCGTTGAGAAGATCAAAGCCGAGCGCGCCGATAGCCACGTTCGCCACGCAAAAGTGCTCGTGGATAACATCCGCGCCACCGGCCCCCAAAAGATCATGCTGCCGACGATGGAAGGGTTCGAGATCGTTCCCGTCCAGGACATTCTCTACTGCGAAGCCGTCGATAACTTCACCCGCTTCCATTTCGAGCACACGGCCCCGCTCCTGATCTGCCGCACGCTGAAATATTTCGAAGAAGTCCTCACGCCCCACCGCTTCCTCCGCATCCACCGATCCTACATGATCAATCCCGGGTATGTGATCCGCTATTCCAAAGGGAAAGGCGGATACGTCACGATGAAGAATAACCAGGAACTGGAGGTATCTTCCACGAAGAAGAAAGAGTTTCTCGACCTTTTCGAGAAATGAGTCACGCATACGCCCTTCATGTACACGGCCCACATAAACCTGCTTGTGGCCGGACGTTTTATTTCCTAGATTAGGATAACGTTCCGGATCCATTCTCTTCACCAAAATCTGAAAGTTCATGGAGCTGCTGATCAACAACAAAAAGCATACGGTCGAGCCGTACAAAGACGAGAGCCTGCTCAGTGTGCTCCGTAACCACCTCGATCTCACCGGGAGCAAATATGGATGCGGCGAAGGCATGTGCGGCGCGTGCACGGTGCTCGTCAATGGAGCAGCGGTTCGATCGTGCGTTACGAAGGCAGAGAACGCCGCCGGCAAAAATATCACGACCATCGAGGGACTCGAAAAGAACGGTCGGCTTCATGCTGTCCAACAGGCCTTTTTGAACGTCGATGTCTTCCAGTGCGCCTACTGCGCCTCCGGCATGATCATGTCTGCGGTATCCCTGCTGGAAAAGAACCCGAAACCAAGCGATGAGGAGATCATCCGGTCGATGCAGGGGAACATCTGTCGCTGCGGAACATACCCGCGCATCATCAAGGCTATCCAGCAAGCTTCAACAATCTGACCGGTGTAGCGATGGAAACCAAGCAAGAGCATAACATGATCGCACCCGAGCAGTACGAGCTGCAGGTACCACCCGCGTATGACTTCAACATGAATCGACGGACATTCTTCAACGTCCTGGGAAGCGGAATGGTGGTTGCTTTCACGGCAAGCAGAAGCCTCGGCGCAGCGCTCACAGAGAACCCCGCACCTGCCGACGACCAGGTCAATGCGTGGATCCACATCGGTGAAAAGGGAAATATCACGGTCTATACCGGTAAAGCGGAGGTCGGTCAGAATATCCGCACTTCACTGGCTCAGATCGTTGCGGAAGAGCTGAAGGTCGCCGTAGAAAGGATCAGCATGATTATGGGCGATACGGCCCTTACGCCCTATGACCGCGGTACATTTGGAAGCCGTTCCATCCCCTACATGGGCCCGCAGCTTCGAAAAGCGGCCGCCACCGCACGGGAACTCATCATGGATATGGCAGCGGAGAAATGGAAGACTGACCGGGCTTCTCTCTCCATTAACAACGGGGAAATAAAAAACATCAAAGACGGGCGCATCATCGGGCTCGGCGAGCTCACACAGGGCAAAGCGCTGGTAAAGCCTGTAGACGACAGCGTTGCCGTGACCCCGGTTGATCAGTGGCGGATAGCAGGCACCGCTGTGCCCAAGGCGAACGGCGCGTCGTTTATTACCGGCCGGCATCGATTTGCATCCGATATGAAACTGCCGGGTATGCTATACGGTAAGATCCTGCGGCCGCCGGCGTACGGTGCTTCACTGGTTTCGGCCGACGTCAGCGCTGCCAGGAACATGAAAGGCGTAATCGTCGTAAAAGATGGCGACTTCGTCGGTGTCGCAGCGTCGCACCCCAACCTTGCCACGGGAGCCCTGAAAGCTATCAAAGCCGAGTGGAAAACCACGCCTCAGCCGTCACGCAGCGAGATCTTCGATTACCTCAAACAAAAGGCAGAAACACCCAATAGCCGCAACACCGATAAAACAGGCGACGCCGGCAGTGCATTCGCAAAAGCAGACGTTACGCTGGAGCAGACCTTCCGTATCGATTACATTGCGCATGCGCCCCTGGAGCCACGCGCCGGCGTGGCCGAGTGGACCGGTGACAAGCTCACGGTCTGGACCGGCACCCAAAGGCCATTCGGGGTGCAGGAAGATCTAGAAAAGGTCTTCCATATCCCCAAAGAGAATATCCGGGTAATTCAGCCTGATACAGGCTCCGGCTATGGCGGAAAGCATACCGGCGAAGCTGGCATAGAGGCGGCGAGGCTGGCGAAAGAAGCGCAAAAGCCGGTAAAGGTTGTGTGGACGCGTGAGGAAGAGTTCACGTGGGCATATTTCAGGCCGGCGGGCGTCATCGATGTGAAAGCAGGCGCCTCGAAAGCAGGCATCGTCACATCGTGGGAATTTCACAACTACAACTCAGGAGGTTCCGGAATCGACACGCCGTACAATGTTGCCAATACTGAAATTAAGTTTCACCCCTGCGACTCTCCCTTGCGCCAGGGCTCCTACCGTGGACTGGCAGCCACGGCCAACGTGTTTGCCCGCGAATCCATGATGAACGATCTGGCCCTTGAATTGAAGATGGATCCGCTTGCCTTCCGTCTCAAGAACCTGAAAGAGGAAAGAATGATCGCTGTGCTGGAGGCCGCCGCCAAAGCGTTCGGATGGAACAAGGCTGCCCCGCCCCAGGGTCACGGGTTTGGCATTGCCTGCGGCACCGAAAAAGGCAGCTTTGTTGCCACCTGTGCCGAGGTAGCGGTCGATGCGGAGTCAACGGAAATTAAAGTGATACGCGCCGTCACGGCGTTTGAATGCGGCGCGATCATCAACCCCATACATTTGGAAAACCAGATCGAGGGTGCCGTGATTCAGGGGCTCGGAGGCGCATTATTTGAGCGGATAGATTTCAAAGAGGGCAAGATCCTCAACCCGACATTTTCGCACTATCGCGTACCTCGCTTCAACGACCTCCCTGCGATCGAGACGGTAATGATCAACCGTCCCGATCTACCGTCTGTTGGTGCAGGAGAAACGCCGATTCTCGGCATTGCGCCCGCTATACGGAATGCCGTCACCAACGCCACGGGCACCAGGCTTTATAGCCTTCCCCTGGCACCTAACCCAATGAAGTGATATTGTTCCTGCTACACCTAACGCTACGATGAATAAGGATGTGAAAGCATTTTATAATCTGCGGGCCGCCATATCGGAGACGTCCGATAAATTTGCAGCTATAACCATAGTATATTGCCAATAAAAATCAAAAATCTATCGATTTCTACGGTAACGGCTCTCGCGCTATTACTTTTTCTGACCTCGGCTGGTCGGCGCGGGAACCCGTCGGCAGCGATGAAGTTCCATTGCAGATTCGCTAACATGCGGATGACAGAACGAGAGGGATATGCCTCTGAATCGGCGTTAGAACTGGCATCTACATTGTCCGCTGCGGCGAAAAAAGATTCAGAAGTCCTGCTGAAGATGTCAGAAAAAGCAGACTCGCTAAAGGGAGCTTCAAGAAAAGTGAATTTATCGTTGGTCACGAATCTTGAAAAGGCCATCAAAATGGCAAAGAAAAAAAGATACATTGTATCTCCCGAATTCAGAGAGCTTTACGAATATCACGTGAATGGCCTTTGTGTGTTTGAATATCTCATTAAAGACTATTCTCCGCCGGAGGAAGAAGGCTATAAAAGGTATAGTAGAGAGTTTTTACGAATCAGTGATGATTTCCACAAAATAGCCGACGATCTAAAGAATAAACTTTCCGATAAGAAAACTCGTCCCACGAGCTTCAGCGAACGACCGTAAATTTCTGATTTATTGTTCTGGTCTTTGTTGACAGTGTAAGTATATATACACCGGGCACAACGTTTTCAAGAGAATAGGAAAATTCACCCTCCGCCCCGGAGATCTTCGTCAGGGGAAACCGACGGCCTACGGCGCTCGTCAGATGAGCCTCTACCGAAGCATCGTCGGCTGATCGTACGAACAACGTAGTAGTTGCGGGATTGGGATAGGATACAATAGGAGGAAATTCACCAGCATCAAGACCTGTTACAACGGCGGCATGGAATGATAGATCCGTCCGTGGCTCCTGAATGTTATCGACGGTTGCCGATGCAGGAAAAAACTTCAGACCCGGCGCGGTGGGCATGATCGTCCCCGACCATCCCTCCGGCACCTCCGCATAAAAACGTCCGTCGGGACCGGTCACAACCGCACCCCTTGGAAATCCTTGAATCAATACATCCGCCAGCGGCTCCCCACTTGCTGCGTGGACCACGCCGGCGACATACAATGCCGGTAGCACGTGATAAGCTACCTTCACCTGACGGGATACATAGGTATTCATGACCGGATAGGCTTCGTATACGATCGTGTCTGTGCGAGGCTCGTATGCCAGCGGCACGGCAACGGCTGCGCTGCCTGAAGGCATATCCACCCGCAGATAAGAAGACATCGGGTACGCGCGCCACGCCATGTCCAGGGCGCTATAGTGCGCATGGTGGACATAACGCTCCAGATCCAGAAGTGGAAACGCATGGTCGCCCAACGTGGCAAATTGATCCGGGATGGGCTCGATGGAAGGCGGCACCAGGCTTGTTTCGGGAATTGAGAACGTAACCGGAACATCGGTCACGGCTCCTTCCCGATCCGCGACATGCAGTGTTATCGTACTCACAAAGGCCGTATCTGTATCGTTGAAATGGCTGACCTCGAGCATCCATCGGTTATCCGATTCACGAAAAACAACGAAGAATATATCTTTTTCGGCCAACGCCTCGGCTTTTTCCTCGTCGACTGTAAGCATCAGCTGGTCCGTTCGGTCCAAATCGTCGGTTATAAACCGACCGATCTCGCATTTAGCCGTCCAGATCCAGAATGGAACACACCCTGGTTCAGTACCGCACGGTATCGCTTCTTCCAGCAGGTATACTACAGGCAAACCTCCTGCTACCGGCGCCTGGTTGCCGGCCGGCAGCGACGTGATCGTGAACGTACGCTGCGATGTATGCCCTTCCCCATCTGTCGCGAGAACGATCATGGTATCTGTACCCGCCCAGGCAGGTGCTTTTAGTGATAGTTGATAAACCGTCGTGCCTTGACCTGTGCTGGAAGGAGAAAGGATGAAGTGTTCCGTTTCGAAGGGAACCGCGACGGTGATCTTATCGGCCGTACTGAAGTCGTCCGTCACAGATATGACCAGGTCTGGTATCGTATTTCCCTGACGGAAAATGATGTCTGACACCGAAATAACCGGTGGCGCATTGCGGCCTATGAGGCGTACTTCGTTCGAGTATAGCCGCCAATCGCCGAGCTCTGGATGCGTGATCATGCAATGGTAGATGCCCGCTGCTTCAAACAAGTCGACTGCCGGCAAGCGCAGCTCCTGCGCTTGCGACACAACCCTGGCGCTTTCATTCAAGGTACGGCGCTGATACCA
This sequence comes from Dawidia soli, assembly GCF_018598185.1. GTDB lineage: Bacteria > Bacteroidota > Bacteroidia > Cytophagales > Cyclobacteriaceae > Ohtaekwangia > Ohtaekwangia soli. The sequence continues at coordinate 14,485 of NZ_JAHESC010000059.1, forward strand.
GGTATAGACGCTGCCGTCGAGCGGGACATACCCGTCGATCCCAATTGTGACAACATCCCCTTGTTTCGGCTGTATCGTTCGTGCGGTGCCAACGCGGACCTGATCATTAAACACCATGGTAACGCCTGCTGCCCGAAGGCTGGCATATACTTCGTAGAGGTCCGTGAACCGGTAGCGGTTACCCGACAGGCCGAGGAATCTTACCGAACGGGCATTGGGTATCTCTATTTTCCCGGAGAGCTTATTATCGCTGACCTCGAGCGATAGTGGTCGGGTTGCCGGGCGATTCCACAACGCCGCGGGCAGGCCCCCTTCCATTTGATTCGTCGACGCCTGAATGGTTTGCAGCCTCGATAATGCCGCGATAGAAGAAGGGAACGAAGCCAGTCGGTTATTCCGCAGATCGATACCTTCAAGCGCACTGAGCTGCGCAAATGTCGCCGGCAAGGCGATCAGTTTATTTCCCCTCAGGTTCAGCTGCTGCAATCCGGTGGCCCAGCCCAGCGCCTCCGGCAGGCTTTCGAGCTGATTATACGAGGCATCCAGTGTATGGAGCTTCGCAAGACGGCCTATTCCGACAGGTAATTCCGTCAGCTTGCAGACGTCAACGTGAAGCTGCTCCAGGTTCACCAGGTTCTGAATGTCGTCTGGCAGCGAGGAAAGGCCCCCCCATCCCAGATCTATATACGTCAGATGGGTAAGGGAAAAGAATGATGCGGGAAGCGCAGCAAGATCTTTATTTTGTGACGCCGTCAACCGGGTTAGTTTTGACAAACCACTCAGGTCCGGCAACGTAGAAAAGGTGTTGTTATCGAGCGAGAGCGTGGTCAGGTTTGCCATGCGGGTCACCTCCGGCGGCAGACCGGAAAGCCGGTTATTGGCCAGTTCCAATGATTGAATCTGCGTCAGCTGAGCAAGCTCCGCGGGAAGAGATTGTAACCCGACATGTACTCCAAAGCTTTCCATCAACGGAAGGTCCTTGAGCATCGCAACGATCGCAGGTAGTGTCGGGGTGGTAAAGTCCCCATTCCCTAATTTATTGCCGACAATAGAAAGGCCCGTAACACGATAGGGCTCCGGCGCCCGAAATGTGACGCCTGGCCACGTAACCGCCGGCTTTGCGTTATCCCAAAGTGGCGGCCAGCCATGCTGTTGCATCGCCACATTAAAATTGGCCAGCACGGCCGAGTCACCGGGATGTACTTTTGCGTACTGCGGTTGAGCATGCGACATGCCGATCGCAGCCAGTATCACAAGGGAGCTGAGGAACAGTTTCATGACGTGTATTCCCGTTAAACTTAGCCAATGCTTTTTACAATTTGCAGCGGACGTAAGAAACCGATGCATATTGATAGTTCCTGCTCTGAAACAGCGCGGAGAAGGTGCTACTATTGTATAAATCAGAAGATTGAAGAAGTGTTGAGCCGGTACTGCTATTGTATAAATCAGAAGATCGGAAATAACCTGCGCACGAGCCCTTCACTTACCCGGCGGCGCGTCGCCCCGGCCGGATCAGGCTTTTCTCACCCGGTATACCCTTCCCCTTCAGTGGCGACCAGGCCGAGGGTAACGTCGTATCGCCGTATTGTCCGTGGCCAATAACATAGCCGTTGCTGAAGATAAAGGGCGTGATGCCGCCGTCGGCGCGCTGCACGCAGCGGTGCAGATGAGGACCGCTGGCATGGTAGCCCGAGTTGCCTGCCATGCCCAGACGGTCACCCGGCCTTTACCTTTGCCCCTACCTTGAGGCGGGGTTGAGTGAGCCTTGCTTGATATGCACATAACACACAACATAATCTATAATCTCCAAGATCATATTGGCTTTGTCCGTATCGCGCACACTACGCTACGGCGCCACCTTCCAATGGCGTGATCGCTATAGAGACCGGCGGAGCATTTTTTGCCAGTGTAAGCTTTTCACGTTTCAATTTAGAAAGGTCCGTCTCTTCCTCTTCCGCGTCTTCTTCAGTATCGTTGCTGCGCTGGGCATAGACGAAAGTGGGTCCGGCACTCAATACGAGGCACAGGAGCACGGGTAGAACTGTTTCATAGAGAGGGATGGGTGTACGGGCGTAGGGTTCTTCTTTTTAGAAACTTCAAAGGCGATTAATACAACTCAGCAACCAAACGCAACCGTTAAAGAAGATTCCAGATAAAATTCCTTTCATGTTTCGAATCATATATTTACTTTCCACACGCCTCTGCCGGAGTTGTAATTACGTGCGGTTGTAAAAAGATCCAGTCGGTGCGTGCAGAGGTTGCGGTCAACCCATGGAACATTTTATTTAAGATATGCAGGAACTACAATTATCCCCGGGGGCCTGGGGCAGGCTGATCTTCCGAAGTGTAACCGGTATGGGTGTAGGCTTATTGATCTTACTGTGCACCCGGTGTTCGCCGGGCGATAGGAAAGTCCCACCTCCCCCGGATGATCCGAAAGCCTCGCTTCCCCCCGGTGATGCTGACAAAGGAAAGCTTGCCCTGGCCGACGGTTTCGAGGCTTTGGTGGTGGTAGACAGCGTGGGCAGGGCACGACACCTGGCCGTGAACGACAACGGCGACATCTATGTGAAGCTCCGTGCCGTCACACCCCGGGGTGGATCGGTGGCTCTTCGTGATACGACCGGCGACGGCAAAGCGGATCTCGTAAAATACTTCGGTACGTACAAAGACCCGAGCGCATACGGCACCGGTATGCGTATATACAATGGCTATATCTATTACGCGTCTACCGGCGTCGTATACCGCAGCAAGCTCGTGCCCGGCCAGCTGCTGCCCGATACTGTAGAAGAGCCGATCGTGATCGACGATGCGTACAGGGCCAATCCCCGTGGAACCGAGCATATTACCAAATCGATCACGTTCGACGACAAGGGGCACCTCTATGTTCCCTTCGGCGCTCCCGGCGACGTGTGCCAGGCAGAGAACAGAACCCCTGGCGCGCCCGGTATGCTTCCCTGCCCGCAGCTCGACATCCACGGCGGTGTCTGGCAATTCGACGCCAACAAGCCCGGTCAGGTACAGGGTGATGGAAAAAAATATGCTACCGGCATGCGAAGCCTGGTGGCGATGGCCTGGAATTTCGAAGACGGCAATCTGTTCGCCGTGCAACACGGGCGCGATGATTTTGCCAGGACGTGGCCGGGGCTTTACTCTCCCTGGCAGAGCGCGCTGCTTCCGTCAGAGGAGTTCTTCCGGATCACCGAAGGCACCAACGGCGGCTGGCCCTACTATTATTTCGATCAGATGCAGGATAAGAAAGTGCTGAACCCGGAGTACGGCGGCGACGGCAGAAAAGCCGACGGTGCCGACACGGTCGCACTACCGCTCATCGGTTTTCCCGGCCACTTTTCACCCAATGACCTGCTTTTCTACCGCGGCGACCAGTTTCCCGCACGCTATAAGAACGGCGCATTCATCGCCTTTCACGGTTCGACCATACGGGCGCCCTATCCGCAAGGGGGATACTTCGTAGCATTTGTGCCCATGAAGGGGGGGAAACCCACAGGTCCATGGGAAGTGTTTGCCGATGGCTTTGCGCAGCTGGATACGATCGTCAATACGTCCGACGCCAAGGCGCGGCCCATGGGGCTTTCCGAAGGACCTGACGGCTCGCTGTATGTGACCGAAAGCGTGAAAGGAAAGATCTGGAGGATCATGTTCAAGGGCGACAAGGCAGCCTTTGGCGAGCAGCAGCTGGCCGGAATGGAAACCCGGAAACAAACAGCCACCAATATCAAGCAGCCCGATGAGAAGAAAGACAACCTGTTCAAGGATACACCCGGCTCCGTCGCCTACACCCAGTACTGTGCTTCCTGCCACCTGCCCGGCGGCCAGGGCGATGGCAACCGGTATCCACCGCTGTTCGGTTCAAAATGGGTAAGCGGCCCGAGCAAGACGCTGATCGAAGTCGTACTGAAAGGACTGACCGGCCCGATAGAGGTCCGGGGAAAGACATACGATGGCGTCATGCCCGCACATGCGTTCCTTTCCGACGAGCAGGTGGCCGATATCCTCACCTACGTGCGTACACGAATGACCCACGGAAGCTCGGCGATCAAGGCAGACGAGGTGCGCGCCGTGCGTGCGGGGCTGAAATAGTCCGGCTCGTTGGCAAGCTCATCGTCAGGAAAATACTTCACGGCCGCTGCCGGGCCGTAAACCCTACCGGGATCTTCAGATCACCCCTGTCATACATGTTGATGTAAAGAACCACCGTATCCGCAGCCCCGGCCCAGGTAACCTTATAGCGATCCAGCATACCGGTGTTGTCAAACAGGCCGTTGGGCGTTTTAAAGGCGCAGCAGCTGCCTTCGCGGATATAGGAGACCGGCTCACCATGGGGTCCCAGGAGTGCATTCAGGTAGCGGCGTTCGTTCGCCGGGCCGCCGCCCGTATTGCCTACACTCACCGGATTCTTACGATCGAATCCATAGGTCGTGTCGGTCGTGGTTTCGGTAAGCTCAAAGGTGGCTGCATCGAGCGATGTCACGGGTTTGGTACGGGTGTTGCCGCTCATGCGGTGGGCGCCGCACCCCATAGCGGTAACAACGCAAAATAAAAATACTACTGCATGGATCGGTCTCATAGATGGATTGGTTTTGCTTCCTGAGATGCGGGGCTACGCGTTTTTCCACAACCACCGTTACAATATTTTCTTCCTGCAAGAACGCAGGATCAACAGCGCCGCCAGGCAGCCGGCGCCGCCGAACAAATAGATCGACGGATACCCCCACCCTGCCGCCAGCAGACCGGCCACAGGACCGGCGATGCTCAGCGAAAGATCAAAAAACGCAGAATAGGCGGCCAATGCCGTCCCCCGCATCTGCAGGGCTACCCGCTGAATGGCAAGTACCCCCAATGCCGGGAAAACGAGTGAAAAACCAATTCCCGTCAGCGCACAACCCGCAATGGCAAACGACGGGGTGGACGAGAATCCGATCAACAGCTGCCCCGCCATTTCCACGATGAACGATACAAGGGCTACGCTATATCCTCCAAACCGGTCGGGAAAGGAAGCAAAAAAGACCCGCGTCAAAATATAGGAGCCCCCGAAACCTATAAATCCCCACGACGCGTGCTCCCAGCCTTTGGCTGCAAACAACAACGATATGAACGAAGCGATACAATCCGGCACAAAATTCATGAATCGGGGCAACGGCGGCGATAGCCGCTCAATGGCTATGATTGGACAAATAATGGCTGGCTCTGAAGTCCGTGGCCGTTACGCCGGTATGCTTCCGGAAGAACCGTGAAAAATAGGCGTGATCCGCATATCCGAGGTCAAAGGCGATCTGTTTGATATCCAGGACCGCATACCGGAGCATGCGCTTGGCCTCCAACAGGATCTCCTGCTGGATCCAATAGCTCGCGGAAAAACCCGTAAGGTCTTTTACAACCTCATTCAGATAAAGTGGCGTGATATGGAGTAGTGCTGCATAATCCTGCACCTGCTTTTTTTCCTTGCAGTGTGCTTTTACCAGCTTTTTAAACCTGAGGACGGTATGATACTTCGGTCCACCGATGATGGCGACGGTATCTTTTGCCTCCGCGATCCTGGAAGCGACCATCCCCGCCAGTGTATCGACCAACGACCTGGACAACCGCTCGCGAAACAACTGCGGCTCCCGGTCCAGCATTTCCACCAGCAACAGCGTTGTAGTAAAGACTGCATCGCCCTTTTTTAAAGGCACACCTTGTCCGGAATGAAGGTATGCGTCAAAGATTTCCCGATAGGTGCTATCGATCAGGTCCGGCGCCACAAAAACAAACCATCCTGCGGTACGGTGAAATGATACGTACCGATGCACTTGCCCGGGGATGACATAACTAAGGGAAGCATCTTTTAACACAACCTCCTGGAAATCGAATTCCCACACAAAACGTCCGTGCTGCTGGATGATAAACATATAATGATCATCCCGGTGTGAATCCCGCACATTTTCCGTCAGGCTACTGAAAGGTGCAACGCTAATACCGATGCTTTTCAGTTCATTCTCATGGAGCGTGATCGCTTGTTTCTTCCGGGACATCGTCATGCTTTCTTTGCCGGTAAAAATACAATTTCACCAGCGTTCCCCAACCTGCTGCCGTCCTGCCCGGCGGATTTTCAACATGGTGCTTCGCTACCGGACGATTTCCAGTCCATCCTTCGAATGGATCTTCGGAAACGGCGCATGCGGCTCCGTTTGATACCAGAACGCCACGGAAGAAATATCATCCTGTAACGGCAGGTAGCGGCCACCGCTGCGCCATCCCAGCGCCTGGATCGTAATCTTCAGATCCTTATTAAAACGAACGGGATCGGTGATATGCCACCGGTACATCCCGAACATGGTCTGCGATTTGAACGCGCCGTCCGGTTTGAACACGTGGAAACCCGCGTACGAAGTTGAATAATCCTCATACTGCTGCTGGCCGTTCTTGTCCTTCACGGCAAACGCATAGGAGCCGCAGAAGTAGTCCTCCGTGCCCGTGCCACAGATCGTGGGGTATTGTGTGTCACCATCCATATAGAACTTGATCTCCCCTTCGCCCCACCAGCCATTGCTCTTGCTCTGCCACAGCATATACGTGCCGACATAATGCCCTTTACCCTTGATCCCGTCTACGATGGTATACACGTCCTTATACGGCACCGGGTTCACCCGGCGGAACTGCGCATGAAAATATGCGGCATCATCGGGCACGGTGGTGCGCGTGTAGTCGATCTGATAGTACAGGATCATTTCCTCATCGGCGACGTTTTCCAGGGTGATGCGGCACTTCTTTCGAAAGGGCATCGCCCAATAGCTGTTGAAGGCGCTACCAGGATTCACGCACACCGCCAGCGACGAGATCGGCTTGTACTCATAGGCGGCGGCAAAGAAGTCGCCTACGGGCACCTCCACAGACGGCTCTTTCTCGTCGTCCCAATACATGCGAAGAATGCTGTAACGCCAGTTGCCCGTCGGCGTCATCCAGATGTGTTGTATGGCCCCTCCGCCCTCGATCTCGGCGAGTGTATAGGTGGTGTGCGCGGCAATGCGGATAAAGGGATTGACCTTCCATCCAGGGCCGAGATCTCGCGCAGGGCCCGAGGCCGTGCCTTCCTTCGCCATGCCGCCCTTGCCTTTCTCACCAGTAGGGTTCTCCGGACTGATCGACCGCGTCTGCGCATCCGAAAGCCTGTAGAGGTTATCCATGTTTGTGCCTATACCGTCAAAGCCCCCCTTTTGCGCAGCGGCCTCTAATGTCAGGAAGGCTGCCAGGAGGAAGAGAAATGCCCGTAGTCTCATCGTATTATGGTTGGTTGAATATCGAAGCATACTTTACAGTTTATAGTTTACCAAAACTCAAAATCTCGGTTGTCCCGTCTGAAATCTCTTACCGGCTGTAATGCCCGGCCAGTCGTCGGTGCGGAAGGGTACGGCCGGAAGACCATCGGCGTTGTAAAGATCCAGCGGCCCGGGGTTGTCGTCCCACGCATAGCGCACCGCCACAGGCTTTGATACCTGGCGACACGTAACCTCCACCGTTCCGTTAACGAGCGTGGCCTGCGCCCAATAAAACTTCCTGTCCTCGCCGGCCATCTGGAATCCACGCACAAAGCCGTATTTGTCCTTTGTTATCAGACCACCGCCAGTATTGTCGTATTCAATAGTCGCCGTACCACCGCCGAGCTTCATTGACCGGAACGTCGGTCCTGCGCTGACGATGTTCTTCTGGTATACTTTATTTAGCGCACCGAGTGCCAGGCGCTTGCCGACATCTTCCTTGTTCCGGGGGTGAATGTCGTTCGCTTCACCCAGGTCGATGGACACGGCCATGGCGGTGTTGGGCAGGGCCAGCGCAGCCGCCTGCGCTTCCCTCAGTTCGGCCCAGGCACTCGGTGCCGGCAGCGGCGACTCCGCCATATAGTTAGCAAGCTGCACAAAGAGAAAAGGAAGCTCGGGCTGTTTCCATGTTGAACGCCAGTCTGCGATCATCGCGGGGAACAGCTTGCGGTATTCATCGGCACGATCGGCGTTGGCCTCTCCCTGATACCAAATTACGCCTTTGATGGACATGCGCGTGAGCGGCGCAATGCTCCCGTTGTATAACACAGCGGGCGAAGAAAAAGGTGTAGCATTGGGCACCAGCACCTTCGGAAATTTTGCAGCATCGATAGCCTGGCCTTTCCTGTACAGCCAGTCACCCGATAGATGTTTGTGCGCCCACATGGAAGGTGTGGTGAACCCACCCCTGCCCCCGACGTCAAAGACACGTACCACCAGCACGTTGCCCGTAGGCTTCAAAATGTCTGTCGGCACGTCGTAACCATGATGATTGTAGTTGCCGTAGCTCTCGCCCACTTTTACACCGTTCACCCAGGCGATGTCGTAGTCGTCGACCTGCAGCAGCCCCACATGAAATGTTTTGCCCGTATGGTTTTCCGGCAGGTCGAACGTTGTCCTGAACCATACGGCACCGTCGTGGTCACGCAGGTCGGGTACATTTTCCCAGGTGTTGCCAAGGGGCTGGATCGGCTTCCATTCCGAAAGGTCGGTATCCACGTCGAACCATTCCCCCACGATGCCCGGCCCCTTGTAATAATACTTTTTATACCACGCGGGCTTCATTTTCTCAAAGTCGGCCCGCATCGCGGCGAAGTTCTTATTACGCTTCAGCACGGGCTCGATGTCGGCCCTGAACTGATCAAACGCCAGAAGCGCCTCGTTACTCATCCAGCTTTCAACGCTGGTAGCCCCCAGGTTGTCGCTGACCAGGCCGATGGGCACGTTCAGTTCCCGGTACAGCTTCTTCCCGAAGTGATAGGCTACGGCCGAGAAATATTTTATATTCTCTTGGCTCAGCGTGTTCCATCCCGTTCCACCCTTGATATCTTCTGCCGGCAAATAATCGATATCGACATGCACGGTAAAGAGACGGACCTGTGCGTTCTTCAGAAAAGCGCTGTCTTTCTCGTCAAAGCCGGTCTGGTCTATTGTCCACTGCATGTTGGACTGCCCGCCGCAGATCCAGACATCGCCGATCAGAACATCCGACAACACAATAGTGTTTCTCCCCTCCACGGTTAACGTATAGGGCCCGCCGGCTTCCAGGGCCGGCAGCACGACGCTCCATGTACCCTGCTTGTTCGCGATCGCCGTAGCCGATTTCATCATGAGGGTGACAGCGACCTTTTCTCCCGGCGAAGCCCACCCCCACACGTTAACAGGGGCGCCTCGCTGAAGTACCATGTGATCGCGAAAGATTGCAGGCAGCCTCACGTCGGCCATGGCTGCCGGAACCATGACCAGAAGGACCATACAAAAGATCAAGCCCCTGAAAGGCATAACACCACCGCGCGTGCGCTTCATGAACGGATTATTTTCTGTCAAAGATCACTTTTATAAACCGGGGATGATAGAAGTTCGGAGTTTTCTTGAGCTGCTCCAGGAAGTTGAAGCTATTGATGTTATAGCTGATGAGCAGCTCTCCCGGCTTCGATAGCGCGGGGTGGGCCTTCGCATTATAGGTATAGATGTCTTTCTCCGTCAATTCGGAAGATGTATTCCAGATCACCTGGCGTCGTTCGAAAGGCCCCACCGGCGAAGGACCGATCTGCATACAGATTTCCGAAAAGATACCGCCGAGCTGATAGATCAGCGCGTACTGGCCGTTGCCGATGGCGGAGACGCTCATCTCGTTTGAAACACTGTCGGCCAGCGCGGCAGCAGCCTTCAGGTCCTTCGTCCATCCGTCGGATGTCCTGAACTCCCAGGACGAGAATGTTGCCAGCGTTCCCGCTGGGGTCCGCGCAGCGATCAGCTCCTTTGTCGGGCCGCGAACGCCATAGATGTATAGATAACCATCCGGATCGGGAGCTCCCGACTCCCGGGTATTGGCATAGATGCCCGCCCCGAAGGCCGTCGCCGCCGGGTCGTCGCTGGGCGATACAAGGGGAAGGTCCACCTGCCTCGACTTTGTAAGATCCGTAGTATGCGGCGGATAGATCAGCAACGTTGTACCTACCTGGCGGAACGGGAACTTCGAACCGTCGTTGGTATTATGAATGAGGTAGCCGAAGATATACAGGCTGTCTCCCGCTTCATGATCCACCACGCCGTCGCCCAGCCAGTAGTAGTCGCCAGGCTGTGTCCGGGGCGTTGACGGCAGGAATACCGAGCTTGTATCGTCTCCCACGATGAACGTCGCATGGTCTTCCCGCGGCTCGTTCCCGCGCAGCAGCATCACCGAATTATTGATCATGGCCATACCGGGCGCGCCGGATTGCCGGGGGTCGCCCGCCTCGCCGAACATGGTGTCGCTGAAAACGAAGAGCACGGTATCGCCCGACGCCCCGGCATCGTTCCCTTTCAAGGGAATGGAGTAGATGCCGTCGGCGCCGAACCATCCCCGTGACCGTGTGAACAACGCTGTCCATTCCGGTGCGGCCTGCACCGTATAGGTCACCTCGTGCAGTTCTTCTTTTTTCTGTTGACAGGACGTCAGTACACCGGCTGCGGCCAGCGCGATCAACACACAATAGGAAGCGATCTGTTTCATCATCATCAATTTACAGGTACTATTTAGGAGCGGCAACGTATTTATAAATAAATACTTCGTCGTTCGTCTCTCCGGCCCACGAAAGGTCGATGTGGATCTCGAGCTCGAGCTTGTCGACGGTAAGCGTTTTCACGTTGAAGACATCGGTTGTAAACACATCGGGACTGAATATGCTGTGATATTTCATCTCAAACGTGGTCTCGTCTTCTGAAAGGGCCCAGGTGTCGTAGTCGTTGAATTCTTCAAGCTCGCACCCGCCGGCGTGGCTCGTGCCATAGAAGGAGTCCATGAGACCGTCGGCATGGAACAGATAATAATTATCTTTTTCACACTCCCGGATGTCTTCCTTGTTCCCCTTGTTCACCCAGATCTTCGAGGTGAACATCCACTTCCTGCGCGAAAGGTTTATGCGCGGCGCGGCGGCCACCGCCAGCGTAAGATCGCTGTTCACCACATCGCCGGATGCCGTCTCCGCACGGAAGGCAAAGCCGATCAGCTGGTCAATGTCTTCTTCCCGGCCCACGTACCGGAAGGTATATTCGCCGCCCGGCGAAAGCGCCGCAGCGTCCACCGCGAGCATACCGTCGATGCCGTAACCCCCGTCCACGGTCAGGTTTACGGACTTCGTAATGGTCAGCGCGCGCACGTCCGGAGGTAGCATTACGGTGACCACCGCTTCGCTGCCCTCCCGCACCTGCGTGCGGTACTGACCGTACCCGGCAATCTTGATATTCTGTCCCGGAATAGTGAGCTCCAGGCCCGGCTTGTCCGAATTGGACTCATAGTCGTCTTCGCACGAAAGCGTGCCTGCACACGCCACCAGCATAAGACCGAAAAGATATTGACGAATGTTTTTCATCGCTTTATGCATTTACCGTCTAATAATCGTTTTGAGGAAGGTTCACGTTCAGGTCGCGCTCGCGCTGTGGAATGGGGAACAAGTAATGGTTCGCCCGCGGCGTCACACCGGGTTTGGCCAGGGGTACCAGGGTCTCCAGCTTCCCGGTGCGCACCAGGTCGAACCACCGGTGACCTTCTGCCGCCAGTTCTAGCCTGCGCTGCGCGAGTACTTCGTCGCGGAACTGTTCTGTGGTAAGACCCGAGACGTCGCCCTGGTTGGCGCGGTGGCGCACCATGTTGAGGTAGGTATAGGCGTCGGCCGTCGGGCCGTTTTCCTCGTTCAGCGCCTCCGCATACATCAGCAGCACGTCGGCATAGCGGATCACGGGAAAATCCTGGGCCGCTTTCGCATTGGTGAACTCCTCGGGGTTGGTGACGTCCCAATACTTTCTGAAATAATATTTATCAAACGGAACATCGTAGGTCGTTCCCGCCACGGTCTCCTTGAACTCGTTGAAGACGGTTACAGAGTCACGCTCATCGTTTGTAGGGTATGCATCGACCAGGGCCTGCGTAGGCACCTGCCATCCCAGGGTGTTGTTGGTGATGCCCGCCTTCACCAGCGCATTGGGCAGCAGCCGTGTGTGAAATTGTCCGCTTTCCCAAAAGATGATCTTGCCGCCGGCATCGCCGAAGCCCACGCTGAAGATCGCTTCCTTGCCGCCGCGGTTCTGGATCTTGAATACATCCACATAGTCATCCCAGAGCTCGTAGTTTCCCGAGCCGATCACCTCCAGCGCCTTGGCTGCAGCCATTCCATATTCCTGACGGGTCAGATACACTTTCGCCAGCAGCGCTTTGGCCGCACCCTGCGTGGCTCTTCCCCGGCCCTCTGCCTGTTCTTCCGGAAGCCCTTCCGCGTCGGTCAGGTCGGCAATGATCTGGGTATAGATCTCGTTCACTTCCGCAACGTTGGGTTTTAACGGTTCCTCTATCTTCAGCAACAAGGGGATCTTTCCGAACATCCGCACCAGGTTGAAATACAACAGGGCCCGAAGGAACTTCGCTTCGTTCACAAGCCGGGTCCTCAGCGTGGCATTCATGTCGATCGCGGGGATCTTCTCGATGGCGATGTTCGCCAGCGAGACGGCCTTATAGTGCTGTTTCCAGACATCGGTCACGATTCCGTTCTGCGGCGAGTACGTGAAGTTCGAAAGCTGATCGGCATCGGTCATGCCCACCTGGTTGTTGAGCATCTCGTCAGAAGCCAGGCCCATCATGATCCAGAAGTTGCTGTGGTATACGCCGCCAAAAGTATCACCGCTCTGCGAGTTCAGGTGCCCGTAAATAGCGTTTACGGCCGACACGGCGTCTGCTTCGGTCTTATAGAAGTTCGATACCGCCACAAAGTTCTGCGGATCTTCTTCCAGAAAATCCTTGCATGACGGGGCCAGGAACGCCAGCAGTAGCAACATGCCGGCGAGCTTTATATTTCGTTTCATGAATTTCATATCTCAAATGGGGTAAGATGTTATAGGCCAATGTTCACTCCGACCAGGTAGGTCTTCGTCATCGGGTAGCGTCCCTGATCGACGCCGGGCATGGCCGTGGCGACGCCGTAGGAGCTTCCTTCCGGGTCATAGCCCGTGTACCGGGTGAACGTCGCCAGGTTGGTGGCGCTGACATAGAGGCGCAGTGTCTTCACGTTGGCCCGGCTCAGGATCGCCGAAGGAATGTTATAGCCGAGCGTAATGTTCTTGATACGCACGTACGACGCGTCTTCCACATACGCCGAAGAGAACGTGCCCACATCGATGGTGCGGTTCGCCAGGGCACGCGGATAACGGTTACCCGGGTGCTCCGGGGTCCAGCGATTCAATCCCGCCTCCGCGGAGATATTCTGCACGCCGCGGAAGTCTTCCAGCGCCAGCGCGTTGAAGTTCGCCATCTTGTTGCCCTGCGATCCCTGGATGAACACGCTCAGGCTAAAGTTGCCGTATGACAGCGTATTGTTGAATCCCCAGGTGAAGTCCGGAAGCGCGTTACCGAGGATCGTTCGGTCGTTCTCGTTGATCACCGTGTCGGGGGCGGACAGATTCCGGTACCGCCTGTCGCCGGCGCGGGCACGCGTAAGTTCGTTACCCGGAATGTTATGCTGCCCGTTGAGCACCGCCGCAGCTTCCGCTTCCTCGTCGGTCTGGAAAATGCCATCGAACTGCAGACCGTAAAAGGTACCCAACGGCTGACCTTCCCGCAGGATCAGCCCCGAGCCCAGGTTCACGTCCTTCCCGTCTTCCGCCAACCGGGTGATCTTGTTGGTGTACGTGGAAAAGTTGATGGACGAGTTCCATTTCAGTTTGCCGGTGGTGTTTACGGTTCGAATGTCGATATCGAGCCCCCGGTTCGTCAGGTCGCCGATATTCAGGGTCGTGGCATCAAAGCCCGAGGTGAACGGTATGGGCGTGCTCAGCAGAAGGTCATAGGTATATTTCTGGTATACATCGGCCGTGAGCGTGATCCGGTCGTTCAGGAACCCGGCGTCGATACCGATATCGAACTGGCGGGTGGTCTCCCACTTCAGGTTGGGATTGCTATAGGCCGTCGGTTGGCTACTGGAATAATAATCGACCGTGGCGCCGTGATTAAAGACACCCTCGCCGTATGCGCCCACCAGCGCGAGCGACTGGTACGAGTCGATCGCCTGGTTTCCGATGATCCCCAGGGAGGTGCGCAGCTTGAGTTCGGATATAAACTCCACGGGCTTCATCCATTCCTCTTCCACGATCCGCCAGGCCAGGGCTGCCGACGGAAAGAACGCGTATTTGTTATTCGCGCCGAACTTCGAAGACCCGTCTACCCGGCCCGTAAGAGTAGCCAGGTACCGACGGTTGAACGAATACTGCACGCGGCCCAGATAGGACTGCATGGTCCACGTGGCCTCGCCTACCACCGGGGGCTGGGGCTCGGCGGCACCGCGCAGGCTGTGGTATCCCAGGCGGGGATCGGAAATGCCGAACACATATCCGTTGAGCCGCTCGCTCTTGAATCCCTGCAGGGTATAGCCCGCCACCGCCGTGATCGAATGTTTCGTAGCGATGGTCTTGTCGAAGGTGATCGTATTCTCGTTCAGCCACGTCGTGGCTTCGAGGGTCGCAACGCTTGCTTCGCCCTTGGAGCCGGCCGCCGATTTGAGGAAGTCGGGAGCGAACGCCCGGTCCCTGGACGAAATGCCGTCAATCCCAAAGGTGCTCTTGAGCTCCAGCGACGGCAGGATCTTGTAGCGCGCCTCTACGTTGCCGAGAATACGCTGGGTGGTGCTATAGGCCTTGTGCTCCTTCGCTTCGGCGACGGGGTTTCCAATGACGATGCCCCGGTCGTTCTCATAGGTATAGCCGCCTTTCACCGTAGGGTCATACACCGGTTGGATGGGGTTCATCCCCAGCGCACCGCCGATCACACCCGGCGTGATCTGCTGCAGCCCGGTGTTCACCGAGTTACCCTTGGTATAGGCATAGGCGATGTTGGCCCCGATGCTGAGCTTTTTGGTCACCTCGGTCGTGACGTTCGAGCGAAAATTGTAACGCGAAAAGTCGGAGTTTATCACGATCCCCTGCTGGCCGAAATATCCGCCGGAAATGGTATACGTCACCTTGTCGCTTCCACCGGAAACACCCACCTGGTGACTCTGAATGGGCGCCGTGCGCAGCATCTCCTTTTGCCAGTCCGTGCCCTGGCCCAGGGTTGAGGGGTTGACATACTCGGCCTGCTGGCCACCGTTGATACGCGCTTCATTGACAAACTCGGCAAACTGCTGCGCATTGAGCACGTCGATATATTTTGACGGTTCTTGTACACCATAGTAGCTGTCGACCGTCACGGCACTCGTCCCCTTCCGCCCATGCTTGGTGGTGATCAGGACCACGCCGTTCGCGCCGCGCGCACCATAGATGGCCGTGGCCGAAGCGTCCTTCAGGATCTCAATGGACTCGATGTCATTGGGGTTGATGGCCGCCAGCGGACCGATGCGCGGCGCGCTGCCCACGGTGGCGTTGGTCACTTCTGCGGTGTTGCTGTTCACCAGCATACCGTCAATGACATAGAGCGGCTCATTTCCCGCCAGAATGGAGCTGATCCCGCGGATACGGATAGACGCCTCGGCTCCGGGCGCACCCGATGTCTGCATCACCTGGACGCCCGCGGCCCTGCCTTGCAGTGCCTGGTCGAACGACGTAGTGGGCACCGCCGTGATCTCTTCTGCCTTCACCGATGCCACGGACCCGGTAAGGTCCGTTTTCTTTACCGTGCCGTATCCGATCACCACCACCTCCGACAACGTCTCGAGCGACGGTGTCAGCGTAACGTTTACCGTCGTCTGCGTGCCCACGACGACTTCTTCCGGCGAAAAGCCGATGAACGAAAATACCAGCACCGCATCCGCACCGGCACGAATGGTATAATTTCCGTCGGCATCCGTCACCGTGCCGATGCTGGAACCTTTTATCAGGACGCTGACACCCGGCAGCGATTCGCCCGACGAAGCGATCACCTTTCCACGCACGGTCCGCTCCTGAACCATTCCTTCGGGAAATGCTTCCAGCGGGACGCCCAGCTCCACCGATAACAGCAGCAAGAGCCACCGGCATAAATTGTGGTAAAACTTTCTATTCATAATTGATTGGTTAAGACGTTTTATATTGGGTTCACATAAAAATGTATACGTTCACTACTCCGCTGTTCCCCAGGCCTGATTCGGTTTGTCACCCAGCCAGATCTCGAGCGCTCCCCCTTTTGCATAGTCCTCATGCGTAAACCAGAAGCGCTGCTGCGGCTTTCCGTTCAGCGATGCGTTTTGTATATACATATTCTCCGGAGCGTTGTTGTGCGTGGTGATCACGAACTGCTTTCCCCGGTAATACTTCGGATCGAGCTGAATGGTGATCTTGTCGAAAATAGGACTGGTGATATCGTACGTGGGAACAGCCGATGCATTGCCCTGAAGGCTGAACAACCCCATGGCCATCAGCGCGCTCACGCCGCCCATCTGCCCCTGGTCTTCGTCATGCCCGCCATAGCCAAGGTCGGGCGTTGTGCCGCCATAAGCTTGCTCTTTTACTCTTCTTACCCAGTATTGCGTAAGCCAGGGCTTGCCTGCGTAGTTGAACACGTGAGCGTTGGAACAACCAGGTTGATTGGCATAGCTCACATAGCCGTCGTTGTAGGCAAAGACAAAGTCGCTGGCGCTTGCCTGCTCAAAGGCATGGTTCAGCTTATGACAAAGGGTATCGTTCCCGCCCAGTAAGGCGGCAAGGCCCGGGATGTCGTGTGACACGCCCCATGTGGCCTGCCACGCATTGGCTTCCACCCATCCCTGCCCGCTCAGCGGATCGCGATGTACAAAGTGTCCGTTGTCGTCTTTCGGGAACAGTAACTTCTGCTGGGGATCGTAGCACTTCTTCCATCCCTGCGCACGGTTCATAAAGAAAGTATAGTCTTTCTTCTTTCCGAGGCGCTGCGCCATCTGTGCGATGGCCCAATCCTGGAAGGCGGCCTCCACCGTAATGCCGGCGTTGTTGCGCCACCAGCCATTCTTCGTATAGAAGTTGATGTCCTCCGCAGACCCCAGCATGCCACCGGGAAGATGGTTGCGTTTCAGGATTTCGAAAGCGTGCCGGGGATCGGCCCTGGTAAGCATGCCCTTCATGTACGTGCTCACGATGAGGTTGGTGGTCGGGCAACTGGTCATGATATACGAATATCCACCGCCCGAAGGACCGCGGGGAAGTAAATAGCCATTGTCCGCATATTGCAGCATCGATGCCGATAGCTCATCCTGGACACCCGGCCACGCCAGCCCCCACAGAATATTGAGGTTCCATTGCGACAGCCAGAAGGCATCGGAATTATACATGTTGTAGCGCAGACTGCCGTCGGCATTCCGGGGCAGGGTTTTGACCTTGAAAACGGACTCGGTAAATGTTCCTTCGCGCGTGCCCTGCGTACGGTCCGGATAATCGCCCGAAATGTCGTTGATCTTGTGCCGCCCCAGCAGCACGTGCCACAGGTCGGTATAGAATTTCACGCGCTGGTCCGTACGCCCACCCTGCACATCGATCTTTCCGAGCCACTCGTTCCACGTAGCCTTCGACTCGTTGCGCACAGCGTCGAAATCCCAGCCCGCACATTCTTGCTGAAGATTGTTGCGGGCGTTATCGATGCTGGTATACGAAATACCGATCTTCATCTGCACCACATCGCCCGCCTTCACCGCATACGCCGCGGACAAACCGAGGCTGTCGCCTTGAAGCGTGGTCACCTGCTGATGGTGCTCATTTCCGACCCAGCCGTTGAGCTGATCATACGGCTTGTCGAACTGCACCACGAAGAAGACCTTCACATCCCGGGGACCACCCCAGTAGCGTTTCACGGAGCTGAATGACCCTTCGAACTCCGTGCGGCTGTTCTTCTTCACCGACGCGCCGGCCATCGTCGTCCCACAGAGATACCCGCCCAGGTTTGTGAGCAGTTGCGTCGGCTGGTCGGCCGTAAACCTGAACCGGTAAAAGCTCACACGCTCCGTCGCCGTCAGCTCCACCCACGTGCGCGGATCCTGCAGGTATACCCGGTGGTAGCCGGGCTGAACAATTTCTTCCGCATGCGTAAAGCGCGATTTCCATGCCTGTTCACCCCGCGACGGGTTGACGTCCGCACGGGCCGGCATGATCTCGAGTCCCGACAGCATCCAGCAGGCGATCTGACCGAAGCCCAGAATGTGTGACTCGTTATAGTTGTAACCGCCGCCGCCCTGGTTCTTGTTGCGGGTATGCGGCGCCGCCCCCGTCATGCCAAAAGGCCGGCCGCCGGTAATAAAGAAAAAGTGGCGCCCCCGGTTCGTCTCGATATAAGGGTCCACCATCGATACGTAGTCGGTGAACTGATCGGCCGAAGGGAACACCTCGACCTCCGAGAATCCGAGGTCCCTGCCCGTACCATCCGTAACAACGATCTTCACCCATCGTATCGTTTTTGTCTCGAATTCCACCGCCCGGCCCGTACCGTCATTGGGGATCTGGTTCACCCAGAGCGTACTGCCGTCGCTGAAAAGCAGTTTGCAGGTGGCGATGTGGTTGCGCTGCGTCACCCGGTCGTACAGCACGATACGGTTCACCTGCTGGGGTGACTGCCATGCCAGTTGAAGCCATGGAAAGCGTATATATCCCCAGTCGGTAGTGTCGCCCTGGCAGGCCCATTCCCCCTGGCCGTCAATATGAATGATACCATCCACCACGTTGGACGGCTTGTACGTCTCGCCCCGGTACGTCGATGCGGTGACCGTAGCGTGCGGAGCGATGCTGTCCGGCCCCGCCCAGGCTTTCAGCGTAAAAAAGAAAAGGAGGACGATCGAATGTGTCGAAAATTGAAAGATTCTCATGGTTGCCGTTATAAAGTAATTGACTCGTTTCCCTGCAAAGTCTTCAGCTGCTGATATCGGTGCCATGAAGGAGGTGTACATACATCGGGAGGATCGTCCCTGTCATTACCGGCCATTTCATAGGTTTGGTTTTTGGTTTACATAAATGTATATATGTTCATACTTATTATGCAAGAACTTTCTACAATCGTTTGCACTGAAATTGGAAATACCGCAAAAAATCCCGCTTTTTTAGTGAGTGGTCGCTGTCCCGCCGGCGAATGCCGTCATATATACATATCGATACTATACATATAGATCGGTATGTCCTATGGTGTTTAAACATGAATATGAATACCGCATCGGTAATGCACATCGTGAGGCATGGGCGATCCTTTCCCGTACCGAAGAATGGATTTTCGAAACCAATGATTATGCACAACGGCCCGGCCCCCGGCGTGGAAGGCGACTTGTTACTGCAACAACTCCAACAGATCCCGTGAAGTGAGCGATTTGAGTATCGACGCATCGCTATGGATCAGGCTTCCCACAAGGTCCCGTTTCGTCTCCTGTAACTTCAGGATCTTCTCCTCGATGGTATTCGGACAGATCAGCCTTACCGCCACTACATTCTTATGCTGCCCGATGCGATGCGCGCGGTCTATAGCCTGGTTTTCGACGGCTGGGTTCCACCACGGATCGACCAGGTATACATAGTCCGCCGCGGTAAGATTCAGTCCCGTGCCGCCCGCTTTCAGGCTGATGAGGAACACCCGTGTATGCGGGTTGTGCTGAAAGTCCTTGATCCTTTCGGCCCGGTTCCGCGTCTGTCCCGTAAGATATTGAAACGGAATGTTCCGCAACCCGAGCTGTATCCGGATCAGGTCGAGCATGGTCACAAACTGCGAAAATACCAGGATCTTATGATGTACATGCTGGTTCTCGATATGCTCGATCAGGGTATCGATCTTTGCCGACTCGTTACCAAAGTACTCATCGTCTTTAATGATCGCCGGCGAGTTGCACAGCTGCCGCAGCTTTGTCAGTCCCTGTAAAATATGCATACTCTGTGCGGCGATCTTATCCTCCGGAGTGGATTCGAGAAAATCCCTGAACTCCCGTTCACACGCGTCATAAACCTTGCGCTGTTCCGGTCCCATCTCGCAATGTACGATCATCTCGGTCTTCTCCGGAAGCTCCGCGGCCACCTGCTCCTTGGTCCGTCGCAGGATAAACGGGTTGATCCGCCGCTGCAACGCCTTGGTATGCTTCATGCTTTTAAACTTGTCGATCGGAATAGCATAATGATCGCGGAAGTGCCGCAACGTACCCAATAATCCCGGGCACGCAAACGACAGTTGCCCATAGAGATCGAATGTATTGTTTTCGATCGGCGTACCACTCAGCGCGACCCGGTTCCGCGCGTTCAGCAAACGCGCGGCCTTATACCGCTGCGAGTCCGGATTCTTTATGGCCTGCGATTCATCCAGGAATATATAATTGAACGCGTACTCCTTCAAATGAACCACGTCCGCCAGTAACGTCGTGTAGGATGTAAGAATGATCTCATAACCATCGAACGACTGTACGTCACGCACGCGCGACGTCCCATAAAGCGTCAGCACCCGCAGCGAAGGCGCAAACTTCTGCACCTCTTCCTGCCAGTTATAAATAAGCGAAGCCGGCACCACCACCAGGTTGGTATTACGCTTCTGTTTGGTCCGCTGCGAAAGAATAAAGGCGATGATCTGCAACGTCTTTCCAAGCCCCATATCGTCCGCCAGGCACCCGCCAAAGTTGAAGTCGTCCAGGAAGCCGAGCCAGTTGAGGCCTTGCTGCTGATACGGGCGGAGCGTCGCCATAAGCCCTTCCGGCACAGCGACAGGGTCGATGGTCTCAAAGCTGCCGGCCTTTTGCTGTACGCGGCTCAGAAGCGAGCTTGCCTCGGGTGTAAGCTGCTCCTGGTCATACAAACTGGAAATATCGCTGAAGCGTGAAACCGGCGTCCGCAATACACCGTCCGCCGTGATCTCGCCCGCCTCGAAATAGCGTTCGAACTTCGCCATCCACTCCTCCGGCAAGATCCCCAGCGTTCCGTCATCAAGCTGAATAAACCGGTTCTTGTTCCGTATTGACCTCTGCAAGTGCTTCAGCGATACCTGTTGCTTGTCAAACTTCACCGAGATGTTGGTATTGAACCAATCAACCCCGCTGCTCACCCGTATCGTGATCTTCGACTTGAACGGATTCAGATTGTTATGCGCAAGCGTATTGAACCCCAGGATCGAAATGCCCAACGCCCGCCACGCCTCAAACGCATCGAGGAACCAATCATTTTCGAGAAAGCGCTTCTTATGGATGTACAGGAAATCGCGCGCAAGTCCCTCCTCGAGCTGTGCCTCAAAATCCGGATGCTGCCGTATCAGCACACCCGCAAACTGCAGCTCCGCCTCCTCGTCGCGTTTCAACGTAAACGGTTTGCCCTGTTGATCTACGGAAAGGATCTGCCTCCGCGAGAGCACAGGCACCTCCAGCGAACCATACGTAAGCACCGGTGTGATCTCTATAAAATCACCCGAGTCCGACAGATAAATGATTCGCCGATGCGGCTCGTCAAAACCGTTCTGTTTCAACTGCCGGGCTGTCGCCCGGGCCATGTCCGGATAGGACAGGTTCACCTTACGCTCATACCGCGCCAGAAAGTCATGGTGGAACTCCGGCAGCTTGGACTTGTGAACCAGCAACACATTGTCCGACTCCTTGAACCGCTTCAGCACAGCCAGCAGGTCCGCATCTTCGATCAGATAGGCCTTGTTATCGACCATCATAAAATGATCGTATCGTATATCCACCTGTGCGACATCGAGGTGCTTCGGCCCGATGCGTATGAGCAGCGAAGCCTCGTAGAATATATCCCGGCTGCGGACCGTCAGATCCAGCTCCACGCGCTCCGGCCGCAGCTGTATCGGCACCAGCGAGCCCACCGTTATATTCGCGGACGCCGCGGCATTGTGAAAGTAAAAGTCGTATTGCAACGGGTTGCGCACCAACGCCTGCAAACCGGTAACATCGGTCTCAGACCGTGTCGTCCTGAAATTGCTGTGGAATTTGGAAAGCGCCGCAAAGAATTTTGTCTCCTCGGGTTTCTCCGTCTTCCAGATCAAATCCATCGGATCGAGTGGCGTGAGCGGCGCCTTGACCTTCCCCTCTTTGCTCAGCGGGGCGATAAACAGCTCGATAAAAAAATGCCCGTAGTATTTATGCTGGCTCAGCACAACGATGGTCCGTGTCCGCACGGGCTCTCCCGGTGCCGGCGGCGTTGTCTTCTGAGGAAGTGCCCGGATAGCCGGCGCGGTATTGAACGAAACCAGCCCCTTTAGCTTCGGCTTGATATGGACCGACTTCTGATCGTATTCCAGCGTAAAGAATTGCGAAAGGTCCTGCTCCTGCTCCATCCCATAATGCCGGGCCGCAGTTGCCAATTTCGCCTGACGCATCGGGCCATCGAAGAAAATCCGCAGCTCCTCGCGGTTCATGATCAGACTCAAAACCTGCCGCTGATGCTCGCACAGCTTCCGTTTCGGAGTGACGCACGTGCAATGAAGCATCAACGTCTTCCCGTCGTATCGCACCTCCACCCGATTGGCCGCCTGCACGGGGGTGGCCTCCCGGAACGTCGCACGGTCTATACTTACTTCCTCCGGAATAAAATCCGACACCCGCGCCGACGCGCTCAGATCCGCGCTATGACGAAAAATGAACGTCGATGTCAGCTCTGCGATGTTAAAATCCGCAATTTGGTAAGCATGCAGATCGGGCTGGGGATCATGGGATTTCGGCATCGTGTTCATTCGCCGCAATAATAGAGATTTTACGT
>NZ_JAHESC010000005.1 GCF_018598185.1 Dawidia soli
GTGTAAAAGTAGACCTCGGCACGACCGACGACCGCGGCAACGTGCGCAACCTGCCGAACAACGCCGGCTTTGCGGCAGCCTACGGCTTAGGACGCGAGCAAGCCCTGAAAGCGGTAACCATCGTGCCCGCCGAGATCTTTGGCGTAGCCGACAAACTGGGCTCGATCGAGGTAGGCAAGAACGCCACGCTGTTTATCAGCGACGGCGATCCGTTCGAGACCAAAACCACCATACACCAGGTATTTATCGACGGCTGGAAGATTCAGATGAAGAGCCGGCAGACTGAGCTGTACGACGAGTTTCTGCAGCGCAGCCCCGGCGTAACAAAGCAATAGGAGGGGGCTAGAACCACTTCTTATAGCGAAAGAAGCCGAGCATGCCGATCACCAGCATCGCCATGATGGCCCACACGCCGTAATATCCCCAGTGCCAGCTTAGCTCGGGCATATGATGGAAGTTCATGCCATACACGCCTACAATAAAGGTCAACGGCATGAAGATCGTAGAGATGACCGTCAACACACGCATGACTTCGTTCATGCGTGTGTTCATGGCGTTGATGTGAGCGTCCATCAGGCCGGCCGTCAGATCGCGGTATGTATCGACCGAATCGATCAGGTGTACCACGTGATCGTACACGTCTGAATAGAATCGCAGATTTTCCTCGTGCACAAATTCCCACTCGTCTTTAATGATCTTGCCGAGCGCATCCCGTAGCGGATACAAGGCTTTGCGCAGAAAGATCAGCTCCTTTTTTAATTTCTGAATGCGGTGAAAGGTCTGGTTGGTGGGACTTTCATAAACCGTTTCTTCAATGTCTTCTACCAGGTCGCCGACCCGGTCCAGTACATTGTAATAGTTCTCGACAATGATATCGATCAGCCGGTATAATAAGTAATCGGCCTGACGTTTGCGCACACGCCCCAGGTCCAGGCGAATGCGTTCGCGAAAGCCATCAAAAAGGTCGCCTTCCTTTTCCTGAAAGGATACCAGGTAGTTTTTGCCCAACACAAAGCTGATCTGTTCGTAATGTATACCCGTGCCGTCGATGCGGTGCAGCATTTTCATGGTAAAGAACAGGTAGTCGTCGAAATCTTCGGCTTTGGGGCGCTGGTCGCTCAGCACGTCGTCGATCAGCAGCGAATGCAGGCAGAAATGGGATTGGATCTTCTCGATAACGTCCTGGTTGTTGAGGCCGTCCACGTTGATCCAGTTGACACGGTCCGGCTTGAGCTGCTGCAAAAGCTCGTTCACTGCCATGCAATCGATCTTGTCATGGCTCTCCCGGTTATAGGAGATCAGCTCGAGGATTTCCCGGCCATCGGGATGGGTGGCGGCAACAGGCGTTACGGTCATGCGTCTGGGGTCTGTTGCTTAAGATAAACTGTTTGCTGCGGCCGTGCAAGCGATAATCCCGCTTCGTCAAACCGCAGCTTGATACTCCGCAGCAGGTCACACTTCATGGCAAACCCCGTAGCCGGGTCTTTGGCCCAGGCGCCGGCCCGCAGCTGCAGGGCCGTCTCCGAAATGTTCACCAGCCGCACCCGTACCTGTGGAATGCCGCTTTCGATCTCCTCCGGCGTACGGTTGTCCAGGCAGTCGGGATGTTTCATCGCCTCCTCCTGCATGATACGCAGGGCCTGGTCAACGTCGGAGTCAAACGACAACCCCACCTCGATAAACATACACAAGACCTCGTTCTCCAGCGTAGAGTTGATGATCGTCTCGTTGTTGATCACGCTGTTGGGAATGACAATACGCCGGTTCTCGAAGTCCTTGATCACGGTGTGGCGCAGGGTGATATCCTCCACGTCGCCCGAATAGAGCTGCCCCACCTTCACGCGGTCACCCACGCTAAAGGGCCGGAAAATGACGATGAACACGCCGCTCACGATATTGGAAAACGCCGACTGCGACGCAAAACCGACGATGGCTGCCAGCACACCGGCGCCCGCAAAAAGGGCCGTGCCATAGCTTTTAAGCGTGGGGATGGAGTTGAAAAGCACAATCAACGCGATGATATACACAATGAACTCGACCGCGTTTTTTAGGAAATTATACTTGGTGGGGTCCACTTTCAGCTTGGTGGAGGCGCCCCGGATCATACGACCCATGATAAAGCGCAGCAAGCGGGCCACGACCACTGCGATGGTCAAGACCATGACCGAAAAGAGTATATAGCCCCAAATTCCTGGTAAAAGATCCATGGCCCGAAATACGGCAGTACCCGCACAATAGTCAATAGCCGTCGACCCGGGCCTGTATTAAATCCGCGAGAGGGTATTAGAGATAGAGCCTTATTTCCGTATTATTGCGGCCATGTCTTTGAAATTAGACGATATCAAAGCCCCGATCGCACGGGAGATGGAGGAGTTCGAGCAGAAGTTCCGGGCCTCGATGAAGACCCGCGTCATGCTGCTGGACAAGATCATGAACTATATCGTCAAGCGCAAAGGCAAGCAGATGCGTCCCATGTTTGTCTTCCTGAGCGCGGGCACCTGCGGACGAATCGACGAGTCCACCCACCGCGGCGCGTCCCTCATCGAGCTGCTGCACACGGCCACGCTGGTGCACGACGACGTGGTGGACGAAGCCAACTACCGCCGGAGTTTCTTCTCCGTAAACGCACTGTGGAAAAACAAGATAGCGGTCCTCGTAGGCGACTTCCTCCTGTCGCGCGGGTTGCATCTATCCATTGAAAACCGCGACTTTGACATGCTCGGCATCGTCAACAACGCCGTACGCGACATGAGCGAGGGCGAGCTGATGCAGATGGAAAAGGCCCGCCGCCTGGACATCACCGAAGAAGTGTATTACGAAATCATCCGCCAAAAGACAGCATCGCTCATCGCGTCCTGTTGCTCGGTCGGCGCCAGCTCCTCCGGCGTCGGTGCCGAAACCGTGGCCATCATGCGCAACTTCGGCGAAAAGATCGGCATGGCCTTCCAGATCAAAGACGACCTCTTCGACTATGGCGAAGAAGAGATCGGCAAACCCGTTGGCATCGATATCAAAGAAAAGAAAATGACGCTGCCCCTGATCCATGCGTTGTCAAAAGCCGGCTGGCTCGAAAAGCGCCGGATCATCCGCATCGTCAAGAACGAAAGCAGCAAACCCGCCAAAGTGCGCGAGGTCATCGACTTTGTCAAGAAGTCCGGCGGCATCCAATATGCCACCGACGCCATGAACAAATTCCACCAGGACGCCCTTGCCCTCTTGGTGAATTTCCCCGAGTCGACCTATAAGCGTTCGCTGATTCAACTCGTGCAGTACACGATTGATCGAAATAACTAAAGAAGCATATATAGCATGCTCGAACGAGTGCTATAGCATAATAGATATTAACTTAACGTTTGGGCAGACCAGCAATTGCCAGCATCTTGGCACCCTTCTCCATCTTCTTCTTAAAGAAGGGGGCATCCTCCATACTATCAAGCCGCTTGGCGATCTTGATTTTGGCAGCTTGTTTTGCCAGCGCGGATAGATTCAATCCCTTTTTCATATTCACAAAGGTACTAATTTTTCTTTTCTATTAGAAATGCTTGATAATCAGTGTTTTGTTTGAATTCCTCCCAGGAATCGTTGACATATCCGTAGATTACAAAACTAGCCGAAATCTCCTCTATATTTTTGGCAATTCCCATGCGATACATTCGCGTGCGTGACTTCGTACTGCCTGTAACGTAAACAAAGTTTCCTGAATATTTCTCGTAAAACCTTAACACGGCTAACGCTACTGTCGTTAGTACTTTCTGACTATCTCGATTATCGGTTACCACCGTGTCGTTAATTTCATCGTTTTCATCAACGTCACCAAAACCCAGGTTGAATACAGTGGGGGCATCTTCAAATGCTCTGAAGACGATCTGTTTCCTTATTCTGCCTTTCGGACCTTCACTATGAAACTCGAATTTTAATAATGAGCTCGATGATTCTACTACGTATTGTTCATTTTTCACAACTAAGGATATAACGGGTTACACAAGGACTGATCTCAATACATTTCTAATGTACTAAATCCATTACCATCGAAAAAGAAAAAGCCACGCTCTCCAGCGCGGCCTTTCCATTACTTTAAACTATCTAAAAACTACTGTAGTACAATTCTCGAGCGGCCGGCTTCCAGTACCGCATAGTCTTTCCAACCCTGGAAGGTTTGGGCGTCCAGCGCATCCGAGGCAGGGCCGGACTGCTCCGGCACATACTGGCCGGCGTGCTCCCACCACTTGCGCGCATCCTCGCGGGCCGACTTTTTGTCGACGTTCTCAAACAAGTTGATGCACGAGTCGGAGATCATCCACGGCTTGTCGATGCTGCTGTATTTCTCGAAGATCATGTTGCGCATCTGCGTACCGCTCGCCACGTTCTTAAAATGAGATACCGTATACGACATCGTCTCCGGCTCGGTCATGATCATGTCCCAATACTTCTTCGAGGCAATGATCTGCGACGTTGTGAGCAGATACCCAAAGCCGTTTTCAATCGGCTCCCGGGTAATGGGGCAGCGGGCTTTCAGTTCCGGTTTCTTTTTGCCAAGGAGTTTATCAAAAAAGGCCATACAGGTATTGGTTTAAATTACATCCTACTTCACTAGATACCACGCATCGGGTGAATGGTTGCATATAAGACTCAAAAAAGGGGCAAAAAGTTACAAAACCCCGTTTCCAGCCTGCCAGGCCGTTTTTGCACCGTACGAACTTGAAAAACTGTTCACTTCCGTACGGAGCGGTGTCCGGTAGCGCTTAGGTTTTAGAGGGGGTTTTGGCCTTGGCCTGGCTGGCCGTGCGCGCCTTCAGAAACTTCTCGTAGTTGGTGAAAAACTCCTCCAGGCTTTCGATCGGCACCTTCTTGGCGATGATCTTCTTCTTTTCGTCGAGAACATACAGGGTGGGCGTGGTAGGCGCGTCATACAGGTCGCTGTAAGGACCGACATAAGTACGCGGGCCATTCACCGTAATCCACTTCATGTTCATCTTCTTTATGTAGTCGCGCATCTTGGCCATCGACGTGTCCGAGCTCACCGCATAGACCTCGATGTCGAACTTTGTCTTGTTCTTGGTATAAAACTCGGCCAGCTTGGGCGTCTCCACTTTGCAGTGGCCACAATCGGGGTCGAAGATGAATAAAATGGTATACTTGTTTTTAATGTCATACATCGCCCGCGGCTTGAAGTTGGCGTCCTGCATGATCAGGTTGGGGCCGACCTTGCCGATCATGCTTTTACGCAGGCGATCGGCATGCTCTTTCAGCGTCTTCTTCAGGCTGGTAGCCCAGTAGTCCATTTCGCCCGTGGCAAAGTATTTGTCATACAGGTGCACAAACACCGCGTCCAGACCCATGATCTCGGGCTGTTGATATTCCTGGATGAAAACGAAGACCGAATACTTATACGTCTCTTCGTTCTTCTTCGCCAGTGCAATGACTTTGTCGACAGCCCTGATGACCGAGTCTGCCTGTGGCACAAACAGCTTACTGGTATATTCCTTCAACTTCTCGCGGTACACCGGGCGAGGCATGCGTATAAGCGCATCGTTGCTCAGATCGAAGTTGTCGAAAAAATGTTCGCGGTACCAGCGAAGCTGGAAGGTCGAGTCGATGTTGCCATTGGCTTTCTTGGGCGGGTCGGGAACCTTCACGGCCTGGCTCGATTTGTAGATCGTAGCCGTCAGCGTCTTGGGGTGCTTGGCGATGATCTCCGCCTGGTAAGCCATGACCTTGTCGTTGATCTTGTTGAAATCCGCACGTGCGTCCTTCTTCTGATCTTCCGACAGCGTACTGTCTTGCAGCACCTTCAAAAAGGGCTCGGCTTCTTTGTGTCGCTCCATGTTGAAGAGCATGTTTTCAAAGAACAGCTTGTTGTCGGGGTCGCTGGTCTTCATGAACTTGATATAGTCCTCTTGCTTGGTCTCCATCGTGAACCGCTGGTTGTCGCTCACCAGGAATTCGAAGATCTTGTTCTTGTTCAGTACCAGGAAGTACACACCGTGGGGCAGGGCCTTTTTGTTGTCAAACACAAACTCGCCGGCGGCACTGACGTGCGCGGTGTCCTTGATGTACGTGCTTTCGCCATAATAGTGGCCCAGGTAGACGGTCGTGTCCTTCCAGCCCGTGACCTTGAACTTGAAGTTGTAGCCCGTTTGAGCCGAACAAAATGCGGAAGTAAGAAGAAAGCAGACAAAAGCGAGGTAGCGCATAATATGGTTCATTGAAGCGTAAATTTCCGGAATTCCCCTGTTCCGGTCAACACCTTAATAGCCACCTGCCGGCGTTTGTAACACTGGAGGATCTGAAAACGGTGTTAAAAATTTCTTAAAATGGACCGGAAGCGGGCCTTCCGGGAAACGCCCGCACAAGCACAGCCTCGGCCCGTGCGGATCCGTGGCAGAACGGCGCGGCCGTTGGCGGCCCGGGCGGGTGGTCTGGCGTAAACGATGGATCCTCACTACTTAACATGTTCAAAAAAGCGTTAAACTTGCCTTTTCTTTCCGAGCATGTCGCTGCAAATAAAGAACCTCACCAAACAGTACGGACAGCAAAAAGCCGTAGACGGTATTTCCTTTGCCGTGGGCGAAGGCGAGATCGTAGGCTTCCTCGGTCCGAACGGCGCCGGCAAATCCACGACCATGAAGATCGCCACCTGCTTTCTGCCGCCTACCACCGGGCATGTGCGGGTAGCTGGCCATGACGTAGTCGAAGCGCCGCTCCAGGTCAAGAAGATCACGGGCTATCTGCCCGAGCACAATCCCTTGTACCTCGATATGTTCGTGCATGAATATCTGCATTTCGTCGGCAAGCTTTACGGCATGCGCGGCAACACCCTGCGCCACGCCGTGGGAGCCATGATCGAACGCTGTGGCCTTACACGCGAGCAGAACAAAAAGATCGAAACACTCTCCAAAGGATACCGCCAACGGGTAGGCCTGGCGCAGGCACTCATACACAACCCCCGCGTGTTGATCCTCGACGAACCGACGTCGGGGCTCGATCCCAACCAGCTTGTGGAGATCCGGAAGCTTATCAAAGACGTGAGCCGCGACAAGACCGTATTGTTCTCCACGCACATCATGCAGGAAGTGGAGGCGCTGTGCGACCGCGTGATCGTCATCAACAAAGGTGTGATCGTGGCCGATGACCGCCTGGAGAATCTGCTGCGGCGTAGCGGCGGCCAGCGTGTCGTAATTGCCGAGTTCGCCGGCGGCGTAACCGCCGAACAACTGCGCACCCTGCCGGGCGTGACCGACGTCCGATCGCTCGAAGGCGGCCGCTTTGCCCTCACGTCGGCAGACGCAGACGTGCGCCCGGAGATCTTTCGGTTTGCCGCCGACCACAGCTTGTCGCTGATCGGTCTGCAGCAGGAAGAAAATTCGCTGGAAACTATTTTTCACGCGCTCACAGCCGCCGGCGCCACGCCAAATGCAGAAAAATAACCTTATTTTTGCAGCGTTCTAAAACATGCTCCAGGTCCTCTCCAAAGAATTCAGCAGCTTCCTGAACTCCCTGATCGCCTATCTGGTGATCGGCGCCTTCCTGACCGTGATCGGGTTGTTCATGTGGTTTTTCCCCGAGACCTCCGTGCTCGAATACGGCTATGCCGACATGGACACGCTGTTTTCCATGGGACCTTATGTTTTTATCTTCCTCATTCCCGCCATCACCATGCGCAGCTTTGCAGAAGAACGCAAAGCCGGCACGCTCGAGCTGCTCATGACCAAACCACTGCGCGATTGGGACATCATCCTCGGCAAATACCTGGCAGGCTTCGCCCTGGTGCTCGTATCCTTACTCCCCACCGTGCTGTACTACATATCGGTATATAAACTGGGCAACCCGCCGGGCAATCTCGATACCGCCGGCATCGCGGGGTCGTACATCGGCCTGGCCTTGCTGGGCGCCGTATTTTGCGCAGCCGGCATCCTGGCATCGTCCATTACGCCTAACCAGATCGTGGCGTTCATCCTGGCGGCGTTCCTTTGCTTTGTGCTGTTCTCGGGATTCGACTCGCTGGCCACGCTCGACGTCTGGTCGGCCAACACCCTGGTGATCCGCCAATTTGGCATCCTCTACCACTACGAGTCGCTCAGCAAGGGGCTGATCGACAGCCGCGACCTGGTATACTTCGGCAGCGTCATCTTTCTGTTGTTATCCATCACCAAACTCGTTATTGGAAGCAGACAATGGTAAACTGGAAAAGCAAAAAGACGGGCGACTTCCTGCTACTGGCCAATGCCGTGGTGTTGGTGCTGCTGGTCAACCTGGTGGCCACGCGCTATTTCTTTCGGGCGGACCTGACCGAAGAAAAACGCTACAGCATCAAGCCCCAGACCAAAGACATCCTGCGCACCCTGGAAGACGATGTATACATTGAAGTGTACCTGGAAGGAGAGCTGAATGCCGGCTTTCGCCGCTTTCAAAAGAACATTCGCGAAACACTCGACGAGTTCCGCGTGTATGCCCCCGGCAAGATCCACGTCACCTTTACCGACCCGCAGGCCGCTGGCAGTAAACAGGCCCAGTCGGAGTTTATGGCCGACCTCGCCCAACGCGGCATTCAACCGACGAACGTGGTGGATACACGCGACGGGCAGCGCGTCGAAAAGATCATCTTCCCCGGCGCCGTCATCGCATCCGGCGGCATGGAGACCGGCGTCATGTTGTTAAAAGGCAGCACGGCCCGCACCTCCGATGAACGCATCAACCAGTCCATCGAAACGATCGAGTATGAGCTGATCAACGCCCTGTATACCCTCACCAACACCGACCGCAAACGCATCGGTTTCCTGAGCGGCCACGGCGAAGCCGACAGCCTGCAGGTCGTCAGCCTGTACCGCGACCTGGGCCAGGTATACGAAGTAGAGCGCGGTGTAAACCTCGTCACAACGCCCTCGCTGGAAACCTACGACGCGCTGATCATGGTGCGACCCGTCACGGCTTATACCGAGCAGGAGAAATACCGCCTGGACCAGTATATCATGCAAGGCGGCAAAGTGATGTTCCTGATCGACCGGCTCAACGCCCGCATGGACAGCGCCAGCGCCGAGGGCTACCTGGCGTTGCCCTATCCCGAAAACCTCGACGACCAGCTGTTTAGATACGGCGTGCGTATCAATCCCGACCTCATACAAGATTTACAGTCTGCGCGTTATCCCATCGTCACCGGGCAGACCGGCGGCAAGCCGCAAATGCAGATGATGGAGTGGCCGTTCTTTCCCCTCATCAACCGCTATGCCGATCATCCCATCACGCGCAACCTCGATGCCATCGTTACGCGCTTCGTCAGCAGCATCGACACGGTCAAGGCACCGGGCGTAAAGAAGACACCGTTGCTGCTCACCTCCGCGCAGACACGCACCGTCGTGGCGCCGGTGAACATCAGCGCGAACGCGCTGCGCCAGGGCGTGCGGCCCGAAGACTTTTCAAAAGACGGCGTGCCCGTAGGCTACCTGTTGGAAGGCACCTTCCCATCGCTCTACAAGAACCGCTTCCTGCCCAACGGCGAGACAAAGGAAGCCTTCCGCGATCAAAGCGCCCCGACACGACTGGTGGTGCTGGCCGATGCCGACCTGGCCATGAACGAAGTGAACCCTCGCAGCCATCAACCCCAGCCGCTGGGCTTCTATCCGTTTACGAACTATATTTTTGCAAACCGCGACCTGTTGATGAATGCGGTAGCCTACCTGGTAGACGAGCAAGGACTGATCCAGGCACGCAGTAAACAGATCAAGATCCGGCCGCTGGACCGGGAGAAGGTGACGCAGGAACGCGTTACCTGGCAGATCCTCAACCTGGTGCTGCCCCTGGTATTGCTGACGATCTTTGGCGTCGTGCGGATGTATTGGCGGAAGAAAAAATTTGCGCGATTCGGATGATGCAGGAAAAGAAGAACAAACAACGGGCGATCATACTGGTAGCATTGCTACTGGCCACCGCCGGCATGCTCTGGCTCAACAGCCAGGGAGAATCGCCCGTTGTAAACAAAGACCTTTTTAAGACAGCCGATCTGACCACCATCAACGAAGTGGTACTTCGCACATCTACCGGCGCCACACAGCTGAAGTTCAGCGGATCGCAATGGCGTGTCAACGATCAGTTCGATGCCGACCGCAACATGGTCGACGTGCTGTTTGCCACCTTGCGGCAGGCAGAGCCGCGTCGCCCGGTGGCCGTCACCCAGCGCGACTCGGTGGCAAACAGATTGGAGAAGGAAGGTGTGGAAGTAACCCTTATCTCGGGTGGAGAAAAGATCGATGTGTTTTATGCCGGGGGCAATCGGCAAAAAACACAAGCATATTTTATGCGCCCCGGCGAGGAACCCTATATCGTGACCATTCCCGGCTACCGTGTCTATACGGCCGGCATATTCGAGCTGGCAGGGCAGGGGTGGCGCAGCCGCTACGTATTCGGATTTAACTGGCGCAACTTCAGCAGCCTGGAAACAAAGTATCCGGCCGCCGCAGCCGACGGGTTCCGCGTGGAGCTGAACGACCAGTATTTCGGCATCCGTGGCCTGACCCTCGAGCAGACCAACACCGCCCGGCTCAACAGCTACCTCGATGCCGTCTCCCTGCTGCAAGTAAAAGAATATCAAGACCCGTCACCCGCATTGGACAGCCTGGGCAAAACAACGCCCTTATTTTTGATCGAAGTCAACGACGTAGGCGGCACGACCTACACCCTGGAGGTCTTTCCGTATCCGCAGGGAAGCCAGCCGGCCGGCACTTCCCGGAAGGCGCTCCCCGTCATCGGCAGGATCGACCAGACCGCCTGGGCTTTTTTCCGCGAAAACGACTTGCTGTCGTTAAACCGGCCAAAAGCATTTTTTTCCAGGGAATAATCCAAATTATCCAGCTTTTTTTGCAAATTCCTGACCGTTTTATTATTCGGTTTTCTTTATAACTTTACCCCCGCTTTAGAAACTAACCACTTTTTACTTTTACTGGAATGAAGTTTATTGTTAACTCTGCTTACCTGCTTAAGCAACTCTCTAATATCAATGGTGTGATTACCACCAACCCGGTTGTACCCATTTTGGAGAACTTCCTGTTTGAACTGGAGAAAGGTGGATTAACGGTAACGGCGTCTGACCTGCAGACGTCCATGATCACTGAAATTCAGGTGGAATCTAAAGAGAAGGGTAGCATCGCCGTGCCGGCACGGATCCTGTTGGATACCCTCAAGAACCTGCCCGAGCAGCCCGTAACATTCTCGATCGACGAGTCTACCTACAGCGTCGAGATCATTTCCGACAACGGCCGTTACAAGCTGTCGGGTGAGAATGCAACAGATTTCCCGAAAGTGCCTGTGGTTTCAAATGACTTTAGCGCAGAGATCTCAACCGAAGTATTGGCACGTGCCGTAAACAATACCATTTTCGCCACCAGCAACGACGAGCTTCGCCCGGCCATGACCGGTGTGTACGTCAACCTGGGGGAAAAGAACACTACGTTCGTAGCGACCGACGGCCACCGCCTGGTGCGCTACCGCCGCGCCGACGTGAAGTCCGAGAACGGCAATTCCATCATCATCCCCCGCAAGGCCCTGAACTTGCTGAAAGCCACGCTGCCGTCGGAAAACACCGACGTAGCGCTGAACTTCAACATGTCAAACGCCTTCTTTAAGTTCGGCAACATCAAAATGATCTGCCGCCTGATCGACGAGCGCTTCCCGGACTACGACAACGTGATCCCGACAGCCAACAACATCACCATGACGATCGAGCGCAACGACCTGCTCGGCGCACTGAAACGTATTTCGATCTACGCCAATAAAACAACCCACCAGGTACGACTGAAGATCACCGGCAGCGAGCTGCAGATCTCGGCCGAAGACCTTGATTTCTCGAACGAAGCGAACGAACGTCT
Organism: Dawidia soli; assembly: GCF_018598185.1. Lineage (GTDB taxonomy): Bacteria > Bacteroidota > Bacteroidia > Cytophagales > Cyclobacteriaceae > Ohtaekwangia > Ohtaekwangia soli. The sequence goes on from NZ_JAHESC010000005.1 coordinate 11,859, forward strand.
CTCCTGCGAGCACGACGGTGAAGACATCGAGATCGGGTTCAACGCGAAGTTCCTGATCGAAATGCTGACCAACCTCGACTCAGACAAGATCCGCCTGACCATGTCGGCCCCCAACAAGGCCGGTGTGATCCTGCCGGTAGAGAAAGACGAGAGCGAAGACATCCTCATGCTGGTGATGCCGGTTATGCTCAACCAGTACGTTTAGTAGGCACCAGCTTACCAACGTCCGCCGTTCCGTATTCAGTATCAGTATGAAATACACGTTAACCCTTGCGGTGGTGCTGACCCTCTGCGGTCTGCATGCTTCCGCACAAGCGGACTATGGTCTGTTGGCAAAAGCTTCTCCAGGCATTTCAATCACAACACCTACGTACGCGGTAAGTCCGATCGTACAAGACGTTCCAACCTACGAAGGCCTGGGCGAATACCATCCCGCCCGCCTGCCCGGTGAGCGCATGCGCAAGGCGGGCCGCATCCTCACCATACTCGGTGCAGGCATGCTGGCAGGCGGTATTATTGTCTATGGCAATGCAGACGAGACCTACTACAACACCTATACTTCTAACGGTACGACCTACGAAGAGGGTGATCCCAAGGCCGCACTCGGTATATTGATGATGGTAGGCGGCGCAGGCATGATCATACCCGGCACCATCTTGTGGGTAAAAGGAGCTGCGAAATATAACCGCGCCCTGAAACGCCAGGATGCCGAATCCGTCTCCATGAATCTGAAAGGCAGCGGCATAGCCCTGACCTATCATTTCTGATCGCGACTACTCCGCCGGTGTCAGGACGCCACGCTTGCCAAGCTCGATCACTTCCATGTTTCCGATCTGACCCGCGTCGATCGTAAAACGCACCAGGGTCTTCATGGCATGAAAGCCGTGATTGCCGGCCGCGCCCGGATTGAGATACAGCATATTGTTAAAGCCCGGGTCGCGCTTCACCCGCAGGATGTGCGAGTGGCCGCAGATGAACAGGGCGGGCGGTGTGCGGGCTTTCAGGATCTTTTTTACACGCGGGTTATACCCGGGCGGTACGCCGCCGATATGGGTCATCCAGACCTCCACGCCCTCGCACGTAAAGAACAGGTCTTCGGGCAACGATGTTTGCAGCATGCGGCTGTCGATGTTCCCGAACACGGCCCGGACCGGGCGGAAGGCCTGCAGCCGGTCCAGGATGCCTTCGCCAATGTCGCCGGCATGCCAGAGCTCGTCGCACGATTCAAAGTGCCGGAATACGGCCGGGTCCAGGTAGCCATGCGTGTCCGAAAGCAGTCCGATTTTCATGCGCGAAAGGTATTAAACTTTTATCTTGAAGAAATTTTACAAACAGTTTTTTAATCCCATGTACCCCCGATTACTGCTCGTACTGATGTTGGTGTATACCGGTGCCGTAGCCACCGCCCAGGACCACGGCTTTGACTATGGCAAAGCCACCTACCGCGAGCTGGACATGACCCAATACGACAAGGACACTACCGCCGAGGCCGTTGTGCTCCAGGAGTTTGGCGAGGCGTATATCGACAACAGCAACGACCACAACTTGTTGCTGGAGTATCACGTGCGCATCAAGATCCTGAAGAAAAGCGGTGTGCGTTACGCCAACATCGAGATACCGCGCTACCACAAAGAAAGCCGTTCGGAAACTGTACGCAAGATCCGCGCGTCGAGCTATAACTATGAGAACGGATCGATGAAAGAGACAAAATTCGATCCCAAGAACATCTATACCCAAAACGTTACGCAGAATTGGGACGTCACCAAATTCGCCATTCCCAATGTGCGGCAAGGATCGGTGATCGAATTTAGCTATATCCTGGAATCACCCTACATCTTTAATTTCCGCGACTGGGAGTTTCAGTCCGAAATGCCCAAGATCTACAGCGAGTATTGGGCGACCATCCCCGGAAACTATACGTTTAATATCACCCTGCGCGGTTTCCTGAAGCTGGATCTGGAAGACGGCGAAGTGATCAAAGACTGCTTTGCGCCGGGCGGCGGATACCGCGCGGACTGCGCCCGGTATAAATGGGGTATGAAGGATATACCCGCGTTTCGCGAAGAAGAATATATGACGGCCAAGTCGAACTTTCTGGCCGGCATCAATTTCGAGCTGTCGGAGATCCAGCATTTTGACGGCCGCAAAGACAAGTACACCAAAGAGTGGAAGGATGTCGAAGATGAGCTGCGACGCGACGACGACTTCGGCGGGCAGCTGAAAAGCGGACGCCATGTGCTGGACGATGCTGTCGCGGCTGCGATACTGGCCGAACAAGACCCGCTTGCCCGCGCCCGCCAGGTGTACGATTACACGAAGAGCTGGTATACCTGGAACGAGGACTACGGGTATCATAGCCAATCCGGCATTCGCAAAGCCTATGAAAAGAAGAAAGGCAACATCGGCGATATCAACCTGTCACTCATCGCGGCGTTGCGTTATGCAAAGCTGGACGTAGAACCACTCATACTGTCAACACGCAACCACGGCTTGCCGACAGACATACACCCCGTGATGAGCGATTTCAACTATGTCGTCGCCAAGCTCAATATCAATGGGAAATCATACCTGCTCGATGCGACCATACCGTATTTACCCTTTGGCATGTTGCCCGAACGTTGCCTGAACGGCAAGGGCCGGGTAATGACCGAAAAAGAATCATACTGGTTTGAACTCAAACCTGCCGATAAATCGAAAGAGGTACAGGTTATAGACGTGGCGTTGTCGCCCGAAGGCATACTCAAAGGCACGTTGCAAACGACCTATACCGGCTATGCAGCCCTGTATAAAAGACTGAAGCTGGGCGAGTTCACCAACCACGACGAATATCTCAAAGACTTTGCCGGCAAATACCCTGACGTGGAGGTTGTCACCTATACGGTAGAGGGAGAAGATGAATTTGAAAAGCCCCTGATCGAGAAAATGGTGCTGACCTTCCCCGTGTTCGATCAACCCGGGGCCAAGGGATTTCTGTTCAGCCCCTTTATTGCGCGCCAACGACGCGAAAACCCCTTCAAGTCCGTAGAGCGTTTGTACCCCGTCGACTTTGGCGTGCCCATAGAAAAGACACTGGTGTTCTCCATGAGCTACCCGGAGAGCTACGAGCTGGTCGAGCCGCCCGCCAAAGTGGGCTTGGCGTTACCCAACGATGGCGGCCGCTTCCTGTTTGATATACAGCAGACCGGCAATCGCCTCAGCCTGCACAACTCGTTGCAGCTCAAGCGGGCGGTATATTCGTCCGAAGAATACCACTACCTGAAAGAATTATACAGCCGCGTGGTCGCCATCGAGCAGACCGACCTGGTGTTCCGTAAGAAAGGGTAGGAGAGATCGTTATTCCTGCTGGCGCAGGCTGCGCATCACTTTGTTGGCAAAGATGAAGTCGTCCAGCTCTTGCACGCCCGAGTGTGTAATGTCGTTCTTAGTACCCACCCACAGGTTCTGGCCTTTGTAGATGAACAGGATCTTTTCGCCGATACCCATCACGGAGTTCATGTCGTGTGTCACGACAATGGTCGTGATGTCAAACTCCTCGGAGATATCCTGGATCAGCTCGTCGATCAGCACCGACGTCTGCGGGTCGAGTCCGGAGTTGGGCTCGTCGCAGAACAGGTAGTTGGGATTGTTCACGATCGCCCGCGCAATGCCCACGCGTTTTTTCATACCCCCGCTGATCTCCGACGGCATTTTTTTATTGGAGTTCTCCAGGCTTACACGCTTCAGACAAAAGTTGACACGATCCAGCTTTTCGTCCAGGGGCATTTTGGTCAGCACATCGAGCGGGAACATGACATTCTGCTCGACGGTCTTGGAGTCGAACAACGCGCCACCCTGAAAGAGCATGCCCATCTCCCGGCGGATATCCGTCTTCACATCGCGGTCGCTGGCATAGAACGGCCGGTTGTCATAGAACACTTCGCCTTTGTCGGGCGTTACCAGCCCCACGATACATTTCAGCAAAACGCTTTTGCCGGTACCCGAGGCGCCGATCAACAGGTTGGGCTTACCTTTTTCAAAAACACCGCTCACACCGTTCAGTACGACCTTCTCGCCGAACGACTTGGTTATATTGTCGATCTTGATCATTTCGAGAGTAAAAGTTGGGCCAGTAAATAGTCGGCCACCAGCACGGCAATCACGCTGCTGGTCACAGCCTGGGTGCTGGAAACACCCACCTCCAGGGCGCCGCCCTGGGTGTTATATCCCTTGTACGAAGAGATGGACGCCACCAGGAACGCAAACACAACGGATTTGATAAGCGCAAAGATGACGGTAAATTCATTGTAGCTCGAGCGTAAGCCCAGCACGTAATCGTTCGGCGAAATGATCCCGGTCAGCGTACCGGCCAGGTACCCGCCGAACATGCCGCACACCCCCGCGACGACTACCAGCAACGGATACATCATGAGCGAAGCAACGATCTTGGGCAGCACCAGGTATGACACCGAGTTGATCCCCATCACCTCCAGCGCATCGATCTGCTCGGTAATGCGCATCGTACCCAAACCGCTCGCCATGGACGAGCCCACCTTGCCCGCATAGATCACAGCCATGATGGTCGGCGCCAGCTCGAGCACCACCATTTCACGCACCACCTGCGAAATCACATAGTCGGGAATAAAGTCGCTCACCATGTTGAACGCCGTCTGCACCGTTGTAACCGCCCCGATAAACGTCGACACCAGGGCGACCAGGAACAGGGAGCCGATGCCGATGGAAACACATTCTTCCAGTACAAGCTTGTAATATGTTTTGAAAGACTCCCGGCGCACGAACATCGTACCGAGAAACATAAAGTACTTACCAATCTCCGTGATCATAGCTGCAATAAAACAAATGCAATCTTTATCTTGGGCTAAAGATAGACATAAAAATATCATGAACAGACTGATTGCCGTGACCGGCGGAACCAAGGGAATAGGACGGGCCGTCATCGAGAAATTTGCCGCCAACGGATTTGATATTGCCACGTGCGCCCGCCACGAGAATGATCTGCAGGAACTGAAGGCCGCGGTAGAGACGACATACCCCGGCACGACCGTACACGTCAGGTTGGGCGACATGTCGGACAAAGATCAGGTAAAGGCGTTTTGTACGTTTGTACAGCAGCTGGACCGCCCATTGGACGTGCTGGTGAACAATGCCGGGTACTTCATTCCCGGCGACATCGCCACCGAGCCCGAAGGCACCCTGGAAAGCATGATCCACGCCAACCTCTACAGCGCCTACCGCACCACCCGCGGGCTGATCCAGGATATGAAACGCAACCGCCAGGGCCATATTTTTAACATCTGCTCGGTAGCCAGCATCAAGGCTTACCCCAACGGCGGGTCATATGCCATCAGCAAATTCGCCCTCCTGGGCTTCACAAAATGCCTGCGGGAAGAAATGAAGCCCCACAACATCCGCGTAACAGCCATCATTCCCGGGGCCACACGTACCGCCAGCTGGGACGGCACCGATCTGCCCGACGAGCGTTTTATGAAAGTGGAAGATGTCGCTGAAACTGTCTATGGCGCCTATGCGTTGTCTCACCGGAGTGTAGTGGAGGAAATCGTTATCAGACCCGTGCTGGGCGACCTGTAACGACGTCTTTTTCCCTACCTTTGCCCTAAAATCAGCGTGTGTGAATCAGTCAATTGACGCTTTAAAGCAATATTGTAACAGCCTGGTGCGGTACAGCCGGCGCCAGACCCTGGAAGTGAACATCGGTGACGTGCCGATGGGCGGCAACAACCCCATCCGCATTCAGTCCATGACGACCGTCGATACGATGGATACGCAGGGCTCGATCGGGCAGGTCATCCGCATGGTCGATGCCGGGTGCGAATACGTACGCATCACCGCCCCCAGCATCAAAGAGGCCCAGAACCTGGCCGAGATCCGCAAAGGCTTGCATGTACGCGGCTACAAAGTGCCCCTCGTGGCCGACATTCACTTCACGCCCAACGCCGCCGAGCTGGCCGCCCGTATCGTTGAAAAAGTGCGGATCAACCCCGGCAACTACGCCGATAAGAAACGCTTCGAAACCATCGAATACACCGAGGCCAGCTACCAGGCCGAACTCCACCGCATCCGCGAAAAATTCCTGCCGCTGATCCGCATCTGCAAAGAGCACGGCACCGCCATGCGCATCGGCACCAACCACGGTTCACTGTCAGACCGCATCATGAGCCGCTACGGCGACAGCCCCATGGGCATGGTCGAGTCGGCGCTCGAGTTCCTCCGCATCTGCGAAGACGAACAGTACTACAACATCGTACTGTCCATGAAGTCCAGCAACCCGCAGGTCATGGTGCAAGCCTACCGCCTGCTGGTGCAGAAGCTCGACGAAGAAGGGCTGAAGCCTTACCCGCTGCACCTGGGTGTGACCGAAGCCGGCGACGGCGAAGACGGCCGCATCAAATCGTCGGTCGGCATCGGCACCTTGCTTGAAGACGGCCTGGGGGACACCATCCGCGTGTCGCTTACCGAAGAGCCCGAAGCCGAAGTGCCCGTGGCCCGCGAGCTGGCCGCCCGCTACGATCACCGCGCCGGCCATGCGCCGATCGCGCCCATCGTACATTACCCCATCACACCGTATGAATACAACCGCCGCATAACACGCGAAGTCGTCAACATCGGCGGTACACACGCCGTACCCCGCGTCATCGCCGACCTTTCGGGACGCGATAAGATCACCGCCGCGTCGCTGTTTGCCGTAGGCTATCAATACTCGGTGCCCCTTGATAAATGGAACATTACCGATACCGCCTGCGACTATATATTCCTCGGCGACCACGTCGTCGATTTTGATATACCCGGCACGTTGGGACTGGTCTACCACCACGCCACGTGGCTGACGCAGCGCGATAAGGATAGGACCTATCCCGTGCTGACCATCGCCGAATACCGGCGCGGCGTGGAACAATCGCCGGTGCTGAACTTCGTGCGCGTTACACCCGAAGACATCGATCAGTCGCTGCTCGCACGTTTGAAACAAGATCCTGCGGTGGTGCTGCTGGCGACGACCGCAAATGCCCACGCCATGGCGGCGCTGCGCCGGCTGTTCGTGGAGCTGATCAACCAGGGCTGCGACGTACCCGTCATTATCGGCCGCCACTACGAGGACCTGAACGGCGAGCAACTGCAGCTCTACGCGGCGACCGACGCCGGCGGCTTACTGGTCGATGGCCTCGGCGACGGCCTCTTCCTGGAGACTATACGCAGTGGCTCCGACAAAATGGTGAACGACACCGCGTTTAATATCTTACAGGCCACCCGCACACGCATCTCCAAGACCGAGTATATCTCGTGCCCGTCGTGTGGCCGTACGCTGTTCGACCTGCAGGAAACCACGGCCCGCATTCGCGTACGCACCAGCCACCTCAAGGGCATCAAGATTGGCATCATGGGCTGCATCGTAAACGGCCCCGGCGAAATGGCCGATGCAGACTATGGCTATGTGGGGTCGGGCCCCGGCCGGATCACGCTGTACAAAGGCAAAGAAGTCGTGCGCAAGAATGTGCCCACCGTCGAGGCCGTCGACGAGCTGATCAACCTGATCCGCGAGCACGGCGACTGGATTGAGCAGGGAGCGGTGAATTAATGTTTTGACCTAAAGAACACGAACATGGAAAATAAAGCAAAGGCAGGAGCGGAGCCGGCCGGGAAAAAGCAGGGCGGCATCAAAGAGTTCTTTAGCCTGGGAGAAGTAGGCAACTATTTCTTCCGCAAGAAAGACCCATCACGCCCCAGCAATATCAATATCAGGATGATGCACGGGGTCAATAAGCTGTCCATCGCCATCTTCCTCGTAGGGGTGTTGTACCTCGTCTACAAGCTCGTCATCAAGCCCCGGCTGTGATATGGACCTCGAGCAGTTCATGCGTTGGTGCAATGCCAAAAAAGGGGTGACCGAAGAATTTCCTTTCGGGGAGGAGATCCTCGTGTACAAGGTCATGGGCAAAATGTTCGCCCTGACCAACGTTGACCAGTTTGACAGCATCAACCTGAAAGTAGAACCCGAACAGGGTGTTTTATTACAGGAAGAGTACGCCGCCGTGCAGCCCGGCTACCACATGAACAAAAAGCACTGGATCACCGTCACCATGGACGGATCGGTTCCCAACCGCCTTTTGCAGCAGTGGATCGACAATTCTTACAATTTAGTAGTGTCGGGACTGACGAAAAAGCAGCAAACAGCGTTAAAAGAGGCATGAATAGACCGCAAAATGCCATAAATCCTACGCTAGCAGGAGAGTTGTGGGTAAAATCCTTATTTTTGTTTGAATTACCCTGTTCATGCTGAGGGCATTTTTTGTTTTATTCATCTGTAGCCTGTTCCTGACTGCTTGTACACAGCGCATGATCTGCCCTGCGTATCAAAGTGCGTTCATCTACGACAAGGACGCGCTGCGCAAGCAATTCAGCTATTTCCAGGACGACTCTACACCCAAAGTGCTGACGGCCAGCAAGAACAAATACCTTATTGCCGAACCCACCTCGTATCGCAAGAAGATCCGCAACATGCAGACCGTTCCTATGAAGAACGTCTACGTGCAGGTACCCGATTCGTTAAAAGAAGGCTATGACAGCCTCGGCCTGAACGGCGAGGACGGCGTCGTGCCCGGCGCCGAGCTGGACCTCGCCGCCCGCTCGGTTATCGACAGCATTTACATCGAAGACGTTCCGCAAGATACTACCACCGAAGAAGCCGAAGGCGACAGCATCTATGTCATTTCCAAAGACAAGGAGCTGCGCATGCTGCGCTACGAATACTCCGACACCGCCCGCATCGACCCGGCTACCGGCAAATTGATCAGATCGACGCCGAAATACGTCGTGGACGAAATTACCTTCAACGTAGAGCAGGACAACTACATGTGGTACCTGCGCAACTACCTGGTGCTGCCCGACGTACGCCTCGCCAAGATAGGCCAGGCCGAAGCCGCCAAAGAAGAGAAGAAGGCTAAGAAAAAAGGAGGCTTCTTTAAAAACCTGTTCAAGAAAAAAGAGAAGGAACAACCTGCCGACTCCGTCGCAACCCCCGAGCCGCGCGACGACGACTTCGACTACGTAGACGAAGAAGAGCAGCAACAACAAGCCCAGTCACAGCTCGCCCAACCCGAGCCCGAGAAGAAAGGCCTGTTCGGCCGCAAGAAAAAGAAAGAACCCAAGCCCGAAACCGACGAGCCCGAAAAGCCCGCCAAGAAGAAGAAAGAGAAAAAGGCTAAGAAAAAGAAAGACGAAGATCAGCCCGAAGAAGAAGCACCTGCCGAAGAAAAAGAAGAGGATAGCGACGACGGGTTTTAGTGGCCGAACGCCAAACGAATCTCTGTTTTGTTCCCGCTCCTGGCCCCGAAGGCGGAACACAATAGGCTGGAGCGCCAGCGTAGGTTGGGAGGCAATTATGTAAATGATGTATAAGCCCTGAAAGGGCGGAACACACCAGCCCAGGCTGGAGCGATAGCGAAGGCCTGGGAGCCAATCATGTAGAGAGTGTATAAGCCCTGTAAGGGCGTAACAACTCGAGGCACGTGCTCGAATAATTCACCTCACTTTATAGGCGTTGCGATCGCCGGATTCCTGATGACTGTGCAATTCGTTCTCCCCTTTCAGGGCTGGATCTCTGTTTGTACGATTAACCCAGGCCTATAATAGCCTGGGCTGATGTATAACGTCCTTTCGGTTAATCAAACAACGTCAAATTCCCGAACTGATCCGCCGGTGGAGCCGGTATAATAAGTGACGGCGCATCCGCCGCATTATCACTGATCCTCGGCGACACCGAGTAATGATTGAGATATTCCGCTTCCAAAGGCTTCAGCAAGCCGAGCAGATCCGCCTCCGTACTATCCTTCCCCAGCCATACCGCCTCACCCTTCGGATCCAAAATTACCGGCATCCGCTCTTGTACGGAAGCCACTAAAGGATTGGCCTGCACCGTAATGATCGAGAAGGTATGAAATTCATTACCGTCCGTATCGTCATACTCTTCCCACACACCGGCGAAGGAGAACACCCCGGCGTCGCGGCTCACAAAACGAAACGGACTAAAGCTCTTTTTACCCAACCGCTTCCAGGCATAAAAACCATCGGCGGGAACGATACAACGATTCTTGATGAGCGACTTTTGCTGTGCCGCTTTCTCCAGGATCGTTTCGGTACGCACGTTGACGATCTTTTCACCCAGCGTTTTATTCTTGGCCCAGGCCGGCGAGGTGCCCCAGTAAAAATTAGAGATGCCCTGCGGCGCCGTGTGCGTAATGACTGGTAGCAACTGCGTGGTCGTGGCGTTGTAGCGCGGCTTGTAAAACTCAGGCACGTCTACACCGAAACGGTCACTGAGCGTTGAGGCGGACGCAGTAATGCTATAGCGATCGATCATAGTGGCCAGGGGTGTTAGGTCTGCAATTTACGTCAAGATAAATTGCAACGCGCGCTCTTCACTCCAATATAACCCATTTTTATTGAATTGCGCGAAGCCCACATGCCCGCCCCGCGTGATGCACTCGAACGTTATTGACGGGTGGTCTGCGAGTCGCTCGATGGGGAAGGAATTTTTGCCGAGGAAGGGATCGTTCACAGCATTGGCGATCAACGTCGGCACGTAAATGCTGTCCAGGAAATGGATCGAGCTGTTGCGTTCATAATAATCCAGCGCGCTGGCGAAGCCATGCAGCGGCGCGGTATAATATTCGTCGAACTCGAGGATGGTACGGATATGCTCCAGGCGGCTCGTATCGAGGCCTTGCATCAAGGCGGCCTTACGCGTGATCTTCGACTTCAGGCTCTTGAGAAACCGGCGGGCATAGATCCAGTTTTCGCGCTTGGAGATCTCCAGGCAGGCGTCGTACAGATCGAGCGGTACCGAGAACACCACCGCGCGGCGAATGACCGACGACGACTTGCGCTCGCCCAGGTACTTCAGGGTAAGGTTTCCGCCCAGGCTGAAGCCCACCAGGTTGATTTGAGTATAGCCTTGCTGGACGGCGTGTTGCACGACCAGGTCCAGGTCTTCCGTCGCACCGCTGTGGTAAAAGCGCAGCAGGCGGTTCATGTCCAGCCCGCAGCCGCGGAAATTCCAGGCCAGCACGTCAAAGCCCTGCGTGAGGAAAGCTTTTGCCATGCCCTTGATATACGGGCGGTACGAGTCGCCCTCCAGGCCGTGTGAGAGAATCAACAAGGGGCGTCTGCCGGCATCGCCGGTCCCGGCGGGTTGGGATGATAACCAGTCGAGGTCGAGAAAATCACCGTCGGGTGTTTCGAGGCGTTCGCGCGCGTAGGGGGGAAGCTCCACCGAACGCATCAGCGCCGGGAAGATGGTTTCCAGGTGTCGGTTAAAGAGAAAGAACGGTGGGTTGTAAGACACGAACGGCATACCAAATATGCTACGGTAAAGCCGCCACGATCCTGAGGTGGCCGGCGTGGTGTTCGCCGTGCCAGGCGTAGCTGGCGATCAGCTGATCGAGGCGTATATGCTTCTTCGAGTCGGGGTGGTAGAACGAGCGTTGCAGCTCCGCCTCGCGCAGCGACCGCAGCAGGGGTACCCACTTGGCGTGCAGGCTCTTCAGCAGGGCCACCGCCAGGGCAGGGTCGGCTCCGATCTCGCCGGTCTGCGCCCAGGCCACCTCGTCATAGGCTTTGATGGTGGGCGTATCTTCCGTCAGCGTCCACTTGGTGCGGATGTAGGCGTTCACGTGGCTGTCGGGAATATGGTGTAACACCTGTCGGGCCGTCCACCCACCGGGGCGATACGGCGTTTCCAGCTGACGCGGCGACAGCCCTTTGAAAAGCTTTTCGATCTCCGCCGGCACCGCTTCGATACGGTCGATCAGGGTGGTGATCTCCGCCGCGGTATACGCGGACTGGCCCGCGTGGCGGCCGATGGGATACCGTAAAGCTTCGTCGTTACTCATGGAATTCTTCTTTGGCTTTCTTTCGCTTGCCGCGTACCCGGATATTGATCATCTCGATGCCCATCGAGAATACCACGGCGAAGTATATATATCCTTTCGGAATTTCCTTGCCCAGACCTTCCAGGAAGATCATAAAGCCGATCAGGATCAGGAAGCCGAGCGCCAGCACCTCCATCGACGGGTGACGGTTGATGAAGTCGCTGATCCTGCCCGAGAAGATCATCATGATACCGATCGACAACACGACGGCGATGATCATGATAATGATCTCGTTGGTCAGACCCACCGCGGTCAGGATGGAGTCGAACGAGAAGATTATATCCAGCAATACGATCTGTACGATCACACCCGATACGTTCACCTTCTTCGAGGTGCTCTCGCTGCTCAATTCGTCTTCGCCTTCCATCTCGTGGTTGATCTCACGCGTGCTCTTGGCGATGAGGAACATACCCCCGAAGATGAGGATCAGGTCGCGGCCGCTGATGGCACCGTCTTCGGCGATCCAGTGGGGCACGTCGAACAGGGGGCGGGTAAATTGCATCACCCATGTAATGGTCAGCAGCAGTAACACGCGTACGCCCATGGCCAGCAAGAGACCCAGGTTACGGGTACGGGCCCGGTACTCGACAGGTAAGCGGTTCGAGACGATGGAAATGAAAATGATGTTGTCAATCCCAAGAACAATCTCAAAGAACGTTAGCGTTAACAAGGCGAGCCAGGTTTCCGCGTGAAGGAAGATTTCCATGCCGAGGGTTATCCAGATTTATTTAAGCGTTAAAAATAGGATATGTAACGCGATCCACCAAAGCCGGGTTGCGCGTATTTATGATTGTAACAATCGTCAGAAAAGGCCTTCATGTAAAGAAAAAGGGCCTTCCTGTTGGCAGGAAGGCCCTTGTGGATAAAAGACCTATGTTTTAGGTGTAAGGTTTACCTGCCGAAGGCAGGTTTACCCGCCGGTGGGCGGTTTACCTTTACCGCCGCGACAGCGGTCGTACCATTACGCCAGGTATTTGCTTACCTCCGTATACGGCAGGTTGAATGCATCGGCAACAGCCTTATACACGACCTGGCCTTGAATAACGTTCAGCCCCAGGCGCAGCTCCTGGCTTTCCTGGCAGGCCTTCTTCCAACCCTGGTTGGCCAACCGGATGGCATAGGGCAGGGTGGCGTTGGTCAATGCCAGCGTAGAAGTATACGGCACGGCACCCGGCATGTTGGCCACGCAATAGTGTACAACATCGTCGATGATAAAGGTCGGGTCTTCGTGTGTCGTCGGACGGCAGGTTTCGATACAACCGCCCTGGTCTACCGCTACGTCTACCAGCACCGTGCCGGGACGCATCGTCTTCAGCATGTCACGGGTGATCAGCTTCGGTGCTTTGGCACCCGGCACCAATACACCTCCGATGATGAGGTCGGATTCTTTTACCTGCTCGCGGATAGTATATTCGTTTGACACCAGCGTATGTACATTCTTCGGCATCACGTCGTCGAGGTAACGCAGGCGGTTCAGGTTCAGGTCGACGATCGTTACATCGGCACCCATACCGGCGGCGATCTTCGCCGCGTTGGCACCGACTACACCGCCGCCCAACACCAGTACCTTGGCAGGCTTTACACCCGGCACGCCGCCGAGCAGAATGCCGCGGCCTTTCAGCGGCTTCTCGAGGTATTTGGCCCCTTCCTGGATAGACATTCTGCCGGCTACTTCCGACATCGGCACCAGCAGCGGCAGGCTGCCGTCGGCACGTTCTACAGTCTCATATGCGAGACATACCGCTCCGCTTTCGAGCATCGCTTTGGCCAGCGGCTCATACGATGCGAAGTGGAAGTACGTAAAGACCAGCTGATCTTTGCGGATCAATTTATACTCTTGCTCGACAGGCTCCTTTACCTTCATGATCATGTCGGCCTTTGCGAAGACGTCCGCCGCAGAGGGCAGCAACGTAGCACCGGCCTTTTGATACTCGTCATCCTGAAAACCGCTGCCGGCACCCGCTGTCGTTTGAACATATACGGTGTGTCCGCGTTTTACCAGTTCCTGTGTGCCGGCCGGGGTCAGCGCAACACGGTTCTCATTGTTCTTGATTTCTTTCGGTACGCCAATGATCATGCTTGGATATGGTTTAGAATTTCGTGCAAATATAGCAGCCACCTGTTCACAAATACGGAGTTGGGAAAAGATGATTTTTAATCGGAATAATTGCCTGTCAATGTTCCTTTCCTTCGAGAAAAATTTCGGGGAAGTACTATTCTCGAAATAAAATTTGTATGCCCGCCTTCGAAAATGAGCTGTTGCGAAGAACCCCGCCGGCCAAAGGCTTTTGAAACGTAAAACTATTGTCTATTTTTGATCTGAACACAGCACCTAAAATCCGGAAATCTTGAGCGCGATTAAAGAAGCAAAGACCCGATTCACACAGGCGAAAGTGAAAGAGATCCTTTCCGATTATCGCCTGGCGTTGGAAAGCCGCGAGGCCAGTATTCTCGGCCGCAAGGAAGTCTTTATGGGGAAGGCCAAGTTCGGTATCTTCGGCGACGGCAAGGAGCTCGCACAAATTGCGATGGCAAAAGTGTTTCGCACTGGCGACTTCCGTTCCGGCTACTACCGTGACCAAACATTCATGTTTGCCATCGGTGAGCTGACCATACAGCAGTTCTTTGCACAGTTATATGCCCATACCGACCTCGTGGCAGATCCTTCCACGGCAGGTCGTCTGATGACCGGTCACTTCGGCACCCGCACGCTCGACGAGCACGGGCACTTCCGCAGGCTGACCGATATAAAGAACAGCAGCGCCGATATATCGCCCACCGCCGGGCAGATGCCGCGCCTGCTGGGCCTGGCATATGCCTCTAAATTATACCGCAACAACCCCGGCCTGCACCATTATACGGACTTCTCCGTTAACGGCAACGAGATCGCGTTCGGCACGATTGGAAATGCATCGACATCCGAAGGCATGTTCTTCGAGGCCATCAACGCCGCCGGCGTATTGCAGGTGCCCATGCTCACGTCCATCTGGGACGACGGCTATGGCATCTCCGTACCACAAGAGTATCATACCACCAAGGGCAGCATCTCGAAGATGCTCGCCGGCCTGCAACGCACCGAAACCGAAAACGGTTTTGAGATCATGACCGTCAACGGCTGGGATTATCCCGCCCTGATGGAAGCCTACCAGCGTGCCGAGCAGATCTGCCGCGAGCAACATATACCCGTGCTGCTGCACGTCGAAGAGCTGACACAACCCCAGGGACACTCGACGTCTGGCTCGCACGAGCGCTATAAATCCAAAGAGCGCCTGGCGTGGGAAGCCGACCACGATTGTATCAAGAAGATGCGCGAGTGGCTCGTCCAGGAAGTCATGATCCTGCCCGAAGAGCTCGACGACATCGAGAAGGAAGCCAAACAAGCAGCGCGCCTGGCGAAAGAAAAAGCGTGGAAAGCCTTTACCGAAGATGTCAAGCGCGACCAGCTGCAGGTAACGACCATTCTCGAACAAGCCGAAGGCCAGAGTCGTCACGGCGAGGAGGTAGCCCTGCTGCGCAACGAGTTGACGACCACCATCAACGCCACACGCCTCGACACCATGCGTGCCGCGAAGAAAGCGCTGCGGTTGTTCCGGGAAGAAAGCCATGCCGCCAGGACCGCGCTGATCGCCTGGTTGACCGCGGCCGAAGACGACAACCACGGCCGCTACAGCTCGCATTTGTATAGCCAGTCCGATGAGTCGGCCATCAAACAAGAGATCATACCCGCACAATACAGCGAGCATTCGTCCATCGTAGACGGCCGCGAAGTGTTGCAGGCATGCTTCGACGCCGCGCTGTCGCGCGACCCGCGCGTGCTGGCCTTTGGCGAAGACGTGGGCAAGATCGGCGACGTAAACCAGGGCTTTGCCGGACTGCAAGCCAAACACGGCGAGCTGCGCGTGACCGACACCGGCATTCGCGAATGTACCATCATCGGCCAGGGTATCGGCGCCGCGCTGCGCGGCCTGCGCCCCATTGCCGAGATACAATACCTCGATTATTTTATCTATGCGTTGCCGACATTGTCAGACGACCTGGCGTGTTTGCAATACCGCACCAAGGGCGGCCAGAAAGCACCGCTGATCATCCGCACCCGGGGTCACCGCCTGGAAGGCGTATGGCACGCCGGCTCGCAGATCGGCATGCTGCTGCACAGTCTGCGCGGTATATATATCATTACGCCCCGCAACATGACGCAGGCAGCCGGTTTTTACAATACCATGCTGAAGTCGGACGACCCCGCGGTGATTATCGAATGCCTCAACGGCTATCGCCTCAAAGAACGGATTCCCGACAACATCGGCGAGTTTACGATCCCCCTGGGTGTACCCGAAGTATTGCGCGAAGGCACCGACGTGACCATCGTTACGTATGGGTCGATGTGCCGTGTAGTGATGGAAGCCGCCGAAGCCCTGGAGCAGGCAGGCATCTCGTGCGAGGTGATCGACGCGCAGACCCTGCTGCCGTTCGACGTAAGCCACCGCATTGCCGATTCGGTCAAGAAGACCAGCCGTGTCATCTTCGCCGACGAAGATGTACCGGGCGGCGCCAGCTCGTTCATGATGCAGCAGGTGCTCGAGGTACAGAACGCCTACCGTTACCTGGATGCCAAGCCGGTAACGATCACCGCGCGCGAACATCGCCCGGCCTATGCATCGGACGGCGATTATTTTACAAAGCCCAATCCGGAAATCGTGTTTGAGACCGTGTATGAAATGATGCACGAAGCAGACGCCGACAAGTTCCCGTCATTGTATCGATAAAAGAAATAAGCCGGTTTAGCCGGCTTATTTTTTATACTTCAAAATGCTATAGCGTGATCTGTCGCCCGGGTATGGCCATTAGCGGCGGATGGAAGCGAGCGTAAAGGGCGGCGTCGTGATGGTGTTGCTGTCATTCAGCTCGCGGTCGCGGATCTTGACGGTCAGCCGCAGCTGCGTACTCATCCCAAAGTTGCCGACAAAACCTTCGGACACCATGTGGTACCGTATCGTCCCATCCAGCGAGCCGTCGTCCCGGGTCAGGACGGGAAAGCGGCCGTCAAACGACGGTGCGCAGATCTTATCCTGGCTATCCTTCGTCCAGTCATACGCGATCCATTCCCCGTCCGGGTGGGTGGCATCGATCAGAAAATATTCGAAATCTACTTCAATGTTGAATGATGTAGGGTTCCGTGCGACCACAAAACGGCCTTCGATCTTCAGCAGGTTGTCGCCCTGCACGGCGATCCGTTTCTTGACCGTAAATGTCTCGTCGATGAGGTTGTCGCTCTCCAGCACATAGACCGAGTCGAAGTGATAGGTTGTACAGGTGTTGGGATAGGCATCGGCCGGCATGGTTGCGTAATAGGCCGGGTCGGCCAGGGCCTTGTCGGTCAGCAGCACCCCCTGGTTTTGCGCCGTGGGACGTATAAAGTCGATCCGGTCGAGGTCGAGCGCTTCCGTGTCGTCGTCGGAAATACGGAACGGCACGATGCCCGTGTCATAGCCACCGGGCTGATTGTTCTTGATGGCGTATGTGTACGAATTGAACGGGGCCGCCTGGTAGCGCGGGTCGTTTGCGTCCAACCCCAGGTTGCCGTCGCCGTCCTGGAACGAGAGGGCCAGCGTAAGCGTATCCGAACCATTCACCTCGCGGAAAGAGACACCTTCATAGGCTATTTTCGGCGTATTCGGATACTCAGGCGACTCAAAGCAGGCACTGATCATCCACGCCAAACCACCAAACAGGCACAAACTTTTTATAACTCTCATTTCCGTATTTTTGGACCCGGTCAAGTTAACGACGCTTGGATACTTTTAAAAATTTTGCATCGAAATTATACTCGGTAAACGACGATACCTTCAACGATATTGCCTTGGAGGTATTCCGTTTTCAAGCCATCAACAACCCGGTGTACGCCGCTTTCATCCGCCACCTGGGCGTCGCCCCGGCGGCTGTCGGCCACTGGCAGGACGTGCCGTTCCTGCCCATATCGTTTTTTAAGACCCATTTTTTGCAGACCGGCCAATGGACTCCTGAAGTCACCTTTACCAGCAGCGGCACCACCGGCGCCAGCACCAGCCGCCACGGCGTGGAGCAGCTGGCGTTTTATCACCAGCACGCGCAGCGGTGTTTTGAGTTCTTTTTCGGCCCCCTCACAGACTACCATTTCCTGGCCCTGCTGCCCTCGTACCTCGAGCGGCAAGGGTCGTCGCTCATCGCCATGATGGATTATTTCATCAAAAACAGCCAGTCCGATTACTCGGCATACTACCTGCATCAAACCGACAAGCTGCTGGCCGATGTAGCAAAGCTGCGGAACAGCCCGAAAAAGACCATTCTGTGGGGGGTATCATTTGCCTTGCTGGACCTGGCCGAAAAGCACGATGTTGACCTGAGCCACTGCCTGGTCTTCGAAACGGGCGGCATGAAGGGACGCCGCAAGGAAATAACCCGGGCCGCGCTGCACCAGACGCTCTACGAGCGATTGCACGCGCAGCCGGTATACTCGGAGTACGGCATGACCGAATTGCTGTCCCAGGCGTACACGACCGGGAAATATACTTTCGAATGCCCGCCCTGGATGCGGATCACAGGCCGCGAAGTAACAGATCCGTTGCGCAAGGGGTTACTTGAAGAAACGGCAGGGATTAATGTCGTCGACCTGGCAAACTACCAGACGATTTCGTTCCTGGAAACCGAAGACCTCGGAAAAGTGTACGGATCAGGTGTATTCGAGGTGCTGGGACGGATGGATAACAGCGACATTCGGGGATGCAATTTGATGGTGGAGTAAGAAAACGACGCTGATTGCATCTTTTGACGTTTGTTTTCTTATTAAAGAACCATATTTTTGTTAGTAACCAATTCTATAACATGAAAAAGATTGTTGCATTCGCACTCTTAGCAGCTTTCATCTCAGCGTGCAGCCAGTACACTTGCCCTACCTATACCAAAAAGGAGGCTCCCAAGCACACTGTAAAAACTGCCCAAAGAATCTAATCAGCATCCCTTCATCTCCTCAAGTGTTACTTCACCGCCCTTGAGGACCAGGCGACGATAACCGATAGGGCATCCGTGCTCCCGGCCCATCCCGCCCGTGAAACAAGCCACTAGATACTGAAAAGCACCCGTCCTCCCCGGCCGCCGCATTACACCTCGGCAGCCCGGCAGCGCATGTATGATTTTCCGGCATAGTTTCCTGGAATGGTAATGCTCTCTTTTCCACCAATCAGGAAAAGAAAAGGCTCTCTGATGATCTCAGAGAGCCTTTTTTATTAGCCCAAACACTGGCGCCGGTCTTCAGACCGGTGCCCGGTCACCAGTCATTACCTGCTCAATGCCTCTTCCAAAGCCTTGATCCTCGCCTCGGCATCCGCCTTCTTCTTATATTCATCATCCAGCACTTTCTGCGGCGCCTTGGCCACAAACTTCTCATTCGAAAGCTTCTGATTTACCTTTTCCAAAAAGCCTTGCTGGTAAACCAATTCCTTCTGCATTTCCTCACGTTCCTTGCGTTCCTTTTCAGGATCCACTTTACCTTCCAGCGGAACAAAGAATTCCGTCGACCGCACCAGGAACGGCGATGACTGCCCCGCGGGTGCTTCCGGCACAAACCGGATGTCATCCAGGTTCGCTAACTTTTTCACTACCGGCCAGAACGCCTTCACCGGTACCGTCTCACCGTTCTTTACAAGCAGTGTCAATGCCTCTTTCGGCGACATGCCTTTCGCATTGCGCATATTCCGAACCTCGGAAATGATCTCGAACGCCAGCCGTGCTTCCAGCATCAGGTCGTCTTCCCGCGGTGCCAACGATCTCACCACAGGCCATGCAGCCTTGATCACACAGTCGTCTTCGGTGCGCTCTTGCAGCTCGTGCCATAGCTCTTCGGTAATGAACGGCATAAACGGGTGCATCACCTTCAGCAACGTTTCGAAGAAACCAACGGATCGGTCATACGTCGCCCGGTCGATGGGCTTTTCAAACTCCGGTTTGATCGCTTCAATATACCACTAGCAGAAGTCGTCCCACGCCAGCTTGCGCACCGCATTCACGGCATCCGACATTCTGAACTTTCCGAAGTGGTCGTTCAGCTCTGTCAGCGAGGCTTGCAGCTGCGCGTCAAACCAGGCGACAGCGGTGGCATTTTCCTCCGGCGTCGGTATGTCGGCTACCGTCAGGCCCTTCAAAAACCGGAAGGCATTCCAGACCTTGTTGTTGAAGTTCCGCCCCATCTCGATCAGCTTCTCATCGTACAACAGGTCGTTGCCCGCAGGCGAGCTGAACAGCATGCCCGTACGCACCGCGTCGGCGCCGAAGTTGGCGATCAGGTCGAGCGGGTCGGGCGAGTTGCCCAGCGACTTCGACATCTTGCGGCCTTGCTTGTCGCGCACGATGCCCGTCAGGTATACATTCTTGAACGGCATGGTGCCGCGGTATTCGTAGCCCGCGATGATCATCCGTGCCACCCAGAAGAACAGGATCTCCGGGGCGGTCACCAGGTCGTTGGTAGGGTAGAAGTAATTCAGATCGGCGTTGCCCGCGTTGCCGTCTTTAAACACCGTCGTGTCGAACACCGCGATCGGCCACAGCCAGCTCGAGAACCACGTGTCCATCACGTCGGGGTCCTGGCGGATCTCGGCGGCGGTAATGTTCGGGTTCTTGGCCTGGAAGAGCGCCAGCGCTTCGGCTTCCGTCTTCGCCACCACGTGGTCGCCGGCCGCGTTATACCAGGCCGGGATGCGGTGGCCCCACCACAGCTGGCGCGAGATGCACCAGTCGCGCACGTTGCTCATCCAGTGGTTGTAGGTATTCTTGAACTTCGGCGGGATCAGCTGAATGTCGTCGTTCATGACGTGCTCCAATGCCGGCCGGGTGATGGTGTCCATCTTCAGGAACCACTGCAGCGACAGGCGCGGCTCGATCACGGCATCCGTTCTTTCCGAAAAGCCCACGTGGCTGGTATACTCGTCGGCCTTCACCAGGAAACCGGTAGCCTCCAGCTCCTTGGCGATCTTCTTCCGCGCGATGAACCGGTCCTCGCCGATGTATAGCTGTGCCCGGGCGTTCAGCGTGCCGTCTTCGTTCAAGATGTCGATCACTTCCAGGTTGTGCTTGCGGCCCAGCTCGTAGTCGTTCATGTCGTGCGCGGGCGTCACCTTCAAACAGCCCGTACCGAAGTCCATCGCCACATAGTCGTCTTCAATGATAGGGATGGCGCGGTTGATCAGCGGGATCAGCGCACGTTTACCCTTCAGGTGCTTGTAACGCTCGTCGGCGGGGTTCACGCAGATGGCGGAGTCGGCCATGATCGTCTCCGGGCGTACCGTGGCGATGGTGACATACTCGTTCGGGCTGCCTTCGATGGCGTAGCGGATGTGGTATAACTTCGAGGGCACGTCGCGGTGGATCACCTCGTCGTCCGATAGCGCGGTCTTGCCCGCAGGGTCCCAGTTGACCATGCGCATGCCGCGGTAGATATAGCCTTTGTTATACAGGTCGACGAAGACATCCAGTACCGCCTCGTAATAGTCGGGGTCCATGGTGAACCGGGTGCGGTCCCAGTCGCAGGAGGCGCCGAGCTTCTTCAGCTGCTCGAGAATGATGCCGCCGTATTTTTCTTTCCACTCCCAGGCGTATTTCAGGAACTCGTCGCGGGAGAGGTCGGACTTCTTAATGCCGCGTTCGCGCAGCATGGCCACAACCTTGGCTTCGGTAGCGATGGAAGCATGGTCGGTACCCGGCACCCAGCAGGCCTCTTTGCCCTCCATGCGTGCCTTGCGCACCAGCACGTCCTGGATGGTGTTATTCAGCATGTGGCCCATGTGCAGAACGCCCGTGACGTTCGGCGGCGGGATCACGATGGTGTACGGTTCTTTCCCGGAGGTCGGCTTGGCATGGAAAAAGCCCTTTTTCATCCAGTACTGGTACCACTTGTCTTCTACTTCTGCAGGATTATACGTTGTCGAAAGCATATCAATAGGGTATGGGGTCACACGAAGCACCGTTTTTGCTGCGTTTAAAGCCACTGCGGGCGCCCGTAAGGCCGCAAAAATAAAGAAAATGCGCATACGACCACGCGGAAAACAGGGGCAAAAAGGCGGCGCCTGGAATAATCCGCCCGTGCGGAAATCCACTGTCCCCCCGGGGTACGTAGATACAGCATCTAACACCCTGTATGGAAATATTTGCTGCTACCCAACCCGAGCCGGAGATCCGGTGGAAGCAGCTTTGGAGTTTGGCCGCCCTGTATGCCTCGGTGGTCATCGGCTGGATCGCGTACCAACGCTATCAACCAAAGCTGCTCGTTGAATTTCAATTCACGCAGTTCTCGCTTCTGCTGATCGTCGCCGAAGCCATCATCCTCACAGTCACACCACCCATCGCGGGCATGCTGGGCGACCGCTACCGCGTCGAGAAGGGCCATCGCATTCCCATCATCTCGGCGGGCATCAGCTTCGCCGCCATGATCTTCATGGCCGTCGCCTTCACCTTGCTGGCACACCCCGGCGAAACCTTCAAGTGGGTACTGCCCATCCTCATCGTTTGCTGGCTGATCGCCATGAGCATCTTTACCAGCCCGGCCCTGTCCACGCTGGAGCTCTTTACGCCCGTCGAGCAACTGCCGCGGGCCATGGCCTTCCTCACGATCATCGGCAACCTGGTATACGCCCTGGAGCCCGTTATCGTCGACATCATCGACTACGTCGGTGCGCCGGCCACGTTCATGGCGGGCGGCGCCGTGGTGGCACTCTCGGGCCTGGCCCTGAAAAAAAACTCCCTGCACCTGTTCAAAGCCCAGGCCGGCAGAGAAGAAGAGCAGGATGCGGACGCCACGCTGGGCACCGCCCGCTATAGTTATATCTTCTTTCTGGGTATAGCGTTGGGCACGGCCACCACAGTCTTGTTCAACCTGTTGCCCGATGTGCTGCAACCCCGCATAGGCGCCTGGTTATACGCCGCCAACGGCCGGGTGCTGCTGGTATACATCTTAGTGCTGTCAGCCATCGCGTCGTGGCCCGCCAGCAACGTCGTGACGCGCCTGGGCATGCGCAGGACCTTCTACGGCAGCCTGTTCCTGATCGTGCCGGTCATGGCGCTGCTCTTCGTGGTGCAACAGCCCGCCGTCGCGTTGCTGCTCACCGTGTTGTTTGCCCTGTTGTTCTCCGCCTTGTCGGTAAGCTCGCTGCCCCTGGCCATCCGCCGCGCGGCATCCGACCACAAGGTCTTTTGCGTGGGAATATTCTTTAGCGGCGTGGCGCTGCCCAACGGCATCGTAGAAGTATTGCAGGCGCTGCATATTCTATAGGATCTTTTATTTACGAGTGGAGCCTGTCTGGCCGGTTTGAGCGTCTCATCCGGCCATACTTTTTTTATACGCGTACCCACACGACGCGGCGCGCTGTTCGTCGCGCCGTCGCAGGCTGTGTCTGCATCTTTCGATATAGTTGCCGGCACGGTATAGTGATAAACCCTGGGCTCTTGTCTTTTTGTAACAGATTCTGTTGTCGCCGTGTATACATACCGTATTGCCGGAGGCGGAACGTCGTCGTGGCGGCTTTCCGGGGCCGGAGAAAGGGCATGTTCCGACGGCATCACAGCCTCTATGAGCGCCGTGTCCTCGCCCGGTTCCCCCGTTGCGTCGTTCTCGCCGGACGCCCCGTTCTTTCCCTGCAGGGCCATGATCTTCGCCGCGCCAAAGCGTCGTACTTCGGCGATCTCTCCATGCCGGTGAAACGCGCCATACTCGATTCCGATCGAGAGCATCAACGTCCAGGAATCGTCCGGCGGAAGCATGTTCATGGCGAGCTCCAGCGTGGTCGAATCCATACCTTCCAACGAAGGGTTCCAGGGCGTCGAAGCGCTGATGGAATGGCATGCCATGCTATACCACGCCGGCGGCAGGTATTCTTTAGACGGCACGTCAAAGGTCACGTCCGGCACAATGCCCAACGTGATGGTCAGGCGGAACATCGCGTGGTTGTTCCGCGGGAAATAATTAATATCGCGGAGCAGCTCGGGGAGATCCACACGCGCCGAACGTTTTTGCCGATCCAGGGTATAGTATATCGGCGCCCGCACGATGGAGTCGAAGCTGGGGGCTTTTCGCGTGGTGGAGAAACCTTCCAGCAACCGCGTGTGCTCGGAGAGCGTGATCCGGCGACGGCCCCACTCGCCGGTGCCGTCACGGAGTTGTACCTGGCGCATGACGCTGTTGATGTCGGAGCCAAAATTATAATCCGACAGATGCCGGATCTGAAGCAACGCCATCCGCACATAACTGCCGTGGCGGGAGCAGCCGCCGAACTCCGACATCGTCAGGCGTGTATTTTTAAAGCTGGGACTGGTTTTTACTTTTTCGCGGCTGGGACCGCCTTTGCGACGAACGACGATCTTGTCGACGCCGCGCATGCGGTAAGCGCTCAACATGTCAAGCTTGCCGGTAAAGGCAAATGGTCCTTCCAGAAAGGGCATAATCGATTGGTTTTACGGGTAACGAGAGGGTTTTAGACAACATCCAAAATGATAACGGTGTCTGAGCCGAATTTAGGAAAAGACAGACATCTGTCTATATACTAAATAATTTAAATTTTAAGGAAAAAAGTATTTCAAATAGATATTCAATATCTATTATACTATTGAATATCTATTGAAATAAACTTACTAAACTATTGGATATCTATTGAATATTAAATCTGTAAAGAGGTACTATACCGGATTTTTCAGGGTATACTCCTGGGAAAGACCATAAACTCTGTGGAGGGTATTGGTAGGACTGCGCGGTGCCGGGCGTGGCCGCCGGATAGATCGGCGACAGTAGCCGGTTTCGGGCCGGTTCTCTCGCCGTACAGTAATGTGAGCTTCAAGTCTCCAGGGAGAAGCCCACGGGTAGATCAGTCGCGGGGTCACCCACGAACGATCGCATCATTGACGCTGGAGGATCTTCTCAAGGTCATCCTCCGACTTGTAGGTCTCTCCCTTATACTTGAACTCGTGCCGGCTACAGAAAACCAAATGTACATTGCCCTCGCTGTCGGTTATCAAGATCCGCCATTTCGGAGAGAACTTGATCGATTCCAGCTCGCCGTTGTTGACGGCTTCCACAAACTGCTTTACCACCTCGCGATCACTGATGATCGTAGCATTGGATGTTTGTGCAGGAATATTCTCTTCCACCCGGATCTGCTCCATTTGACTGGTCTTCAATATCTCCTTTTTGTCGCACCCCATGAGCCAGAGCAGCATGGGAACATATAAGATCAGGTGTTTCGTCATTGTTGTTTTTCGTTATGCTTTTTTTTCGGGCGCTCAATCTAACAAATGCTTAGAGAAAGACAACTGGGGATAGAACCTTTTTGAAGTCTTTCAGACTCTTGGTAAAATTTTCTTCCCCGGCCCATTCAGCCCATCCAAATTCTCGGCTTTGCAGCCCGACAACATTTTCATCCAGAACGATTCCGGCCTCAAACACTATTTTTTGGTCGTGGACAATGATCATCGAGCTGGCAACGGTAGCCATATCGCCGCCCGTGGGTTTAAAGTTCCAGGTTGCCTGTATGTTCTTTAACGCCGCGACATCAATTACCTTCCATAATTTATACGGTGGCAGCGCAGAAGTAAGCTCGCTAAAATCACTTTTGTCGATGTTTAGATAAACCGCCCAGGTTCCGTCGCTCATATCATAACACTTCAGCGGGTTGAATACCGCGCTGTCGTAACCGGAACTGATCTTTTCGAGTTCACCCGACGTAAAAACGATCGGATAGCCCGTTGTAAAAAATACACCGGATAATGCCGTCGCCAGGAACAAGGCTGAAAAGACTGTTGCTTTTTTTCGGGTCATTGAGAAACATCCATTAGCGATTCCTTCGTCATCGTTATTCTCCGCATCCCGGTATCCCCGGCAATCCGGACCCTGGCGGTGCGGGATGCTGAATGTATTCAACAGTTCCCGGGCATCCCGCCGTAACTTTGCAAACAAAGGAATGTTTAAAGGTACGGAATTCTTTGCGCTACCCTGGTCGGGAGCATACAAACGCAGAGAAAATGTATTCCGGCCTGTGCCCGCAAACATTGCGTACACAGTGAGCCGAAGGCTGTCAGGAAAAGTAACAGGACGGCCCGTGCCGTGAACAAAATAGTCCCGCTGTTGCTCCGCTGGTATAAAAAGATCCGCCTTTTTTTGGCGGTTCAAACAATTGCGCTAGTTTTGGCATCGGTACAATGTTCATACATACACACATGTTATGACAAGATGAACATTGGATTAAGGAATGTGCGGAAACGGCGTCGGGAGCACCCCATGGAAAAAGGGTTTGACCTGCCGGCTGCGTTTTTTTGTAAATTCCGGCAGGGTGGATTGGGATGCCCTTTACCATGTTTGAATATATAGACAATTCTAAAAAGACAGACAAGAGCGACATGACGAACAGAAGCGAGCTGGCAGCAGCAACCGAGCGTACGGAAACAAAGGCAACGTCAAACTATGACAAATATCCGGCGATCCCGGTGGAGGCTACAGGCGAAAACTGTTGGGCGGGTTGGGAGCACGTATGCGCACAACTTCAAAAACATATTGCCGAAAAAAGAGAACGTCAGCCGAACGTCGTGCTGGTGGTCGACTGCTACCAGGGGGTATATTTGGAGTCGCTGGAAAAGATCTTGCGTGATGCCTTGACCTACGACGCCTTTGTCGTGACGCGCGAGGCTTTCAAGCAGGAGGATGACATTCGCAGGATGGTACAACCGGATCTGACAGACGATCGTGTTTTTGGCAAGCTGACGGCACGGGAGATCCAGGATTACTTTATTCCAAAGGCTGCCAGGACGCTCAACGATCAGGTCGCCTCCGGCCACGGCGTAACCGTGGTAGTGGGCGCGGGCGCCGCCGCGGTGGTCGGCCGGGGTGATATCCTGGTATATGCCGACATGGCGCGGTGGGAGATCCAATTGCGCATGCGCCGGCACGAGGTGAACAACCTCGGCGTGCATAACCAGCAGGCTACGTTCTCGCAGCAATATAAACAAGGGTTCTTTATCGACTGGCGTGTTCTGGATCGCCACAAACAAACCCTGATGGATTCCTGGAACTATGTGTTGGATACGAACAAACACGACGCGCCGAAGCTCGTGCGCGGCACCTCCGTTATGAGCGGGCTGAAGCTGGCATCGAACAGACCTTTCCGTGTGGTGCCGTTCTTCGACCCGGGCCCATGGGGCGGGCAGTGGATGAAAGAAGTATGCGACCTCGACAAATCGGCGGCGAATTTTGCCTGGTGTTTTGACTGTGTACCCGAGGAGAACAGCCTGTTGCTGCAATTCGGTCAGCATGTGGTGGAGATACCTTCCATCAACCTGGTGTTCGCCTACCCGCAGGCATTGCTGGGTCAGCATGTTTTCCAACGTTTTGGAAAGGAGTTCCCGATTCGTTTCGATTTTCTCGATACCATCGAGGGCGGCAACCTGAGCCTGCAGGTACACCCTACAAAAGAATATATCAAAGAGCACTTCGGACTGGACTACACGCAGGACGAAAGTTACTATATGCTGGATGCCCGCGAAGATGCGGTGGTCTATCTCGGACTGAAGAACGATATCGATCCTTCGGAGATGATCGGCAAGCTGCGCGAAGCACAGCAGACAAGCAAGTTCGACGCGGACAAATACGTCAATAAGTTTGCCGTCAGGAAACACGACCATGTGCTTATTCCCGCCGGTACGATACATTGCTCGGGGCGTAACAGTATGGTGCTGGAAATCAGTGCCACGCCGTACATCTTCACCTTTAAGCTGTGGGACTGGGATCGGTTAGGGCTTGACGGCAAGCCGCGCCCGATCCACATCGATCACGGCGAGAAAGTCATTCAATGGGACCGCCAGACGGAGTGGACGAAAAAGAACCTGGTCAATGCGGTAGAGAAGATTGCCGAAGGCGACGGCTGGACCGAAGAGCGGACGGGTCTGCACGCATCGCAGTTCATCGAAACGCGGCGGCATTGGTTTACCGGCACGGTGCCGCATCACACGGGCAATACGGTGAATGTGCTCAACCTGATCGAAGGACGCGAGGCGATCGTGGAAAGTCCGTCGCAGGCATTTGAACCGTTTGTGGTGCACTATGCGGAAACGTTTATCATACCGGCGGCCGTCGGTGACTATACCATCCGCCCGCACGGTGAGTCTGCCGGACAGCAGTGTGCCACGATCAAAGCATTTGTACGGAAGGAAACGACCGCGTAACAATGTGTGCAGGAAGTACGCGAACACGAGAATATCGGATGACGCCAAATTTTTAGGTCTTATGGAAGTAAATGCAAAAGCAGCGGAAATAGAAAAAGCAGGTCTGGTCAATGAAAGCCCCCAGGCCAACATGCGGTTTGTCGTAACGGTATCGCTCGTGGCGGCCTTTGGTGGTTTGCTGTTCGGATACGATACGGCGGTGATCGCAGGTGCGATCGGCTATCTGCAAACCAAATTTCAGCTTTCTGCGGCTATGACGGGCTGGGCCGCGTCGAGTGCGATCTGGGGTTGTATCTTCGGGGTGCTTTGTACGGGGTATATCAGCGACGCCATCGGTCGCAAGAAAGTGCTGATCCTGACGGCGATCATCTTTGCGCTGTCGGCCGTGGCTTCGGCCGTACCGGCAAACCTCACGCAATTTGTCATCGCCCGTTTCATCAACGGTGTGGCCGTGGGCGCGGCGTCTATGTTGTCGCCGCTGTATATTGCCGAGGTGGCGCCGGCGAAGCATCGCGGTATCTTGGTGACGTTGTATCAGCTGGCGATCGTGATCGGGATCAACCTGATCTACTTCATCAACATGAAGATCGCCAGTATGGGTGACGAGGCCTGGAATGTGGAGCTGGGCTGGCGGTATATGCTGGGCTCGGAGGTAGTGCCTGCCATCATCTTTTTCGGCCTGCTCTTCCTGGTGCCCGAAAGCCCGCGCTGGCTGGCCAGCAAAAACCGCCTCGACGAGGCCCTGAACATCCTTCGGCGGCTCAACGGCGATACCCAGGCGCGCATCGTGTTGCAGGATATCCGTAATACATTGCACGAAGAGAAAGGTACCGTGCGCGAGCTGTTTTCAAAAGGGCTGCGCGCAGCCCTGATCGTCGGTGTCGTGCTGGCGTTGTTCTCGCAGATCACCGGCATCAATGCGATCATCTATTATGCCCCGGAGATCCTGAAGAGCATCGGCATGGGCCAGGACGCCGCGCTGGTACAGACCGTGATCATCGGTACCACCAACACCATTTTTACTTTTGTGGCCATTGCGTTCATCGATCGGATCGGCCGGCGCTCGCTGTTGTTGTGGGGCGTGTCGGGCATGGTGATCTGCCTGGCGGCCATCGGTCTGTTGTTTTACCTGCAGGTTGGCAATAACACCTGGTTGATGATCTTTATCATCGGCTACATCGCTTCCTTCGCATCGTCTCTGGGACCTATTCCCTGGGTTATCATTTCCGAAATATTCCCCACTAAAACGCGCGGTGTGGCCATGTCGCTGGCGACCGTGGTGTTATGGATCGGTGTGGCGCTGATCACGCAGTGGACTCCCGTCATGATGGAGGACCTGGGCGGCGCCTATACATTCTGGATCTTTATGGTCAACGCTGTGATACTCCTGGTCTTCTCTTATAAGATGATACCTGAAACGAAGGGGAAGACCCTGGAAGAGATAGAGCGGATCTGGAAGAAAGAGAAGTAAGACCAGGGCAGGTAAAAAAATTCCCGCACGTGTACCTTATTAATTGTATGAACATATCAACAATTTTTTACCTAAACCTCCTTGTATGAAGAGATTAATTACCTGTTGGGCATGGTGTAGCATGCTCTTGTTTACTGTCGCGCCGGGTAGCGTGATCGGTGCCCCGCGGGCAGCGATCGCAGCCGACGTGCAGGATGGAATCGTGGTGCGAGGCAGGATCACGTCGCCCGATGGCGAAGTGCTGCCAGGCTCTAACGTCGTGATCAAAGGCACCTCGCAAGGCACCATGGCCGATGCCGAGGGTAACTATACGCTGACCGTGCCCGATAAGAATACGGTACTGGTGTTTTCGTTTGTGGGCTACCTGTCGGAAGAGGTTGTCGTGGGAGATCAGGAAGTGATCAACATCGCCCTGAACCCGTCCCTGGAAACACTGTCGGAGATCGTCGTCATGGGATATCAGACCGTAAAGAAGTCGGACGTGACCGGTGCGGTTTCATCGTTTGGCACCGACCGTTTGATGCGCATACCGGCAAACGATATCAGAGCCGCCTTGATCGGCGTGCCGGGTGTTCGCGTGAGCGGTAACGACATTCGTGTACGGGGTACGCGTTCGGTGCGGGCGGGCAACGATCCGCTCATCATCCTGGACGGCATGCCGTACTACGGCGGTCTCAATACCATCGACCCGACCGACATCGCGTCGGTAGACGTACTGAAAGACGCGTCGTCTACTTCGCTGTATGGTGCACAGGGTGCGAACGGTGTAATTGTTATTACGACCAAGCAAGGGAAAGAAGGTAAGACCGTCGTGAGCTATGATATGTTTACGGGCATCGGCAAGGCAAACTACCATACCTACGATCCGATGAACGCAGACCAGTACGTGGCCATGAAGCGCGAAGCTTACCGGGCCGCCGGCACATGGTCCAGCGTAGAAGACGATCCCAAGATATTCCTGGGTACGGAGCTTGCCAACCTGGGCAAGGTTGACGCCGACTGGGTGGGCGAGTATTTCGAGCGCCCGACACATTGGACGAGCCATACGGTCACGGTTTCCTCCGGAACCCCCACAACGCAATACAAGATCCAGCTCAACGCCCGGAACAACGATGCCCGCTTTGACGGCGCTTATTCAAATCAATATTATGTCAACATGAATCTCGATCACCAGGTCGCGAAGTTTATGAAGGTTGGATTGGCGGCCAGGTTGTATTACAGCCGTGAAAAAGCGAAGCCCGATCCGCTGCCCCTGCTGCTGCAGATGTCACCGCTGATCCCGATCTACAACGAAGACGGCTCTCTGAACAACGACATGGGCGATCCGATCGTCAAGAATCCCTTTGCGACGGAAAGCAACGACGTCTATGACGAGCGTCGCGAAAGCTGGAGAGCTTTCCTGAAAGGATATGCATTGTTTGACATTACCAAAGGGCTGACCTTCCGCACCAACTTCTCGTACAATCCCGGTTTTTATGCCATGGGGCAGTACTATGACCAGCGTTGGTGGGGATATAACGACGCCCGGAACTGGGTGAGCACGCAAAACAACCGCAATGCGGACTACATGTGGAACAACGTATTGAATTACAAGAAGACGTTCGGCAAACATGCTATCGATGTATTAGGGGTGTACGAGATCCAGAACGTTGAGGCTATTAACAATTCTGCCAGCGCCCGAGACCAGGTATTGGCTGGCTATAAGTGGTTTAATATGGGTGCGCTGAGCGACAGTAAAACCCTGGGCTCGGCGTTCACCCGCACGCAGATGATCTCGTATGTAGGCCGCGCTCACTACTCCTACAACGACCGGTATATGGCCACGGTAACGTTCCGCCAGGACGGCGCCTCGCAGCTTTCGAAAGATCAGCGGTGGGATTTCTTTCCGTCGTTTGCACTGGCATGGCGTGCGTCTGAAGAAACGTTCGTACAGGAGAATGTCCCGGTCATTTCCGACCTGAAGCTGCGCGCCAGCTATGGGGTAAGCGGCAACCGGTCGATCGGCGCCTACGCCACCCGTGGTGCGCTGAATGTGTCGTTTGTGACATTCAACACCGAAAGCGGCGAGGTACATTACCCCGGGCTCGAGCCGGGCATCCGTCCGACGCCCGACCTGACATGGGAAAAGACGAAGTCACTCGATTTCGGTATCGACTTTGGCCTTTTCGACAACCGCATCACCGGCACGATCGACTACTATAAATCGAAAACGTCTGACCTGCTGAACGAGCGGAAGCTGCCCTACACCAGCGGCTTTGACAAAGCCTGGGAGAACGTAGGCCGTACACAAAACACCGGTCTGGAAATCGCGCTGAACGCCGTGGCGGTCGACAAAGGTTCTTTCCGCTGGACAGTCGGCGCGACGTATTACCGCAACAAGGAAGAGATGATCGAGCTGTATGATCCGCGCCTGGACAAGGATATCAACAATGGTTGGTGGATTGGCCAGCCTGTGTCGGGCGTACGCTTCGACTACAAACAAGCCGGCATCTGGCAGACAGACGAAGCCGACGTAGCTGCTATCTACGGGCAGAAGCCAGGTGAAGTGAAAGTAGTGGACATGAACGGCGATGCAAAGATCGACGGCGACGATCGCGTGATCATCGGCAACGGTCGCCCGAAATGGATGGGCTCCATCCAGTCGACGATCAACTGGAAGAACTTCGATTTTACCTTCGATATGTATGCGGAGATCGGCGCGCTTACGTTCGACAGCTATAAAGCCACCACGTGGCCGGGCCAGGTGGGCCGTTGGAACACGGTGAACGTCGATTATTGGACGCCTGAGAACCCGACCAACCGATCGCCGCGTCCGGTGGCCGGCCAGACCATGCGGTATATGTCGGCAACCGCCTATCACAGCAATGATTATATAGACCTGCGGAACATTACCGTGGGCTATACCGTGAACAACGCCCTGCTCAAAAACGCGATCAGCAAGTTGCGTGTCTATGCTACGGTCAATGCTCCGTTCCGCTACTGGGATTACTGGCGCGAGGATGGCATCCAGTTCAACGAGACGCAATATATCATGGGCCTCAACTTTCAGTTATAAAATCGTAAAAGGATGAAAAAGTTACTTTATAGCGCATTGGTGATTGCTTTCACCTTCGGCACGATCCGGTGCTCCGAAAGCTACCTGGACGAGGAGTCGTACGGCCCCACGGTAGCGGTATTTGAAACCGAGGAGGGAAGTGAGTCACTCGTGCACCTGCTGTACAAAAAACTAAATGTCTATGGCGGTACCTTCAGCCTGGGCTTTATTACCGAGAATGGCGCCGACACCTGGCTCCGGGGCAAGAACTCTGCCGGCACCCCGGTAACGGATTACCTGGGGCTCGATGCCAACAGTGCGGACGTTGCCTGGTATTGGAACCATTTTTACAAAGCTTTGTGGAACTGCAACCTGTTCCTGGAAACCTACCCGGACATGTCCTATCGCGACCCGAAGGTAAAAGAAGGCCGCAAGGGCGAGGTGCTGACGTTACAGGCATTTTTTCTGTGGCACGTGACGGAACAATGGGGCGACACCTACCTGCCGACATCGACCGATGTAGAAGAAGGCCTTCGGGCAGAGCGATCTACGCGAGAGGATTTTTATACAAAAATTATCGCTAACCTGGAAGAGGCCATCACCATTCTGCCACCCAAAACAAACGAGCTTGGGCGTGTAGATCAGGGCGTGGCAAAGGCGCTGCTCACACGGATGTACCTGTACCATGGCGACTGGCAAAAGGCTGCGGACATGGCGGAGGACGTCATCAAAAATCATGGTTATGATCTTGAACCGTCCTGGACGGCACTGTGGGACGAGACCAGGAAGGTCAATAAGGAATTCATCTGGACGGCGGAGTTTAGCGACGACGATGCCTTTGGTGCCGGCGGCAGCTGGTACTGGCAAGCATACGCCATGCACATCGACCGCTTTGCCGGCGTGAAAACAGAGCTGGGCTATACCGGCTTCGGCGGTTGCCAGATCATGCCTTCCAAATACTATATCTCGTTATTCAACCAGGAGGCCGACTTGCGCTGGTCCCAGGGACATCAGTGGGTGTGGCTGTACAACGACCCGACCGACGATACCTCGGTGTTTCCGGAAATGAAGACGCTGTATTCCGATACGGCATTGTATTTGTACACCGGTGTATTGACGGCGGGTCAGCGCGCAGCCATGGCTCCGAAGTATACGGTCTTCGATATGAGCGATATGTACGACGCGGCCGGTGTTCCCAAAGACCGCGGTACGTTTGTCGGCCTCACCAAGTTTGACGACCAGACGCGTCCCAGCGATTTGTCCAACATCTCTGCCCGCAACTATCCGATCATACGATTGGGCGAAATATACCTAATCGCTGCCGAGGCGCACCTGCGCCTGGGTGCCGCCGGTACCGCTGCAGAGTATATCAACGACCTGCGTGCGCGCGTTATCGCCCCGGGCCATGAGGCCGAGATGACGGTTTCCGACGCCGACATGAGCATTGACTTCATCCTGGACGAGCGCGGCCGTGAGCTGGGCGGCGAGTTCCAGCGCTGGTATGACCTGAAACGCACAGGAAAACTGCTCGAGCGTGTGCGGGCGTATAATCCGGACGCAGCGCCGAACATTCAGGACCACCACCTGGTGCGCCCTATTCCGCAACTGCAGTTCGACGGTATGCCTGATCCTGAAACGTTGGGACAAAACCCGGAGTATTAATCCAGACAAGAACTTCAACTGAAATACCTATGTTAACCAGAAATATATTCCTGATCCTGGCGCTGTTCAGCATTGCCATAGTTTCCTGCAGCGATGACGACGCCGCCGACTCGGCCGCCCGTAGCGCGCTGGTGGGAAAGATCGACGAGGCCCAAGCGCTGCTGGCCAACACGGAAGAAGGCCTTGAGGAAGGCAACCTGGCGCCGGGCTCGAAAGCACAGCTGACGGCGCAGATCGAATGGGCCCGTTATATTCTCAACAATAGCCCGGACGATGCTTTTGAAAACGCGCTGGCAATTTTGCAGACAGCGATGGAAAACTATCAGGGCAACACTATCAAGCCCGGTTATCCGTCTTTTGGCGTAGGCAGCAATATGGACATCGGCACCATTGCCGAGTACGATATCCGCGATAAGTTTACCATCGAGTTCGACGTACGTTTTAAGGACATGACCGGCGGTAACCTGTTCACTGGTGAAGACGTGACCGGCGGGTTCATCACGCGTTACAACGCGCTGGGCACCTTGCAGGCCTATGTACACAACGGCGGCTGGGTAGGCGGCAACGTAGGTTTTGCGTTCCAGCCACAAGTATGGTATCACCTCAGCTTTACGTTTGATGGACAGAATGTCGTATTTTACGTAGACGGAGTGGCGCGGATGACCGTCAGCGGGGCCAAGAACCGCATGAACGTGAAGCCTGAAACACACATCAAGATCGGAACCCATCCTACGTACGAAGGGCGGTTCTTTGCCGGGGAGGTGCGTCAGGTGAGCCTGTGGAATATTGTGAAAACACCCGAGCAGATCACGGCCGATACGGGCAGGGACTTTGCCGCGGATGAGCAGGGCCTGCTGGCCTACTGGCCGCTGAACCTGAACCTGGGCACGTCGATCCTCGACAAGACCGGTAACCATACCATGAACGGCACCCTGGTGACCTGGGTCGGTATTGAATAATTTTTATTTATACCCTTCCCGGCCCGTAACGCAGGCCGGGGAGGGTTAAACCATTTAAGCGTAATGAATAGATTCATTGTTCTCGTACTTCTCTCATTGATCGGCATCGATCGTGCCGCAGCCACCGACATCTGGAGCATTGGCAAGAACGACAACGCTGCCGCCGACCTGGCGCTCGGGCCTGCAGATTATAAGAAATTTCTAAGCCGGGATTTCGGTTTCGAAGACCGCTTTTTCCTGGTCGGTCGTTCAAATGCCGCGAACGACTTTCCGTATGTGCTTCCCGGCCCCGACGACACCTGGGGGGGCACGTGGGGTACGTCGGGCTGGCGTACGCACGAGATCAACATTCTGTTTGGTATAAAGACACTGCCGGCGGGTGGCCCGTGGAAGCTGGTGATCGACCTGGTCGATGCGCATCCGCGCAAGTCGCTGCTGAAGGTGGGGATCAATGAGCAACAATTCGAGAAATTCCTACTGCAAGGTAAAGCCGATGCATCGCTGACGGGAGGTGCTCCCGCCCATGCGGAGCGTGTGCTGGAGATCCCGTTGCGGGAAGGCGTGATCCGCCGCGGTGGCAACGGGATCATGATCACGGTGCTGGAAGGATCGTGGGTGGTATTTGATCATATCCGCCTGGAAGGTCCCAACGGTGTTACGCTGACGATGAATGACGATGTGTTTTTGCGCAGCGTAAAGCCCGCTGCCTATGAATTGAAAGACGGCAAGAAGAACATGCAGCCGCTGCTGGTGGATGTCGAGCACCTGGCCGGCCATCCGCGCCTGGAGGTACAGCTCGATGGCAAGATCATCTTGCAAAGCATGCTGGACTCGGCCCGCTACCAGTTGGAAGCGCTTATGCCAGCCGTTGCGAAAGCCACCACGAGCCAGTATCGCATCCTGGTCAATGGCAAAGAAATCGAAGCGGGTGCTGTGCAACGCACGCCCGGTAAAGTACAAACTCCGGCCGACTATGTCGACACGCGCATCGGCACCGCGCACTCGCGCTGGATGATCGCGCCCGGACCGTGGATGCCCTTCAGCATGGTAAAGCTCAGCCCCGACAACCAGAACATGGGCTGGCAGGCAGGTTATCAGCCGACGTTCGAGACGATCGGCAGCTTTACCCACATCCACGAGTGGACCATGGCCGGTCTGGGTATGATGCCGACCAATGGTGCGCTGCAGACGAAAGTAGGGGGCGAGTTCGATCCCGACGGAGGTTACCGGTCGCGCATCGACAAGGCGACGGAAGAAGCGCCGCTGGGCTACTATAAAGTATACATGCCCGATACCCGCATCTGGGCTGAAGTAACGGCTACGGAGCGCGCGGGTTTTCAGCGCTATACCTTTCCAAAGGACCAGGATGGCCGTGTTATGATCGATCTGCATGTGCAGGCCGAATACGACTATAAATTGCTGGACGTTGAGATCAGGAAAGTAAACGATTACCGCATCGAGGGCCGCAGCCACCAGATCTCACCCCGTCCCACGGTGTGGAGCAACGATGCCGACCAAGAATATACTGTGAATTTTGTCATTGAATTCGACCAGCCCATCAAGAAGATCGGCGGGTGGCTCAACGACGAGCTGGTAGACATCAGCAAGCTGCAGGGAAAGGACCTGAAGGATGCGGGTGTATATGTCGAGTTCGACACGAAGAAGTCGGCGGTTGTACAGGCGCGGTCGGGTGTTTCGCTGGTGAGCATTGCAAACGCGGGCGAGAACCTGGAGAAGGAAATTGCCAGGCCTTTCGGCTGGAAGTACGACGCCGTGGTGGAAAACCAGAAGAAGGTGTGGAACGGCTACCTGTCGCGCATCACTGTTACGACCAGCAACCGGTTGGAGAAGGTGCGGTTTTATACCAACTTTTTCCGCTCGCTGTGCCGCAATACGTGGAGCGACGTAAACGGTGAGTGGATGGCGCCGGACGAGACCAAGCAGAAATTCAGTAACCCCAACCACCTGGCATTGGGTTGCGACGCCTTCTGGAATACATTCTGGAACCTGAATCAGCTGTGGAACCTGGCGACGCCGGAGTGGTCGTCGAAGTGGGTGAACTCGCAGCTCGCGATGTACGACGTCAGCGGCTGGCTGGCCAAAGGTCCGGCCGGAATGGAATATATACCGGTGATGGTGGCCGAGCACGAAATCCCGTTGATGGTGTCGGCGTACCAGATGGGCGTCCGTGACTTTGATGCCGAG
This sequence comes from Dawidia soli, assembly GCF_018598185.1. Classification (GTDB taxonomy): domain Bacteria; phylum Bacteroidota; class Bacteroidia; order Cytophagales; family Cyclobacteriaceae; genus Ohtaekwangia; species Ohtaekwangia soli. The sequence continues at coordinate 49,353 of NZ_JAHESC010000005.1, forward strand.
AAGGCGTTTCAGGCCATGAAGAAAATGCAGACGACTCCGGCCGGTCCCGTGGCGGGTGGTTTTGCGGGCAACCGCGACCTGGTGTCGTATATGAAGTATAAATATGTACCGTCTGATCTCGGCAGGTTCTCCAACTCGCTGGAGTATTCGTACGACGATTGGACGGTGGCGCAGTTTGCCAAAGCGCTGGGCAAAGATGCCGACTATAAAGTCTTTGCCGAGCGTGGCGAATGGTGGCGCAATGCGTTCAATCCTAAAAACGGCTATGCTCAGCTACGCGACAGCAAAGGCGTGTTTACGGAGCCGTTCGATCCGTTCCAGTCGGGCCGCAATCACCACTATGTGGAAGGTAACTCCTGGCAGTTGAGTTTCTTCGTGCCGCAGGATGTGCCGGCGCTGGCCGGCGTGGTCGGGCAGAAGGCCTTTGTCGATCGTTTGAACTGGGGTTTTGTGGCCAGCGAGCCGTGGCGCTACAATGCGCCCAACGATCAGTACTGGGATTATCCGGTGGTACAGGGCAATCAGCAATCCATGCACTTTGCCTTCCTGTTCAATTGGGTAGGCCACCCGTGGCTGACGCAGAAGTGGAGCCGCTCGATCCTGGAAGAGTACTATGGCGGCGGCCTGGCCAATGCCTACCTGGGCGATGAAGACCAGGGCCAGATGAGCGCCTGGTTTGTGATGGCGTCCATCGGCCTTTTCCAGACGGACGGCGGCTGCCGAACGGAGCCGGTATACGAGATCGCCAGCCCGCTGTACGAGCAGGTCGTCATCGACCTGGGCGGACGTTACGGTCGTGGTAAACAGTTTGTGATCGAGGCGATGAACGCGTCGCGCAATAACAAATATGTGCAGTCGGCGACACTCAACGGCAAGCCGCTGACCTCCTTTAAATTCCCCGCGAAGGAATTGCTGCAAGGTGGTAAGCTGACGCTGGTCATGGGCGACAAGCCGAACAAACAATGGGGTCTTGAAGCGGCAAGCGTAAAGTAGGAGCGTAGTGATCAGGAAGATTTTATACAGCAGCTGCGTGCTGGTGGCGGTGTTTTGCCGGGTAGCGACGGCCCAGCAGATAGACGTGTACACGCCGGTGGCCCCCGGCGCTATAAAGGTTGAATCCAGCAGCGCGTTTCCGGGGTTCAATGACGAAGAGACCATCAATGGAAGTGGCATGAAAGGCCACTCCCACCTTTCGCAAAATCTGGGCAAGACGATGTGGATATCCAAACCTTCCGACATGCCCGTGCAGGCTCGTCCGCAGACGCGCGCGGGGGCGGTATGGTTGCTGTATGAATTCGATCGGGAGCGCACACCGGACTTTGTGGAGATCTGGAATCATAACCAGCACGACCACACCCGGCGTGGATTGCAGAAGGTATATTTACAGTATTCGCGCGACGGTAAACAGTGGGAGACGCTCAAGGACGGGGCGAACGACTATTTCATCCTGCCCGAGTCCATTGGCCGCCATGAAGAACCCGCAGACTTCCACCTGGATCTGCGCGGCGTGTCGTTTAAGTATTTCTGTATTACGGCCGACATGCAACGCGGAAATTATTATCACGACGGTACGGAACAGACGAAGCAGGATGCTGTCTGGAAAAACCAGAATATAAACTTCTATGGGTTAAGCGAGATTCGATTCTATGAAAAGAGCAAGCGCAGCCTTTCCGGTATGGCCCGGGTCAACGACGTCGTATTCTTGCCCACGCAAGGTTACCGGAAGACACCCGAGGGGCCGCGCCGCGAATACAAACTCAGGTTTGATGCGCCGTTGTATGACGGTGCCACGGTGGAGCTATCGTTCGGCGGTAAGAAGGTCCGTGAAAAAATTCCCGCCTCGAAGATGGGCCTCTATAATTTTACAGCCATGTTCCCGCCGGGCATGATGGAAGAGGCTGTAGAAGTAGCCGTTACGTTTCAAAGCCGCCAGGGCACGGTACAGAAAAGCCTGATGATGGAAGGTGCGCGGCGATGGGAAGTATACTTCCTGCCGCATTCGCACCTGGATATCGGCTACACGCACCGGCACGAAGATGTGATGACGTTGCAGCTGCGCAACATCGAACACGCGGTAACGCTGGCGACCCGGACGAAGGATTATCCCGAGGGCGCCCGTTTTAAATGGAATGTAGAGACGATGTGGCCGGTAAACGAATACCTGACACGCTACAAAGGCACGCCGCAGGTGCAAGCCTTTCAGGATGCGGTAAAGCGTGGACAGATCGCATTGAACGGCGCCGTGGGTAATATTCTGACGGGGCTTTGCAAGCAAGAAGAAATAACGCACCTGTTTGACGATGCACATCGTGTGGGGCAGGCGTTGGGTGTAGACGTGCGTACCGTCATGATGTCGGACGTGCCGGGGGTGTCGTGGGGAATGGTGACGGCCATGGCTGAAAATGGCATGAAATACTTTTCCATGGCCCCCAACTATGTACCCTACCTGGAAACCGGCGGCAGCCGTGTCGGCCTGGCGCACAAGGAGTGGGGCGACTATCCGTTTTACTGGCAGTCGCCGTCGGGGGACGAAAAGGTGTTGTGCTGGTCTGCCGGCAAGGGGTACTCTTTCTTTCACGACTGGCTTGCGGGCCGTCTTTCCTCGAGTGGCCTCGATCCCGTGTGGGAGTATCTGAATACGCTGGAGGCGAAGGAGTTTCCCTACCGGTACTCGTACCTGCGCTATACGGTGCATGGCGACAATGGTCCGCCCGACGCGGAGATGCCGGATATCATCCGTAAGTGGAATGAAGAATATGAATCGCCCCGGTTCCACATCGGCACGACGGAAGAGCTCTTCACCCGCTTCGAAGAAGAGTATGGTGATAAGCTGCCGACGTTCAAGGGCGATTTCACACCGTATTGGGAAGATGGCGCGGCGTCCACGGCGGCGGAGTTGTCCCTGAATCGTTATACGGCAGAGCGTCTTAACCAATTGGAGATCGTGTGGTCGATTGCCCACCCTGCGGGCTATCCGTCGGAAAGTTTTTACCAGGCATGGCGCAACGTGGCGTTGTTTTCCGAACATACCTGGGGTGCGTCGGCCAGCGGACCCGAGCCGGATTCTGAATTTACCCGCGCATTGTGGAAACAAAAGCAGGCCTTTGCGTTGCGTGCCGACTCGGTTGCGCAGCAGATCACCCGGGCATTGTATAAGTCGCTGGCAGTGGATGACCGCGGCCAGTATATCCAGGTGTTTAACACCAACCTTTGGCCGCGCACAGACGTGGTAACCTTTACGACGACGCAAGACCTGAAAGAAAAGAGGCTGGTAGACGATAAAAACAATGCCGTCGGGTTGCAACAGACAGGAATTAACACGTGGACGTTTATGGCTGCTGACGTGCCGCCGCTCGGTTCTGCTGTATACCGGCTGATACCCGCCAAACCATCACCCGGTGTTGCAAAGTCCCCCTTTACCCTGCAGGGCAACACGCTATCGAACGGCCTCGTTTCGGTCGTGGTGGATCAGCAGAACGGTGCGATCACTGCATTGCGGGCCGGTGGAATCAACTATGCTGCCGGCAAGGGCCTGAATGAGTATATCTACACCGGGCTCAATGCCGCGTCGCCACAGTATGTTGCGGCGGTGAAAAGCATCGAGCGCCTGAACGAAGGACCGGTGTCGGCAACGTTGCGCGTAACGTCGGATGCGCCGGGTTGCCACAGCCTGACGCGCGACATTACGGTCTACAAGGGCATCAGCCGTGTTGATATCACCAACGTTGTCGATAAGAAAGATATACGTGAGTTTGAAAGTGTGCGCTTTGCGTTCCCCTTCAACGTGCAGAATGCCGAGACGGTGATCGACGTGCCGTTTGGCGAGATTCGTCCTGAACGCGAGCAGCTGTCGGGTGCTAATAAGAACTTCCACTCGGTTAACAACGGGGTGTCGATCTCCGGTATACGGCAACACGTATTGCTCACTACGGTGGGTACGCCGATCCTGGAAGTAGGCGGGATGCAAGGCGAGGCCTGGATGTCTGATACCCGCGAGTTCCTGGCTTGGAGCCGTTACGCTACGTCGTCGCCGACGGTATATTCCTGGGTGATGAATAACTCGTGGACGACAAATTACAAGGCTTCTCAATCTGGTCCGGTAACATTCCGGTATTCTATTATTCCCCTGGCGCCGTATTCGCATGAAGCGAAGCAGCGCAGTGTCGAGATCGCCCAGCCTTTGGTGGCCGTGGTATCAACCAATGCTGTACCCTACAAGACCTTGTTTCGCGTGGGTGGTAACAACAAGATCGCGGTGTCGACGCTGCGGCCTGCGAAAGACGGTAAAGGTTACCTGCTGCGATTGGTGAACCTGTCGAACCAATCGGTACAATCGACATTCGATTGGGGCGCGATCCGTCCAGCCGGTGTGAAGGCCTGCGATAACGAAGAGCGTACTACCGGCATCGTCGTCGACCAAACATTCTGGATGAAACCTTACGGAACGGAAACATGGAAGGTACAATAAAGATTATAGGCCTGCTGGCTTTCCTGGCGGGCATTTGTGGGAAGGTGGACGCGCAATCCGATACGGGGGCACGCAAGCCCAACGTCATCTTTATCATGGCGGACGACCACGCGTACCAGGCCATCAGTGCGTATAGCGATGCGTTGATTCAAACGCCTAACATCGACCGCATCGGTCGCGAGGGTGCTGTGATGCGTAAGGCGTTTGTGACGAACTCCGTGTGTAGCCCCAGCCGCGCGGTGATCCTCACCGGCAAGTATTCACACCAGAACGGCCAGCGCGACAACGGCACGTACTTCGACGGCAAGCAGGTGACGCTGCCCAAAATATTCAAAGCGCACGGCTACCAAACGGCGTTGGTCGGCAAGTGGCATTTGTTCAGTCAGCCCACGGGTTTTGATTACTGGAATATTTTGCCCGACCAGGGCCACTATTACAACCCGGCCTTTATCAACATGGGGAAAGACACCGCGTATACCGGCTATGTGACCGATGTCACGACCGACCTGGCATTGGACTGGATCGAGCGCAACCGCGACACTCCGTTCTTTATCATGCTGCACCACAAGGCGCCGCACCGGAACTGGATGCCGCCGCTCAAATACCTAAAGGATTTCAACGATCGCCAGTTTGCGTTGCCCCACGACTTTTACGACGACTATACCGGGCGTGTAGCCCTGCAGCGGCAGTTGATCTCGATGAAAGAAGGGCTCGATGTTCGGTACGACAGCAAGGTGCCATGCGACACGTGCACCAGCAAGAAGGTAAACAGTTGGGCTCCCGCCGAATTTCAACGCGAGATGGAGCGCCTTACGCCGGCGGAACGCCGTACCTGGGACGACGCGTATCGCCATGAGTACAAAGCCTTCGAGGCGATCAAAGACAAAGACCAGTTGCTGCGGTGGCAATACCAGCGCTTTATGGAAGATTACCTCCGGTGCGTCCGCTCGGTGGACGACAACATCGGCCGCGTGCTGAAGTACCTCGATGATAAAGGTCTTGCGGATAACACCATCGTGGTGTATATGTCCGACCAGGGCGTATACCTGGGTGAGCACGGCCTGTACGACAAGCGGTTCATGTATGAAGAGTCGTTCCGTACGCCGATGTTGATTCGCTACCCCAGGGCTGTTCCGCAGCACCGGCAAATCGACGCTTATGCGCTTAACCTTGACGTGGCGCCGACGCTGCTGGACCTTGCCGGCATTGCGGTTCCCGGTGATATGCAGGGTGTGTCCATGAAAACATTGTTGCAAAAAGGGAAAGACAAAACCTGGCGTAAAGCCGTATATTACCACTATTATGAGAAGTCGTTTGGCGCCACGGCGCACTACGGCATTCGTACGGAACGCTACAAGCTTATGTACTTCTACGACCCCGTGCAGGCGTGGGAGCTATATGACCTGCAAAAGGACCCGCACGAAATGCACAACCTATATAACGATGCTGCCTATGCGGCGACCGTCAAAGAATTGAAACAGCAGCTCAAAGCGCTGCAAGCACAGTATAAAGATCCGGTACCCTAAACGAAAATCCGCATGAATATACCATCGATAAAGACAATCCTGACAGCATGCCTGCTGGCCGCCGTTTCGGCAACGGCCCGGGCACAGGAAGATTATACCACGTTCGTCGACCCGAACATCGGCACGGCTCACAGCCGTTGGTTCTTTTATACGCCGTCGGCCGTGCCGTTCGGCCTGGCCAAGCCCGCACCCGCCACCAATGCGCACTATGGCAATGTGCATGGCTGGGATGCCGTAGGCTACGACCATCGTCACGAGTCCATCGAAGGTTTTCCGAACCTGCACGAGTTCCAGGTTGGCGGTATCGTGTTTATGGCTTCGACCGGAACACTGAAAACCATCCCCGGCAAGCTGGAAAACCCGGATGAAGGATACCGCTCGCGGTTCGACCGCAAGGATGAGGTGGCCGCTCCCGGCTATTATTCGGTGCTGCTGAAAGATCACGGTATAAAGGCGGAGCTCACCGCCACCAAGCGGGTGGCGCTGCACCGCTATACATTTCCTGCCGGCAATCAGTCACACATTCTCTTTGATATCGGCAATAAACAAGGGGAGAGCGGCGACGTAAAGGACGCGCGTGTATACATAACGTCCGACGGCCGTATTGAGGGCTTCGTTACTACACTGCCGGTGTACGTGCAGAAGTATCAGCCCGGTGCGGAGGTGAGCATGTACTTCTCGGCCGTGGTCGACAAGAAACCGACGGCCTTTGGTGTATTCCAGGGCGCAACGGCCAAACCGGGCGCAATGGAGCAGGCCGGTAAAGGCGCCGGTGTATACCTGACCTTCGCTACGCAAAACCAGGAAAGCATTACCATCAAAGCCGGCTTTTCGTATACCTCCATCGAAAACGCGCGTTTGAATTTACAGGAAGAAGCACGGGACCTCACGTTCGACCAGGCCCGCGCCGGCGCGCACACCACCTGGAATGACTACCTCGGCCGGATCAAGGTCGAAGGCAAGGTGCGCGAAGACAAGGTAAAGTTCTATACCGGGTTGTTTCACGCGCTGCTGGGCCGCGGCCTCGCCAGCGATGTGAACGGTGCGTACCCGAAGAACGACGGCACGGTCGGGCAAATAGCGCGCGATGCCGCCGGTAAGCCGGTACACCATCATTACAACACCGATGCCATATGGGGTGGATTCTGGAATCTTACGCAGCTGTGGGCCATAGCATACCCCGAGTATTACTCGGACTTTGTGAAGAGCCAGCTCCTGGTATACAAAGACGCAGGGTGGCTGGGTGACGGTATTGCCAACAGCCGCTATGTGTCGGGCGTGGGCACTAACTTTGTAAGCCTGGCGATGGCCAGCGCGTATATGGCTGGTATCCGCGACTTCGATGTAGATCAGGCATACCAGGCATCGCTCAAAAACGAGATCGACGGCAAAGACCGGCCGCGTGGGGCAGGTAAGCTGGACGTTGACCGGTTCGTGCAATACGGCTACGTTCCGCACCTCGACGATGGCAGCGACTGGCAGGAGACATGGAAATTCTCCGCGTCTCATACGCTGGAGTATTCGTTCAGCTCGTATGCTGTAGCGCAGTGGGCAAAAGCCCTGGGCAAGAAAGCCGACTATGAAAAGCTCATGCGCCTGTCGCGCGGCTGGGAGCAGATCTTCGATCCGGCGCTAAAGCTCGTACGGCCCAAAACGGCGGACGGCAAATTCATCGACAACTTCAAGCCCAGCGAGCCCTGGCGCGGCTTCCAGGAAGGCAATGCGTGGCAATATACTTTCTATGTGCCGCACGATCCCGAAGGGCTTGTCAGGAAGCTGGGGCAGGATAAATTCAATGCGCGCCTCGACAGCATCTTTACCCTGTCGCAAAAGAATGCTTTTGGAGGCGGCACCACGCTCGACGCCTTCTCAGGCCTGGCGGGCCTATACAATCACGGCAACCAACCCAACCTCCATACGTCATGGCTCTTCAACTACTCGGGCAAGCCGGCGTTGACACAGAAGTGGGTGCGCGCGATCTGTCAGGAGTTCTATGGCACCACCGGTATCCATGGCTATGGCTATGGCCAGGACGAAGATCAGGGACAACTTGGGGCCTGGTATGTCATCGCCAGCATGGGCTTGTTCGACGTGAAAGGACTGACGGATCTCAAACCGACGCTTGGGATTGGCAGCCCGGTGTTTGACAGGATCACGGTTCAGCTGCGTGCACCGTATGCCACGGGCAAGGAGTTTGTGATTGAAACGCAGAATAACGGCGGTGAGAATATTTATGTGCAGTCGATCAGCCTCAATGGGAAGAAGGTGAAGAAGGCTTTTATTGCGCTGGATGATATTAAGAAGGGTGGGAAGCTGAGCTTGCAGATGGGCAGTCAGCCGAAGAATGATTATAGCCGCTAAGGTTAGCAATATTTAGGTTAGGAAAAGAGTGTGAGGCTGTCGATATGACGGCCTCTGCTTGCTCTTTGTAACATCATTTGCGTAGCAATAAGAGCCGCGCGTAGCGCGAAAAGAGCGGGGTTGTAGGGGCGAAGTCCCTACAAAACATCAGCAACTGACGCGAGTGTTGCCCTGAGGCAGGGCTGACACTCGCGCCAGTCATTTCTTTTTTTTGCGCTACGCGCGGCTTGCTTTTGCTGGCGCAAAATTATGCGCACAAATCTTAGCTTCTTTCGGGGCTAAGACTCGTATCGGCAATAGATCGCGCGCGGCGCTATTTACTTATTATTGAGCCGAAGTAAACGCGGCACGGAACTCAGCCGCGAAGTCTTCGAGCTTCGTTGGGCCAGGTGCAGGATTGGTCTTTTCGAGATCTTCCTGCATCCGGCCTGTGCGGAGCGCGATGCCCATTTCAACGAATGGTCCGGCATGCGACGCCGGTACGCCGGCATCCAACGCGCCTTTCAACGCTTGCTCGTCGGTAAATACAACCCAGGGTATATTCTTTCCGATGGCCTGGCCGAGGACGCGCGCTACGTCCTGCAAGGTGCGGTGGTCGCTCACGATGTAGCGGAACGATTTTCCTGTAAAGGATACCCCGAGCAATTCCTCCAGCGCTACGGCGGCGATGTCACGGGTATGCACCAGGGGAACCTTTTGGTTTTCGAGTCCGAAGTTATCGCCGAGGATGCCGGCGTTGTTGATCAGGCCGATCTGATGTGTGAAATTATAGAAGAAGTAACCGGGACGCAGATGTTTTACGTGTATGCCGGGTAAGCCGTTGAGCATCTTTTCAAAGTCGGCCAGGGCATTTACGGGACCTACGCCCTCGCCGAGGTGCGCGCCGATACTGCTGAGGTTAACGACATATTTCACGGTACTGCCTCGCAGGGCATCGGTGTAGGCACGGCCCACCTCGTTTTGCGCTGCGCGCCAGTCGGTTGTTTGCCAGATGGGCGGGATCATGGAGTAGACCGCGTCGGCCCCTTGAAATGCCCGCTTTACGAAGTCTCGGTCGGAGACAGAGCCCACCAGGGCCGTGGCGCCCAGGGCTTCGATCGCGGCTACCTTGCCGGTGTCGCTGGTGATCACGCTTACTTCTTTTCCGGCCTTCACCAGGCCTTCCACGACGGGCTTGCTAATGTGGCCGATCGATCCGGTAATGACATACTTTTTCATGGAATACATGGGTTTTTTTAACTGTGATAATGAAATCAGGCAGCCACTTGTCGCGAACAGAAATGGTGTTGCAATACTAACGTGAAGGTCTTACATTTGTTAGTAGGAATGTTTTACTGATATAGTCTTTTTTTATAGACCAATATTGAAAATCAAATAGTTATGACTGTTAAGACGAAAGAACTGGAGAATTGCCCGGTGACAGCGACGCTGGAGATCATCGGCGGGAAGTGGAAAATGCTGGTTATTTATCTCGTCAGTAACGGCATCAACCGTTTTGGTAAAATGAGCATGATGATGAAGGACATCAGCAAGCAAATGCTCACCACGCAGCTGCGTGAGCTGGAGCGCGACGGATTGCTGGAGCGCGTGATCTACCCGGAAATACCGCCCCGTGTGGAGTACTTTCTTACCCCGAAGGCAAAGGCGCTGCTGCCCGCGCTGGCCGTATTGCGCGACTGGGGTGTGGAATATGCCCTGGGAGAAAAACCGGCTGAAGCGGTAGCGGAATAGCTACGCCATCCCTACAGGCCCATTTTTTCAAAATCGTGCTACCTTTGCGCGATGATCAATCGTACAGAACAGGAAGAGCGTGAATACCTCGAAGTCATAAAGGAAAAGCTGTTGTATGCCATCCGACGCACGGAAGACACCGTGCGTAATTATTCCACGGAGCTACGGCAAAATAAAGAATACATGTATGAGCACCAGTCGGGCATGGACGAAGCCGACATGGTCGCTTCCGAGCAGTCGATCAACCGCATGGCTTTTACCGGCGAGTCGGCCGTGGCCCGCAAACGCAAGCTGCTCAAGCTGGGGCAGTCGCCGTACTTCGGCCGCATCGACTTCTTGCAGGAGGGCAAAGACCAGGAGAGCCCGGTATATATCGGCATCTATTCGTTTGCCGACGAGCGCGCCAACCTGATCTACGACTGGCGTGCGCCGGTGTCGTCCATGTTCTACGACTTCGAGCTGGGGCCGGGCTGGTATACGACACCCGGCGGCAAGGTCAGCGGCGAGATCACGCTCAAGCGCCAGTATAAGATCCGCGAGGGCCAGATGGAGTTTATGATCGAGAACGCTGTCAACATCCACGACGACGTGCTGCAACGTGAGCTGAGCAAGGCCTCGGATGAGAAGATGAAAAACATCGTGGCGACGATCCAGCGTGACCAGAACGCCGTGATCCGCAACGAGACGGCGCCGGTTATGATCATCCAGGGGGTGGCCGGCTCGGGCAAGACCTCCATTGCGCTGCACCGCATAGCCTTCCTGTTGTACCGCTTCCGCGATGAGATCGCGGCGAAAGATATCCTCATCATTTCTCCGAACAAGGTCTTTGCCGACTATATATCCAACGTACTGCCTGAGCTGGGAGAGGAACAGATCCCTGAAATGGGCATGGATGAGCTGGCCGACGTTCTGTTGGAGAACAAATATCGCTTCCAGACCTTCTTCGAGCAGGTATATGCGGTGCTGGAAAAGCCCGATGCCGCCTTTATCGAACGGATCAAGTTCAAGGCGTCGCCCGAGTTCCTCAGCCAGCTCAACCGGTTTATCATCCATCTCGAGAACCACTACTTCAACGAAACGGAGATCCGCGTAGCAGGTGTGGTCGTGCCCTGGCCGTTTATCCAGGAGCGGGTAAAGGCGTATCACCGCGTGCCGATCTTCAAGCGATTCCCCGAGGTGGTAAAAGATGTATTCCAACACATTCGCAGCCAGACGAACCGCAAGCTCAACGGCCAGGAAAAAGCAAAGGTATGGGAGGCCGTACCGCGCATCTTCAAGCTGACCAACGTAATGGAGGTATACCGCGAGTTCTACAAATTCATCGGCAAGCCCGAGATGTTCCGCATGATGCACGGTGAGATGTTGGAATATGCCGATGTTTTTCCGTTGATCTATTGCAGGATCCGCCTCGAGGGCATACCGGCATATGATCACGTCAAACACCTGCTGGTAGATGAGATGCAAGACTATACCGCGATACAGTATGCGGTGTTGTCGCGGTTGTTCAAATGCCGCAAGACGATCCTGGGCGACGCCAGCCAGCAGGTGAATCCTTACAGCGCATCTTCCGCGGAAGCGATCGAACGTGTATTTCCCCAGGGTGATGTAGTAAAGCTTTTCCGGAGCTATCGCTCGACGTTGGAGATCACGGCCTTTGCTCAGCGCCTGTTCGCCAACCCCGACCTGATCCCGATGGAGCGCCACGGCGACGTGCCGCAGGTGAACGGTTTTGAGAGCAACGCCGAAGAGGTCGAGGCCATCAAACAGCACATTGCTGCCTATAAGGAAGCCGGGTATCAATCGCTCGGTATCATTGCCAAGACGCGCGATCAGGCGGCGTATCTGTATAAAGAACTAAAATCACCACACGTGCACTTGCTGACGACCGACAGCACGGCATTTCACGAAGGCGTCGTCATTACCACGGCGCATTTGTCAAAAGGGCTGGAGTTTGATGAGGTGGTCGTGCCGTTTGTGTCGGCCCGGAATTATAACACGACGGTGGATAAGAGCATGCTCTATATTGCTTGCACGCGTGCGATGCATAAGCTTACGCTGCTGTATACACAAGAACGTTCTATTTTTATATAGATATTAGATCTGACGCAAGTCTGTGGCGGTGGGAAGTTTTCGCGTGGATGACGGCAGTTATAAACTGCCTACCGCCTCCCGGCACAAGTTTCCGCGTCTCCGCTAACGCTTGGCGCTCAAACTTGCGCCAGTTGTCGAGGCTTCGCGCATGATCTTTTCCTTGTGCGACGCGCCCCATTCGGCCAGTGCCTGGATCACTTGTTTCAGGCTCTCGCTATAGGGCATTAGCTCATACAGCACTACGGCGGGCGATTCGCTGGTGACGGTTCGTTTTACAAAGCCATTCAGCTCCATATCCTTCAGCTCATTCGAGAGTACGCGCGCCGAGATGCCGGTGATGAGGCGCTGTAATTCATTAAAGCGTTTGCCGCCGTCGCTCAGGGATATAATGATCCGCAGCTTCCATTTCCCACCGATGGCATACAGGGCATCACTCACCGCTTCCAGGTGATTCATACACTCCCGTGTCGGCGGAAATACACCATGTGTACGTTCTGGGACTTCATTCATACGATAAAGGGATTTAGCGCGGACCCGGTAACCTGAAGGTTAGTGCTAACCTCTTGGTTACCACCGGAGCTCCGGCTGCAAGATTACCTAATTTTGCGCACTACTAACAGCTAAATAAAATGAAAGTAAAACGTATTGTAACGATTGTAATGACGGTTCTGGCCGTGCTGATGACAGCCTTGAGTGGTACGATGAAATTAACGGGAAGTCCCGATGTCGTGCGTATGTTAAGCGCCATGGGAGTCACCAGGCTCATCCCGGTCCTGGGCATCCTGCAGTTGGTCTTTATCGGTCTGTTTGCTTATCCGCCGACGCTACGGATCGGCTTCATTCTGCTATCGTGCTACTACTCCGGCGCCCTCGCCACCGAGATCTTCCAGGGAACTACCTTTAATGCTCTCATACCGCTGGGGCTCATTTGGATCGCTGCATTCCTTCGTGATCGCGCGATCTTTCTGACGGAGAAGAAACAGATGCCTGCCTGACACCGGCGGCAGGCCGCATATGGCAGCCTCGACAAAGCTCTCATAGCTTCCCCAAAAGAAACTCCGTTTCGCGGAGTTTCTTTTGCATCCTCGTTACACCGGGTGGTGTCTATATAGCGTTAAACGAAACGCAATACAAAAATACCCCCGATGAAACACTCCCTGATCTATCTTTCTCTATCGTTGCTGCTATTGACCCGCTGCAGCTCGGACGACGACCATCAATCCGTCGAGGAAAAGCCCCGTCTTCTTTCCGTCGCCATGTCCATGGAACATAACGACGGTACCTTTCGTCCCAGTTACACCCGCAGATTTATCTACTCGTCGGCCGGCCGTCTCGAACGCGAAGAATATGCGGGGTATGAAAGTGCAGAAGATAAATTCTACGTCCTCTGGACCGATACTTTTACCTATGCCGGCGACGAGGTTGCCCGGATCGACCGTACCTACACCGAGGGCGAGCGGAGCGGCACCACCCGGTACACGTACGACGATGAAGGCCGCATCTCGGCTATCCACTTAGACGACGGTACGCGTACCGACGTCACGGTCACATACGAAGATGGGGACACCATCAACGCGCTCTATGAGCAGGGCAACGGCCGCTGGTTCAAGTTTCGCATGGCGATGTCGGGCGACAACATTGTCTACGGCAAAACCATCGACGACTCCGGGCGGTTAGCCAACGAGACGTATTATGCGTATGATGAGCATACCAATCCCTACAGCCTGCTGGGCTTTACCGATATGTTCTTCGAGAATGCATCCCACAACAACAGGATCCAGCAGAACACTACGTATTATACACCCCAGCAACCTACTTCGACACCCTACGCGCACGAGTATACGTACGACCAAGGTCTTCCGGTAAAACAGACTATCCGGTACAAATCGCCGATCACGGGTAACCCAAGCGGCGTGATCCAGTGGGAGTTCGGCTATGAAGAGTAACCAGGGTAAACGATAGATTCCGATACATTCCGACGGACTGTGTCAGGGTCTTTTGCAATTATTGAACGGTTATCGCCAGTTATTAAACGGAGCAGTGTACTCACACCTGCTCCTTTACTTTTACGCGCCGTTATACCCGTCGAGGGGTATGTGAAACGTGTAGCCGGAAAAGTTACAGTGCAGAAACGATAAACCGTACTATATATGCAAAAACTGAGACTACTATTGTTTTTACCACTGCTGTTGCTTGCCGGTAGCGCCTTTGCGCAGACCTGCTACAATATCGTGGGCTACTATCCTTCGTGGGTAGCCGGGGGAAGCGCGTACATCAATTCTCCGTCCAAGATCGATTACAGCAAGTATACGCACATCTGCTATGCGTTCGTGATTCCCGGTACCGACGGTAACATCGGTGGTGTGGGCAACGGCGCCGAACTGACGAACCTCGTGACCCGGGGGCATGCGGCCGGCGTAAAAGTGTTGCTGTCGGTAGGGGGGTGGCTGGATTCATCGCCCGGCAACACGCCCTTTGAAGCGATCTCTACCAACACGGCTTCCATCACCCGCCTGGCTGACGCCTGCGCGCGGTTGGTAACGCAATACAACCTCGACGGTATCGACCTCGACTGGGAGTATCCCACGACGAAAGCGCGTTGGAATGCACTGGCCCCGGTCGTTGCCAACCGCATGCACGGCATGGGCAAGCTGTTTACGGCTGCCGTGGCCGAAAGCGCTTATTATGGCGACAACTACGACAATGTCGGCATCGTGGACTTGCTCAACATCATGTGCTACGGTCCGTACTCCATGGCACGTGACGCCATGCAATACTGGACCAACCGCGGTGTGCCGCAGAGCAAGCGCATGCTGGGTGTACCGTTCTACGACGAGCACAACACCACGGCCGAGCACGTTCAGAAGTCCAACCTGGCCAAGACCACTGCCGCCGGCATTATGATCTGGGACATTGCCACCTTCTACGGCGACATCAATTCCATCTACAACACCCTCGGCAATGTGTGTAACAATGCCACACCCGTGCCGGCTAACCTGGCGCTGAACAAGCCGGTAACGGTATCGTCTACGGAAGATCCGCAGTACGCCGCATCGTATGCGGTAGACGCCAGCTATAGCACCCGCTGGTCATCGGCGTTCACGAACGATCAGTGGATCTATGTGGACCTTGGCGGTCCGTATAGCATCAACCGGGTAAAGATCACCTGGGAAGCGGCGTATGCCACGGCGTATGAAATACAGGTATCCGACAATCCCGCGGCCAACGATTGGAGAAGCATAAAAGCTGTCACCGGAAACAACGCGCTGGTCAATGATCACACCGGTTTGAGCGGCAACGGCCGTTACGTGCGTATTGCCTCTTCGGCCCGTGCCACGGCCTATGGCTATTCGATCTTTGCGCTGGAAGTATATGGGGCGCAAGCCGACAACCAGGCGCCGACGGCACCGGCGAACCTGCGCAGCACCGGGGTAGCCGCCGGCAGCGCGAGCCTGGCGTGGAACGCCTCGACCGACAACTTGGCGGTAACAGGTTACGACGTATACAAAGACGGTGTACTGGCTGCGACTGTTACCGGCATAACGTATACGGCCACCGGCCTGTCTGAAAACACGACATATACTTTTACCGTGAAAGCAAAAGACGCTGCCGGAAACAGCTCTGTTGCCAGCAACAGCGTGAGTGTTGTGACGCCGGTGAATATTGCCCGCAACAAACCGGTTACGGCTTCTTCCGAAGAGACCGCCGATTATGTGAAGGCGAATGCCGTCGACGGCAACCTGACCACCCGTTGGTCGACGTCGTTTGCCGATCCGCAGTGGATCTATATCGACCTCGGTGCCCGCTATGATCTGAACCGCGTCCGTACGGTGTGGGAGACGGCCTATGCCACTGCCTACGATGTGCAGGTATCTGACAACCCCGCGGCCAACGATTGGCAACAGCTTTACAGCACGACCACCGCTACCGGCGGCACCAACGATATTCCGGTAATGGGGACAGGCCGTTACGTGCGTATCTACGCGACAAAACGCAGCACGGTATATGGCTATTCCCTCTGGGAAGTGGAAGTATACGGCACACCGGCCAGCGAAGAGCCACTGGTGAACCTGGCGCTGGACAAACCAGCCGAAGCTTCATCGCTGGAAGACGCTACCTTCCCGGCCGGCCTGGCCGTAGACGGTAGTGTTACCACCCGGTGGGCCAGCGTCGAGGGCGTTGATCCACAGTCGATCACGGTGGACCTGGGTGCAGCCTATGACATTCGCCGGGTGAAGCTGGTGTGGGAAACCGCCTATGCGAAAAACTACACGCTCGAAGTCTCCACTGACGGCAATGTCTGGAACGAAGTATATAACACGACGACAGGCGACGGTGCTACGGACGATGTCGCGCTCACACCGATACCCGCCCGCTACGTACGGCTGAACGGTACGGCCCGTGGCACGACCTACGGTTACTCGCTGTACGAGTTAGAAGTGTACGGTGTGGCAACGGCTGCGCGCATGGCACTGTCGGTCTACCCGAACCCCGCACGAGAAACCATCGGTGTAACCGTACAAGGTGCTTCGGGAAAGGCCAACATCCGAATCGTAAACACGGCTACCGGACAGGTATCGCACACGTCTGCGGTAACGACTGAGGGAACGACACAGATCGGCGTTGCCGGCTGGCAAAAGGGTATATACCTGATCCAATTGCAGACGGAAAAGGAGACACTTCGTCAGCGGCTCGTCATCGAATAAAGATTCTATAGTATATATGTAACGCCAAAGCCCCACTGATTCAGTGGGGCTTTCTTATGTGCGCTACCCGTGCAAGAATACTCCCCCGGATTACGGTAAGTAGTGAGATTAAAAAATTAAGAATAATGTGGGCCGTGCAAATTTAATCTTACATGCATGGCGAGGCCGGATGCCCTAAACCGTGCGTTTAAACGCTCTTTTGTCGACCGGACAGTACATTGTGTACGCACACGTTGTAAGCGTTCGCGTCCACGATTGTTGTATGTCCTTGTTTTTCATTTTCGCACGGTCTACTTTGCGCCCGTTTTGCTAAATAGGTTTAGCTGACAGCTAAAAGCGTTTAGCATAACCGCAACTAACTTAACTAATTAAACGCTAACATGTTTATGAAAACAACGTTTCGCATCCCGCTGACAGTTTTCTTGTTGCTGGTGTGTGCCTACGCAGGTGCGCAGACGGTTACTGGAAAAGTCACATCCATTTCCGAAGGAAGTGGCATGCCCGGTGTTTCGGTTTTGCTGAAAGGCACGACGATCGGAACAACCACCGATGCTGATGGTAATTACACCCTCAGCAATTCGGGTCTCCCCACAGGTACGCTTGTCTTCTCATTTGTCGGCTACGGCACAGAAGAAGTCGAAGTGGCTAACAGAACACAGATCGACGTTCAGATGACGGAAGACATCTTTTCACTGGGCGAGGTGGTGGTCACCGCGTTTGGTGTGAAACGTTCGGAGAAGACGGTGACGTATGCTACGCAGCAAGTGAGCAGTGATGAGCTGACACGTGTAAAAACGGATAACATGGTGAACACCCTCAACGGTAAGATCGCCGGTGTGACGATTACACCCAGTGCTTCTGGTGTAGGTGGTTCGTCAAAAGTCATTCTACGTGGTAACCGCTCGTTCGTAGGCAATAACCAACCGCTCTACGTCATTGACGGTGTTCCTGTAACAAACGCGGGTAACTCCAACGGCCAGCCCAACTCACCATTTGGTGGTTCCACTAACGTGGACGGTGGCGATGCAATTTCTACTCTGAACCCCGATGACATCGAAAGCATCAGCGTATTGAAGGGTGCTTCTGCGTCTGCGTTGTATGGTAGCCAGGCGGCGAACGGTGTAATTCTCATTACTACCAAAAAAGGTAAAGAGGGACAAACACAGATCAACTTCAATTCATCGATCATTGCGAGCAAAGCGGCGTATACACCTGACTTCCAAAACAGCTATGGCAGAACAACCGAAACGGCCAGCGACAGCTGGGGTGCTGCGGCTGCCGGTACAGGTGATAAAAACACCGATGAGTTCTTCCGCACGGGTATCAACTGGACAAACTCGATCAGCCTTTCGGGCGGTAACGAGATTGCGCAAACATACTTCTCGTATGCGAACACAAAAGCTACCGGTATAATGCCAGGCAACGAGATGAAGCGTAACAACTTTATGTTCCGAGAATCGGCCAAGTTCTTCGATAAGAAACTGACCGTGGATGGTAGCATCAACTATACATCGCAAGAGATTGATAACTCACCGGCGATGGGCTTGTATTTCAATCCGCTCACGGGTCTGTACCTCTTCCCGCGCAACGAGGACATCATGCCGTATAAAAATCAGTATGAATACGCGCTTGAGAAAGGTTACGACCGTCAGAACTGGTATAACAACGAAGACATTCGTCAAAACCCTTGGTGGGTTGTAAACCGCAACTTAAACGAGTCCATTCGTAAACGTTACCTCATGACGGGAAGCGCTAAATGGGAATTCAACAAAAACCTGAGCCTCGCGCTTCGCGGTAACATCGACCACCTGGAAGACAGCTATGAGCAAGATCTTTTTTCCGGTACTGTAGCGGCATTGGTGAGATCAGGTTCGGGACAGTTCATCCTCAACACACAGACAACGGAACAGAAGTACGGCGACGCTTTGCTGACGTTCACGGTGCCCATGGAATCAGCCTTCAAGGTTGACGGTCTCGTAGGCACGAGCATCACCGACAGCTATGTGACAGGTACATCGCTGGGTGCGGGGAATGGTTTGAAAGTCCCCAACTTGTTTATTGCCCAGAATACCGTGCCCTCGGGGCAGGTAAGCAATGCTTCTACCATGAAGTTGAACCACACACAATTGCAATCAGTTTTCGGAAACGTGAACGTCGGCTACAATGAGTGGCTCTTTCTGAACGCTACGGCTCGTAACGACTGGTCGTCTAACCTGGCCTTTACCTCCAATGGTTCATTCTTCTACCCGGCAGTGGGTCTTTCCGGTGTGCTGACGGATGCCCTCGATTTGCCGAGCGTACTTACCTATGCCAAAGTTCGCGTGAACTATGCAGAAGTAGGTAACACCGTGCCGATCTATGCACCGAACCCCCGTAACTACCTCGATCCTAACACCGCTGCTATCGTGATAAGCAACGTGTTGCCGTTTGCAACGTTGAAGCCGGAACGCACGAAGACCTATGAAATCGGTACTGACCTCAAGTTCTTTGACAATCGCCTCAGCGTCATGTTCAACTACTACAAGTCGAACACGTTTAATCAGTTCGTGAGACTGACACCTTCTGCAGCGACACTGCATGAGGTCGGTTATATCAACGCGGGTGAAATCGAAAACAAAGGCTTTGAATTCCAGGTGGGCTACGACGTCGTCAGCAATGACAAGATCAAATGGAATACCGCGCTTAACGGTTCACGTAACGTAAACACGATTATTGACGTCGCCAGCGACAGAAATATCAATAGCTTCGTATTGACACCGTCGAATAACACCAACTACCAATCTGAAATGCATGTAGGAGGTTCGTATGGTGACATCTACGGTTACAAAGCAAACCGTGATGCACAAGGTCGTATCATCGTCAATAACGACGGTAGCCCAAGCAAAAACAACGCGTTCCAGTACATCGGTAACCCTACACCGAAGTTTGCAGCAGGCTGGACGAACACCGTATCCTACGGCAAGTTTACGCTGAACGTATTGGTGGACGGTAAATTCGGCGGCCACGTATTGTCACTGACGCAAGCATACCTGGATCAGTATGGCGTGTCTGAAGTTACGGAAGATGCTCGTGCACAAGGTGGCGTGAAAGTGAATGGTGTTGATGCCGACGGTCAGGCTGTTGAAGGCGCTGATCCGGAAGCATGGTACAAAGCTGCCGGTGGCCGCAATGGTATCTCCGAATTCTATATGTATGATGCCACGGTAGTGCGTCTGCGTGAAGCATCGCTGGGCTACACGCTGCCAATCAGCAACAATGTGATCAAGAGCATGCGTGTATCACTCACGGGCCGTAACCTGATGTACTTCTATAAGAAGGCGCCGTACGATCCTGAGCTCACCATGTCTACGGGTAACGGTTTGTCGGGTGTCGACATCTTCAATCAACCAGCTACCCGCAACATTGGTTTCATGGTAAATGTTACGCTATAACGAATAAAGACTACAACGATGAAAACAAAATATATCTTAGGAATCCTCGCGGCGGCCGTCCTGGTAAGCTGTACGGATAATTTCGAGGACTATAACACTGATACCACGGGGCTGGGCGATAACGAAATTGTTATCGAGCAGATGTTCAAACCCATGCAGCATGAACTTTTCCACGACTATCAGACGGCCCAAAACCTGGGCGCAGACGCGTATGCCGGCTACATGATGTCGCCTACGCCGTTTCAGGCCCAGTACAACCTGAACTACGCCTTCGTAGACGGATGGAATAACAATGCTTTCAAAGGCATGTATAACTATGTGCTGTTGCCGATCGACAAGGCAGGTAAGTCGGGCGCGCGTGAAAAGGCTCCTGATCTGTGGGCGATCGCGCTGATTCTGAAGGTGGAGGCTATGCACCGTGTAACGGATAAGTTCGGTGCTATTCCTTATAGCAAAGCCGGTGCAACTCCGACCCTTGTACCCTACGATGACCAGAAGGACATCTATAACCAGTTTTTTGCAGAATTGGATACGGCTGTCAGCAACCTGGAAACGTTCTTGGCCAATGACGGCGGCACGCCGTTTCAATCGGAAGATTTGTTCTTCAACGGTGATTATGCGAAATGGATCAAGTTTGCCAACTCACTGCGTCTGCGTCTGGCCATGCACATCGTAAAAGCTGATGCGGCTACGGCGAAGCGAGAAGGTGAGAAAGCGATGGCCCAGCCTCGTGGCCTCATGGCGACACCTGCGGATGACGCCGCACGTGCGGTGACCAACGGCACGAGCGATCTGTACATGATCTCTCATGATTGGGATGACAATCGTATCAACGCTTCTATCCTCAGCTACCTAATTGGTTTCAACGATCCTCGCTTGAGCATTTACGCACAACCGGCTACAAAACCCGGCATGGCAGGTGAATACATCGGTATCCGCATCGGTACCGCTATCCCCGCGAAGGACGATTACAAAACGTATGCAAGCATAAACACCACCACTACCTTTACACAGACCAAGGCACAACAGCTGATGTGTGCTGCTGAGTCCTGGTTTCTGAGGGCTGAAGCTTCCCTGCGTGGCTGGCAAGGCGCTGGTGATGCGAAAACCAACTACGAAACCGGCGTGCGCGTGTCCATGCAGCAGTGGGGGGTAGTAGACGGTGCTACGGTTGATGCATACCTCGCAGACGACGAAAGCACACAAGTTGGATATGTCGACAAAGGCGCGAAGACTGATGTAAACGACTCGGCTCCTATTTCAACCATCACGATTGCATGGGACGAAACGTCTTCCAACGAGGTGAAGCTGGAACGTATCATGACGCAGAAGTGGATTGCGATGTTCCCGGAAGGTATGGAGGCGTGGACGGAGTTCCGTCGCACCGGCTATCCTAAACTGTTCCCGGTCGTGAACAACCTTAGCAACGGTACGATCGACACCGACATCCAGGTAAGACGTCTGGCCTACCCCACCGCGGAGTACAGCACCAACGGTCCGTCTGTACAAGACGCTGTTTCGAGAATGGGTGGTGCCGACAACGGTGGCACGCGGCTCTGGTGGGACGTAGATAAAGCGAATTTCTAATCACCTCCAATACGAGAAAAGGGCGTCTACACCAGGCGCCCTTTTTTTTTATATCGGTAAGGGATATCAGGCTGCGGGTACCACCGTTGTGGAAACGCCCCGTACCAGCGGCGGCCGCTTCCAATACGTCAGACTCCGCCATACCCACTCCAGCGGACCATACAGAAAATACCGTAGCCATACCGCACTGAAGATGATCTGGAACACCCATACGCCCACCACCACATACCACAGCTCGCTGCGGGTAAGCTTGCCGTAGAAGCCCAGCCCATAGCCGTGAAAGAACAGCGTGCAAAGCACCGACTGCATCAGGTAGTTGGTAAAGGCCATCTGGCCTACGTTGGCAAAGGGTTTCAGGAACCAGTCCATCCAGCCGCTCTTCCAGGCCAGGATGATTAGGCCGATGTGGCCGCACGTAACCAGCAGACGGTGGAGCTGGTATATTTCGATCTTGACGGGGCGGACCTCCAGGTAGCGGTAGTAATCAAAGTTCACGGCGCGGTATGCGTTGCCCTCCAGGATACCCCAGCCAAAGCCTACTATATACCCTGCGACTACAAACACACCGTACAACCATAAAGGCTTGTCGCCGGTCAGGATGCCGGTCTTATAGAAGACCATTCCCAGGAAGACGAACAACATCACGTCAAAGAAAAAACCGTCGTACATCTTGGTGCTTTCAAACGAACGGATCAACGGTGCCAGGTGCTGCCAGATGTCGGAATAGGATTTTTGCATGTCGCTGATCTTTTTTCTGGCACCCTCCCGCAGCTTGGTCACGCTGCTTTTTTCTTCGATCATCTTCCAGGCCTTTAAGTCCTCCTGCTGTTTGTCTGTTAAGGGTTTCTTTTGTTTTTCCAGTTGCATGGCGGCGTGCGCCCGGTTGCGTACCGCCAGCCGCTCGTCGGTGCGTGACCAACCTTTATAGACCGTTACGGCGAAGCAGAACACGGCGAGGGCGACGAGCAGCTTCACCGAGCTGTTGCGAAAAGGGAACAGGAACAGGCCGCACAGGGCGTACGCATAGAGGATGTCGCCAAACCACAGCAGCACGTAGGCATTGAACAACCCGAAGAGTAACAGCCAGATCAGGCGCCGGTAATAAATGTCAGCAGCGGCCAGTCCCGGGTGTTGTTTGGCAAGGCGGTGTACAAGCAGGAGCATGCCCGCACCGAACAGCATGGAGAACAGCCCGCGGTACGAGCCTTCCACCAGGAAGTTGGTGACGTACCACGAGGCCAGGTCGGCGTGGGAGGTTTCGTTGTAGACCAGCAGGTGACGCGATGCCTGAAAGGGCCGTCCGAAGCCGCCGATGTTGAGGATGAGGATGCCGCACAAGGCGATGCCCCGTATGGCGTCCAGAATGAAAAGTCGTTCTTTTTGTTGAAGAGGTTGTATTGTTTCCATAACGAGTATATAGCTAACGTGAAATAATATACGGTGTACGCCGTGAGCATACACCGATATTTACACGAGCGGTATCGAATTGTTGGAATGAGCCGCGGTATCGGTATATATTTCTACGGGCGTGCTAACGGCGCTAATTGATAGCACGCTAAAGACTGGCCCGCGGCTCCGCACACGAGTAATGTTTTGCCTCCGGCAGCAATCATCGCAAGCGCGCGCGTATCATGCCGCAACTGCAGTCCGCTGCGGTGTTGCGGTACGTATGAAAAATCTCCTTTGCCGTCGTTTAATAATACGGCGCCGCTGAGTGCATCAGACCGGCCTATGCGTACGCGCACATTTGTTTCATTGCCCGCCAGGATCAGATCGGTGTCACCGTCGTGATCTACATCGCTCGTGGCGATGGCATAAACCGGCGCGAACTGTGCTTGCACCGGCAGAGCCCGGGGTACAAATCGGCCACCTTGATTTTCAAAATAGGCCGTCTGCAAGAAAGGCGCGGAAAGCGTCACCCCGCCTTCCAGCTCTTCCGGTTTAAACATGGTGTTAAGCGTTGCATTGGCATACGACGTATAGTCGGTGAACCGGGGTTTGAGTGATGTGACTTGCCCCAGCGCTTCGTCGCGGCTGGCGTAGGGATAAGATTGGTCGCCGATGTAATAGCAGAAGAATGGATCGACCTGATCGTCTTTATTGAAGTCTTTATATACCAGCGTGGCCGGGTGCTCTGCTGTGACATTGTACTGATTGTTAGTACCATAGTTGCCCGCTACGATGTCGACGTCGCCGTCGCCATCCAGATCTTCTGCCTTCAGGCAGTTCCACCAGCCGGAAGTGTTTTCGGTAAAAAAAGTGGCGGTAGCATCTGTGAACGTCGCACCGCCCTGGTTGACCAGGATACGTACGGGCGTCCATTCACCGGCCACGACCAGGTCTTGTTTACCATCGCCATTAATATCGGCGGCTTTTGCGTCGCGTACCATGCCCAGTCCCGTGAGCAACGGCTCCGTGCTGACGGTGAAGGTGCCCGTGCCGTTGTTGATCAGCAGCAAGCTGGCGGATGCCAGGGGATATTGCCCCGGTGTTATGCCGGTGCCGACAAACAGGTCCATATCTTTATCACCGTCGGCGTCCAGTACTGCTATGCAAGATCCCGCCAGCGTTTCGGTCGGTAACGAAGCGCGTGTGAACTGACCGTGACCGTTGTTCAGGTATAAACGATCTTGTAACAACACGTCGTTCGGTTGAAATTGATATCCGCCGCTGACAACGTACAGGTCCGCGTCGCCATCACTGTCGGCATCGAAGAATGCGGCGTCTTCATCCTGGTATGCTTTGTCCTGCCCGAAGACCGGTACGCTAGCCTCGGTAAATGTGCCGTCCTTTCGTTGCAACAACAATGTGCCTTGCTGGCCCTGCGGTGCGCAGAGGTAAAGATCTTCCAGACCGTCGTGATTGACATCCGCTTGTGCCATGCGCGGTCCGGAGCGTGAGTACATTCGTGGCAGGAGGAACTGCCGTTTAAAATCGTTCACTTTGGGTGGTATATGTTGCCAGACGGGAGCCTTCGTAGCGGTAAACAGAGGTTTGGCAGTAGTAGCAGATGAGAAAGTATATACGGAAGTGGCCTCCGTGTAGTCGGGCGCTAACACCGTGGATACTTTTGAGAAGTGCTGCGTTTTATGATCCGGCCAGACAATGCGAACCGAATCCACGCTATCGGCGCCGAGTCCGATCTGCATGGATGTATAGCTGCACGACTGAAATCCCCGCACCGGCTCGAACTCGTATTGCTGCATACGTCCCGGCTGGTATACCGTTACTTGTGTACCCGCCAGATTGCGCGCGGCATTATGCTTGCGCAGATCGACGGTCAGAAACCGGGCTTTATGATCTTCTACGCTACGGTTGCGGTAGAGTACTGCCGGCTCGTTCAATGTATTGACGACCAGGTCGGCATCGCCGTCGTTGTCCAGGTCGGCATACGCGGCACCGTTCGATTTATAGGGGCGGGTTATACCCCATGCCGTATTGGCCTTTGTAAAGGTCAGGTTGCCATTGTTCCTGAATACGCAATTGCCAACCTGGATGGATGGCATCTGGTCCAGGATCAACTGCAGGTTTGGCGCAGTACCTGTGGTGCGCGCTTTTACTTGCTCATCCACCGTAAACTTCAGGAACTGCATGTTGGTGTAGTCTTTCTCATAACCATTGGTAATGTAAAGGTCCTTCCAGCCGTCGCCGTCAAAGTCGTTAAACAATGCTGCCCAGCTCCAGTCGGTGTTCGATACGCCGGCCAATTGACCCACTTCCGAGAAAGTGCCGTCGCCGTTGTTGAGCTGCAGCATGTTGCGCATGGTCTGGTCGTGAAAGCCTGCTTCCAGCAACAGGTTGTATTTGTCGTAGTTGTCGTCGCCCGACGAAAGTTTGATACGCTCGTTGCTTTCGGGCAGCATGTCGAGGGTGATGAGGTCGGTCAGGCCGTCATTGTTTATGTCGGCCGCGTCCGAGCCCATGGAGAACAGCGATACGTGCCCCGTGGCGGTGGTAATGGTATTTTTAAACGTGCCGTTGCGCTGGTTGATGTACAGATAGTCTTCTTCGTTAAAATCGTTGGAGATGTACAGATCGGACCAGCCGTCGTTGTTAAAGTCGGTGATGGCTACGCCGAGGCCAAAGCTCAGGACGTTATTGATAAGCCCGGCGCTTTCGCTCACGTCGGTGAATTTTCCGCCGTCGTTCCGGTACAGGCGACTGCCGAATTTGTCGGCCTTCTGATGCTTGAGGCTGCCCAGCAGTTTGCTGAAGCCTCCATATTTGGGGATCGAGTGGTTGAGTACGAACAGATCGGGGTCGCCGTCTTTGTCATAATCGAAGAAGGCGGCTTGCGTGGAGTAAGAGTCGTCGGCAATGCCGTATTGCGCGGCCTGCTCGGTAAAGGTCAGATCGTGGTTGTTGATAAAGAGCAGATTTTTGCGTTGTGTGGACTCTGTTCGTGCGGAACGGCATACGTATATATCGAGCCAACCATCCTGGTTGATATCGGCGAGTGTTACACCGGTCTTCCAACCCTGCGGCACCGCGACGCCGGCCTTGGCCGTAATATCTTCAAACTTCCAATGGCCCTTGTTGAGGTATAATGTGTTTGCTACCTGGTTGCCGGAGAAGTACAGATCGGGCAAGCCGTCGTTGTTGAGGTCGCCTACCGCCACGCCACCGCCGTTAAAGAAATACGGATAATTCAATACGTGATTGTCGCCTTGCTGGCGCACGGTGTTGGTGAACGTTACGCCCGATTGCTGCGGGGTTATTTCTTCGAAGAGGGTAGGAGTGGGTGTCGTTGTCGTGTCGGGTTCACAGCGTGTGAGCAAGAAGACCGATAACACGGTGACAGAAAATAAAAGGCAGCTGTATCTCATGCCGGGAAAGGTTCAGGTTTACCTAAAGATAAAAATGAAAAAGGTCAGGCAGTGTATACCGCCTGACCTTTTTTATAGAGGATTTTTGAGCACTAATTACGAGGAATGACGTCCCACCACAAGGGTGTCTGTGTGTCGTCCGGGCCATTGAGCAAAGCTTCGCCACTGGCAACGCCGTCGGGGTTGATCCCGCGCTCCGATTCGAGGAATGGAATGCGACGCAGCCATTGCGAAGAAGGGTTTCCAATGAGCGGGTTGTCGGAGTTTACCACCGGGTACAGTTTCAGCTTATGACTGCGGCGGTAGTCGGCCCAGGCTTCCACTCCGTCGGGGAAGAGCGCGATCCATTTCTGGGTGGCTATCTGCTCTTCCTGGACTTCCAGGGTACTGCCGAATGCAACGGGAATATCCGTCATCGCCGGCGAGTCGAAGAAATCGTCGGGCTCGACGGGTGTGTTGGTACTGGCGGCGTATGCCGCGGCTTGATCGGCCGTGAAGCCCCATTGCAGGAACGATTGGGTGATGCCCGCCTCATAATATTCCTGGGATGTGCCGCCGCCCATATTCCAGTTTTTCAGAGCGCCTTCCGCGCGGAGGAACCAGGCCTCTGCAGAACACATAACGTTCTGAGGCGTGGAGTTGTAGGTTGCTATACCACCGACCGATACAGGCGACCAGCGGGGCCCCTGCTGGGAAAGCGAATCCGTATGGTTAACAGCCGCTGCCATCTGACCGGGAGTCATACCGTTACGTGCACCGTCATATTCGCGGCGAACTTCTGTGCCGTCGATCACCACAGGATGCGGTAGATAATATTCCGTTATACGCGGGTCTTCGTATCCTTTCAGCACCGATTCCATCGATGCGCTCATGCGAAATTCGTTCCACTGCATGATGGCCAGTCCGTTGCCATCGCCGCCGTTCAGCGAACGCTGTACCAGCGCGTCGTCGGTAGGGCTTTCTTCCATCACACCACCGGCAACGGCGGCTTCCGCCTCGGTTTGCGCACGCTCCGGGTTTACGTTTGAAATGCGCATGGCTAGCCGAAGCCGTAGTGTATTGGCGAATTTTATCCAGCGGTCTACATCACCGCCATACAGAATGTCATAGTTTCCGAACGGAGTCTCTGCACGTTTCCCCTCCAGTACAGTAACGGCAGCGGATAGTCGTTCAAAGAAGTTATTGTAGATTGCGTCTTGTGCATCGTACGGTACGACATCACTGTCTTGTAAAATCTGCGTGTAGGGGATTGGGCCCCAATAGTCCGTCACCCGGTGGAATGCATATACCCACCAGATGCTGGCCAACTGGTATTCTGCCGTGGAAGGATCCGTCAGTTGAAATATAGCATCAAGTTGTGGTGCAACCTGCGTGTAGATCGGATTGAATGCGGCACCCACCCAGTTCTGGTTGATGACCAGACGGTCAGACCCGAAGGAGCTCGCGGTACAGGCAAAATATTGCGCATACTGGTCGGCAAAAAGGTTCTGTGCGATCTGGTAATTGTTCTGGTTGTTCGGGGCCACCGACAAGGCCTTGCTGAACAGGAACGGAATTTCCGCTGCCGTCATCACGGTCACATTTCGTTTGTCGGTATTGATGCTCTCGTAACTCTCCGTACACGCCAGCAACAACATGCAACTGCCCAGCAACATACAGGTGGCGCGGAGTATATAGCGTTTTGTTTTTTTCATAAGTATTGTCATTGAATGCTTAGAACGTAAGTGTCAGATTACAACCCAGGCTGCGCGTAGAAGGAAGCGTTGCAATCTGAATTCCTTGGTAGTTACCATTGCCCATGCTCATATCGGGATCTATTTGCATCTTGCGTTTGCCGAGTCCGGGTATATCCAGAAGCGACTCGCCGCGGTACAGCCAAGCCAGGTTTCTGGCGACGATCGAAAATTTAGCTGAACGGATCAAAAAGTTGGCAGGAACCGGTATGTTGTAACCGATGCTCAACTCGCGGATGCGGAAGTTGGTGGCATCATAGGCAAATACCTCGCCTACACCATAACGTTTTCCGGCAACGATGTTGTCACCGGCCGACCAGAATTGTTGGGCTGTAACGTTAGTTGCTACAGGGGTGCCGTTGGAATCAACACCACCGAGGTTCCAGCCTTCCTCGCGGTTGCTGGCCGTTACTTCGGCGATGCCACTGTTAGCCAGGTTCATCTCGGTGGCGTCAACCACGATGCCTCCGATACGACCGTCTATCAGCACGCGTGCTGAGAAGTTCTTATAGGTGAAGGAGTTTGTAATACCCATGGTAGCCTTCGGGTTGAAATTCCCGAGGTAAGTTTGCGAGCCGTCGGTCGTCGGAAGCCCAGCAGTCTGAGTGCCTTCAGGGGAAACGACAAGCTGGCCTGCGGCATTGCGGACCCAGTGTTTACCGTACAGATCACCATAGCTCCCGCCTTGTATAGCGATGGGAGTCGCCAGGCGGCCATAGCCGGTGCCGCCTCCCAGGAAAAACTCGCCATCCGGAAGAGAAGGGTCTATTTCAATTACCTTGTTTCGGTTTAAACCAAAGTTATAGGTAATATCCCAGCTGAAATCTCCGCTCCTGACAGGAGTACCGCTCAGCACGACTTCGATGCCTTGGTTCTGAATGTTACCCGCGTTGAAGTACTTGGATTCATAGCCTGTGCCAACAGGTTGACGTGCCTGAAGAAGTTGGTTGCGGGAGTTACTCTTATAGTAGGAAAATGTGAGGCCGAGACGCCCTTCCAGGAAACGTGCATCAAACCCGAACTCGATATTGGTTACCTCTTCGGGCTTTAAGTCTGCAAGAGCCTGTGTGTATTGACGATGCAGAAAGCCATTGCCTGCACCCGCTTCATATGGATACGATGGATTGATAATGAATGGCTGCCCTCCGTTACCCACCACGGCGAAGTTTGCATTTAGTTTAAGAAACGATATTGCCTGCGGCATTGTCACCAGATCGGAGATCACGCCTGAAAGGCCGACCGATGGGTAGAACACATTATACGGATCAGGAAGCGACGAGAACCAGTCATTCCGGCCTGTTACTTCTAAGAAAATGGCTTCCTTATACGCAAAGCTGAGCTGTCCGAAAACTGCCTGCACCTGTTGGTGAAAGAGATTTGATGCGTCGTAAGGAAAATTAAAAGACTTTCCGTTCGACATGAGAAACAGGTTGGGAACGTTCAGTCCGTTCGCCTGCGCAACGTTGCGCTCATGTTGTTTGTCCTGGTAGATGGCACCGGCACGGTAGTCCAGCTTTAAATCTTTATTCAGATCAAACGCGCCGTAAAAATTCAGATCATACCACTGTTGCGTGGCGACCATGTCCATGCGCTCGTAGAGACCACCGGCAGTCGTGGCCCATAACAACGTGCCGTCCGAGTATTTTGAATTCCCCATGTCGATTTGTTTGTCCAGATTGGCGCGGCCCGAAATCCCGAACTTCTTGCTGAATTCATATTTCGCCGAAATAAAACCCATGATGCGGTTTCGTGTCTCATTGATGCTCGTCATCTCCGTCATCCAGTAAGGATTTTGATAAATGGAAGAGAGCGTCGCAGGCCACGGGGCCGGGGCCGGGGTGCCTACTTCGATAGGAGCCAGGTATTGTTTAACATCGCCAAGACTCATGCTCCGGGGCACCTGGTAGAGGTCGCTTACCGGCGCGTTTTCTTCACCCGTACGAGGGCGGCTATCGATGTCCTGGTAGATATAGGTCAATTTCGCATCCGTAGAAAACTTGCTGCTGAGCTGGTTGGTCAGGCGCACTGTTGTCGTGTGCCGTTTCATGTCGTTGTTGGGTATAATCCCCTTCACATTGTTATTGGTGTACGACAGATATGTCTGCATTTTTTCCGAACCACCTTGTACGCTAATGGAGTTGTTCAAGGTTACGCCTGTCTCGAAGAAATCCTTGATATTGTCTTTTTGAGGACTGTAGGTACGCTCTTCGCCCATGAGATTCGTATAGGTCTGCCCCTCCATACGTGCACCCCAGCTGTGACCGGATGCCATTGTTAGCGCTCCGTCTATACCCTGTCCATATGTATTTTGTACGGCTGGAAGAGCAAACGGCCTTTCGGCGGTTATCCCAGAGTTTATATTAACGGTGAATCTATCCTTCGTACCCTTCTTCGTCGTAATAACCACAACGCCGTTCCCTGCTTCGCTGCCGTAGAGAGCAGCGGCAGAGGCACCGCGAAGAACGGTGACCGACTCGATATCGTCCGGATTGATGTTGGAAGCCCCGTCGGAGTTTTGTACCGCGCCGAAGTCGTTGCTCGCAGGAGACAGCGATACGTTGTTGATAGGAATACCGTCGACCACGATCAACGCATTGTTGCTTCCCTGCAGCGAGCGGTTACCACGCATGACAAAACGTGCCCCGCTACCCGGGCCACCCGAGCCCTGCGTGATCTGCACGTTAGCAATCTTTCCCTGCAGCGAGTTTACAAAGTTGTTTGCATCGCGAACTTCGGTCAATTGCTGCGCCTTAACCGTCTGGGTAGAGTACACCAGCGTCTTGGCCTCACGCTGCACGCCAAGGGCCGTAACGACCACTTCGCCGAGCTGCGATACGTCTTCTGACAGCACGACGTCAACGGACGTTCTACCTGCCAGTGCCACGTCCTGTGTGGCATACCCGATAAAAGAAATGGTGAGTGTGGCGGCCGTGGCATCCGGAACGGCCAATGTGAAACGCCCCTCGGTGTCAGTAGCCGTACCGGTAGTCGTGCCCTTCAGCATGACAGAAACACCCGGCATGGGAGCGCCGTCGCTGGCAGACGTGACCTTGCCAGTCACGGTCTGCCCATACGCCACTGCCGTTGTCAGCCATAGCAACAACAAAGACGTAAGTCGTAGACTTCTTCTCATAATGTAGTTTGGGTTTTGGGTTAGTAAATATTTTGAACCAGCAGGTGAAAGCAGAATTTTACACCTGTTGATCGCTTGGTAAAGATATAATGTTTTGAAACTAAATCAAGCAAAATTGCGTGTGTGTGTACGCACACATGAATGTGTGCACATGGAAGCACAAGGTTTCGAAAGCCCGGAAAGGTGTTTTCGATCGTATGCAGACGCAATTGGGGAAATTACCCAGGCAGGAATAAAAAGTTTAAGATTTTTCTAAAGTGACTTCTAAAAACAATCAAAAAAGCCAACATCTATGCAATTTTGTTGGTTATCTGGGTCTTTTTTGATGATTTTCTGGGCTAATCTTAAAATTTAGCTGAAGCAGACTCAAACTCCAGTGCTGTCGTGAAGTATGAAGGAAAGGGCTGTAGCGCCCAGGAAGGGCCTTTTCCATCAAATCCGTCATCGCAAATTGCGGTAACGCATGGCCAATGGGCTATCCGTTTCCGCAACTGTTGCACCAGTTTCACGGGGTCGCCATTCGCCAAACTGAAAGTTAACCCGCCGACAGACGTTCGGGCCCCAGGTCCGGTAACCATATAACAGACAGCGATTGGACTCCACGCCGCAGTGATCGGCCTACGTCTAATTAATGGAAATTTAACCCTGGCATATTCGTTCGGTTGGCAATCTTCCCAATCTTTGTATGTTTCCTGTGCATGTACACGTGAGAGCGTAACCTATTTTTTGACCTTATATGATACGAAGAGACTTTATTAAAGGATTGGGAATGTTGGGCGCGGTGGTTATCGCGCCCGTTGTGACCCACGCGCAACGCCTCTCGGGCATCTCCCGCGATCTTACCACCACACAGCTGAAGGGTCGTGTGTTGGCCAATGGCAAAGGCCTGGCCGGCGTTGCCATGACCGATGGCATCAACGCTGTGCAAACCAATGCCAGGGGTGAATATACCCTGCTAAGCAATAAAACTACTTCGTACATATATATGTCGCTGCCGGCGGGCTATGCGTTCCCGCACGAACAGAGTGTTACCCGGTTTTACCGCGCCATCGATCACCGGCAGAAGACCTTCACGGCCGATTTTGTGCTGCAAGCGCTACCGGGCAGCGATGACAAACACGCCTTTGTGCTGTGGGCCGACCCGCAAATACAGTCCAGGGAAGATGCGCAGAAGCTGCTGACGGAGTCCGCGCCCGACCTGAAAGCCCTGGTCAGCTCATACACTGCCGGCACACTCTTTCACGGCATCGGCTGCGGTGACCTGGTCTGGGACAAGTTCGAGTTGTTTGCAGACTACAAGCAAGCCATTGCGCAAAGCGGCATACCATTCTTCCAGGTGATCGGTAACCACGATATGGACCTCGAGGCTCGTACCGATGAAGGCTCGTCTAAAACCTTTGAGAGCCACTTCGGCCCCTCGTATTACTCCTACAACCGCGGCAAGATCCACTATGTGGTGCTGGACGACGTATTCTTTGTCGGCGTAGACAAACGTTACATCGGCTACCTCGACGAGCGGCAGCTGGCGTGGCTCGAGCAAGACCTGCAGTACGTCAAGCCGGGCGCCACGGTGGTGGTAAGCCTGCACATACCTTCCAACACGGGCAAGCGTCGCCGCTACCAGGAAGACAGCGACGACATGGGCGGCGTGGTGCTGAACCGCGAGCGCCTGTATGCCTTATTAAAACCGTACAACGTTCACATATTGTCCGGTCACACGCACGTGAGTGAAACCTGGGAAGAGAAGAATATCATGGAGCATAACCACGGCGCCGTCTGCGGCGCCTGGTGGACAGGCCCCATCTGCGGCGACGGCACACCCAACGGTTACGGGGTGTACGAAGTCGACGGCAACGACCTGACGTGGTACTACAAGGCCACCGGCCGCCCGAAAGAGCACCAGCTACGCGCCTATGTGCCGGGCCGCCACCGCGAGTTTCACGACGAGGTCTGCATCAACGTATGGAACTGGGACAAGGCCTGGAAGATCGAGTGTTTTGCCGATGGCAAATCCATTGGCAGCCCCGAACAGCGCACAGCGCTCGATCCCTGGTCGGTCGAGCTACACGAGGGCGCCACGAAACCCGTGCCGCGCCGCTGGGTAGAGCCGTCGCTCACCGATCACCTGTTCTTTATCAAGCCGCCCGCGGACACCAAAAAATTCGAAGTCGTTTGCACCGATCGCTTTAACAATCGCTACACCGAGACATTGTCACTGTAAGCGTAAGCGTTGCGGAGATGTATGGCGGACAGAAAAATTATGGCCATGCACCATGATCCGCCGGAGCTTTTTTTGTTACTTTACACCGCGAGAGCCCATCTCATGTACCGGCAACGGTATAGAGATGGGCTCTTAGCGTTTATATCTTTGGTGTAAAACATACAATAAACCCCCTCTCCATGAAACGAATTTACTATGCCGCAGCCATCGTACTGCTCACAGCCCTGATGCACGGCTGTAGCGATTCCGGTGATGATGAAACATCCATTGAATCTTCCGAAGGCCTGGACTCACAGGAAATTGAAATCCTCGACAACACACCCGACGCCGTAGGCTTCGACCCGGAAGACGTCGTGCTGCCCAACGGCAGGAACATGATGGAATACCTGGAGGAAGTAAACCCTGACTTTCTTGACGAGCAAGGCCGTAAAGCCAGCCCCAAAGAACTCGGACCTCAAGCTGCCCGTAACGAGCTTATTGCCAAGCTGACGTACACAGCCACCAGGCTGATCGACAGGAGCCGCTACCCCGGCAATGGCCAGAACGGCCTCGGTTATTCATGGGGTTCGAAAGACCCGTCCAAGTTGCAACCGCCACCGGGAGCAGGTACGAAATGCAAAGAGCCAATATACGGTCTCGACTGCTCGGGATATCTGTACCAGGTATTCAAATCTGCTGGTATCATCTTACCCGAGGGGCCCGCAGATCTGCAACGTGACGCTACGGTGCTGGAAAATGCCATCAAAAAAGCCTACCCTGAATTTAAAAAGCTGAAGGTCGACGACCTTGGTGAAATTCCTGCGGCGAAATTCGAGACAGGCGATATTATCTATTGGCTCAACAGCAAGGGGCAGGCAAAGCACATCGGCGTTATACTCAAAGATGCCAATGGCCGCCTGGCAGTATTTCAATCGAACGGGAGCCCGGGCACCGATTCAGGAGATTGTGATAAAAATATGAGCGCTGGCCGTGGGCCGCGCAAGCTGGAGCTAAATGATCCATACTGGTTTGCGACCAACAAAATATATGGTGTCGTACGCTTCAATGCCGCGATTTCGGGTAAATGGGACTTGGTGCTGCGCTGCCAGGGATATACCACTGACGCCCTGAAATTCAACCTCGACTTTCCGACGAGTCAGGAGGCAGACTTATCCATCACCGGCTCGGGCGTCGACTACGACGGCGAACCGATTAATTGCGAGGGCACCTTGCATTACGACAATACTACCAACGTGCTGTCGGGCAATTTCCTTACAACAAAGTCCAGCGCACCCGAGTTTTTTCGCAATGACTCCTTTGAGGTAAAGCTCGCTACGGACGACACGGGTTACTTTCCCATGTTACTCGGCGAAGAGAACGAGGCAGGCTGCCCCGTGGAAGGAAAATTGGTCAACAAAGATACTGAATAATGGTGATAAGGTTGTCCCGCCCCGGCGGGCAGCCTTTCCGCTAACAGGTAACAGCGCTTCGCCCCGCCGTCGATTTTTTGCGGTATGCCATGGGGCTGATGCCCGCGTGTTTTTTAAAGGTACGGTTGAGGTGGCTTTCGTGGTTGTGATGATGGAAGATAAACCTTCCTGACCAGCAATAGCTGGGCGCTCGACAACCTGCTGGGCAAGCCGTAACCCGTGCGCCGTTCTGGTCCTTCGTGGCGGGAAACCGCGCAGCTATCTGTATATTGTAACATGGTACAGTATACACTCTGGCTCGCGATGCTATTGCTGCCGCTCATCGGCTATGCGCAGCGCATGGAAGGGTTGACCCACCGCGCCGACACGTCGTTCAATAATGCCAGTGCATATCGTCAGGCGCGCAAACAATATCCGTCCATCGTGCTTGTCACCGACAGCTTGCCGCCCGGGGTAGAACAAGTGCGCAACGTTCCGTATACCACTATCGACGGCCACACACTGCCATTGGATGTATTTTACCCGGCGCGCAGCGCTAAGCCCTTGCCGGCCGTGATGATCATACACGGCGGCGGTTGGCGTTCGGGTAACCGGCAACAACACATACCCCTGGCGGAACGATTGGCCGCGCGGGGGTTTGTGTGCTTTACGGTGTCGTACCGCTTGTCCACCGATGCACTCTACCCCGCCGCGGTACACGATCTGAAAGCCGCCATCCGCTGGATCCGCGCCCATGCGGTGACCTATCACGCCGACACCGCACGCGTAGCTGTGCTCGGCTTTTCTGCCGGCGCGCAGCTGGCCGCGTTGCTGGGCAGTGCCACCAACGTGCCCGCGCTTGACGACAGCTCGCGCAATACACCGTATAGCAGTGCTGTACAAGCCGTAGTGAACATAGACGGTATCCTGGCTTTTATACACCCTGAGTCGGGCGAAGGAAATGATACCAAATCCATTTCAGCAGCAACGAATTGGTTTGGCTATACGCGTACGGAAAACCCGGACCTTTGGCGGCAGGCGTCGGCGTTGACGTACGCTGGTAAACATTCGCCCCCGACGTTGTTCCTCAACAGCAGCGTAGTCCGTATGCACGCCGGCCGCGAAGACTATATCGCCATTTTACAGCGGTACGGCATTTATACGGAAGTGCATACTTTTTCCGAAACGCCGCATACTTTCTGTCTTTTTGAACCATGGTTCACACCGGTGTTGAATTATACCACTGCTTTTCTGCAGAAGGTATTATAGCGGGGCGTCAGTCTGTGCGTCGCCAGGGAAAACGGTAGCCTACGCGTACCCCTAATGCCAGGCCGGGTTCGTCACGCGATGTTTCGTCGGGCGTGAATTCCAGGAAATCATCTTTGTCTTCGTCGAAGATGGGTAATAGTTTACTATAGTGGATGAAACGGGCGCCCAGGCCGGCATTGACGTCCACTAAAACAGGTCCCATGTTCCAGAGAAAACCAAACTTGCCGTTGATGCCTTTTTCTTCGTGGTATATACGTTGGCGGTGGGTCTTCTCGTAGATTGCATCCCTGGTCTCGTCGTAATACTCGTGCGTTACCATCTGTTTTTGATAATTGATCTTATTGTAATAAAGCTCCCCGGCCGCATACCAGGTGAAGCGGCCGCTTCGGGTCGCATACACGTAATACCGGGCCTCGAGTTTGGTCTTATAGCCTTTGCGGTCGCTATCCCACGCATCCTGGATCCGGTCTTCCGGTTGCGAATTGGGGATGTTTACGATCTTGCCGTATTCCCCCTGGAGGGTCCAGCGACGGGCGATGCGGTGCTCGTAGGAGAATTCGGTCGTGGGATGATAATTGACCAACAGGTGGCCCGGGCTGAATTTGACAGCGTGACGCGGTACTGCCAGGTCGAAACGGTCTACGTCCTGTGCGACGGCCGCGGTACTAATGAGGATCAACGCAAAGAAAAGTCTCATAGCAGATAGATACAGTCGTGTAGGTTAGGGTTTTTCCACAGCAATGGTGCTGACCAGCGTAAGTCCCTGGCCGTTGCCATAGCGATATTGTAGAATGCCTTGTGCGCTGGTAACTGTAGCCATACCGTTACTGGCAATGACGTCGTAGGGCGCATCCACCGCGGTTTCGGCCAGGAGCCGGGCGCGGGTGTCGCTACTCACATCAAATACTTTCAGGGACTCGTCGCAGACAAAAAGCAGGTTGCCGTCGATCGACAAACCGCGCGGTGCTGTAAGGGGATAAGCTTTCAGGAGCTTGGGCCAGTGGGGATCTTCGATGTCGATCACCTCCAGGGTGTTGCGGTCGCCGCCGCCACAGGCACTGTTGCTGCGCAAGGTCACGTACGCCCGGTTGCCACGCACGACCACGGGGTCGCATGAGCGGATGTGCTCATAGGTAAAAATGAATACCGGCTCTGCCGGGTTTTCGAGTGAGTAGATGTGCATGCCGGTTTGCGCCCCCAGATAGAGATAGTCGCCCTGCGCATGGATGGTTTCAATATCGGAAGGGATGGATAGCGCATATACTGCGTCGAGCGTATCACGACGCGCAATGTCGATGACCGTAAGCTCATCATCCACGGCAGTATATAGGTAGTGACCGTGCACGGTAAAACGCGCCATCGAGCCTCCTTCGCCGGTGGGTGTGGCGCCGCCGGCTTCATCACCGCAGGCTGCCAGGAACAACGTATAGGCCAAAAGCAAAAAGATCGTGTAGTTATTTAGGCGCATAGCAAGAGGGATTGTGAAGCGTGGTGGCCTCCCAGCCGATGACATATCCCTGCATGGGGTCGATGCATTCGAAGTGATAGCCTCGGGGTGGCGGGGGTATGTCTGAGGTCAGGCCGCTATAATACGGTGATCCGAGGGGCCTCGAACTGACTTGTACAACGGTGTTAAAGTCGTCGATGCGAAGGGCCGTGAGGTTATCGAGATGGTTGACATACAGGATATCCTGCGCCACGGCCAGCTCACGGTTGCCGGGAATTAGGATAAATCCAATGGGGGCAGGAGCCTCCGGTTTGTTATTGTCGAATACGTGGATGCCCGCATTATATTCATTGATCAGGAGATAGTCGCCGTAGCGATAGATCTTGCCGGGACGTTGCAAGGCGCGTGGTTCCTGCATCACGATATGGCCGACAGCCTCCTGGCTGTAACGCGGGCGATAGCCCCGCACGTTTTCCAGGTTGTTATCGTCGTCATGCCGGCAGCCGTTCAGCGCCAGGAGCAGCGCGAAGAGCCCACACATCGATAGGGTTTTCATAGGTAGGAGTTTCCATGGATCAGACACGCTGCCCTGGCAAAAGGTTGGAATGTCTCTGGAAGTCTGATATAAATCAGCGGCCGGGCTGACAGCCTTCATCTGCAGCGCGTCGCGGGGCGGCTACTTTTGAAGTACGATTTGAAACCACAACAGTCATGAAACGAATCATAGTACCCTGCGATTTTTCCAAACCTGCCGTACACGCTTTCCGGTTTGCCGTAGACGTGGCCGCGCAGTCGGTGGGTGAAGTACACTTGCTGCATGTTATTGAGGTTCCTGTCTTACAGGATTCTGCGGTGTTATCGTTTGAGGAGGGACTATTCAAAGAGCTGCGCGCCGAGGCCGAACTGGAAATGCGCACACTCGCGGCCGGCGTGCCAGATACTGTACGGATCATACAGGCTATACGCTTCGGCCCCGTACACAAGATCATACCGATCTACGTCTCGGCCGCTGCGGCCGATCTGATCATCATGGGTACCCATGGCGCCACCGGCTTGCGCGAGGTGCTGGTAGGCTCCAACGCCGAGAAAGTGGTGCGAACATCGGCCGTGCCCGTCATTACGGTGAAAGATGAGTATAGTCGTCCTGTTAAACACATTGTATTTCCCTGCACCCTCGAAAACGAGCAGCAGGAAGAATTGGCGCAGAAGGTCAAAGCCCTGCAGCAGTTCTTTCAGACACGCCTGCACATCGTCTGGATCAACTCGCCGCTATACCCTGAACGCGATGCCGCCGTACAGGATCGTCTCAGGGCGTTTGCAGATCGGTTTGGATTTGAAAATTATACCGTCAATGTATACCATGACATGGACACCGAAGCCGGCATTCTAAACTTTGCCCGCCGGGTGGAAGCCGATATGATCGCGCTGGGTACACACGGCCGCCGCGGCGTGGCCCGCGCCCTGTACGGAAGCACGGCCGAAGACATCGTCAACCACGCGCAATCACTGACCTGGACGTCGGTGATGCCACCGGCGGTGAGTGAATATTAGGGAATGCGGTCAAGCCGCCACATACCCAGCGGGTTTTCGAACAGCTCATGGCCGGCGTTGGGTTGGTTGGTTTCTTCGTGGATGCGGTAGACGGGGGCGTCGTGATCGGCGGCGAAGGTCTGACCGGCACGGATGGTGGGCTTGTCGACGATCTGATAATAACCAAAGGTGCTTAAAGTGTTCATGATGTCCGTGCGGTACGGCGGCAGGATGCCTGTTCCTGCGGATGGGCGGGCTGTGTAAAGGGTGGGTGTAAATTTTTTGGAAGGATTGCGCCAGGTGGTGCTGCTGCTGACATACGGCTGTCAATCAGACCGCCTACTTTTGATCCATCAAAACACCCACGGATATGAAACTTGCCATCTTTCTGATCGCCGTGTGCGCATCGTCTGTGATGTGCACGGGCTTGTTTTTTAAAACCTACACGAAGAACCCAAAGAAAAATACAATGGAAAAGACGACCATTTCTGCCACCAAGTATGGCATGACCGGCAAGTTTCGCGCGAAGCCGGGTGAGGCCGAAAAGCTCGCGGCTATCCTG
This sequence comes from Dawidia soli, assembly GCF_018598185.1. Classification (GTDB taxonomy): domain Bacteria; phylum Bacteroidota; class Bacteroidia; order Cytophagales; family Cyclobacteriaceae; genus Ohtaekwangia; species Ohtaekwangia soli. The sequence goes on from NZ_JAHESC010000005.1 coordinate 89,363, forward strand.
CTGGAAGCCTCTCGCCAGGTATCGGTGGTGAAGGGCATACGCCTGTACGCCGTCGGCCGGGACCCAAAGGACGAGAACGTTATTCATGTCATGGAGATCTGGGACAGTAAGGAAGATCACGACCAGTCGCTCACGCTACCGGAGACCCGTGCGCTGATCAGCCAGGCCATGCCGCTCATCGACGGCAAGCCCGAGGGCGTTGCATTGGAGATGGTCGGCGGCCTGGGCGTTGACTGAGGGGATACATTATACTCGTACCACCACTTTGCCTACCGTGCGCCCCGTTTCTACCTGCAGGTGCGCGGCGCCCATGTCGTTGAATGCGAACACGTGTGATACGTGGGCTTTGACTGTGCCTGCGGCGAGTAACGCGGCGATGGCTTCCATGTCGGGACCATTGGATTGTACGAGCATAAAGCTGCCGTCGACGCCTTTGTCTTTTGCTTTTTGGACCACAGCTTCGCTTAGTCCGGATGGAATGCTGATAATGGCGCCGCCCCGCCTGACGATGGTCAGCGAGCGGTCGATGTTGTCGCCGCCGAGGGTGTCCAGCACGAAGTCTACCGGACCGGCTACTTGCTCGAACGGCTGCGCGCGGTAGTCGATGTGCTCGTCGGCGCCGAGGCTTGATACAAAGTCTTTGTTCGCGGCCGACGATGTACCGATCACATAGGCGCTGCGGTGTTTGGCGAGCTGCACGGCGAAGTGACCTACGCCGCCGGCGGCGGCGTGAATGAGTACACGTTTGCCAGGACCTGCTTGCGGATGGTGGGCCATGGCCTGCCAGGCTGTGAGCATTGCTAATGTCGCCGCGGCGGCTTCTTCAAACGATATATTGGCGGGTTTATGGGCGAGGTGGTGCGCCGGCGCGACCACGTATTCGGCATACGCCTGGCCGTGGCCGGGGAAGTTGATCATGCCAAAGACCGCGTCGCCTGGGCGGAGGGTGGTGACCTTGCTGCCGACGGCCGTAACAACACCGGCAATGTCCCAGCCGAGGATGATGGGGCTAAGCTCTTTCAGGCGGCTATATACGCCTTTGCCCGCACGGGTTTTGACGTCCACCGGGTTGAGGCTGATGGCTTTTACTTGTACCAGGACGTCGCTTTCGCCCACCGCCGGTTCGGGAAGCTCGGTGTATTGCAGTTGTTCTATGCCACCGGGAGCTTTTAAAATGATTGCTTTCATGTCGATTGTGATGTTTAACAATGCAAATTTCTACCGATTTTGGTGCGTAATCCGGTACTATTCCTACCTTTTTCGGTAGTTTGGCGTCATGAAGCGTGAGACTTTGTACGAACCGTTTGAAGTAGCCTTTAGCAAGCTGGACGAAGGGCCCAGCGCCGGCCACCGCCACTTGTTCTTTGAGCTGGTCTATGTCATGTCGGGTACGGGCAAGCAGTGCATCAATAAAAGTACCTTCAACTACCGGCCAGGGCACATGTTCCTGATCACCCCGCAGGACTGTCATTCGTTTGACGTCGAGACGACCACGGAATTTTTCTTTCTTCGTTTCAACGATAACTATATACGTTCCAAGTCCTTCCATACCGACGATATCATGCGGTTGGAGTATATTCTGCAGAATGCCAATCATCAACCCGGCTGTATCTTAAAAAACCTGTCGGATAAGCCGCTGGTGCGGAGCCTGGCCGATGCGGTCATTGCCGAATTTGTAAACCGCGACCTCTACAACCGCGAGCTCGTGGAGAAGCTGGTGAATACGCTGATCGTGATCGTAGCCCGGAACATCGCCAAGTATCTGCCCGCCTCGGTACACGAAGATACCGACGCACGCGCCGTCGACATTCTCAACTATGTGCAAGCCAATTTATTTCATCCCGAAAAACTCAAGGCCGAGCACCTGAGTGCGCAGTTTGGCGTATCGGAATCCTACCTGGGCCGGTATTTTAAGAACAAGACGCACGAAACGTTACAGCAATATATTTCCCATCTGCGTCTGCGGCACGTCGAATCGCGTCTGCGCTTCAGCGACCTGCGTGTGCACGAGATCGCCGCCGAGTTGGGTTTCGCCGACGAGAGCCACCTCAACAAGTTCCTGCGTAAGGCTACCGGTAAGAGCGCTTCGCAGTTCCGGAAGGAACTGTTGCATGTAGCCTAGCCAGTGGCCTGGATAGGATTCTCATGGACAGGGGTTGTAAAAACGAACAGTATTCTTTTGTACAGAAGCAAAGCGAGTGAGCGATTCCGAGGGACGGTATCAGCTCACTGCTTCACCTACTTCACCAACTTTACTATTTTTTTTGCGCGCAAGTATTACTCGGCTGTAGTTTTCTTTTTATTGACATTGCCAACAATGAAGCCTACACCTACCTGAAACTGGAAGATCATGCCAAGATCCATTTCAGAAGGGTTGCTGGCCAGGTTGAACGAGAAGTTCATACCAGCGTCGACATTGAGGCTTTCGGTAATAAAGTATTTGCTGCCGCCGTAGAGGCCCATGTTTGCTTGTTTCATTTTGCCCGATCCTTCGCCACCGGATTTGAGACTGGAGTGATTGATTTCGGCGCCTGCGTACGGCACCAGCTTGGCGTCTTTGGTCAGGAAGTTATATGTGCCATAAAGGCCAACACCTGTACCCGAAAAGCCGTCGCCAAAGAGGAACTGTGGCTTGATACCTGCCTCGACGTTTTTTGTAACGAAATAACCACCCTTGATAAAGACCTGCCCGAAGCTATATAATTTGTTGCTGGTATAGGTGCCAGAGAAGGTGACGTTGACGTCGCCTTTATCCTGCTGGCTATACGCGGTGGTTCCTGCTGTTAAGATTAAAAGCACAACTACTAAAGACTTTTTCATGTGGTTTGTTTAAGTGATTGAATGGGTTCAGTATAAATTTGTTTTTGTAACGTGAATCCAAACAATTGGTTGCCATCGCACGTTGATATGAGCTCTACATCTTAAACGAATTATATATGTTTCGAATTTTCCTCTCGCTATTTCTTACGGTTAGTTTCGCTGCGTCGCTCGCTGCGCAGGATATTTTTCTGACGCCATACCAGGCGTTGACGCACGATGCCCCCATAAAGATGGTGGCGATGGCGTTTTCTGCCGGCGGTAAATATTTATCGGTGGTGGATGGAAAAGGGACTATATCCATTTGGGATGTGGCAGACAGGAGTATGGTCAAACAGTGGTCTGTCGATGAGAAAGTACTATATACGTCGTTTACCGAACAGGATAACAAGTTTGTAGCCGTTACGACGGGTGGCGCCATATACCAGTATGCCGTGGGTAACTTTGATCGGGTTCGTACGGCAAAGGTGCTGGCCAGGCTTGTGCTGGCCAACCTCGATCCCTCCCGGCAAACACTGGTGCTCTACACGCGGGACAACAACCTCGAACTTTTCGATCTGAAGGCAAATCTTACCCATGCAAATATACGTGTGCCGGCTACCGTGAAAAACCCCATGTTTGTGGGGTACGACCGTTTCGGACAGCAATTGTTTATGATCACCGAGCAAGGTAGCGTGCTGAGCTGGAATCCGATCACACAAAGATTCCTGCGTGAGCTGACATTGCAAAGTGGCGAATATACCGGCTCGCGCTCGGTGTTGCATGCTGCCGCTATGAACTCGCCGGGCGATCGGTTTGTGGTGGGATTACAAGAGGTGTTTATCCCCAAAGGGGGTATGCAAGGCCGCAACCAGCCGGAGCGTCGTAACATGATCCTGTCATATGACTGGCTGACCGGCAATGAAAACAAACGCGTGCCGATGCGGTACCGGGTGGATGAAATGTCGTTCGCGCCGGGCGCGGGCCACGTGGCCTGTATCTCCAAAGACGCCATGTCGGTGTGGACGGTGAACCTGGAGAAGGCCGAGATCACCAGCACGGTGTCGCTGCCCGGTACGCCGTCAGTACTGGCAATATCGGAGAACGGTGAATATTTGGCCGTAGGATTGCACAAAGGTGCTGTGCAGCTGTATTACATAGAACGCAACACGCCGGCCGAGATCAGGATCAATACACCCGGATTGGATCGCAGTTATGCCAGTCAGGTTGTATATACCGACAAGGCGGCGGTGGAAGGAATGATCGAAGGCAATGAGCGGATCACCAAAGTATATATCAACGACAAAGAGGCAACGCTGGATGGCAATCGTCATTTCTCGGGGGAGGCCGAGCTGCTGCCCGGCAAGAACAAAGTGCGGATTACGGCCGAGAATACGGAGGCCAGGACCACGGCCAGGGATTTTTACATCACGTACGAGCCCAGGACGGCCACGGCGGGCAAGACCCATGTTTCGGGCAATGTGAAAGTCTCGCAGAAGAAGGTTGCGCTGGTCATGGGTAACGCATCGTATCAGTATACCAACAAACTCAACAATACCGTGAATGATGCCGATGGCATGGCCGCCACATTGAGCGAATTGGGCTTTGACGTGATAAAGATTACCGACGGTACATACGAGCAGATGAAGAACGCCATCTATGCATTCGGCGATCGTGTGCAGGATGTGGACGTATCGGTGTTTTATTACGCAGGCCACGGCCTGGAAGTGGACGGCGCCAATTACCTGGTGCCGGTGGATGCCGATATCCAGTCGGCGTTGGATGTGCGCCAGAAGACCATTCCGTTGACGGGGGTGCTGCGCACCATGGAGGTAACGAACCACGAGGGACTGAACATGATCATCCTAGATGCCTGTAGGAACAACCCGTTCCCGACGGGTAAGCGGGGTGGGGCGGGGCTTGCCAAGGTCAATGCCCCCTCGGGTACGATCATCGCGTATGCAACAGACCCCGGCTCGGTTGCCTCCGACGGTGCCGGCGCGCACGGTTTGTATACCGGCGAGCTGATCAAGCAAATGAAATTGTCGCAACGTATCGAGGATGTATTTATGAACACACGCAACCGCGTGGAAGAGCTGTCGAAAGGCTCACAGCGGCCATGGGAAGAGGCCCGCCTGAAAGGGGTGTTCTACCTGAAGTAGCATTTGCCCGTCATCATTTTTCGAACCCGGCTTCAGCGCGAAGCACACCGTAAAAGGCTCTGTTACGACGTAGAGTAACTATGAGCTGTAGTATGAGAATAGGCGGCTGTGCTACCTCGCGTGGCGTTAGGACGGAACTGGGGAGGTGACGTTGTCGCGGCCGTTGACCTATAACTATTTCTTTGGTGTGGGCGGACAACGATCCTCCGTCGGCAGATTATTGGCACCAGGGCTATGGCGCAGGCTTTTACGTAGTGCCATTTGTGAATCAACTTTCGTTGACTGTGAATTTCGGGGCTTCGGAAGAGGAGTCGTTTCTGATTATGGTTGGCGTAGGTGCTTCTTTTTTAAGGTTTTTAAGTGTCGCAAAATACGTGACATCGATTATGGAAGTGCCTGAATGATGACTATCTTCGGGGTGTTTCCCCCATACATCCCGGAATTAGGTTGAATTTTTTTCAGATGCAGGCAACCTGCTCCGGAAAAGGCCCGTCTTGGGGGAGATTTGAAAATTAAGAATGCTTGGAAGACCCGCAGCAGCTTAACGCAATCATTCAACGTTGCCTGAAGGGCGACCGCGAATCCCAGAAAGTGCTTTATGAGCATTTTTATGGGTATGCTATGAGCATCTGCTTGCGGTACACGCGCTCTCGGGAAGAAGCCCGGGAGATCCTGAATGATGGGTTTATGAAAGTGTTTACACGATTGCACCAGCACGAGGACCAGTCTTCGTTCAAAGCATGGTTGCGGCGGATCATGATCAACACGGCCATTGATCAATACCGCAAGTCGGGTAAACACGAGCTACATCAGGATCTGGATGCCGTCGCTGCACAAGTGGCATCGGTGCACGGAGATGCGCTTGACACGCTGTCCTACGGAGAATTGGTCATGATGGTTCAGCAATTGACACCGGCGTACCGAACTGTCTTTAACCTGTACGTAATAGACGGTTATACGCACGAAGAGATTGCCGCCCAGATGGGGATCTCAGTGGGGACTTCCAAATCTAACCTATTTAAGGCGCGTGAGCAGTTGCGGACGCTGCTGAAAAGGATTAACGTGAAAAAGTATGCCTGAGATGTCAGACAAAGAGTTGGATAAGCTGTTCCAGGAGGCAGCGAGCGGCCTCGAGCCTGCGTACGATCCGCAGGACTGGGAGATGCTGCGCGCACGTCTGGACGGCGACGACAAGGCTGCTTTTGTCCGGCGTGTAACATTGCGCATACTGGTAGGAGCGATGCTGCTCTCATCGGTATGGTCAACATGGCAGGGTGATACGAAGACTTCTTTCCAGGAAGCGGCGGTCGTGGAAACTACGACATTGCTTTCGGCGGATACCGACACTGCACTTGCCCGGACCGTGCCCGCACATCGTGAGGATGCCGGCGCACAGGCACAGGATCTATCGGAAACGACAATGGAGGGGCTGCCAAATACCGCTGCCGACACCCGTGAGGGTACGGTACGGTCGAGTGCGACGGACACCACGCCAGAGGAGACAGCGGCGCAAGCCCTGACAGCAAATACAACCGCGAGGAGCAGGGTTGCAGCCGATCATACGACCACGACACCAAATGCTACTGGCCCTGACAGGGTCAGCCCAGGTGATAAAAATAAGGCCGAAGAAGCCGGTCTTGAAGTAACGAACCAACATCGCCGGGTGCAGCGTCAAACCGCTGTTGCCACAAGCGAAGAGAATAATACAATAGACCACACTGACCGGACGGGACAGGTGAATGCAAAACAAGGTAAGTCCGCGACTTCTGTATCGAATCAGCGGGATAGTCTGAGCGCGGTACGGCGAGTCGCGGGCCGTCCGGTAGACGCCGCGGTAAATAAGGGCACTGTAGATTCGGAGCAATCGAAGATCACCACGGGCACCACGCGCATAGCGGATGCTAAAGACCACGCTGTCGGTGGTGTAAAGGAAGAAGATAATGATGGAGCCCATCGGGAAGCGGCCGGCCGTGAAGTGAGTAAAGAAGGGCAGGCAACTGCACCTGTAAAAGATCAGGAGAACGAACAAAAGCCTGCCGCAAACGCCGTAACGAACAACAATAAGCTTGTCGTCGGTGTGCAGGCGGATGAAAAGGATAAAGGCCTTTACCCGGAAACCCAGGAAACGGTACGATACCGTCAGAACGAGACGGATACCGCGCAGGCGCTGAACCGCGACAGGCAAGCGGGTGAGGCAGAGGTCGACGTATACGTACGAGAAAAAGACAATGTGATCGGTGTGAACGGCCCCCCGATGCGGAAGCGCAATAAGGGCGAAACGATCTCGGGTAAAGAATCACTGGTGGCAGCGGTACAGCAAGACAGCACACACGTGAAGGAAGGCGAGAAAAAAGATACTGCCCCGGTGGCCGAAGTGCAGGAAGAAGTCGCAAAGCAAGACGAGGTGAAACTGTCGCGCTGGTATATCAAGCTGCCGGTGTCACCGGACTTCAGTACGGTTGGCTATACACGTCCGGGTAAACCAGGTATCAATCTGGGCTTGTTGGTAGAGTTTATGCCGGTAACGCGCATCGGTATTAGCACCGGGGCCATCTGGTCACGCAAGATCTATACCAGCAAGAACCCCGAGAAGACCTATGGCTCGGGACCGTACCAGGTAAAGGCGGACTGGCTGGACGGTGAGTGCCGGGTACTGGACCTGCCGTTGAACGTAACGTACTATATACGGCCGGCGGCGCGCACCAATTTCTCGATCACAGCGGGTGTATCGTCGTACATCATGCTGAGTGAAGATTATACGTATGGAGTTAAAGGTCCTGCAAAGGACTATATATATAACGAAAGATTTACGCGTAAAAACAATGACTGGGCGAGTATGCTAAACCTGTCTATCGGCATACAGCATCGGCTGAGCAGGCGGTTCCTCGTACAGGCGGAACCCTTTCTCAAAGCCCCTCTTTCCGGCGTCGGCGAAGGTAAGGTCGACCTGGTAAGCTCGGGGGTTTTCTTCTCACTCAAGTATCAACTTTAACTAAAAACGAAGAATTTTTATGATTCGCAGGGCGAAGTATGTCCATTTTTTTCTAATAGGCCTGTTGGCCAGTGCCTGTGCAAACCATTCTGAAGAAGAACTGGTGGATTGTGCCACGAGCGGTTTGACCCTTGCGGTCGATAACCAGGCCAACCCGTCGGGATGTGGCGTCGAAGACGGTACCATCACCGTGTCGGGTACAGGCGGCCGCACGCCGTATCAGTTCAGCCTCGATGGCACGACGTTCCAGGCAAACGGTGCGTTCAGTAAATTATTGGGCGGTAGCTATACTGTTACGCTGAAAGACGCCAACGGCTGCGCGACGACGACCGACGTGACGCTACAGGTTCCTTCGAGCGACCTGACGGCGTCGGCAGAGACTACGATGACCACCGGCTGTGATACAAACAACGGTAGCATTACAGTAACTGCGGAGGGTTCAAAAACTCCATTCCAGTATAAATTGGGTACCGGCGCCTTTGGTGACAACCCCGTGTTTGAGAACCTGGCCAGCGGTCAATATTCGGTCACTGTGCGCGATGCAGATAATTGTGCGCAGGTGATCAGCACTACTGTTGCGCGTGGCGAAAGCGGCGTGACCTTCAGCGGTGACATCAAGGCCATTATCCAGGCAAATTGTGCTGTCAGCGGTTGCCACGTGGCGGGTGGACAAAGCCCCAACTTTACGCTGTTCTCGAATGTAAAAGCCAACGCGGCTGCGATCAAGACCCGCACGGGAGCCAGAATCATGCCGCCGGCCGGCCAGCCGGCCCTGTCACAATCGGCTATCAATGAGATTGCCTGCTGGGTAGACGACGGAGCGAAAGATAACTAGGCCTAACCCGTATCAGGTATATGGAACGACGTGTGATACTCGTAGTCCTCGTGCTGGCAACGGTGTTGCCGGCACTGGGGCAAAAATATAAAGCCGAGAAAGGATATGCATCCTTTTTCTCGAAGGCAACGGTAGAAGATATCAAGGCGGAGAACACGCAAATTTCCAGCTTGTTCAATGCGGCCAGCGGAGACATCGCCTTTTCAATTCCCATCAAGGGCTTCCAATTCGACAAGGCGTTGATGCAGGAGCACTTCAATGAGAAGTATATGGAAACGGAGAAGTACCCCACGGCGACGTTTGCCGGAAAACTGCAGGGCTACTCGTCCGGGGGTGCGGCGACACAGTCCGTGACGGCAAAGGGCAAGCTGAACATACACGGTGTGGTGCGGCCTGTCGAGATCGCGGGACAAGTCGAAAAGCAGGGCGACAAGCTGTTGATGAAATCAAGTTTTGTCGTCAAGCTGGCGGACTACAACGTGCAGATCCCCAAACTCCTGTGGCAGAATATAGCCGAGCAGGTGGACGTAACCATTCAAGTAACCTACAAGCCTCAATAATCACGAACTATGCGGTTTATTATCAGAACACTTTTCACAGCGCTGGCCTTTACGACATGTTATACGTTTTCGGCACGTGCACAAGACGAACTGTTGCAAGAGCTTTCCACGGGCCAGGAAGATCAGGGTGCCTATATCGGCCAGGCCTTTAAGGGCTCGCGGCTGGTGAACGGCCACTCGGCAGAGACGACCCGCGCCGGTACCCTGGAGTTTATTTTTTCGCACCGCTTCGGACGCGTGAACGGCGGTTTGTATGAGATGTTTGGTTTGGACGACGCCTTTGTGCGCATCGGCCTGGAATATGGTCTGACCGATAACCTGAGCGTTGCCATTGGTCGTAACTCGGTGGATAAGACGGTGGACGGCTACCTGAAGTATAAACTGCTGCGCCAGACCAAAGATGGCATGCCCTTTACCGTCACGGCATTTGGCAGCGGCGCGTATAAGACATCGCCCAAGGACGATGCAGTACCGGCGGGTTTTGAAACGATCGACCGCCTGGCGTATACCGGCCAGCTGTTGATCGCCCGCCGCTTCACCTCGAAGCTGTCGCTGCAGCTGATGCCGACGGTGGTGCACAAGAATTACATCGCCCTGAGCGAAGGCGATTCTGAAAACACACAGGCGGCGATCGGGATCGGCGGCCGTATCAAGCTGACGCGTAGCGTATCCGTGAATGCTGAATATTACCACCGCCTGAATGCGGCCGACAACTCGCCATACAAGGACGCGATCGGCCTGGCGATCGACATCGAGACGGGCGGCCACGTATTCCAGATCGTGATGACGAACACACGTGGCATGATCGAGCGGACGTTCATTACCGAGACGGACGGCGACTTTTTCGACGGCGACATCCACCTGGGCTTTAACGTGACACGTGCCTTCCAGCTGAAGTCGCACAAACGCTGACGATATATGGCCTTTTGAGGCCCACTACCTGAGTACAGTATGCTGATCATTCCCCGAAACGGTCTGCCATAGGCCGCTTCCCGGGGTGCCTTTTTCTAAAACTTTTTTCTTTTAAACCCTAAATAATTTTAATCTGTATGAAACTTCTGTTTAACACGCGTATGCTCTTTTTGCGGGGCATGTTCTTTACGGCAGCTCTGTCGGCTGTTGTGCTTGGTTGTAGCGACGACGACGATAACACACCGGCTGAACCCGAAGTAGCGATCAAGCTCAGCAGCTCGGCTGATCTTGGCTCGTTCCTGACGGATGCCGACGGCAATACCCTGTATTATTTCGCTACCGACGTGGCCGGGACCAACACCTGTACGGGTGGATGCACGGCCAACTGGCCGGTATACAACGAGGCCGGACTGACCGAAGACCTGGTGGGCGAAGGTCTGGACTTTGACGACTTCGCGACCATTACCACAAACGGTGTAGCGCAAACGACCTACAAAGGATGGCCCCTCTATTATTATGCACCCGGCGGCGTGCGTGAAGCTGCCGGTCAAACAACAGGCGAAGGTGTCGGTGGCGTATGGTTTGTTGCCAAGCCCGACTACACCGTTCAACTGGCGAAAGGTCAGCTGATCGGTGCCGATAGCAAACACTACAAAGGTGACTATACGGAAGGCGATGGTCCCGTGACATACTTTACCGATACCCACGGCCGTACACTGTATATCTTCGTGATCGATAAGAAGAACACGAACAACTTTACCACCGGAGATGCCGCCCATGATGCCGCCTGGCCGATCTTTGAAGCTACACCGGAGCAGGTTCCTTCGACCCTGGACAAGACCTTGTTCGGCACGATCGATGTCTTCGGTAAAAAGCAGCTTACCTACAAAGGCTGGCCGATATACTACTTTGGCTCAGACACGCAGCGGGGGCAAACAAAAGGCGTAAGCGTGCCGCAACCCGGTGTTTGGCCTGTGGTGGTGAAAGATCTCGAGACTGCTCCAGAGGAATAGCCCGAACGATCTTCAGTACTCATATCGTACGGGGCGCTCTGGTTGGGCGCCCCTTTCTATTACCTGGCAAGGCGTCTTCCAGATGGGAAGCCTTGCCAGGAATGGCTACTTGGAAAGTTCGTCAAACTCTTCATCGGTCAGCGTGATGTTGGCAGCTTGCATGTTTTCGTGCAAGTGTTCGACCGAGCTGGTGCCGGGAATGAGCAGGATGTTGGGCGAGCGTTTGAGCAGCCACGCCAGGGCTACTTGCGCCGTGGTAGCACGATGGTGTTTGGCAATGCTGCTGATCTTGCCGGCCATGGACTCCGGGCCGGAAGCTAGCGGGTACCATGGTATAAAGGCCAGGCCTTGCCGTGTCGTGTAATCTACAACCTTCTCCCACTTGCGGTTGCCTAAATTATAGAGATTTTGTACCGACACGATCGGTACGACCTTTTCGGCGCGTTCGATCTGCGGCACGTCTACTTCGGATAATCCTACATGCCGTATTTTACCCGCCTTGATGGCGTCGACCACGGGGCCGAGTGTTTCTTCCACGGGTACGTTCGGATCGAACCGGTGTAGCTGCCAGAGATCGATGGTGTCTACTTTCAGGCGTTTCAGACTGCCGTCGATGTTCTCGCGAATAAAGGCCGGCGTACCGTTGGGGATCCATTGGCCTGGGCCGGGCCGGTTAAAGCCACCTTTGGTTGCAATGATGAGACCTTTTTTATAGGGATGCAAGGCTTCGGCAATCAGCGACTCGTTGGTGTGCGGACCGTAGGCATCGGCCGTATCGATAAAGTTTACCCCCGCGGCGACGGCTTCTTGCAATACCTTTTTGGCTTTGCCGCGGTCGGGGGCGTCGCCGAATACACCGGGGCCGGTCAGCTGCATGGCGCCGTATCCCAGGCGATTGATCTCGTGCTGGCCCAGGCGGAAGGTGTGGGTTTGTTTTGTGACGGTTGTCATATATGTTGTATATTATGATGTATAAAAAGTATGTTCGTGATATGGATCATGGTTGCATGATAAGGCGTGCCAGCAAAGATGCGGCAAATAACCTGTGGATTGTTAGGACAAATCCGCGAAATCTTTATGAATTTAACGGCGGTAGTATACTTATGCATGTTCCGGACCATGCGCCCCTTATCGGAAAGAGCGGTGAATGGTCTGGCCAGAGCTGCTTTTAATCTGAATTTAATACCATTGAACACAACTAAAGACCGCTTAGTGCGTTTAGTCTGTAAGTTTTTTCGTCCGTGCGGGTCATTTTTATAAAATAGGCACGATAATTTAAGAGAGAAAAAATATCATCAAACAGAAAACAAGAGACATGACACTTCTTATTCAACGATCTTCCAGATTTATAATGTTGGCCGTGATGGTCGTAGTGCTGGCGATGGGCGCCGGTTGTAAGGGTAAAAAGAAAGCGATGGAGGCACAAGCGGCGGCCGAGAAGGCGCGTATGGAGCAGGAAGCTGCCGCCCGCAAGCAACGTGAAGAAGAGGAGGCTCGCCGTCGCCGTGAGGCTGAAGAGCAGGCCCGCCGCGATGCAGAAGCGCGTACCCGTGCCGAGCGAGAAGTTGGTCCGCAGAAAAAACTCGAACAATATTTTAGCGCTATAGCCAACGCTTCCAGCCCGGGAGCCGCCAACAACAGCATCAACGAAGCACTTGCATTATTCGCTTCGCCGTCAACACCCGTATTGATCGTGATTCACGAAGAGGGCGGTGAGAAAGATTACGATCGTCCTACCAATATCAAGGACTATCTGAATTATCTCAAGGATCAGCGAAAGCCGGCCGACCGCATTGGCAACCTTCAGTTTGACGGTTCCGGCAAGATCAAAGAGGTCGAGCTGGTGAAGCAGAAATAATGTTCCATTTTCAAAACGTATAACGACATGCATTCTATTAAATATGTATATGCCCTTTTGCTGAGCTTGTGTATCCTGGGGCAGGCGTCCGCGCAAAAAGGTGAGATCAGCCCGTCCCGGAAGCAAGCCATCGATTCACTGGCATTGGAAAAGGTGCGCGATCTGAGCAAGTATATCAGTATCATTGGCAACAAAAAAACGCCATTCTCGGAAGCCCAGCGTGTAATGGATCGCGCCGAGGAGCTTTTTGCCCCGGATAGCGAAATGGGTGTTTCTTCGCTGAACCGCAAAGAGGTGAACTACTACAAAGTGCGCAAATACTTTGAGCGTCTCATGGCCCTGAACTATGACCGCGTTTCGATCGAGTGGTACGATATCCATTATATCAGCGACCTGGAGCGTCAGCCCGACGGAAGGTATGTAGGGGTCGTTACCATCTATCAACGTTTTGAAGGCGAGTCTGACGACGGCCTGAAGTATAAAGACACAACGAAGAAAGACATTACTATTTATGTAGAGCGGAAGAAAACTCAGATCCAGGGCCGTACCATCGAGTTCTGGGACGTAATGCTGGGTGATATCCGGGTGACTGAAACGAGTGCATGATCTACGTAAGAGCAGCAATCTTTTTTACATGGGTACTGGGCCTGGCCACGACGATGTCGGTACAGGCCCAGCTCGTCTCCGACATGGACGATGAGAGCCGGCTGTATGCCGAGACCAAACAAGTGAACCAGTTCTTCCGGAGATTTAACGGTGAGGAAGACGATAAGGGCGATCGGTACGATCCGAAAGACCGGCAGTATCAGAGCGTGAAGCTTCGCAAGAAGTATCTCGGTATGTTGTTCGACGCGGGCAATGCCGGTATAAAATCCGACCTGAAGGCACAGTTCGGCAAGGACGTGCTGGAGGGGGCGAACCCTGTCATCCTGGACTTTCACGGCGGCAACTGGTTTGCCGAAGTGCATACCACGTTCCTGTATAACAACAAGGCGCAGACCATGATCTTGTTCCTGAAATTGGAGAAAGATCACCTGGGTACCAAGTGGGTAATAGACCGGGTACATGCGGATATGTTCGATCCGTACTTTAAGCGCGATACTACCAAAGTGGGCAAGTTCCTGCATCCCCTCAGCCACGAGCTGGATTTCATGAACCTGCGCAAGGCGTTTCAGAATAGTGACAGCGTCAGCCAGTTTGCCGGCAAACGCTTTGTGGCCGATCATCTTTCTGTGTTCTTGTATGAGATCAAGAAGGGAAATCTTAAATTTAAGACCGTAGACGAAGTGAAGTTCCACTTCTTTCAGATTCCCGGCTGGTACTTTGAGCTTTCTGAGTTTAACCGCCCCGGCAACAACAACGGCTGGTTGATCTCCAACCTGGTGAGTCTGAAGAGCGAGTCGGAACGCAATATTCTCAGAAAGTACTTGTATTATGAAACGAAATAAACTGTGGCTGATCACAGTTTTCCTGCTCCTGGTGTATGTTGCCCCTGTAGAAGCCCAGCAAAAAAAGCAACCGGCAAAAAAGCAACAGTCCACTAAGAAAGGTCAACAGCCTGCCAAGAAGACTACTACGTCCACCAGCCCTAAGAAGCAAGAAGCCAAGCCGGCTGCTCCGCCACCCGATGTCACGGCAAAGCCCGTCGACGCGTCGGGCCACGAGGCGAAGGTGCGCGACATGGTAGCGTTCCTGGAGTATGTGCTGAACACCCTGGGCAGCAGCGCGACGCTGGCGCGCGATAAAGACGTACTGGTGACACAGAGCTATACCAAGATCTTTCGCGATGGCAAAGTCCAGATCGAAGACGATCTCGACGAGAACCGGAAGGTCATCACCAATAAAGATGTGCAAGCGTATCTGAAAGATGTCGACTTTTTCTTTGATGACGTAAAGTTTGAATTTGCCATCGACGAAATACAACAGAAGACGCTGGCCGGTGATAAGCTCTTTTATAAAGTGACACTGCGGCGAAACATGAAAGGCACCACGGTCGCAGGCAAGGCGGTGAACAGCACGTTGAAGCGGTTTATCGAGATCAACTACAATCCCGACGACCAGGATCTGAAGATCGTCAGCATTTACACGAATGAGTTTAACGAGAAGGGCGCATTGAAAGAGTGGTGGAACCAGCTCTCGTATGAATGGCAGGCGATTTTCAGCCGCAAGCTGGGACTGGCCGACAGTGTGTCGCTGACAGACATCAAAAACGTAACCGCCATCGAGTCGCTGGACCTGAGCCGCAACAGCTATATTCAGAGTCTCGAGCCGCTGTCGGCATTGGTGGGCCTGCGCACGCTGGATATCTCAAATACCTTTATTACCGACATTAGTCCTATCCGCAACCTGACCGATCTGGTGGACCTCAACCTGTCGCATACCGGCGTGGCCGACCTCACACCGTTAAAGTACGCGGAGAATTTGCAACGTCTGAACTTTGGCTATACAAAGGTGCGTGACCTCGCGCCCCTGGAGCGCATGCTCAAGCTGGAGTTCCTGGAGATGGAGAACCTCGAACCCAACGACTTTTCCATGTTAAGCAGGCTTACCGCGCTAAAGCATCTGGATGCGAGCGGATCCACGCTGACGCAGGCGACAGTGCTGGAACCGTTGGTGAACCTGCAGGAGCTGGGGTTGTCGCAGACACCGGTTACCGACCTGAATGCCCTCAAGGGCATGAAGAAACTGATGATCCTGCGCCTCGACAGCACGCGCTTGACAGACCTCACGCCGCTGGGCAGCGTGGAAGGGTTAAAGGCGTTGTATGTGAACTATACCCCGGTGGCAACACTGGCGCCCCTGGACCCATTGGCACACCTCGAGAGAGTATACTGCGACCATACGGCCATTAATCGCGCGGCTGCCGATGCCTTTATGGCGTCTAACCCGGGCGTGTTGGTGATCTTCGACTCCGAGGATTTGAAGGGCTGGTGGGACACGTTGCCCGCCGTGTGGCAGAAGATCTTCCGCGATGCCGCCCGTACCGCGGCTGAGCCCGGCAAGGAAGAGCTGGCGCGTATCACGACACTCGACTCGATCAACCTTGGCGGTAATGCCCAGATCCGAAGCCTTGACCCGCTCGAAAAGCTGACGAAGTTGAAAGTGGTGATCGCCGCGAAAACATCCATCCGCGACCTGATGCCGCTGCAAGATCACCAGGAGATCCGAACGCTCGACATCCGCGATACGCCGGTAGACGACCTGGCCGTGGTGGGGCGCTTTAAGAAGTTAAATACATTGCAAGCCGACCGCAGCAAGATCCAGACGCTGGAGCCACTCGCATCGGCCGGCAGCCTGCGCAAAGTATATGCCGACCAGACGGCTATCAACGACGAGCAGGCACGCCAGTTGTTGCGCCAACACACCGAATGCCTCGTGGTATACAAAACCGACTCGTTGCAAGCGTGGTGGAACAGCGTGACCGACGACTGGAAAGAGATCTTCAACACGCAGCTGCGCATGCAACCGCAGCCGACGCGGGAGGACCTACACCGACTGGTGGAGTTGAAGACTGTGCACGCCGGCGAAACGCGGGTTCAGGACCTGACACCGCTGGGTGTGTTTATCCGTCTTTCGGAGCTGCGTTTTTCGGGCACGGCCGTTACCGACATCACGCCGCTTACGAAAGTGAAGACGCTCACATCGCTGTACCTTACGCATAGCCCGCTGCGTGAGCTCGATCCACTCGCGCAACTGTCAAACCTGGAAGACCTTGATATTTCCAATACACCGACAGAAGACCTGAGACCCCTCAGCAGTCTGCAAAACCTCAAGAAGATAAACTGCGCCGGCACGCAGATCAAAACCCTGACGGCGTTGGAAACATTACGGTCATTGGAGTTCCTCGACTGCTCGAACACCGAAGTCAAAAAGATCGACCCGTTGCAAGAGCTGCCCTTAAAGACACTGAAGTGTTACAATACCAAGATATCGGCCAGGCAGGTGGAAAGTTTTCAAAAGATCCATCCCGACTGTCAGGTGATGTACTACCGATAAGTAGAAAAGCGGTCTAATGGCCGCTTTTCACTTCTTCCAGATAATGTTCTTTTTGTTTTTCACGCATCAGGTCGGCAAAGGCCTCTTCCGGTGTGTTGCCAAATCCCGTGGGACTTTCGTGCCGTGATGTGAAGTCGTTGAAGGCGGCAGCCCAGCCATGGCCTTCTTTAAAGAATCCTACCTCGAACTCTTTCTTTTTTTGATCATATCCTTTTGCATCCATGATGATTGACGTTTTGGAAAGGGAAGGGCAAAAAATGATGCCCGTGGTCGATGGCAGGGCATCAATTTTTAGCCGGATATCACCAGCCGCGGCCAGGCGGCTTTTATGTGTACGATATGATCCGAGCAACCGAACAACCGCAAGCGGCCGTGCAAGGCACTGTCCGGGCAGAAGGAAACCCTGTTATTCAGCATGTATACACGGCAGACCCATCGGCGGTGGTGTATGACGGCCGGGTGTATTTGTTTACGGGCCGCGATGAGGCAGAAGCCGACCAGCAGACCTACATCATGCGTGAGTGGCTGTGCTTTTCATCACCGGATATGCGCACCTGGCAACCCCATGGCTCGCCATTGCGGGCACAGGATTTTGCGTGGGCACAAGGCGACGCATTTGGGTCGCAGGTAATTACCCGCCACGGAAAATTCTACTGGTATACAGCTGTTACGCACGCTACCATTGCCGGTAAGGCAATTGGCGTAGCCGTGGCCGATGTGCCGTGGAGCCCGTTTCGCGACGCCCGCGGTACGGCATTGATCACGAACGATATGGTCGCCGCGCCACCCGGTAGTATGAATAACCTGGATCCGGCCGTGATCGTTGACGACCGTGGACAAGCCTATATTTTCTGGGGTAACGGGCAGGCCTACTACGCACGGCTGAAAGAGAACATGATCGAGCTGGACGGCCCGATCAGGAAGCTGGACTTGCCGGGCTTTCAGGAGGGCTCACGGTTATATAAACGTCGCGGCTGGTATTACCTTTCTTACGGATCGGGCATGCCTGAGAAGATCGTCTATGTCCGCAGCCGTGACCTCGACGGCCCGTGGGAATACTGTGGCATTCTCAACGAAATCGCCGGTAACTGCCAAACCAACTCGGGCTTTATCCTCGACTACCAGGGGCGGTCGTATTTCATTTACCACAATGGTGCGTTAGCAGGTGGCGGCAGCCACCATCGTTCAGTGTGTATAGATCATATTTACTTTAATGCCGACGATACGATTCGCCGGGTCGTTATGACCTCCGAAGGAGTATATGGAGCCCCCGAACCATAGCCGGCGATAGAAACCCCGGGGGGTGTATTGCACTTGTGCCGACAGTTGCTATCTTTAAACAATGATTTCACGGAATGGAATCACGCGGGAGTAGCTCAGTTGGTAGAGCGGCAGCTTCCCAAGCTGCAGGTCGCGGGTTCGAGACCCGTTTCCCGCTCTTTCTTTTGTTTAGCGGCAGCGGCCTCCCTACTTCCAAAAAAACTTTGTATGTAAAGCAGGCCGTCCGGCAATCCTATATCTTTACAAGAAGCTTTGGACTATGAAATTAAGAACCTGGGTGGGGCTGAGTGTGCTGGCCTTATTTGTTTTAAATATCGCGCCGGATCTCAACGAGGTATTATATGCGGTTGGCGTGAAACGAGCGCCGATGATCATTACAGATCGCTTCAATGTCGGCGCGTGGGGTAATCCCATAGTCTTTAACTACTATGATCTGTCGGAAGCCCTCACGCTCGTGGCGACGGGTCTGCTATATGTCAGCGCGTTGATCTTTATCATTACCGGCCGTGCGTTGAAGATGCTGACATTTTTGTGTTCGCTCATGGTGGCACACCAGGGGGCCCGGCTGCTGTCCGGGACTTTTTATTTCATATTGTCGCCCGACAAATCGTTAGACAATCTGCAGATGATCGTTCCACCACTCGTAATGACGGCTATCGGTTGTGGTGTTTTGCGGATCTTTCAACGGACCTGGGATGAGCGATCGGCCTCAGGAGGATACTTTGTAGCAGCGCCTATCGTTCGTTTTTATGGCTATATAGTGGATCTGACGATAATTCAAACGTTGCTGGAGACAAGGCCCTATAGCCTGGATATGTCGGGGTATGAGTGGCTCGTTGCGTTGATGGCATATGTGTTGTATTATGTCCTTTTCGAAGGGCTGTTCCATTTTACGCCGGGCAAGCTATTGCTGAATACACGCGTGTGTATGCAAAACGGCACCGAGCCGCTGTGGGGTACTGTTGTCTTGCGGACGTTGGTGCGGATGATTCCGTTCGAGCCCTTGTCCTGCTTATACAACCAGGGTTGGCATGATGAGTTCTCCAGGACCAAGGTTATCAGATACCCGTGGGCGGGTGGTCCTGTAACGACCGGCTGACATCGCGCGAGCTGCGCATTTCTTTTAAGAACTCGTATTCGATCTCTTCGAGAATGGTGACCAGGAGAGACTGCTGCGGCAGATCCTCCCCCAGGTATTCCACGGGATTTTCCCCCACGCGCGTGAGCGTAATTTTTACTTCTTCTTCCCACGACGTAGCGGAAATGCGATCACGTTTGGCCACCAGCACGGCAAAGATGGGTTGCAAGTTGCGACGAAAGATCCGTTTATAACGCTTGAAGACGATGCTCATACGCTACAAATTTACCTGAAATTGTAAACGCACCAGGCTTCCTTCTTGCAAATTGTCGGGTCGCACCGCATCGACATACCGCCGGCTGGAAATAGTATACATTGCCACTACCTCAAAGGCTTTGAAAGGCTGCCATTCGGCGCCGATCTCCCATTCGTTCACGCGGTAGCTACGCGCATCGAGCTCATGTTTTTTACCACCGTTGTAATAATGATGGCGTACAAACGGAATGAGCACCTGATCCTGAAAACGGGCCATATACGAGGCCATGACGTAACCGCCCTTCAGGTCCTTTGACTGGATCGAGTTGGTCGCGGGATCGTACTCGGGGCCAGTGCCTACGTTGTATTCGGCCATCAAGCCAAAGGGTTGCGGGTATACCACCAGCGAAGCCGCTATACGCCGGTCGCGGTATTCAAACTCGGGGTTTGCGCCGGTCACGCCTTCGCTGACAGAGCCCACGATGGCCTTGCCCGAGTAGGCCTGCAAGCCCGGCTCGATATACTGCTCACCAAATTGGAACGGATAGGATACACGGGCGACCACATGCGGTTGATCGTTGCCTTCGTTGCGGTTGGCGCTTTGGCCGTTAAAGAGCCCGAAGCCTACCACACCATAGTCGCCAGAACCTTTCAGACCGGAATTTACGAGGTAAGAAAAACGCTCGCGGATCTTTGTCGGCGCCCAATAGGCGAATACGCCAATATCCCGCTCGTTGCTGATGGCACTGTTGATGCCGTCGTTCCGGTCCAGGGGAATTCGGTTTTGGCTCGACTGAAGATTCTCAAAACCATACGGTACTTTGCTTTGGCCGAAACGCAACCGCCACCGGTTCTCTTTGTCCAGGCCCACGTCGAAATAGGCGTCGCGTAGCTGGGCGAAGTTCATGGCGCTGGAAGAAGCCGGCGAAGCAAAGTCGGGTTGGATATAGACATATACCCGCTCGTGTACCTGGCCAAACACGATCAGGCGAATGCGCCGGAAGAAGAAACCATTGTCGCCACCCCACGATTTGTCACACTGCTCACAGCCCAGGTCGGGGTTTGTTTCCGCGAGTTTGTTATATCGTATTTGGGCGTAGCCCCGCAGGCTGATCTTCCTGAACCACTCGATGGGCTTCGCCTTGCGGTTTTTGACCGAGTCGACATCCTGCGCTTCTACACCGTCAACCGGCGCTATCCAAGCAAAGAAAAGGAAGGGGAGGATGTGGCGGACAGACGAGGTTCGCGGCATGGTGGTGTATTTTGGATGCAAAAGAACCACTCTGCTGGTAACAATGCGATAACATATAGATAACTTAACCAAATGATAAATAACATAACATTGGGGTAACATAGGAACTAAGTAAAGATGGCCGCCGTTGTATTCTTTTCCATCCGATAACCCCCAATTTTGGTATAATGAGCGGTCCATATCCCCATAAAACGCTGTTTTTCAGGCTAATAATATTGATTGTGAAGTAAGCTATGGCAGAACGATCTATACGCCTGAGCATATTAGACCAGTCGATCGTGCGTCGGGGTGGAACGGCGACGCAGGCTATTGCCGAGACGATCGAAACCGTTAAGCTGGCGGAGCAACTGGGCTACCATCGGTTCTGGGTCTCGGAACATCATAATTCGACGATGATTGCCGGCTCGACGCCGGAGGTACTGATTGTCAAGCTGGCCGACGAAACCCGTATGATCCGCATCGGCTCCGGCGGCATTATGTTGCCAAATCACAGCGCCCTGAAGGTGGCGGAAAACTTTCGCATGCTGGAGACGCTTTTCCCGGGGCGCATCGACCTGGGCACCGGGCGTGCACCCGGTGGCGACCGCATTACCTCATCGCTCTTAAATCCTTCCAACCGCTTTCGCGAGGAAGACTACCGCGAGCAGCTCGAGCACCTGCACGCCTATTTCCGCGACGAAGCCGGTACCGAGTACGGCAGGCTGCTGGCCGTGCCGCAGAGCCCCGGTATACCGCAGCAGTGGATCCTGAGCAGCAGCGCCGGTGGCAGTAGTACGCTCGCCGCAAATTTGGGGTTGGGATTGGTGATCGCGCGGTTTATCAATGGCCACGCGGGGCCGGAGTTGACGGCGCAATACCGCCAGCAGTTCCGCCCGTCAGATCAGTTTCCCGAGCCGCAAGCCATGCTGGGCATCACCGTATTTTGCGCCGACACCGAAGAGAAGGCAAACCAGCTGCGCAAATTGAGCAACTATACACTGCTGATGTTCGAGCGCGGACGCTTTGAGCCCATCGGTCCGTACGAAGCTATTGCCAACTATCAGTTTTCCGCCGAAGAGCAGCTGCGTATCGAGCACAACCGCGGGCGCATTGTCTCGGGCACCCCCGAGCAGGTAAAGACACAGCTCACTGCGCTGGCCGATGCCTATGGTGTAGACGAGATCATCGTCTCGACGATGACCTATGCGCAACAAGACCGGCTGCGTTCGTTTACATTGCTGGCCGAGGTCTTTGGGTTAACCCCGGTGCCGGCAAGGCAATTATAACGGATGGGCTGAACGGCACGGTTCTCGCCGATACGTACAACGGCCTTCTTTATCGCGGTGCCGTCGACAGCACCAGGCAGGTGTGAGTAATACATACGGCCGGGGCGGGAATGACGACAGGTTTGCCTATCTTGCACGCGCCAGGCATGGCAAACTCCGTTATGAAAAAAATGAAGCTTACACCGTCAGTGCGTTACATCGTTAAAAACCTCGTAGTATTGGCAGGGGTGTCGTCGGTCATCGTGTTCCTTGTCAATGTCAATACCGGGTATAATTTGCTCGTTAGCAAGCTTGCGCAAGAACGATTGGCCGAACGGCAATATGAAGACCTGAGCTACGACCAACGCCGGACAGTAAAGCTGGGCTATAACGTTACTTACCTGCAATTACTACGGTCGCGTACGCCTGAAACAGCGGTTATTCTCATGCCCCCCGACAGCGTCTTTCGAAAGACCGACGAAGCCCACGCGTTTATCGATTACTGGATCACCAATCGCGGCTGGGCCAGCTATTTTGTTTATCCCCGCCGGTTAGTGTATAGCGACGATCTCCAGGCGGAACCAGTGGTGCGCCCGACCCATGTCGCGATCGTCAACGACTGGGGCTATGATAAGCTCGACTATCCCGTCGACAAAAGATACGCGTATGATGTTATGCCATTTTAACCTGCTGGTATGGAAATAGCAGGGTTGTTAATCACGCTGGTGTTCGGCCTCGCCCTGGTGAATGCCGTGGCGTACCGACTTCCCGTATGGGAGAAGATCGGCTATGCCTGGCCCATGGGCCTGGGCGCTAACGCGTTGCTGATGTTTATGCTGGACCTGATGCACATCTCCCTCCGGCACGTTACGGGGGTGTTGGCGGTCGAGCTTGCGCTGACGATCGTGTTGGGGGTATATATCCAACGGAAGTACCGGCCGCGGCTGCCGGAAAAGAGTTTGCTGACAATAGCGGCACCACGCAACCTGGCGTGGCTGTTGCTGATGGCCACGGTGGTGTTCCTGGTATATGTCGTCACCACGCGGGCGTTGTTCTGGCCCGTATACATCTATGACAGCATCTACGGCTTTGACTTTGTTGCGAAGGCCGTGGCCCAGGAAGGTACCTTGAACAACGCGGTCTTCGACCCGCACCATCCGCTCTATAGCCTTCGAAGCCTGTATCCACCACTCGTAGCGCTCAACTTTGCCTTTGCCTATCTCTTGGGCTTTGAGACCTCGCATATCATCGTGGTGATATTTTATGCGTCGCTGGCCGTTTCTCTGTACGCCTTCCTGGCACAGGTCACCACCCCCCTGGGCGCCGCCTTTTATACCTTGCTGCTGGTGACGATCCCCGAGCTGTTCAACTTTGCCTCGCTGTCGTCGTCCAATCCTATCTGCGCCTACTATTGCGCCATGGGCCTGCTGGCCCTGTGGCGTGCCGTAGATACCACGTGCGGCCTGGACCTGCGAATGGGCGCCGTGCTCATAGCACTGGCGCTGTGGACCCGGCCGGAAGCGATCATATTTGCCACAGTAGCCGGAGCATTGGTACTGTGGTGGAGTATAAAGCAAAAGCGTATCGGGGCCGTGGTGGTCGTGGGCGTGACCTTCCTGGCCGTCTGGGGAAGCTGGCAGCTATATTTACAGGATGTTTTGCATGTCACGGGCGATCAGCCCATGGACTTCGACCTTACGTGGGATGCCGGCAAGCTCTCCCGCATGCTGAGCCGGGTCATGGAAGTGACCTTTCACGGATCGTACTATGGCATCGTGATGTTTTTGTTCGTGGCCGTGGTATTCCTGAATATCCCGTTCCTGTGGAAACAGCGGCATACGTCGCTACTGCTGGTCGTCATTGTCGCCGCATGGGGCCTGTACCTGCTCGTGTTTTATCAGCTGGATACCGACTTTATGCCGAACTCGACGGACTGGATCGGCGATGCATACCGCCGAGGCATGTTTAACTTTATCCCACTGATGTTGTTATATTGTGCGGCCAGCCCGTGGAGCCGTACGGCGTTCACCGGCATAGAGCGGTGGTTAGACGCAGACAAATCTTCCGTAACAGAATGAAAAGTGCCTTGTGCGTAACGTTGTTGCTCGTGGCGTGTGCCGGTCCACGCCGGTTGCCGCTTTCGTCGGCAGCCGTTGGCGGATTTACCACGTGGCAAACGGGGCACGACCGGCAGACCGTGCAACTACTTCCGGCCACGGGCACGAACGCATTGGTTCAGCGCGGCGATTCTGCCTGGATGCAAGTGAAATTCAACGTGCGCGAATATGGAGAAGTATCCTTCCCGTTGGCGAATACGGCGCCGGGTGTGGAGGCACCGCGTGCAGACCTTTCAGGCTGCAAGTCCGTGCGCATCACGTATAAGGCAAATCAGGCGTTTATCGTGCAGCTGCGCCAGACCGGCGTACACGGCGGCATTCAGAATCACATCGAATTGCCGACATCTGTCCAGAGCACCACCGTAACAGTACCCTTTACACAGTTTACCGGTGGCCTGAAGCCCCTTGCGCTAAACGATGTCGCCAAATTCAATTTTGCATTCTTATCCAACAATACAGCAGAGGGGTATGCGGAGCTTATAGTCTACGACGTGGTCGTTGACGGCTACACCGCGCCACGATAACAGATGCTATTCTTTTAGCTTGGACAGGATCACTTTGGTTTTGCGCAGTTGTTTGGTCGCGGCGAACTGCAATTTTTCGTTGTAGAGGATCCAGCCGCCCAGCGAGCCCATGGCACTGCCGATAAAGATGTCGATAAAACGGGTGGTGAGTAACCTGTTGGGATCACTTGTCAGCGCGGGTCCCGATTCCGCCAGGAAGATCGTGAGTACTGTAATGAGGATAACGGCCAGTCCATAATTGCGTACGACTAATATCTCCACCACGATCTGCAATACGACGATACTCAGGCATAACACCGGCACGGGTGGATGTAGCAAGAGTATGATCCATGTTAAGATCAGTCCCACGAAGGTACCCATGATCCGTTGCACGCTGCGCTGCCAGATGTGTTTGGTGCTGATGCCTTGCATGACGGCGGCGCAGGAAGTCGGAATCCAATAGGGGTTGTCAAGTTTTAAGAGACGGCCGGCGAGCAGGGCTGCGCCGACAAAAAATCCAAACGTGACCGATTCGATCAGATTTACGTACCGGCTCTTCGCAACGGTAATGGTCTCCGTGGTCGCCGGCATGCGTTTGTGCATTAACAGGAAAAATACGAAGGCCAGGAGGCAGGAAGTCATCGTGCCGATGCCTACCAGTCCAATGCGATGCGGCACAACGGCCAGGTCGTGCGGCAGGCATACCGCAACCGAGGCGATCATGATAAAGAAAAAGTTGCCGGGTGGTCTGTTCATCTTCAGGTAGAAGATCGCCAGGTGCACAGTAAAGGCATATATCCCCAGGATAAGACACGACCACAATGGATGAAAGCTGGCCACGCTTCCGACCGTAAACGACACCATCAGTCCAAAGGAGCAGGCCATGAGCTTTACCAGCTGATTGGCCATTTGTTGCTGTACCTGCATGTATAGGATCACCAGGCCGGCCATGGATGCCAATTTGCCGTCGACGATGTGGCCGGTAAAGTATCCGGTCAGCACGGGTATACCGACACACAGGCCGGCCAGCACGGGCAGGTGCCACGTGCGATCGGTCTTCTTAAACTCCAGCAGCTCCCGGAATACGGCCATGTCACGCAAGGATTCGTCTGATCGCCTCTACGGCAACTTCGGGCACGCGGGCGTGCGGGTCGAGCGAAGGATCGTAGGCGGTAATGCCTACGCCGGCGATGGTATACCGGTGTCGAATGCTGTCAATGGCACGGTATAATGTTTCCGGCGACAGCCCGCCGGGCGTGCTATATTCATTGACGCGAGCATAGTCGGGATCGAGCACGTCCAGGTCCAGGTGCAGGTATATTTTGCCTGCGGGAAGTCGAAAGTCATCAAAGGCATTTTCGGGTTGTGCCAGGGTAGCGGGCGTGATCAGGCGCACCGCCGAAGCGGCCAGCCGGTGGCCTTCCAGGGCATCGACGTCACGTGCGCCCGCCAAAATGATCTTATCCTCTGCCACCGGCGCATAGCCGGGAATTGATTCGGCCAGGGGTGTCCAGCACTGACCGGCAACGATCGAGAGCGCCATGCCGTCGAGGTAGCCGCCGATGGTGGTTTCGGGCGTGTTAAAGTCGCCGTGGCAATCGAACCAGATCACGCCGAGGTCTTCTTGCAGGCCGCTGAGCACGCCCAGGGCGGCGGCATTGCAATTTCCGGTGAACACGAGGGGGAACTCACCCTGTTGTTTGGCCGCGGCGACTTGCTCTGCCACGGCCCGGGCTACGGCAAAGCTCGTGGTGACCTCGGTAGCGAACGGCGTGTCGACAAAAACTTCGGCCTTGCGGGCACGATGGCCCCACGCGGGCAACTGTTGTGCAACGGCATCGATCAGGATGGGCGGCCCGGCAGCCAGACGCTTGCGATGGTGGCCACTGTCGTACGGTACGGAAAGAAGGCATGTTTTCATATGCCCAAAGGTACAAAAAATGAGAAAGGGCATGAAAAGTGGCGTTCGCTGTGCCGACCGTGCGCAGCTGCACACGGACCTGTGGCAGGTGAATAAATTATGATGAATGGTTTTGATAGAAAGATTCTGCGTGTGAATTTTGTTTTATTAATTGTAAACGTTACATTTAATAATATAAGTACGGATCACAACAGTATAATAATGAAATAACCACTATGGCGCACGATTCATTTGTGATTGGAATTGACTTCGGCACAGACTCCGTTCGTTCGATGCTCGTAAACGCCGCGAACGGCGAAGAGCTCGCCACGAGCGTATTTTATTACCCGCGCTGGCGCGACGGCCTGTATTGTGATCCGGCATCGAACCAATTCCGGCAGCACCCGAGCGATTACATCGAAGGATTGGAACACACCGTGCGTGCATGCCTCGAGCAGGCCGGCGGCGATGCGCGCAAGCATGTAAAAGGCATCAGTATAGATACCACGGGGTCGACACCGGTCGCGGTAGACCGAACGGGCACGCCGTTGGCGCTGACCGCCGGCTTTGAACAGAATCCGCATGCCATGTTCCTCTTGTGGAAAGACCACACGTCGGTAGGAGAGGCCGCCGAGATCAACGCCCACGCGCAGGTGTTTGGCGGCAACTACCTGCAATATGTCGGTGGTATATACTCATCCGAATGGTACTGGGCCAAGTTGCTGCATACCCTGCGTGAAGACGCGGCCGTGCGTAATGCGTGCTATACCTGGGTAGAGCATTGTGACTGGATACCCTTTCTGCTGACCGGAGGCCAGCGCGCGGAGGATATTAAACGCGGCGTATGCGCGGCGGGGCACAAAGGATTGTGGGCCGCGGCCTTTCACGGCTATCCGCCCGATGAATTCTTTACATCACTCGACCCGCTGTTGAAAGGGTATGTGCAAACGCTGGGGCGGGAGACCTATACCGCGGCACAGGCGGCCGGTCATTTAAGTGCTGCATGGGCCGCGCGGCTGGGACTATCGACGGAGGTTGTGGTGGGTATCGGCGCATTCGACTGCCACATGGGCGCCGTGGGCGGCCAGATCGAACCGTATTACCTCAGCAAGGTGATGGGCACGTCAACCTGCGACATGATGGTCATCCCCCGGCCGGATATGGAGAACAAACTGGTCAGCGGCATCTGCGGCCAGGTGGACGGATCGATACTACCGGGCATGATCGGTCTGGAAGCCGGGCAATCGGCCTTTGGCGATGTATACGCCTGGTATAAAAAACTCCTGTTGTGGCCGATAGAGAACATACTGGCGGGCTCCTCGCTGATCACGAGCGAAACAGCCCGGGAGCTAACGGCCGAGCTGAGCGACAAACTCATTGCCACCCTTGCCGTACAGGCGGGACAGTTGCCGCTGGACGAGCACGACGAGCTTGCCGTGGACTGGCTCAACGGTCGGCGTACCCCCGATGCCAATCAACGGCTCACCGGCGGAATCATGGGCTTGAACCTCGGCAGTGACGCACCGGCCTTGTTCAAGGCCTGGGTAGAGACGACCTGTTTTGGTGCCAGGGCCATTGCCGATCGGTTCCAGCACGAAGGTATACCGGTGAAAGGCATCATTGCCCTGGGCGGCGTAGCGCGCAAGGCTCCCTACGTCATGCAGGTGATGGCCAACGTCATGAATAAATCGATCCGCATCCATCGTTCGGAGCAAACGTGCGCCCTGGGAGCGGCGATGTTTGCCGCCACGGCTGCCGGGATACATCCGTCGGCGGAGGTGGCCATGCAGGCGATGGGACAGGGGTTTGACCTCACCTACGACCCGCAGCCGGCTGCCGTGCCGTATTACCATGCGCGGTATAAAAAGTATCAGGCCTTTGGCGCGATGATCGAGCAATCGGTCGAACCGTTGCCGGCCGATCCGCAACGTGTTCAGGGAGCCTTCGCCTAACGCCAGTGTGCCATGAAAAAAAATTATGATACTATCCGCACGGCCGCGTATGATGCCAACATGCAACTGCCTAAACTGGGGCTGGTGTTGTTTACCTTTGGCAATGTAAGCGCCGCCGATCACGAGCAGCGCGTCTTTGCCATCAAGCCCAGCGGCGTGCCGTACGACGAGCTGTCGCCGGCCAACATGGTGGTCGTGGATTTCGATGGAAATGTGGTAGACGGCGCGTTGCGACCTTCATCCGATACCAAAACCCACGCGGTGCTGTACAGCCATTGGCCCGACGTAGGCGGTATCGTCCATACGCACTCTACGTATGCCACCGCCTGGGCGCAGGCGCTGACAGACATTCCAATCTTCGGCACAACGCATGCCGATCATACCACGGCCGACATACCCTGTGCGCCGCCCATGGACGACCAGATGATCCAGGGAGACTACGAATACCAAACAGGCCTGCAGATCCTTCAATGCCTGGCTGAGCGCCGGCTGAGCCACCGCGACATGGAAATGATCCTGGTGGGGAACCATGCGCCCTTTACCTGGGGCAAAGACTGTCGCAAGGCGGTCTACAACAGCGCGGTGCTGGAGTCGGTCGCGCAGATGGCCTACCTCACACGCCAGATACAACCCGATGCCGCCCGCCTCAAAGAGTCGCTCATTCGCAAACACTATGAGCGGAAACACGGACCCCACGCATATTATGGGCAATAACAAATCAACGATATAGACAAACGACAACAATCATGACGAACTTGAAGACGCTGGAAGTTTGGTTTCTGACGGGAAGCCAGTTTTTGTATGGCGAAGAAACGCTCCGGCAGGTGGCCGCCCACTCCGAAGAGATCGCCCGGACACTGGATGCCGCGCCGGCCATTCCCGTGCGCGTAGTATATAAGCCCGTGCTCAAAACACCCGAGGAAATATACCAGGTGTGCCAGGAAGCCAACCGGCATGCCGCCTGCATCGGCCTTGTGGCCTGGATGCATACCTTCTCGCCCGCCAAAATGTGGATCGGTGGTTTGAAGATCCTGCAGAAACCATTGCTTCATTTGCACACCCAGTTTAACCGTGACATCCCCTGGTCGGGCATCGACATGGATTTTATGAACCTGAACCAAAGCGCGCACGGCGACCGCGAGTTTGGTTTTATTATGTCACGCATGCGCCTGGAGCGCAAAGTGGTGGTGGGCCACTGGCAGGATGCGTATGTGCACGAACGTCTCAATGTGTGGATGCGTGCAGCCGCCGGGTGGCACGACCTGCAGGGTGCGCGGTTCTGCCGCTTTGGCGATAACATGCGGCAGGTAGCGGTAACCGAAGGCGACAAGGTGGAGGCCGAGATCCGGTTCGGGTATTCGGTTAACGGCTACGGTATGGGCGACCTGGTGCAGGTGATCCGGTCTGTGCCCGATGCAGCCGTCACCGCATTGGTGGACGAATACGAAGCCAGCTATCGCGTGGCCGATGCCTTGCGCAAAGGCGGCGCCCGGCATGCTTCGCTGCAGGAGGCCGCGCGCATCGAGCTGGGCTTACGCGAATTCCTGAAGGCCGGAAACTTCAAAGGCTTTACCGATACGTTCGAAGACCTGCACGGCCTGGTGCAGCTGCCGGGCATTGCCGTACAACGCATCATGGCCGATGGCTATGGCTTTGGGGCGGAAGGTGACTGGAAAACGGCGGCGCTGGTCCGCGCCATGAAGACCATGGGCAGCGGCCTGCCGGGAGGAAACTCCTTCATGGAAGACTATACCTATCATTTTGACCCCGCCAATCCCCTGGTACTGGGAGCACACATGCTGGAAATCTGCGCGTCTATTGCAGACGGCAAACCGTCGTGTGAGATCCATCCGCTGGGCATTGGGGGCAAGAGCGACCCCGTGCGCCTGGTATTTAATGCGGCAGCCGGCCCCGCCCTCAACGCGTCGGTCATCGACATGGGCAATCGCTTCCGGCTGCTGGTGAACGAGGTGGAGGCGGTAACACCCGAACAAGACCTGCCCAAACTGCCCGTAGCCCGGGTGTTATGGAAGCCCTACCCGACGATGTACGAAGGCTGCGCGGCATGGATCCTGGCCGGCGGTGCGCACCACACCTGCTATAGCCAGAACCTCACCGCCGAACACCTGCAGGACTTTGCCGACATGGCCGGTATAGAGTATACACTCATCGGGCAGGATACCGACCTGCGCCAGTTCCGGAACGAGCTGCGCTGGAATGAGCTGTATTACCGGCCCTGACGGGATGGTAGCACCTTTATTTTGACAGTCCGCCGGTGGAAAGTGTTGGTGAAAGTTCGGAGGATAGGGTACCTTCGCTGCTATGGACATCCAGAACTATAAACTTCACAAGAAGATCCTCGTAGCGGTCGACTGTATCATCTTTGGGTTTGACGGCAGCGAGCTAAAGGCGTTGCTCATTAAACGCGGCTTCGAACCCGAGCGCGGCAAATGGTCGCTGATGGGGGGCTTCGTGGGGGAAGACGAAAATGCCGACAAGGCCGCGCTGCGCGTGCTCCACCAGCTTACCGGCATGAAGGATGTTTATGTCGAGCAGCTCCATACGTTCACCGATGTGAACCGGGATACCGCGGGACGGGTTATTTCGATCGCGTACTTTGCGTTGATCAACATTGCGGCCCACAACAAACAGCTGGAGCAGGAACACGAGTCGCGTTGGTTTCCGCTCGACAAAATGCCGGCGCTGATCTTCGACCATAAAAAGATGGTGGAGAAAGCAAAAGCCATGCTGCGTCAAAAGGTTGCGACGCACCCGGTAGGGTTTGAGCTGCTGGCGAAGAAGTTCACACTGCCGCAGCTGCAGAACCTGTACGAGGCGATCTACGAAACAGAGCTCGACAAACGCAACTTTGCCAAAAAGATGCTTTCGTTAGGCATTCTGAAAAAGCTCGACGAAAAAGAACGCGAGTCTTCGAAAAAGGGAGCCTTTTATTATGTGTTCGACACCGTCAAATATCGCAAGATGGAATCGAACGCCCTGAAGTTTATATAACGCCCGCCGCCGGTATACCCACCGTCAGCGCCGGCCTGAGATTACAGAAAGAATTTTGCGTCCCCCGGATACATTCCTGGGACGAATGTTTATATTGAATTGTAATTTGTACAATTAAAACCAGATAACCCATGTTCTCTTCTCCTCACGCATTTTTCGTAAGACTGGCATGCCTGCTTGTGGTGTGCCTGACGACAGTCACTGCTTTTGCACAGGGCACAGCGAATAAGATCTCGATACAGACGACCGGTCCACAAACCACCATCAGCAAACATATTTACGGCCATTTTGCCGAGCACCTGGGCCGGTGTATATACGGCGGTTTTTATGTCGGCGAGAATAACACCAAAGTGCCGCATGTGAAAGGTATTCGCAAAGATGTTATTGAAGCCCTCAAGCAACTGAACATTCCCAACCTGCGGTGGCCGGGCGGCTGTTTTGCCGACACCTATCATTGGAAGGACGGCGTAGGCCCTAAAGACAAACGCCCGAAGATCGTCAACGTGTGGTGGGGCGGTGTGACCGAAGACAATAGCTTCGGTACACACGACTTCCTCGACATGTGCGAGCTCCTGGGTACCGAGCCCTACCTTGCCGCGAACGTCGGCAGCGGCACGGTACAGGAACTGACCGAGTGGCTGCAGTACGTAAACTTCGGCGGGGTAAGTCCCATGTCGGCGTGGCGTAAAGAGAACGGCCGCGAAAATCCCTGGAAAGTGAACTACTGGGGTGTCGGCAACGAAGCCTGGGGGTGTGGAGGCAACATGAAGCCCGAGCACTACGCGAATATATACCGCCAGTACGCTACGTTTATGACCGACTGGAACAACAGCAACAAGCTGTTCCGGATCGCCTCAGGGGCGAACGGTGCCGACTATAACTGGACGGAAGTACTCATGCGCGACATACCACACAACATGCTGGGCGGATTAGCGCTGCACCACTATTCCGTCATCGAGTGGAACAGCAAAGGCCCCGCCACGGGCTTCAGCGAAGAGCAATACTTCAAAACCATGAAGCAAGCCTGGCGCATGGAAGAGCTGGTGACGCGTCACAGCACGATCATGGACAAATACGACCCCGCCAAACGTGTAGCCCTGGTGGTGGACGAGTGGGGCGGCTGGTACGACGTAGAGCCCGGCACCAATCCCGGCTTTTTATTCCAGCAAAACACGATGCGCGACGCGATGATCGCCGGCATGACCCTGAACATCTTCAACAACCACGCCGACCGCGTGCGCATGGCCAACCTCGCCCAGACCATCAACGTTCTCCAGGCCGTGATCCTCACCGACGAAGAAAAGATGATCCTGACACCCACCTATCACGTCATGGAAATGTACAAGGTGCACCAGGATGCCAAACTGCTGCCGCTCACGCTACAAACAAAAGACTATGCCTTTGGCAACGACAAGCTACCCGCAGTATCGGCATCGGCATCTGTAGATGCACAGGGCCGTACGCATATCTCCCTGGTAAACGTCGACGCGAAGAATGCGCAGGACGTTAGTATCGACTTGTTTGGCGCAACGACGCATAAAACGGT
The DNA here is from genome assembly GCF_018598185.1 of Dawidia soli. Classification (GTDB taxonomy): domain Bacteria; phylum Bacteroidota; class Bacteroidia; order Cytophagales; family Cyclobacteriaceae; genus Ohtaekwangia; species Ohtaekwangia soli. The sequence continues at coordinate 122,627 of NZ_JAHESC010000005.1, forward strand.
TTCCGGCCGTATATTGACTTCGAAAACGTTACAGGATCATAATACATTTGACAAGCCGGCGAATATAAAGCCGGTCGCGTTTAACGACGCAAAGCTGAAAGGCGGAGCGCTGAATGTAACCGTGCCGCCGTTTTCGGTAGTTGTCCTCGAACTGAAATAACCATAGGTGAGGACTTTGCGCCAGATGCAGCAGGTCAAAACCAGGGATATAGCAGAGATGTCGAACTGATACGGCACAGATAACGCACTGATGAAGCAGCCTTTAAGGCGCTGCTATATCGCTGCCATATCCGTGGCGGATGAATGCAAATACACTTCGTCTGATGTGCCGTTGATAGGACGCTGCTCTACGGAAGATAACAAGGAAAGAGGCCGGAAGGCCTCTTTCCCATTTAAAAGCTCTGGAAAACCACTATCGCTCGATCAAAACCTTCTCTACCCGCACGGCCTCTGCTGTCCTTACTTTCACAAAATACAGCCCTCCGGGCAGGTCGTGCGTGATCACCCCCGAGCGCTTCACCCTCGTTTCCAGCACAGGCCGGCCGTGTACATCCTGGATTAGCACAGCCGCCGGTATGGCGTCGGGTAATTCCGGTACCTGCACATGCAGCTGATTGCCCCGGGCGGGATTGGGATACACCGCCACCGCCGATAAAGATCTCTCCTCATACACGGGCATCTCCGATGCTGCCGTGCGGCCGCCGGTGCTGACCGGTATTAGCTGCCATTGCGCGCTATACCAGCCCTCCTGTGCGCCGGCGTATTGCGCGGAGCCGGTTTGGCCTTCGACGTGGATGATGCTGCCGGTTTGCCAGTGGTTGCGCAGGCGTACATACGTGCCGTCTACGTTGTCCTGCAACCATTGGGCGCTCCACCATTCCAGCGTTACCGCCGTGCATTGTACCGATCCGGTTTGGTTTTCAATGTGCATATACTCGCCCGTGCCGCGGTTCTTCAGCCAGAAGTAGTTGGCGTCGATGGCCACCTTCTGCCATTGGTAGTTGTTGTTGGCCGCGGTAGCGCCATAGCCCACGCTGCCGCCCGCATCGTACAGGTACGTGTTTTTCCAGCGGTTGCGGATGGTATAGTAGGTATCCGTCACCGGTGGCGTGCCGGGGTCGGCGTTGTACCACGTGTTGTTTTGATACCAGCCCGTGGTGCTGCGTATCAGGTCGGCCGTCTGGTTCGTGCCGTCGTTAAAGATCAGGTTCGTGGAGGTAACATTCGTAAAGGTATAGCTATACCAGCCGCCGCCGGCGTTGGCCATGCTTACCCCCGGCCAGGTAACGGTGGGGATCGATCCGGCCGGCAGGGTGTTCCAATAGTAGATGCGTAGGGTGGTGCCCCAACTGGCCGGCTTGTAGAAGTATACCGTAAACGACGATGCCGGAGTTACCGTGATGGCGGCGGTGGCCGTCTTGCCGCCACTTACCGTCGTGGCGGTAATGGTTGCGCTGCCGGTCGATACTCCTGTTACTAAACCGCTGCTGTTGACCGTTGCCACGGCGGTATTGCTCGACGCCCAGGTAACGGACTGGTTGGTGGCATTTGCAGGACTGACCGTGGCCGTAAGCTGCTGGGTAAGCCCCACCTTGATGCTGGCGCTTGTCGGGCTGACCGCCACCGACGCGACGGGCACGTCCGGCACATTGGCGTTGGTAAGCACCCGGTATTGAAAGTTCGACAGCGACTGTGTGGCGCCCGCCGTGAGCGTAACGGCCGCGCCCGTATAGGCATCGACATAACTGCCGGCCAGCGCCGCCGGGATCACATAGCTCGCACCGTTGTTCCGCAGGTTGGCCAGCACGACAACCTTCTCCGTGCCCGATACTTTGGTAAAGGCGCATACATCGTTATTGGAATACGTCGTGAGCGTGCCCCGGCGTACGGCGGTACTGTTGGTGCGGAAGGTCAGGATTTTGGTAAAATCGGCCGCCGCCGTTGGGTTGGCGCTCCAGTTGATCTTGACGGTAGTATACGGCCAGGGTATAGCCTGGTTAAAATCCACCTCCTGGCCGCTGGTCAGGAACGGCACGCCTCGCATATAGGCCGAAACCACGAAGTTCACGACGACGCCCGCATGGTTCTGAAACAGCTGAAAGGGCAGGAAGCCGTCCGTGCGGGTTTCGGTGTCGTGGTTCGCGGTGTAACGCACTACCTGTTGGGCGGCGCCGGCATACGTATACTCGGTGTTGGTGACGGATTGAAACAAGGATACAGATCCGCCCTTGGCGACATCCTCCAGCGCATCGTAAAACCATTTATCGCCGAAGTTCATGTCAAAGCCCGCCTGGAAGTTCTCGATCCGGTCGCCTTCGGCAAACATCAGCAACTTGTGCGATGTGATGCCGCGCAGGTTGTTGATGACCGCCGTCCAGAAGGGCAGGGGGGCATTGTTGGCAAAGTCGCATCGGTAGCCGTCGATGTTGGCGGCAAAGATCCAGTAACGCATCGCGTCGATCATCGCGGCACGCATCGTGGTATTGTTCATGTCGAGCGCGGCTACGTCGCTGAACTCCGCGAGCTGTTGAATGACGCCATTCACGCGTACGTACCAGTCGGGATGTTGGGTGATCCACGGATGGTCCCACGACGTTTGGTTGACGACAAAGTCCAGCATGACCGCCATGCCCCGGCTGTGGGCGCCGTCTACGAGCGTACGCAGGTCGGTTAACGAGCCATACTCCGCGCCAACCGCCTTGAAGTCTTTTACACAGTACGGTGATTGTGAGCTGCGCGCATCGGTGCCGTGCGGATAGAGGGGCATGAGGTAGATCACGTTGGTGCCAAGGGCCTTGATCTGGTCCAGGCGGCTGATGACACCCTGCAGGTTGCCGGCCGCGCTGTAGGGGCGGATGTGTACCTGGTACATGTTCACATCGCGGGCATCGGGCACGCCCGAAAACGGGGTGCCGTATGGGGGCGGGTCCTGGGCGTATAGCGCCTGTGCCAGCAGCATCAGGAGTACTGCCAACCCCTGGAGCCGGATTCGGAAAAGGGCGTAAAACAAGGGGAAACGTTCTTTCATAAAGTGTGGTGTTTAGTTTTTTTAGGACGTGGAATTAACGTTTGAATGGCTATATACAAACGTTTGCGTGCGCACAATCAAAGCACGTCCATCACGCTGCCGGAATCAATTTGTCGGTAAAAAATCTAGAAATAAGATGCGCGATAAATGGCTAAGCGGTTCAGCCAGAGCGCGTTGCTGCCGGGGGCGATCTAATGGCGATTAAGAGTGCTCGGATCGTTCACGGCGGGGTAGCCGGTCAGCGTTTGCAAACACTGCGCATTTTGCAGCGCATCGCCCAGGGTGTTGTTGAAGTATACATAGACGTCCTGGCCGGCCTTCAGACTGGCCCCGATATAGGTCGCATACTCGTGCAGTGTCGGGGTATTGTAGCCACCTTTATAGTCACCCGCCGGGCCGTGAAAACGCAAGTAAACTACCGGTCCGGGCACCACGGTACGCGGAGGTTTCGAGCGGGGCATATCGTGAAGGACAAACGAAATGCGCAGCCGCTGCAAGAGCCGGGCGACGGCCTCGTGCGCATACCAGCTTGCATGGCGGAACTCGACACATACATGCCAGGCCGGCGACGTGTTGAGCGTCGTGACACATTCGAGGATCTCCTTCACCCAGGCAAAGCTGGTCATCGTTACGCTCGCCGGAAATTGTATCAGCAGGCAACCCTTCTTACGCCCTACGCCTTCGGCGATCTCCATAAAGCGCTCGATATGCTCCGGGGTGAACGTGAGGTGCCGGTTGTGGGTGATTTCACGCCACAGCTTGATAGTAAACGTAAAATCATCCGGGACATCGGCCGCCCATTTTTCCAACGTAGCGGCCAGCGGCAACTTGTAAAAGGTACTGTTCACCTCCAGGCTGTTGAAGAGGCTGCTGTAATAATGAAGCCGGCTGCCCGCCCGGAAAGCTTCCGGAAAGGTGGCCTTCGGTCCGGGTAATACGATATTACTCGTACCGATGTATAGGGTGCCGGGGGTTTTATACATACGGAAAAGCGTCGGAACATCCGGTTTCAAAAACTGTACCCGGCCGGAACACCCTTGGTGGCACTGTGAAAGGCGTAAATTCTACCATTCCCGTAACATTTCGTACCTCGTAAGATACAGGCTTCGCCTACCTGCCCGGAAGCCGGGAGTACGGGGGTGGCCGTGAAAAACAAGCCGTCGTGCACAACGCACGGCCCCGGCGTAGCATGGCTTCCGATTTCTGCAAGCGAGACAAAATACGCGACGGAGTGCGTGAGGAAATAGTTAAACGGATTCTGTAGACTGACGGAATTTCATACATCCTCTCGGGAATTCCCGGAATACTAAACAGATTTGCAGCCCCAATATCCTCTACCATGAGATGTATACTAACGGTTGCCCTTGTTGCACTATGTTGTACGCCGGCCTTCCTGCAAGACTTTAATCACTATAGAACGGTGCAGTCGCAAGGCCCGGTGCCGAAAGACTTCACAGACCGTTCGGCGGCCAAATATGCCCAGGAGCTTACCAACATGACGCACGACAAGGAGGAGACACGTCGTGAACGCAAGGGGCGGAAGAAATTTTATCTGGAAAGCACTTTCAACCTCGACGAATTTCTCGGCAGCGGAAACGTACTCTTTAACGATGAGATCTCCACGTATACCAACAGCGTTTTACAGGAGGTGTTAAAACCGTACCCCGCCCTGCAAAGCAAGCTGCGCGTATATACTGTCAAGTCGCCGGTCACGAACGCTTTCACGACCAACAATGGTATCGTCTTCGTCAACCTGGGCCTGCTGGCACGCCTGGAAAACGAAGCGCAGCTGGCGTTTGTCCTGGGCCACGAAGCGACCCACTACGAAAAGAAACATGTCATCAACAGCTATGTCAATAACGTCGTGATCGAAGAGTCGCGCGATTATCGCAAGTTGTCTTCGTCCGATAAGGCCTTTGCCAAGAGCTCGTATTCGCGCGAGCTGGAGACCGAAGCCGACCAGGGTGCCATCGACATTTATATCCGGTCGGCCTATAGCAAAGATTCCGTCGGCTCTATCTTCGACGTGCTGCGCAACGGCGATCACCCGATCTTCTGGACACGCTTTGACAAGCGCACCTTCGAGTCGGCCCGCTATATCTTCCCCGACACACTGGTGGCCAAGTCTGTCAAGAGCACCTATCCGCAGGAGGACAACGACGATGAGCTGAGCACGCACCCCGACGTGCGTAAACGCAAGCGCATTGTCGCCCGCAAGTTCCGCGACGGCGGCCCCGGCGACTTATACCGCGTTTCCAAAACAGGATTTGAAAAGGTGCGGAAGATGGCCCGCTTCGAGCTCTGCCGGCTGTACTTGCTCGAACACCTGTACTTTGATGCCCTGGCCCTGGCCATCAGCCTGCAGGAGCAAGACCCGACTTCGGTATACCTGAAGGAAACAGTAGCGAAGGCGTTATACGGCCTGGCCAAAGCCAAGCTGGCGGATGACGAATACCAGCGCCAGGAAAACTGGGCCAGCACCGAGGCCTACCTGGCCGAGTTCTTCAGCCGCCAGACCGCGTATGAGACCAGCGTTACCGCTATGCGCGAATTGAACAAATGCCTGGAAGCAGCGCCCGAAAATAAGGAGATCGCGCTGATGCTCAGTGATATTATCCGCTCGCTGGCCGCCGAGCAAGATGACCTGGAGGAAAGCTTTCTGCGCACGGCCACCGAAAAAGAGATCCCCGAGCTGGAGTATCCCTATACACAGTATGCGTTCCTGGATTTTAAAGACAACGACGAGTTCTTTGAACGGTTTGACAAGCAGATCGCCATCGTCCGCAAAGAGATTGCCGAAAGCAAAAAGATCACCCGGAAGAAAAAGAAGATAAAAGTTAAAGAGAAGCCGCTGGATGTAAACAAGATCGTGGTGGTAAACCCGATCTATAAGAAGATCGACACGCGAAAAAAACAACGGGTGCGTCACATCGAGGCCGAAGAGGTCATGCTGGACATCGATGAAAAGATCGGTGTGGCCGCCGGGCGACTCGACCTGAGCTCCGAGGTGATCAACCCCAACAACGTGACGTCGGGCAGCATCCGCACGATGCAGGCCAACAGCATCCTGAACGACTGGATCGATGAGCAGATGCGTTCCGAAAAACTGCAGGTGAGCCCGATCTATAATGAGATCACAGCATTGGCGGACTCCTATAAAACAGACCACTTTGTATGGATGGGTGGCATCAGTGTTACCCGCAAGCGCCGTGGTAAGGTGTGGCTGGTCATCGCCAGCGCGGCGGCTCCACCCGCGGCACCGTTGCTGATACCGCTGGTGTTTACGCCAAAGGGCCGCAGCATGTATTTCAGCCTGGTCTTTAATGTGCGCACACAGGCGTTGGAAGTTGTCGATGTACGCGCCATGTCGGTGCGTGACAATGCCAACATCCTCCAGTCCAATATCTACTACACACTCCTGAAACTTAAAAAAACCAAAGTAAAAGTATGAGGCTCGGTTGTCTGATCGTATTCATCCTGGGCGCGCTGAGCAGCCAGGCCCAGGTACCCGGCTTTGTGGGAAAACGTTTTTCAGTATTCCTCGACGCCAATCCGTCACCGGCCGTATTTGCGCAGTCGCCCGGCAATAAGCTGATGGTCGACCTCGATGCCGGCACCAACATGGCGACGACAAACCGGTTTGCCTTCAACACCCGTCCGCAGGTAACGGCCGAATACCAGCTCTTTAAGCGCCACGCCATCGGTGTTTCCTACAGCCGGGCCAGCTTTGGCACGACACGGGGCTACTACACGTCGCCACCGGTCGAAGGGCAGGAGTACAGCTATCAATACGATCCGGATGTGGTCAAAGGCGATGCGTTGGGCCTGCACCTGAAGTTTTATTACAGCACTACCGTGGCGCCCATCGGGTACTACCAAACATTGTCGGTGTATTACACACGCCTGAACACCTATGACACAAAAAGCTCCGGCGCCAAACAATTCCGCGACGACTTTAAATATCCCGTGGTGACGATGCAAATGGGCCGCCAGAGCATGCCGTTGAAGAACCTGCTGGTGCGCGCCGGGTTCGAGTTTGGCTGGGCCTTTGTACCCGGTAACTTTTTAACCGAAAGCGAGAGCGACTGGAACGCCGACGATTTCTCGGGCTATAAAGTGCACCAGAGCCTTATGGGATACTATTTGTTCAACCTTACCCTGGGCGTAGGTTACGTTCTGTTCTGATCAATATGCGTAAACGTTTATTCTATATTATTTTGGTGGCGCTGGCCGGCGCCTGTACCCCGGAGGAACAGGACAATCCGTGGATCGGACCTACCTGCTATGATGGCATTCGCAACCAGGATGAAGAAGAGATCGACTGTGGGGGCCGGTGCATGCAATGTGAAGTTTTTGTCCCGGTCGTATCGCCTTGCACCAGTGCGTTAAGTGACAATACGCTTAGAATTAATGATCGGAACGTGGTGGCGGCCATCAGCGATTATTCCTGCGATATCAGCACGGTAGGCTATACTATTGCCATCCTGATCGACGGCGTCGATAGCTTTGTTGTTCACCTGGGCGGATCGGGCAAACCTACCAAAAGCGGTACATACACGATCGTGTCGGATATCTATTCCGTTGGCACGACCGAAGCCGCGATCCACTATGAGGAAAGCGGTTATGATTATCCGTTTACCAACTATGGTGGTACAATATATGTGACGGTGACGAAAGATAAGAAGATCACCGCCGAGTTTTGCAGTGTAACCCTCAACAGCCGGGACTATTGGGGCTATGAAGTATATTACCGCATCGTCTCCGGACGCATCAGCGGGTGCCTGCAGTAAACCGGTTATACGTATCGGACCGTGGGCGAGTGGCTTCTATTGAAGCCGTTCGCCCACGACTGTTTTATAGAAGATCTCGCTATATGATTCGCCAATGGGGATATACCGGTTCTTGATATAGACCTTGGAGTTTCGGAACGAAATGATCTTGTCGATCGAGATCATAAACGATCGGTGGATCCTTTGAAAGTTATCGGGTAACAGATCTTCCATGGATTTGAACGTTGTCAACGTCAGAATGGGGTTAGGCTTGTCGGTGTGGATCTTGAGGTAATCTTTATACCCTTCGATGTAATAGATGGATTCCAGCGGAACCTTGACGATGTTGTGTTCGACCTTGACAAAGATGTAATCGTGTTGTTGTGCGATCTTGTTCTTCAGCACGTCGAGTGCCCGCTCGGCGCCCAGTAAAAAACGGTTGAACGGCACCGGCTTTAGCAAGTAGTCGATGGCGTTGACTTCAAATCCCTGAAACGCGAAATGCTCGTGGGCGCTGACAAAGATCACACGTGGTGGATGCGCCAGGCTTTTGAGAAACTCGATGCCGGAAAGGTCGGGCATGCTTACATCCAGGTAGATCAGGTCGATCTTGCCGGTGTTGAGCACGGTCATCGCGTCCATGGGCCGGAAGAACGATCCCTTTAATTGCAGGTAGGGTACTTTCTCAACGTAGCCGGTTAACAGGTCGATGGCAAGCGGTTCGTCATCGATAATAATACAGTTGATCTTCATGACAACTTATGTTGCAGTAGGGGTTAATAATTCGGTCCAGTCATCCTCTTCGGTAAGGTGTATCTGGAGCGTTATGTGAAAGCATTCGGCCGTCTCGCGGATCTCGAGCGAATACCGGTTGCCATAAATGAGGTCTAACCTCCGTCGGGTATTGGCCAGGCCGATACCACTATAGTGCGTATCAAATTGCCGCCGGTTTTCGGCGTACGGCAGCTTGCTGTTACTGACAGTGAAGAGCAGGGTGTCGCCCGCCAGTTGCAGGTCGATCAAAATGCTGCTGCGGTGATAGTAAGAGATCCCATGCTTGAACGCATTCTCCACAAACATCACCAGCAGCGACGGCTCTATGCGCGCCCGGCGCAGGTCGCCGGCATACGTAAAACGGATCTCGATATTGCCGGTGTCGGGTATGCGCAACCGCTGCAGCGAGATGTAGTCTTCGATGTGTGTGAGCTCCTTCAGCAGTTGCACCCGGTCGCGTTTGGTTTCGTACAATACATACCGCATAATGGATGAAAGCAGCAGGATCGCCCGGCCGGCCGATGGCGACTTCTTTTCGGTCAGCGAGAAGATGGTATTGAGGGCGTTGAATAAAAAATGTGGATTGACCTGGTTCTTGAGCAGCGTCAGCTCCGTACTGATCTTTTCTTTTTCGATCTGCTCTTCGCGCCGGCGTTGTACTTCCCACCGCAGGATCATTTCGAAGCTCGTACCCATGCCAAACAACAGGAGCAGCGGGAATACATGCATCGGCCAGGTATAATTGCCGTTGGGAATGATCGGCGACCCCGGCATCAGACCCATGGAATTGAAGCAATCTTTCAGGATGGTGTTGACGAACATACACACAATCAGCAACACGGCATATGTACCATACTTACGGTTGGTCAGGTAGAAGGGCACAAGCAGGTAGGTATTGACGAAATAAAAGGGGATGGTCAGCAAACCCAGGAGTAGCCAATACTGCCCCTGACTCACCAGCAGGAAATGCGAATCGTGCCGCATCAGGATGGGCCAGGGCATAATAAAGACCACGGCCATGGTGCCATGAAACAGGTGCCGGTATGTATTGGCATTTAACGCGAACCGTATTGGTCTCATCTTCATATTATTGCCCATCGATATAATTGACGACGTCAACTATACATCCAAAAAAAATCAATCTCTTCCGTTCCGTTGGATCTTGTGTAATACGCTTAGGAAAACGTCCAGTTCCTGATCGGTCACGCCCGCCAGGAGTTTGGTCAATACGTCGGCCTCCACGGCCAGGGCCTTGACCATAATCTCGGTACCCTTCTCGGTCAGGACAAGCGACTTCTTGCGGCGGTCCTGGGTATCGGCCTGGCGGACTACGAGCTTTTTACGCTCTAGCTCATCCGTTAGCCGGAGAATGCCCGACTTGTCCTTGTGTAAGATCGACGAGAGCTCTTGCTGGGTAGATTCCTTTGTCTGGTTGATGACGTGCATCAGGGAAAGTTGCTCCTGGGTCAGGTCTACTCCCCGGGCCGGTAGCGCGGTCGCGAAATGTTTGCCGACAAGTTTAAAAGTTTCTCCCATCAATAAGTCCCTCGATAATCGGTGCTCTGCTAAAACTTTGTTCATTATTGGGCTTTTTTCTTAAAAGACTCTGACATTTTACATGGACACCACTTTTACGATGTCTTAGTGGATAATTATCCGGTGAAACGTCAAAAAGCGGAAGCGGTCCCGCAAGCACTCTGCGCACGGAACCGCTACACTATCCTGTCTGTCAGTGTCAGTACAGGTCATTTTGGGTTAACGCCGACTCGCCATTCGAGGTGCTCAGGTCGATTTGACGTTGAGGAATGGGGAAGTGCTCATTCTTACCGGCGATGAACTTTCCTCCCTGGATGTCGGTCGTGATGGTGCTCTCATAGGTAAAGAACGCAGTCAATGCATCCTCGGCAATTTCCCAGCGCACCAGGTCGAAGAAACGGTGGCCTTCCATTGCCAGCTCCAGCTTGCGCTCGAAGTAAATGGCCTTCAGACTGAACTCCCGGCCACCGGCCGTAAAGGCGCCGGCAGGGTATTCTGCTATCTCGTAGGTCGCCGCCGGCGTTGTAGTATAACCGTCGAGTGGCTTGCTGGCGTCTATATACTCGTAGACGAAGTTTTGCGGATCGGCCGCGCGTGCACGTACCTGATTGACATATCCCTGTGCGATGTTATAGTTACCCAACTGCGCTTCCACTTCGGCAGCCATCAGCAATACGTCGGCAAAACGGATCACATTCAGGTTGATGGCCGTACCCGGTGCCCACACACTTTGATCGGAATACTGGTTCTGCGTGGCTTGCATGTAAATGTTCTTTTTCGGCGAGTACGGACCGGCATAGGTTTGGCCCGGGCTGCGGATCCAGTTAGCCCCCGGGTGGTGACCCCAGTCCAGGTAGGGGAGGCCGCGGCGACCAACCGTCCAGTCCAGGCGCGGATCGAGGTTGCCCGTGTCTTCGGTGAACGCCGTGTTGGATGCAACGCCCTGGTCGCTTTTCACCGGGTGGTTGTTGTACTCGTCCAGGTAGGGCAGGCCGTCGTCATCCGTGCGGTACGAGTTTACCAGGTCCTGTGTAGGTTGGAAGAAACCACAGCAGCGGAAGGGGCTGTCGCCATACGGGAAGTTGAGCATGTCGCCCTGGTTGGCGTTGGCAATGCTGCCCGAACCATCGTTGGCAACCATCTGGATGGCAAATACCGACTCGGAGTTGTTCTCCGTAGCGGCATCGAAGTTGTCGTGAAAATGTGCCACCAGCGCATACTTCAGACCGTTGCTGGTGACACCCTGTGACACAACCTGGTCGAAGAGCGCTTTGGCTTCCGGATACTTCTTTTGATAGAGGTACGTTTTGGCCAGGTACGTCATCGCCGCCCACTTGTTCACGCGGCCCACATCGGACTGCGTCGGGGGCAGGTTATCGACTGCGTACTGAAAATCATCTTCGATCTTGGGCCACACGTCTACCGTGTTCACAACCTTGCCCGCTTCCGCAGATGGAATGGTCTCGTCGATCCACGGAATGTTGCCAAAGATCTTCTTCAGTTCAAAGTAAAAGTGCGCCCGCAGGAAACGGGTCTCGGCAGCAACGACCTTTTTCTCGTCTTCGGTCATGTCGGTCGTTTCCGCCATAACCTTCAATACGGAGTTGGTACGATTGATCCCCTCATATACCGTGCGCCACTTACTGTTAAAGTAGGAGTTCGTCGGGTCGGCGGTAAACTTCGCAATGGCGTCCACGGCAGCCTGGTCGCTACCGTCGCTGCCTTTGTGCGCATCGCCGCCCGCGATGGAGCCGAATACCCAGTTGCTCGGAGAAGCCTCCCACGCATTGCTGCCCGACAGATTCTGCACCGAGTTGTTTACATACTGTTGCCCGTCCAGTGCCGCATAGGCCGCCAGCAGCAGTGCATTGACACCCGCCTTCGTCGCCAGCTGGTCTTCGCTCAGCGCACCTTGCGCCGGTATATCGAGCTCGTCCTTACAGCCGCCCAGCAAAAGCCCGGCTGCGACGAGGGAGAGAATAATTTTATGAAATCGCATAATCAAAGCGTTGTATTTTTAAACGATTAGAACGTGATGTTTACACCCACCAGGTATTGGCGCTGGTTGGGATAGACCCCTTCGTCGATGCCGAACGATGTGGTCGTAGAGAACGACTGGTTCAAGCTGCCGCCCGACTGGTTGTTGGTATTGGCCGTCACGCCGATCTCCGGATCCAGGCCCGAGTAACCGGTAATGGTAAAGAGATTGGCGGCTTGTACATAGATACGGGCCCGCTCGAGGTGGAGCTTGCTGAGCGTCGATGCCGGCAGTGTATACCCTATTTGTACATTCTTGGCACGCAGGTAGGACCCGTCTTCTACGAAGTATGAGTTCGGTACGCTGGCAGAGCTGAAAGAACCGACGTTCTCCTGGATCGGAGCCTTGGCATTTCTGTTGGTCTCGGTCCACGAGTCGTACAGTGCCGTCTGACTTTTCGCGCCCTGGAAGCTCGACTGGAAGTCGGTCCACCATTTCACGTTGTTCCAGATGTCATTGCCAAAGGTGCCGTACAGGAAGATACTGAAGTCCCACGCTTTATAGGTAGCCCCCAGGTTGATACCCAGGCTGAAGTCGGGGTTCGGGTTGCCCAGGAACGTGCGGTCGTCTTCGGTGATCTGGCCATCGCCGTTGATGTCCGCATAGCGGAAGCGGCCCACGGCCACGTCGGACTGATACACGGCGTTGGTGTTGCCGGTCGCTTCACGCGCTACGGCGTTGGCGTCGTTGATCTCGTTTTCGTCGTCCCAGAAGCCGGCGACCTGATAACCAAAGAACTGGCCGATGGAGTGGCCGATCGCGTTGCGCACGATGTTGCTGCCGCTAAATCGGCGACCTTCCTGGTCGAAGTAGTCGAAGCCGTCTGTCAGCGTCAGGATCTTGTTGCGATAGGAAGTAAAGGCCACCGACGCATTGAGCTTCAGATCGGGTGTCACGTCGAAGTTCGTCGCGATGTTCAGGTCGATACCCTGGTTGCGCATCTTGGCAACGTTCACAAAAGGTACGGTGCCCATACCCGCCGTACCGGCCAGCTCGGGGTTGTAGAGCAGGTCGCGGATCTCCTTGCGGAAGTAGTCGACCGTTACCTCCAGCTTGCCGTTCCACAGGTTCGCGTCGACGCCGATGTTGGAGTTGATGTTCTTCTCCCACTTGGCGTCGGGGTTGCCGATACGCGTACGCTGAATACCCTCCGACGTCGTGCTGTTGGAACCACCGATGGGATAGTAAGACGACGTACGGTTACCGGCATAGGTAGTATAGGCGTTGGCCGCGTCTACGTTCAGCTGATTCCCCATCACACCGTAACCGCCGCGGATCTTGAGATCGTCCAGCCACGTAATCGATTTCAGGAAGCTTTCTTCGGAAATACGCCAACCCGCGCTTACCGCCGGGAACCATCCGTATTGATAGGTCTTGAAGCGTGACGAACCGTCGCGACGGATCGTTGCACCCAGCAGGTACTTGTCGCTCAGGTTATAGTCCAGGCGACCGATGTACGAGAACAACGCGTCTTCAAAACGGGCGCTGGAGTTTGTCTGCGTGCCCGAACCCGTCGACAATGTCGTTACATCGGGGTTGAACGAAAAGTAGTTTTGTGTGGTCGCCTGGGCATAGGTACCCTGGTTCTTATAGAACTCGGTACCGGCCAGCAGCTTCACCGTGTGTTTGGTGTTGAACGTGTGCTCGTAGCTGACCGTGTTGGTCCAGGTATAGTTGTGACCTGAAAACGAGTTCTCCGTATACGAGTTTGTCGTCGTGTTCTCCTGGTTCTCATACTCCGGGAAGCTGAACGACCGGAAGTTACCGAAGTATAATTCGCCACCAAAGCTGGTGCGTACCGTTACGTCGCGCAAGATGTCGGCCTCGGCAAACATGTTACCAAACAGGCGGCGACTCAGGCCTTTGTTGTTCTTCGTACGCTCTTGTATCGCCACCGGGTTGTCGGCATTGCCCAGGCCCTGGCCGAAGCCGCCGGCGAAGTTGCCCATGATGTCGTACACCGGAATGATCGGCTGCTCGCGGAAGGCCATGCCGATGGCGCTGCCTTCTGTCAACGCGTTGACACGGGGGTTGTCGGTTACCGAGAACGCCAGGTTCTCGCCCACACGCACATGCTCGCTTACGTTATACTGGCTGTTGGACCGCACGGTATAACGCTTGAGGTACGTGTTCATGAGCGTGCCCTGCTGGTTGAAATAGTTTACCGAGAACAGGTAGCTGCCCTGGTTGCCGCCACCGCTCAGCGCCAGGTTGTGGCTGGTGATGGGGGCGGGCTCGAAGATCTCGTGGAACCAGTCGGTGCCGCCTTTGTTGGCGCGGTTGATCCGGTAGAAGCTGTTATACTCGCCCGAGCTGGTATAAAAAGGATTGACCCTGTAGCGTGACGGGTCGACTTCCGGGTCGCCTTCGCTATAGCCTTGTGGAGCGATATAGTCGGGTAGCACCGGCGTTTGACCGTCGCCGTACAGCGGGTCGTCGATCGGCGTGCCGGGCGAGGTGTTGCGTGCCGCCTGGAACTTGAGCTCGGCCATTTCCTGCGGGCTGAGCAGATCCCACACGTTGCCGCTCTTCGGCCGCTGCGTGCCGTAGTATGCATCGTATTGTACTTTCACACGGTCCTTGCCACGCTTGGTGGTGATGATGATCACACCGTTGGCCGCGCGGGAACCGTAAATGGAAGCCGAACCCGCGTCTTTCAACACCTGCATGCTCTCGACGTCGTTCGGGTTGATATCGTTGATATTCTGCGTAGGCACACCGTCTACCACGTAGAGCGGCGCGTTGTTGCCAAAGGTGTTCAAACCGCGGATGCGGATCTGCGGAGCCTCTCCCGGCTGGCCCGAGCCCAGCACGGTCACACCCGGAGCGCGGCCCTGCATCTGGCTGGTCAGCTGGGGCGACGGCTGCAGCGCCATCTCGTTCATGTTGATAACGGCCACAGCACCGGTCAGGTCCTTCTTCAACTGCGTGCCGTAACCTACCACCACTACTTCTGAAAGAGAGGTGATCTCGGGCACCAATGAAATGTCGACGGTCGTGCGGGCACCCACCGGCACTTCTTGTACCGTGTAGCCGATAAAGGAGACCACCAGCACGTCGCTGTCGGTCACCGCCAACTGAAAGTTGCCTTGCTCGTCAGTGGCCGTGCCGTTGGAAGTCCCTTTTACCAGAATGTTCACCCCCGGTAGGGGCGAGTTGTCGTCAGAGGAGGTCACCTTACCGGTAACCTGCCTACCCTGTGACCACCCCACGACGGAGAGGCAGGATAAAAACCATAACAGGTATATCTTTTTCATACGCAGAAAATTTTCAGGCTAAGAAGGACCTTTGCCTACGAATTCATTTAAAGAATAGACTAACCCCCGGGTTATTGTCGACTAACAGGGCATCTCAACCGTCAGCGCAAACATTTCCGGAAACGTTGTAACATTTCCCCAAAACGGACTGATTGGTCGTGTGGATAAATCTAACGGAATGAATAGGTGTTGATAATCAAGGGTATATAAAAAAGTAATGCACCGCAGACGGTGCATGTGAATGTTTAAAAAATGGAAAAACCTTCTTGAGATTTACTTGAGACGCCAGACACCAAACTTCCGGGTCTTTTTTCGCTTGCGCAGGCGGATCACCTGGCTGCGGTCCTGATCGATGCGCACTTCAATGTGCTCGCGCAGGACCATATCGTTCTTGATCTGTACAATGAGCCACGGTATGTCGGCGTGAAAGGTGTCGCCCAGCTGTGATTCGCCCACCTCGATCAGCCGGCTCAGCGATACTTCCTGTTCCCATGACAGGACCGAGAGGATCATGGCGTGAATCGCATCGTATTTTCCCTTCTCGATCTTTAGTTTCTTGCCGCGTTTCGACAACGTATAGATTTCAACCATCTCCATAGCTTCCCAGGTTAAGACCCTTCAGGGCACACATACACCGTCCGTACCACGAAAAATTTTAAGGAAAGATGTGGTACACGAGAGGTGAAAAGAAATGATTTAATCCTGCCGCCACACTGATTATAGACAAAATCAATAATTCAATGGACGGAACGCCCAATTGCCTCGATCAACATAACATCGTATGGATCGGCAGCGTGTGGATGGGAGGATTTCCTATTTCTTAGCCTGCGGCTTCAGGGCGTACCACAGTCCCGCCACAAGCGGCATGCTCAACGTTAACCAGGAGGCAACATGCCAGAAACCCGTTCCGAGCAGTGCCGCCAGCAAACCGAACAATGTCAATGCTCCCAACAGCAAGGGAGTCTTCCAGATGTGTAAAAAAGTAGAACGCATAGTGAGATCAGGATACAGAGGTTACTTCTTCTGCTACGACTTCGCGTCGCGTAAGCTGTTCGCCCTGCGCCTTGCGTCGCGCAAACCACAGGTATAGACCACTGCCCAGCACCACGAGCGTGATGATGTCAAACACCGCCCAGAGGATCTTGAGCGGCAGGCCTCCATAGTCGCCGAAGTGCAACGGCTGCGATACAAACAGGGTGTTGACATACCAGGGCATCGTGCGCATGTCGGTAAGTTCACCCGTCTGTGCGTCGATCAGCGCCGGCTTGATCATGCGCGAGGTCCACGGCGTCGTGCCACGCATAAACACCGCGTAGTGATGCTGGCTGGTGAACATCGTGCCCGGGAAGGCAACGATCCGAACGTCCATGTCGGGGGCCGCGCGGCGTGATGCCGCGATCGCATCGTCAAACGAGCTGAGCGGACCTGCGATGGGCGGTGCCTCCTTATACGGCGCGGTCATTTCGGCCAGCTGGCCCATTTGCCACAGCGCTAAGACTGTTTCCGAAAGCGTATTGATCACACCGGTAACGCCTACCACCAACGCCCACACCACAGTGACAACGCCCAGCAGGCTGTGCAGGTCGAGCCACTTCAGGCGACGCGACTTCTCCGTGCGCACCATGCCGAAATCATACTTGCGCATAATGGGACCGTATAGCATCAGCCCCGAAACGATCGAGAATACAAACAGCAAGCCCATCAGGCCCAGGAACAGCTTACCGCCGATGCCGGCAAACATATCGACATGAAGCTTGTAGACAATGTACATAAAGCCTTCGTCAAATCGGGGCTGGTCCAGTACCTCACCCGTCCGCTCGTCGAGCGCCACGAAGTACGCTACATCGGGCGGCGCGTCAATGGAATCGGCCAGGCTCATCGTGACCACGTTGGGATGGTCTTCGCTCCAGAATACATACCGGATAACGTCGTGGGGACGCTGCGCCTGTCCGGCCGCGAGCACCTTGTCAAGATCCATCCGGGGCGTGTCGGCCGGCATCACCGGTGCTTCCGGCTCCTTGCCCATCAGGTGGTCGATCTCTTCGTGAAAGATCAACGGCAGCCCCGTGAGGCAAAGCATAAACAGAAAGAGCGTACAGATCAGGCTCGTCCACTTGTGGATCGAAAACCAGATACGGACCGCGGTGTTAGATAGGCGCATAGGATATAGAATAGGAAAGAAAAACAGGCGAAGCCCCGGAGCAGTATGTCCGGGACCCCGCCCTAACAAACCAGGACTAATTATTCTGCAGCTTCACAAAACCCCAGGTAAAACCATCGTGGTCTACGTTGAAGGCTTGCGTGGCGCTCGTGCCATTGTTGTCCAGTACATAGTAGCCGTCAACGCCTTCATCGGGGTTGTGTACCCAGAAATAGATGCGGCCGTCTATTTCCGTGATCCCTTGCTCGTTCGCCCATACATAGTGGTGCTGCGGTATGCCGGTGATCTTCGTTGCCTCGCCCGTGGCAATGTCGATGGCGTAGTAGTCGAAGATAATGGCTTCGAAGTTGCTGAAGTCGTTGTTCAGTGATGAGGAAGGCAACTCGATATACAGCTTGCCGTCGCGCACCAGGCCAATAGCGATCGAAGAATTTACATCGTAATCCGTTACACGTATGATCCAGTCTTCGTCCACCTCGGTAGCACCCTTTTTGATACGGATCACAGCAGACTTTGAAAAGTCGCCGCCCAGACCGGGGCTATAAATATACAGCGCACCGTCGTCGCCCAGGGTCCACATCTTGTTGGCGGAAGAGCCCCAGCCGACGGCGTTCACACCGTCGTAAGTAATGACTTTGTCAAGCTTGTTGTCGGCCATGTTAATCACCGCCAGCTCGATGTGATCGATCTGGTCATCGCCGTAGCCCTGACCCTGCGTGGTACCGTAGGTGATGCTGGCATAGAGCTTTCCCTCTTTGGCCGCCAGGATGTGTTTGCCGATCACCTGGTATGCCGCCACCTCTTCTTTGCGCAGGTCGGCGAAGTCGATCTCGCCGGTGCGCTGCATGGTGGTGGGGTTAAAGAGCTGCAGCTTCATGGTGCCGCGGATCTCGTCCTGGTAATACCCGTGCGTGTCGTCCACGATCAGGAATTGCGTAGCGTCGGCAATAAAGCCGTCCTCCTGAATGCTGCCGTCGGCCGTCACCGTGTATCGCTGCAGGCCGGTAGTGCCGGTCGGGCTCGTACGGCTGAAGAGCCAGTTCTTATAGGCGCGGAAGCCGAATGCGTCGGTCACGCTCTTGGACTGAGACGATACGCTCGCCACCGTGCCCGTAGGTTGATCTTTAAAATTGGTGATATAGCCGGCGCCGAACTTTTCAATCGCCGTCAGGATCACGTACTGCCCGCCGGCATCCGATGAATCGTCGTCGCTACACGCAGTAAACAACAAGGTAACCGCCAGGAAGCATGCGCTTAGCTTGAAGAGAGATTTAGTCATAGAACAGTAGAATTTAATAGTTAGCTTATAAAAATATATAGGTCAATTTCAGGTTCAGACTGCGGCCGGCGTTCTGGATCCGGAAGTTGTCGTAGATATCGGCATCCAGGAGATTGCGCGCTTGCGCGCTTACCGAGAATTTTTTCACCGGGAAGTAGGTGAGACCCACCGTGT
The DNA here is from genome assembly GCF_018598185.1 of Dawidia soli. Lineage (GTDB taxonomy): Bacteria > Bacteroidota > Bacteroidia > Cytophagales > Cyclobacteriaceae > Ohtaekwangia > Ohtaekwangia soli. The sequence goes on from NZ_JAHESC010000005.1 coordinate 141,643, forward strand.
GCACACTTTGGTTGGGAATGATGTTGTCGGTAGCGAACTTGGCTTTGCCCCACAGTCCCAGTAGTCCGCCCGGCTCGCGATCCCTGGGCACATAGTCCAGGTAATACTCCCGCACAAAGCTGTAATACCAAAATGCCTGGAGCTTGTCCCCCGGTCGGAACACGTTGGTGTGCGCGGTGGTCAGCCCCAGGTTGGCAAAGAAGAATGGCGTATTGCGCAGGCGCGCATCTTCCGTCAGCTTGTTATGGGTATCAAACATGCGGAAATCCTGATAGGTAAAGTTTCCATTGACCTTAAGCCATGACAGGACCGATACGGTCGCGTCGGCTTCGAAGCCCAGGCCGCGTACGTCGTTTACGTTCTCGTACCGGTTCAACAGCAGGTTGTAAGGCACGTTCAGGATCAGGTCGTGGGTAATGCGATAGAAAGAGTTGAGCTCAAGCGTATAGCGATGACGTTTTTCCAGCCGGTAGCCCAGGTTGAAATTGGTGCTGCGCTCAGGCCGCAAAGCAAAATTGGAAACACGCAGGTTACCGTCGCCAAAAAGCTCGCCTTGCTCGGGCAGACGTGTCGACACCTCGGCCGAGAACCGTATGAACGAGTTGCCACGAAAGGTATACCGAATGGCCTCGGCAGCGCCCCAGCGCTCGCGTGTTAGTGAACGATTGATCTCGTCGCCCTCATAGTCGGCGTCCAGGGCACGCGTTTCATAGCGGTAGAATTTACCCGATAGCTCGTGGGTGATGCGCCCGTCGAGAAAGCGCGATTCCCATCCGGCGGCAGCCACCAGCTTATCGTAGTCTGCCGGCACCGAGAGAATATCACGACCGGATGCGGCAAAGGTCAGCCCCAGCGGGTCTCTGCCGATGCGTCCCAGGGTCATATATACTACGTTCAACTCCAGGCGGTGCCGGTCGTTTACCCGATACGCCAGGTTTGTACGCGACGTAAAGTAGGAGAACTCGGTGTCGGCCCGTGTACCTTGTGGCGTCATCTCGCCACGGCGTGCGGGATTCGGTTTAAACACGCCATGCCAGGTATACGTTCCGCGTACGGTGTCCACTTGCTCGGTATAGATCGTGTTGCTGACCAGGAACTGGTCCAGCTGAAGTCGTTTGTTCAGAAAGCTCTTCTTGTAGCGCAGCGTCGGGATCACCGAATATTGCCGGCTGGTTGCGGCGCCAAAGGCCTGGTCCATCGTGGCACCATATTGATTGTCGCGGTGGAGCCAGAACCCCGTAATGCTGAGCCGTAGCTCGTCCGCCCACCGGGTACCGGTCACGCCGCCGTATACCTCGCCGTAGTAATGCTTGAAGGTGTTGTGAAACAGCTTGACCTCTTCTTTGCGCTGGGTAGAGGTCTCTTCGTCTGTTACATCGACGGTGACGTCGTAGTTGTTGTCGGAGTAGTTCACGAACAGGTCGGCGCCGGCAAAGAACTTACGGATAGTGTCCTGGTAATACAGGTTGACCGAGGCCCGGTGTGTATTGAAGGAACCGATCTCATACGACGCTTCGGCATGCTTGGCGTAAGAGCGTTTGGTGATCATGTTCACGGCGCCGCCCAGCGCATCGGCACCCAGCCGCACCGGTAGCACGCCTTTGTAAATCTCGAGGCGCTCCAGCATGTTCACCGGCACCAGGGCGAAGTTGTAGCCTGCGCCCAGGTAGTCCATGGGAATGTCGTCGCGAAAGTATTTGATGGCCTGGCCCTGGAAGCCGTTCAGCATCAGGTTGGCATATGAGCCTAGCCCCCCCGTTTGCCGCACGCGAATGCCGGCGGTGCGGTTCATCAGGTCTGACAGGGTTGCTGGTTGCATGGCAAAGGCACGGGTGCTGATGATCTCAGCCTTGATGGGCTGCTCCCGGGCCAGCTGCGTGTCGGTCTTGCCGACAATCTCCACTTCCGACAACTCGCGGGTGCTTTCCTGCAACACAAAATGGGCGTGTGTCGTCTGGTGGCTGACCGTAACGGTTTGTACCGCGTCCTCATGACCCACGTACCGCACCGTCACGGTGTATGATCCCGCCGGCACCTCCGTCAGCTGAAAAGCACCCCGCGCATCTGTCAGCGTAAACTGGTTTAACGCGGCAATTCCCACCGTGGCACCTACCAGGGCCTCGCCGTTTGAATTTTTGACAAAGCCCTTTATACTAGCAGGAGAGGATGGCTGAGCAGGTGACTCGGTCAACGACAGGGAAAGGGAAACGCTCAAAATGAGCAGAAAAGGGCACTTGCGGGCGGGCATTTTACGGCAAGGGGTGAATTAATTACCTTTGTTTAGACTTATTAAAAATAGGGGACCCAAAAGTGGGCTGATTTAAGAGGGGTTGGATAACGCGAAAAGCAGAATGAATACCGCAAAACACATTATCTGATGAAGCTCCGGTTCTCGTCTGACGACATCCAGGAGCTGAACTTCGTGCGCGAGTATGAAGAGGGCTTTGGGGTGGACACCAGCATCGGCATAAAGGAGGTCAGGTCGTCCTTTTCGTACAAAGGCATCGAATCAAACTCTCACCGCATCTATTTGCCCGGGGTGATCGTCTCTCTGTTCGACGGGGTACGCTCCACAGGCTACGAATATGGCCTGGAAAGTGACTTTCCCTATATGCAGATGCACTTCGAGATCACAACCGGCGGCTGCGAGTATTTTCCCAACGCCGGGGCCGAACCCGAAACGCTCATCTATACCGGCCAGCATTCTTTATTATTCTACCCCGCGCTCAAGGGCCAGCTGAAATACCTGCCCATGGCCAATGCCTTCAGCGTCGAGATCGAGCTGACCATCGATTTCCTGCGCCGCATTTTCAACAACGACCTGGGCGTACTCCGCACCTTTGGCGAGAGCATAGAAAAGCTACAGCCGTCAATCATGGGCAACCGCAGCTATCCCATTACGCCGCGCATAAAAGAGGTGATCTTCGAGATCCGCCGTTGTCCCTATACAGGGTCGCTCAAAAAGATTTTTGTCGAAGCCAAGGTTATCGAGCTGCTTACCCTGCAGATCGATCAGATCAACACCCGCCAGGACAATCCCACGAGCTCGTTTAAACGCGAAGACATCGACAAGCTGCACGAGGTACGCGACCGCATTCTGCAAAACCTGGTGACACCCTATTCCATCGAGCAACTGGCGCGCATGGCCGGGCTCAACCGGACCAAGCTGCAGGAGGGATTTAAGGAAGTATTTGGAAGTACGGTGTTTGCGTATATCACGCAGGCGAGGATGGAGCAGGCCAAGGAGTTGATCATGGATGGCAAGTATGCTTCTATCGCAGAAGTCGCTTCGTTGATCGGATATAAGAACCCGCAGCATTTCACCGCGGCGTTTAAGCGCACGTTCGGGTATCTGCCGAAGGATCTGAAGTATTAAAATCGGGCCTGCACCTTCACTACGCGTTATATTAGCTTTTCCAGTGTATAGCTTTTAACTTGGCGGCATGCTCCGTCGCATTGTATACCTTGTATTGTGTTGTCTGTCGCTTGTGACACTGGCGCAGCCTCCGAAAAATACCATTACGGCGGTGGCGATCAACCACGTGCCCATTGCGGTGACGGATCTGGCCGCGGTAAAAAAGGTTTTTTCCTCGTTAGGATTTACGATCAAAGAGGGACGCGCACACGTCGGGACCACCAACTGCTTTGTAAAATTCTCCGACGGCACGTACCTGGAGTTTGTACAGCCGCTGGACTCTACCCAGGAGATCGGCCGCTTTTACCACGACTTTCTCAAAACGCGCCCCGGAGGTTCGGAACTGGTCATCGAAGTAGAATCGGCCGACAGTGTAGCACACTACCTGCAACGCAAGCAGATCCTCTTTGCGCGGGATCATAACCGCGTCTGGAAAAACGTTACCCCCACACAGCCCGGTGCCGGCGTCTTTTATACGGAATACGCCGACAAGAATTGGCGCGACAAACCCGAATACACCACGCACGTCAACAATGCCACCGGCCTCGGCCCGGTCTATTACCTGGCGGCCGACCAGGACGATGCCACCCGCCATTTTGAAAAGCTCGGCTTTACCGACGCCGGCCCGACAACGTCGCTGCAGGCACCGGTGCGGGCCATGACCATCGGCCGCAGCCGGCTCATGATCCTGGACGCCGCCGAGCCGGGGCGCATGGCCGACTTCTTTGCCAGCCGTGGTCACACCGGCATTTGTGGCCTCTCCATTACCGTATCGTCGTTGGATGTACTGGAAAAACGACTGCGTACGCTCTCCAAACGCGGCATGCTCACGCTGCGCAAAGACGATAAGCTTTACGCGCTGCTTCAGCCATATGCCCTCTTCCTGGAATTTTCCACCCCGGGAACGCCACAAACACACCGGTAGGCCGGCAGTAGTGTAGCGCCGGGCATGGAATTTTCCCCACTCGCCGCATGACCCTCACACGCTACAAACAAAAGAGAACTTTCAGCGCCACGCCCGAGCCGGCCGGAGGCAAGGCAACGGGTACACGACTGCGGTTCGTGGTGCAAAAGCACCAGGCCTCCCACCTGCACTACGACTTCCGCCTGGAAATGGACGGCGTATTGAAAAGCTGGGCCGTGCCGAAGGGACCCAGCATGGATACAGCCGTCAAGCGGCTGGCCATGATGGTAGAAGATCACCCTTACGACTATCGCACCTTTGAAGGCACCATCCCCGAAGGCAACTACGGCGCGGGTACGGTCATCGTATGGGATGAAGGCTACTATAAACCTGCCGAAGGTACCTTCAAAACAAAAGCGGAGGCCGACAAAGCGCTTCGCCACCAGCTCTACGGTGGCAAGCTGAAATTCGTACTGCAAGGCAAAAAGCTGAAAGGAGAATTTGCGCTGGTCAAGGCCAAGGGGCGTGGAGAGAACGCATGGCTGCTCATGAAGCTCGCAGACGACCATGCAACACACGAAGATATACTCTGGCACGATAAGTCCGTGGCCTCCGGCAAAACGGTGGAGGAGATAGCAGCCGGAAAGTCCGCAAAAAGCAGACCTGTAAAAAAGAAAGTCTCTGCTCCCGGCAAGAAGACCCTCGAAAAGGTAGCCCGTGCTACGCACCCTGAAAAAGTAAAACGCCCGACACGTCGCGCCGATAAAAAAAAAGTCCGGCCCGTTGACGGCCTGATCAGGAGCGCGCCGAAACAAGCCTTTGATGCACGGCTAAAACCCATGCTGGCCACACTGGTCGATAAACCGTTCGACGAGCCCGGTTGGCTGTATGAGATCAAGTGGGATGGCTACCGTGCCCTGGCCTGCATGAACAAAGGCGAGGTCATGCTCAAATCCCGCAATGACAAATCCTTTAACGACAAATTCTATCCCGTATACCGGGCGTTGCTGGACTGGAACATCAACGCCATTGTCGATGGCGAGATCATTGTATTGAAAGAAAGCGGCATTTCTGATTTTGGCGCGTTACAGAACTGGCGGAGCGAAGCAGACGGCGATCTTATGTATTATGTATTCGATATACTCTGGCTGGACGGCCACAACCTGTGCGGGCTGCCGTTGTCGGCGCGACGGCAGATCTTACAAAACATCGTGCCCGCAGCGGGCATGATCCGCCTTAGCGATGCGTTTGACGTAACCGGTACCGAATTTTTTCAGGCGGCACAGTCCATGAGCCTGGAGGGAATCATCGCCAAAAAAGCCGAGGCGGAATATATACCCGGCGAACGCACCCTGCAGTGGCTCAAGATCAAAGCCAACAAACGCCAGGAGATGGTCATCGGGGGCTTTACTAAAAACGAAGGCTCCAGCAAACCGTTTTCATCCTTACTGGTGGGCGTCTTCGAGGGTAAGGAATTGGTCTATACCGGCAAGGTGGGCACAGGGTTTAATCAAAAGCTGCAACGGGAAATGGTAGCGCAGTTCAAGCCCCTGATCATCGACCGCGCACCGTTTGCCGAAGAGCCGGACTATAACAAGCCCTCGCGGTTTAACCCACGCCCCGCAAAAGCCACAGCCACCTGGCTCAAGCCCATACTGGTATGTGAAGTGAGCTTTGCCGAGATGACCAGCGACGGCGTCATGCGCCATCCTTCGTTTGAAGGCATGCGCACGGATAAAAAAGCAGGAGAGGTGGTACGCGAAAAACCGAAGCCCGTGCAGAACGCCGTCAGACAAGCGGATCAGGAAGAGAAAAAGAGCATTGTCAGGCCCACGGCAAAACGTGCCCGCAACACTTTATTGAACCCTACGGACGAGACACAGGTCCGCGAGATCGCCGGCCACACACTGAAGTTCACCAACCTCAGCAAAGTCTATTGGCCGGACGACGGTGTGACGAAACGCGACATGCTCAACTACTACTACCAGGTAGCGCCATACCTATTGCCGTATCTCAAAGACCGGCCCCAGTCGCTTAACCGGTTCCCCAACGGCATCCGCGGCAAAAGCTTTTATCAAAAGGACGTAACCGGCAAAGTGCCCGACTGGGTGGCGACATATCAGTATCACAGCAGCGACGAGCTGGACGTGGATAAACACTTTCTGGTGCCCAAAAGCGAAGCCGATATATTGCTCATGGCTTCCCTGGGTTGCATCGAGCTGAACCCGTGGAGCAGCCGCATCGACAAACCCAATCATCCGGATTGGTGTATCATCGACCTCGACCCGGGGCCGACCAACACCTTTAAGCAAGTTATCGAGGCTGCGCTCGTAACCCGGCAGGTACTCGACAGCGTAGGCATACCGTCGTACTGCAAAACGAGCGGCTCGACCGGTTTGCACATTTATATCCCACTCGGCGCGAAGTACACGTATGAACAATCCAAGGAGTTTGCCCGTGTGATCGTGACGCACGTGCACCACGAGATCCCGCGATACACCAGCATCGAGCGTCTGGTAGGAAACCGCGGCGGCAAGATGTACCTCGACTTTTTACAGAATCGCCCCAAGGCTACGCTCGCCGCGCCCTATTCCCTGCGTCCCAAGCCGGGTGCGACCGTGTCCACACCGCTGCTGTGGGAGGAAGTTACGCCGAAACTGAAAATGAAAGATTTCACCATCCACAATGTGGTGCAGCGTCTGCGCGAGGTGGGCGATCTTTTTAATCCCGTATTAGGCAAAGGCATTCAATTGAGCGCGGTGAAGAAGATGAATGAATGACCGCGCCCGCCGCGTGGGGCGAATACTGCCCATCTATACTATACTTTTGATCCGGGAATCCCCGCAGTGCTGGGGAAGCACGGAAGATGAGTGAGTAATACCCGCCCCCGGTGCTCCGCTTGTGACCCAGCGCTTCCGTCTTTTCGATAGGCATTATTTTTTTGCCGTTCTACAAAATTTCAACCCAACAAACATTAACACTATGGCAAAGACAGCGAAGAAAGCAGCGGGCAGATCATCCCGCGCCAAAGCATCTGCAATACCTTCCGATCCGAAACCTGCACTGCTCGAACTTTTCAAAGACCAGATCAAAGACATTTACTGGGCCGAAAAGCACCTGACCAAAGCCCTGCCGAAGATGAGAAAGGCGGCCACATCGCCCGAGCTGCAGGAAGCCTTTGAAACCCACCTCGAGCAGACCCAGGAGCACGTAGCGCGCATCGAGCAAGTGTTTGAGCTGCTGGAAGCCAAAGCACAAGCGAAGAAATGTGATGCCATGGAAGGGCTGGTGCAGGAAAGCGAGAGCATCATCGAAGAGACCGAGAAAGGCACCGCTACCCGTGACGTTGGGCTTATCATCGCCGCACAGAAAGTAGAGCACTACGAGATCGCCGCCTATGGCAGCCTCGCCCAACTGGCCCGCACACTCGGCCTCGAAGAAATCGCCGACATTCTGGGCGAAACGCTGGAAGAGGAGAAAGAGACCGATGAGCTGTTAACCGGCATTGCCGAGAACGACATCAATTACGAAGCGGCCGAAGAAGAAGAGGAAGAAGCCTAGGCCTATGTGTGCAAAGAACATGGACAAGATCCCTTTGCCGAATGAGAACGACAAAGTGAAAGACCTCGCGCCCGACACCGAAGTAAGCACCGGTGAATTCATGACCACCAACCAGGGGGTAAGAATAAACGACGACCAGAATTCGCTCAAAGCCGGCGACCGGGGGCCTACGCTGCTGGAAGACTTCATCATGCGTGAAAAGATCACGCATTTCGACCACGAGCGTATCCCAGAACGTATAGTACACGCCCGGGGCTCTGCCGCACACGGCGTCTTTAAAGTATATAAATCGCTGGCGCCGTACACCCGCGCGGGGTTCCTGCAGGACCCCGGCAAAGAGACGCCGGTATTTGTCCGGTTCTCGACCGTGGCAGGCTCCCGGGGCTCGACCGACCTGGCGCGCGATGTGCGGGGTTTTGCCGTAAAGTTCTATACCGAGGAGGGCAACTTCGACCTGGTAGGAAACAACATGCCCGTCTTCTTTATACAAGACGCCATGAAGTTCCCCGACCTGATCCATGCCGTCAAGCCGGAACCCGACAACGAGATCCCGCAAGCCGCCTCGGCGCACGACACGTTCTGGGATTTTATCTCCCTGATGCCGGAGTCTGCGCACATGGTCATGTGGGCGATGAGCGACCGGGCCATTCCCCGCAGCTACCGCATGATGGAAGGCTTTGGCGTACATACTTTCCGCCTGGTCAACGACAGGAACGAGACGCACTTTGTCAAATTCCATTGGAAGCCGTTGTTAGGTGTACACTCCGTGGCATGGGATGAAGCGCAAAACATCTCGGGGAAAGATCCTGACTTTCACCGGCGAGACTTGTGGGATGCGATTGCCAGCGGAAACTTTCCCGAGTGGGAGCTCGGTCTGCAGATCGTACCCGAAGCCGACGAACATACATTCGACTTCGACTTACTCGACCCCACCAAGATCATCCCCGAAGAGCTGGTACCCGTACAACGGGTTGGCAAGCTGACGCTGAACCGTAACCCCGACAACTTCTTTGCCGAGACCGAGCAAGTGGCCTTTCACATCGGTCACATCGTGCCCGGCATCGACTTTACCAACGACCCGCTGTTACAAGGCCGGCTGTTCTCCTATACCGACACACAACTAATACGCCTCGGCGGCCCCAATTTTCACGAATTACCCATCAACCGTACCATTGCCCCGCTGCACAACAATCAACGCGATGGGTACGGGCGGCACATGATCAATCGCGGCAAGTCGAGCTATAGCCCCAATACCCTGGGGGGAGGCTGTCCCTTCCAGGCGAAGTTCGCCGAAGGCGGATTTACATCGCACACGGAACGCATCGAAGCAAATAAAGTACGCGAGCGTAGTCCCAGCTTCCGCGATCACTTCAGTCAGGCCCGCCTGTTTTTCCACAGTCAGTCCGAACCGGAAAAGAACCACATCGTCGATGCCTTGCGCTTCGAGCTCGGCAAGGTCAAGACCGTCGCGATACGCGAGCGTATGCTCGTGATCCTGGCCAATATCGACATGGGCCTTGCCACGGAAGTAGCGTTTGGGTTGGGACTCTCCATTCCCAAAGAGCTGCCCGGTACGATCAACCAAAGTATACCGGCAGACGCCGACCCGAAAGCCTACGAGTCGGTCAACGTAGAAGGTAAGCTGGCGCGCTCCGAGGCGCTCAGCATGGCCAACACCGTCAAAGACAGCATCCGCACACGCAAGGTAGCTTTCCTGGCGGCGGACGGATTTGACGATGCGGCCGTCTCGATCGTGCGGGCGGCGTTGGAAAACGAAGGTGCCGTGGTCGAGATCATCGCCCCCAAACAAGGGTTTATTCAAAGTGAAGATGAAAAACAGCTCGAAGTACACCATAGCTTCCTCACCGGAGCATCGGTGTTATACGACGCTGTATATGTACCCGGTGGTGTAAACAGCGTGGCTACCCTGGCGGCAGAAGCCAACGCCGTGCACTTTCTCAACGAAGCCTTTAAACATTGCAAACCCATCGCGGCCGACGAAGCCGCCCGGCAGGTGCTCGAAGCGACCTACTTCCACAAGAAGTTACCGCCCGATGCCAACGAAGATACCGTGCTGCGCGAAGGTGTGGTGATCGAGCAGGACCTGAAGGCACTGTCCGACAAATTTATACTCGCCATGAAACAACACCGCTTCTGGGAACGCGAAAAGCCCAGACGGGTGCCGGCGTAAACAATCGATGGAAATAAAAAAACTTGTAAACTATGAAAGCGAACAATCAATATGCCGTCGTTACGGGCGGCACCAGCGGCGTCGGCTACGAGCTTGCCCGGCTGCTGGCAAAAGATGGGTATAACCTGATCCTGGCCGCACGCCACGAGCAGGACCTGGTGCGCGTAAGCAACGAGCTTAAGAACGAGTTCGGTGTAGAGGTGACATACATTTCGAAAGACCTCTTTGTGCCCGATCACGCGTTTGATCTGTACAACGACATCAAAACGAAGAACCTGCAGATCGAAATCCTCATTAACGACGCCGGCCAGGGGCAATACGGCGAGTTCCTCGACACAGACCTGCGGCGTGAGCTGGATATCATCAACCTGAACATCTCCAGCCTGGTGATCCTTACGAAGCTCTTCCTGCGCGACATGGTGGCGCAGGGACACGGCCGCATCATGAACCTTTCGTCGATCGCCAGCAAGATGCCCGGCCCCTGGCAGTCGGTATACCACGGCACCAAGGCCTTTGTGCAGTCGTTTACAGAAGCCGTGCGCAGCGAAGTAAAAGACAAAGGCGTCACCGTCACGGCCCTGCTACCCGGTGCCACCGACACCGACTTCTTCAACAAGGCCGACATGAACAGTTCGAAGATCGTACAGGAAGGCGACCTCGACCTGGCGGCCGATGCCGCGAAGGATGGCTACGAGGCCATGATGAAGGGCGATGACATGGTGGTATCCGGCATGAAGAACAAAATGCAGGTAGCCATGAGCAACGTCACGCCCGACGGCGCGCTGGCCGACAAAATGAAAAAGCAGCAAGGTCCCGCACGGGAGAAAAAGGAAAGACAGATCCATTAATCCCGCAGAAATATGAAAGCAGCACGCATTCATGGACCTCGCAGCGTTACATGCGATACCGTTGACGATCCTGTTATAAAAGAAAACAGCGATGTCATTCTCAAGGTTACGTCCACAGCCATCTGTGGCTCCGACCTGCATATTTACTCCGGCGGATTGCCACAGCCTCGCCCCATGGTGCTCGGCCACGAGTTCATGGGCATTGTAGAGGAAGTGGGCTCCGCGGTCACCAAACTAAAACGAGGCGACCGTGTAGTAGTACCGTTTCCGATTGCCTGCGGTCACTGCTTCTTCTGTTCGCACCACTTGCCCGGGCATTGTGAGCACAGTAACCCGGAGCACTATGGCCCCGAAGGTGGTATCCTGAAAGAAAAGGGCGGCGCGCTTTTCGGTTATACCGATCTGTATGGCGGCTATGATGGCGGCCAGGCTGAATATGTACGTGTGCCCTATGCCGACGTCGGTCCCCGCCGTGTGCCCGATAGCCTGACCGATGAGCAAGTGCTCTTTCTGACGGATATATTTCCCACCGGCTATACCGGTGTGGACTGGGGCGAAGTAAAAGGAGGGGAGACCGTGGCCATCTTTGGCGCAGGCCCCGTGGGCATCATGGCCGCCAAGAGCGCCTGGCTGCGCGGTGCCGGCCGCGTGGTGATCGTGGATACCCTGCCCTATCGCCTGGCCAAAGCGCAAGCCACCGCGGCGTGTGAGACGATCCTCTGGGACGATGATGCCAAAGATGTGATCGAAAAGATCCGCGAAATGACCCAGGGTCGCGGCGCCGATGTGTGTATCGACGCCGTGGGTTTCGAACCCGACCGCAATCTGCTCGATCGTGCCAAAGCCGTCATCAACCTGGAGAAGGGATCGCCGAAGGTACTGGAGGCCTGTATGAGTGCCGTTCGCCGAGGCGGCATTGTGTCGGTATTGGGCGTATACCCGGTGCATTATGACAACTTCCCCGTCGGACAGTTCTTCGACAAGGGCATCGTATTGAAAGGTGGCCAGGCTCCTGCACACAAATACATCGACCAGCTGCTGCAGTACGTGGTAGAAGGCAAAGTAAAGCTCGATGATATCATCACACACCGGTTGCCGCTGTCCCAGGTATCGCACGGTTACAAAATATTCAAGGAGAAAGAAGAGGACTGCGTCAAGGTAGTGCTCGATCCCTGGAAGTAAGGATTGGGGAAAATTATACTAAAGAGAGCGTCTCACATGAGGGACGCTCTTTTTTTACCCTATTGTAGCGCACGTACCACAATTGATGCCGCTCATGTATTAGAATGACATTAGAAATAAAACCTTACCGACACTTCTTCCAAATACGACCAATTATAGTTTAACTTTAGTTCACTAAATGTGTTGACGGGTTAGTATTGAAGGGTTAGCAACGTATTATTATAATCTTTATAGCTCCCAGGTCGATACAACGGGCAGTATATACCTGGCGAGTTTCAATGCAAGTATTGAATGCAATAGCGGGATGACTTACATATTCCGCCGGTCTGTGCTTTATTCTTTTTTCAACCTAAATATCACTGTCTATGAAAAAATCCCTTTTGCTTTTTACCTTGTTTGTGACACTGTTGTGTGTCACGCAGTCTTGTAGCGATGAACAGCAGCAAGCGGTTACCCCGCGCGATGTGAGCTTTTCCCTGGGGTTGCCGGGGGGCGATAATACCCATGGAAGGATGGCTGCAGAGATTCCCGATGGCGCCGCCGTCCTGATCACGCTGACGAAACCCGATGGCACGCCCGTGTTATCGCAAGAGCGCATCAATATTCTACACCTTGGCAACGGCTTGGTGACGGAGCCCCTGCGACTGGAGCCGGGTGAGTACACGATCACCGATTTTTGGATCGTACAGGATTCGTCGGAGGTATTATTCCTGATACCCCAGGCAGGTTCTCCGTTGGCCACGCATGTTTACAGACCGGTGCCGTTTAACTTTTCCGTCAATGTCGATGGTGTCACCAACATTAGCGTGCAGGTAGTCTCTACCGAAAACCAGGAGCCGGAAGATTTTGGGTATGCGTCGTTTGGCATTAGCATAGCGCCTGCGCCAAGCTATTTCCGCATCGCGGTCTTTGTAGCAAGCGAAGGAGGATTGACAATGACGGATGCAGAGGCAGTTTTTATTGAAACATTCGGCCCCTTTGCCGCGCGCCAACTAGCGGCTAAGATCAATACGATCGAAGAAAGCAGTGACTTGAAATGGGGGCGGGGCTTTGTGCTTCGGATCAACAAGCCTGGCTATGTTTCAATCGAACGGACGATGAATTTGTCGGATCTCGCGCTCCACAAAGATACTCCCCTGGAGATCGTGTTAGAGCAGGGGCCTCCTGCCGGCAGCCCTGCCATGATTCTGAGTGGAGCCTGGATGACCGGGCCTGCTCCGGAATTGAATTTTCGCATGGAGGGCAGCGGGGTGCTCTATGCGGAGTGGGGCAATGGCTTTATGGAAAAATTTACATTCAACAGCGGCCTCTTCGGAGAACGATACAACTTTGATTACAGTAGCCTGCACACGATTACCGTTCAGGGAGACCTGGATAAGATTGTGTCCATGACACTCATCTCCTTATGCGACCCGGGATTAAAAGCCATGGATATCCATGCGTTGACCAACCTGCGGCATTTTATATTTGGTCAGGACTTTATGACCCACCGTGGAACCGTAGTAGACCTCGATCTTTCCAGCCAAACCAAGCTGGATAGCATTTCACTGGAATTTCATACGGCGCATGTAATTTTGCCGTCACAGCACAACCTGCATTATGTCAACGTGTATCATTGGGTCGATGATTACAGTGTTTTTGTAGGGAATATTTACAACAACGCTGTGGCAAAAAACATTCGGAACGGGTTCTTCCATTATGGATACCAAACGAACAACCAGCTACCGCAAGATGTTGTAGAGAAGCTGGAAAGCTTGCGAGAAGACCTTGGCTGGGATGTAAGTTACCATTAATACATATACAAAGATAAAGAGGCTGCCTCGATAGGAGGGAGCCTCTTCTTTCTTATAGATCACAAGTTATAAACTTTGTACACGTCTGATTCTAAAACAGATTATAGATCATTAAAAGTTCCCCGGTTAGTATAAATTTCTTCGTGGCGAAATTGTCCTATACACAGTCCTTTTTGTCCTATATTTTGCATGTCTCTTTTTGATGCTGGGCTCGTATAACGGAGTAGAAAATTAAAATATAGTATGAAAACCATTCAAGTTCCCCTCACCGCAGAAGTGAGTCCCGTATCGCAAGCACTCTTTGATCAAATCAAAAAGAAAGTTGGCAAGCTGCCCAACCTGTATGCCACCATCGGTTATTCTGCATCGGCCTTAAAAGGCTTCCTTGACTTTGAAGCATCGCTGAACAGCGGCGTCTTTACACCCAAAGAACGCGAAGCCATCGCCCTGATCGTGTCTGAAATAAATCAATGTGCGTACTGTTTAGCCGCCCACACCATTCTCGCCACCTCCAAAGGTTTTACGAAAGCCGAAACGCTGGACATTCGCCGTGGCCACACCGGCGATGAACGGTTAAACGTCATTCTTCGTCTCGCCAAATCGATCGTTGAGGATCACGGCCATGCCGATCAGGCCCTGGTGGATGATTTCTTTGCCGCGGGATATCCGCAAGCTGCCCTGGTGGAATTGACGGGTCTGGTTACCGCGCGGATCTTCACCAATTATGTTTACGCCCTCACCGACGTGCCGGTCGACTTCCCCACTGCTGAAGCGCTGTAATCGACTATTTCGGGCCAGATTCCGCGTAAAGTCTAGCGATAAACTAATATTATTAGATTTAATAGCTAATTAAGTTAGTTTTTAGCTAGCTTTGCTCTTCCCAAACAGAATGAAAAAAAGAGCCCACCATGTCTGCGGAAAAAGCCGATATCATTGCCACGTTGCAACGCGAGATCCTTCGCCTCGAAGGGTTCCGGCCCGGCAGTCATGCGGCAGGCGATGTTAGTCTGGGACCTTTTCAGGAAGCTTTTCCCAATGGTACATTCCCCGTGGGGGCCGTACACGAATTCCTTTCGGCCAGCATGGAACAAGGTGCAGCCACCAGTGGTTTCATGGCCGGCCTGCTGGCACCGCTCATGGGCGACAAAGGCGTCGCCCTGTGGGTCAGTGCTGCACGCAGGCTTTTTCCACCGGCCTTGCAAGGGTTTGGTATATCGCCGCATCGCTTTATCTTTTTAGACCTGAAAAAAGAACGCGACGTATTGTGGGCCATGGAAGAAGCCCTCAAATGCGGCGCCCTGGCGGCCGTCGTGGGCGAAGTAGGAGAGATGAGCTTTACCGCTTCCCGCCGCCTGCAACTGGCGGTGGAGCAGAGCCGCGTAACCGGCTTTGTTCTGCGGCACGCTAAACGCAACGTGGGCACTACAGCCTGCGTGTCGCGGTGGCGCATCACACCGGTGGCCAGCGAGCCCGATGCGGGTTTACCCGGACTGGGATTTCCGCAGTGGCAGGTCGAGCTGCTGCGCATGCGCAACGGCAAGACCGGTGTGTGGAACATACGGTGGGAAGACAACAAATTCACACCGGTATATAAAACGGAGTCGGTGCACGAACAACAACAACAGGTGGGATGATATGGCGGGCAGGTATGTATCGGTTTGGTTCCGGCACTTGATGACGGATTGGTTCTCGCTCCAGGAGCCCGAACGGCGCAAGCAACCTTTTGTACTCACCGCGCCGGTACACGGCCGCGTAATGATCGTAGCCGCCAACGCCGTGGCCGAAGCCCGCGGCATTCATGTCGGCATGGCATTGGCCGATGCCCGTGCAGTAGAGCCTACGTTGCAGGCACTGCCCGAAAGACCGGGGCTGGCCCGCAAGCTGCTGCACCGCCTGGCCGAGTGGTGCATCCGGTTTACACCGGTCGTTGCCGTAGACCTGCCCGATGGATTACTCCTGGACGTATCGGGCTGTGCCCACCTGTGGGGCGGCGAAACACCCTACCTGCAGGCAATTGTCAGGAAGTTACAGGCCCGTCAGTATGATGTGCAGGCTGCCATGGCCGATACCCCCGGGCGGGCCTGGGGCGTGGCGCGCTTTGGCCGCGCGCCGTGGGTGATCGAACCCCAGCGCCACCTCGACACGCTGCTGACATTGCCGCCCGAAGCGCTGCGGCTCGAAGCCGACGCTGTTGCCCGCATGCACAAGCTGGGACTGCACCAGGTCCGGCAATTTATACACCTGCCGCGCCCATCGCTGCGCCGCCGCTTTGGCGAGTCCTTCTTGCAACGGCTGGGCCAGGCACTCGGCCACGAAGACGAAGTGCTGGCGCCCGTACAACCGGTCGAAGCCTACCAGGAGCGCCTGCCTTGCCTGGAGCCGATCGTCACCGCGACGGGCATCGCCATAGGACTGGAGCAATTGTTACAAACCTTGTGTAAACGCCTGCAGCAAGAGCAGAAGGGCCTGCGCGCCGCAGTGTTGAAAGGATACCGCGTCGATGGCAAAGTAGAGCAGGTGTCGATCGGAACCCATCGCCCGTCGAACAGCCCGCAACATTTGTTTAAATTATTCGAAACATCCCTGCCCACCCTCGAGCCGGCCCTCGGTATCGAGCTGTTCATACTCGAAGCGTCGAAGGTGGAAGAGCACTACGACCACCAGGAGAAGTTATGGGAAGGTCATGGCGGCCTCGATGACCTGCGCCTGTCTGAATTGATCGATCGCCTCTCGGGCCGCTTAGGCCCGGAGGTCATACACCGGTATATGCCGGACGAGCATTACTGGCCGGAGCGCTCGTTCCGCCGCGCGGTCTCCCTGCAAGAGCAACCCACCGCGCCCTGGTGCATAGGCCACTTGCGCCCGGTGCAATTGCTGGCAATACCCGAACGCGTCGAGGTCTCGGCGCTGACACCCGACCATCCCCCCATGCTGTTCCGCTACAAGGGACAACTGCACACCATCGTACGTGCCGACGGTCCCGAGCGCATCGAGCAGGAGTGGTGGCTGCAGCAAGGCCAGCACCGCGACTATTACCGCGTGGAAGATGATGCAGGACGTCGCTACTGGTTGTTCCGCCTGGGCCACTACCACGAAAAAATATACCAATGGTTTATTCACGGCTTCCTGGCCTGATCTGAAAACGGAGGAGACATGTCATATACCGAGCTACAGGTTACAACGAACTTCAGCTTCCTGCGCGGTGCGTCACACCCCGAGGAGATGGTACAGCAAGCCGCCGCGCATGGTTATACAGCCATAGCCATTACCGACCGCAATACCCTGGCCGGCATCGTCCGCGGGCACGTAGCCGCCAAAAATGCCAACATCCGGTATATACCCGCGTGTCGCCTCGATCTGCAGGATGGTCCGCCGTTACTGGCATTTCCCACCACCCTGCAAGGCTATGCCAGCCTGTCGGGCCTGCTCACCACGGGAAACCTGCGGGCTGAAAAAGGCGACTGTCATCTCTATAAACACGATGTCTATACCCAGCTGAAAGCGTGTAAGCTGATCGTGTTGCCCCCGCCGCTCAACGAGCGCTTCGAGCTGGATGCCGGCTTTATACAGGATGTGCAGGAATACCGCGAGGCACTGGGCGAAGCACTATACATCGCCGCCAGCCGCACCTACCGGGGCGATGATGCCAAGCGCCTGTTTCGCATCGACCAGCTGGCGCGGCAGCTGCACGTCCCCATGGTGGCAACCAACGACGTACATTACCATGCCCCCGAGCGGCGCGAGCTGCAAGACATCGTTACCTGCGCGCGAGAGAAATGTACCATTCATACCGCCGGCTTCCGGCTGCATCCCAACGCCGAGCGGTATCTCAAGCCCGTAGACGAAATGGAGCGGCTGTTCCGCCAATATCCCGAGGCATTGCAACGCACCCAGGAGATCACCGCCGCCTGCACATTTTCACTCGACGAGCTGAAATATCATTATCCGCAAGAGCTTACCGAAGAAGGACGCACGCCGCAAGAGGAGCTGACCTACCTTACGTGGAAAGGCGCTCACGAGATTTTCGGCGAAAAGATCCCCGACAAGGTACAGGCGGCTATTCGCTATGAGCTGGCGTTTATGGAGCAGATGCGCTATGCTCCGTATTTCCTGACAGTGCACGACATCGTGCGCTACGCCCGCAAGCAGAAGATCCTCTGCCAGGGGCGTGGCTCCGCCGCCAACTCCACGGTATGTTATTGTTTGGGTATTACCTCGGTAGACCCCTCTAAGTTTGACCTGTTGTTCGAACGGTTCATTTCTTCCGCACGCAACGAGCCCCCTGACATCGACGTGGACTTCGAGCACGAACGGCGCGAGGAAGTGATGCAGTATATCTACGGCAAGTATGGCCGCGACCGTGCCGCCATTGTGGCCACCGTCACGCAGCAGCACCACCGGGGCGCTATCCGCGATGTCGGTAAGGCGATGGGCTTATCCGTCGATACCATCAATCGCCTGGCCGGACTGATCTGGAGCTTTCGCGAAGAAGGCTTCGACCGCGACCGCATTATCAGTCAGGGGCTCAATCCCGATGAGCCCACGATAAAAAAGGTATTAGCGCTCACCGCGCAGTTCATCGGTTTCCCCCGGCAGCTCGGGCAGCATACCGGTGGCTTTATTATCACACAGGGTAAGCTGTCCGACCTGTGCCCGGTGCTCAATGCGCGCATGGAAAACCGTACGTGCATCGAGTGGAACAAAGACGATATCGAAGCGTTGGGGTTTCTGAAGATCGATGTGCTCGCGCTGGGTATGCTTACCTGTATTCGTAAAGCGTTTGTTTTGGCGGAGAAACACCACAATCTCAATCTTACGTTGGCAAATATTCCACAAGACGATGCTGAAGTATATAAAATGATCAGTCACGCAGATACCATTGGCGTTTTTCAGATCGAGAGCCGTGCACAGATGTCGATGTTACCACGCCTCAAACCCAATTGTTTTTATGACCTCGTGATCGAGGTGGCTATTGTACGGCCTGGTCCAATACAAGGTGACATGGTGCATCCCTACCTTCGCCGTCGCAACGGTGAAGAGAAGGTAGAATATCCTTCGCCGGAGCTGGAGGACATACTTAAACGCACCCTGGGAGTGCCGTTGTTTCAGGAACAGGCGATGAAGATCGCCATTGTGGCGGCTGGTTTTACACCCGCCGAAGCGGATGAATTGCGTCGCAGCATGGCTACCTTTAAAGCCAAAGGCCAGGTTTCCTATTTTCGGGACAAGCTCATCCGTGGCATGATTGGGAAGGGATATCTGCAGGAATATGCCGAGCGGGTGTTCCGGCAGTTGGAAGGGTTTGGTAGTTATGGCTTTCCTGAAAGTCATGCTGCAAGCTTTGCGTTGCTGGTATATGTGTCCTCGTGGCTAAAATGTTATTACCCTGATGTCTTTGCCGGGGCCTTGCTCAACAGTATGCCCATGGGGTTTTACCAACCCGCCCAGATCATCATCGATGCGCGTAAGCACGGTGTAGAAGTGCGCCCCATCGATATCAATCACTCGCAATGGGACAATACACTGGAAGAACGTACCGATAAATATTGCGCCCTGCGTCTCGGCTTCCGGCAAGCCAGCGGCCTGCGCCAGGAAGATATGGAAGCGCTCGTAAAGCAGCGCAAGGGCGGATATACATCCATCCATACCCTGCGCGAGGTGGGCGTGCCGCAGGCAGCCCTCGAAGCATTGGCCGAAGCCGACGCCTTTCGCTCGGTAGGCCTCGACCGCCGCCAGGCGTTGTGGGAAGTATCGGTCAAAGATGGCCCGAAGGCATTGTTCCCCGGGCAGCATGCCTGCGAGGCGGTCGAAGAAAATATCACATTGCCGTCCATGGCGTTGTCCGAGCACGTAGTGCAAGACTATGCCGCCACGTCGCTGTCGCTCAAAGCCCATCCCGTCAGCTTTGTCCGTGCACAACTGGATCAGCTGCGCGTTACACCCCTGGGTGGCTTGTCTGCCCTGAAAGACGGCGACCTGGTAAAAGTTGCCGGCCTGGTATTGGTACGTCAACGGCCCGGCACGGCGACCGGTATTTGTTTTATTACCCTCGAAGACGAGACTGGCCCGGGCAACCTGGTCGTCTTCCAGCGCTTGTTTGACAAATACCGTAAAGAGATCATCCAGTCCAAGCTGCTGATGGTACACGGCAAAGTGCAACGCGAAGGCGAGGTCATACACGTGGTCGTGCAACGCTGCTTTAACGTATCGGCCCTGTTACAGGGATTGGTCGGCCCCCGCGAAACGATGGCGGTAGGCCCACGCTCACGCGCCGACGAAACTACCGAACCCACGGCCGTCAGCAAAGACCGGCAAGCCGTGATCCAGGGAAGCATATTCCCCAAGGGAAGGAATTTTCATTAGAAGAACAGACGCTACCGTTTCTTACGGGACGCCTTCGCATCGTCGTTAAAAGCCAGGGCCAGTGATACCCAATAATCCAGATCCTTCTTGGTTTTAGTACCTTCGGGATCGACCAACACAAAGCCTTTCAACACTTTTCCGGTAAAGTCCATCTGCCGGCAGCCTTTGCGCCGGAGAGAAGCATCGTATGCCTCGGGTGCCACGCGCACCATCAGTGCATCCTTCATAATACCCACGCACATTTTACCATCGACCATAAACGCCAGCCCGCCCATCATCTTTTTTTCTTCGACATCTTTTTCACCAAGAGCCGGGTGGAAGGCTAGTGCTTCGCGCGTGCGGTCTGCCAGGGGTTCGTGATAGGCCATGGGAATCTTATTAAAGTATTGAATGAAAGATATCGGTTATATACGGGAGATACAAGCTTATCCGGCTACCGGCAAATGAAACGAGAACGTACTGCCTTTGCCAGGCTCGCTTTCCACCTGTACGCCGCCACCCTGCGCTTCGATAAACTCCTTCGAGATCGCGAGGCCCAGCCCGGTGCCCGTAGGCGTGCCGGGCAGTCCATCGGTCAGCGCGTGCGTCTCGCGCCGGTTGTGCGTTTCAATATAACCGATCTGTACATCCACGCCGTTGCGTACCAGGCCGTGCGCCTCTTGCAGCATGCGATACGTCTTGCCTACACCGGCGCTCATGCCGATGTATACCTTGAACTTGCCGCGCCGGGACTTCCGGATCAGGTTCAGAAAGTGCTGAACAGATTCTTCTTTTTCGCGCATAAAAGAGTCGGCTGGAATCACGGCGTGGTGTTTAAAGAGTACAGAAGCACCCGGTGTGGGTGCTTCTGTGGTGGTGGTGGGCAGCGATATGACATGCCCTAAAAACTTATAGCCAGTGCAGTCGTTACAAAGGTATTGTTTTTTGAAACGTCGTTATCATCTTCGAAGATCGCGTCTTTGCTGGTGAAATGACGCACTTCTACCCGCCACAGGGCGTTGGCGTTGAGCTGATAATCGAAGTTGGCTGAAACGCCCGCGGTCTTAAAGCCGTTCGGTGTACCGGTGGCGATGATCACCCCGTGCGCATCGTGATAATATTCACCCCGCACCGCCAGGGCCAGCTTGTCGCTAACGGTGAACTTCGCAAGGATGATCGGTGAGATCCAGGGGTTGGTCGAGCTGGTCTCCGGGCTCTTTTCTTCTACCCCATAATCAAACCCTACGGTGATGCCCACGTTCTTCGACACCTGAAAGATGCCATAGAAGTCATGGAAATAGCGCATCTGGCGGGCGCTGTCGGGTTTGTCCGTGCCTACAAAGCTGCTGCTGTTCAGCGTAACCTTGTCGGATGGTTTGAAGGTGACCTGGGTGCCGAACGAAGGAAGCGAATTGCCGTCCACCCGCTGAATGCGTTGCCAGCCGTTCAGGATCAGGCCCGACACAAACCATTTACCATTGTCGGTGGTATACGAGATCTTCGCACCCGCTTCGTAGTAGGGCGAATTCTCGGCCATAATGCTGCGCGTCAGCGACCAGCAGTCCTTGCCGACGGCGCTCTCAAAACCGATGTGTGAGCTGAAGATACCGGCATCCACCCACAGGTTCCGCGTAGACGAAAGTCTGACACCGGCGTTGGCTTCGTAGATGTTTTTAAGCACACCCGGCTCCGCCGCCAGGTTGGCGTTGGCATACGTGCCGGTCATGATCGCCAGGTTGGCGCGTACATTTTCTGTCGTATAGGCACCCCGTATAAAACCCAGGTTGATGTTTACTTCGTTATGCCGGTTGTACGCGTATACGAACGGCGGCCGTGTATTGCTGCCGGGTTGGTTAAAATCATACAGATAATAGGCCTCTATATAGCCGCTCACCGCAAAAGGCGAGGGCTTGAGTGTGTCCTGCGCCACATGCGCCCGGACGATGGTGGTGATACAAAGAAGGACGAGAATAAAAGTGTTTTTCATGAATATAGATTGGGTGAAAAGCTACGGGTTTATTTGATCAAGGGCAATGTTCAGGCGGAGTACATGCACCCGGGCCGGGCCGAACAAGCCCAGCAAGGGGGCCTCGGTGTACGTGTTGACCAGGGTTTCCAACGCCTGGGGCGTCACACCCCGCACGTGGGCGATGCGGGCAATTTGCACCCGCGCCGCTTGCGGCGAAATGTGTGGGGCAAGGCCGCTGCCCGAAGCGGTGACCAGGTCGGCAGGAATTTGTTCCTTCGTAACCCCCGGGTTATGCACCAGGAAGGTATCGATGCGTGCCTGGACGACCACCAGGTAATCGGGGTTGCCCGGACCTTTGTTGCTACCGGCAGAACCGGCGGCGTTATAGTCTACCGCCGAAGGCGGCCCCAGAAAACTGGCGGGCAAGTTGGGCGTTGTCGTGGCCGGCGGGAACTTCGCCCTCCAGCATTACCAACGCGATTTTTTCAGTGATCATAGTCGTTGTTGTTTACAATCGCAGTCCCTGGACCAAAGACTGTGCGGAATTTGTAAGGGCTTGTAAATCAGGGTTCTGATCATCGACGGCCCCGCGCCACCCTTCGGATTCCGAAGGGTGTATGCAAAAATGGAAGGGGAGGACGCGCCCCGGCGCTGGGAATGGTTTTTTATCGCATACGGTGGAAATACTAAACAGATCGCGTATGCATATCATATTGGGAGCCACCGGACATATCGGATCGGTGTTGATCAGGCTGCTGGCGGAACGGGGCGAGCAGGTCACGGGTGTGACACGTAACCGGGACAATGTGGCACAGATCGAAGCCGCCGGCGCAACGGCCGCGGTCGTCGACGTGCAGGACACCGACGCGCTGCGCGCACTTTTCAAAAAGGGCACGCGCCTGTATTTACTCAACCCGCCGGGTAATTTTACCGGCGACGCCTCTGCCGACGAAAAGCAATCACTGAGTTCGATCCTGTCGGCCCTGGAAGATTCTTCGATTGAAAAGATCGTAGCCGAATCCACCTATGGTGCCCAGCCGGGCGATCAGCTCGGCGACCTCGACGTATTGTATGGCATGGAACAATCCCTCGCCATGACACAACGGTATGTCACCATCTTGCGCGGCTCGTACTACATGAGCAATTTTGATATGGACCTGCGCACCGCCCGCTCGGTAGGAAAGATCTTCACACTGTTTCCAGTGGATTTCAAGATCCCGATGGTCGCTCCGGCCGACATCGCACACTTCGCCGCCGACCTCTTACTGGAACCCAAGGAAAGCACCGGCCTGCACTACGTCA
The DNA here is from genome assembly GCF_018598185.1 of Dawidia soli. Lineage (GTDB taxonomy): Bacteria > Bacteroidota > Bacteroidia > Cytophagales > Cyclobacteriaceae > Ohtaekwangia > Ohtaekwangia soli. The sequence goes on from NZ_JAHESC010000005.1 coordinate 165,150, forward strand.
CCGGCCCCGGCGACTATACCCCGCACGATGTTGCCGATGCCTTCGGCAAAGCGCTCGGCAATCCTGTGAAAGCAGTGACCGTTGAGCGCAACAAATGGAAGGAGTTTCTCATGGGAGCAGGTTTCTCGGAAACTTCCGCGGTATCGATGATGAACATGACAGACGTTACGTTGGAACAGAATTTCGAAGTAGCAAAGACCCCGAAGCGTGGTACCACCACCCTGGAAGATTACATCGACAACCTGGTGAAAAACCAGGAACATGAAATGGCATAGATCTGACAGTGTCCCAACCAGGGGTATGGAAAGGAGGGCATCTTTCAATGTACTGAATAATCAAGGTTCTCTAAAGGAGAATATTTCGAAGAGATATTCAATATCTATAAAACTATTGGATATCTATTGGAAAAAGCTTGGTTAACTATTGGATATCTATTGGATATCCTGGAAGATGGGCGAAACTATACCGAATTTTTCAGGGGTAGTTAGTATGCATCTGGCAGGTCTTAGCCCGCTCGCCAGCAGGCCTGTCTGGGGCGACGATCGCCGCTACTCCACGGCATGCCGCAGCAGTTCGCCCTTGATCGTATTTGTGATCTCCATAAACTGATCCAGTGTCTCATCCAGCGCCCCATTTTTGTGCTGCAACGCCCTCCGGAGGTTTTCGATGCATTCGTCCAGTTCCTGGCTCTTCAGGATTTTCAGCGCGGTCTTCACCTTGTGGACCATCACGGCGAACTCTTCGACAGAGTCGAGACCCTCGCCTGCGTGCGACAGGGAGGCTTGCAGCTCCGTTAAATTGCCCGCGATCAGTTTCGACAGATTCGCTTTATACGATGCATCGCCCAGGGTAAAGGCGTCGAAGTTTTCCAGCCATTGCCGTGCGCCGGTGTCGGGTGGAAGGTATTGTGCTATGGCGTGCTTCAGCTCTTGCGGGTCGAACGGTTTGGATACATGTCCGTGCATGCCGGCCTCTTCGATCCGGGAGCGTGTCTCCGCCATGGCGTCGGCGGTAAGCGCGATGATGGGGAGCGTGTGAAAGTACTCGTCGGGTAGTTGGCGAATGGCCCGGGAGGCCGAATAGCCGTCGAGTACGGGCATTTGCAGGTCCATCAGGACGAGCTGATGCGATTTGTCGCGTACCCGTTGGAGGGCCTCCTGGCCGTTGTTGGCAATGGATACCTGGAGCCCCCACTTCTCCAGGAATGTACGGGCGATATATTGGTTGGTGTCGTTGTCTTCTACGAGTAAGACTTTGCCTTTGAGGCGGGTGTCGAGCGCGTCGGGGCGGGCTTCGGTTTGCAGGCTCGTGCCGTGGGTGCTGTCGAGGGTAAGCGGTAGCGTGACGGTAAAGGTAGCGCCGCGTTGGTACTCGCTGGCGACGGCGATCTCGCCCTGCATGAGTAACACCAGGTTACGCGTTATGGCCAGCCCCAGCCCCGTGCCACCGAACTTGCGTGTCGTGTCGGTGCTGGCCTGGGAAAAGCTTTCGAAGATGAGGTCGAGCTTGTCCGGTTCGATGCCGATGCCCGTGTCGTGTACCGTGAACGTTACCTGGCTCAGGTCTGCCGACTTTTTCTCCGACGTTACGGTAATGTATACCTGACCTTGCTTTGTAAACTTGAGGGCGTTGCTTACCAGGTTGGTCAATACCTGGTTGAGCCGCACGGGGTCGCCTACGACGAACGTCGGCACGGTGTTGTCTATCGTCAGCGTGAAGGCGATATTCTTTTCGCGGGCGCGGGGTTCGTTCAGGGCCTGGAGTTGCGCAAGCATCTCGCGCAGGTTGAAGGCAATGGACTCCAGGCTCATCTTGCCCGCCTCGATCTTGCTGAAATCGAGGATGTCGTTGATGATCGCGAGCAGGTGGCTGCCCGAGAACTTCAGCAGCTTCAGGTTGGTGAGCTGGTCGGCACGCGGATCGTTGTCGAGCAGGATGTTGGTGAGGTTGATCACCGCATTCATGGGCGTACGGATCTCGTGGCTCATGGACGACAGGAATTGAGACTTGATCTTCGTCGCCTCTTCCGCCCTTGCCTTGGCCTCTTGTAAGGCGATCTCGATCGCTTTGCGTTCGGTGATGTCGCGGTTGAGGGTTTGTATCCTGACCACCTCGCCGTGTTCGTTGAAAATGGGGTTGGAGTATGCTTCGATCCAAACGTATCCGCCGTTCTTTTTGCGAAGCCGGAAGTGGGGGCTCTGCATTTCATTGCCTTGTTCGGCAATGGTGTCGGGCGGCGTGAGCTTGACAATGTCCTCGGGGTGGATCAGGTCGATGCCCGGGGTGCCGATCAACTCGGTCGGCGTGTACCCCAGGCTCCGTTCCACGGCCGGCGACAGGTATTCGAACCGGTTTTCCCTGTCGAAGACCGCGATGATGTCAAGCGAGTTCTCGGCTAGCATGCGGTGGTGGGACTCGCTTTTCTCAAGCGCGTTCTTCAGCGACGTGATATAGTCCAGGCTGGTGCGCACTTCTTCTTCCGACGCGCGCAGTTCTTCGTTCAGTGAAACCAGGTTATCGTTTGTGCGCTGCAGCTCCTGGTTGGTAGCCGTGATGCTGGCCGTTTGGGAAGCCACCCGGCTTTCGAGTTGTTTGTTGTTGTCTTCCAGCGATGCCAGCAGCGACATGTTGCGGCGCCGGGCGCGGAGGATGACGCCATAAGCGATGACCATGACGGTGCTGATCAGGAGCAATGCGAGGTAAATGATCCGCTGCGCCCAGGAAGTGGCGAAGTCCAAATGCCCCTGGCGAGTGGCCAGGAGCCGCTGTTCTTCCTGCATCAGGGTTCGCAGGTGGTCGTCAACGGTCGAGTCCATTTTACTGCCTTCCCGGACGCGCTGGAGGTATACCGCCCCCGCAACGGATGTGCGGTCGAACATCCGGATCGTGTTCTCCATGTGGCGCAGGCGTGCCTCTATCGCCGGGATCAGCCGGCTGTCCAGGGTTCGGCTTTGCCTGTCATTATCCGAAATCAATAAACGTGTTTTGTTTAAAGTGTTAAAAAGACCTTTCAGGGACTCCTTGTTCAGGTTCAGAAAAGCGCTGTCTCCTGTTAATAGAAAAGCGCGTTGGTTGGTTTCGGCCTGGTGAAAGTTTACTTCGATACGCTGGGCATAATAGATCACCTGATTTGTATGCGATACCCATTCCTGCGCATCCCGCTTTTTGTCGTAGATCCGGTAAATCGTGATGCCGGTGAGAATACAAAGGCATACCGCAATGGCCAGCATCAGCAGGATAGCCTTTCCTTTAGCGTATTGCGATGATACAGAGGCCATGGGGTGGCATTAGTCTTTTTGCGAGGATTTGCGAGGAGTGTAAAGGGCCTCGCCGTTGCGGAACGCCGGTTGCGACGAGGCATGATCTTCCGGCCGCCGAAAAGGAGGGCATCAGGGAAGGGTTTCCAGCAATTTAGCACGAGAAAGGCCCTTTTTGCAAATGTTACACCCGGCGATTTTACGCCTATGTTCATGTATTTTTTTGCTTCCCGTTGCCCAGGACCTGGGAACCTATATCCGGACAGGCACGGCGGTATAGTATATATATTGAGCAACCTCCCGTGGTATGAGGTATATATTCCCATGCATGCCGGTATACACCGGGCATTTAGAATAAATCGTATTACGTCAGGATAATTTCTGGAAAAACGTGCGTGCGCGATTTCTCTACTTTCAATGTATCGTAACAGACCTAATTAAACCAAGATTACATGAGAAAGTATTTTACCAAACGCTTGATGGCGGTGTTGGCGCTTTGTGCGTCGGTGTTGCTGTATCAGCAGGCCGTGGCGCAGGTGGCGGTTTCCGGAAAAGTCGTTTCGGAAGACAACGAGCCGCTGCCGGGGGTGAGCGTGATGTTGAAGGGAACATCGCAAGGGACGACGACGGATGCCGGCGGACAGTTTACCTTGTCCGTGCCGGGGCCCGAGTCGGTATTGATCCTGAGTTTTGTCGGCTATCTCAGTGAAGAAGTCGTCGTGGGCACGCAGACCTCCGTCGAGGTGCGGCTCATGCCCGACCTGCAATCGCTGCAGGAGGTTGTCGTGATCGGGTACGGCACGCAAAAGAAGGAGAATGTTACCACTGCTATTGCCAGTGTAAAAGAAAAGGATTTTACCACGGGGGCTATGCGCGATGCTTCCGAGCTGATCAAAGGCAAGGTGGCGGGTCTCGTGATCGACAATGGCTCCGGCGATCCGGGCGCGGGGCCCAATATCTCGTTGCGCGGGATCGCGACGATCAGCGGGTCGACCACGCCGCTGATCCTGATCAACGGCATCCCGGGTGATTTTAATACGGTGGCGCCGGCCGATATCGTGTCGATCGAAGTATTAAAAGATGCTTCCGCGGCGGCCATCTATGGTACACGGGGCGCCAATGGCGTAATCCTGATCACTACCCGTGGTGGCGAACGCGACCACGCCCCCTCGGTAGCCTACAACCACTACTCGGCGGTTTCCAATATTTACCGCAAACCCGAGTTCCTCGATGCGGGCGAATACCTCGAGCACGCCAAGACCTTCGACTTCGTCAGCAACTATGTGGAGGAGGCCGAAGCCAACGGCGGTGTGGGCGCCACCGACTGGCTGGACCTGATCACCCGCACCGCCTATACGCAGAACCACAACCTGTCGGTACAGGGCGGCGGTGCGTCGTCCACCTATTCGCTGGCCGTAAACTATATTTCGCAGGAAGGCATCTTTCTCAAGTCGGACAACGACGAGTTTCGTGTGTCGCTGGACCTGAACCAGTACCTGCTGGAAGACAAGGTCAAGATCAACGTCAACTTGCTGCGCGGGGTGCAGAAGCGCGGGGCGCTGGGCGACGGCAGCTCGTTCAACCCGCTCATTTACCGCAATGCCCTGATCAGGAATCCGCTGTTGAACGTGAAGGACGACGAAGGCAACTGGATCGATCCGGTCAAGTTCCAATATTACAACCCGCTGACCATGATCGAAGAGACGAACGGTGAGCTCAACAATTCGTGGACACGTCTGACGTCCAACCTCACCGTGGAACCGCTGGCGGGCTGGAAGACCAACCTCATGGTGGCCCAGGAAATGAAGGACGGCTTTGCCGGCTATGCCGAAACCAAAAAGCACTATTCCACCACGCGCAACGGCCGCAACGGCTTTGCCTCGCGCAGCGACACTCACAGCAAAACCAACTACCTGGAGCTGACCTCGCAGTATCAGCGGCTGATGGGCGACCACCATGTCACCGTATTGGGCGGCTACAGCTATCAGTACAACCTGAACGAAGGGGGTTGGGCCAACAACTACGACTTCCCGACCGACAAATATTCGTATAACAACCTGGGCGCCGGCAATGCCATGCGCGACGGGCTGGCGCGGATGTCGAGCTACAAGGACGACAACACGCTGATCGGCTTCTTCGGCCGGGCGGCGTATACATTCCGCGACAAGTTCAACGTGCTGGCCAGTGTGCGGCGCGAAGGCTCGTCAAAGTTCGGCACGAACTATAAATGGGGTACATTCCCGTCGGCATCGGCCAGCTGGCTGATCAACCGCGAGCCGTTCCTGGCGAATGTGTCGGGTCTTACCCTGCTCAAGCTACGGGCGGGCTACGGCGTGACCGGTGTAATCCCCGCGGATTCGTATCGGTCCAAGACGGCGCTGGACTACTCGGGCAGCTTCTTCTATAACAACGGCAAGTGGGTACCGCCGCTGCAGAACAGCTGGAACCCCAATCCCAACCTGCGTTGGGAGAAATCGCAGGAAGTGAACATCGGCGTGGACTTCGAGCTGTTCAACCGTCGCCTGACCGGTAGCATAGACGGCTATTTCAAGAAAACCAAAGACCTGTTGTTCGAGTACCGTGTGCCCACGCCGCCCAACCTGGCCGACCGCACGCTGGCCAACGTGGGCGAGATGGACAACAAAGGTGTCGAGGTCCTGCTGCGCGGCACGCCAGTGCGTACGAGCAATTTCGAGTGGAGCTCGACGGTGACGATGTCACACAACCGCAACGAGCTGCTGAGCCTGTCCAACGACCTGTATAAGATCGAAGGTGACTATATCAACACCGGCGACGCCGGCGACCCCATTTCCATGAGCACGCACCGCGTGGAGGTAGGACAACCTCTTGGTAACTTCTGGGGCCTGAAGTCGGTGGACATCAGCGAAGACGGCCTGTGGGTGATCGAGCTGCCCAACGGCGAGCGCCGCGTGATGGACGACAACGTACTGTCGCAGGATCCCAACCGCCAGATCCTGGGCAACGGCATTCCCAAATACCGGGTGGGTTGGACCAACACTTTCCGCTACAAGAATTTTGACCTGAGCGTGGTGATGAACGGCGCCTTCGGTTTCCAGATCCTGAACTTCCAGCGCATGTTCTATGAAAATCCCAACATCAACTACAACGTGCTGGAGTCGGCCTTCGATAATGTATACGGCAAGCGGCTGCTGGGCTATACGCGCCAGGCATACGTGAGCTATTACATCGAAGACGGCGATTACCTGAAGGTAGACAACGCTACGCTGGGGTATAACGTCAATGTATCGAACCTCAAGTTTATCCGGGGCGTGCGGCTGTATGTCTCCGGCTCGAACCTGGCGACCATTACCGGGTATAAAGGGGTGGACCCGGAGATCCGGCGCGACGACCTGTTGTTCCAGGGCAACGACAACCGGGATAAGTTCCCGTCCATCCGGACCTATACCGTGGGGGTGAATGTAAACTTCTAACAGCGACAGACTAACAGACTATGAACATGCTAACCATAAAACGATTTTTAACAGGCGTGGCCTTTACGACGGCGATGTTTTCCTGTACTGATCTGAACGAGAACCTGTACGACATCATCACGGCGGAAGAGACCGAGCTGACGGCAGACGACCTGACCACGATCATCGCGCCGGCCTTTACCCGATTCCAGACGGTATACTGGGGATGGAACGGCCTCTTTGACGTATACGAAGAATCATCCGACCTGATCGTGACGCCGTTCCGCGTCGGCAACGGGTGGGGCGACCTGTACCTGGATCTGCACAAGCACGCGTGGGGTCCCTTTATCGAGCACGCCAACAACCTGTGGGTAAACGTTTACAACGGCATTACCTATACGAACAAGGCCATGCTCACCATCGAGGGCCTTGCCGACGTGGAAGGCAAAGACACAGCGCTCGCAGAGCTGCGGGCGTTGCGTGCGATCTACTATTACATTTTGTTCGACAACTTCCGTGGTGTGCCGCTGGTGACGCGGTTCGATTTACCGCAGGGCTACCTGCCGGAACACAACACGGGCAAGGAAGTGTACGACTTTGTTGAAAGCGAGCTGACGGAGGTCATGCCGCTGCTGAGTGAAGTGACCGACGGCACAACCTATGGCCGGGTAACGAAGTGGGCCGCCAAGATGACGCTGGCCAAATTGTATTTGAACTCGGAGGTATACTTCGGCACGCCCCGCTGGGACGATGCCCAAGCGCAGGTGCAGGATATTATTGAAAGCGGCGAGTTTGCCCTGCAGGCAAATTATGCAGACAACTTTAAGGTAGCGAACGATGCAGCGTCTAACCTGGAGCAGATCTTCTCGATTCCCTTCGACGATATCAATGCGCCGGGATCGTATTATCCGTACAAGACGCTGCATGCGTTGAGCCAGTCTACGTACAATATGCGGGAGTCGCCGTGGGGCGGAAGCTGTGGGATTCCGCAGTTTATCGATACCTATGACGCAGACGACAGCCGGTTGGCCGAATGCTGGCTGGGCGGTCCGCAGTTTACGAGTGGTGGCGCGCCGATCATGGCGGGGGAAGATGTGCAGTTCGAGTATATCAACTACATGACGAGTGCGGATGCGGCCGAGTTTAATGAAGGCTTCCGGTTTATCAAGTACCAGATCGCGGGGTTGGATGGTAAGGGCAACGATGTGCCGTTCTACCGGTATGCGGATGCGCTGATGATCAAGGCGGAGTGTTTGCTGCGCACGGGCGCCGCCGATGAGGCCGCGGCGATCGTGACGGAGGTAAGGAAGCGGAACTTCCGCAGTGAACCGGAGAAGGCAGAAGTGACGGGGGCGGAGCTACTCGAAGGAAGCCGGTATCACTACGGGCCGTATGAAGCCGGGGTGATCAAAAAAGAGGAAGGCGGCGATGATATACTCTACGGTCGCTTCCTTGACGAGCTGGCGTGGGAGTTTGTGGGTGAGCACCATCGTAAACAGGACCTGATCCGCTTCCAGACGAATAAAGGTAAGTCGGTGTATATCTCGAAGTCGTGGTTGACGCACGCGCCGAGCGAGAAGTTCCGGGAGGTATACCCCATACCGCAGCCCCAGCGGGAGACGAACTCGAATCTGGGACAGAACGACGGATATTGATCAAAATAGTAAAAAAGGCGCCGCAGGGCGCCTTTTTACTACCGTTCATCCCAGTGGGATCGATACCGAATATTCTTTCGATTGGGGAAAGTGGAGGTAATTGGGAATAAATCGTATTAGTAGTAGGTAATGGCGTACAATCCAGGGGGGTGTTCGTGCCCTATTTTTGTCAACAGGTATTTTAACCATATTCATCATGATCACATGGAAAGGCGTGTTTCCTGCGGTAACGACCAAGTTTACGGCAGATGACAAACTGGATTTCAAGGCGTTCGAGAAGAACGTAGAGGCACAATTAAAGGCCGGTGTACACGGCATCATCATAGGCGGAACGCTGGGAGAGTCCAGTGTGCTGTCGCCGGCAGAAAAGCAGGAGCTGCTGAAGTTTACGGTGCAGACGGTGGCAGGCCGCGTGCCGGTGGTGCTTAATATTGCCGAAGGCGCTACGCGCGATGCCGTGCAGATCGCCGAAAGCGCGCAGAAGAACGGCCTGAACGGCCTGATGCTGCTGCCGCCGATGCGGTATAAATCCGACCACCGCGAGACGGTCACCTACTTCAAGACCATCGCGAAGGCCACCGATCTGCAGATCATGATCTACAACAACCCCGTCGACTACAAAGTAGAGGTGACGCCGGATATGTTTGAAGAGCTGACCGAAAGCAAAAACATCGACGCGGTAAAAGAGTCGACGCGCGACGTGGTGAATGTCACGCGCATGGTGAATCGCTTTGGCGATCGCTTCAGCATCATGAGCGGTGTGGATACGCTGGCGATGGAAAGCCTGGTGGTCGGGGCCAACGGCTGGGTGGCCGGTTTGGTGTGTGCGTTTCCGGAGGAAACGGTGGCCATCTATAACCTGGTCAGGGAAGGCCGCATCCAGGAAGCCGTGGAGATCAACCGCTGGTTTATGCCGCTGCTGGAGCTGGACACATTTGCCAAACTGGTGCAGTATATCAAATTGGCGGAAGCCGAAGTGGGCCTGGGTACCGAGACGGTGCGCGCGCCGCGGCTGGTGCTGGCAGGCGAGGAGCGTACACAGGTATTGCACGTTATCCGCGAAGCGTTGAAGAAACGGCCGGTGCTGCCGCGCAGCAATGGGCAATCCGTGAGACCTACCGCGACAGTATAATGGAACAGCAACAGATCGATACTATTTTACAACAGGCCGCCGCGGCATTTGATCGTTACCGCTGGGTAACCGGCGCGGGCAAAGCGGCCTTCCTGTTTAAAATTGCCGATGATATCGCCGCGATCACAGACGAGCTGGTAGCCCTCGCGCAAGCGGAGACGAACTTGCCGGAGGCACGCCTGCGGGGTGAGATCGGACGCACAACGAATCAGCTACGCGAGTTTTCCGCGCTGGTCGACCAGGGCACCTGGGTGCAGGCCACCATTGATACGGCCTTGCCGGAGCGCAAGCCTTTGCCGAAGCCCGACCTGCGCAAGATGCAGGTACCCATCGGGCCGGTGGTGGTGTTTGGTGCCAGCAACTTCCCCTTCGCTTTCTCTACGGCGGGAGGTGACACGGCGTCGGCGTTGGCCGCGGGTTGCTCGGTCATTGTGAAGAGCCATCCCGCCCATCCGCGCACGTCGGCACGTGTAGCGGCGGTGATCGGCGCGGCGGTGAATGCCACCGGCATGCCGCAGCATGTGTTTCAACACATCGAGGACTCCAGCATCGAAGTGGGGCAGCAACTTGTCCGGCATCCGCTGACGCAGGCTGTGGCCTTTACGGGCTCGCAGCAAGGCGGCATGGCGTTGTATCACCTGGCGGCACAGCGGCCGAACCCGATACCCGTGTTTGCCGAGATGGGCAGCGTCAACCCGGTCATTGTGCTGCCCGAGATCATGAAGACGCATGCTGCGTTGCCCGCTACCCTGGCGGCCTCCATCGTACAGGGCGTGGGCCAGTTCTGTACCAACCCCGGCTTGCTGTTTGCCCTGCGTGGCGACGGGCTGGGTAATTTCCTCACGGCGTTGGGCAATGCTATTCACGGCAGCGCACCGGCGAAGATGTTACACCCCGGCATTGCCAGGAACTATAGTATAAAAAAGGCGCATGCCACGGCGCAAGCCGGTGTATCGGTCGTGGCCACGGCGATGGATACCGACGACGATACGCAGGGCGTGCCTGCGGTGGCGCGGGTACATGCACGTGATTTTATCCGCAATCCTGCGCTGCACGAAGAGGTCTTTGGCCCGTTCTCCCTCGTGGTCACCTGCGACAACGCCGACGAGCTGGGCGACGCGCTGGCCGCCTTGCCGGGGCAGCTTACGACTTCGCTGTTCGGCACGGCAGACGAGCTGAAACACTATACGAACCTGGTGCTGGCGTTGCAAAAGCAGTGCGGACGTATGATCTTTAACGGCGTGCCCACGGGGGTGGAAGTATGCAAGGCGATGCAGCATGGCGGACCGTTTCCGGCGACGACCGATGCGCGGTTCACGTCTGTCGGTACGGATGCACTATACCGGTTTGTGCGGCCGTTCTGTTACCAGGATGCGCCGGAGGCGTTGTTGCCTGCCGAGCTGCGGAACGCGAACCCCTTGCAGATCCTTCGCTGTGTGAACAACCGGTGGACCACGGACGACGTGGCATGAACCTGATCTTTATTTTGTAGACCTGAGCATGAAGAAGACATTTTTTTGTATCGACGCCCATACCTGTGGCAACCCGGTGCGGCTGGTAGCCGGCGGGGGACCTGTCCTGGAAGGAAAAAACATGAGCGAGAAGCGGCAACACTTCCTGCGTGAATATGACTGGATCCGCCAGGGGCTGATGTTCGAGCCGCGCGGGCACGACATGATGAGCGGCAGTATACTCTATCCGCCCTGCGACCCGCAGAACGATGTGGCGGTGTTGTTCATTGAGACCAGCGGCTGTCTGCCGATGTGTGGCCACGGTACCATCGGCACGGTGACCATCGCGATTGAAGAGGGCCTGGTGACGCCCCGGCAACCGGGCGTACTGAATGTAGAAGTACCCGCGGGCCTGATCCGCATTGAATATACCCAGCGCGAAAGCGATAACAAGGTAACGTCGGTCAGGATCCGGAATATCAAATCGTTCCTGGCCGCCGAGAACCTGACTGCCGAGTGCCCGGACCTGGGCGAGTTGACGCTCGATGTATCGTACGGCGGGAACTTCTACGCCATCGTCGACGTGCAGCAGAACTTTCCGGGGCTGGAGCATTTCCGCGCCGAGCAACTGATCGGCTGGAGCCGCGCGCTGCGCAAGAACATCAACGCCAAGTATACCTTTGTACATCCCGAGAATCCCACGATCAACGGCTGCAGCCACATTCTGTGGGCGGGGCAGGTGATCGACCCGGCTTCTACGGCGCGCAACGCGGTGTTTTATGGTGACAAGGCCATCGACCGCTCACCCTGCGGTACCGGTACCTCGGCGCGCCTGGCGCAGTGGTACGCCAAGGGCAAGCTCAAACCGGGTGAGCCTTTTATACACGAAAGCATTATCGGCTCGAAGTTCATCGGCCGGGTGGAGGAAGCGACCACGTTGGGTGACAAGCCTGCCATTGTGCCCAGCATCGAAGGATGGGCCGTGGTGACGGGGTATAACACCATCATCATGGACGACAACGATCCCTATAAACACGGCTTCCAGGTAATCTAACGGCGCGACGCACGGCATGAAAGATATAGCAGTCATTGGCGGGGGTGTCATCGGACTCAGCACCGCCTATTATTTACAACAGGCGGGGCACCGCGTTACGATTTTTGAAAAAGGCCGGCTGGACGACACGTGTTCCATCGGCAATGCCGGTATGGTGGTGCCCAGTCACATCGTGCCGCTGGCCGCACCGGGCATGATCGCCAAGGGCATCCGGTGGATGTTCAATGCCCGAAGTCCGTTCTATGTGCGTCCGCGGCTGAGCGGCGACCTGATCAAGTGGGGCCTGAAGTTTTACCACCATGCCAACGCCGACCACGTGCGCCGGTCCGCGCCGTTGCTGAAGGAGATCAGCCTCCTGAGCAAAGATCTGTTCCGGCAATGGAAACAAACCGGGGCGTTCGACTTCGGCTACGACGAGCGCGGTCTGCTCATGTTATATCAAACCGCGGAAACCGAAAAGGAGGAGATCGAAGCGGCTCACCTGGCCAACCGCCACGGCGTGCAGGCCGAGATCCTGCGCCCGGCCGACGTGCAAAAGCTGGAGCCCGATGTGCGGGTCACGGCACGCGGGGGTGTATATTTTCCGGGCGATGCGCAGCTCATACCTCAGCAGCTGATCGCCGGTCTCGCCTGGCACGCGCGGCAAAACGGTGTAACGATCCATACCGACCAGGGTGTGGAAGCGATCCGCACCGAGCAGGATCGGATCGCCCATATCGTAACGGGGGGAACAGCGCGAACGTTTGACGAGTATATCATTGCCGCCGGCGCCTGGTCCGGCGAAGTATGCGGGCAACTCAACCTGGGGCTGCCCATGCAGTCGGGCAAGGGGTATAGTTTTACATTACCGGATGTTCCGAAGAATATTAAAATCCCCACGTTGCTGCTGGAAGGCCGCGTGGCGGTAACACCGATGGGCAACGCCCTGCGCTTTGGCGGCACGATGGAGATTGCGGGCACCGATCGTTCGGTGAACATGAACCGCGTCAAGGGCATCGTGGAGGCCATTCCGAAGTATTACCCCGAAATGAACGTGGGTGTGCCCGATGTCAGATCGGTGTGGAGCGGACTCCGTCCGTGCTCGCCCGACGGCCTGCCCTATATCGGCCGCACGAAGCGGTATAAGAACCTGGTGCTGGCCACGGGGCACTCCATGATGGGCGTAAGCCTGGCGCCCGCTACGGGCAAGCTGGTGGCGGAGATCGTAAACGGCCAACCGACCAGCATGGACATCACCGCATTTGATCCCGAACGATTCGACTAACCTTTTTTCTATGAAATCCTGGCTGCTGATTCCCGCATGTATCGTTTTATCTCTGGCAGCACGCGGCCAGGGCACCGTTGAAGACTACCGCCGTGCCGTGGCCAGCCACAAGGCCTATCGTGACAAGGTATGGCATGCGCCCGATAAGTTTACGTGGCTCGAGCGCGACGCGGCGTTCTGGTATATCGATCAATCGGCGCAGGGGCGTACGTATATCCTGGCCGATGTGGCGAAGAGAACACAAAAGCCGATGTTCGACCACGCGGCCATGGCGCGGGCACTCTCGGCCCAATTGCACAAAACCATCCTCGCTACCAACCTGCCGCTGAAGGCGGTGGTCCTGGCAGCCGATAAAAGATCCATCACGTTTGAAGCAGACAGCGCCCGTATGGAGTGCCAGTTGCCGGCGTGCCGATGCGCGGTCAAGGGGGTGATCACCCCGCCGGGAAAAGGTGGGTACTGGAATGATCCCTTCGATGAGCGCAACGGGAAACCGGTGCGGTCGCCCGACAGCGCATGGGTAGCATTTATCCGCGACGACAATGTTTTTATCCGGTCGCGCAAGACGCAGGAGATCTTCCGGCTGAGCTACGACGGCAGCGGCGGTAACTTTTATGCATCGCATATGACCTGGTCGCCCGACAGCAAGAAGCTGGTGGCGTATACGGTGCGGCCGGGGCAGGAGCGAACCATGTACCTGCTGGAATCGACCCCTTCCGACCAGCTGCAGCCGCGGTTGCAGCAGCGCCACTATCTCAAGCCGGGTGATGCCCTGCCGCACAAGCGACCGCAGCTGTTCCTGATCGACAGTAAAAAGCATGTGCCGGTGTCGGACAGCTTGTTCCGCGATCAATATGCGCTGGAGGAGATCCGCTGGACGCGGGACAGCCGCTATTTTACCTTTGAATACAACGCGCGTGGCCACCAGGTATACCGGGTGCTGCAGGTGGACGGGCAAACCGGCCGGGTGCACACCGTGGTGGACGAGCGCAGCGATACGTTTATAGACTACAGCGGCAAGCGGTTCCGCCACGACCTGGCCGACGGCACGCAGCTGTTCTGGGCGTCGGAGCGCAGCGGCTGGAACCACCTGTATCGCTACGATGTGGCTACGGGCAAGGTGATCAATGCCGTGACCTCCGGTCACTGGGTACTGCGCGAGGTCGTGCATGTAGACGAAGCGCGGCAGCGGATCATCTTCCGCGCGCTGGGCATGGACCCGGGGCAGGATCCGTACCTGGCGCAGTATGCGGTTGTGAACTTCGACGGCACGGGGCTGCGCCGGTTGACTTTGTCGGATGCCAACCATGTGGCGTCCTTTTCCAAAGACTATACATATTTTGTCGACCATGCTTCGCGGGCCGACCTGCCGCCGGTAAGCCGGGTGTACGACATCGAAACGGGCCGGGAAGTGATGCCCGTACAGCAGGCCGACATCACAGCGTTGCAGCAGGCGGGCTGGCGTGCGCCGGAAGTATTTTCCGCCAAGGGGCGCGACGGGCAGACAGACATCTGGGGTGTGATCATACGGCCTTCGAAGATGGATGAGGGCCGGCAGTACCCGGTGATCGAAATGATCTATGCGGGCCCGCAGGACTTTTATGTGAACAAGTCGTTCAACAAAGACTATATGCGGTTGCACGTGCTGGCGGAGCTGGGCTTTGTGGTGGTGCAGCTGGACGGTATGGGGACCTCGTGGCGGTCGAAGGCCTTTCACGACGTATGCTGGAAGAACCTGAAGGATGCGGGCTTTGAGGACCGGATCGCCTGGATCCAGGCGGCGGCAAAAAAATATACGTACATCGACGCCCGGCGCGTCGGCGTGTTCGGAGGCTCCGCCGGTGGACAGAATGCCGCGGGGGCGGTGATCTTCCACCCGGAGTTTTACCGGGCGGCGGTGGCGTCGTGCGGGTGTCATGACAACCGCCTCGACAAGATGTGGTGGAATGAGCAGTGGATGGGGTATCCGATCGGTCCGCAGTATGCGGCCTCGTCCAATGTGGTGCATGCCGGCAAGCTCGGCGGCAAGCTGCTGCTGATCGTGGGCGAGCTGGACGACAACGTAGACCCGGCATCGACCTACCAGCTGGCGGATGCGCTGATCAAAGCGAATAAGGATTTCGAGCTGGTGACGGTGCCCGGCATGGGGCATTCGGGCGGCGGTGAGTTTGGCGAGCGCAAGCGGTGGGACTTCTTTGTGCGGCACCTGTTGCAGCGTGAGCCGCCAGCCTGGGAGGATTCTTACCCCGGAAAATAGCGCAGCCCCTGTTTGAGAGGTAAAATCCTACCGGCAGTTGATAATATCGACCAAAACCGGTGTCGGGATTCGGGGTAAGTTTGGAATACCATCCAATAGAACCTATGCGTTATTATACCATGAAAGGCAGCAGTATACTGGCCATGCTACTCTGGCTCGGCACGCGGACCGCCACCGCGCAAACCGCCCCGCTGCAAGCGGGCGATTATCCCATTCAACCGGTGCTGTTCAATGCAGTAAAACTGCAGGACCACTTCTGGGCGCCGCGCATCAAGACCAACCATGAGGTGACCATTCCCTTTACGCTCGGAAAATGTGAGTCGACGGGACGGATCAAGAACTTTGAGATCGCTGCGGGGCTCAAGACCGGTGTATTCGGTACGGAGTTTCCCTTCGACGATACGGATGTTTACAAGATCATCGAAGGTGCCAGCTATTCGCTGCAAATCTTTAAAGATCCCGCGCTGGAAGCCAAAGTCGATACGCTCGTGGCGCTTATCGGCAAAGCCCAGGAGCCTGACGGCTATATTTATACCAACCGTACCATCATGGGCGCGAAGGGCCACGAGTGGGCCGGTACCAAACGGTGGGAAAAAGAGTCGGACCTCAGCCACGAGCTGTATAACATCGGTCACCTCATCGAAGCGGGCGTGGCGCACTATCACGCCACCGGTAAACGTGCGTTGCTCGACATCTCCATCAAGGCGGCAGACCGCGTATGTGCCGACTTCGGCCCCGACAAGCTGCATACCTATTCGGGACACCAGATCATCGAGCTGGCCATGGCCAAGCTGTACAAGGTCACGGGCAACAAGAAGTACCTGGACATGGGCAAGTTCCTGCTGGATGTGCGGGAAGGAGGTAATGATTACAACCAGGCACACAAGCGCGTGGTGGACCAGCACGAGGCCGTGGGCCACGCGGTACGCGCGGCCTATATGTACGCCGGCATGGCCGACATCGCGGCGCTGACGTCGGATGCGCGGTATATCAAAGCGATCGACGATATCTGGGAGGATGCCGTCTACAAGAAGATGTATGTTACCGGCGGCATCGGCTCGACGGGGAATGGCGAGGCCTTTGGCGCGGCGTACGAGCTGCCCAACATGTCGGCTTACAACGAGACGTGTGCGTCCATTGCCAATGTATACTGGAACTACCGCTTGTTCCTGCTGCACGGCGAGGCCAAATACTACGATGTCCTGGAACGCACGCTGTACAATGCTTTTTTGTCGGGCGTGTCGTTGACCGGCGACCGGTTCTTTTATCCGAATCCGTTGGAGTCGCATGGGCAGCACCAGCGCAGTCCGTGGTTTAGCTGTGCCTGTTGTCCCAGCAACGTGACGCGCTTTGTGCCGTCGGTGGGCGGCTATTTCTATGCCCAGAAGGATCGGTCGCTGTATGTAAATCTGTATGGCGAAAGCTCCGCTGACTTTACCGTGGGCAAGACGTCCGTAACGCTGAGGCAGAAAACGAACTACCCGTGGGAGGGAGCGATACAGATCGACGTGGCACCGGCCCAGGCTGCGACATTCGATATCCGGGTGCGGATCCCCGGCTGGGCGCAAGACACGCCCATGGCGGGCGATCTGTATAGCTTTCGCGACAAGGCTACCGCAAAGCCCCAGGTGGCGGTAAACGGCAAAGCCGTGCCGTTGATGACCGATAAGGGATACGTCGTCTTACAACGCCAGTGGAAGAAAGGCGATGTCATTCAGGTGACCCTGCCGATGCCCGTGCGGCGGATCGTCGGCAATACACACATTGCTGCCGACCAGGACAAGTATGCCTATCAGCGCGGTCCATTAGTATATTGTGCCGAGTGGCCCGACAACGCCGACAAGAAAGTATTAAACCTTGTCGTGGCCGACGATGCTCCGGTAAAGGCCGTTTATACGCCCGATCTGTTTAACGGCGTATACCGGCTGCAGACCAAGGGTCAGGCCGCCGCGCGCGCCTCCGAGACGGAGATCAGGACGCAGCCCGTAGACGTCACGCTCATACCGTACTTTGCCTGGGCCCACCGCGGGGCGGGGGAGATGACGGTATGGATTCCGCGCAAGGCCGGCGCGGCGCAACCTACACCGGCGCCGACGATCGCGTCGAAGAGTAAACTTTCGGCCTCGCACAAAGCGCGTACGCTGATGGCGCTGAACGACCAGATGGTGCCGAGCAGCTCCAACGATCAGCGGATCATCTTCTACCACTGGTGGCCCCTGAAAGATACCGTGCAGTGGGTGCAATACGACTTTGAAAAACCGGCGCGCGTTGCGGGTTCGCAGGTGTACTGGTTTGACGATAGCCCGTTCGGAGACTGTCGCCTGCCGCTGGGGTGGCGACTGTTATACCGGCAGGGCGAGCAGTGGCTGCCGGTGAAAAACACGGCTCCTTACGGCGTGGACAAAGACCGCTATTCGGGCGTGTCGTTCGAGCCGGTCACGACCGATGCCTTGCGCATGGAGGTCACGTTGCCCAAGGAACATTCCGCCGGGATCCTGGAATGGTCCGTGCAGTAAGTTTTGTTTATACCATACCCATTACCCAAAACCTATGTCCTTTTGTTTGTTTACCATAGCCCGCCGCGGTGTGGCATTATCCCTGGGCGTATTGTCGGCCTGGTGCGCCGGTGCGCAGTCCTATATTCCTGAAGACGCTAACCCGCGGGTAAAGGTCGCCGACAAGATGCCGGTGGCCGTCTACCCCTTTCCGTTGCAAGCGGTCAGCCTGTTGCCGAGTGTGTTTACCGAGGCGCGGGATGCCGACCGGCGTTACCTGCTCAAGCTTTCACCGGACCGTTTGTTGTCACAGTTCCGGTCGCATTCGGGGCTGACGCCGAAAGCGGATAAATATGGCGGCTGGGAAAGCGATGGCCTGGCCGGCCATACCCTGGGGCATTATCTGTCGGCCTGTGCGTTGGACTATGCCGCCTCGGGCAATCCGGAAATGCTCAAGCGTGTCAACTACATCGTAGACGAGCTGCATGCATGCCAGGTGGCCCGTAAGACGGGCTATGTGGGCGCTATACCCCGCGAGGACTCCGTGTTCCTGGAGGTATCACAAGGTGATATCCGCTCGCGCGGCTTTGACCTGAACGGCAGCTGGTCGCCGTGGTATACCATTCACAAAGTGATGGCCGGGTTGCTCGACGCCTACCTGTATTGCCACAACGACCGGGCGCTGCTGGTGGAGAAGGGCATGGCCGACTGGACCGGCACGGTGCTAAAAGACCTGAACGACGCCCAGATCCAAAAGATGCTGCTGTGCGAGTACGGCGGCATGAACGAAGTGTTGGTGAACACCTATGCCTTTACGGGCGACAAGAAGTACCTCGACCTGTCGTATAAATTTCACGACCGGGTGATACTCGACTCGCTCGCGCACGAGGTGGATATTCTCCCGGGCCGGCACTCCAATACGCAGATCCCCAAAGTAATCGGCACGGTGCGCCGGTACCAGCTGACCGGTGACCGCAGCGACCTGATCACCGGCGACTTCTTTTGGAAGACCGTGGTGCAGCATCATTCCTATGCACCGGGCGGCAACAGCAACTACGAATACCTGGGTGAGCGCGACAAGCTGAACGACAAGCTGACGGACAACACCATGGAGACCTGCAATACCTACAATATGCTGAAGCTGACGCGGCATCTGTTTGCCCTGCAACCGGCTGCCGGTCTGATGGATTTCTACGAGAAGGCGTTGTATAACCACATTCTGGCGTCGCAGCATCACAAGACCGGTATGATGTGTTACTTCGTGCCGCTGCGCATGGGTACCATCAAAGAGTTCAGCGACGAGTTTAATACGTTTACATGCTGTGTGGGGTCGGGGATCGAGAACCATGTGAAGTACGGCGAGAGCATTTATTTCCGCGGCAAGGACGGCAGTGTCTATGTCAATCTGTTCATCCCCTCGGTGTTGGATTGGAAGGAGAAGGACTTTCGCGTAACGCTGAACAGCCGGATCCCGCAGGCAAAGACTATTCGCCTGACGGTGGGCACGCGCAAGGCACAGGAACGCACCCTGCGCATCCGGAAACCGCAATGGGCGCCTGCCGCGGTGGCGGTGCGGGTCAATGGCAAAGCAGTGCAGGCGCCGGTGGATGCCGCGGGGTATCTCACGCTGCGTCGTACCTGGAAGGACAAGGACGTTGTGGAGGTAGACCTGGAATCGTCGCTCTACACCGTGGCCATGCCCGACAACGCCGCGCGGCAGGCCTTCTTCTATGGGCCGGTGTTGCTGGCCGGCAACCTGGGCAAGCAGGAGCCCGATCCGTCCGCCGGGATACCGGTGCTGGTCGCGGCCGACGCGGCGGCGGACAAGATGCTGGAGAAGCTGCCGGGCGATTCGCTCACGTTCCGCACCCGGGGTATCGGTATACCCACCGATGTGACGCTCCAGCCGTTCTACAATCTCGACGACGAGTATTATTCGGTCTATTGGGATGTCTTCACCCCCACAGCGTGGAAGGACGAGCAGCAGCGTTACGAAGCGCGCAAGCGGGAAGTTTATGCGCTGGAGAAGAGCACCGTCGACATCCTGCGGGTGGGCGAGATGCAGCCGGAGCGCGACCACAACTTTACGGGTGAAAAACTGGAGACGGGCGAGTCGCATACACGCAAGTTCCGCGTGGCGAACGACGGTGGGCATTTCAGCTTTACGATGAAGGTGATCCCCGGGTTCTCGTACAACCTGGTGGGCACGTACTGGGGCATGGACAACCGCGGGCGTAACTTCGACATCCTGGTGGACGGCGAGAAGATCGCCGGCGTCGACCTGAACAAGTTCAAGGAAAGTAAGTTCTATGATATCGCGTATCGGATTCCATCACACCTCGTGGCGGGCAAGACGAGCGTGAAAATAACGTTTCAGGCGAAACCCAGGAACCAGGCCGGGCCTGTCTATGGGGTGCGGCTGGTCAAAGAATCACAATAGCGTGGTGGCGCGTTAGCGCAGGACCATATCCATTTTATTCTCCTGGAGCTTCCGGAATTCCGTCGGGGTGATCGAACACACCGAACGGAATTTCCGGTTGAAGTTCGAGAGATTGTTAAATCCCACCTCCATCGAGATCTGCGAAATGCTCAGGTTGTTTTGCTGGAGCAGCTTGCGCGCATGGCCGATGCGGATCTCCGTCAGGAAATCCACGTATGACTTGCGCGTACGTTTTTTGAAGTAGCGGCAGAACGAGTTTGTGGTCATGTGCGCCAGGTCGGCAACCTCGTCGAGCGAGATCTTGCGGTGGAACTCGTTCATCGTAAACCGGTAGATGTCGGCCAGCTTGCGGCCGTCCTGTTCATCGAAGTCGCTGTATACGCCGGACGATGCCAGGGGCTCCATATTTTTATTCGACGACAGGATGCTGAGGATCTTCAGCAGCACGATGATGCGGTCCATGCCGGTCTTCCGGAACATGTGTTTGATGAGCTGTGCCACGCGGCTCTTGACAGGCTCCTGGATGAACAGTCCGCGCGCGCTGCTTTTGGCGAGCTCGTTCAGGTGCGCCATCTCGGGCATGGAGAGAAATGTTTCGCCGAATGTTTTCCATTCGAAGAAGATCGACAGCGAATGCGCTTGCCCCTCCCGTTGGTTGTCATAATATTTCCGGTCGTTCCGGAATACATGCGGCAGGTTCGGACCGATCAAAAATATATCACCGGGTTTGAAGGCACCTATAAAATCGCCGACGATCACTTTGCCATCGCTTTCGAGGATCAACGTCAGCTGTATTTCCGGATGCTGGTGGAGGTTGTCGTAAAAGTGAACCTCATGGTCTTCCTGCAACCGAAAAGATTCCTGCGATGTCTTGGGAATTTTAAAGGGTAGAATTTTCATAAGGGTTGTGTGATTACAATAATAAATATAATAAATTTATTATTAATTGTCCAGTTTACAATTAACGAAATTGTAGCGACTCGATTTTGCTTATGCATAATACTATTTTATTGACGTTATCCGGTTGTTTTCCGCGCGTGCCGGCGTCGTATTTTTCAGGTAAGATCGTATCGACAGCCGGCAATATCTATGAAACGCCTTTAGGGACGCCGGGCGTAATTTCAGGGGTATCTATGAAGCGTTTTTGTTTAAGCATGTTGATGATCGCGTGTGTGCACGCAACGATGGCGCAGACCACGCAGATCTCGGTTTCGGGCGCCACGACGGGGGCGACGGTGTCGCCGGCATTGCACGGGATCTTTTTTGAAGAGATCAGTCATGGCGGCGAAGGCGGACTGTACGGTGAGCTGATCCAAAACCGTGGGTTTGAGGAAAGTAAAATACCCGAGGGCTGTACGCTCGACTCCGGGTTCATCCGGCCGCCCCGTACGCCGCACTATAGCGCGGGCCGTGTGGTAGACTGGGCGATGCCGTTTGAAGCGAAGAACGATTATCCCGCCTGGTCTCTTGCAACCGGTGGCGGTGCGGTGGCCCGCCTGGCGTTGGATCTTTCGCAACCGTTATACCCCGAGACGCCGCGATCGTTGAAAGTGGCTATAACGTCCGTACCGCATACCGGTAACGTTAGCGTGGTCAACGAAGGGTTCTGGGGAATCTCCGTGCAGCAGGATGCGGCCTATACCCTGACCTTCTATAGCCGTGCGGAAAAGTATCACGGCAGTATTACCGCCCGACTGGTAGGGGCCAACGGCAAAATGCTGGCAGAGCATGTTTTCGAACGCGCGCGGGGTGACGGGTGGAAGAAATATACCGCCACGTTGCGTGCCCGGGCGGGCGATGCACGGGCTACGTTTCAATTGTCGTTTTCCCGACCGGGCACGGTGTGGCTGGACTTTGTTTCGTTGTTCCCGGTGAAGACGTTCCGCGATCGTGCCAATGGCCTGCGGCCGGACCTGGCGCAATACCTGGCGGATCTGAAACCGGCGTTTGTACGCTGGCCCGGCGGATGTTTTGTCGAAGGCATCAGCCCCCAGAGCGCACCGAACTGGAAGAAGTCGCTGGGGCCGGTCGAACGGCGCCCGGGTACCTACAGTCCGTGGGGCTATTGGTCCAGTGACGGGCTGGGCTACCACGAGTTCCTGCAGTTCTGCGAAGACGTTGGCGCCGACGCCATGTATGTATTTAACTGCGGCGTGTCGTGCGAGATGCGCAGCGGGGTATACGTGGAGGATGAGCACCTCGACACGCTCGTGACCAGCACCCTCGACGCGATCGAATATGCCCTGGGGCCGCCGGACTCGCGTTGGGGCAGGGTACGCGCCCGGCAGGGCCATCCGGAGCCATTTCCGCTGCGGTATGTGGAGGTTGGCAACGAGCAGGCGGGCGAACGGTATGCCCGGCGCTTTAACATCTTTTACAAAGCCATCAAGGAAAAGTATCCGCAGCTGGAAGTGCTGGCGGCGATGGGCATTGCGCACCTCAGCCAGCCCACGATCCGCACCATCGAAAAGATGGACATCGCCGATGAGCATGCCTACAAAGCCGCGGGGTGGGCGATGGCCTATGCCGACTGGTACGACAAGTACCCGCGAAAGGACTGGAGACTCTATGTGGGGGAATATGCCTGCAACGCCGGTGTCGGCGCGGGTAACATGACGGCGGCATTGAACGACGCTACGTTTATCCTGGGGCTGGAACGAAACTCCGACCTGGTGACCATGAGCAGCTATGCGCCGTTGCTGGAGAATGTACACGACACCGACTGGCCGGTGAACCTCATCCGGTTCGACGCCGCGCGGAGCTTTGCGCGCATCTCGTATTATGCCATCCGGATGTTGAACGAACACAAGGCATCGGTAAACCTGGCCACACAGGTGACGGTGCCGGCGGATACGGTCACGCCGGCGTTTACCGGCAGGATCGGGCTCAGCACCTGGGATACGCAGACGGAGTATAAAGACGTGGAAGTGACACACAACGGCCGGGTAGTATATCAGTCCGGGGTGATCCGAAAAGAAGACTGGCGCCTGACGGGCGGGCAGTGGGAGGTACGCGACAGTGTCCTGGCCCAGACGAAGGAGGGGGCGTGGCCGCTGGCCTTGCTGGAGGGCAGATCATTTGATACCTATACCCTGACGCTGAAGGCCCGCAAGACGGGTGGGTATAATGCGTTTATGATACCCTTTGCCTTTCGCGACGACCAGCAATACATGCGCGTGCACCTGGGGGCCTGGCTCAACAAGGTGGCAGTCTTTGAAACGGTCACGAAGGGCGTCGATGCCATCGTATCGCAGCCGGTGCGGTTGGAAAAGCCCTTTGAACTGAACCGGTGGTACACGATCGAATTGCGCGTCGGGACCACGACCGTCGCGTGCTATGTCGACGGCAGTTTGTTGATGACCTATCATAAGCCGGCAGACCTCTTTGCCATCGCCGGCCGCGACGATAAGACGGGCGAGGTGGTGGTCAAGGTCGTGAATGCCGTCGGACACGCCCGGCCGGCATCGATCGCCGTCAGCGATCTCACGCTGGAACCCACCGGCACGGCCGTGGTATTGGCCGCCGATACGCCCGACGATGAGAACTCGTTCGAGCAACCGACGCGGTTCGTACCGCAGACGACACCTGTGCCGGGTATCGGCCGGCGCTTTGACTATGTATTTAAACCCTGGTCCGTCACGGTGCTGCGGGCCCGGATCAAACGACCTTCACCGCGGTAACGCAGAACGCTATCGAATAACGCCGATTGGAGTTATTTGGTTTGGGTGAGCCCCGTCTGTCCGGACGGGGCTTTTTGATGGAAGGCAGTTAAGATCCTACCAGGAATGATTAATTTACGATCAACGGACCGGATGTACCGGTCCTTAACTTTAGTCCTATGCTCTCTTCGTCCTATACCCTCCGGATCGCCTGTGCGGTCCTCCTGCTGTTCACTCTCCTGCCGGCGTGTCTGCAGGCGCAAGGCCCGGTGTTCACCCACGATGACACGCTGCGTGGCACGGTCACCCGCGCGCGGGCGTGGTGGGATCTGTTGTATTACCATCTCGACATCAAGGTCGACCCGGCGAAGAAGGAGCTGTCGGGTAAAGTAACGGTACAATACAAGGTACTGGAGCCTTACACCGTGTTGCAGATCGACCTGCAGCAACCGCTGGTCATCACACAGGTGCTGATGGGCAAGAAGAAGCTTTCGTTTACCCGCGACGGGAAAAATGCCTATATGATCAGGCTGCCGCAAGCACCGGCCAAAGATGCCATCCAGTCGCTGGATGTGTATTACCAGGGCAGTCCGGTGGTGGCGAAGAATCCGCCGTGGCAGGGCGGCATTCAGTGGGCCAGGGCGACGGACGGCTCGCCGTTTATCGCGACCTCGTGTCAGGGCCTTGGCGCCAGCGTATGGTGGCCGTGCAAAGATCACATGTACGACGAGCCCGACAGCATGCTCATGAGCATTACCGTGCCGGAAGACCTGACGGATGTTTCCAACGGCCGGTTGCGCAGCGTAGTCGCAAACAAAAAGGCGAAGACCAAAACCTATAATTGGTTTGTCGGCAATCCCATCAACAACTACGGTGTCAACCTCAACATTGCCCGGTACGCGCACTTTGCCGATACACTGCACGGCGAAGCCGGCACGCTCGACCTGGACTTTTATGTACTACCCGAAAACCTGGAGAAGGCCAAGATACAGTTTAAGCAAGCCAAGCTCATGCTGAAGGCGTTCGAATACTGGTTTGGCCCATACCCGTTCTACCGGGACGGATACAAATTGGTGGAGGCACCGTACCTGGGCATGGAGCACCAAAGCTCGGTGACCTACGGCAACGGTTATGGTAATGGTTACCGCGGTCGTGACCTGTCGGGTACAGGCTATGGCTTGAAATGGGACTTTATCATCATTCACGAATCCGGCCACGAGTGGTATGCCAACAACATCACCTACCAGGATATTGCCGACATGTGGATCCACGAGTCGTTTACGAATTACTCCGAAGGGTTGTATACCGAGTATTATTTTGGCAAAGAGGCGGCCACGGATTATGTGGTCGGTACCCGCCGCAGCATTCAGAACAATACACCGATCATCGGCGTCTACAACGTCAACAAGAGCGGCTCCGGCGATATGTACCCCAAGGGTGGCAACATGCTGCATACCATTCGCCACAGCATCGGCGACGACGTGTTGTTCCGCGACATCCTGCGTGGCATGAATAAAACATTCTATCACCAGACGGTGCGTACCGAGCAAATCGAGGGCTATATCTCTCAGCGTGCCGGCCGTGACTATTCCAAGGTGTTTGATCAATACCTGCGTTCGGTAAAGATCCCGCAGTTCGAATACTACTACGCCGGCAGCAAGCTGTTCTACCGCTGGTCCAACGTCGTGCCGGGTTTTGATCTGCCGGTGCGGCTGTCGGATGGCGTTGGGGCGATCGTGTTGTATCCTACGGCGCAGTGGCAGTCACAAGAACCAATCATCGACAAGCCTGTCGACGCCAAATACCTGGAGCGCATGTATTATATCACGGTGCGCGAGACCGTTCAATAAACGGCTAATATCCTATTATCATCAGCTAAGATCAGCGAAGCAGACCCGTGCTTCGCTGTGTAATTTCATTTATGTTTTGCGATGCAGTGTGTGCTATGTATAGCATCGCAAGGCTACGTTCATGCCGCTATTTTTCGTTGGGAGGGATCATCGTTGGGTCGCGCATGGCCGGTATTGCTCTGTATAGTTGGTGATAGTCCTGATGATATAGTTCTTTTTCAACCTTAAAAACAGTTAGTTATGAGAAAATCTACCAGACTGAAAGTAGCCGTGTGGCTATTGGCGTGTTGCGCGTGGGCGCAACACGTGGTAGCGCAGACCAACGTGGCCCTGACGGCTACGGCATCAACGTCGTATGTGTCGTCGTGGGAAACCCTGGCGGCCGTAAACGACGGTTTTACCCCGGCCAACTCAAACGACAAGTCGCACGGTGCGTACGGCAATTGGAACAACCCCAACTCCACGCAGTGGGTACAATACGATTGGACACAATCCTACCAGGTCACTTCCATCGAAGTATACTGGTTCGATGACAACGGTGGGGTGCGTGTACCGACGACGGCAAACGTGGAGTACTGGAATGGTGCTACGTGGGTGACGCTGGCGGCCATCCCCAAGGTGATCAATACCTTTAACGTGGTGTCGTTCTCCGCGACGGCATTGAGCCGCATCCGGGTGTCCATGCTCAACACCACACAATCCACGGGGATCCTCGAATGGCGTGTGATGGGCACGCCGGTGACCAACTGCCCGGGCACTGCCATCGTGCCGCAAACACAGATCAACGGCGGCAGTTGGACGCAGACGGCATCAGCCACGGTGGCCGCGGGCGGTTCGGTACGCTTTGGTCCGACACCGACCTCGGGCGGCGCCTGGAGCTGGACCGGACCGAACGGCTTTACGGCCACTACGCGCGAGATCCTGATCAGTAATGTACAAGGAGCGCAGGCCGGCACGTATGTGGCCCGGTATACGAATAGCTGCGGTACACAGACCACGCAAAACTTCACGCTCACGGTGAGCGGCAGCGGTACCGGCAACCCCTATACCTGGCCGGCCTATTCACCCACGATCGCCTATAACTTTCGCGACGAGTTTCCCGCGCTGAATACGCCGACGCAAGTACTGAACGATTGTCCGCAGGTGGTGTCGACACAGTCTTCGAACTGGTGGTGCTTCCGCAAAGGGCCTTCGGCCAACACGCTTGTGACGAGCGCCGCCGTAACGCCTATGCTGGCGCGGATGAATACGGACTTTGCCTACTTCCGCGACGAAATGGGCTGGCCACCAGACCTGCGTGCCAAGAACGGTTATCGCAGTGCGGTATACCTGTACGGTTCCGGATTGTGTACCGACAACGCCTCCAACACCGCATTGGGCGGCTGGCAAAGCGCCATCAACTACAACGGTGTCAGCTGGCCGATGGTCCTGGCATCATACTACCCCATCTATAGCTTTGACCCGGCCTGTCCGTATAGCGACCGCGTGGCGCAGCAGGGTGCCATGGTCCACGAAGGCATTCACGCGCTGCTGGCAGACTTGCCGGGGGTGAAGCAATCGGCGTGGTTTCACGAAGGGGGCAACGTGTGGCTGCAGCAAACTGCCGATGCCCGTCGTACCAACAACTTCGGCAGCATGGGCGACCTGAACGGCACCGACTTCATTGCGCCGTTCATGCCCATCGAATGTTACTCCGGCTGGTTGCAAGACGGCAGCTTTGGCGGCCCGTCGGCCGAGGGCGTGAACATGTTTAACGGCAACCAGCAGATCTGTACCTGGCGCACGTACCTGGGGGGCCACCAGTATAGCAGCTCGTTCCCGACCTTCCTGGGCAATACGCTCGGCGACGCCTCCGTGCCGTGGATCTGGCGCAATGCTCCCAGCCGCGTGCTGGCGGGTATTGCTTCGGGCATCGGGGCGACCCAGATGCGCCGACTGATCACTGAGTATCGCGCCAAGCAGGCGCTGATCGACTTCGGCCCGTGGAACAACGCCATCCTGGCGCTGATGAATGCGCACTTCGGTCAGGCCATCCAGGCGGAGTGGCAACCGTCGTGGCTGAACCCCGCCGTGTGGAATGCCACGCCCTACGTGCAAACCACCAACAATAACGGCCTTCTTACGCCCGAGGCGCGCACGCTACCGGGTTGGTCCGGTGCCAACCAGATACCGCTGGTGGTGACAGGCAATATGGTGACGGTAAACTTTCAACCCATCGGTGCGAATATGACGTGTCAGCTGGTCTATCGTTCGACGACCGGTGTGCCGGTGTATAGCGAGTTTGTTTCGAGCGGCAATGTAAGCCTGCGGCTGGATCTGCCGCCCGCGAGCAATGTCGTTATCGCGGTGATCACAAACACCGACTATATCTACAACGGTGAAAGCACGCGTACCGCGCACTACGACTATCGTTTGCAGCTGGTGACCGGTGTGACGGGTACGGCGAGCGTTAACACAAAATGGTTCACGTCCGTATCGCTGGCGAGCGCGCGTACAGCAGAAGCCGAGGTGGGGGTGGATATGTCGAAGTATTGTAACCACTCTTATCAGCATACGCAGGAAGTGGCGGAGGTGCAGAAGATCATCAACCCGAATACGTTCCAGATGTATCCGAACCCCGTCGGCGAAAGCGAGCGCCTGACGTTGGAGTTTGCCAATGCAGAAGGGGAGGAGACGGCCATTGCTGTTGTCACGACGCAGGGCAGGAAAGTGTTTGAGACGGTTACGAAGGATAAGCATTATGTGCTGGAAGCGAAGAACCTGCGGAAGGGGTCTTATGTTGTGAAGATCACGAATAGTAAGACCAGTACGACGCAGACGTTGATCGTGCAGTAGGCTTGCGGATACGGAAGGCCAGGACGGTAATTGTCCTGGCTTTTTTGTAGGTGCGGATGATTAGTGCCTGGCGATTTGTTAACGCAAGCAACGCACTGCGCGAGTAACATCTGGTTCGAGTCTTCCGACCGAAGGGAGGGCGACTCGGACCTAGCATGGGGGCAGTCTCACGACTGCCCGGCGGTGACGTCGTAATCTGGGTAACCATATACGTGCCGTGGTTCCGCTGACCAGCCGCGCCCAACGCCAGTCTGGAGACTGGCCGCATCCGCCAACCGGCCGACAAGAGAAGCATTTGCGCTAACGCTTGATGCTAACTCTTGCCAGATATTTCTGGTCTTTTTTACAGTAGTGAGGGCATAAAAAAAGCAGAGGGGAAGCTCGATCACTAAGTAGCATAGAAGGAAGTGATCCAATAGCCCTCTGCAGTTTCTTTATAAGAACTTTGCGGCGATGACTTGTGTGTCAAACGGGGTGATGCCCGCGTCGGCAGCAAAGATAGTATCTGCTTTTTCTTTTTCCAATACCCGTTCGCCGCGTGCTTCGATGTGTAACGAGAACAGATCGTACAGCGAGGTTTTGACCAGCGACGTCATGGCGCGTGTCAGGACCATCATGGCGGGCATGTTGTTGGCGGCGTTGTTTCCGCCGTAGGAGGGCATGCGCGTTAACGACAGGTCTGTCCACAGGATGGTGCCGTCGACCAGGTCGAGGATCATGGGGATACATCCGCGGGCATTGGCGGTGATGT
Source organism: Dawidia soli (assembly GCF_018598185.1). Classification (GTDB taxonomy): domain Bacteria; phylum Bacteroidota; class Bacteroidia; order Cytophagales; family Cyclobacteriaceae; genus Ohtaekwangia; species Ohtaekwangia soli. The sequence continues at coordinate 194,681 of NZ_JAHESC010000005.1, forward strand.
CGACTTTGTTCTCTACCGTGCGCGGCTCGTAGACCTCACCGCTGTCGGGCTCCTGGCGTACCATCACGCCGGCAAAACACTCGGGCAGGTCGCAGAAGGGCTGCGCCGTGTAGGAGTTCAGGCACATGATGATATATCGGGCGTTCTTTTCGCGCAGCGTATGGATGTCGATGTCGATGAATTCTGACGCGCCGTTGGGGGCGGAGGTGATGTCGCCGCTGTGATAGCCGCCGAGCGTTGCCAGGTTGTAATAGGCCAGCTCATCGACCAGTTGATGGTCGCCGGTGATGGCCACAGCGCTCAGGTCGATGTCTGCGCGCGAAGTGCTTTCCCGCCACCAGATAAAGAACCGGAGGATGTTGCCTTGCGGCAACGGCAGCTTGCTGCCGCGCGAAACGGTGCGCAATGCTTTCGACGCCGAGCGCAACGTGAACGGTACGGTAAAATTACGCAGCGCTTCATCGAGGAATACCTTGCCCAGCGGTGGCAACGTCCGGAAGCGATCGACCAGGTGCTTGCGGCAGCTGTTCACGACTTCCCGACACGTTTCCGGACGTAGTGCCGGCAGGTTGTACGGAAGAGCAAACGCTTTGCTCACCTCACCTTTGGGAAAGAATACGCGCAGGCCGTTGGGCGTCAGGCGGTGCTCAAAGTGCGTGAGCAACTGCAGCAATACTGGTGTCGAGACGCGGTCGGCCGTTGCGTCGAACGCATGGATTACAGCATGTGTATCCGCAGCGTTGCGCAGCAGGTGGTCCAGCCGTCGGGCCAGCTCGCCGGGCCGTGTAGCCAGCAGCGCGGTGGCTGCGGCGATGTCGTGTTGTTTCACGGCCAGTTCCACTTTGCTGTAAAATGTGCGGTAGTGGTTGTCGTTACGCAGCACGTCAAAGGCTTGCGCGCTGCGTGGGAATTGACCGGCATACTCCGATGGGTGCAGTTTTTCTCCCAGGCGTTTCCAGGGTTCGCGGTATTTCACCATGTCGTCCAGCGAGCAGGTGGACTGCTCCAGCAGCCGCAACAGCGTTTTCCGGCGCGGGCGGCTGAGCTTGTAGTATTTGGTCTTTTCGGCCAGGCTCACATCGCCGTTAAAATACGCTGCTACGATACGCAACACATCCGTCGCTGTTTTGACGTGGCGTGCCAGCAGGCGGTCGGCGATGGTCGTGTAGAGCAACAGCAGCGCGCCGACAAAGGCCATGTTCTCCTTGTGCGGCATGGCCTCCGGCACCAGGCGTTCGATATCGTTCTGGTAGTGGTTGACGAACCACAGCAGGGTGTGTTTATCGGTATTGGAAGTGGATACTTTCGCGCCGGCCAGGTCGGTGAAGATGCTTTCAAAATCTTCCAGCGTGCCGAGGTCGATGATCCTGGGTGGCGGCGCGCCTTGTAAAGGAGCACGCTCTTCTTTCTCGTATTCCGGCAGGATGCGCATATTGATCCTGTCGCCCAGGTAGTGTAGCCAGGCGTTGGTGCAGATTTCCGCTTGGGAAGCTTCCATGACCTGTCGCGGAAAATTTGGATACATGGGTGTGTACACCACATGCGCTCCCACAAGGGTTTTTAAAGCCGGCAAGAGCGCGTTATAAAATGTTTCCAGATCCTCCAGCGACAAGGTAGCGACACGCCCGGCTAACGGCTTCGAAAAGGTAAAGCCCAGACTGCCGATGTTTTCGAGCAGGCTCTGCACGTACTGGTCGGGTTGCGAAGCATTGCCCGGTGGCAGAAAAACCTTGCGTTTGCGTGCGATGTAGATCTCGTGGTTCATGATTCAACTGGAAGTAACAAAGAAATCGGGACTTTTAAAATTTCCCGATTCCTTTGCAAAGCAGTACCACGTGTGCGCAGTCTATTTGCGCAGTGAATGAAAAAAATTAGTCTTTTTGAACGGCAGGCGTTTCGTTGTGTAGCGTTCGTTCCGCCGTGACGCGACGCTCATTCCTGTATTTTAAACCAAACAACGGTCGTACAAAACCAACCCTGCGCACAACACCCTCATAAAAAGCGAAGCATCCCGCTACGGTAAATAATACCAGTAATACAAATTGTACCGGCGCCGGCACCCCGAGCGGAAAGATGACGAACGATCCCAGGGAAAGGAAGATCATGTGTAAAATATAAATGGGATAAGCGACTTCGCTCAAATATCGCAGCCCGTTACCCGGCCGGTTCAGGTATTTGTGTCCAAAAGCAAAGACCGATAAGATCCATCCGTGCGATTCCGGTACCAGCAGATACGCCGGCGCCTGCATATTGAATACCATCAACCGAACGATGAAGAGTGTTATGGCGATCGCCAGGAACGCCCAGCGCCACCGTAGCAGCATTTTCCAAAACGGTTCGCCGCTCAGTACAAAACAAAACCCGAAGAAGAATGCCAGCATCCCCAAAAAGAACCCGTGCCACGTCAGGGCATACAGCTCATACGGATGTGCATCGGTCAGCCGGGCCTCGAGTATAAAGGCTCCCGTCATCGCCAGTAACCCAATGGGGGTGCTGAATAACCTCCGGAGGGCACCGGCTATGCGCCCGGTTTCATGCCGTTGGAGATTGTATACGACCGGCAGCAGCACGACGATATAGATAAAGATGTTGCCGAGAAACCACAGGTGGCCGGGGTTGGGGCTGTATGACTGCGTAAACCCGTTATACCGCTGCCACAAGTATATATGCGCGGGCACGATCAATGCTATGCCTGTGAGGAAAGGCACCAGGATACGCCGCGTGCGCTCCAGTAACAATTGTCCGGCGGTACGGTTTTGCAATGCGAAGTATACTCCCATGCCCGATACAAAGAATAACAGCGGGATCCGCCAGATGTTCAGCATGCCCATCGGCAGCCAGAGTTCCGGCCACGGCGTGGTGGAGGTGATAAAGGCGAGCATAATGCCCCACGGTTGAAAGGCAATGGCCACATGGTAGATCAAAAGAAGGCCGATCGCGATCACCCGGATCCAATCGATGTCATAACGTCTGCTGTTCGGTAACATCTGGCGGAAGGGTTGGGGTGATCACTTCAACATGCCGGCGATGACCAGGCGTGTTTTTTCGATATAGGCGTAGTCCAGCTTCAGTCCCATGGGCGCAAGCATCTTGCCCATCATGTCGTACGTGTCCTTTACAGCGGCAAACGGACCGGCTACCGATTCGTAAGGCGTTGCGCCATACTTGTTTTTGATGGTCTTGTCGGCGCCTTTGTCGAGCAGCATGCGTACGATTTCCGGGCGGCAGAAGAAGGCCGCCGTGTGCAGGGGCGTGGAGCCATCGTTGTTGGTAAAGTTGAGGTCGGCGCCGGCATCGATCAGCGTGCGTGCCATTTCGGTCTTGCCAAAAACCGCGGCGGTGATCAGCGGGCTGGACCCGCCGAAGGGGTCTTTCTCATTCAGGTTAGTGCCGGCCTGGATGTGCTGTTGCAGGGCGCCCAGGTTTTCGGTGACGACCGCCGTATGAATGTCTACCGGGGGCGCGGCAACGCTCGTCGTGGCGGTGCTGTCGGTCAGTGCCTTTTCGGTGGGACCTTTGCAGGATGGAAGGGTACATGCAACGCCGACAGCGAGCAGGGCGGCAAAACATACCGTGTTGAATGGTTGTGTTTTCATGTGTTTGACGGTTTCGGATTTGTGTGTTTTCATGCTGTAAAGGTGGGATGGAACGCTGCCGCAGGCTAAACAGGCATGCCGCCAAAACCGTCAAGTTTGCGGGAGGCACTATAAATTATGGTGAATCGATATAAAAATTGATGCAAATGATGTTTCTTTCCTATCATGTCGCCCCTGCCGGTTTCCGATAAGGATTTTCTGCGCGAGATCACCGCGCTGATCGAAGAGAACATTGCCGATGAGCAGTTCGGGGTATCGGAATTGGCCGAAAAAATGAACATGAGCCGGTCCAACCTGTTACGCAAGGTCAAAAAACACACCGACTCGCCAGTAAACCAACTTATCCGCGAAGTGCGCCTGAAACGCGGCATGGAGCTGCTGCGGACCACGGGGCTGAATGTCTCGGAGGTGTCGGACCAGGTGGGCTTTGGCAGCGTGTCATATTTTATCAAGTGCTTTCGTGAATATTACGGCTATCCGCCGGGCGAGGCGGGCAAGCGGGTGTTGGAGCCTGAAGCCGAAGGGGCCGTTGCCGAAACCGCCGTGCCGGTACGTACGACGCGCTGGCCCATACGGCTCCGCTGGGGGGCTGCGGCGCTGGTGGTATTGGTGGCACTGGTGCTGGTGGGGTATTATGTGTGGCGCGGTAGGGACGCGAAGCCTTTGCCTGAAAAATCCATCGCCGTGCTGCCTTTTAAGAATGACAGCGGCGACTCGACTAACCTCTATCTCATTAATGGCCTGATGGAGTCGACGCTCAATAACCTGCAAAAGATCCAAGACCTGCGGGTGATCAGTCGCACTTCGTCGGAGAAATACCGGAACACCGCCAAGTCCATTCCCGAAATGGCGCGTGAGCTCGACGTCAACTATTTTATCGAAGGCAGCGGTCAGAAGATCGGCGACCGCATCCTGTTAAACATCCAGCTCATCGAAGGTACCACGGACAGACACCTCTGGTCGCGACGTTACGAGCGCGAAGCCAAAGACATCTTTGCCTTGCAGCAGGAGATCGCCCACAACATCGCCGAAGAGATCGAAGCCATCATCACGCCCGAGGAAGTAAAGCAGATCGAAAAGATCCCCACCGACGACCTGGAGGCTTACAACGAATACATGGAGGGACGCGAGCTGTTGTACGACGCATCCACGGAAGCACTGCAAAGATCCATCGTCCTTTTTCAGCGTGCGATCAAACGCGATCCCCATTTTGCGCAAGCCTATGCCGACGCAGCCGTCGCCTACTATTACCTCGATCTGTTTCAGATCAACAAGAAGTATGGGAAAGAGATCAGCGAGTACGCCGACAAGGCCTTGCTGTATGACGAGAAGTCGGCTGAGAGCCTCATCGCCAAGGCGCTGTACTTCATGCACAAGAAGGAATACAAGGAGGCAGCACCCTACCTGGAGAAGGCGCTCGACTATAACCCCAACTCGGGCATCGTGGCGCACTTCCTCTCGGAGCTTTACAACGGCTATCTGCCCAACGCCGCCAAATACATCGAGTATGCGCTGCTGGGGGTGCGGATCGACGGAAACTCGGGCGACTCTTCAACTGTCAGCTATAAATACCTGCACCTCAGCAATGCGCTGATGCAGGCCGGCTTCATCGACGAGGCCCTGGAGTACATCGACAAGTCGCTGGCCTATAAGGCCGACAACCCTTTCTCGGGGTATCTGCGCGTTTATATCCTGTATGCCAAAAACGAAGATGTAGGTGGAACCTGCGAGGCCCTGGTGAAAGAGTTCCGGAAAGACACCACCAATTTTATCATGATGCAGGAGATCGGCAAGATGTATTACTTCATGCGCAACTACGCCGAATCGTATAAGTATTACAAACGTTACCTGGCCATTGTCGAAGAGAAGGAGCTCGACATCTTTAAACACGAGAACCTCAAGATCGGGATCGTGTTGCAGAAGATGGGGCAGCCGGAGAAAGGACAGCGATACATCGACGCTTTCGAGCGGTATGTGAAAACAGACAGCTCCATTTACCGCCACGCTAACCTGGCGGGGTATTATTCCTACCTGGGCGATGCCCCCAAAGCCATCGAGCACATGAAGCTGTTTGCCCGGGAGAAGGACTATCAATACTGGATCTTGTTCTTTACGATCGATCCCATAGCCGATTCCGTCAAAGACCTGCCTGAGTTCAAGAAGGCCATGCAGCAGGTACGCGACCGCTTCTGGGAGAACCACAGGAAAGTGCGTGCCACGCTGGAGGAAAAGGGGCTGCTCTGATAAAAGATAACAATTTCGAAAAGCCTCTGGGCTGGCGGGGTGTGCGTGTGATCGCTATATTGGCCCGAACGTTTTTAAACTTATGAAAAAGTCGCTTATCATGCTGGGGAGTTTCCTCTTATCGTCGGTGTTATCGGGTCAGGCACAGCCAGGCACCGCCGCGCGTTTGTTCCTGACCCACTACATGTTCACGGCGAAGGATAATGTCGTGGGCCAGGTGAGGCTTACCACCCAGGAGGCTATACGCACCGTAGTGTTAAGCGGGAAGGACGCATCGGGCTTTACCGTCGACAAAGAGCACCGGTTGTTGGGCAGGTCAGTGGGCAAGGACAAGAATACCGGTCGTTATGCCCTTACCGTTACGGCTACGACGGCATCGGGTCAGCAGATCTCCCAATCTTTTACCATCATAGAAGATCACTTTATCCACAACAAGGTCATCGCCCATCGTGGCGCCTGGAAGAACACCGGTGCCCCCGAAAACTCCATTGCCGCGCTGGAACATGCCATCGGGTTACGCTGTGAAGGCAGCGAGTTCGACGTACACATGTCCGCGGATTCACTTCCCGTCATCAATCATGATGCTTCCATACAAGGGATCTCTATTGCCAGGACACCGTCACGCGAGCTCCTGGCGCTGAAGCTGACGAACGGCGAGCCGATGCCGACGCTGGAGCAGTATATCCAGGCCGGCCTGGATCAGTTAAATACAAAGCTCATCCTGGAAATTAAAGCTTCGGAACTGGGTAAGGAATACTCCCTCGCACTAACGCGTAAGATTGTAGCGCTGGTAGAAAAACTGCAGGCGCAGGCGTGGGTGGATTATATCAGCTTTGACTATGATGTGTGCCTGGAGGTTATGAGGCTGGCTCCCTATGCGCGTGTTGCCTATTTGAAGGGCGATAAGACGCCGGCTGAATTAGCAGCCGATCATTTCTATGGACTGGACTATCACTTCAACGTGCTGAAAAAAAATCCTGATTGGGTGACCCGTGCCAAGCAACATACGTTGACCGTCAATGTCTGGACGGCAAACGACAAGTCACTGCTGGAAGACCTGCTGCAGCAGCAGGTGGATTTCATTACCACGAATGAGCCGGAGCTTTTGTTGTCGTTGGTAAAATAATTTGAATGTGGTGCTGTCGGGTGTCGCTTAGCGCTAACATCGGCGCCAGCCATGCTTCCTTGCAAAATCCTTCCGCTTCCGTGTATCAGTGGCTTTAGACGCCATCCACGCGCCGCATTCCTGCGTTCTTGCCTAAAAAACAAAATCGTATGAACGCAGCACTTGAACGGAAAATTATTCGCTGGTTACACATCCTGGCCAGCATTCCTATTATTGGTTATATCTATGGGCCGGTGTCGGGTATTCCTGAGGCTGTCATCGCGGTGCGGTGGGGGATATTGCCGGCCGTGGCGTTGTCGGGGCTTTGGTTGTGGAAGGGGCCATGGGTGAAACGGTTGTTTCGGTGAGCGTGAACTGGAAATGAGAACTGAAATATCGAATTTGGTAACGTCATGACCTGGATCGAAAACAAATATGTGCAACGCATCGGCATCACGGCCGTGGTTGCTGCTGTCGGCTGGGCGGTGCGTGATGCGCTCATGCCCGGTATGAAGCTGTTCCAGCACATCGTGGCCACGGTGGCCTTCATCGTGTTCATCCAACTGGTGTGGGAGATCTACGAGCGTGTGCACCGCGGCCTGAACCGGTGGATGCCGTTCTCGCGCTTTTTGTATGGGCGTATCTTCGTGCAACTGGCCTCGGGCGTAGCCATTATGATGGTGTTGCGCACGGTCATGATGTATCCGTTGCAGCACCGCTTTCCGGAGGTCTTTCGTGACGATGTCATGACCGTCATGTTCATTGCGCACGTCGGCATCGCGGTGGCGATCAACATGATCTTTATCAGCGCACACTTTATACGGCAGTGGAAAGAGGAGCTGTTGCGCGTGGCCCGCATCGAAAAGGAAAAAGCACAGTTACAGTACCACCATTTAAAGAACCAGGTCAACCCGCATTTTCTTTTCAACGCTCTTGCCTCGCTGGATGCGCTGGTGAAGACCGATCCCGCGCTGGCGTCGCATTACATCAACCACTTGTCGAAAGTATACCGCTATGTGCTGGACCACGAAGCGCGCGAGGTGGTAGGCCTGCAGCTGGAGCTGGACTTTATTCAACACTATATCGCGCTGCAGCGTATTCGCTTTCGCGAGGCGTTGATCGTGGATCTGGCACTGTCGCCCGAGGCGGGCGAGAAGAAGATCGTGCTGGTCACGCTGCAGCTGCTGATCGACAATGCGATCAAGCACAACGAGATCCACCGCGACCGACCGTTGACCATCCGGATCTTCGATCGGGATGACCTCCTGGTGGTGACTAACAACGTGCAGCCGAAAGCTTTGCTGGAGCCTTCCACGCGGCAGGGCCTGCGGCAGCTGGTGGAGCTGTATGCCTATCTGAGTGACCGGCCGGTGAAGATCACGGGCACCGATGCTATGTTTACCGTTGAAATACCTTTGCTATGAAGATCCTGATCCTGGAAGACGAGCCGCTGGTAGCCGAGCAGTTGATGGGCCACATTCGTCAGCTGGCGCCCCAGGCCACGCTGGCCGGCCCGTTGGCAAGTATACAGGAAGCGCGGGCGTGGTTTGAAAAACATCCGGAACCCGACCTGATCCTGGCCGACGTACAGCTGTCGGACGGGATCAGTATTGACCTGTTGCTGGCGCTAAAGCCCGCCAGTCCCATCATCTTTACCACGGCCTTTGACCAGTATGCCATCCGTGCCTTTAAGGTCAACAGTATTGATTATTTGCTGAAGCCGATCCAATACGAGGAGCTGCATGCGGCCCTCGCCAAGTACCGCGCGCTGCGGCAGCAGGGTGGAAGCCGGTTGTCGCTGGAGGAACTGGCCCGCTTTCTGGAAGGAAAGCCTGGGACATCGCGCTATAAAGAGAACTTTATCATCCATAGTGGACCGCAGGCGCAGCGCATCGAAGAAAGGGAGATTGCCTGTTTTATCAAGCGCGACTTGATCTTTCTTCAGACGGTCGATCAACGCCTGCTGGTAACAGCGTACCGGTCGTTGGACGAAGTAGAAGATGTCGTAGACCCGGCGCGTTATTTTCGCGCCAACCGGCAGCTGCTGCTACACCGGCGGATGTTAACGGGCTATAAAACCGATCTTCAGGGCAAGCTGCTGCTCACCCTGAAGACCGGTATACACGAAACGCCGGCCGTCAGCAAAGAAAAGGCGGCAGCGTTTAAGCGTTGGTTTGAAGGCTAAGGACGGTTAGCCACCACGATGCGGGTGGTCTGCTGCATGGCGCCATAGAGCACCCGCACCAGGTAGACCCCCGCCGGCAGGTTGTTCACATCCCAGGTGATCGCGGTTTCGCGCGTCTGTTCACGGCGCAGCGCTACACCCTGTATGGTGCAAAGAATAAAGACGCGGTCGCCGGGCGTCTCCGTAGTTTGAATGGTGATGTTCCGCTGTGCCGGGTTGGGGAAAGCGCTGAGCCGGATGATGGCGATATCATTGCCGCCCGACGCCGTGACGGTACCGCTGGTGCTGAGGCCTTCATAGGCCCCAATGTCGACGCGGCCGTTCAACAGGCGTGGCTTGCCGCCAAAGTCGGTTTCACCGTCGGGCAGCGAGGTAGCGGGGTTACCCATGTCGGTGGCCGCGCTGCCGGTGTTGAGCTGCAGGTTGGGTGTCGGCAGCGTGGCGGAGATCAACCCGGGCGCGAGGAACCGTGAGTTGGCGTCTTGTGCTGAGCCGGTTTTGTATTTGCCAAAGTCGCTGTACTCCTTATTGCGCCAGAGAACGTTGATGTCGTGAGCCTTGCCCGTGGCGGTATAATACAGGTTGTAGTCGAACGTGTTGCCCGCCTGCGGTGAGATGTTCTCCAGCGAAAGCAATGTGTTTTCCGTGCCGGCAAAGACAATGTTGTTCTGGAATACGCACTGCGAGGCTTTGGTGATATAGAATTCTCCGGAACCATTCTTTTTCGAGTCGTTTTTCAGCAGGGTATTGTTCCGGAAAAGCGAGCTCAACACCTGGCCCGTGGTTTCGGTGGTATACCCACCCACGGCGATGCCCGCGTCTTCGTTGTTGTAAAAGAGATTGTTTATCACGGTGATGCGCTCTGTCGTACCGTTCTCTTCGCAGCCTACTTCTATGCCGTAGCCGTTTTCATAGCAGGTGTTCCGGTGGATGACAACATCCAGCGCGCCATCGGCATAGATGCCGCCGCTGGTGGCGTAGAGTGCCGTGTTGCGGTAGCAGGTGTTTTTTTCGATCAGGCCGTTGCGTGCATGGTCCAGCGCGGGTACCGTACACTCGCCGTAGTTACCGCCGGCATAGATGCCGATGTTGATGTTGTCGTGTACACGGTTGTTGGTGACGGTAAACCCGTCGACGTTGCCGTCGATCGAGAGTACTTCGCTGTAGCCGGGAATATTGTCGTAGAACTCGCAGCTGTCCACTACCAGGTTGGTGATGGCACGCTGCGCCGTGGTGCCGCGACCGTAGACAATGAAAGGCTGTGCATTGTCATTGTCGCCGGGAATCGCCGTCTTGCTGGTCGTCCAGCGGATGGTACGGACCGTCAGCTTGCGAAAGGCCAGTGTTGTCATCGTAGCGTCCGCCTCACACTCTACAAATATGCCCTGAGCGTTGTTCTTCGTGAGATTTTGCAGGGTGATGCCCTCGATCGTCAGGTAGCTTTTGTTCTGAATGGTCAGAAGCCGTGTGCCCGATGTACCGGTGCCGTCGAGCAGCACGGTTTCCTGTGGGTATGCTTTAAAGACGATGGGCTGACCGGCAGCACCGCTCACGTTGATCGTGACGTTTTCGTTGTAGGTACCGCCGCGGATCAGTACGGTGCTGTTGGGCGTCGCGCTGTTGCCCGCTTTCTGAATGGTTTTCCAGGCCGAGCCCGGTGTAAGCCCGTTGTTGCTGTTGTTGCCGTTCGCGCCGTCGACATAATATACGGTCTGGCTAAAGGCCTGGGTAACGGAGAGTTGCAGCACCAGGCACGCTGCGAGTCGTAACAGGGTTGTAGTGATAACGTTCATAGAGTATAAGATTTTAGTGTATACAGGGGCATAGCCGTGGACGAAGGAATGGCAAATTTACTCCTTTATGAACATTCGGTCTTCCAGGGTATACTGGAGTCGGCGGGTGATTTCTTTTGAGGGTCGGGAAGAAGTATAGCGTGGGCATGACCATCACACCCACGGTACACGGAGGAAAAATGTTGCAACAGTTAACGTAAGAACATCCGGAGATATCCGGTATACATTGTCAGCGCGACAGGGGTACTTTTTTACCCGTCTTCGCCGCCTGGTAAATCGCGTCAATGATCTTCATGTCTTTCAGGCCCTCGGCACCATCCATCGGTACCACCGGTTGTTTTCCGTTCAGGATCATCTCGGCCATCTCGTCCATTTGTACCGTCTGGTGGGTGACGTGCGGGAAGTTCAGCTCGCCAAAACTTGTTCTTCCCTCGATCGGACCATAGCCGGTAGCCGGCTTGAGCTCTGCAAAACCTTTCTCACCGTCGAGGAAGAAGCTGTCGAGGTTGTTCATGGCATACGTCGAGAGACACGAAGCAACGGCGCCCGAGGGGAAGCCCAGCTGGAACTGGATCGTTTCGTCCACGCCGTCTTTAAACTTGACCGGATCGGTTTTGGTCTCCTGCGCGGTAACCCACACAGGTTCTTCGCCCACCATATACCGTGCGCCGTTCACCGAATAGATGCCGATGTCCATCATCGAGCCGCCGCCCGCCAGTTGTTTGTTCAGGCGCCATTGTGTGGGGTCGCCAATGCGGAAGCCCGACAGGCCCTGGAAGAACAGGATCTTGCCAAACTTGCCCTCCTTGCGGAGACGGATGATCTCCAGTGTTTTTGGCTCGAGGTGCATGCGGTAGCCGATCAGTAATTTTACATTTGCCTTTTTACAGGCATCTACCATCTCTTGCGCTTCTGCGGCGTTCAACGCCATGGGCTTTTCACAGATGGCGTGTTTACCGGCTTTGGCTACGCGAATGACCTGCTCGCGGTGCAAGGCGTTGGGGGTGATGACATAGACGGCGTCGATGTCGGGGTTGTCTTTGATGGCGTCGAAGTTGCTATAGTTGTAGCAGTTCTTTTCCGGGATGTTGTATTTCTTTTGCCAGTCCTTGATCTTGGACGGCGTACCGCTGATCACGCCGGTGATCCGGGCTTTTTTACAATCTTGCATCGCTTCGGCTACACGGCTGCCATAACCGCCCAGGCCCATGATGGCGACGCGAAGCATGGGGCCGTCGTACGGCGTGGTGTCGAGGATGGGCATGGCGCTGCCTTTGGCCATGGTCGATAGAACGGGAAGTGCCAGGCCGGCAGCGGCGAGCTTTTGTAAAAAGTCTCTACGGGTTTTCATAAGCATGCGGGTTTAACTTGGTCAGGAAAAGTTAGCGATTTATGCCGCAGCGACGAAGGATGCCGTTGTTTTTTACGGCACTGTATCGGTATTAGTGACAACCGGTAAAGCGACGCAGGGCGGCCACGCAGGTTCGGGAACCTGCCTGGAATGTCTCATGAAAGTAAAGTAGTATAGGGTCGGGTTACCGGAACACGAGCGTGCCAAACTTCTGATAGGTGTGAAAGCTCGGGCCGGTCTTCTTCCACGTCCACGTGGTGTACCCCTGGTCGTAGTCCAGGCGGTAGAAGTTGCCACGCCATTGGGTGCCGGCTTGTGGTGGTTTGCCCATCAGCGGATGCAGGACCCGGTACGGTATAAAGAACTCGCCGCGCCAGCGGGTGACCGTGGCCATGCTTTTTTTTGTGCCACCTTCCACACTGGTGGCGTGTTGTACTTTTTTCTCGCCGGTATAGTGCATCGGCGCCCAGCCCCCGGACCGGCCGTTGAGGTGCACCATCAGCAGCGGCCACTCGTAGTTAAGTGGCGAAAGTTCGTATTCAAAGTATATTACCTGGGACGTATCCGGCCACAGAAAAACTTCAATGGCATCTTGCCTGAAGAGCGGTTGAAAATCTTTGTCGTATGTCGTGCTCAGTTTTTGATCGACGCAGTCGAAAAGAAAATATAAGCCCTTGTCGGAATAAAGTGCTTTGATGCGCGTCAGGGGCGGCTCGCCCGATACTTCCTGCACCGGCAGCGTAACCCATTCTGTTTTATTCCAGGCAGCCGCGCGGCCATCGCCGGTAATGGTAAAATCGGTGGTTTTAGAAATGAACAGGCGTGATGTATCCTGTGTCGATACAGGTTGTTGGGCCGCCAACCGGAAGGACCCGACAAAAAGGAACATGATCAGATAGGGTCTGATAACAGTAGTCGTTTGGGGTTAATAATGTGATGCCACAACCGCATGGGTTGGTTCATGACGGCATGTTGAGTATAAATAAATTGTGGGCGTTTTGAATGGAAATTGTGATAGGATGCACAGGGCTTATATGAACGCGTAATCCGCGGCCCTTGAATGTGTGCGTGAACGCACATAGTAGATTGGTATGCGTGTGAACCCGATCGCCATCGCGTTCACACGCATACTGTTTACTTGCGGTCCCAGAACGGAGGCGGCTCGATGCCCAGCGAACGCAGGTATACATACCCCTGGCCGCGGTGGTGGATCTCATTGTCGATAAAATACATCACCGACCAGTACACCGGGCCTTCGTATTGACCAAAGACCTTTTCGATCTCCTGGAAACGTTCGGGCGTGATCTGTGGCCAGTATTCATTGATCTCATCCGTAGATTCGTCCCACAGCTTCAGCAACGCGGCCTTGGTTGTGGCTGACTGCAGCTTGCTTTGTACCGCTTCAAACGAATCCCATTTGCCGCTCACGAGCCCGCGTACGCCCGGGCCGGCCATAGTCAGCATTTCAATGGCCAGCTGTGCGAACGGACGCATGCCGCCAATGGAATAGGTAAAGAGCTTATCTTCGGGGAAGGCTTCGATTACCCGTCGGGTCAGTTCCCGGTGGCCTTGCCAGTGGTTCAACAAAATTTGCGAGGTCAGTACCGGTGCATCGGCAACAGCGGGTGATAGGGGGAATGTTTTGTTTTCCATACCGTGATAATTTATAATTGTTAAGCAAAGGAAACGACGGGCTGTGTCAGCCCTATGTCAGGATCTCGCGGCGAAGACAAAATTTTTTGAAAAAATATGCCCGGTTGCCACGCGGTTACGTAGAGTACGGAAGTTACATGGAATATTATTATAAAAGAATGCCATCGCCGGTGGGGCAGCTCCGGTTGCTCGCCCAGGACGACAGCCTGGCGGCGGTGTTGTGGGAACACGATACGCCGGGGCGGACCACGGGCGACGACAGTGCCATCCTGCGGGATGACCACCCTGTGCTGCTGCAAACCGAGACGCAACTAGGCGAGTACTTTCGCAGCGCGCGTGAACAATTTACCGTTAAGCTGTCCTTTGCCGGCACGCCCTTTCAGCAACAGGTATGGCAGGCCTTGCTGACGATACCCTTTGGCGAGACGCGCACCTATGGTGAGATGGCCCGGCAGATCGGAAGTCAATGCGGCGGTCGTGCGATCGGCGGCGCCGTCAACAAAAATCCCATCGCCATCATTGCGCCCTGCCACCGGGTGATCGGTGCCACGGGCAAGCTGGTGGGATTTGGCGGGGGGCTTGAAAACAAGGCCATCCTGCTGAAACTCGAACACGAAAAACGAAACCCTTCCCTGTGGGGCGCATAGCCCGCTTTTCTGTTTACATGGCAAAGACAACATCAGCTCCGGTCCCGACCTTCTCTACCGAAAACTTCCAGGCGCTCTGCGACCGCGTCGCCGCCCGTGATAAAGACCTGAAGGCCATTCTGATGGCCTACGACTATCCGCCGATGTGGACGCGGCCGAACACATTCGAAAGTCTCATCCACATCATTCTCGAGCAACAGGTGTCGCTGGCGTCTGCACTCGCGGCCTTGAACAAGCTGCGCGATCGGTTGGGCAAGATCACGCCGGCCGGTCTGCTGGCGCTGACGGATGAAGAGCTGAAGGCCTGCTACTTCAGTCGTCAAAAGACCGTATATGCACGGCACCTGGCCGAGGCGATTGAAAGCAAGCAGTTTAACCTGAAGGCCCTGGAGAAGTTATCGGATGAAACGGTGCGCGAAAAGATCGTCGCCCTGAAAGGTCTGGGCAACTGGAGCGCCGATATTTACCTGATGTTCGTATTGCGTCGCACGGATATATTTCCTCCGGGCGATCTGGCGGCGGTAAATGCGTTGAAGGATGTTAAAAGGCAGTCGAAGGATGTAGCCCGGGAGAAGCTCGCGAAAATTACCATGCGCTGGGCGCCATATCGCACAGTGGCGACGATGATCTTGTGGCATTACTATCTTTCTGTACGGGCAAAGAAAACGCCCATCACGGAAAAAATAGAGAAAGCCGTTGTACTGTGACAAGGTATTGCAGGCGCCAGTCCTGGTTCCGCGACCCGGACTGGCAGGGGCTGCGGTATTAGCTATTGGAAGATTTATACTGTTTGTTATCGGAAGTGGTATTCCGCTTGGCAATATCCTCGACCTGGCGCATAACTTTTGCTACATCCTCGTCAGCATACGTTCCATAGGCATCGACCAGGGTACCTTTCGCGCCGTCGTCGGTTTGAATGACGTACAGTACCGACATGTCGGCGGGGTCGGTGATACCTTCGAACCGGTAAAAGTTCATGACGTGGATCTGATCCGGTTGGTAACTGCGCGACGTTTCCAGCGACTGCAGGCCGTCTTTCGTAGCTTTAAAGTTTTCCTTATAGCCGTGTTCCAGCGCTTTGTTGGTGCAATAGGCCAGCGTACGGAGCTCGGGCATCAGCTTTTCTGATTCGGTCAATAACTCGACGGTACGGGGAGCATCTTTCTCGGCCTTATGGATCTCCCGTGAATTTTCCTTTATGGTTTTCAGTGACATAGCTTTTTTGAATTATACCTGTTAAACAATTATGCCCGTGTCGCCTCGGGTATGCCCGCATACTGTCTGATCGAAATCCATGCGTGTCGGACAAGATTGTTTTAGTCCAATTTTCTCCTCATTTTCTATTATCCGCGCGAAAAGAGCTTCGCACCTCGCAAACATGGTCAAAAAGGTACTTCGCCAACGATGCGCGCGTCACACCTGCGGTTAACACCTGCACACTGAACCCTGCCGCCGGCTCAACACGAACAACCGGTCGCCCGCGCTCGGGATCCTCCCGCCACGACGCAATTAGTGAGCACGATCAAAAAGGCACAAGCTGTCGTAACATATTTCCGAAACCCTTTCTACGATGACTTCGTTCTCAACACGCGAGCAAGTCAGACGGATGCGCGTATACTCACAACGATTTCAGCCCGCCTTAAGGAAGGTTTAAGCTTTTTTTAAGGCGTTCTTTATCAGATGGTTGGGTTACTTACCAGGGTTGAAAAGAATTTATGAAAAGATACATCTATGCAATCGTTCGTTACATGCGCTCAACCTTTTGATACTTGCCATTACAATCATCTTTCTATAGATTAGCGGCCCAATGAAAAGATACTGGCTTACGTTGTTCCTTCTTCTGAGCGCTGTCCTCTTCGGCAGCCTCGCTCACGGGGCGACGTGCGTCGTATACAAAAAGACCACCACGACGGTTAAGCAGTCGGTGGCACGCAAGATGCCCGGCACGACGACACAGGTCGACGCCGACATTGCGCTGCAGGGCCGGTTGCTGGTAGACTGCCCGGATGGCGCCGGCTCGAGTCACGAAGTTCTCAAGATCGAGATCACCGAGTTGGAGGAACGCGAAGAAGATGAAACGGAAAAGGATGCCAGCTCTCTTCGCAAACACGTTGAGAATAATAAATATACCGCTGCCTTTCCGCTCACAGACCTCGACTACTTTTTTAATAACGGCCAGAAGCTGTTGCCGTTCGTTCAGCACTTTTCGTTTACAGCGATATATCGTTATCTCGCATTGCTTGTAATCCGGATTTGATCCGTGTTTCTTTCCCGGGGGGGCTTTATTTCCAGGGTCCTCATCAGAACAACTTTTTAAATTACTTAACCCGCTAGTCGTCGCGCCAACGCGGTGGCTGCACTAAATGTGTCCCACGTACACATTACACTCGGAAGTACTCACAAAACACATCTCGAAATAACCATTTATTGTCATGAAGCACGTACTGCTTATTGGCTTGGCGGCTGTATTATGCCTTTCAAGCTGTCATTCAGAAAAAGAAGAAAAAGGAGAGGAAGGGGAGAAGTTTTTGGTTACCCACCCATTACGCAAAGACACCGTAGCCATCCGCGACTATGTGTGCCAGATACACTCCATCCAACACATTGAAATGCGGGCACTGGAGAAAGGTTATCTGCAGGATATTTATGTAGACGAAGGTCAGGCCGTAAAGAAAGGTCAGCTGATGTTTCAGATCATGCCGCTGATGTATAAAGCCGAACTGCAAAAGGCACAAGCGGAAGCTAATTTTGCGGAGATCGAATTCCAGAACACCAAGCGTCTGGCTGATAGCAACGTCGTGGCTCCGAACGAGCTGGCGCTGAGCAAAGCCAAGCTCGACAAAGCCAAAGCGGAGCTCGCCCTGGCACAAGTACACTTAGGATTTACAGAGATCCGGGCACCGTTCAACGGTATCATGGACCACTTCCAGGTACGGTTGGGCAGCCTGGTAGACGAAGGCGACCTGCTCACGACGCTGTCGGACAACAGCAAGATGTGGGTTTACTTTAACGTGCCCGAAGCCGAGTACCTCAATTTCAAAGCCAAGGCCAAAGGCGACAGCCTCATGAAGGTAAGCCTGATCATGGCCAACCACGAGAAATTCCAATATCCCGGCATCGTAGAGACCATCGAAGCCGACTTTAACAACGAGACCGGTAACATCGCGTTCCGGGCCACGTTCCCCAACCCCGAGGGCCTGCTGCGTCACGGCGAGACGGGTAACGTGCAGATGGTGGCGCCGCTGACGAATGCCATGCTCATTCCGCAGAAGGCCACCTTCGAAGTGCTGGAAAAGAAATATGTATATGTGATCGATAAGGAAAATACAGTACGCTCACGGGAGATCACCATCGCCGCGGAACTGCCCCACATTTTTGTGGTCAAGAGCGGCCTGGCGGAAACCGACAGGATCCTGCTGGAAGGCTTGCGCCAGGTGCGGGAAAATGAGAAGATACACTATACCGAAGCGAAAGCAGATTCTGTCATTTCGCATCTGGAACTGTATGCCGAATAATCACATCCTAACAAGCGAAAGACATGTTTAGTAAGTTCATACGCAGGCCAGTCTTTGCGATTGTCATCTCGATCGTAATAGTCTTTGTGGGGGTACTGGCCATTAAGAAACTGCCCATCTCGCAGTTTCCGGACATTGCGCCGACCACGGTTAACATTTTCATCGCGTACCCCGGTTCGAGTGCCGACGTACTCGTGAAATCTACGCTCATTACGCTTGAGCAGGCCATCAACGGCGTGCAGGATATGCGTTATATCGCGACCGACGCCACCAGTGCGGGGGAAGCGACGCTTCGTATCATCTTTGAGCCCGGGACGGATCCAAACGACGCCGTGATCCGGGTAAAGACACGCGTGGACCAGGTTATGCCCCTGTTGCCCGAGCTCGTGCAACGCGAAGGTGTGATCATCACGCCCATCCAGCCGAGTATGTTGATGTACGTCAACCTATACTCCAAGGAAAAGAGCATGGATGAGAAATTCCTGTTCAACTATGCCACCGTAAAAATGATCCCCGAGATCCAGCGTACCAAGGGTGTAGCCCGTGCGCAGATCCTGGGTAGCCGTCGTTACGCCATGCGCGTCTGGTTGAATCCGGAACGTATGCGCGCCTATAAGATCTCGGTAGAAGAAGTTATGGAGGCGATCGGCGAGCAAAGTATCATCGGCCGTCCGGGTCGTATCGGTCAAAGCTCGGGCATCGCCGCCCAGTCGCTGGAGTACGTGCTGACCTATAAAGGACGCTACAACAAACCCGAAGAATACGAAGGCATCATCATCCGCGCCAACGCGGAAGGCGAAAGCATTCACCTGCGCGATATCGCGACTGTGGAGCTGGGAAGCGAGTTCTTCGACATCTACTCCAACCTGGACGGTCACGCATCGGCGGCGATCGTGTTGAAGCAGAACTACGGCAGTAACGCCAGCGACGTCATCGCAGAAGTAAAAGCCAAGCTGGAGGTCATGAAAGAGTCGTTCCCTCCGGGCATGGACTACAAGATCAGCTATGACGTATCGCAATTCCTGGATGCGTCCATCGAACAGGTGATCCATACCCTGCGCGACGCCTTTATCCTGGTGGCCATTGTGGTGTTTGTGTTCCTCGGCGACTGGCGCTCGACCCTGATCCCGATCCTGGCGGTACCGGTATCGTTGATCGGTGCATTCTTCGTCATTCAGTTCTTCGGGCTCTCCATCAACCTGGTAACGCTCTTTGCGTTGGTACTGGCGATCGGTATCGTGGTCGACGACGCGATCGTGGTCGTGGAAGCGGTGCACGCGAAGATGGAAGAAGAGCCGCATTTGAGCCCGTACAGCGCCGTTCGAAAAGTATTGGGTGAGATCAGCGGTGCCATCATCGCCATCACCATGGTCATGGTGTCGGTATTCGTGCCGATCTCGTTCATGTCGGGTCCTGTAGGTACTTTCTACCGCCAGTTCTCGATCACCATGGCGAGTTCGATCGTGATCTCGGCATTGATCGCGCTTACGCTGACGCCGGTATTGTGTGCCATGTTGTTGAAAAACCACCATGGACACGAGAAGAAAAAGAACATCCTGACGAAGTCGCTCGACAAGTTCAACAGTGGCTTCGAGAAGATGACCGGTCGCTACGTGGGCTTATTGAAGCTGATCGTAAACCGTCGTATGGTGACGTTCGCCATCCTGGTGGCATTCTGCGCGGGGATCTGGTACGAGAACCACGCAGTGCCTTCGGGCTTTATTCCCAACGAAGATCAGGGTACGATCTATGCGATCATTCAGACACCTCCCGGTTCTACGCTCGAAAAGACCAACCAGGTGTCACAACGCCTGCAGAAGATCTGCGAAGAGATCGACGGGGTGGAATCGGTATCGTCACTGGCCGGTTACGAGATCATGACCGAAGGCCGTGGCTCGAACGCTGGTACCTGTCTGATCAACCTCAAGCCGTGGTCGGAACGTCACCACACCGTGAAAGAGATCATGGAAGAGCTCGAGGAAGAATCGAAAGGCCTTGGGGCGATCGTCGAGTACTTCGAGCCGCCGGCCATCCCCGGCTTCGGTACGTCGGGTGGTTTTTCGATGCGTCTGCTGGATAAAACAACCGATACCGATTACCACGAGTTCGATCAGATCAACAAGCAGTTCATGGATAACCTGCGTAAGCGTAAAGAGCTTACCGGCTTGTTCACCTTCTTCGCGGCCAACTATCCGCAGTATGAGCTCGAGATCGATAACAACCTGGCCATGCAAAAAGGTGTGTCGATCGGTAAAGCGATGGATAACCTCAATATCCTCATCGGTAGTACCTACGAGCAGGGCTTCATCAAGTTCAACCAGTTCTTCAAGGTATATGTGCAGTCCGATCCGAAGTTCAGAAGGCTGCCGTCCGACCTGCTGAACCTGTTTGTAAAAAATGATCGTGGTGAAATGGTGCCGTACTCGGCGTTCATGAAACTGAAGAAAGGCCAGGGGCCGAACGAGATCACGCGCTTTAACCTGTACAACTCGGCGGCTATCCAGGGTCTGCCGGCCAAAGGATATACCACGGCCGACGCCATTCAGGCCATCCGGGAGGTAGCAAAAGAGACGCTGCCCAAAGGCTATGACATCGCGTTTGAAGGGTTGTCGTACGACGAATCGATCCGCGGTAACGAAGCGCTGTATGTGTTCCTCGTCGTGTTGCTGTTCGTATACTTTGTACTGGCCGCCCAGTATGAAAGCTTCATCATACCGTTGGCGGTGGTATTCTCGCTGCCGGTCGGTGTGTTCGGATCGTTCCTCATGCTGCAGATCATGGGGTTGGAGAACAACATCTACGCGCAGATCGGATTGATCATGCTCGTCGGCCTCCTGGGTAAGAACGCCGTACTGATCGTGGAGTTTGCCGTGCAGAAACGTCAGCAAGGAGAGACCATTCTCAACGCGGCGATCGAAGGAGCACGGGTACGTTTCCGGCCGATCCTCATGACGTCATTCGCCTTCGTGGCCGGTCTGATCCCCCTGATCATCGCTCACGGGGCCGGTGCGATCGGTAACCGTACCATCGGTGGCTCGGCCCTCGGGGGGATGTTATTCGGTACCGTCTTCGGTGTGATCATCATCCCGGGCTTGTACTATATCTTCGGTAAGATCGCCGACGGCCGTCACCTGATCAAACACGAAGACGAAGATTCCCTGACCGAAAACCTGGTTCACCAGATAGACAGTTTTCCTCAATCCACTGAAACGGAAGATGATAATGGACACTAAGATCAAATTGCATTCCATACTTGCGACAGGCTGTATCCTCTTCCTGGTGACAGCGTGTAGCTTACCGCCTTCTCTGGTACATCGATCAGAGAATAAAACAACTCCTGCGAGCTTTACCGGCTCGCAGGATACTACGAACACTGCCCGGATCCAATGGCGCCAATACTTTACCGATCCTAACCTGGTGGCGCTGATCGATACGGCGCTCCGGAACAACCAGGAGCTGAACATCACGATCCGTGAGATCGAGATCGCCCGCAACGAGGTACGCGCCCGGAAGGGGGAGTACCTGCCGTTCCTCGGCATCCGTGCCGGCGCAGGCTTTGAAAAGGTAGGCCGCTATACCAATATCGGTGCCAGCGAAGCCACGACCGAGATCAAACCGGGTAAAGAAACGCCCGAGCCGTTGCCGGACTATATGGTCGCCGCGGTAGCCAACTGGGAACTGGACATCTGGAAGAAGCTGCGCAACGCCAAGAAGGCCGCGGTAAGTCGCTACCTGTCGTCTGTCGAAGGCAGGAACTTCATGGTCACCAACCTGATCGCCGAGATCGCCAACTCGTACTACGAGCTGCTGGCGCTCGACAACCAGATGGCTATCCTGGAACAGAACATCGCGATCCAAAGCAACGTGCTGGAGATCGTGCGCATGCAGAAGGATGCCGCCCGGGTAACCGAGCTGCCCGTACGCCGGTTCGAGGCGCAAGTGCTCAACACGAAAAGCCAGCTCTACCTCATCCGGCAAAGCATCGTCGAAGCAGAGAACCGCATCAACTTCCTGGTGGGCCGCTATCCGCAGCCGGTACAGCGCAATGCCGAAAGCTTCCTGACCCTGGTGCCCGACAGCATCCATGCGGGCCTGCCGGCACAGCTCCTGGCCAACCGGCCTGACATCCGCCAGGCCGAAATGGACCTGGCTGCCGCCAAGCTGGATGTAAAGTCGGCGCGGGCACAATTCTATCCTTCCCTGGGGATCTCGGCGGGCATCGGCTTTCAGTCCTTCAATCCGTCGTACCTCCTGCGCACACCCGAGTCGTTGATCTACTCGCTGGCCGGTGACCTGGTCGCTCCGCTTGTAAACCGCAATGCCATCAAGGCCACGTATTACAGCGCCAACGCGCGGCAAATCCAGGCGATCTATCACTACGAGCGTACGATCCTTAATGCGTATGTCGAAGTTGTCAATCAGCTGTCGAAGATCAACAATATGAAGCAGAGCTATCAGTTAAAAGAACGGGAAGTACAGGCGCTCACGGCGTCGATCGATATCTCTAACAACCTCTTTAAGTCGGCCCGTGCCGACTACATGGAGGTGTTGATCACGCAACGCGACGCGCTGGAATCACGCTTCGAGCTGATCGAGACCAAAAAACAACAACTCAACGCCATGGTCAATGTCTATCAGGCATTGGGCGGCGGCTGGAACTAGAATATCAACTTCCGTTGAGATGTGGGGACTCCTCCTGGCTTCGGCCGGAGGAGTTTTTTTATGCCTGCAAATGGGTACCTTGGGATACCAAACCCCGGCATATGTTTGTGATCAACCTGCACTATATCGTGCCCCTCGACGAACTGGACGCCCACATGAAAGAGCACGTGGCGTTCTTGCAGAAGTACTATAAGGAACAGGTGTTCATCGCCTCCGGCCGTAAAGTACCGCGTACCGGCGGGATCATTCTCGCCGCAGGCCGCACCAAAGAAGAGATCGAGGCGATCATGCAGGAGGATCCGTTCTCTACCCACGGGCTGGCAGAGGTCACCGTAACGGAGTTTCTCACGTCCCAAACGCATCCTGCCTTCAAAAAGCTCCTGAAGGAGGTGTTTAACAGCTAACGCAATTTTTCGTATCTTACAGGTCATCTATACCTGTTTGTTATGAGGATCAAGGCCTTTCTGGTGTTGGGGTTGTGGACGGCTGTGCTTTGTCCGGCGTTCGCACAGATGGAGTGGTTGGGAGAAGCCATTCGCGAATTCTCCACCAGTCAGCTTTGGGAGTTTGAGCCACTCGCCGTCGATTGGAAGATGAACCCCGCGTTGCAGGCCGATTTTAACGAAGGGTTAAATAATCTGCTGGAAGATAGGGCGGCCATGGCGGAGGAGAACCTGACCGTCGTGATTGGAAAAGATCCTGCCGCGTGGCAAGCCTATTATTTTCGGGCCGCTGCCCGCAAGGAGCAACGAAAGCTGAAGGTTGCCCGCGAAGACCTCCAGAAGGCCCTCAAGCTGCACGACAATTTCTATGAAGGCCTGGTAGAGCTTGCGAAGGTTGAATACCTCCAGCGTCAGGTAGCGGAGAGTGAGCAGACCATCAACAAAGCGATCCGTCTCGACCGTTCCCGCGGCACGGCCTACTACCTGAAAGGCGATATCAATCTCGCGCAGCAGCAACTGCGCCCCGCCATCAACAGCTACCGCGACTGCCTGGCGGCGGACAGCCTGTACCACGATGCCCGCATCAAGCTGGCATTGCTCGACGCCTTTGAAAAACGCGATATGACCAAAGCCCTGGCGCACCTCAACAAGGTACTGAAAAACGATTCACTGCAGCGAACGGCCTTACTCTTCCGCAGCATGCTGGGGCGCGAAAAAAATATACGCCAGTCTATAAAAGACTTGTCTATCCTCATCCGCTTGCGCCCCGACGATCTCATGGCGCGGTATTACCATGGGCTCTTTCTGACCGATGTCGGCGATTATGAAAGCGCCTTTAATGATTTTCAGGTGGTGATCACCCGTACCAACATCGGCGACAACCAGTTTGACGGTAAACAAACAAACATCGACAAGTTCATCAATGTGCAAAATGTGGGAGCCTATATCCTGCGGCGCGTATACGGGTTGCCCGATACGGCGGCCGCCCGGATCAAAGAATCCTTTTGCCTGCTGCTGACAGAAAAGCATGACAAAGGCATTGCCGCGCTCGAGCAGGTGCCCGACGGTATGAAAGAACCCTCGGTGGTTTATTTAAAAGCGGTGACGTACGAGCACAAAGGGCAACATCCCAAAGCCCTGCAATATTATGGCATCGCCCTGGGACTGGACGACAAACTGGTAGACGCCTATAAAAAGCGTGGTATATACCGCCAGGAAATGAAACAATGGGCGCTGTCCGTCGAAGACTTTACTACGTATCTCAAGCTCTTTCCGGATGGCTATTACATTCATCGCATCCGCGGTGTTTCCTATTATTACCTGGACCGTTATCCCGAGGCCATTGCCGATTACACGGCCTACTTAAAGAAGGATAGCAGTAATGTCGAAGTGCTCGGCAACCGGGGCATGGCATACCAGAAGTCCCGGCAGTGGATCGAGGCATACGTCGATTTTGCGGCATCGGGTAATATTCATGCCGTGGATTTTTTCCGGGTAGAAAAGATAGTCGACTCGGTTTTGCATGCAAAAGATACCACCCGGGCTTTGTTCTACCTCGATACATTTGTCAAGGCTTCACCGCAGTTCACGGAGGGATATGTACAGAAATTCAAAATACACATGGCGCGCAAGGAGTGGGCCCCGGTATCGGCGGAGATAGGTCTTGCCTTAATTTATGCCCGCAGTGACGCGCCTAAATCCGCGCGTTCCTATATCATGACCCTTACCGCACTGGTACAGGCCCGGTCCAGTGACACCAGCGAAGCCGTCAAGTCGCTCAACGAGGCGATTAAGCTCGATCTCAAAAACGATTTTGCCTACCTGGAGCGGGGTCGGATATACCTGGCCCAGGGCAAGACATCCAAAGCCGCAAGCGATTTTAAAGAAGCCTCGGCCCTGGGCAACGAGCAAGCCCGGCAATTGCTGGCGTCGATGGCGAAGTGATACGCGCGGCGGCATTTCATGTGCCAACCGTAACTTTTTGTGGGGCGAACCCGGCTTTCGGTATAAACCGCGTCCGGAAGGGATTTTTATTTTGTAGTATTATACAAGAATCATGATCCCATGAACCCACGCGCGGATATTTCCAGGAGAGCATTTTTGCGACAGGCCGGTTTGTCGGGCGTGGTGCTCACGCTCGGGTGTTACTGGCCGACGGCTGGAAAAAGTGCCCCCGACATCGTACGGCTGGCGGGAGCTGCCCCGGCGACCACGCCGCTGCTGGCGTGGATCTCGATCGATGGTGCCGGCAAGGTCACGATCTTTTGCCATCGCTCTGAAATGGGCCAGGGTACCTGGCAGTCGTTGCCACAAATCGTGGCCGAAGAGCTTGAAATAGATCTGGACGCCGCCGCGATACAATACGCACCGGCAGATCCCAAGCGGTATGGCCCCCAGCCGCAGGAGGGAAGCTTCTCCGTGCGCGGCTGGTACGAGCAGCTGTTACGCGTAGGCGCCTCGGCGCGGGAAATGTTGATCGAAGCTGCCGCCAGACAGTGGAAGGTACCCACCAGCACCTGCTATGCGAAGCATGGCGTTGTGATCCACCGGCCCACCGGCAGTAAGCTTACCTATGGCGCGCTGGTGCAAGACGCCGCGCAGCTGCCACCGCCGCAGCAGGTCACGCTCAAAAAACGAAAAGACTATACCGTTATTGGTAAATCGCTCCGTCGAAAAGATATACCGGCCAAAGTCAACGGCAGTGCCGTCTTTGGCCTGGACAAGAAACTGCCCGGCATGCTGTATGCCGTGGTCGAACGCAGCCCCAGGTTTCGGGGCAAGGTAAAGAGCTTTGATGATACCGCGGTTCGGGCCGTACCGGGCGTGAAGCACGTGCTCACCGTACAGCGCGCCGTCTTCAACCTGCTTTATGAAGGCGTGGCGGTGGTGGCCGACTCGTCGTGGGCCGCCATGCAGGGCCGCAAGCTGTTGAAAGTGGAATGGAACGACGAGGGCTTCGACCACCTCGACTCCGCCGGGATCACCGCGCGTATGCGCGAGCAGATGCTGCGGCCGTTGCCATCGGAGGCGTTTGAGACGGCGCTGAAAGGCGCCACGGCGACCCTCGAAGCGATCTATGAATCGCCCTATCAGTCGCACAGCTGCATGGAGCCGCTCAACTGTACGGCCGATGTAAAAGAAAACAGCATCGAGGTCTGGGGCCCGATACAGGAAGCCAACTGGATACAGGCCGACCTCAGCGAGCGCCTGAATATTCCGAAGGAGAACGTAAAGGTGAACATGACCTTCCTCGGGGGTGGTTTTGGCCGGAAGGCATTTCCCGACTACTCGTTGGAGGCAGCCTTGCTTTCCAAAGCCGTCAAGGCGCCGGTACAAGTGGTATGGACCCGCGAAGACGACATGACGGGTGGTCCCTTTCGCGCAGGCGCCATGCACCGCTGCCGCGGTGGCATCGATGCGGCAAAGAAGATCTTTGCTTTTCAAGTGGTGTCGTCCTCACAGTATATAGGGCAGGGCGAAGACAACGTTGCCGCACCGGTTCCTGTCTCGACCAACGCGGGCGAGCTTGCCGGCCTGAGCAACGATTATTATAAAACGATACCGCACTATAGCTTCGGTGGCATCCCCATCAAGTCGCCTATCCCTACCATGTGGTGGCGGGCGCCCATTGCCAACGTCGATGCCTTTGCCGGCGAAAGTTTTATCGACGAGCTGGCGCACCTGGCGGCGCAAGACCCGCTGGAGTTTCGCAAGAAACATTTTATATCGCCCCGGTACCTGGCCCTGATAAACAAACTGGCCAACGTCAGCCGGTGGAGCACGCGTGGTAAAAACGAGGGATGGGGCATCGCAATCACCGACAGCTTTGGCGGTATAGTAGGGCAGGTGGTACGCGTCTCGCGTCGCCCCGACAACAAAGTAAAGATCGATAAAGTATATGCCGTGATCGACTGCGGCTGGTACGTAAATCCCGACATCATCCGCGCACAGATAGAAGGCAGCATCATCATGGGCCTGGGCGCGGCTACCACGCACGCCACGCATTTCAAAGAAGGCAAAGCCGTTGAGAAGAATTTTAATGCCTATCCCATGCCGCGCATCGCCGACATTCCCGCCATCGAAGTCCACATCATGGAAAATGATGAAAAAGCCGGCGGCGTAGGCGAACCGGGCCTCCCCGCCCTTGCGCCCGCGCTCTGCAACGCCATTTACGATCTCACCGGCAAACGCATCCGTACCCTGCCGTTCAAGCTCGACGAAGTATAGATCGTTGATAGAAACGATGCGCTTCGGCGCACACGCGTGTGGCCTTTATAACAATCGGCGCACATCCCTGTTATCTTCTCAGAAGAAATGACCCCTCAGTCGACTGGTTTGGCAGAAAAAGAGCGGTTATAGATAAATCCTATGGATCGATAAAGACAATCGATTTGATCTATCCCGGCCATCTGTGAACCTTTGACCCGAAATCGTAAGAGTTATCACCAAACAATTAACCATAATCGCATGGAGAACAACACGGCAACCGGGCAGAAATCGCTCAATGTCAATGACAGTGAAGCAAAATGTCCGTTTCACAATGGGGCGTTAAAACAGACCGCCGGCGGCGGCACCAGAAACCGCGACTGGTGGCCCAACCAGTTGAAGCTCAACATCCTTCGTCAGCATTCCACGCTTTCGAACCCCATGGGCGAAAACTTCAACTATGCAAAAGAATTTAAGTCGCTGGATCTGAACGCTGTCAAGAAAGACATCTTCGACCTGATGACCACGTCGCAAGACTGGTGGCCTGCCGACTATGGTCACTATGGTCCGTTCTTTATTCGTATGGCGTGGCACAGCGCCGGTACCTATCGCGTGGGCGACGGTCGTGGTGGCGCCGGTGCCGGTCAGCAGCGCTTCGCACCGCTCAACAGCTGGCCCGACAACGCCAACCTGGACAAAGCGCGTTTGCTGCTTTGGCCCGTCAAGCAGAAGTATGGTAAAAAGATCTCGTGGGCCGATCTCATGGTCCTGGCAGGCAACTGTGCGCTCGAGTCGATGGGCTTCAAGACCTTTGGCTTTGCCGGTGGCCGTGAAGACGTATGGGAGCCGCAGGAAGAAGTATACTGGGGCTCGGAGACCAAGTGGTTGGGCGACGAGCGTTATACCAAAAGCCGCGAGCTGGAAGCGCCGCTCGGCGCGGTACAAATGGGGCTGATCTATGTAAACCCCGAGGGCCCCAACGGCAATCCGGATCCCCTCGCTTCCGCACGCGACATTCGCGAGACCTTCGGCCGCATGGCCATGAACGACGAAGAGACCGTGGCCCTCATTGCCGGCGGACACTCCTTTGGTAAGACGCACGGCGCCGCCGATCCGGGCAAGCACGTAGCCGCGGAACCCGCCGGCGCCGGCATCGAGGAGCAAAGCCTTGGCTGGAAAAACTCGTTCGGCAATGGACACGGTATACATACCATCACCAGCGGCCTGGAAGGAGCGTGGACGACAACACCGACGAAGTGGAGCAACAACTTCTTCGAAAACCTGTTTGGCTTCGAGTGGGAGCTGAGCAAGAGTCCCGCCGGCGCCCACCAGTGGAAGCCGAAGAACGGTGGCGGTGCAGGCAGCGTGCCCGATGCGCACGACAAATCACTGCGCCACGCGCCCACGATGCTGACAACCGATCTGGCGCTGCGCATCGATCCTGTTTACGAAAAGATCTCGCGTCGTTTCTTTGAAAACCCCAACGAGTTTGCCGACGCCTTCGCACGTGCCTGGTATAAACTTACACACCGCGACATGGGCCCGCGTGCACGTTACCTCGGCCCGGAAGTACCGGTCGAAGAGCTGCTGTGGCAAGATCCGCTTCCGGCGGCAACATACAAGCTGATCGACGACAACGACATCGCCACATTGAAAGGCAAGATCCTCGCGTCGGGCCTCTCCGTATCCGAGCTGGTATCGACCGCCTGGGCGTCGGCTTCGACGTTCCGCGGTTCCGATAAACGCGGAGGTGCCAACGGCGCACGCGTTCGCCTGGCACCGCAGAAAGATTGGGAAGTGAACAATCCCGCGCAGCTGAGCAAAGTACTGAAGACACTGGAAGGTATCCAGAAAGAATTCAACGGTGCGCAGTCGGATGGTAAAGGCGTGTCGCTGGCCGACCTGATCGTGCTCGCCGGAGGCGCCGGCATCGAGAAAGCCGCGAAGAGCGGCGGACGCGACGTAAAGGTGCCGTTCACACCGGGCCGTGTCGATGCCTCGCAAGAACAAACCGACGTCGAGTCGTTCGAGATCATGGAACCGGCAGCCGACGGTTTCCGGAACTACCTGAAAACCCATCACAAGACTGCGGCCGAAGCGATGCTGGTGGATAAAGCCCAGTTGCTGACATTGACTGCACCCGAGATGACCGTACTGATCGGTGGTCTGCGTGTACTGAACACCAACTACGACAAGTCGAAGCACGGCGTCTTCACGAAAACACCGGAGACACTCACCAACGACTTCTTCGTAAACCTGATCGATTTCAGCACCACGTGGAACGCAACCTCCGATTCACAAAACGTGTTCGAAGGCCGCGACCGTCGCACCGGCGCTGTAAAATGGACCGGCACCCGCGTCGATCTGATCTTCGGCTCTAACACGGAGCTGCGTGCCATAGCCGAAGTCTATGCGTGTTCCGACGCGCAAGACAAGTTCATGGAGGACTTTGTCGCTGTGTGGACAAAAGTCATGAACCTGGACCGGTTTGATCTGATTGGCTAAGTATATCGTGACGAGGTATATATATAGAAGGGTCGGCTCAATTGGGCCGGCCTTTTTTTATATCCGTATAGCACATGGCGGAGTACTTCGGAATAGAACCAACGCCAACGATATAACGATTTGGAAAAAGATAATAGAAAGATCAAAGTGGCCACTCACCGGCAGCCTCCTCGTGTGTAATGGTAATCCCCGATCTGGGTAATTTTTACCTCTTATTGTCGTCTTCGGAAAACGCCCGAACGAGCCAGGTGTTGTTGCGTCTCGGGCTTGCGCACGCTCGTGGCAAAATGTTCAAAGCACGCCCGAAGGTCTGTGGTGCCGACAGCCACCAGGGCTACACGAATGGCGCGATCGCGGCTCTGCAGGAATGTAAGCGACACCGGGTCGGTATTGAGCTTGTGGAACTGTGTGCCATTGGTACTGTAGGTCACCAGGGCCTCGCGGCCGTCGCGCACCACAATGCGCACGACCACGCTGTCGGTCTTGCGAATGAATCTTTCTGCCAACAGCACGGGGTGGTGCCCCTTGGAGATCTTCCACAACGACACTTTGCTGCCGATCAGCGTCGCGCGCAGCAGGTTCTGGTCGTCGCTCACCAGCGCAATGCCCGACTCGGCCGTGCAGGCGGAAGGTTTCATCGACACCTCGGCTTCGAGGTCGGTGGTAAAGACTTTCTGCGCCACGTAGGCGCCACACGGCGAGGGGATACTCTGAAGCATCAGCTTGCCTTCGCTCACGTTGTATTGCGGCTTCTGAAAGGCGGAGTGGTGCCACTGCGGCGCCAGGTAATCGCCGTCGAAAGCGTCGGTCACACGGGCGGGTACCGGCGCATCACGGCCGTCCTGCGGTTGAAAGCGCAGCCAGCCGTCGTTGGTATAGGTAAACTCCGACAGCACGCCCTGGCGGCCTGTAAAGACAGCATTGGCGTCGTCGTGAGCATCGTGCAGAAAGTAAAAGCGACCGTTACGCTCTACCGGCGTGCCATGGCCGGGGGCCTTCCAGCGGGCGCCGGCTTCCAGCACGGGGTTGCCGCGATACTTTTGCCACGGCCCGTGCAGGTTGCGCGAGCGGGCAATGCCGGTGGCGTAGAGACAATCGCGGCCCTGGCAGCTGGCCGCCGTATAAAAGGCATACAGGTATTTTCCGTGGCGGGTGATCGACACACCTTCTACCAGGCTTTTTTCCCAGGGCGCGTCGTTTTGAAAAAGCTTGAAAGGCTCGCCGACCGTGCCGGTGCGAGTAGGGTTGAGCCTGGCGGCCCAGATAGGGGTGGGTTTGCCGATGCTGTTGCCGTGCTCCTTCCAGACCAGGTAGAGCGTGCCATCGTTGTCGCGTACGGGAAAGGCGTCGATCGAGCCGGCATCCTGGCACATAATAGGCCCGAGATCCTGATACGGGCCTTCCGGGCTGTCTGCGTGCGCAACCCCTACGCACAGGTTGCCGCCACGCTTGCGGGCCGTGTAATACACGTAAACCCCACCGCTATCGTACGTTATCTCCGGTGCCCGGAAGTACGATTCCGCCCAGTCCGGCAGTTGCGGGAACACATGGCCCCGGAATTCCCAGGTCTCCAGGTCTTTGGAAGCCAGCAGCGGAAATGCGGGGGCCCAGTTCGCAGAAGAGGTTGAAGCCCAGTACGTGTCACCGATTTGCACGACCGACGGATCGGGAAAATCACCCGGCATAACGAGGCGTTGTCCCGCTACAGGCGTAGCGAGCCAAAATAACAGCAATACAGTGTACGCCGGGAGCGAAGTGCGGAGGGAAAGGGTCATGGCAATGGATAGGTTTGCGAAGATAACATAATTATCGTGCCCGCCCTACCGTCCAAACGACAAAAACACCCGGCGAATGGAAGAGTAGGGGGTTAAACCCGTAAAGAACCTCTAAAAGCGCGTGCCGCGTAATATGAATCGGCCCCGTTGTGGTACGTAAAAACGTGGTCGTAGCGACGGTCGCAGAACAGCGCTCCCTTTAATTTCCGGATCGCCGGCGGCGTTTTTATCCAGCTCGATGTCTTCAGATCGAACTCTCCCAATGTTTGCAGAGCCCGGTATTCTTCCTCCGTCAAAATTTCGATGCCCATCTCTTCCGCCAGGTCCAGCGCGCTGTTGGCGGGTTTGTGTTCCTTCCGGGCGTCCAATGCTTCGCGATCGTAGCACACGCTTCTGCGCCCTTTCGGTGTCTCGGCCGAACAATCGTAAAATATATACTCGCCGGTCTTTTTGTCGTAACCCACTACGTCCGGCTCCCCGCCCGTTGTTTCCATTTCATCCAGCGACCACAGTTTGGCCGGGTGCGTTTCCAGGCGTGCCTGCACATCGGCCCAGGCAATGCCCTTGTGACGCTTCATGTTTTTCTCGAAGCGCTTTTGTAATACGTCCAGTAGTTCTTCCGTTTGATCGGCCGACAGTTTGCCGCCTTGTTTTTTTGTCTTTGCCATGGCGTATGATCGTTAATCTTCTAAACCGAACCCATCCAGGATCTTAGGTATATATTTTTCCACCCGTGCCTCGCGCGTTGTGGCCTGCTTGGCAGACGAGAAGTAGAGCAGGTAGCCGCGTTGCCGGCCGGGCGTCAGTGCTGCGAATGCTTTCTTAAGGCCCGGGCTGCTTTGTAGCTTGGTCTTAAATTCGTCCGGCATGGCAAACTCGGCGGTCTTTTTCATTTCTACCTTCTGCCCGGATTTCTCCAGCACAATGGCTTCTTTGATATACGCCTTCAATGTGCTTTTCAACTTCACGATCTCTTTGGCGTCGGTGAACCGTACCTGCCGCGCAGCCTGTACGTTTTCGGTTTGCTGGATCAGGATGCCTTTCGGATCTTTCATCAATGCGCCTTTAAAGAACAGCACCGCGCAATAATCTTTAAACGTGTGGATCAACACAACGTTCTTTTTCTCGAGCGAGTAGCAGGGCACACCCCACTTCAGCTCTTCGTTCAGCCCGCAGCTCAGTACGATCTCGCGCAACAGCCTGGTTTCCTCCTGCCATTGGCCTTTTCCAAAAAAGAAATCTACTTTCGGATTCATAGCATTATGCGTTAGCGGTGATAACTTTTCGACTCGCCGGGCGGAAGGACCACGACAGCACCGTCAGCGCCAGCAACAGCGCGGAGGGGAACAGCTCGGCAATCGCATGGTGCGTGGCAACATGCGAATAGATCGCGCCCGTCAGCAGAAAAACAAAACCTGCATAGGCCCATTCCTTAAGTAAGGCAAATTTTGGGACAAGCAGCGCGACCACACCCAGAATTTTCCACAAGCCGATGATCGTCAGGAAATATACCGGGTATCCTAATTGCGTAATACCATAGACGCCGGGGGGCGACAGGGCACCGTCCGCCGGCGCGTGCATCAGTTGTACCAGCCCGCTGGCTACCATACCTAATGAAAGCCAGATCGTGGCAATCCAATAAATGATCTTGTTTCGTGTTGACATGGGGCATTATTTTAGTTTACTAACAATTTCCTGCAAGCGGTTATGGGCCATGTTCAGCCCGAAGGCGAAGGGTAGTTTGAGCTGCTCATCGCGGGCCGCGTTCGAACGATATATACTTTGTATCGTCAGTTTGCTGGTGTCGTCGGTCAGCGCTTCGAAGTCCAGGAACTCCAGCTGCGCGCCAAATCCATTTTCCATCTCAAACGTGCGCGTGATATTTTTGTCGGGTACGAACGAGTGGATCACACCGTTGGCCCGGAACACCACGTTACCCTGCGGGTCGCTGGTTTCAAACTGGTAGCCGCCGTGCTTTTTGTTTTCCAGCTTGATCACCTTGGTGCCCATCCACTGCGCCACAACTTCAGGGTCTTCATAAGCTTTAAAAAGCAATGCTACCGGCAATTCAAATTCCCGCGTGATGATGATATCCTGTTGGCCGTTTCCGGCCGTGACCTGTGTTTTACGTTCCATAGTTACTTCTTGGGTTTATATTTTTTCATGATGGCCTCCAGTTTTTGAAATCGTTCTTCCCACATGTTGCGGTAAGGTTCGATGAAGTCGGCGATCTCTTTCATTTTTTTAGGGTTGAAGTGATAATAGATCTCACGTCCATGTTGCTCTTGCTTTAATAATTCGCATTCCGTCAGGATCTGTATGTGCTTGGAGATCGTCTGTCGGGACGAATCGAAATTCTCGGCGATGGCACTCGGTGTCATGGCCTGCATCGCTACCAGCGCGATGATGGCCCTGCGGGTAGGGTCGGCAATGGCTTGAAATACATCTCTTCTTAATTCCATAGCGCAGCTATTTGACTGCTAATTTAAGTGCAGTTAAATGACTGCGCAACAGATTACATGATTTTTTCTTAGACAAGTGTCAAAAAGCGCTTAATTAAAGTGGAATAGGGGAAAAATCCGGCTTGTTAAAATGCAGGCGGCAGGCTACTTTCACACAAGAGGGAGCCCATCTACCCATCGTCCGCCAATAGCGGAAGGTGCGGAGGTGGGCTCTCTTTTTCGTTAACGACACACGCATGGCAAACGAGTTTGATACAATACCTTTTCTAACACAAGACGGCGTTACCTGTAACCTGAAACATCTGAAGAGCAGTAAGGGCGGCGAGCCAGTGTTGCTTGTTCACGGCGCCGGTGTGCGCGGCAATATCTTTAATCCTCCCACGGCAAAGAACCTCGTGACTGTGCTCGCAGAGGCAGGTTATGATGTATGGCTCGAGAACTGGCGCGGCAGCATCGATGTAACACCCAACGAGTGGGACCTCGACAAAGCCGCACGCTACGATCATCCCGCCGCCGTACAAAAGGTCGTCGAGCTGACCGGCTACAACCGCATCAAAGCCATCATACATTGCCAGGGCAGCACCAGCTTTATGATCTCCGTCATGCTCGGCCTTGTGCCCCAGGTCAGGCTCATCATCAGCAATGCCGTGTCGCTCCATCCCATCGTACCGCCATATTCGGTCTTTAAGCTCAAGGCGTATGTGCCCTTTGTAAAACTGTTCTTTCGCTACCTCAATCCGCAATGGGGCCTGAAGGCGCCGGGTATAAAAGAAAAGTTCTTACGCTTTATTGTTAAAACCACGCACCGCGAGAAAGATACCCTCGTAGGTAAGTTTGTGAGCTTTACCTATGGGGCCGGCTTTCCGGCGCTGTGGGAGCTGGAAAACCTGGACCGGCCCACCATGGACTGGATACAGCACGAGTTTGCAAATGTACCCCTGACATTTTTCACGCACATCAGCCGTTGTGTGAAGGCTGGCGTGCTGGTGCCCAATCAGAAGGACGCCATCACGACGTATGCACCCGACCTTCCGCCGCTCACCGCGCGCGTGGTGCTATTCGGTGGCCGCAAGAACAAGTGCTTCCTCGCCGACAGCCAGGAGCGCACCTACGACTACCTGCAACGCGTCGATCCCGGCAATCATAAACTGTATATACTCGAACAGTACAGCCACCTGGATGTATTCCTGGGTAAGAATGCACACAACGATGTATTTCCCCTGATGCTCCAGGAGCTCAATCAGACATAACCCTCTTAATCTTAAAAAAATGCCCCCGCTCAGAATCAAACACTATACCGGTCGGTATGCCCTGGTCGACAACATACCCTATCAAATGCCGATCTATGCCAAAGACTCACCCGCATTGATGGCGGGCTTTTCCTGCGACTTAAAAAAAGCCAACGACCTGCTGCCCGGCAACGAAGTGCACGCGCTCAAGCTGCCCAATGGCCGGGCCGTGCTGCTGATCACCGTCATCAACTATTTGCAGACCAGCATCGGCAAGTATATCGAGTACAGCATTGCGATCGGCTGTACCCACGGTCGCAAGCCGGCGCCGGCGCTCCTCAATGTCATGTTCATGAAAGCCTATGGCGTAGGGCAGTATATACTCGACCTGCCCGTAAGCAGTGAAGTATCGGTAAAAGGCGGAAAAGGCATTTGGGGCATGCCCAAGCACCAGGCCAACCTGGACTTTAAGATCAGCGACTCGGTCGTGAGCGCGCAGTATGAAAAAGACGGGCAGTTCGCGTTTCGTATCGAGATCGACCGGCCAAAGTCGCCCTCGCTGGGACTCAAGGTCGGCACCACCAACTATTGCCGTTACCGCAACATGCTGATGGCGTCGTATATCTACTTTCAGTCCAAGGCGGGTGTCAACCTCTTTGGCAAAGCCAGCGGCCGCCTGTTTATCGGCGACCATCCCAATACATCGTACCTGCGCAACCTCGACATCAACCCCGATCCGTTCTTTACCATGTTCATGCCCCGGGCAAACGGCATCCTCGACGATCATTTTCAATGCTGGTTCATGACCTACGACGCGCCGCCGCCGGCCATGCCCGAGGGGTTTGAAAGTGTCTTTAACCTGGGCAGGAACGAAGCGTGGCTGCCCGCACCGGCCTTTACCGATTACGCAAAGTACAGACTATGAAAACAGTGTACGGTTTGAACAAGGCACTGTTGTTTGCCTGTGTGTCCATGTACTTTGGTACAGGCTGGTCACTGGTGCTCTTTACATTTCCCATCGCACCCAGGCTCACGCCCGATAATTATTACAACCAGTTTGTGCCGCAGGTGCAGGCGGCCACGCAATTCTTCACCTATATGACCACGGTGATGATGGTTTGCTGTGCCGTCTTTATTATCGAGAAGTGGCGCAGCCCCGAAAAGGGGTATCCCATCGTGGTGCTCGCGTTGGTGGTAGCCGCCACGGCGCTGACGATCTACTTTATCTTCGAATACAACGAACGCATGGCATCGGGCATTACCGATCCCGTCGAGCTCAAAACCGTACTGAAAAAGTGGATGTTCCTCAACGTGATCCGCGTCAGCCTGTGGACGCTGCAGTGGCTTACCATGATGGTCTATTTCTCCCTGGCACTTAACCGACAACGCGCATGAACCGCTTTCTGAACCTGGTGGTCGTGGGCATCTCGCTGGCGACCATCGTGTCGGGTCTGATGCAGGTGGTCGCGCCGGCCTTTGTGCTGGGCGTCATCGGTGCAGCGATTACGCCTGCTACCGCACATTTCTTTGCTATCGTCGGCATGTTCATGGCGCTCTTCGGCGGTCTGATGCTGCATACAGTTTACAGCGCGCGTACAGCGCCGGTCGCCATAGTATGGTGCGCGTTGCAGAAGCTGGGCGCGTGCGTCGCCGTGGGACTCGGCATCCTGCATGGCATCTTTTCGTGGATGGCCGCCGGTGTGGCATTGTTCGATCTGTTGTCGGGCGTGCTGTTCCTGTATTACCTCAAAATTGTAAAGTCGGGTGAAGACGCTTAGCTACTTTTTGTTTTATACCTATGTCGGGTTGGTGATCGTCGCCGGTTTCTGGGGCGCCTTTGTCGGTCCGCGCCTGGACCATGTCTGGCTGTTTCACCTCGACACCAACACGCTGCCTGAGTATAGCCGCGTCAACCTCATCAGTCAGTACCGGTTCCTGCGGGCGCTCGAGCTGGGGTATGGGCTGTTCGCCGTGCTGTTTACAAAAGAGATCTTTACCCACAAGACCTTCAACGGTCTGTTCCTGCTGATCATGTTCTCCGGCGTGCTGGCACGGGGCGTCTCGCTCATTATCGACGGATCTCCCTCGTGGCTGTTTTATTTCTTCCTGATCTACGAGCTGCTCGGAGTCGTCGTGATCTATCTGTATACCCGCAAAACGACGCTGTATTATGAGTATTGATTCGCTCCTGGCACCGGTGGATGCGCCGGTAAAAAAGTCGCTGATCCTGGCGGGCGGCGGTGTGCGCCTGGCCTACCAGGGCGGCGTGCTGCGCGCGTTACAGGAGGCCGGCCAGCAGTTTGTGCATGTAGACGGCACCTCGGGCGGTATCTTTAATACCGGCATGTTAGCCTCGGGGTTGGAGCCCGACGAGATCGCCGGGCGCTGGCGTAGCCTTAAACTGAGACATTTTGTTTCGGCCCTGGGCCTGAAAAGTTATCTCAAACCGTGGCAGATGACGGGCCTGGGTGATGCCGACGGCATTCGCAATCACGTATTCCCCTCGTTGGGCATAGACCTGGACAAGATCCGGAAAAACAAACGCATAAACGCCACGTTCAACGTCTGCAACTTCTCGCACAAGACCGTCGAGGCCATCCCGCACCACCGCGTCACCGAAGACCACCTCATTGCCGGAGTATCGTTGCCCATCTTTATGCCGGCGCTTATTATCGACGGCCACTGGTATACCGACGCCGTGTGGATCAAGGACGCCAACCTGCTGGAAGCCGTACAACGCGGTGCCGACGAGCTGTGGCTGGTGTGGGCCATCGGCAATACCCGAACCTACCAGCCTGGATCGTTTAACCAGTATGTACACATGATCGAGATCAGCGCCAACGGCGCGTTGCTGGAAGAATATAAACAGATCGCTTATATCAACGAGGCCATCGTTAAAGGCCATGCTCCCTACGGTCAACGGCGCCCCGTCAGGCTGTTTGTCATCAAACCCGACTATCCCTTGCCGCTCGACCCCGACCTGTTCCTGGGCAAGATCGACACGCGCTCGCTGATCAACATGGGGTATGCCGATGCGAAGCGTTGTCTGGCCGCGATGCCCCCTGACGGTGTACCGATGGATCATACCACCACCCGCATGCGCGAGCCGGGCCATCGCCTCAATTTCCGGGGCACGTTTGAAGGCACGTTGTCCTGGCAGGGGGTAAGGACAACGCTGACCCTATATACCTATTTTTCATACCACGACATCGGCGGGCGGTATGTTTTGAATATGTATGCCAGCTTGCATGCCCCGGTGCTGGGACGGGAGATGTCCTTATACGATCTCACGATATCGGCCCATAAGGTTGGAAAGTACCAGGTGTTAACGGCGACAGGCAGAGCCGATCACGCAGGAACGACGTACCGCGTGCACATGACGTGGCGATTATACTCACCGGTGGACTTTCTGTTGGGGCTGGAGTTTAAACGGGCGCAGATCGCCATACACCTGGACGAGTCCACCGTAATAAAAGGTACCCTCTATCAATCCATTCGCAACCGCCTGCGTGGCTGGTTTACCACTGGCGTAGCGACCGAGCAAGGCGGTATGGGCGGACTAAAAAAACGTTATCACATGATGTTAAAATTACTGACGCATGAAATTTGAAAAACGGCCCATGGTGAACTGGTACAACGTCCAGCAACTGGCGTCTACCGGCCTGAAGACCCTGATCTCCGGTATCTTCGGAAACTTTGCCGATAAGCGCGAGATGGAAGCGGCGCTGTCGCCCGGCGCGGGCGCTTACCATGCCCTGGACAAGGACGAATTATGGATCGACTATGTTTCCGATCTGGGCGATGGTTTCAACCCGACCTATACCGTGGCGTACTCGCTGGCCCAGCCCGTGCTGAGTGTCGGCGGAAAAGCGCTGCAGCAGGGTGACGTGCTCATCATGGGCGGCGATGCGGTATATCCCACACCCGAGGCAGTCGAGTATGAAAACCGGTTGCAAGGACCGTACAACGCAGCATTTCCCTGGAAAGACAAACCCGCCGGAGGCAAACCCTATACAAAGAAGTTATTCGTCCTGCCCGGCAATCACGATTGGTATGACGGCCTGGGTAATTTTATCAAGCTGTTCTGCCAGAAGCGGGCGCTGGGCCGCTGGCTGACCGAGCAGGAGCGAAGCTATTTTGCCGTCAGGCTCCCGCACAAATACTGGTTGATCGGCATCGACGTTCAGCTAAACGCCGACATTGACAAACCACAGATGGATTACTTCCGCAAGATCCTCGAAGGACAGGATTTTGAAGCAGGCAGCTCCGTGATCCTTTGCACAGCCGAGCCGTCGTGGGTATATAACTCGTGGGATCAGAAGAACAAGTCGCATGCCCGGATACAGTTCTTTATCGACCGCATCCTCTACGGCGACGAAAATTGCTCCTACTACGAAAAGAATAAAAGCCTGCGCGTAGCGGCAATCCTTACCGGCGATCTGCATCATTACTCGCGTTATGAGCAGGTGCATGAACAGACAGGCCGGGTAACGCAGCTCGTCACCGCGGGTGGAGGCGGTGCGTTCGCACATCCTACACACCTGTTAAAAGAGAGTATTACACTGGAAGGCGGCTACGAAGCCACACGCCGGCAAGCATTTCCCACCGCGGCGCAATCCAGGCGGCTTGCCTGGTGGAACCTGCTCTTTCCGTTCTTCAGTTTACAAATGTGGTTGTTCTTTGGCGCATTTCATTTGTTTACGACGTGGTTTCTGCAATCGGGCCGTCCCGATCAAAAGACCTTCCTGGACCAGGTTAAACACACGCCCGATCTCAGCAGATTGTGTACACTCATCTACGAGCACATCCGGCATAGCCCCTCGGTGGTGTTTTTAAACCTCGTACTGCTGGCGGGCCTTACGTTCTTTGCCGATACGGCCACGGGCAGGAAGAAATGGAACTACATCGCCGGCGGCATCCACGGCTTGCTCCAGTTGCTGGTGTTTTACCTCCTGGTGTGGGCCTTTGCCGTGATCAATATGAACCTGCTGCAGTGGCCGGTGCGATCGTTCCGGCAGATCGCGCTCTTCTCGGCCGAGATGCTTGTCATCGGCGGATGGGTATGCACCATGATCTTTGGCATATACCTGCTGGTAAGTACGCTGGTCATACGAAACCATCCCACCGAAGCTTTTTCCTCCTTCCGCTGGCAGGGGTATAAGAATTTCTTACGCATTAAGATCACCCGCAGCGCGGCGACGATCTATGCCATCGGCATCCGAAAGATCGTAACCGACTGGGAAGAGCAAAGCACCGACCCGCACGCGTCGCGGTTCCGTCCGAAACAAACCATTGACTATACCCTCATCGATGAAATAGAGTTGAAACCATGAAAAAGCTATCAAGCCCCTTCACAGAAATAAAAACGCACTACGACGTCGTGGTGATCGGTTCCGGCTACGGCGGCAGCATCGCTGCCTCGCGCATGGCGCGCTGCGGGCAGAAGGTTTGCCTGCTGGAGAAAGGCAAAGAATTTCTGCCCGGCGAGTTTCCCAGTAACCTCCGGGAGGCCGCCAAAGAAATGCAGTTCAACAAAGGCACGCTCGAGGCGGGATCGGAAAATGGGTTGTATGAATTTGTACTCGGCAAGGAGATCAACGTGTTTAAAGGCTGTGGCCTGGGCGGCACATCGCTGGTCAACGCCAACGTCGCCATCGAGCCCGATGGCCGCGTCATGGCCGACGCCAGCTGGCCCGCCGCCATCCGCAATAACCTGGGCGAGTTCCAGGAAGGCATCCGCCGCGCCTGCGACATGCTCAAGCCCAATCCCTATCCCGAAGGTAAGAACGGTTACCCCGTGTTGCAGAAGACGGAAGCCATGCGCACGTCGGCGAAGTTTATGTCAGAAGAGTTTCGTATGCTCAACATCAACGTCAACTTCGAAGACCGTTATCCCAACCATGTAGGCGTAGACCAACCCAAGT
This sequence comes from Dawidia soli, assembly GCF_018598185.1. GTDB lineage: Bacteria > Bacteroidota > Bacteroidia > Cytophagales > Cyclobacteriaceae > Ohtaekwangia > Ohtaekwangia soli. Next base: position 235,976 of record NZ_JAHESC010000005.1, read on the forward strand.
GCCTGAACTGCGGCGACTGCGTGACCGGCTGCAACACCGGCGCTAAGAATACCACCGCCATGAACTACCTGCCCGACGCGGTGAACTTCGGTGCCGAGATCTATACCGAAGTCGGCGTCAAACACCTCGAGCGGGACGATGCACGCAACACCTGGCGGATATACTATCACGCCGTGAACAGTGGCCGCGACAAGTTCAAGGCCCCGTCACTGTTTGTAGAAGCATCCATGGTATTTGTCAGCGGCGGCTCCCTCGGCAGCACCGAGGTGCTGCTGCGCTCGGCCAAAGAAGGCCTGACCCTCTCGCCGCAGCTGGGGCAGAAGTTCACCGGCAACGGCGACGTGCTGGGCTTTGGCTATAACAACGATGTGCCCATCCACGGCATCGGCAAGGGTGACAAGCTCGAGCCCGGCGTCGTAGACCAGGTGGGGCCCTGCATCACCAGCGTGATCGACATGCGCAAGCGCACGCCGTTTACCGAGGGCATGACGCTGGAGGAAGGCAGCATCCCCGGGCCTATACGCTCCATCCTGGTATCGGCGCTCGTTACATTCTCGCGTGTCATGGGGCGCGACTCCGACCGCGGCTGGGGTGATTTCTTTCGCGAAAAGTGGCGCGAGGTGGTCAGCATCTTTCGCGGTCCGTTCAAAGGCGCCGTAGACCATACACAGATCTACCTGGTCATGACGCACGACGACGGCAACGGCGAGATCGGGCTCAGCGGCGACGACGAGGTCAGCATCCACTGGAAAGGCGTCGGCAAACAGAACATCTTCAAGAAGGTCAGCGGCGAGCTGGCCAGCGCTACGGAGGCCCTGGGCGGCAACATGATCCCCAACCCCACGTGGACGAAGATCCTGAATTACGACCTCGTCACCGTACACCCGCTGGGTGGCTGCCCCATGGGCGACGACGCCACCCAGGGCGTGGTGGATCACAAAGGGCAGGTATACAAAGGCTCTAGCGGTACGGCGCTATACCCCGGCCTCTACGTCATGGACGGCGCCATCTTCCCGCGCCCCGTCGGCACCAACCCGCTGCTCACCATCAGCGCCCTGGCCGAGCGCAACTGCAAGCTCATTGCAGCGGAAAAAGGCTGGACGTTGTCATACGACTTTCCGCCAGGGAAGTCGTCACCCAATGGCCAACAGGCAAAAGCCGGTGTACAATTTACCGAAACCATGCGCGGCTATTTCTCTGTAAATGAAAAGGGCGACTACAGCAAGGCTTTTGAAAAAGGCAAGCAGGAAAACTCACCGTTTGAATTCACGCTGACGATCCGCTCCGAAGATGTCGAGACATTTTTGTCGGACAAAGATCACGACGCGCCCATGGCGGGCACCATGACGGCGCCGGCGCTCTCGCCACATCCGCTCATGGCCTGCAACGGCCGCTTCAACCTCTTTGTGCGGGATGCGCAAGACCCCGAACGCAAAAAAATGGTATACAACATCTACCTACAAAGCCGCGAAGGTAAGAAGTATTACTTCGAAGGCTACAAAGACGTGCAGAATAACAAAGGGTTGGATGTTTGGAAAGATACCACGACGCTCTTCATCACCGTATACGAAGAGAACGCCGGCGGCAAAGTAGTAGGTAAGGGCCAGCTCATCATCGAGCCCAAAGACTTCGCCAAACAGCTCACTACCATGAAGGCCATCAATACGCACACGAAGATGGAGCAGATCAAAGCCGTAGCGAGCTTCGGCAAGTTCTTCGCGGGCAATGTGTTTGAGACATACTTTAAGAAGATCCGATAGGTGTCTGCACCTGGCGCCGGTGTTTAGTGCCCAGCGAAGCGCCGGCGCGTCACCGGCGCCGCGTATGGGGGCGGTCTCCTGACCGCCCTCCACACCCGGTGCCAGAGATTTTATTGAATCCGCACTGACGACACCTGGTCGTTCAGCCCGGCGGTATTTGCAAAATTGGAGTTGTTGGCCGTAAACGTCCACGACGTGCCGCCAAAGTTGTCATGCTGGTAGAGGATCACCGTCCAGCCGCTGGGAACCTGCATGGACGAAGCCCAGTCGTTTACAAAGCCGTAGGCTTGCAGTTGCGACAGGGTATAATTCCCCTTCGGAATAAAGCTGGTGGCTGTGCCGCCGTAGTTGCTGTGCTGAAAGAATTTGACACCCGTGGTGGGCGTGGTACCGCTCAGGCCGTTGCGAATGGCGGTAGCGTACTGCGCCGCCATGCCGTTGCCTACCCACTCGTCGTACAGCCACATCCAGCCGCCGGTGGTGCCGCACGTATTTTTCCAGGTCGTGAATTGTGACTGTACCGACGATGTCGACCCGCTCCAGCGGCTGCCGTGCACCGGTATCCCGCCAAAGTTCCAGTTGCAGGGGCTGTTGCCCGCGCCGCCCGCATAACACTGCAGGTGCACCTGGTCGATGGTGCCCGGCCGCTGGTTGTTGACCTGCGTCGCCACCGATGTCCAGAAGTTGGAGTTGGTATACGGACACAAGGCGACATTATAGCCCAGGTTGCCCAGCATCACGCAGAATTGCACCATGGTGCTGAGGTCGTAACAATTTTCGTCGTCCAGGTCGATCGCATCCGCGCCGGTGGCGGCCTTCAGTGCCTGGAAGTTGCGGTAGAGTATACTGGTCGAGCCAGTACCCTGCGCGTTGATCAGGTCACGGATATGCTGAAAGTCACCGATGTTGGAAGATCCGATGCTCAGCGTAACACGGTTCACCGACGTAGTGCCCGTCTTCAGACTTTGCAGGTCGCTGGCAAAGTTGGGGTACATACTACCGCCGATGTACGTGCCGTTGGACGCCACCGGAAACTCGCCGTTAAAATTCAGATCGCCGGCGGTGCTCACGGCGATGTTCCAAACCACTACTTCGGTAAAGCCCGAAGCCTTCAGCTCGGGAATGGTAACGGTCCTGTTCTGATAAATGGGCCCGCCGCCGAACACCGATACGGTAAGGCCCGCCGGCAGCGTGGCCGCATCGCCCTCGGCATCTTTTTTAACAACCGGATCTACTTCGTTCGAGCAGGATCCGAAAAACATAACAGACATAAGTGCCAGCATCCAGCCGGCGTGTTTACAATACGATAACTTCATAGAATATATATTTAGGTTACGAATTTTGTAATAACATCTGGCGCGACCCGATAGCTATCGGGTCTTCGGCCGCCTCGGCCGGCGACTCGTGCCCAGCACTGTTCGTGCACGCAATGGAGGGGGGCTCCGACCCCCGGCCGCCCGATCAATTGTTTTTAATCCTCAAAGGCAACAGCCACCCGTTGCATCATTGGTATCTACAACGCTATATAGGCGCGGCTCTTGATCAATTCCTGAACAGCTCCCACTCGGCCATCTGCATAATCGACCCACTCTGCACCGCACTGACATTCAAACGATAATATGTATAGGCCGTGCTGTTGCTGAACGTATACGTCTTCGTCAAAAACCGCGAAGCAAACGACTGGTTCGTCTGTGTATTGATGGTGGTCCACGTCGTGCCGTTATTACTTCCCTGCAACGTCCAGTTTCGCGGGTCACGCGCCGGTACATCGTTCGCTGACGTAATGGTATACTTGTTCACCACGTTGCTGGTGTTCGACTGAAACCGCACCCACGCGGCGGCATGCTGTGTCAGATATTTCGTACTGCTGCTATTGTCGATCAGCTTACCGATGTCTTCGCCGGTGGGCCAATCGGTGTACTGCGAAGTGATGGTGCCACTGTAGTTGGTAATGTCGGCGCCGGGCGGCGGGGTGGTGGGCGTGGTCGTCAACGCGGCAAAGATAGCATCGGTATACGTCTTGTTTTTATTCGCCGCAAACACCATGATGCCCGCCTTATCCGGCGTGGGGTGCCGTTGTGCTTCGGTAATGGCGCTCGCCTGGCTGTTGTCGTCGTACGACATGCCGAGCATCACCTTGGCGTTGCCGAGCGTGTTGGCCCAGTAGTTGAAGCGCGTGGTGTTGTTCTGAAAATAGCCCATGTCCATGACAAAGTTCAAATACTGGCTCAGGGCCACTTCGCGGAAGATAGGGCCGGGGGCGCCGCCGGAATAGAACGCACCGATATACATTTTGTTGGACGGGTCGGAAGACAGCGGGCCAAAGTAGTCGCCCAGCTCCTGGATCAGGTTGCGGTAGTTGGCATTGTCCGTCGCGCCGCGCTCCACGTCCAGGGAAATGCCGTCGAAGCCCACCGTGGTGACGCAAGTGTTGATGAAGGCGGCAAACTGCTGGTAGTTATACGCCGTACCGTTGTAGGTGGTAAAGGGTGTGGACGTACTCCACGAAGGGGCGTCGTCTACGTTCATCAGCACCTTGATGCCGCGGCTGCGCAGCGTCTGGATGTCTTCCAGGATCTGGCGCTTGCTGTGGTAGTAAGCATTCTGCATCCAGCCGGAGTTGTAGTGCACGGTGTCGGCGAGCTCCCACAGCGTGCCTTCAAACACCACCACGATGTTGGCGTTGTCGGTGAACGTGGTCATGGGGAGTATACCCTGGCCGGCAGGGGTCACGTCGAAAACATAATACGCTACCTTGTTCTGGCCCGCGGCGGGCAGGGCGAGGGGCTGCACCGCGGCAGGCGGCGCAGTATCGCGCAGCGAAGGCGATACGTCCTCGGGCTCGAGGCCTTGCAGGGTACATGAGTTCACCAGGCAGCACGCGGCGGCCGCCAGGGAAAGCAAAGAGAACTTCTGTTTCATATGAACGCTGGTTTTAAGTGGAAGACTACGTTCGGTTGTCGGTCACAACGTTGTTGCACTATCGTCACTTCCATCATCACGCTCGCCGGAAAAGTTGAGTTGCTTACGATGACGCACAGCTCAACAGGCGGGTATCGCACAACGCCTAATCATTACAGCCAACTCGTATAGGACTGCCAACACACGGAGGCACGGCGTTGGCAGCGGCGTAAACGAATGTAAGCAGCGCCGATGCGAATTGCAAGTGTCGTTCGTACCGGTTGCCCCAGGTCAGTCGTTTTGCCGGGGGATGTGGCCGGATGTTCGTTCAATGGTTTTAGTGATCTTTATTCTGTATATTCAATCATCGGAAGCCGCATTCTTCGTTTCGGCAGTCAGTGTAAAAGATCTTTTTGCGGCGGCATCCGGAGTCCTCCTGTATTCATTCTTTATCGTCAGGACATGATGGACAAGTCGTCCGCGTGTTATAGGTCGGTTTCGTATCCGCGAAAACTCACGTAAATAAATACATATGAAAGCTCCTCCAAAAGAATCGGTCACCATGCTTTTTATCATGCTGGCCTTGCCGCTCCTGGCACAAAAAAATGAGATCATGTCCACCGCCGGCGATTCATTCGCGACCGAAGCCGGCTACCTCAGCTTCACGCTGGGTGAAGTTGCCATCGAGACCCTTCCGGCGTCGCCACAAAAGCTCACGCAGGGCTTTCATCAGCCGGTGCTGTTCGTGCGCAGGGTTACCGGCGCAGCCGCGACGAACGAACTGGTGAAGGTATTCCCTAACCCCGTGGGCGCCGTGCTATACATGGAAAGCCGCCCGCGCGAAGCGGCCGGGCAGTATACCGTGCTCGACGTGCGCGGCATCACCGTACGCCAGGGCACGGTAAAGCAACGCACCGAAGTTTCCTTCGATGACCTTCCCCCGGGCACCTACACGTTGCAGGTAAAAACAACATCCACGCGCATGCAATCTTTCAAGATCGTCAAACACCCGTAACCCTCGAACCCCCATGAAACCACTGTCTATATTCTTTTTTACACTTATCGTCAGCACAGTTCTCGCGCAAGCCCCCGCCGGCTTTAAATACCAGGCCGTTATACGCGATGCCGTCGGCGAAGTAAAGGCCAACGCCCCTGTCGTCATAGGCCTCAGCATCCTGCAGGGCAGCCCCGACGGTATACGCGTATATACCGAAACACACCATACCACCTCGACCGAAGCCGGCCTCATCAACCTCACCGTGGGCGAAGGCAGCCATGGCGGCACCGGCCTGGCCGACATCGACTGGCAGGCGGGCCCGTATTACCTGCACGTAACCGTCGACGGTGTATTCTTCGGCACAAGCCAGTTGATGAGCGTTCCCTACGCGCTCTATGCGCTCAAGGCAGGAACCATAGAATCGGCCCTGGCGGACAGCGACAGCCTGTGGAGCCTGCACGGCAACGCCGGTACGACCGCACAAAATTTCCTCGGCACAAAAGACAACCGTCCGCTTACGATCCGCACGAACAACGTGCCCCGCTTGCGCATTTCCACGCGCGGACAGCTGGAGCCGCTGAACACGGGCTACTCCGTTTTTCTCGGCGAGCAGGCGGGACAAAACGATTCAGGCATCAACAATCAAAACGTCTTTATCGGGTATCAAAGCGGTACGCTCAGCGAAACCGGAAAGCTCAATACAGCCATCGGCTACATGTCGATGTATCGCAATAAAAGCGGCAGCACCAATACCGCCGTGGGCACCCGCGCACTGACCAGCAACGCTACGGGAAATTATAATACCGCCCTGGGCGCCGAGGCCCTGGCCACCAATACCGCGGGCACAAACAATACCGCCGTCGGCAACAACGCATTATATTACAATCAGACGGGCGGCGCAAATATAGCCGTGGGCGTTGCCGCGCTGTATCAGAATACTACGGGGAACTATAACACAGCGATCGGAAACGATGCCCTGCGCGCCAATAGTACAGGCACCTTCAATACCGGCGTGGGCCACCAGGCGCTCTCCGTCGTGACCACCGGTATAGGAAATACCGCCCTCGGCGCCGGCGCGCTCTATTCCAATAGCGGCGCAAGCTATAACACCGCAAGCGGCTATCGCGCCTTATATTCCAATAATACCGGCGCCTCCAACACCGCCATGGGCTATGAGGCCCTCCAGACCAACACCACCGCGGCATTCAACAGCGCCGTCGGCTGGCGCACCCTGCGTGCAAACCGCACGGGGCAGTGGAACACCGCGCTGGGCGCGCTCGCCCTGACGGTAAACGAAGCCGGCGGAAACACCGCGGTGGGGTATAGAGCACTGGCCGCAAACACCACCGCCGGCGATAATACCGCGCTCGGAAAAGAAGCCCTGGCCATGAACACCGTCGGCCAGCAAAACACCGCAGTAGGGTCGGGAGCGCTGACCGCCAATATCAACGGAGGAGACAACACCGCCGTGGGTACCCGCGCGCTGGCGCTCCATGCCGACGGCGCGGGAAACACGGCAGTCGGTGCGCAAGCCCTGGCCATTATCCAGCGGGGTAACGGTAACACCGCCGTCGGATCGCTGGCGCTGAGTAAAACCACCGATTCAGACGGCAACACCGCCGTGGGCAGCAACGCGATGCTGAACAACCAGCGGGGCCGGTATAACACTGCGATCGGTGAGCGTGCATTATACTCCAATATCAATGGACTGGACAATGTTGCCATCGGCCCGAGTGCCCTCGGCAGCAACACCTATGGCTCGGACAACGTCGCGCTGGCGGTGGGTGCGCTCGCTAAAAATACGCGCGGAGATTTTAATATCGCCATGGGAATAAACGCCGTGGCCAGCAACACCACGGGGGTTGGAAACATCGGCATCGGGCCCTATGCGGCACACAGCGTCGAGACCGGCGGCGGCAACACCGCCATGGGGTATGAAGCGCTGATCTGGAACCGCGGATCAGGCAACACGGCGCTCGGCGCCGGCGCTTTCAATGAACGCGGCCTCGACCCGGTCACCAATGCTACGGCCATTGGCCGGGGGGCACAGGTAACGATGAGCAATGAGATGCGCTTCGGCGATGACGTCGTGCGGAAGATCGGTGGGCAGGTAAACTGGAGCGCCGTGGCCGACAGCCGCCTGCAGCCTAACCCACAGGAAAATGTACCGGGCCTGGCGTTCATCACGCGTCTGCGGCCAATTACGTTTCAGGGCTTTTACCGCCTCAACACAGGCTTTGCCGGCCACGAGGTATTGGAAGCTGCCAACGCGATCGGCTACGACTTCAGCGGCATCGACGCGCCGCCCATCGAACGCCTGGGCGATATGTATACTTTGCGCTACGCGGAATTTGTGGTGCCGCTGGTAAAAGCGGTCCAGGAACAACAAGCGATTATCGAAGAGCTGAAACAGCGTGTGCAAGCGCTGGAGGCCGCCAGCCAACGGCGGTAACGTGAAGGCGTATAGTACGGCTGCCGGTGTCGTCACCGGTGGCCGGCTACGCCGATCGAACCATGCGCTACCATCCGATGGAGATTTCGGGACGCGCGTTGAATCAGCCGCCGATAACGTTGCCGGCGCCGGAAAATAATCTTTCCTGGATTGCAAACGATTTAGATTATTTTCTACTTTCGTTTACGGCGTAACGCGAGCCCACGTAATGCCGGTACAGCATGCACCTGCCAGGCGACCCGACATCCGACGATAACACGTTGCTCCGCTGCATTGCCCGGGGTGACCAGCGCGCCTTTGCCCTGCTCTTCGACCGCCACTGGAAAGTCTTATATAATAAAGCCGTCAACCTGCTCGAAGATCCCGCTGCCGCCCAGGATGTCGTGCAAGACTGTTTTATATCCCTGTGGGAAAAAAGCGCCCACCAGTCCATTGAAAATGTAGGCGGATATCTTTACCAGTCCGTGCGCTATGCCTGCTTTATGCACTTGCGGTCGGGCGCCATCTCGCAAAAACACCTCGATCATATCCATCAGCGCGCCGTCGCGATCAGTACCAGCGCCGAGCAAGAGCTCGACGCACAGGAGCTGCAAGCCGTACTCGACCAGTCCATGGACCGGCTGCCCGAAAAATGCCGCGAGATCTTTTACCTCAGCCGCTTCGAGCTGCTGCCCAACAAACAGATCGCCGAGCAGCTCCGGATCTCTCCCAAAACCGTCGAAAACCAGATCACCAAAGCCCTGCGTATTCTCCGGCTGTCGGTCGACAAGCTGGTATCCGTGGTGCTGTTCGCCGACCTCTTCTGATCCCGTCCGTATCTTTTTTTAATTTTTTTTCCCGCCGCCATAGGGGATTCTGCAATCGTATGCAACTACGGAGTAGATGAACATAGATGAGCAACATTTTAAGCGGCTTCTCGATGCCTACCTGACGGGCCGCGCCACGCCGGAAGAGCAGAAACTGCTGGATGATTTCTTTGAAACCTACCCGCAGCTCCGCCGGACCTCAACCCAGGCGGATGCCGCCACGCGCGAAGCGATCTGGCGTCAGCTGGCGTCCAACCTGCCCGCCCGCCCGCCGCAAGGCAAGGGGCGAACGCTTGCGCCGGTCTGGTACTCCGTCGCCGCGACCATCGCGTTGTTCGCCGTGTCGTATTTCCTTTTCGTGCGGTATACCGGCGATACGCCGGCGCCACAGACCGTACCGCTGCGACAGGCTGCGACAGACCGCGGCCAGAAATTGAAAATAGAGCTGCTGGACGGTACGCAGGTAACGCTCAATGCGAACAGTACGCTGAAGTTCCCCGAGCAGTTCGAGGGCAATGTGCGCGAAGTATACCTCACCGGCGAAGCCTACTTCCAGGTGGCGCACGATGCGGCCCATCCGTTCATCGTCCACACGCCCGTCGCCAACACGCTGGTGCTAGGCACATCGTTTAACGTCAGGCTGACGCCCGACAACCGCGCCGAGATAACGCTGGTCGAAGGGAAGGTAGATGTCGGCGGTGTGATCCTGAAGCCCAATCAGCAAGCCATTGCGCGCCAAGGCGGGGAGCCGGTAGAGGTGCGCGATGTAGACGTCACGGCATTTGTCGATTGGAAAGACAATATCCTGCGGTTCGACGACGTGCGCCTCGGCGATGCGGTGACCGTGTTGCAGAATTGGTACGGCGTCGATATCACGCTGGAAGACCCTGCGCTGGCCCACTGTACCATCAGCGCTACCTACCGCAAGGAGACCCTGAAGAACGTGCTGGCCAGTATCAGCTATATGCTCAAGCTCACCTACCGGCAAGACGGTAATAAGATCGTGCTACAGGGCCACGGCTGTAAACAATAACCTGCTAAACCCACAACGAATAACAATATGAAACGGAGATCCTTTGATGCCATGCCGCCCTGACGGGGCCTGCTGCATACTACTATACCCATAAAAAAAGTAGTCCGGGGGAGAGACATTTTGACCGATGGCTTCCTCGGACTACAGCCTGAGACTTATTGCGTAAACTCAAACCATAACAAACCTATGAAATTTTTACATAAGCTACTCATGCTTATATCGAAATACACATGGCGTCTTTTCATCATACAGGTCATCTGTATGAACCTGGGATTTGCGTCGGATATCAACAGCCAGAGCCTGGAAAAGGTAAAGGTATCCCTCGCGTTAAAGCACGCCACGTTATCTACCGTGTTCAAGGAGCTCGAAACCAAGACCGACTTTGTCTTTGCGTATTCGGGGCAGCTGGATACCCGCAACACCTTCAACCTGCACTACAAAAAAGCCACCCTGCGCCGCGTGCTGGAAGACCTCGCGCGCCAGGCGTCCGTCGAGTTTCAACTGGTCAACAAAACGATCTCCGTCAAGGCCAAAGAGCTGAAAGCACGCGCGCCGCGACCGCCGGTTATCAGCGTGCGCGGGCAGGTCAAAGACGAAGACGATACACCGT
>NZ_JAHESC010000060.1 GCF_018598185.1 Dawidia soli
GGCCGGGCCCGGCGGCCCTCCGGCGCTGGGGAGACGCGCCTCGGCAAACGCTGGGGGATAACCGGGGCGCCAGTTGTCAGGCGCCGGTCGCCGTGGCTCAGCGTATGTTATTTTCGGTTGTCTTCGCCGAGGAGCATGCTGAGGTAATTCTGGTAGCGGGTGGGGGCGATGGTGCCTGTTTGTACCGCGTCTATTACGGCGCACTTCGGCTCGTTTACATGGATGCAGCGCGCGCCGAACTTACAGTCTAAGCGGCGGTCGCGCATTTCGGGGAAATAGTCTGAAAGTTCCTGTTGTTGAATGTCGACAAGGCCCCATTCTTTCACGCCGGGGGTGTCGATCACAAAGGTGCGGTCGTCGAGCTGGAACATTTCGGCAAATGTCGTCGTATGCGTGCCTTTCTCTGAAAATGATGATATATCGCCTACGGTCTGTTCGATGTGTGGTGCCAGCTTGTTCAGCAACGTAGATTTACCTACCCCCGAGTGGCCGGCGATCAGGGTGACCTTGTCCTGCAGTACCTGCCGTACAGGATCGGCCGATTCTTCGCGTGCGGACAATGAGAAGCATGTTACGCCCAGCGAGGTGTATAATGTCACCAGGTGCTGTATCAGCTCGAGGTCTTCCGGTTGGAGCAGGTCTTTCTTGTTAAAGACTATTACCTGCGGTATGCGAAACGCCTCGGCGCTGACCAGGAAGCGGTCGATAAACCCCAGGGATGTGCGCGGCATGGCCAGCGTTACCACCAGCAACGCCTGGTCTACGTTGGCCGCCAGCACGTGGGAGTGGCCTGTCTTCTTAACCGATTGTCGCAGGATGTGGTTGGTACGCGGTAGTATTTCGGTGATGGAGCCGGTCTCGTGCTCGAGATCGAAGGCCACATGGTCGCCCACGGCGACGGGGTTTGTTTCTTTGATGCCTTCCAGGCGGATCTTGCCCCGCACGCGGCACGTATAGTGCCGGCCGTTGGGTGCGAGCACGTCGTAGAACGAGCCGGTTGAGCGCATGACGGTGCCGTTGAGCCGCTGGGTGGTCATGCGGGACGGATCTCGGAAGTGGTGACGACGTAATCGATGATCATGCGGGTAGCGCCGAGGTTCTCTTCGACGTATTGCCGCGTCACTTCGCAGGCCAGCAGGAAGTTCTCGGGGATGTTGAGCATTTCGTACTTGGCCTTGAAGTCGGGGTAATCGGACACTTCAAACGCGCCGCCGCGGTTGATGAGGTCTACCGCCTCCTGGAATTTTTCATAGTTACGGTTGCCGAAGAAGATCGGCACGCCATAACAAGCCGCTTCGAGGATGTTGTGGAGGCCTTTGCCAAAGGCGCCGCCTACATAGGCGAACTCCCCATAGCGATACAAGCGTGATAGCATGCCGACGTTGTCGATGATCAATACCCGCGCTTCTTCCAGGTCGGGCGTCTGGGCGGCCTGTGAATACCGTACCGAACGCACTTGCAACGCGCGCTCCAGGTTCACCAGCGACGCCTCATGGATCTCGTGCGGTGCGATGATAAACTTGAGCCGGTCTTCATTGATGAAGGGGATGAGCACGTCGAGGTCTTCGGTCCATGAACTGCCTACGACCAATACCTTTTGATCGGCCTTGAATCTTTTGGCGGTGGCGATCTCTTCGGCTTGTTGCACGACCTGGTATACACGGTCGAACCGGGTATCGCCGGCGCGCTTTACCGGGTCGATGCCGATGCTGTGAAGCAGCCGTACCGATTCGTCGTTTTGCACAAAAAAGACGGAGAAGTATTTCAGGATGTTCCGGTAAAAGCCCCCGTAGGATTGAAAGAACAATTGATCCTGGCGGAAGATGGCCGACACCGATAATAACGGGATATTATTTTTGTGCAGCGTGCGTGCAAAATGGTGCCAGAATTCATATTTGACAAAGATGGCCAGGTCAGGTTTAACCAGCGATACGAAACGACGTGCATTCGCGGCGGTGTCCAGGGGCATATAACATACATAGTCAGCTTTGTCGTAATGCTTGCGTACCTCATAGCCCGAGGGTGAGAAAAATGTCAGCAGTATGCGTACATCGGGGAAACGTTCTTTCAGCGCTTCCATGAGGGGGCGTCCCTGCTCGAACTCACCGAGCGAGGCGCAGTGTACCCACACCAGGAATCCCTGCCGGCGCTCAAAGCGTATTGCCAGTTCGTGAAAGATCCGTTTCCGCCCTTTGGCAAAGGCCTTGGCTTTGGGGTGAAAAAGCGCCGCAACGCGTGCCCCTACGCCCAGCAGGAAAATCGCCAGATTATACAGTACAATCATGTCCACGCAAAATTAACACGAAGCCTGATTCTGTACGTGTTGTTGTGTACGATTTGTGTTAAAACCTTACATGTAGCACGATCTTCTTCATTTTTTTACATGCTGGTTTTCAGGGAGTTTACCTAATGGGGTAATTTCGAATGAATGTGCACTGTTCAAACTCCTAATTAAAAACACCTTAACCATCATGAAATTTTTACGATTGGCGGCATTGGCGGGTGTGTTGGCGTTCACCGCGACAACCACTACGTATGCCCAGGACGACATTGACAAACTGATCCGCGAAAACGCGGAAGACGGCGAGAAGCTTGTCGGCGGCTACATTGCCCCGTTTATGAAGAGCTTTGCGTTGGGCCTGAACTCGGGCTGGTACAACACGGCCAAGCCTCACAAGCTGATCGGCATCGACCTGACGATCACGGTGAGCGCCATGCGCATTCCTGATAAGGAAATGTTCTATAGCGTGTCGGGCCTGAACAACATAGAATTGCAAGAAGGCGTAACGGGTCACCCCAACGAGGCGCCTACCCTTATCGGTCCCGGCGAGTCGCCCATATACCGTGTCAAGGGCAGCGGTGAGACCTTCGAAGGTCCTGAAGGCCTTGACCTGAAAGAAGAGATCGGCAAGAACTGGGTACCCACCCCGATGGTGCACCTGGGGATCGGCCTTCCGAAGAATACAGACCTGAAGCTTCGCTTTATGCCCGAGATCGACCTGGGCGACGACGGTAGCGCCAACATGTTCGGTATCGGCGTGATGCACGACATCAAACAATGGCTGCCGGGCTTTAAAGTTATTCCGTTCGACCTGTCGGCATTTGTAGGTTATACGCACCTGAAGCTGCAGTATGCTTATACACCGGATGAGATCCAGACGGAAAATCCGATGGCCGAAATGGTGATGAACGCTACGACTATCCAGGGCGTGATCTCCAAGAAGTTTTCGGTGGTGACACTGTACGGTGGTCTGGGTTACAACATCGTAAAGTCCAACATCGGCATCAAAGGCAAGTGGGACCTGAACGACAACGGTACCTACGAACCGAACCTGCGCGAGATCAACCCGATCAACATCGACTTCAAAACTTCCGGCCCCCGTGCCACAGCCGGTTTCCGCCTGAAGCTGGCCGTTATCACCCTGCATGCTGACTACACGGTGCAGAAGTACAATGCCCTTACGGTAGGGTTTGGTATCAACGTGCGGTAATCGTTACCGACACCGTTTTGGAAAGGCAATGTCGATTCGGGCATTGCCTTTCTATTTTTACACCGGTCCCGGGTACAATAAACCTTCGCTGCGAGCGACTTAGGGGTATGAAACTTTTTCGGAAGATTATGATGATCGCGTTCTTTATTGTGGTGGCCCTGGCGGTTGCTGTATTTCTTTTTATGCAACAACCGTCGTTTGGCAAGCTGCCGTCGGGGGAGCGGCTGGCCCGGATCGAGCGCTCGCCGCACTACAAGAACGGGCATTTTGAAAACATACTGCCCACCGCCATGATGGCCGACGATGTTTCGTATCCGGACATGCTCCGGAAGTTTTTCTTCGCGACCGACCCGTTGCGCGAGCCTGACCACGTGCTGCCCGCCGTCAAGACCGACCTGCGCGCCCTCGGTGGCCGGGAGCCGGTGATCGTTTGGTTCGGACACTCGTCATACTTCCTGCGCATCGACGGCAAGAATATCCTGGTCGACCCGGTCTTCAGCAAACGCGCATCGCCGGTGCAGTACGCAGGTTCCGAACAATTTGCTGGCACCGGGATCTATAGCGCCGACGACTTTCCCGACATCGACCTGCTGATCATCACACACGATCACTATGATCACCTCGACTACAGCACGATCAAAAAGATACACACCCGCACCCACGCCATCTACACCTCGCTGGGCGTAGGCAGCCACCTGGCATATTGGGGCGTGCCCGAAAGCAAGATCCATGAGCTCGACTGGTGGGAACAGGCAAATGCCCTGCCGGGGATTGAATTGACGGCCACGCCTGCGCGCCACTTCTCCGGTAGAGGCTTTGTACGGAACAAGACGCTGTGGTCGTCGTTTGTGTTGAAGACGGCCACGCATAAGATCTTTGTGGGCGGCGACTCGGGGTATGATCCTTCGTTTAAGAACATCGGCGATACGTTCGGACCGTTCGACCTGGCGTTGCTGGAGTCGGGGCAGTATGATAAGCAGTGGCCGTTTATACACATGATGCCGGAGGAGACGGTGCAGGCGGCAAAGGACCTGCAGACGAAGGTATTGATGCCGGTACATTGGGCCAAGTTCAGACTGGCGCTGCATCCGTGGAACGAGCCTATTCAGCGTGTGACGAAGAAGGCTGCTGAGGAGGGAATGGCGATTGCTACGCCGAAGGTCGGGGAGGTGATTGTTGTGGGTGGCGGATATCCCACAGATACGTGGTGGGAGTAGTTGTAGGTAAAGGCGGTCGGGAGACCGCCACTATACGCGGCGCCAGAAACTGCGGTGTGGAGTATCTTTCTCAAAAACAGTAAACGTTTCTTTTTGTGGTACAGCATTGCCGGTAGTGGAGTGGGCTTGATCTTTTACGTGGGAGAGATAACACTTTTTGCCCATGGAACATCTTTTCACTGCTGAGGGGCTTGTCAGCCTTGTGACGCTTACATTCCTGGAAATCGTACTGGGGATCGACAACGTCGTCTTCATCTCCATTCTCACGGGTAAGCTGCCGATCGAGCAACAGGGGAGGGCCCGCTTGATCGGTATAGGGCTTGCTTTGATCGCGCGCATCGCGCTGCTGTTGGGGGTGAGCTGGTTGATCGGCTTACAGAAGCCGGTGCTGACGCTCGGCGCGTTTGCGCTAAGCTATCGCGACCTGATCCTGTTCGCCGGTGGATTGTTTCTGATCGGCAAGAGCGTTTCCGAAATTCACGGCAAGCTGGAGGGAACGGCGACGTCGTCTGCTAAGAATAAGGTGATCACGTTCCGCAGCGCCGTTGTACAGATCATTCTCATCGACCTCATCTTTTCACTGGACTCGATCCTGACCGCCATCGGTTTGGTGGAGAATGTGCTGATCATCATCATTGCCGTGGTGATCTCACTCGGTATCATGCTTTTCTTCTCCCGCATCATCAGCGACTTTATCAACAAGCATCCGACCATGAAGCTGCTGGCGCTGGCCTTCCTGATCATGATCGGTACGTTGCTGGTAGTAGAAGGACTGCACGTACATGTGCCGCGTGGGTATATATACTTTGCCATGGCTTTCGCGCTGGGGATCGAGTTTCTGAATATGAAGATCCGGAAGAAGACCACGCCGGCGCCTGTGTCGCTGCGCGAAGAGGTGACGCTTCCTAAGGTGACGGCGCAGAATACGATCCGCAAGGGATGGAGCGAGAAGTTTGCGCAGGAGGATGTGGAGGCGGATGACACTGTTTAAAAAATACCAGGGCCTTCGCCGCTAAACGAAGATGCCCTGGCCTATCAAACCCGGTCGCCATACAGGCGACCCCCCTCTCGCGATCCCTTCTTATCGTGTCCTGGTCTTAGAATGTATACCGTATGAACGGCACGGGGAAAAACGACTGTTGGTACTGCGTCACGATGGCGTTTGTGCGCGGGTTATAGCTTTGATCGAAAATGTTTTTGTTGTTGGTCAGGTTTTGAAGGTCCAACGAGATCTCCAACGTGCTGCGTGTGTATTCCTTGCGGTAGGAAAGGCGCAGGTCCGTGCGAAAGTAGGGATCTTGTTGTTCGCTGTACGCTGCCTCGGGACGGTATATGGTGCGGCCCATTTGTTGTGATTTTTCGAAGTTGATCGGTATGAGATACTTGCCGCCGATGGCCGTCAGCTTGAGGTTGAGCGAGAAGAAGTTCTTGTTCTTGCCCACGCGCCACTCTTTGCCTGCCAGTGCGTTTACGACGTAGCCGGTGTTGAAGGCGGTGTTGCGTTCTATGCCGTCACTGCCTTCATATTTGGAGTCGAACAACGATGTCGTGAACAGAAAATAATAGTTGCGATGGAAGAATCGCTCGATCGTAAGCTCCACACCGTAGTTGTGGCCCGTGCCGTTGTTGACAAGGCTGTCTTCTTCCTCTGCCGCGAAGCTCATGCCGGCATTGATTGCCGAATAGGAGCTCGCCTTGCGCTCGACCGGTACGTTGCGCAGGGATTGATAGTAGCCCTCCGCTTTAACACGGAGGTGCTCGGTTACATTCCAATCGTAGGTGAGCACCAGGTGTTGACTGGTGGTAAAGTCCAGGTCTTTGTTCGTGAGCATCACTTCGCCCGACGGTGTGCGGGTTTGTGTAACGCTGGTTGTGATGTTCTGCGCCTGGTTGTGCAGGCCATATCCCAGGCTGACGGTGTGGCGTGGGTTGATGATGTATTGTACGCTTGCGCGCGGCTCGACGGCGGCTTGCTCGTTGAGCGAGTAATATTGGGCGTGTACGCCGAGGTTCATCGACAGGTTGGTGCCGAAACGGTGTTTCCAGTTGCTGTAGGCCTGGTACAGGGTGGCGTTGTCGCGGGCGTTCATGCGCACGGTGTCGCGGCCCAGGTTGGCGTATACGTTGCGCATGAACAAGTCGAACTGCTGGGCGTCGATGTAGAAGCCCGACACGATGCTGTTGCGGGCGTTGATCTTTGTGCGTGTCAGTACGTTGAAGGAATATTTTTGTGTATTCATATCGGCTTGCGCGCGCAGGTACCGTTGGCTGACTTCGTTCCCGGTATTTCGCACGAGTGAGTCGGCGGTAAATTTTTCGTGTGTGGCGCTGGCGCCGGCGGTGAAGCGTATATAGGTGCGCTCGGTCAGGCTCTTTTCGTAGCTGACGCCGGCGATGCCGGTGCGGTAACGCGGATAGGAATCGGTGTTCTCACTGCCATACAGATCGGCGTCGCCGTCGAGGTCCGCTTCACTGCCGAGCAGGTCGATCTCGCTGACGCCACCGAGACCAAAGATGGACCACTTGCCGCCGTTGCGCGTGGGCAGGGTGACTTTAAAGTTCAGGTCCTGGTAGAGGGGCGTGCTGGAGCCGGTACCAAACTCGATACCCAATGATTGAAATACACCCAGCGTTGAATAGCGATAGTTCGCTATATAGGAAGCGCCATTCTTGCCGATCGGTCCTTCGGCGCCCACTTCAAAGCCGTTGAAACCGATCTGTCCCAGGAATTCGTGTTTTTCGTTGTTGCCATCGCGCAGGCGGAGATCGAATACACCGGCGGTGGCGTTGCCATACTGGGCTGTAAAGGCGCCGGTCATAAAATCAGACTTGTCGAGGTTGTTGTTGTTCAGCATGCTGACCGGGCCACCGGTCGATACGAGTGCACCGAAATGATTGGGGTTGGGAATGTTCAATCCTTCGAGCTGCCACAGCATGCCGGTCGGGGAATTGCCGCGGACGACAATATCGTTGCGCGAATCGTTGCCGCCGACCACACCGGCAAAGTTGGCTGCCATGCGCGAGGGGTCGCCGATGGCACCGGCGTAACGTTTGGTATCATCGACGTTAAAGGACCTTGCGCTGACAATGGCCATGTCGTTGTTGGTGGCGGTCTTGTCTTCGCGCGATGTACCGGTGATGACGATCTCGTTTAACTGGCTTACGCTCTCGGTCAGTGCTGCGTTCAGGATCACTTCCTTGCCGGCGGTGACGATGGTGTTGGGAATGGACTGCTCTTCATACCCGATATAGGTAATGCGTACCGTGTGGCGGCCCACCGGTACTTTGTCGATGCGAAACTGGCCGTTGGCGTCCGTGACGGCGCCAAAGGATCGTTGATCGGTCGTGACTACGGTTACACTCACACCGATCAGCGGTGTGTTGCTCACACCGTCGGAGATCTTTCCACGAATCGTTTGGGTGGACTGTGCCGCCAGCGAAAATGTCAGGCCGGTGCACACGACGGTCAGCAGGATGAGAATTGATAGCTTGGTTGGTTTCATAGAAGCGCTTACGGGGGATTAGTTATCGTGCCTTCTTAGACGAAAATGATGCACGATAACGTATGCCGCAGCGCCGGTATGGCGTGAATGGAGTGGATTACGTCGCCAGTAACAACGTGTGGGGTGAATGGTAAGCCGTTCTGGTATTAATACAGCTCGATCATATCGCGCAACTGCTTGAGCTTGCCGATCACTTCCTTGCCTTTGGACCGCGATACGGGCACAGAGAAGTCGGTGTCGCGTATGCTGAGCTTGTAGCCGTTGGTGTTGCCGCTGATGTGATCGATGGCGTAGATATTTACGATAAACGAGCGGTGGCAACGCAGTGCAAACGAATTATTGAGCTGCGCTTCCATGTTCTTGAGGTTGATGCGCAAGATCTTCTTCTCCACTCCCTTGCCATTCTTCCACACAATAGTGGAGTAGTTGTCATCGGCCTCTACGTACAACAGGTCGGGAAGATTCAAGGTGAGTGTCTCGCGTGTGTCCGATGAAATGGTGATGCGGTGGGATTCCGTGTCCTGCGTCGTTTCTTCTTTTCTCTCTTCTTTCAGCGTACGGATGCGTTCCAGCTCCTGATTGGCCTGGATGGCGTTGCGCAGGTTCTCTTTTAAGGCATATGTACGAAGGATCATGGTGCCGGCGCCGACGGGGATGATGCCGTATGTAACAATGCGCGGGTACGTGGCAAGTATTGCCTCTCCCAGGCCGATGGGCTCATGGTGCAGGTGCAGTACATGTTTGACAATGGCAATGGCCGGTCCGCATAGAATAAGCTGCCAGGCCGTAAACGCCAGGTACTTGCCGAGCGTCCACTGGAGGGTGTCAAAGGGTGCCGGTAAAAGTTTGGGCAATAATACGATGTGGCTGAAGAGTACCAGGAACACCACCGAGCCGATGATCAGCACCTTCGGTCCGCCCTGTCTGCACGCGGGATCGGAGGCGACCATGGTCGCTATCAACAAGAGTGTGATGCCGAAGGTGAGGACCGTGTTCTTCCGGTCGTCGTTGAGGTAATAAGGGCAGGGGGCGTTGAGTTGCTGCAGCGATACCATAGCCGGAGGATTGTGGTTTGAAGGTAAAGTATTTAATCGTCAATGGCCCCGCAAAGGTTGAGGTGAATGGTGAATTGTTGTGAAAAACGTTGTTTTGGGGTGAATAACTATCGCGGGAGGAACGGTTTTTTTACGGGTGCCACCGGCCCCGATAACACCCCCTGCGCTTGAAAACACGATTCCTTCTGCTATTCTTTCTGCTCAGCCTCCTGGGGGCAAGCGCTCAGACCACCCAGACCGAAAATGACCCGACCTATTACGTGTCGTACGAGCGGTACATCACCGGTCGCTATTATTTCTCACGCAAGTACACCTCGTTCGACCTCCGGTCACTGGATGACGGAGTGCGCCTGCGCTACCGGCCCAACACCACGCTGAACATGGGCATCGGGGCCACGTACAAGTGGGCGACACTGAACCTGGCCTACGGCTTTCCGTTCCTGAACCCTACCGGCAACCGTGGAAAGACCCGCTACCTGGACCTGCAAGTGCACAACTATGGCCGCAAGATCGTCATCGACCTCTTCGGGCAATTCTACCGGGGCTTTTACCTGAACAATGAATCGCTGCGCAAAGAAGACGGCACATACTACCAGCGCCCCGACATGCTGGTGCAGATGGTGGGTGCTTCGGGACTTTACTTATTCAACCACCGCCGGTTTTCGTACCGCGCATCATTCCTGCAGAACGAATGGCAGAAGCGGTCGGCCGGCTCTTTTTTGTTGGGATGGGAGATCTTTGTGGGGCGCGGCAAAGCCGATAGCAGTTTTATACCCTCGCCGATAAACGATGCGACGGGGATCCACGCCATCGATCGTGTCAGCTTTGTTGAAACGGGGCCGAGTATCGGCTATGCGTACACGTTCGTGTTTAAAAAACATTTCTTCGCTACGGCCTCGTCCAATGTCAGCCTTGACTACGGCAAAAATCTGATCTATACCGATGAGGGCATCGAGCATTCGGAATCGTTCAGCCCCAATTCGCTGGCGCGTCTTTTTGCGGGGTATAATTCTGACAAGTGGGCGCTAAGCTTTACGTTCGTGCATCAGATCGCGCGGATCTCGTCCAACCGTGATGCGATAGCCAGCTCATTGAACACGGGTAATTTCCGCTTCAACGCGGTGTATCGATTCCTGCCGAACCGTAAGACGCGGAAGGTGTTAAAGGAGGTGATCAAATAACCGTCTTACTTTCCCCGATAGGAGGGTGCGCGCTTTTCGATGAAGGCTTGCATGCCTTCCTTCTGATCTTCAGAGGCAAACGTGAGGTAGAAGTTCTTGCGTTCGAAATGCAGGCCTTCGTCGAGGTGTGTTTCAAAGGAGCGGTTGACGGCTTCCTTTGCCAGCCGTGCCGCCACGGGGGCCATTGTTGCAATCTCACTGGCCAGCTTTACGGCTTCCTGTAAGTACATTTCCACGGGTACTACTTTGTTCACCAATCGATAGAACAATGCTTCTTCTGCCGACAGGAACCGGCCGGTGAGCACCAGCTCCATGGCCTTGGCTTTGCCGATGGCTTTGGTGAGGCGTTGCGTACCACCGGCGCCGGGCATGACGCCAATTTTGATCTCGGGTTGGCCAAAGCGCGCGGTCTCTGACGCAATAATCATATCGCATGTCATGGCCAGCTCGCAGCCGCCGCCCAGCGCAAAGCCGGATACGGCGGCGATCAGCGGCTTGTGTGTTTTGCGGATCTGGTCCCAGGTGCTGAACTGATCGGTGATGAGCATGTCGACGGCGGTCTTGTCGGCCATCTGGCGAATGTCGGCGCCGGCAGCAAAGGCCTGGTCGTTGCCGGTGAGTACAATGGCGCGTACGGCCTCGTCGCGATCCAATTGCTGGAGGCCGTCGCGTAATTCCTGCATGAGTTGTAAATTCAGGGCATTGAGCTCTTTGGGGCGCTGCAGACGGATCAGGGCAACGGCGGGAGCATATTGGGACTGGACTTGGATGAATTCCATACGGGTTTGGTTTTTTGCGGCGTTTGCGGTGTTAAACCGGGTTACGGACGAACCGGGAAGGAAATTAACACAAAAAGAGAAAAGCCCACTTTTGAGGGCGGGCTTTTCAAACCAAAAGGCAGTACTAAAAGTGTGCTATGCATATATAAATACCACATGCGAGCCTTTTGTAACCCCTTGTGCATTATTTTTACATCGACCGGCCTCTGTATGTCGGTGTGGCCACGAAATAGCACGATGAAACGTAAAAAAGTATTGTTTGTTTGCTTAGGCAATATCTGCCGCTCACCCCTGGCCGAGGCCATTTTCAAGCACAAGATCAAAGGAACATCGCTGGAGCAACACGTGGAGGCTGATTCCTGCGGCACCGCTAATTATCACATTGGCGATTCGCCGGATCACCGCACCATTGCCAATGCGTTGAAAAACGGCGTCACGATCAGCCACGCAGGGCGGCAATTGTGCAATGCCGACTTTGGGGATTATGACTATATCCTGGCGATGGACAACAGCAACCACCAGAACATTCTGCGTGTGGAGGGTTCAAAGGGCCATGAGGCCAAGGTGCAGCTGATGCGCAATTTTGATCCGCACGGGAAGGGGCACGAGGTGCCGGACCCGTATTACGGCGGCGAAGCGGGGTTTCAGGAGGTCTTTGATATCCTGGACCGGTCGATGGATGTGTTTATCCGGGAGCTGGAAAAGGACCTGGCGAAGTAGTTTTGCGGATCTAACAGGTGGAATACTTCGGATATATCATAGTATTGAAATAGCATTAAAATAGTATTGAAATACAATTGTTATAGCCCTGTAGGGCTATAACAGACCCATCTCAATTCATATTCAGATCGAAGTTGATCGGGGCTAAACCTAGCAGCATTATCCTCCCCCCACACCCCTCTCTCCAACGTGGAACGGCTGGTCGTAGCTAGTGCGGGTTGGCTACGCCCTGGGACGAGGGCGGCCGGAGACTGGCCCCAGCCGTGGCCAGCCGCCGGCGGCGCGGCGTGATCAACGCACCAATACTTGCAGGGTGGAGCGTGACGATTGTTCCAGCAGCACGTTGGACCTGTTGCGATAGGTATCGAATGTTTGCTTGTCGTAGTTCTTTACGGTGATCAATGTCAGGCCCGTGTTATAAAATACTTCGAATTGTTGTTGCAGCTTGCGGATCAGGCTCATGATCTTGTTCTCGCGGAAGTCGAGGCAGAAGGAGAAGGAGATGGCGGAGTTCTGCATTACGTTTACACGCAGGTCGAGGTCGGAGAGCGCGTTAAAGATCAGGCTGAGCTGTTGTTCGTTGACGAATGTATAATCTGTTACGCGGCACGATACCAGGCACTGATTTTCTTTAAATACGATCAGCGGGGGGAGGTTATCGATCTTGCAGGCGTGGATGCGGGTGCCGGGCAGGGAAGGGTCTGTAAAATTCTTTACCAGCAGGGGTATGTTGGCGTTTGCCAGGGGCTTGATGGTCTTGGGGTGAATGACGTTGGCGCCGTAGTAGGTCATCTCGGCAGCTTCCTGGAAGGGCAGCTCTTCAAACACGACGGCGGCGGGCAGGCGCTTGGGGTCGGCGTTCATGACGCCGGGTACATCTTTCCAGATGGTGACGGCGGCGGCGCGCAGGCAAGAGGCGAAGATGGCGGCAGAGAAGTCTGAGCCTTCGCGGCCCAGTGTCAGCGTGAGCCCGTCGGTGGAGCGGCCTATGAAGCCCTGGGTGATGATGACGTGGTCGGCCAGGATGGGTGGAAGGCCGGCGATGTTGCCTTCGGTCCGGGTCCAGTCGATCTTGCCTTCGCGGAAGGTGCGGTCGGTGGCAATGCACGTGCGGGCGTCTAGCCAATGTGTCGGGATAGACTGGCTGAGGAGGTAGTGGTGTACGATGACCGAGGAGATCAGCTCACCGCCGGATACTACCTGATCGTATACCTGGTCGTATTCACCGGGGCTGCTCAGCTCTTTGCGGAGCGTGTCGAAGAGGTCGTCGACGGCGGCGTATGCCGGATGGTTGTCGGGGAAGAGGTCGCGCATTACCTGGAGGTGGTAATCGTGCAGGGGGGCGAGCTCGGGTGACGCGTCCTGGTTCTTTTGCGCCAGGGCCACGGCCCGTTCGAGGGCATTGGTTGTTTTGCCCATGGCCGAGACCACTACCAGCAGGTTGCTGGCTGCTTTGGAGCCGATGATCTTCGCGACGTTGCGGATGCCGGCAGCATCTTTTAAGGATGCCCCGCCAAATTTAAAAACCTCCATTCTGATTAACTAAATCGTTTGCGTAATTACCTTTACCGTAAAAATAAAGGCATGCAAAGATCATTTAATAATGCTAACACACCAAGCATTGAATCTTCAAGAATTGCAGTTCCGATCGGCACGACCCTCGACCGGTTCATCAAAAACAACCAGGACCAGTTTGCCTACGCCAGCGGGGAGCTTTCGCAATTGTTGCGGGATATCGCCCTGGCCTCTAAAGTTGTAAACCGCGAGGTGAACAAAGCGGGTCTTATCGACATCATGGGGGCAGTCGGTTCGCAAAACCTGGCCGGCGACGACCAGCAGAAGCTTGATGTGCTGGCCAACATCCGTTTTACGCGGGCGCTGACCAAAGGGGGAGAAGCCTCCGCGCTGGTGTCGGAAGAGCTGGATACCTTTGTAGACCTCAACAACGACGGCAAGTATGTTATTGCCATCGACCCGCTCGACGGCTCTTCCAACATCGACGTGAACGTTTCGATCGGTACTATCTTTTCTATTTACCGGCGTAAGAGCCCGGTGGGGACGCCGATCCAGGAAGAAGATATTTTGCAACCGGGCAGCGAGCAGGTGGCGGCGGGGTATGTGCTGTATGGTTCCTCGACGATGCTGGTCTATACGACAGGCCATGGTGTGAATGGCTTTACGTATGAGCCTACGCTCGGTGAATATTTCTTATCGCATCCCGACATGCGCATGCCCGTGGATGGGAAAATATACTCGGTGAACGAGGGGTCTGCCAATTCGTTTTCAGCGCCGATGAAGGCCTATATCCAGTATTGTAAAGATCAGCGCTATACGGCGCGCTATATCGGCTCGCTGGTGGCGGACTTTCATCGCAACCTGTTGAAGGGTGGTATCTACATTTATCCGGCGACAGCCAAAGATCCGAAGGGCAAGTTGCGGCTGATATACGAGTGCAATGCGCTCGCGTTCATTGCCGAGCAGGCCGGTGGTGCCGCCACGAATGGACACGAGCGGATACTCGACCTCACGCCGGCGACGTTGCACCAGCGTACGGCCTTTTACGTCGGGTCGCTCAACATGGTAGAGAAAGCGGGCGAACTGGAAAGCGCGTCTTAGGATGCTGCTTTTTCTTCAGTGCTTGTTTCGGCGGCGGTCAGAATTTCCGGGGCAAACTTCTGGATCAGCTCGTACCACTTGACGAGCTTCTTGATGTCCGAAACGTAGACGCGGCTTTCATCAAATTCCGGCAGTACGGATTTGAGGAAAGCTTTGAGCTCTGTGCTGTCGGCGTTGCCGTCTACGCCCGGGTCGGCGCCGTATTCTGCATGGATCTTTTTCAATACACCTTCCAATGCTACGGTACCTTCTTTTGTGGTGGTATAGATCGAGATCTCATTAAGCAGGGACAGGCGGTGGTTGGCGGTAGCGACCAGCTTGGTCCTGGCTTCGTCCAGGGATTCGAGGATGACGCCAGATTTGGTCGGGGCTACTACTTTAAACAATCCTCCTTTTCCGGAGATGGTCGCTAGTTCGGCTAAAGTCATACGGGAGTTTTCAGAGTCTAAGCGGCAAAGCTAAGGAAAGGATTGAAAAGTCCCAGGCTGTGCAAAAAGCTTTGCGTGCTATGCTTCCGGCGTCTCTTCCGGTGTTCGCTGAATGGCTTCGTCGATAAAGGTGAGCACATCTTCGCGACCCAATTTGGTTTCGGCGGAGGTCACCAATAGGGGGGGCGTTTCATCCCATTCTTCCAGCAGTGCCTTTTCGAACCGGCGAATGTTTTTGCTGAGGTCATTTTTACCCAGCTTGTCGGCTTTTGTAAAGATAATGGCCAGGGGCACCCCCTTGCTACCCGCCCAATTGATGAAGCTCAGATCGATCTTTTGCGGTTCGAGCCGGGAGTCTATCAGCACAAATAAACACGAAATGTTCTCGCGCTTGCCTACGTAATCTTCGATCATGCGGCCGAAACCTTCGCGGGTGCTTTTGCTTACGCTGGCATATCCGTAGCCGGGCAAGTCGACCAGGTACCAGGACTCGTTGATCAGGAAGTGATTGATTGTTTGGGTTTTACCGGGTGTGGCGGAGATCTTGGCGAGCTTTTTCTGCTGGGTCAATGCGTTGATAAGAGAAGACTTTCCTACGTTTGAGCGGCCTATAAAAGCAAACTCGGGCTTATCGGGGGCGGGGCATTTGCGGAGATCGGCATAACTGGAAATAAACTCGGCGGAAGTAATCTTCATCTGTTAAAGTAATAATTGAAGGGCAAAATACTAATAATGTAAGAACCGTGTAGTTTATGATCTATGTTTTCTGTTTAAAATCCCCACTTTTTAGTATCTTGGGGTACATTTTTATCATACCTTTAAGGTCAAAAATTTTTTAGCGATGTCCAGTATCCGCAGTGTACTGATTTTTTTAGCTTTTTTATTGGTGCTTTTTATCCCCGGTTTTAGTCAACAAGATCCTAAGGAGACAGCACGGGAGTATATGGAAGTTGCAGAGGGCATGATTGCTGAAACAAAAGCGATCGACGATGCCCGTGGCCTGATGGTTACGGCTGCCGACCTGGATACTACCTTTATCAAAGCGAACTTTGAAGCCGGCCGCTTACAGCTTTTAACCATCGGCAAAGACCTGGCGGTGAAGTATCTCAAGCGTGTCATGCGGCAGGATCCGGCGTACCGGTTCGACATCGAGTACCTGATCGGCCGAAGCTACCAGTATGGCGAGAACTTCGACATGGCCATTTATTACTACAACCTGTATAAAGACAAGCTCAGCAAGAAGTCCAACTATCAGGGCAAGGACAAAATAGATCTGGCGGTTGTCGACCGGGCTATTTATGAATGTCAGAATGGTAAGCAGTTCGTATCGAACCCGCAGAATTTTTCGATCGTCAACATTGGCCGGGAGATCAACTCCGAATTTGAAGATTATGCTCCGGTGTTTAACGAGACGGAGGACGAGGTGGTGTTTACGACGCGCCGCCGCGATGACAACTTGAACCAAAACGTGTTTGACGATAACAAACCGTGGGAAGATATTTTCTTTTCTACTAAAAAGGACGGCAAGTGGTCGTTTGCTAAAAACATCGGTGAGCCTGTGAACACGCCGTATCATGACTCTAACCTTTCGCTTTCGGCCGATGGTAATACGCTGTTCATTTTTAAGGATGACGGCGGTGGCGACATCTACTTCAGCGAGCGCACGAACGGTGTATGGAGCCCGCCCGCGCCGTTGCCGGGGATCATCAACTCGAGCTTTGAAGAAAAGTCGATCTCGATGTCTGCCGATGAAAAGACATTATATTTTTCCAGTAACCGCCCCGGTGGTTACGGTGGCCTGGATATATACCGTGCGACCAAAGACAGCAAGGGTGCCTGGTCGAATGTGAAGAACCTCGGTCCGAAGATCAATACGGAGGTCGATGACGACGGTCCGTTCATCGACTACGATGGGACCACGCTGTATTTCAGTAGCCGCGGCCGCAGAGGCATGGGCGGCTTTGACGTTTTCCGTGCGACGTTCGACCCGGCTTCGAACGAGTGGAGCGAACCTGAAAACCTGGGCTACCCGATCAACACACCGGACGACGACGTATTCTTTGTGGCGTCGAAAGACGGCAAGCGTGCGTACTATTCTTCTGTGCGGGAGGATGGCATGGGCTACCTCGATATCTATATGATCACCATTCCCGATGGTCTGAAGAACCTGGCGTCAAAGACAACGCCGACCCCGGTCAAAGAGCCCGATCCGATCAAAGAGCCTACGCCTGACCCGGTGACGGTGGCGCGCAACGATCAGACAAAAGAGCCCACTACGGTGGAGCCGGTGACACCGCCGGTGAACGATCCGACGAAGACAGATGCCACCAAACAACCGACGAAGGAGCCGGTAAAAACGGAGCCTGTTAAGACCGAGCCGAAAGTAGCGCCGGTGAAGAAGGAGACTATTCCGCTGAAGTACGAGGTGACGATCGTTGATTCAGACAGCAAAACACCGGTGAACGCGAAAGTAAAACTGGTGGGTGCGAAAGACAACGTGATCGTTCCGCTGACCAACAATGGCAACGGTGTGTATACCTTCTCGGTGAAGAGCCAGCAACCGAAGGACTATCGTTTGTCGGTGGATGCCGAC
Organism: Dawidia soli; assembly: GCF_018598185.1. Lineage (GTDB taxonomy): Bacteria > Bacteroidota > Bacteroidia > Cytophagales > Cyclobacteriaceae > Ohtaekwangia > Ohtaekwangia soli. The sequence goes on from NZ_JAHESC010000060.1 coordinate 17,584, forward strand.
GGTTACATCTTCGTGAACCAGAATGTGCGCATCGCGGGTGCTTCTACCGACGAAAAGACGGTGGGCCGCACGATCGAGCTGCGCAAGATCAGCATCGGCGCGACGTCTATTCTGCGGAACCTGTATTTTGATTTCGACAAAGCTACGTTCCAGACCGAATCGTATACCGAGCTGAACAAGCTCGAGGCGATGATGCGGTCGAACCCTGATATGCAGATTGAAATAGGCGGGCATGCGGACGCTGTCGGTACCAAAGCTTACAACCTGTTCCTGTCACGCAAGCGCGCGGAGGCGGTAAAAGACTATCTGACCAAAAAAGGCGTTGACGCACGTCGCATCAAAGCCACGGGATATGGTAAGTCCAGGCCGCTGGCCAGCAACGACGACGAGGAGGAGGGGCGTGAGCTGAACCGCCGCGTCGAGTTTACGGTGCTGAAATAAGCGCCTGACGGCGCGCTGTGATTCCCTTAAAACCCCCTACCTTCGCGGCGGGGATCACCGCTATGACAGTCGTTCCATATAAAGAACAAAACACCGGCAAAAAGGAGCAGGTGGCCAGGATGTTTGACAACATCAGCCACCGGTATGACTTTTTGAATCATTTTCTCAGCATGGGCATTGACCGTGGATGGCGCCGCAAGGCTGTCAATCTGCTAAAGGCCCAAAAGCCCCGTCACATCCTCGACGTGGCCACCGGTACGGGCGACTTTGCCATCCAGGCGCTGAGCCTCAATCCCGAAAAGATCACGGGTGTCGACATTTCCGAAGGCATGCTGGAAGTTGGGCGCAAAAAACTGCGCGAGCGCAAGCTGGACCAGAAGATCACGCTGCTGAGCGGTGACTCTGAAAACCTGCCGTTTGAGGATGCTTCGTTCGATGCCGTGACCGTGGCGTTTGGTGTACGCAACTTTGAGAATCTGGAACGGGGTTTACAGGAGATCCACCGCGTATTACGGCCAAACGGCCGGATCGTGGTGCTGGAATTCTCGCGCCCGCGTAAATTTCCGTTCAAGCAGGTATACCATTTTTACTTTCGGTTCGTTTTGCCTAAAATAGGAAGCCTGGTTTCGAGCGACAAGTCCGCCTATACTTACCTGCCTGAGTCTGTAGCGGCTTTTCCGGATGGAGAGGACTTTGTTCGCATCTTAACCACGGTCGGTTTTAAACAGACACAATGCAGATCTCTCACATTTGGAATAAGTTCTATATACACAGGCACAAAGTAGGTGTTGTCCTTTGCCTACTGTTTTTGTGGGGCGGTGCTGCAGCACAAACGACGATGGGAAAGCGGGCCCGCTGGGCACCGCGCAACAATCCTAACTACGACAACCGTAAGCTTACCTATGGCTTTCTCATCGGGATCCATAGCTCGGCGTTCAAGTTAAAATATTCCGACCCGTTTGTCAGCCAGCAGTTCGACTCCGTGCACTCTGTTATCGGTGCCTGGTCGGGTGGGTTCTCGCTGGGGTTTATTGTCAACTATCGTCTGGATGACCAGGTGGATGTGCGGCTTACGCCCAAAGTGGGGTTTTATGAGAACAAGGTAAGTTATCTTTATACCGACAAGACCCCGCGGGAAGACTTGCTGCTGGAAAGTACCATGGTGGAGTTTCCGCTGTTGCTGAAATATAAATCCCAACGGCGTGGGAACATCCGCATGTATATGATCGGGGGTGTCACACCTGCGATCGAAGCGTCGGGTAAGAAAAACGGTAAAAACGGTGAGTCGCTGGAGATCACCGGCAGCAACCTGAGCCTGGAGGGTGGTTTTGGATTCGACCTGTATTACCCGTTGTTCAAGTTCTCGCCGGAGATCCGTTTCTCTCATGGTCTGTTCAACATCCTCGACAATAAAAACAATATTTACGGGCAGCCGTTGAAAAGTATAACGACGAATACCGTTACGGTATACTTCCTGTTCCAATAGTTTAGTCTTTGCGTATGCAGAAAAGAATAGCCCTGATCACGGGTGCGACATCCGGCATCGGCGAGGCCACGGCCCGGTTGCTGGCCGCCCACAACTTTGAACTCATTCTATGCGGTCGCCGCCGCGAGCGGTTGGATGTCTTGCAGCAGGAGCTGACGGCGCACACCCGGGTAACGACGCTGTCGTTTGATGTGCGCGAGCATGCGGACGTACAGCGTGCGATCGCATCGCTGCCGGCGGAGTGGCGCGCCATCGATGTATTGATCAACAATGCGGGCAATGCGCATGGTCTCGACCCGATACAAACCGGAAGCCTGGCGGATTGGGATGCGATGATCGATATCAACGTAAAGGGACTTCTGTATGTATCGAAAGAGGTGCTTCCGGTCATGACGGGCCGGCAGTCGGGGCACATCATCAACCTGGGCTCTATTGCGGGGAAGGAAGTATACCCCAACGGCAATGTATACTGCGCCAGCAAGTTTGCCGTCGATGCGTTGACCCGCGGCATGCGGATGGACTTGAATGCCTACGGTATAAAAGTGACGTCCATCAATCCGGGACTTGTGGAAACGGAGTTTTCGCTTGTGCGCTTTAAGGGCGATGAAACAAAGGCTTCTGCGCCCTATCAAGGCATGACGCCACTGAAAGGGACAGACATTGCCGACATCATTCTATATGTATTGCAAGCGCCGCCGCATGTGGTGCTGGCGGATATTACGGTTTTCCCCACGGCGCAGGCGAGCAGCACGCAGGTGAAGCGCGGATAAGTGTTGTTAGAGAAGCTGGGCCAGTGTGCCTTCGTGGATGTCGTGGCCTCCGTCGAAGGTCAGGCGGTTGGGGGTGACGTTCAGCCTGGCCGAGAGCGTTTCCATCTCGGCAAATCGTTCGTCTGTCAGGAACGGATCAGATGTGCCGTGTACCAATACAACTTCTTTGTCTTTTAATACTTCGCGTCCTGTTTCGAGGTCCATATCGGGCGGAAAGATCCCTGCCCAGAGGATGAGCCGGTGAAACGGAATATGGCCATTGATGGCCCAGCGTGTGGCCGTCGCGGCGCCTTGCGAGAAGCCGAGGATGGTTACTTGCAACGGATGGGACAGCGGGATCTCGTGCTGGTATACGGCATTCAGATAGTGTATGTAATTATCGATGTCCATCTGCCGGTTTTCGCGGGTCATCCATGTGGCACCTACACGGTTGTTGCCGCTCTGCATGCGCGTGGTGACGTCTTCCAGATAAAAGCGCGAGAGGGCTTCGGGGGCGACAACGCAGATGCCGGCGTCTTCGAGGGTGCGGAATTTACGGGCAAAGTACTGGGCGAGCTGGCCGTAGCCGTGCAGGACGAACCATACGTGCTTTGTGTGCCCGGTGATGGTGCCGAGCTTTTGGTAGCGGGCGCGGGTGGTGAAGGTGACTTCGTGCTGCATATTTGACGAAGATACGAATAAATGCTGCCGGGCTGGTGTTTGACTTTGTGCGAGGTGCGGTGGCTGGTGATGGCTGTTGCCTGTGCGGCTCGAAAACAATTTGTGGGGCGGTCGGGGTCGGGAGACCGCCCTCCATTCTTGCACGAATGGTGCTGGGCACGAGTCGCCCTCCCGTTGGTCGGAAGACTCGCGCCAGATACTAATGTATATAGGGGCTTCGCCCCTATGACCCAAACTTTTCTGTGCCGAATATCATAACACGAAATTATTAATCCACTACTTGGATCTTATGACAGTACCTCGCGCCAGATGCGCATTATATGTAGGGGCTACGCCCCTACTATACCGATAAAGCTTAATTCAATTAGAAATAAAAAAGCCTTCCGTGGGAAGGCCTTTTTGTTGTTATTCTTTCGGGGGTGTTGCGATCAGCGTTTGAAGCCGAGGGCGCTGCCGCCGCAGTATGTTGTCGAACCGTCGAAGGTATACTGGATGTAGTAGATGCCGGTGGTGTTGCACGGATAGGCAATGGCCGACACGAACTGACCGTTGATCTTGCTGGTAGCTACTTTGTTCCGGTTAGAGTCGAAAAGGCTTACCACGATGCCGTCTGTGGGCTGGGCCGAAGCGCAGATGTTGATCATATATTGTGTGCCTTTGGTGAACACATATGAATACTCCACGAAATCCTTTCCTCCTTTTTCGATCTTATAGCTTTTCAGAAAGTTAAATCCTTCGGCCAGTTTGGGAATACACTGGTTGCTCAGGGCTTCCGAGTTGCACTGTCCGATAACTTCCAATGTGCTCAGAACGAAAACGGATAGAACAATAAACATTAACTTTTTCATAGGACGCCTGTATTTCTTATTCTTAGCTTATGATATAATCTTGGTTCTGATGGAAGAGGTAACCGCGCTGATGCTGGCAATATCTTCGGGAGTAATTTCAATCGTGCTTGTGCTGTTATCTTTGATAACGGCTACTCCGTTCACGATCTCCATCGTAGATTCTTTGTACGTGTACGTGATCTTAACTTTGTCGTACACTTTCTTCAGCTCTTCCATGTCAGTCAACAATGATGCCATGTTTTGGTCCGACTCCTTGTAGAAGGAGAGGAGGAGCATGATGCTTTCGAGGATGATCTTCTGCTCGCCGATCGTTTCTTTCAGCTGCTGATTGTCGGGGTTTGCCATAGCAGTAGCACAGGTTATGTGCAGCGCTTCCAGCCAGCCACCGGTCAGGAACAGCACGCTGAGGTTTGCGCGGCCCTGCGATTGCAGATAGTGGTTGATGGTGTTGAAGTTCTGGGTGGTGATCAGCAGCAGCGAGTCGAGGTTCTTGCTGTTGGTGGCCAGGCGGCCGATGGTTTCGATGTCGAAGAACTGACCGATGCTCAGACCGTCTGCCAGGGTTTTGATAGAAGCCATGTACTTCACACCGTCCTGGTTCTGCTCGTAGATGTTAGTGTAGCCCAGGTCGGTACCATAAAGGCCCAGGTTGAGGGCTTTTTTGTAGTTGGTGTTGTACTTGGAGGTGTTGTCCGGAGAGTTGAGGTAAGAGGCGTTATACTTCTTGCCCGATTCTTTCAGGAGCACGGAGATCTCCAACGGACTGGGGATCTGTTGAAGAATGTCGCCAATGACTTCTTCGGATATGGTAGGGCCTTCGGTTTTAGCCGAATCTATCTCTTCCAGGAAGGCTTGTTCGTCGGGTTTCTTACCTCCGCAAGCAGACAGTAGGATTGCCAGACAGAGCCCGATAGGTAATATTCTCATACAGAGTGATTAAATGATATAAAATTATCAGTTTACAAATTTAAAAATTAAGCATTCCTGGCCAAAATGTTACCTGCATGCTTTATTTCTTTTTTGCCTTCGGCAGGCTCAGCTTGCCCTCGATCTTGTCGAAGGACTCGATAAACTTACGCAACAGCTCGAAGTAAAGGGTTATGTACAGCAAGCCTGCCATGATCCAGATGACCAGCAGGTCGAACCAATAGGTGCTGAACGAGATGCCCAGGAACTCCTTTTCCGGTGCGAAAAACTGTGCCCGGTAGTCCAGCGGACCTTTGGGTGCGGGTGGCAGGAACACGGGGTTGATCTGTTGAATAAGCTCTCCGTTGAACTCGATGATCCGGTTCTTTTCGTTCACGTTCTTCACCAGGTCGGCCAGGCTTTCGTTGAAGTAGTTGTTCTTGTAGTCGTTCAGCTTGTAGTCGGGATCTTTCTCCAGTTGGAGGATCACGTTCTCACGGGCTGCCACGGCTTTGTTATACGCGCCCTGGTAGAACTTCTTGTAGGCGATGAGGAAATCTTCCAGCTTCTTGTTAAAGGCCGGTGTGAAGTCTTTCAGCGTCCAGTCGGCGGCCAGCTCCTTCTCCAGACCCTTTTTGAAGTAGTCCTTGCGCAAGGTGGCTTCGATGATGGTCAGGTCGCTTTGCAGCTTCTGCCGGACCGAGTCCGCCTTTTCGTCGAGGTTGGCGGCGATGTCGCGGCGCTTCTTGTCAAGCTCGTCCACCAGGAAGGAGGAACGGAAGTCGGCTTGCGCTTCGATCTTCTCGAAGGTGTAATAGGGTTTCTCGTACGAGTTCTCTTTGAACTGGTACACGGCCAGGGCCTCGTAGGCCCACCGGGAGGCCATCATATCGGCCACGATGGGTACTTTGCCTTTGGTGCTGATCAGGTCGTTGAGCTTGTCGAAGCTGAACAGCAAACCGCTCAGGATCATCTGCGGAATGAGCAGCAGCGGGATCATGACATACACGGTAACGGCCGAGTTGAAGGCCGACGAGATGTTCAGACCGAGCACGCTGGCAAAACACGACGTTGTGAACAATACCAGCCAGAAGGGCAGGAGCATGCTCCACTCGATCTCCAGGATGAGGTTGCCGATGAGGACGAACAAGAACGTCTGGATGGCCGACAGGGTGAACAGGATCCACACTTTCGACATGAGATAGCTGTTCCAACTCAGGTTGAGGAACGACTCGCGACGCAGGATCTTCCGGTCGCGGATGATCTCTTCGGCACTTACCGTGAGGCCCATAAACAACGCCACGATTATGCTCATGAGCATGAAGGCGGGGAAGTTGTCGTTGAAGCGGAAGATGTATTCTTTACCCCCCGGTGCGCTGCGGTATTTGATGATGAAGGCAAGGATGATGGCCAGCAGCGGTGCTTCGAGCAGGTTGATCAACAAATACTGCTTGTTGCTGAGCTTCGACAGTGTATCGCGCGTCGCGAAGACAAGTGTCTGGCGCAGTTTGTTGGGGAGTGTCAACGAGTGCGGCGGTTCTTCGCGCACGTCTTCGACCTTGTTGATCTTGAAGCGTTCTTTGTACAGGTCATACCACTGCGGCGGGGTGATCTTGCGCTTGTTGGTTGGCTGCCCGTACTCGTCGACCACCTTGGCCTCGATGATGTTGAAGATCTGCTCGGGGTTTACGTTACCGCAGGTCTCGCATTGGCCGCGGTTGCTGTCTACCTGGTGCGTCGACTTTTTAAAGTATGTTACGGCTTCCACCGGCGGACCGTAGTACGCCGGGTAGCCGCCGGTGTCCATGATGATCATCTTGTCGAACATCTTGTAGATGTCTGACGAAGGCTGGTGGATCACGACAAAGATCAGCTTGCCCTTAAACGAGAGCTCTTTGAGCAAGTCGATGACGTTTTCGGAGTCGCGCGACGAGAGGCCCGACGTGGGCTCGTCGAGGAAGAGGATGGCGGGCTCGCGGATCAGCTCGAGGGCGATGTTGAGGCGTTTGCGCTGGCCACCGCTGATGGTCTTGTCCAACGGATTGCCCACGCGCAGGTCTTTGCGCTGGTCCAGGCCGAGGTTTTCCAATACCTCCATGACGCGCTGGTGCAGTTGCTCTTCGGTAAAGTCGGCAAAGCACAGCTTGGCGTTGTAGTACAAGTTCTGGTAGACGGTCAGCTCCTCGATGAGCAGGTCGTCTTGCGACACATAGCCGATGACCCCATGGATCCGGTCTTTTTCGGTATTGATGTCGAAGCCGTTGATGAGGATCTGGCCCGTGGTAGGCTGTACAAGGCCGGCCATGACGTTGAGCAGGGTGGTCTTGCCGGCGCCGGAGGCGCCCATGATGCCGATGAGCTTACCGGGGCCTTCGGAGATCCGCACGTTGCGCAGGCCGATGCCGCCGTTGGCGAACTTCAGCTCGTCGATGGTGACATTGAAAGACAGCTTGGTGGTCTTGAGCTCTTCGTTGTAGTTGGCCACGAGGTCGCTGTAATACAACGCGTCGCCGCCCTGGGTCTTGATGGTGCTGCCGTGTGAGAACAAATACACACGGTTGGGCTGCATCATGAAGCCGTTCAGTACGTTCGACTCCTCGCCCAGGTATTTGGTGAAGTACATTTCGACTCCGCGTACGCGCATGAAGATGAGCGTGCCGCCGATGTGTCCGTGTACGTGTTTATAGATCTTGCCTTCTTCGCCGCGGGCGGCGGAGTTGAGCAATAAGATGTCTGCAAAGTTGAGTGTCGTGGGGTCTTCCGCGCGCACGAAGCTTTCGATGAGATCGTATTCCTCCTGCACGATATTAAATACGGTGGAGACGGTATTGATGATCTCCATCCGTTGGGCGGTAAAGTTCTTGTCGGTGCTGACCAGTTCCAGCAGCTTGATCAATACAACGACCTTCTGCTTTTGCGTGAGGGTCTTGTTGATCTTCTTACAGATGCCCAGTGTCTTTACGGAATCTTTTACAGAGGTCAGCTTCTTTTTTCCCTCTTCCTCGTCGTCTGCTTTACCGTAACCGGAAAATTGGTCATAGAGGTCCAGGTATTCTTTTACAGAATCCTGGTCGAGTTCCGTCTGGAAGAAGTTTATAACGTATTGCCGCTCTCCTTCAGTAGCGCCGCCATCCTGTTTTGTGATAATCGCAAAAAGCTGGGTGAGGGCTTTGAGTATTTCTTCACTCATGGTTAGAAAGCAATTTTATAAGTATAAAAAAATATCGGTTATCAGCCTCCCGCAACCCGGTTAAAGGGGCCCTTTTACGACTGATAACCGATTACCATACAGTGGGCTTCGTACCCCACGGTAGCCATTAATAGGTCTTAAACTCGAACGGAATCTCTACCAGCTCAGAGAACTCCTGGCCGGCTTCTTCCATGTCTTCGTCGTCTTCATGGAAGTACCATACGATGCGCATTCCCTTGATGTCTTCGAGGGCAGAGAGCACATCCAGGATCAGCTTCGAAGAAGCCGTGTTGAAGTATTCCAGCTTGAACACGAACTCTGTGGCAGGGTGGGGTTCGGCGCCATACTTGGCGATCCATTCCAGCACCGGGCGGTAGAATTCAGCAGAATCTTCAGGGAGCGAACGGCCGGAGATCTCAAAGATTCCGTTTTTCTTATCGAGGATTATTTTCGGGGTGTCTTCTGTTCCTTCCAGATTCAAAATTTCCATGGTATAAGTCTATTTAGATTGTTCTATAATTCAATGATGTTATTCGCTGTCGCGCGGTACGTTCACTTTCAGACAGAAGAAGCAGTACTCGGCAGACATTTCCGGGAATTCGAATTCCAGTTTTTCTCCTGACTTTCTGGCCATATCCACGAACCCCAATCCGGCGCCACCTTTTTCGGAGATGGTTGTATTCTTAATGATCTCTTTATATAAATCTTTCAGGCCTTCTTTTTCCAATCCGTTGATACGCTCGAGGGCGGCTTGCAGTTTGGAAACATTCTCCTTGCGGATGGGGTTGCCGGACATGATCGAATACCGGTTTGCCTCTTTACCGATGAGGAAGATCGCCGCATGGCTGCGCATCTGTCCTTCGACCAATTCGTCGCTGTGTTTAACAATATTCTGGAGAGCTTCGACCATCACATTAAATACCTTGCGCTTAATGCTAGACTCTTCCCCGGAAGAATCGAGATTTCGCTCGGCCATGGATAGTATGGACTTGGTGCTCTCCTGGGTAAAGTCACCCTGATAGACCAGAATGAGTTTCTGTGACATCATGGTGCGGTGCAGGTCATAAATGAATTTCATGCGTCAGAAGATTTGATTAAGTTGAGGTTCACTAAGTTAAAATTTATTTTTTACCAGACCTTCCCGGGCTTATAAAACCCCGGAATTCCGATGTCAGACATTAGAATTTTATGCCGATCAATAACACGTCGTCTGTTTGTTTATGATCGCCACGCCAGTTCTCCCATTCTTCGTCGAAGACACTGACTGCGTCGTGCATCGACCCCGTGTGGACGCGTTCGACAATCTCGCGTGTGCGCTTCGGTCCGAACTTCCGGCCTTCGGGACCACCGAACTGGTCGGGGAATCCGTCGGAGCTGAAGTAGATCGAATCGCCTGCGCTGAGCTCGACTTTTGTATTGGTAAAGTTAGTCTGGTTCTTATAGATACCACCACCGATGGGGAACTTATTGCCCTTTACCTCCTCCATTGCGCCATTTTTCATGACGTATAGGGGGCGGTGGGCGCCGGCGTATTCCACTTCGCGGGTTTCCATGTTGATCTTGCAGAGCGCTATATCCATACCGTCTTTGGTGGTGGAGTCTTCGTCCTGGCGGAGGGTTGTCGTTACCCCTTCGTCCAGCAGGTCGAGGATCTTGCCGGGTTCGGTGATCTTCCGGCTGCGCACGATGTCGTTCAGCAGGAAGTAGCCGATCAGGGACAACAACGCACCCGGTACACCGTGTCCGGTACAGTCTACGGCGGCGATAAAGATCTCGTCTTTGATCTGAACGAACCACGGGAAGTCACCGGATACCACGTCGCGGGGTTTATACAAGATGAACGAGTCGGGTAACGCCCGGTTGATCACTTTGCTGTTGGGGAGGATCGCCGTCTGGATACGCTTCGCGTAGTTGATACTTTCGGTGATCTTTTTGTTCTTGTTCTGGATCTCGAGCTCGATCATTTTCCGCTCGGTAATATCGTGCGATACCACGAGGACGGATTCGAGCTTGTTCGACTCGTCGAATTCGGGGATGGCGTTCACCTGCATGATGCGCTTGCCCATTTCTGAGGGGAAGTCCATTTCGGTGTCGGCCTTTTCATTGGTCGCATTCACTTGTTCTACGACCTTGAGCCAGCCTTCCAGTACGGCGGTGTCGAGCTCGGCATCCTGCACCTTGCGGTTGAGGAAGTATGCGGGCTCTTTGCCGGTGTACTCCTGGATCACCGGGTTGATATAGGAGATCGAGTCGCCTTCGAGGCGGGTGATGAGGTCGAGCGAGTTTTCCGAGAGAGCTTGCATTTTCGAGCGCATGCGCTGCTCCTGCTCGGCCCGGCGGCGTTCGGTAATGTCGCGTGAGTTGAGGATGAAGCCGTGGATGGCCGGGTTGGCCATACAGTTGGTTCCGGTAGACTCCAGCCAGATGAAGCTGCCGTCTTTGGTGCGGTATTCGTACTGCACGGTTACCTTCTCATCGGGCGACTCTTTCATTTGAGTGAAGAGCTCGCGGAATGTATCGCGGTAGTCGGGGTGTACCTTGTCGATGTCGCTTTTTGCGATCATCTCTTTCTGGCCGTAGCCTAGGATGGTCTCTACCGACGGCGAGATATAGCGGATGCTTTCGTCTTCTTCGTAGATGGTGATCACCTCGGAAGCGTTTTCCAGCAACAGCTGCATGCGGCTCTGGGTGCGGTTCACTTCTTCGATCTGCTCTTCCAGTTTCTGGTTCGAGCGTTGCAGCTCCTCCTGCGTGGCCTGCATTTCTTCGGCGTTCTGGCGCAGTACTTCCTGCTTTTCCTTGAGCTCGTTACTCATCTCCTGCGACTCGGCCAGCAGCCTGCGTGTGCGCTCGTTCACTTTGATGTTAAAGATGGTACGGGCCAGGATGAGGGAAAGCTCTTGTACGAACTTAACCTGCGACGCGTCGAAGCGGCGGAAGCCGGCAAATTCGAGTATGCCGTACACTTCTTCGTTGGTGATCAGCGGTACGATGAGGATACATTGCGGGCGTTGGTCGCCGAGGATACCCGAGGTGATGGTGACGTAGTCATCGGGTATTTCGGTGCGCAGTACGGTATCTTTTTCGGCAGCGGCCTGGCCTACCAGGCCTTCGGCCACACGGAATTTTGCTTTGAGGTATTTTTTACGGTTGTATGCATAGCTTGCGCGCATTTCGATCAGGGCCGGCGTTGTCTCGTCATTTACGACGTAGAAGGCCCCCTGGATCGCGCCGATCTTTTCGAGAATAAACCGGATGACATCGTCGCCCAGCTCGTCGATGGAGTCGTGCATACGCAGGATCTCGCTGATCTCGGCCACACCGCGTACAATCCAGTTGCGTTCTTTATCCTGGCGTTCGTTCTCGATGAGGTTGTCGCGCATTTCGATGAGCGACTTGCCGAGGATGTCGTTTTCGCTGGCGGGTGTAAACTCGGTGTCGTATTTACCTTCGCCGATGCGTTTTGCAAACTCGGCGTTGCCGCGCAGGGTTTGTACGAGCTCATCTACTTTGTTGCCCATCTGGCCGAATTCGTCGCTGTTGCGTTGCTCGGTGGTTTCGGGCAATACACCTTGTGCCACCAGGCCGATCGTCGTGCGCATAGAATGCAGCGGGCGCATGAGGGAGCGTGAGAACATCATCGAAAGGAACACCGCGAGGGCTACGATGCACAGGCCGGCATACACGAACAGGCTGGTGAGCTTGCCGTCGTGGCTGTGTACTTCATCCAGGTTGATCTTTCCCACCAGGGCGAAGCCACCGTGCGAGAGCTTGCGGCCTACCTGCAGTACGGCATTGCCGTGCAGGTCTTCGCTTTCGCCCGGGAGAGACTTGCCGTCTACCAGTTGGGCAAAGCCTTTCATGAAGTGGTTTGTGGTGTCGTGCGGAATGATGGCCGACGAGGTGTCGGCACGTTGCGGGCTGACGATGGCAATTTTGCCGGTGCCGGGATAGACGCGACCCAACAGCAACTCGCCGCTGGTGCCCAGACCGTGGTAGTTCTTCAGCACGCGGTAGGGGTGCGTCAGGTCCAGGGTGATAATGATGAGCTGTTGCGTGCCGCTGGCGTCTGTTACCGAGCCGGCTACATACGAAAAAAAGTTCTTTGTACGCTTGTCGCGGATAACTTCCGAAAAATAAATGTCGCTTTTAGCTTTTTCAAAGATGTGGCCGTCCTGATCGATGAAGTTGCCTTTGATCGTCGGATCTGTAGACGCTACTACTGCGCCGTTATCTGACGTAATGGTGATCTGTGCTACGTCGAGAATTGACTTTTGATCGTTGAGGTAATCCAGCAGGGGATTGCCGCTACCCGTGGGTTCTTCCAGCACAGCGGTCGTATCGGGCTCGGCGGAAGGTTCCGGGGAGGGGGGCATCATGGCCATCATGGCGGCCATCGGATCATCTGCCGGTGCTGCGCTGGTACTACCGTCGCCGCTCTTCAGGCGTTCGGAGCTTTGCAGTACGCGTACCGCCAACGCTGCCTTGTCGAAGAACGTATTCAGATACGCGGCGCGGTTATCGACCAACGCCGCCAGTGTGGCCGAGTACTTTTCCTCGTTGGCCTTACGGTGATAGTCATAGCTGAAAAAACTGATCGAGGCGACGGCCACGAGCGACACCATGAGAATAAGAATCGTAATTCTGGTGGTGATGTTTATGCTTTTCATCATACGTGTTCGGCGCTGGTACTATGCTTTGGTTGAAATTTTATCGGCCACCAACTGTGCGGCTTCCTCCACGAACTTGCGCTGGTCTTCCGTGATATTCGTAAAGGAGGCAATCTCAACGATTCCGAGCACTTGCGCTTGTTGTTTTATAGGAACGATCAATAAGTAGCGGGGAGAGGCGCTGCCGAGGCCGGAGATGATCTTGATATACCCGGCCGGGACGTCGTCCACATACAGTGTACGGGCGCTGGCGGCGGCCTGGCCTACGAGGCCCTCGCCGAATTCAAACCTGATCACGGTGCTTTCGCCTACGGCGAGGGCGTAGCCGTTGTGGAGCTCGACGGTGCGTTTGCCGTCATCCTCGCGTGCGAGGTATAACGCGCCCTGGCCGGCATCCAGCTGTTTGCAGATGGCCTGCAGGCCGTTGTTGAGTATATCCTTTTGGTTGCGTGCCTGCTGCAGGCTGTTTTTTACGGTGTCGAGGCTGATGGATGTTTTGCCGGCTTGTTCGGCTTCGTCACGTTTGGCCTGGGCGGCGTCGATGACGCGGTCGCGCATGACCACCACTTCTTTCTGGTAGCGCAGGGATGCGGTAAGCGTCAGGGCTCCGAGCAGGAACGTGGCGCCGATGGTCAGGTAGATGCCGGTGAAGGCAGGCTGATAGCCGTCGGTCAGACGCAATTCGGCGGGGAGCGAGTAGATCAGGTACAGCGAAATAATGATCCCGGCCATAAAGAGCACTGCCAGGATGACATTGAGATAATATCGATCGTTAAATAAGCCTGTCATCGGTATTGTTTATCTAATTCCTTTAAAAACTCTACTATCTGATCCACCTTCAGCACGTGGTCGATCTTGGTCACGGCCAGGGCGGCTTTCGGCATGGTATCGATCATACATTCAGACGGCTCCTGCACAATGGTGAGGCCGCCGCGGTCGTGTATATGTTTCATGCCCAGGGCGCCGTCTTTGTTGGCGCCGGAAAGCAGGATACCAATCAGCTTGTCTTTGTAAACAAAGGCGCTGGTGCCGAGCGTAATGTCAATGGCGGGCCGGGAGTTGTTGATCATCTCTTCGGTAGAGAGAGCAAAGTGAAGTCCCAGTTCGACAGACATATGGTAATTGGCCGGGGCCAGGTATACGCTTCCTTTCTTTATATTTTCCTTATCGTGCGGCTCGGTCACTTGTACCACGCTCTTGATGGAGAGCGCTTCCACGAAGCCGTTCCGCACGTGTTTGAGCCGGTGCAGGCACATAATGATGGGCAATGGGAATCCCTTCGGTAACTGCGACAGGATCTTTACCACACCCTGGAAGCTGCCTGCTGACCCACCGATAACAACGGCCTTATAGCTGTTATTTAGGTTGAACTTACTCATTCGTCAAAGTGCAGCTTCGCTTAGTCTTTTATTTTCTTATATATCTTCTCCTCATTGTTTACGACAATGAATCGGCTGGCATAGTCGCACCAGATCAATGATTCTTTCGAACCGATCGCCAGGTATCCGTATTTGAACAAGCTCTCGTGGAACTTCTTCAGTACTTCGTTCTGCAAGTTCTGGTTGAAATAGATCATCACATTGCGGCACAGTACCAGATCGAACTTATTGAAGATCTCGCCCAGCACCAGGTCGTGGCGGCGGAAGGAGACGTTCATGAAAAGGTCTTTGTGGAAGACGGCGTTGCCGTTCTCTTCGCGGTAATAATCTTTAAAGCTTTTGGTACCCTGGAACCGGATGTAGTTTTTCTCATTCAGTTCCATGTTCTTGATGGGGTATGTGGCTTGCTTGGCGCGCTCGAGGATGTTTACATCGAGGTCGGTAGCGATCAGCGTCACATCGTGCAGGATGCCCATCTCCTGGAGCATGATGCACATGGAAACAACCTCTTCGCCCGACGAGCAGCCTGCGTGCCAGATCTTAAACTGTTTGTGGTTGAGCTGGATGGCGGGGATGATCTCTTCGCGCATGATACGCCAGAAGCTCGGGTCACGAAACATTTCAGTAACATTGACCGTGAGCTCGTCGAGGAACTCGTTGATAAAGGCTGGTTGTTCGGTTATTTTCTTCAGGAGCGCATCCACCGAAAGCTTCTTCAACTCCATGATCCGGAGCACACGTCGTTTGAACGACGACATGGCATAATTCCGGAAGTCATAGTTGTACTTCTGGTAGATGAGCTCTGAAATCTTTTTTAGGTCGGCTATGTCGATATCGAGCATGTACAGGTCTTTATAAAGGAACCCAAAATTAAGTGCTATTACGAACCGGGGGGTGGATTTGACAGTGAAATCTTACATGTGTTCAAAACCACCCGAAGGCCGCGTTTTTCTTACAATAATGAAATTAAGTAATTCATTCTAATTAGTTGAAAAAAAGGCATTTAAAAACTTAAAATGCCTGCGGGAAACGTGTAGATTCATGCTATGCCCATGCGGCATAGACAAGGTTGATGGGCCGTCTCACACACGGCATACACGTCTTTATTTTATCCTTTCCGGTCGAGTTCTTCCTGTGTGATGCGCAGGGCCTCCAGGTTTACCCGGAAGGTCTTTTCCACCTCTTCGGCTACCTGCCAATCGTCGCTGCGAACGGGCTTCTGGGCAACCGTTGTTTTGAGCGACTCGATGGTCTTTTCGTAGTCGGCCTCCCGTGCGCGGAATGTGCGGGCTGCCTGTTCCAACGCTTCGGCTGGCGAAACGAGGCCTTTCCGTTCTTCTTCGAGCGATTGAATGCGGGCGATATACCCTTGCTCTTTGCGGGCTATCTCTTCCTGGGTGGCTTGCAGCTCCTCCATGTTCTGGCGCATCTCCTCTTCCTGTGCGCGCATCTCCTCTGTCTGTTGCTGGAACTGTTCGATCAGGTGTTTATTCTTCTGGGCCGATTGTACCGAGGCGATCGTAGAAGCGATGGTCTCGCCGAGGCGTTCGACGAACGCGATCTCGTGCGGCTGGTATTCGTGGAAGGATGCGAGCTCGACGATGCCGTATACTTTCGTGTCGATCTTCAAGGGCACGATCAAAATAGCCCGGGGGTTGGCGTCGCCTAACCCGGAGGTGATCCGGACGTATTCGTCGGGGAAGCTCGTGTAATAATTTGTGTCTTTTTCAAGAAAGGTCTGTCCCAGCAGGCCTTCACCCGGTTTGATGCGACGGCTCTCGTGTTTCTTGATGTCGTACGCAAAGAGCGAGACCAGCTCGAGGTGCACATCGTGCTCGTCGTCGTCGTTGAGAATGTACAGTCCGCCCTGGTTCGAGCGCGTGTACTGCACCAGTGATGCGATGATCTGGTCGCCGAGCACGCGGATGTTATCACTGGATGAACGCAGGATATCCACAAACTTGGTGAGCCCTTCGTTGGCCCACTGGCGTCTGCGCTCCTCTTCGTTCAGGTCCTTGAGCTTTACCTGCATATCGATGAGCGAGTCGGCCAACTTGTTCTTGCCGCGGTTGTAGCCGTTGTCGAGCGAATCGCGGTAGTCCATTGAAAGGTCGCCCTTGCCAATGGCTGTTACGAAGTCGGTCGCGTCTTTGAGGCTTTCGAGTGTTTCATTGATCTGGCCGGCCAGCTTGCCGAGCTCGTTCGAGGGTAAATTATACACTTGTTCGTGGCGCGCAGAGGTCTCGGTCAACCGACGGATCGTACGCAGCACAAAGCGGTCGAAGCAATAATACAAGGCGGCCAGCAAGGCGATGTTGAAAAGAATGATGATCGTTACCCAGTTTTCCACGGCGCGCTTGTCGCGGGCGACTTCGTCTTCGAGGTCGTTGAAGAGATTGTCATACCAATGCGCCAACGTAATGGCCAGGCTTTCCTGACGCAGGCGGGCTTCGGCGGCCACGGCGGGGTCAGGCTGAACAAAGGCAGGAGTGCCCACGGCGGCTACCGGCTCAGGTGTAACGACGGCAGCTTGTGTGCTGTCGGTCTGTGTCGTGTCGTCGGTCATAACCGGTGCGGGTGCCGGTGTGGCGGCGGTTGTCTCAACGGCCTTTCGTACGGGGAGTAAGGTTGTAACGGTTTCTTTGTATTGATTCCAATACCGCATGAGGTTGTCATACGAAATGCGGGGGAGGCGTGCCAGCGGTTTGAGGATGACGTCGGTGCGGCTGATGCGGCCACCGTTGCCGAGCACTTCCAGTTGTGCATCCTGGTGTACGAGGCGTGCCTGAATGTCGACGGCAGTGGTTGTGTCTTGTGGACGGAATCGCTGCACGAGCAGCGAGATCTGCTGGCTGGAGAGCTGTGTACTGCGGGTGAAGTCGAGCTTTTGTTCTACTTCGTCGAGGGTGTTGATCTTGTGCCGGAGAATGAAGTACTCGGCGATAAAAAGCACAGCGATCAGCAGAAGCAGATAGAGACCGATCTGGCGGAGGGATTTGTCACGCAGAAACTTCATGGCGAGCAAGTAAACTAAAATACGCTAAACCCCAAAATTTACCAATTTATGGCCATGTAGGGTCACAGGCAGATTGTTAGAGATTATCCTTTGAAAAGGCAAAGGGCAGGAGGGAGGCGGCGGTAGGGGTCTTCACCCACCGGTTATCGGGCGCCAGGAACACTACTTCGATGGGGCTTCCCTGCCGGTGCTCGAACTCGAGCATCACTTGTCGGCACGGCCCGCACGACGCTGCCGACACTACTGGCGCCACGCCGCCGCGCAGCGCTACCACTGCCAGCTTGCGGATCGTCATGCCGGGATACTGGGCCGTTGCTGCATAAATAGCCACCCGCTCGGCGCACATGCAAGAAGGGTATGCTGCGTTCTCCTGGTTTGCGCCTGTCACGATGACACCATTGTCGAGCAGCAGTGCCGTGCCCACATGAAACTGTGAGTATGGGGCATAAGCGTTTGCTGTGGCTTTTACTGCGGCTTGTACAAGCTGCTGGTCGCCGGGGTGGAGGTCCTCGAGGTGATCCAGAATGGTGAAATTACCCATGTTATATTTTGTGGCGTTACTGTATCAGATTCCGCAGCGGCGGGGCCTGGTTATCAAAGCTAGGGAAAGCTGTAGGAATAACAATATGGTTGTGGGGGGCGGCCGGACTGATTACACCTTCGGGCGAAGGCGGTCGGGAGACCGCCACCATCCGCCAGTAGTCGGACACGGTACGGGGCACCGGTCGGAAACCGGCGCCAGAGATGGGGTTTGGAGTAACTTTGCTGCGGCTTATCCCTGGCTTTGGGGTGGCTTTGGTATGGCGAAATATCGCTATAAGGTCGCTATAAGGTCACTGTAAGGTCGCTGTAAGGTCGCGAT
>NZ_JAHESC010000061.1 GCF_018598185.1 Dawidia soli
TTGCGGCATAGGCTGTGTGGGCCAAAGTTTTTCGCCTTCCAGATGCGTGACCGTATCGACAGGTGTTTCCACGATGTCGAACAGGGGTTCGCCGGTTTCGCGGTTAAATAAAAAGACAAAGCCCGTCTTGGTGGTCTGCACCACGGCGTCGATCTTTTTACCTGCGTGTGTTACGGTGACCAGCACCGGGTACGACGAGGGATCCCAATCCCAGGTATTGTGATGTATATATTGAAAATGCCACAGGCGCCGGCCGGTGTTGGCGTCCAGGGCGAGCAGGCAGTCGGCATAGAGGTTGGCGCCGGTGCGCTTGCCGCCATAGAAGTCCATCGATGCAGAGCCGGTGGGGATGTAGGCAATGCCGCGTGCGTGGTCGATGGTCATGCCCATCCAGTTGTTGGCGCCGCCGGTCAGCGTATAGGCTTCGGGGTTGTCCCATGTTTCGTGGCCGGGCTCGCCGGGTTGGGGAATGGTGTGAAAGATCCACTTCAGCTCGCCCGTGCGCACGTCGAAGGCGCGGATGTGGCCCGGGGCGGCATCCATCGCTTCGGATACACGGGTGCCCGTCAGGATCAGGTCTTTATAAACAGAAGGCGCGGATGTATGCGTGATAAAGAGGTCCTGAAAGGCTTCCCCGAGCCCTGTGTGCAGGTCCACCTGGCCGTTATGACCAAAGCCGGCGATGCGTTTGCCCGTTGTGGCATCGATCGCCTGCAGATACGGGCCTACGGTATACACGATGCGATGGTCGTGGCGGCCATCGGTCCAGTAGGTTACGCCGCGGTTGTTGTTGAGGATAAAGTGCCCGGTCTTGTCGCCGGCAATCGTATCGAACGGTGTATAGCGCCACTTCTCGCGGCCCGTGGCGGCGTCTATAGCAAACAACGTCAGTTTCGGCGACGTGCCGTATAACACGCCGTCAACGATAATGGGGTTACACTGGATCTGCGAATGCGCGGCCGTATCGGCATCGCCCGCGTGATACTCCCAGGCCACACGCAGCTGCTGTACATTGGTGGTATCGATCTGTCGCAGCGACGAATATTTGTTCCCCGAAGCGTTTCCGCCCACGACATCCCACCGGGTGTAGGCGTCGTCCGGAGGACTGCATCCGCACCACACGGACAGTAAAACCAACAGATGGAAGAAGGTCGATAGGCCGGCACGGTGCCGGCAATGGCGGTAGCGTTGGGACATCATGACGGGTTGTGGGTTCCGGAAACGATGGAATATACTTCTTTTTCGACTTTCCCGGAAGTTAGTCGTGATAACTCCCGTCGTTTTTGACATTCAGCGGCGCGGGCGTGAACGATAATTTATATTTTGGAGTTAAGGAATCTTACACGAAACCATATCCTATGCGGGTAAAACTTTACCATGGCTGAACAGGCACAAGATCGACGGCTGGGGCTGCTGCAAGCCACGGCCATCAACATGACCGACATGGTCGGTATCGGCCCGTTCATCACGCTGCCGATGGTTATCGCCACCATGAACGGCCCCTATTTCTTATACGCCTGGATGGCCGGCGCATTTCTGTCGTGTATCGATGCCATGGTCTGGAGCGAGCTGGGCGCAGCGTTCCCCCGCGCCGGCGGCTCCTATAATTTCCTCAAAGAAACGTACGGCACCCGCGGCCCCGGTAAGATCATGAGTTTCCTGTTCGTGTGGCAGACCATGATCCAGGCACCCCTGGTGATTGCCTCCGCGGCCATCGGCTTCTCCGACTATTTCTCGTACCTCGTTCCGCTTTCGCCCGTGGCCGCCAAGGTCGTCAGCGGCACCGTCGTCATCGCCATTGTATTCCTGCTGTTCCGGCGTATCGAGGCGATCGGCAAGATCAGCGTCTTCCTCTGGGTGGCGGTGATCGGCACGATGCTCTGGATCATCGGCGGTGGTATTGCGCACGGCAACTTCATCGCACCGATGCAACACATCAACGACGGCCTCACCTTCAACTTTGCGTTCGTCGCCGCCATCGGTTTTGCCTCTGTCAAAACGGTCTACAGCTACCTCGGGTATTATAACGTATGCCACCTGGGTGGTGAGATCGTCAATCCTTCCCGCAACATCCCCCGCAGCATGTTCTTCTCCATCGCGGGCATCTTCCTGCTGTATATGATGATGAACATCAGCGTTGTCAGCGTCATTCCCTGGCACGAAGCCAAAGACAGCAAATTTGTGGTAAGTCTCTTCATCGAAAGGCTGCTTGGCCCGAATGCCGCCAACATTGCTACGTGTCTCATCCTGCTGGTGGCTTTTGCTTCCGTCTTTTCCGCCACCCTCGGCTACAGCCGGATACCCTATGCCGCTGCTGCCGACGGCGCATTCTTCAAACCGTTTGCACGCCTGCACCCGCAAGGCAACTTTCCCTACGTGTCGATCTTATCGCTGGGTGCCGTGGCCTTTGTCTTCAGCCTGCTCTTTAAACTGCACGATGTCATCAGCGCCATCCTGGCCATGCGCATCCTGGTGCAGTTTATCGGCCAGGCTACCGGTCTTTTACTGCTCCGCGAAAAACGCAAGAGCTTTCCCTACAAAATGCCGTTCTTCCCCGTACCGGTATATATTGCCATTGCCATGTGGGCCGGCATCTTAATTTCCACCGGCTATCAAATGGTCCTCAGCGGCCTGATCGTCATTGGCCTGGGCATCGTGGTGTATATCGTCAAGGAAGCCGTCGCCCGTCGTCGCCAACAGCCTTCCTGAAGTCACGCTATAACCCGGGGCGCAAGGCATTAGGCCTCCGGCGCCGGGTTCCAAATACCGGTAGCAGCGGTCTTGCGAACAAACTCTGTGAAGTCGGTCGGTTTGCGACCCAGCGCACGTTCCACGCCGTCGGCAATATATTCGTTGCGGCCGTCCAGCACTTCGGTGAACAAATAGCGCAGCAGCCAGATCAGATCGTCGGGCAGGCCATACTGCGACAGTGCAGAGGCATACGACTCCATAGGGATTTGCTCATACACGATCTCCCGGCCGGTTGCCGTGGCGATCTCCTGCGTTGCCTCGCGGAAGGACAGCAGTCGCGGGCCGGTCACTTCATATACCTGTCCGTCGTGACGCGGATCGCTCAGCGCTGCCACCACCACATCGGCAATGTCATCGGTGTCGATAAATGGCTCCTTGATATCGCCCGCCGGGAGTGCCACATACCCCGCCTGTACCGGCTCCCCCAAATGTCCTTCGCTAAAGTTCTGATTAAACCAGCTCGCCCGTACGATCGTCCAGCGCATGCCGGCGTCGATCACTACCTTTTCGCACAGCTGGGCTTCCGTCTCGCCGCGTCCCGACAACAGCACCACCTGCTGTACCTTGTTCTGCCTGGCCAGCTGCGTCAGCGCGTGAATCGCCTCGACCGATCCCGGCACGGCCAGGTCCGGCTGAAAGGTAATATAGATGGCCTGTACACCCTCCATTGCCGGCTGCCACGTCTGCTGGTCATTCCAATCAAACCGGGTCTTGCCCGACCGCGACGCGGCCCGCACGCCATACCCTAATGCTTCCAATCGCTGCACCACTCTTGCGCCGGTCTTGCCATTACCCCCGATAACCAAAACTGTCTTTGTTTCTTTTGTTGTGTTCATAGTTTTAATGTTTAAATGATACATCAAAACTACTTTCCCCGGGGTCCGGGGAATAGAACAAAACCGACAAGTTCAGGGCTCGGTGCGGTGCGGCTTAGGGGTTATGGTCTGGGATCGTACGATCACGCAGGATTGTTTTTGTCAGGCTCCAGAGCTGGAGGGATTCGTAGTTTTTTAAGGATGTCCGGGCGTGTAGCGCGGGAGCGTCGGTTTTGTGGACGGTAAAATAACTGTGGTATTCTTTTAGGCTGACGTCGCACCAATCCAGGTGGTTGCCGTTCGGGAGGGTGATGCCCTGCCGGTTGAGTGTATGGTTGTGTAAGATTACGTCCTGGTTGTCGAGGAATGTGTCGTACAGGCTCTCGATGAGGGGGACGCAATAATTGTCCCAGCAGGTGTTCAGGATGTCGTTGAAGATACTTTGCTGTGATGCTCCGAAGTAGCTTCTCAGGGTGATTTTCAGCTCCGAGTTGTTTTGGGTTTTGAAGGCTATGACGTACCGTGTGCCGACGGAAAATTCATACCAGACGATCCGTTCAACGTAGCGCCGGAAGTCGACGATGTCTGCTTTCTCTATTCGCGTGAACTCCTGACCTTTCAGGTCCTTGTTTTCAAAGGCAATATAATCGGGTGTCAGGATCAGCTTTCTTGACCGGTCGAGTAAACGTGTTTTGAGTATGTATTCTTTCAATGCGGAATCGATAGGGATTCAAATATAGTTTAAAGGCTATAATATTTTGGTCGGATCGGGTGCCGAATGTCAGCTTCGGTACGAGACTCAGGCGGTTTATTTGTTGCCGTCAGCCTTCTGCCCGCCAGTTATAAACTGGCAACCTAGAGGCACTCCCGATAGCCATCGGGATTCTGCGCTACGCGCTTAAACTTGCGCCAGTTGCATGTCTTTCGCCGGGCAGCGTGTCGCGTAGTTTTCGGATGCGTGCTTGCAGCGATGGGATGGGTTCGTGTGTGACGGCTGTCAGTGTTTCCTGGAAGGGTTCGCGAAAGTCGGGGTATATGCGGGACAGGTCGTAGAGGCTTTGCAGGGCGTGTACGCGGACGAGTTTGCTTTCGTGTGGGTTGCGTGTCCAGTATTGTAATGTTTTCCAGACTTCTTCGGCTTCATCCGGGAGTAAGGTGACGCGTGTGATGAGCTGGGCCAGGCGGCCTTTTAGTTCGGGATGGTCGGAGGTGGTGAAGAGGCGGAGCAGGTCGAGCTTATGGGTGCGGAGGAGTTCCTGGTGTTTGGTCGTCACTTTTTCGATGGCTTCGGCTGCGCGGAGTACCAGGGGGCGTTCGTGGTGGTATAGCAGCTCGAAGAGCGAGTCGAACGAAAGCTGGTCTTTGATCCGCGCACGCAATGTGCGGGTCTGCAGGTTGCCGCGCATGAGCCACTGTGTCAACGACGGGTCCATAGTTTACAAGGGCCTTTGTAAAAATCATGCCGTGTTGCGTACGTTTCAGGCATCCTTCCACCGGATGACTACATGTTTGTTGCATTGCCGTACGGCATCGACAAATAATTCGAGATCCTTTTTTCTCACCAGCAATATTTCCTGGTCGTCCAGGTCGATCGCAGGATCGAAGGCAATGGAATACCGGTCGAATCGCATGCCGCCGATCGGCGACGAACGGTAGCTCCACTGCATATTGCTGACGGCGTAGATGCGCTTGATGCTGGCCAATGGTACGGATTTACTTTTTCGCAACCCTTTCAGGTATATAAACTCCCGGTCGTAGTATAGATCATAGGTTCGGTTGATGACACCGTACATCCAGGCGACCAGCACCAGCAGGAAAATAAATGCTACGATGTTTGCCGAGCTGGAGTGTTTGTAGTCGGTTGTCGCGAACAGGATCATCAGGGCCAGCAGCAGCGCTACGGGTACGATGAGCGCGTGTAGAATATTGATGGGGCTTAACAATCGCATAATCCTGTCTGCTAATAATACCGGAAGCTCCCGGCAGGTAACATCGCCGATTTTTACATTCACCTGAAATTTTGTCCGAATGGGGCATTGTCTCCTGTTAGTGGACGGACTTTTTTTGCGTTGCGCGACAAGATCGTGCATTTTTGATAGTACTATGAAAACGACCCGCCTGTTTTTCTTTGTTCTTTCGGTCACGTCGGGTGTCAGTGTGCTGTTGTCGTGCCGGGACGACGCGGGGCCAGGCGTATTCGCCACGGTGAAGACTGCGGCTATGTCCGACGTCACACCGCTGTCGGCGACGGGTGGCGGTACCGTGGTCGACGCGGGTGGTTCGCCGGTTTCGTCGCGGGGGATTGTGTGGAATACGCAACGCCATCCCACGGCCGACCTTCCGACCAAGACAGACGACGGTACGGGCGAGGGCACCTTTGTCAGTTTACTGACGGATCTTGTACCGGGCACCACGTATTATGTGCGGGCGTATGCCACCAACGGTACAGGCATTGCCTACGGCGAGGAAGTAACATTTGTCGCGGCCGATCCTTACACGACGCTGGACGATGCCATGAAAGTTAACATGGAGGCACTTTCCATACCGGCGGTGTCGCTGGCCATCGTTTGCCAGGAAAGGCTTGTATACGCAGCGGCCTATGGGTATGCCGACAAGGAAGCAGTCCAGGTCGCCGCGAACAGTGACCGGTATCGCATTGCGAGCCTGTCAAAACCGATCACGGCCATTGCCGCGTTGAAACTGTCGGAAGCGGGTATGCTTTCGTTAGACGATGCTGTCTTCGGAGACGGCGGTATCCTGGGCAACGACTTCGGCGCTCCGCCGGACGGTTCTCTGAAAGACCAGATCACGGTGCGTCATTTGCTGAACCATACTTCGGGATGGATCAATTCGCCGGATGACCCGATGTTTCGCGCGAACGATCTGACACAGGCGCAGCTTATCCGTGACCTGCTGGCGAATCGGCCGTTGGTATATACTCCCGGTACACAGGAGTCGTATCTCAACTTTGGATACTCGGTGCTGGGCCGGGTGATCGAGAAAGTTACGGGCACGTCGTATGAAACGTACATCAAAGAAATGGTCGCGCCGATGGGAATCTCGACGCTGGAGATCGCCGGAAATACATTGGAAGAACGGCTGCCGGGAGAGGTGAAGTATTACCAGGCCGGGTTCAGCCCGTATAGCATGAATGTTGCGCGCATGGACGCGCATGGTGGCTGGGTGGCGACGGCCACTGATCTGGCCCGCTTTATGGTGCATATCGATCGCAATACGCATGTGCCCGATATTGTCTCGTCGTCGTTGCAGGCGATGTATTTTGGTGACAGCTTCTGGGTGCATAGCGGTTCGCTGCCGGGCACGTCGTCTTTGCTCGTGCGGTTGGATAACACGTTTAGTTTTGTGGTGCTGGCGAATACGCGTACGGAGGATGATTATGACCGGATCCTGGAAGAACTGTATACCGTTGTGCGCGATCATATTTTGATGCGGAGCAAGTGGCCTTCGTATGATCTGTTTGATCAGTAGGTTGCGCTGTTGACATTCTCCACGGTATGCTGCCGGCCGCGCGAAACCGGGATCCCGCAGGTCCTGATCGCCTCGCTTATCTTTTGTGCTTTGTAAGGCCTGCGGGCATGGTATTTTCACTTGCTTTCCTGTGGATGTTGTCACATGCAGACGATGAAATGATGTGTCGGGGTTGATTCTCAGTGATTCTTCCCGTAGATTCAGGTGTATAGGCGTAGACGGTGTCGTTGTCAGGAATGGTTTTTGGAGCGTTGGGGTGAGGAGTGTTTTACGAGTGAACACTATGGGTTATGAAAGCCATCGAAATCAAGAATTATATATATGCAGATCGGCATGAGGCTGGCGCGACCGTGGCGCAGATGCTGGAAAAGAAATACAAGGATAAACATGTATTGGTTTTGGGTATTCCGCGAGGTGGCGTGGTGATTGCCTATGAAGTCGCGCGGCGCTTGCATGGAGAGCTTTCGGTGGTGGTCACGAAAAAGCTGCCACACCCTGAGCAAGAGGAGTTGGCCGTGGGGGCGATGGCGGAGGATGGCTCTGTGTTTTTGACTTCGCTGGCGCGCGAGGTGCGTGAAGAAGTCTTGCGGGATGTAGTGTGTACGCAGCGGCAAGAGATCCTGCGGCGCGTGGAGCAGTTTCGGCATGGCAAGGCTTTGCCTGCCATGGAAAATAGAATTGTTATTCTGGCGGATGATGGGATCGCGACCGGCTCGACGTTGGTGCCGGCGATCCAGTTGTGCCGGAAGAAGAAGGCTGCCGTGATCGTCGTGGCCGCGCCGGTGTCGGGGGAATATTATGTGTCCGAAATCGATGATCTGGCGGATGAAGTTGTGATTGCGCAGCAGCCGGAAGGGTTTCAGGCGGTAGGACAGGTGTATGACGATTTTCGGGCAGTCGAAGACGAAGAGGTGCTCGCGTTGTTGAAATAGCATTCGTACGGATACAACACAACTCAGACGATATATGAAAGCAGTTACGATCCATGAATTTGGCGGCCCTGAGGTGCTGCAGGTGGAAGAGGTGAAGAAGCCTTTGCCACGCGATAACGAAGTGCTCATTGAAGTGCATGCTTCGAGCTTGAATCCGGTGGATGCGAAGTCTATTGAGAAAGATTCGCGGTACCGGTCGGAGTTGCATTTGCCGACTACGCTGGGAATGGATGTAGCGGGTGTGGTGGAGATGGTGGGGGATCACGTAAAACACGTTAAGGTGGGCGACAAAGTATTTGGCCAGGCGAGTGTTTTACGCGATGGTTCGGGGGCCTTTGCCGAGTATGCTGTGACGGCGGAAGATTCGGTTGCGCGGATGCCGGAGAGCCTTGGTTTCCTGGAGGCGGCCGCGGTGCCTTTGGCAGCGACGAGCGCCTACGAGGCAATTTTCGAGCACATGAAACTGCAAAAGGGGCAACGCGTTTTGATTCATGGTGGATCCGGAGGAATCGGTTCGTTCGCCATTCAAATGGCCAGGCATGTGGGTGCTTACGTCGCCGCGACTGCATCGGGTGATGGTGTCGAGTTTGTCGAAAGCCTGGGTGCCGACGAGGTGATCGACTATCGCAAGGATGCCTTTGAATGGAGCTTACGCAACTACGACGCTGTGCTCGATACGGTGGGCGGTGGCATTTATAGTCAATCATTCCATGTGCTGAAGCGGGAAGGTATCATAGTGTCGATGCTGATGAAACCCGACGAGGATCGGATGCGGCAATTTGGTGTACGGGCGGTGCTGGAAATGACGCGCATCGATCGCCGGGTGCTGTCGAAGGTCGCGAAGCTGATCGACGAGGGTGTACTAAAGGTGCATATCTCGGCGATCTACGCGTTGACGGAAGCCAGGGAGGCGTATCGCGCAAAAGAAGAACAGCAGATCCTGGGTAAAATTGCGATTGACGTGAAACAGGGCAACTATGTAAGTGGATAGCCTTTTGTAGAAGATCGTAGGCAGCCGGGAAAAGCGCTACACGGTAAACGTGCTTGTATGATTGTTTTTTGCGGGCACGCTATTTATGTCTGTACGAATGTCGATCTGGAAAATAGTATCGGTAAATGCATCCCGAGATGAGAATTTCCGGATACTGTATTTATTATCGAAACTATCTTTGACAACCTTGCCCATCTATGGGAAAGTGTACGATCGATACCAGAGGCTGTTTTTTTTGAAATAAAAAGAACAGCCTCTTCTTATTTCTACACTGTTCAACTTTCTTGTGATCAACTGTAGTGTAACGGTGACTACTTCAGAAAGCGTTCATACGCTTTGATCTTGCCGGCCAGGCGTTCTGCCAGATAGCGGTTGCCTTCCTTCAGTTCGTGGTAGATCAGCTGCGCTTCGGCCTGGTAGGCTTTTTTCTTTTCGTTGTCCCAGTAGAACGGCGGTGCGTAGAGGTTCGTGATGCGGTCGGCCATTTTTACGGCCCAGATCTCTTTGGGTTGTTTTTTGATACGGGCCAGGCTGTCGTGCATCTTCGCTTGCTTGTCGGCGATGGTGTTGCTTTTGGTGAGGGCGCGGACGCCTTCGGCTACGGCGGGGCCAAACCGGTGGACCAGCTCGTCGTACGTGAGTGCGGTATCTTCCAATGTGTCGTGGAGGATGGCGCAGTGTATGGCGAGGTGGGTATCAAAGTCTTTTTCGAGGGCAGCCGCCGTCAATACTTCGAAGGCAACACTGCCGATATGGTTCATGTATTCAATTTGTTCGCCGGGGTCGGCCCCGCCGTACTTTTGCCCGTCGTGCATGCGGGTGGCAAGCTGCCAGGCGTCTTGCAGCGCGTCAATGGGCCAAGGGTTGTTGGTCATATGTTAAGAGTTTTGGGGATTCTGCCGGGAATTGCCGTTGGCAGGCGGGATGTGGATGTTGGATCTTCGTATATCAGTGTATACGTAAAAACTTAGTGTTATGTTCACTGGATCCTACTGCCCTTTGGCTTTTTGCTGGTGTAGAAGAATCAGAGCATAAAAATTATCGGTACGGCGCTTTCATTTTATGACGGTACCTCGTCAGGACCACAGACCTCCGTGTAAATATTTATACCGGAAGTGACCTTGAACGGGAAATTGCGTTACCTTTGTGGCATGAAAGTCGTAGCACTTCTTATTTTAAATGTAAAGGATTCCGCAGATCTGATCTGCGTGTGGACTATTCGTGCCCGGCGATACCGAAGTCTATAAGCAGAGAAAAGTATATTGAGATAAAGCCCGGGCCAATAAAGCCCGGGTTTTTTGTTTAAGGGCGAAATTTTATACGGAATTAAATGTGTTGCGTAAAAATGTAAAACTATGATGACACCTGTAACCTTGTACAGGCCTGTAGGAGCGAATGAGCTGATGCGTATTATTGAAACAGGCATGGCTTTCTTCCCGCCGAGGCTTTATTGGGAACCTATCTTTTATCCGGTATTGAACGAGCTGTACGCTTGTGAGATCGCCGAGCGCTGGAATATGCGCGAGGTTGAAGGTGATGATGCCGGATTTGTTACGGCATTTGAAATTCCTTCGTCATACCTTAGTCAGTTCGAAGTGCAGACGGTAGGACTTGCGCATCACCAGGAGCTCTGGGTACCTGCGGAGGAACTTGCTGTGTGGAACAGCTACATACTGACTGGGATTCGTGTGACCAGGGCTTATTGTGGTAAGCAGTATAGTATGCCGGATAAGATTCGAATTTGTTTGGTTCAAGGCGGACTTTTATGAGCCGGTGCTTGCTATATTCTTAAGATGGTTCTATTTTTGTGCTGTAGATAAAGAACGACAATCATGTCAACTATTCTGAAATTCATTATTGCCGCGAGCCACATCATCTTGATAGTAGATGGGGAGGCACGGGTATTTCCGGATGAACGAGGATAGTTACTACAATAGTATACTGCGAAAGCCCCTCCCATCCGGAGGGGCTTTTTTGTTGCTTCCCCACTATTGATCTCAATTATTATTCAATCACAGAACGCATGCGATGAGACGTATCTTAAAATTTATAGTCGACAATACTGCAAATATGCCGGAGCGATAAGGCTAGGGGGAAGATCTGTGCTTACCCGAAAGCCCCTTACTGCCGGTGAGGGGCTTTTTTGTTGTGTTTTGACAATACTACAAAATGACAATTCTATTATGAAACAACATACAAACATTCGGAATATAGGTATCATGGCGCACGTTGACGCCGGTAAGACGACCGTTACGGAGCGCATATTATATTATACGGGCATGATCCACAGGATGGGAAATATCGACGACGGTAATACCGTGATGGATTCCGATCCGCAAGAATCGAAGCGGGGGATTACAATCTCTTCGGCGGCGATCACGACGTTCTGGTCGCGGGAGGGTACACAGTATCAGGTTAACTTGATCGATACACCAGGCCACGTTGATTTTACGGCTGAGGTAGAGCGTTCGCTGCGCGTACTGGATGGTGCGGTGGCTGTGTTTTGTGCGCGGTCGGGTGTACAGCCTCAGTCAGAAACGGTGTGGCGGCAGGCTGATAAGTACGGTGTGCCGCGTATCATCCTGGTCAACAAGATGGACCGGCAAGGTGCTGACTTCCTGCGTGTAGTCCGGGAGATCGAATCACGGCTTCATACTGTGCCAGTGCCCGTTCAGTTGCCGCTCGGGGCCGAGGACACTTTTGTGGGCGTGATCGATTTGATTGCTTTGAAGGCGCTGGTATGGAATGCTGACGACGGCAAGGCCTATACGACGATGGTCATACCGGAATCTCACCTCGCGGAAGCGATGCATTGGCGAACGTACTTGCTGGAGCAACTTTCGCTGGTGGACGAGTCCATCTTTGCGAAATATACAGCGGGGGAAGCAGTGAGCGAAAGCGAGATCCGTCAGGCGCTGCGCCGGGCTACGGTCGGGTTGCAGCTGGTGCCGGTGTTATGCGCGGCGGCGTATCGCAACCGTGGTGTGCAGCCTTTGCTGGATGCCGTCGTGTCGTATTTGCCGTCGCCGGCGGACAAGGCTGAGGTAAAGGGCGTTGTGCCGGAGAGCGACGACGTGGTTGTTCGCGAAACGTCCCTGGATGCTCCTGTGGCCGGGTTGGTCTTTAAGGTCGTGACCGACGATTATGTCGGCCGGTTGGCGATGGTGCGGATCTATGCCGGGGTGTTAACGAGTGGCGGTTATGTGGTGAATAGTCGTACGGGCCGACAGACGCGTGTAAGCCGGTTGTTGCGTGTGTTGTCTGACCGGTTCGAACCCGTCGATTCGCTCGATGCCGGTGACATCGGTGCGTTGGTCGGATTGAAAGATGTAAAGACGGGCGACTCGTTATCACATCCCGAGCATCCAGTTCAGCTTGAACGTATGGACTTTCCGGTGCCGGTGTTTGGGTATGCTATCGAGGCGAAGGCTTCGAAGGATACGGGCAGGCTCAGCGAGTCGCTGGCACGGTTGCTGGACGAAGATCCGACGCTGGCGTTGGAGGTCGATCCGCAGTCAGGTCAGACCATTCTGCGTGGTATGGGAGAGCTTCACCTGGAGGTTGTGCTGGAGAAACTGGCGACGACGTACGGTGTGGACGTCAACAAGGGTGAGCCGCAGATTGCCTACCGCGAGGTGTTGACGCACGCGGTTATACATCGCGAGGTTTTTAAACGACAGAATGGCGGCAGTGGTAATTTTGCCGATATACAGTTTGAGCTATCGCCTGCCGCGAATGGTGCAACGGGGCTCGAGTTTGTTAGTGACATCAAGGGTGGTGTTATTCCAAAGGAGTTTGTTGTTTCCGTACGAAGAGGTTTTGAG
This sequence comes from Dawidia soli, assembly GCF_018598185.1. Taxonomy (GTDB): domain Bacteria; phylum Bacteroidota; class Bacteroidia; order Cytophagales; family Cyclobacteriaceae; genus Ohtaekwangia; species Ohtaekwangia soli. The sequence goes on from NZ_JAHESC010000061.1 coordinate 12,803, forward strand.
GAGGCGATGAAGAACGGTGCGCTGGCGGGGTATCCTGTCGAGTCTATGCGGGTGCGCCTGTTCGAGGGTAGTATACACGAGAAAGACTCGCATGCGCTGGATTTCGAAACAGCGGCCGTCATGGGCTTTAAAGAAGCTGCTCCGCAGGCGCGGCCGAAACTGATTGAACCGATCATGCTGGTCGATATCCTTACGCCGGAAGAGTTCACCGGCGCGGCAACGGGTGATTTGAACCGGCGACGGGGCGTTATCCTGGAGATCGGTACAAAGGGTGGCGCACAGTGGATACGGGCAGAGGTGCCATTGGCCGCTTTGTTTGGATATGTCACAGCGTTGCGTACGTTGTCTTCCGGCCGCGCATCAGCATCTTTGACGTTCAGTCGCTATCAGTTAGTGCCGGAGAATGTTTTGGAGAAGGTGCTGCCGGGTTAGGGTGATGGTTCCGACAAGTCGGAACCGCCCAATTTTTTTGGCTAATCATGACGGGTTCCCGGTTTCGGGAGCCCGTTTTTTTTCTTTTTGTGGGGTTAGTATTCTATTGTCGTGCCTGATGGCGAGATTCCCCACGGGTGGGCACAATATTTAACGGCTGTCATCATGGCTATGGCAGTTTATCGGAAACCAAAATGCAATGTCTTATGAGAACTTACAATCAGCAGATCGAAGATGCGTATGCCAGCTCGCGGCGCGAAGGCGACAGCATGCGCAATCGTGAAATTGAACGAAGCTCCGGACAGGACCGCCGGAACCGCTACCGGGACGATCAATACGAGTATAAATATGCGTCCTCGTATGAGCCCTTCCAGGATGAGATAGAACACACGGCGGGGCGTGACGCGATGCGGGGCACCGATGAGCAGCATGCCGGCATACACCGCGGCAAAGGCCCTCGCAATTATCGCCGCTCGGACGAGCGCATATTGGAGGATGTCAGCGAGCGCCTGGCAGAGGATGCGTACGTGGATGCTTCCGGTATTGCGGTGGAAGTCAAGCAAGGTGAGGTGGTGTTATCGGGCACCGTGCCGGACCGCATGACCAAACGTCGTGCTGAGGATATTGTGGAAGCGGTCTCGGGGGTGTCGCACGTCGAGAATAAAATTCGGGTGACGACTACTTTTGAGCAACAAGGTGCACCCGATACTTCTGGTAAGATCCCGAAAAAGTCGAATAAAGGCCCGAGTGAAATGGACATTCGCCGTACGGCAACGGCTTAGATGAGCCGTAGTAGTACGGCTTAGATGAGCCGTAGTAGTGCGGCGTAGAGAATATAAACCGTGAGAAGAACCGTGATGACAAACGATCAGCAAAAATTAGGCGTAGCGCTGGTGGGGCTGGGCCGGTACAGTGAGGGGCAATTGGGTCCGGCGCTGACAGAAACACAACACTGTTACCTCGCCGGGGTTGTCTCCGGCAGCGAGGAAAAGCGTAGGCAATGGCAGGCGCGGTACGACCTGCCGGGGAGTAATTTGTATCATTATGATACGCTGGAGGCGATGGCGGGCAACCCCGCGATCGATATTGTATATGTAGTGTTACCTAATGCGTTGCATGCGGAGTATGTTATTCGCGCGGCAAAAGCGGGCAAGCATGTTATTTGCGAGAAGCCGATGGCTACGTCGGTGGAGGAATGCCGACAGATGATCCATGCCTGCCGGGAGGCGGGTGTTTTGTTGTCCATGGGGTATCGGCTTCACTTCGATCCGTTTAATAAGGAGATGATGCGCCTGGGGCAGGATGAAATTTTTGGTAAAGTGAAACGCATTGTTGCCGACGATAGCATGACGATCGAAAAAGAAGAATGGCGGCTTGATGGTGCGCTGGCGGGTGGCGGGCCGTTGATGAACAACGGTGTGTATTGTGTACAGGCTGCATTGTTCGTGACGGGCGAACTGCCCGTTGCCATCCGGGCGGAGTTTTCGCCGAAGACCCGGCCGGACCTGTTCCGTACGGTGGAAGAAGGCATTCAGTGGGAGATGGAGTTTGCCAGCGGGAAGAAGGCGATCTGCGAGAGCAGCTATAGTAAAGACGGTAATTTGCTGCGGGTGACGGCGGAACGGGGTTGGTTCGAGCTGGATCCCGCCTACGAATACAAAGGCTTGAAGGGGCGCACATCACAAGGGCCGATGGAGTTTCCGGCGATCCGTCAGCAAGCTGCGCAGCTGGATGATTTTGCGTCGTGTGTCAAACGGAGTGGGGCCTCCCGGGTGCCGGGTGAAATGGGTATGCGTGATGTGGAAATTATGATGGCGATCTACGAGTCGGCCCGGAAAGGTGGAGAACGGGTAACGTTGCATCTGGAAGCATACCAGGATATGATCGAGGTATAGAGAAACACATGCGAGAGTGGATTAATTGGTCGGGGTCGTTGCGTTTTACGCCCCGGGAATACGTATGTCCGGAAAGTGAGGATGCACTGGCCACGGCGATCCGTCACGGTCACGCGGCCGGCAAGAAGGTGCGGCTGGCGGCGGCCGGGCATTCGTCGTCGCCGTTGGTAGCGACTCCGGATGTTTTACTTCACTTACATCATTTCAAGGGACTGGTATCGTATGATGCCGCGCAGCGAACGGCGACGTTCCGCGCGGGCACACTTGTACATGAAGCAAACGCAGCATTGCAACAGGTGGGGCTGGCGTTGTTCAATACCGGCGACGTGGATGTGCAGACGCTGGCGGGCGCTATCGCTACGGGCACGCATGGCAGCGGTCGTGCGTTGCAGAACCTGGCGTCGATGTTACAGGCGGTGCGGATGATCGACTATGAGGGCGATGTGCGGCTTTTCTCGGAAGGTGAGCATGCGGATGCGATGCGTGCCCTGCGGGTGTCATTGGGGGCGTTGGGGATCTTCACGGAGATTACCGTCAGCGTGCTGCCGTTGTTCCGACTACGCCGGCTGGAGTTATGCACCGATACGGAGTCCTGCCTGGAGCATTTTGATGCGTTGGCCGACGAAAACCGGAATGTAGATTTTTATTGGTATCCGCGTAGTGATGGAACAAAGATCCGTGTGTTAAACGAACCGGGTCGCGGCACGGCGTCGTTTCCAGCCAACTTTCGTTGCGTGGACGATGAGGAGGGTTTTGTGGGTGAGATATTGCCGCGCAAACGCACACTGAAGTTCGACGAGATGGAATATGCATTGCCGCGTGACGCGGGGATGGCGTGTTTTCAGGCGGTGCGGAAACGCATAAAAGATAAACACCGTCGTGTGGTGGCCTGGCGTGTGTTATACCGGACCATTGCCGCCGATCAAAATTATCTGAGCCCGCACTATGGCCGCGAGAGCGTTTCCATCTCGCTGCACCACAACGCCGGGTTGCCGTTCGAGGCGTTCTTTAACGATATCGAGCCGATCTTCCGGGCGCACGGTGGCCGGCCGCATTGGGCCAAGAAACACAACCTCCGGGCTGCAGATCTGCGAGGTTTATACCCGGAGTGGAATACTTTTCAGGCGATCCGGAAATCATTCGACCCGGAGGGTTGTTTTATCAGCAGTCATTTGAGTGAACTACTTGACCCCGATCACGATGGCTGAACAGGCACTGGGTAAAAAGACATGGGCGTTTGCCGCCGGGCATATCCCGTTGACATCGACGGGGCACGAGCCGACATTTACCAGCCACGATAAGATCGCTATTGTAAATACGGCTACGCAGGACGCCGAGGTTACGATCACCATCTTTTATGAGGACGGCGAGCCGGTGCAAGATCATGCGGTGCGCGTGAAGGCACGACGCGTGCGCAAGATCCGTTTCAACGACCTGATCGACCCGTTGCCGCTTCCGTTGGACAAACCGTTTGGGTTTCTCGTACGGGCCAACGTACCGGTTGTCGTGCAGTTTAGTCGTATGGATACAGGCTCACGCCGCGCGACGGGGTTTTGTATAACACCTTTCCCCGCATCCGCGTAATATAGGTATGGACGAAACAAACCCCGCCCTTGGCATTCTTACCAGCATGATCACCCCGGCGGTATTGATCATGGCCAGTGGATCTTTGATCATGACGACATCGCAGCGGCTGAGCCGTGTTATCGAGCGTGTGCGCAAGACGTCGCAGGAGTTTATGCAGATCGAGAAGAGCCATGATAAAGAGTCGGCGAACGAGGCCAAGCGCCGGATCCTGTATACACTATTGGAAAAGAGCGCGCGTCGCAGCAAGCTGCTGACGCGGGCGATGACGTTTTTATACGTCAGTCTCGGTCTTTTTATTACGACCAGCCTGGCCATCGGCGTGGTGGCGATCACACACCTGCGGCATACGTGGATTCCGACGGCGTTGGGTATGATCGGCGCGGGTTTTCTGTTCTGTGCGTCGGCGATCCTGATCATCGAGTCACGGCTTACCTACAGCGTCATTGCCGACGAGGTTGACTTTGTGATCGAGACCAGCCGGCCCAATGCACCGGAGTTCGTCAAGAAAGCCGTGCGCCGAAGCTGGCGTAATCTGTTTAAACTCTAAGCGACGTGCCCGTCGGCATGGCACCGGTATAGCCGGCCCCTACATTTCATCACGGTAGAGGAATTGTTATCTTGGTACATGGTTACATTCGACTATTTCCGCGAGGTGTCGCTCTCTTTTCCGGAGGTCACGGAAGAGCCGCACTTTGAGAAAGTATCGTTCCGGGTGCGGAAGAAGATCTTTGCGACATACGATGCAGCGGAGAACCGGGCGTCGATGAAGTTGTCGGAGATGGACCAGGATATTTTTTCGAAGGCGGATAAGGCTGCAATCTATCCGGTCCAGAACAAGTGGGGCAAGCAGGGCTGGACGTTGGTGGAGCTGAAAAAAGTTAAAAAGAAACTGTTTCAGCAGGCGTTGCTGACTGCCTATTGTGCCGTGGCGCCGCCGAAACTGGTGGAGCAGTTGCACGGAGAATAGGCTCTTTTTGAGGGAGTTATAATTTTTTTTAGAAAAAAATGCCAGCGTATGTCCAGAAGCGCTAAGTTGATTGTCAACGGAATATAAAATCAAACTTTATAACATTATGAACAATCGACTTAGTTTTTGGGAAAAAGGACAAGCCGCGGTCAAAACGCTTTTTGGCATCGGTACTTATTTAAAGAAGTCAAAGATCGAGGCTTCGCTTCGCGAGCTTATCGAATTCCGGTTGTCGCAGATCAATGGTTGCGCGTACTGTCTCGACATGCACTACAAAGATGCGCGTGCTCATGGCGAGACCGAGCAACGGCTGTACGGCCTGAGCGCCTGGCGTGAATCTCCTTATTATACCGACCGCGAGCGGGCTGCCTTTGCCTGGGCAGAAGCCGTTAACAAATGCGACGTGCCGGATGCGGTCTATGCGGAGGCGTTGAAGCAGTTTTCGGAAGAGGAGCTGGTGGACCTTACACTGGTGGTGGTATCGATCAATGCCTGGAATCGATTCAACATCGCTTTTCCGAATGGGATCGGTACCTATCAAGTGGGCCAATTCAGTTAATTTTGAGTTTAGTGAAACATGAACTTGAACCTTAATCCTTACCTATGAACGAATTCTTATTGATCATCCACCGGGACCTGATCAGCAAAGACGCAACGCCGTCGCCAGAGCAAATGCAGCAGTCGATCAAACCTTTTCAGGATTGGCTGGGCGGGATTGCCGCGCAGAACAAGCTCGTGGCGCCCCCCCGGCGTTGGGACGTGACAGGGTGCCGTATCGTAAAGCAAGACAATGTCGTGCTGAACGGACCGTATGCGGAAATCAAGGAATCTGTCGGCGGGATGATCTTAATACGTGCGAACGACTACGAAGAGGCGGTGGAGATAGCCAGGGGTTGCCCCATTATTCAATGGGGTGCTGTAGTCGAAGTGCGTATGGCAATGCCCACGATGTGAGATCTGAGTAAAGGAGGATGGACGACAATGCCCTGATACCGCATTTGTTCAGAACGGAGTACCGGAACATCGTTTCGGTACTTTCGTATTTGTTCGGTATTCAACACATCGAGGTTGCCGAAGACCTCGTCAGCGATACCTTTCTGACGGCCACCGAACACTGGAGCCTGCACGGCGTGCCGGACAACCCCACGGCCTGGCTCTATACGGTCGCGAAAAACAAAACACGCAATTACCTCAAGCGAAATACGCTCTTTGAGCAGCGGCTGTCGCCGGAGTTGCGTTATACCGCCGAAAAAGCCGAGGAGCTCGACCTGGACCTGTCCGTTAAAAACATCGCCGACAGTCAACTCGCCATGATGTTTACCATCTGCAATCCGGTCAACTCCGGAGAGTCGCAAGTGGCCCTGGCGTTGAACCTGCTGTGCGGTTTTGGTACGCAGGAGATTGCCGACGCTTTCCTGACAAACAAGGAGGTGATCTATAAACGGCTGAGCCGCGCCAAGGAGAAGTTGAAGGAAGCGAACATCAGGATCGAGCAGCCTACGTTGACGGAAATAAATGCCCGGCTCAGTACAGTCCTTACGACGTTATACCTGTTGTTTTCCGAAGGGTATTATTCTACGTCTCAGAACACTACGTTGCGCAAGGGCCTCTGTGCGGAGGCCATGCGGCTTTGCGCGCTGTTGATCGATAATGCCATTACCAATAAGCCGCCGGTAAATGCCTTGCTGGCGTTGATGTGTTTTCACGCGTCGCGGTTTGATGCCCGGGTGGATGAGCATGGCGATTCCATTCTATACCAGGACCAGGATGTGACGTTGTGGAATCGCGAATTGATCGATCGCGGTACGTATTTTTTGAATGCGGCGTCGACGGGTACGGAAGTAACGCGGTATCATTTAGAGGCGGGTATCGCCTATTGGCATACGCAGCGGGAAGATACCGCCGAAAAATGGGAGAACATCCTGAGCCTGTACAATGATCTGCTGATCCTGGAATATTCTCCCATTGCTGCCTTGAACCGCACGTTTGCACTATCCAAGGCCCACGGCAAGGAAGTAGCCATTGTGGAGGCGGAGAAGCTAAAACTAACCACTAATCCGTTTTATTACTCGTTGCTCGGCAATCTGTACACGGGCATCGACAACGGTCTGGCGTTGCAACACTTCGAAAAGGCCGCCAGCCTGTCTACCTCTGTCGCGGATAAGGCGACGCTGCAACGTACCATTGCGCGACTACCAGAAAGCCAGTAGTCCGGGTGTAGCCGTTATCGATTGGAAGTGACGGCCTGGTCGATGCTATAGGGGTATATGGGCAACACGCTCAACAGGAATGACGCGGCGGCCGCGGTCCACACCGAGTAGTTCAGCGGCGCTTTGATGCCGAAGCTGATGGTCATGGCTACGGCAAACAGGAGTAATAAAATGCCGGACGCCACCGACGCGAGACGTGTTTTATAGCCGATCAACAGCAGTACGGGTAAGATTACTTCCAGGGCCGTGGCCACGGCGGCGAGTATGTTGCCCAGTGACGGGGGTAAAAATCCGTTGACTGAATTTGAATATGCGAGGAAATTCTGCCAGTTGCCCCAGCTCACGCCCGGACTACCCGGTGCGCCCCACAGGCCAAACCTGTCGGCGACGGCCGACAGGTACGATATAGACAGGGCCAGGCGCAGGAACAGTTGCGGGAGGATTGTTGTCGTTGTTTTCATACGTAAAAAGATATACACAAAGGTCTGCTGCAGGCGAGCTTTATTTCTTCAACTAGTTTAAGAAATGTCGTGATAGGCGGAATGCGTGGGAATTTTGCCTGCGTACCATTTTTAGGGAAAAAGATACGAAAACGGGGCATGGGGCCAGTATTTTTACCCGTCAACCTATTGCCTATATGTCCAAGAGAGTTATTCTTATTTCGTTCGCCTTTGCCCTGGTGGGATTATCGGCCGAATTCCTGATGTTTTTTTTCAACAAAGAGTCTCTATTCACTGTCGTTTCTGAAATGCAGCATGTATTGAGCATTGTACAGATACGGACGAGTGGATTCCTGGAATATTCCCTGGCCTGGAAAGGGCCGACCCTCGGCTACCCGGATATGATCTGTTACCTGATGCTCCTGGCCGGCGCTATTCTATACATGCGGTCAACGGGGCGGGAAACCCGTCTCATCCGGTTTGTGCTGGCGATTATTTTGATGAGCAACGCATTGACTGCTTTTTTTTCGATCCTGATGCCTTCTTCTTTTCGCAGTGAATTTCAGGTCGCTTCCTCCTGGGGCTGGGGCATTTACGGGATTACGCTGGCAAAGAACGTAGCGCTGGCATATCTCTCGTATCTGGCGTTGCGTGTGATGCATCGGGGAAAGGTGTTGGTTGCTGTGCCGCCGGATGCTGACGATGCGTCTCAGCCGGTATGGCAGAAGGCTTCGGGAGAACAACGATTTACCAATGTGGTATTGGATATCATCGTATGTGTGCTGATCTTTTTGCCGTTGGGTACTCGTCTTGCTCCGGATTGGCTGTCGTGGATGGAACATACATTCGGCAGTCGCATGGGCGTTTTTCTGCTGCTGGTGATCGCCCGGACATTCTACTATTTTCTCTTTGAAACAACGCTGGCAGCAACGCCGGGTAAACTGATGACCGAGTCGCGGGTGGTGGATGTAGACGGTGACCGGCCGACGCCGGGGCTGATCGTCAAAAGGACGTTTGCGAGGTTTATACCGTTCGAACCGCTTACGTACTTTGTAGAAGGGTTGTGGCACGATGAGCTTTCGTATACGCGGGTAGTCCGCGAGAAGCAAACCGGTGTGGAGGGAATGCGCTATTGGCTCGTAGTGCCGTCGATCGTTGTGCTGGTGAGCCTGGGGCTGGCAGCGGATAACGTATATAAACGTCATCTGGAAAATGTCCGCGAGGAACGTTTGCACGACCGGGATGTTGCCTATATGCAATACGAGCTCAGTAAGCTTGATACGGATCATATTATCGAGCTTTACGATACGGATCCATCTTCATCGCCACGGTCTTTCTATTTGAAGGTCGAAGAAGTGAATGGGGGTGATGTGACAGCAACGCTGATTAAAAAGAACTCCAGTTACTATGAATCGCTTGTAGAGATCCGGGAAGCTTTTTATAACAATGCCTTAATCCGTGAGCTTACTTTGGTTAAATTTAAGCGTACGGTGTTGGAAGCGGCTTATACGCCTGATATAAGCGATGTGGAACGCGGTGAGTTTCGCGTAGCCGATGTGTTGGGAGATGGTCGTAAGTTTCGGATGGTGCGGCTTGACCGGCTGGGATGCAGCAGCATTTTTGAGCAAGGGATGAATGAAGGATCAAACTTAACGGGCACACTTACCTTGCGACTTGGCAACCACGGTGTGCGGGGATACGTGACCTCTATCGAGATCCTGGAAGGTTCACTTCATTGGGAGCGGGCGGAAACCGACAACGAAGCGCCCACACGTGAATCGGTGACGATGCCGGATTTTTTTGTGAAGTTCTCCGGGTACCATTCCGACGAACGTTACAAAATGAAAATGATGGTGACGGAAGCGGGAGGAACGGAACGATTCTATTTGATCGAAGGTGAGGGTGAAGACGTCACGATACGCCGGCTGGACGAATAACAGCCGGTATTGAAGCAGGTGTGCCGGTGACACGCAGGCGGGTGTCGGCGTGCGGGTCATAGGAATTGAGCGGCAAAGTTTGAATATTTGGCCGAATATTCATTTATGTACTCCAGGAACTGGCTGATATTAAAAGACGATGCCAAAAAGACCTTTGAGGTCTGCGGGCAGGAGACCAATACAAATGCTTTTATGAACCGAACGATCGGCATGCAGCGATTGGGCATGATGGTGAGTGCTATTACGCCTCCGATCTCGAATACGAATTCAAACCGGGCGTCGGTGAAGGTGCCGGGCTATACGCCGGAAGAAGGGCTGGAGGAACGGCTGATGAGCCAATACCGCACGCTGATGATGGGACCCATAGATATCGACGAAGAATGAAATTGACAAAGCTGTTCCATGATTTTTTTCAGAGCGAAAAGTCTTCCGGACTCGCGCTGATGGCGTGTACGGTGATTTCGCTGGTGCTTGCCAATTCGGGTTTACGAGACGGCTACCTGGCGTTTTGGGATTATCACATCTTTGAACACACTCTTTCCCACTGGATCAACGACGGGCTCATGGCGATCTTCTTTTTGCTGGTCGGCCTGGAACTGGAGCGTGAAGTTTACATTGGCGAGCTTTCGTCTCTCAGACATGCATTGTTGCCGGTCGTCGCCGCCCTTGGCGGCATGCTCGTGCCGGCGGGGTTTCACTTTGTTTTTAATCACGGAACGGATACCCAGGCCGGCGCGGGGATCCCGATGGCTACGGATATTGCTTTTGCGCTGGCTGTGCTGTCGCTGCTGGGCAACCGTGTACCGGCATCGTTAAAGATCTTCCTGACGGCGCTCGCCGTCATCGACGATCTCGGGGCGATATTGGTCATTGCCATTTTTTACACCGGCACGCTGGTATGGATGAACCTATTGGTTTCGCTGGCGGTGTTCGGGGTGTTATTGATACTGAATCGGTTGAAGGTACGCAATCTCATACCTTACCTGGCGGGTGGTATCGTGATGTGGTATTTTATGCTGCACTCGGGCATTCATGCCACTATTTCGGGTGTGCTGCTTGCCTTTGCCATTCCCTTTGGGAACGGTGACGAGAAATCAACTTCATACATCCTGCAGCACTTCTTACACAAGCCGGTTGCTTTTTTTATCCTGCCGGTGTTTGCGCTGGCCAACACGGCGGTGACGCTGCCGGCGGATTGGGTGCATTCCCTGGTGGAAGCCAACAGCCTGGGGATCTTTTTCGGTCTCTTCGTTGGCAAGCCGTTGGGCATTTCGGTGTTCTCGTATGTTTCGGCGCGGTTGAAACTGACCCGTCTTCCGGATGACCTTGTCATCGGGCACGTGATCGGCGCGGGTTTCCTGGGCGGCATCGGATTTACGATGTCGATCTTTATTACGTTACTGGCATTCCAGGATCCACATCTTATCAATGAATCCAAGATCGTTATATTACTGTCGTCGGTAATAGCCGGCATCACCGGCTTTTTATTGCTGCAAATGTTCTGTCGCACAGCGTTGGCGGGAGCGAATGACGAGTAAATTGCTATACTGCGTTCATTCTCCGAGGTTGCCTGTTCGTACTATTTTTATTCTATTGTTTTTGTTATTCCTAATTTGTTCACGGCATCCCTAAGCGTTGCGGTAAATACGATCGTAGTGCCGCGGTTGTTTTCGCGGATGAAGTCGTGCAGGCTTTTACTGGTATAGCGGGTGAAGTCGCCGACAATGGCCAGGCGCCGCCCGTAGTTCACTACTTTTTGGAGGATCTCACCCGCCAGTCCGGTGCGGAGATCGAAGAATGACTCGTGCAGTGTTTCCTGGTGGATGACAATGGTATCGGCAGGCAGGTTCATCATGATCTCGAGAAAATCCTGGGCGGTTTGGATGGCCGGGGTGTTCTTCGGTATCTCTGCGATGAGCTCGCCCTGGATGATGTGCAATACGGGGTTCATTTGTTTGTTTAAAAATGTATTGTGGCGCGGAGGGCTTTAACCTCGATCTTCCACTTCGTAGTGTGAGTGGACGCATTTTTCGGCGACTATGCTATCGCGCCACCGGCATAACCTAAGCGCCGGGTATAATTACCCGGGCATACGGGCTGCCCTATGTGGAGATTTCTGGTAATGCTCCAGTCCTTCGCGTTGATCCCGATCGGGGACCGGGATCAACGGGACGCTTCTACTAAGTTAGCTTAATCTCCAAAATAAAACGACTATAAACAAAAAAGCCCCGGAAACAGTGCCGGGGCTTTTATATTTATTAAAACCTGATGCGATCTATAATAAATAGTATTTCCCCCGGGGGATATGACAATCCGCAAACTCGCCGCCGCTGGTATACCGCAGGCTGATCGCTAAGATGTTGTTACCGGGTTTCATACTCGTTTATTGTGTGCGTTGTCTGATGCTTTACGGAAAAGCTGCCTGCAAGGTTTGGGAATTTGTTGTGGTCCGCGAAGATTTTAGGTACGATTTTTTTACGTTTCAAGGGTATGAAAACCATGAAAGACAGCTACGATGCGGATAATGCCACGGGCATTAACCACGAAGGCCCCCGGGCCAATATGCCGGTGCGGCGGTTAACGGCCACGTCAATCATCGGTGACGACGTGGAAAATCGCGTGGGAGAGAAGCTGGGTACGATCGATAATCTCATGATCAACATCGACTCCGGCGAGATCGAGTATGCGGTGTTGGAGTTTGGCGACTTTGCCGGTATCGGTGGTAAGCTCTTTGCCGTGCCTTTTGGTGAACTGACGGTACAACCCGATAAGAAGGTCTTCATATTAGACCGTGATAAAGAATATCTGAAGAAATCGCCGGGGTTTGAAAAGACACACTGGCCCGACACGAACGACCGCGGTACGTCGCGGTATTTTGAGGATGTTACCACGTACTATCGACCGGTGTTCCCGTTTCCGTTTGATTAGCGTACCGTATGAAAAGACAAGCCGCGCAGGGTCAGGCTGCGCTAGAGATCGTTACAGGGGGACTCCCGCGGTGCAGGCGAGGCACTGGTTGGCGAATGCGTCGTATTCGTCATAGGCAGCGCCGGGCTTGCCAAACAGCGTAATGATGCGGTCGATGCGGATCCGGGCGTCGGTGTCGAGGGTTATGAACATGCCCTGTCCCGGGATCTCTTCCAGCTTTTCCACACGGCCGATCTGCTCATCGACCGTTTGTCCTTCTCCCCAGAAAAAGATCTTGCCGTGCGTGCGCTTGGCGATCTGGTCTTCAATGACTTCGCGGACGTCGTAGGATACCGGTGTGTATGAGGTGCTCATAGTCGTATTATGCTACACTGATAACGGCGAAGGTATTGAAAAAATTCCATTGTAGTGGCAGGATGCTACGTCGCTGTGACACGTTTCAGGATGTATCCTACGGCGCGGATGTTCTCAATGCGCAGGGCGGTGTCGTGGCTGAGGTATTTGCGCAATCTCGAAACAAATACGTCCATGCTGCGGGCTACAAAAAAGCCGTCGTCTTCCCAGATGGTTTTGAGAAAAACGTCGCGCTCGATGACCTTGTCGGGGTGACGGAAAAACAGTTGGAGCATGCTGCACTCTTTGTAGGTGAGGCGCGTCGGGATGCCGCCGGCGGTCAGCAGTAAATTATGGATGTCGAGGGCGGAGTCGGCGATCTGTAACACAGACGCCTTGTCGGCCGGTGTTGTTTGACTGCCGGTGCGTTTCAGGATGGCTTCGATGCGGTATTTGAACTCTTCCAGGCTGAAGGGTTTGCTGACGTAATCGTCGGCGCCGATCTGAAAGCCTTTGATGCGGTCTTCGGTTTGATTCTTTGCCGAGAGGAATACAATGGGGATTCCCTGGTTGTACTTGCGAATCTCGCGGGCGAGGTCGAAACCATCTTTCTCGGGTAGCATGACGTCGAGGATGCAGAGGTCGAAGGTGTTGTTATGAAACGCGGTCAATCCTTTTTCTCCGGTGGTATATAATTGCACGGCCCAGCCGTGGGTGCTGAGCGAATCCTGGATAAGGAAGCCCAGGCTTTCGTCGTCTTCGACGACCATGATCTGTTTGGCTGCGCTCATAGGGCTGGTAGAATGATCTGTACGGCGGTGCCTTTGTGCAGCTCGCTAAAGAGGTTGACCTGGCCGCGGTGTGAACGGACCACGCTTTTTACAAAGCTCAGTCCCAGGCCGAAGCCTTTTACGTCGTGTACATCGCCTGTGCGCACGCGGAAGAATTTTTCAAACACTTTGGTGCGCATGCTGCGGTCTATGCCGATGCCTTCGTCGATAATGTGTATAGCGATGCCTTCCGGGCAATCGCTGGTGCGCACGAGGATGTTGGGTCGCTGCCGCGAATACTTTTCGGCGTTGTCGATGAGGTTGTTGATGGCCTGCATCAGGAGCTCCCGGTCGGCCAGGATGGCGGTATTACGTTCGGCGTGCAGCTCGACAACAAGCGACCCGTTGCGTTCCTGCACTTTGAGCTGGAAGGCTTCGACGCACTCGCGTATAAGCTGATGTACCTGCACGACCTCGAGCGCCGGTTTGCGCATGTAGTCGGCAGAAGCTCCCAGCAGGACCTGGTCGATCTTGCGTCGCAGGGTTTCGTTTTCTTTGAGCAGGATGTCGACATATACCTGCAGGTTGTCAGGCTCGGGAATTTTTTTCTTGAGGATCTCGCCTGCGATGCGCACGTTGGTTACGGGAGTTTTGAATTCGTGCGTCATGTTGTTAATGAAGTCATTTTTAAGGGCTGCAAATTTTCGTTCGCGTAGCAAGGTATAGATCGCGTAAGCAAAGAAGCCCATCATCAGCAACAGGGCGAGGGTGGAGAAGATCCAGATGTCCAGCTGGGCGGCGACAAAACTGTTCTTTTTCGGAAAGTATACGGCGAAGTTCTTTTCGTCGGTGGAGGCTTCGTGTGCGGTCTCTTCCTGCGCCGGTGTGGGCCGGGTGGCAGAGATATAGTTGCCATAGACCAGCGTGTCGTCGTGGGCGTTGTAGACGCCCAGCTCGTAGTCGAGGTTGAGGCTTCGGATGAGGAACTCTTTTTGGAGCTGGTCGTTCAGCAGCTCGCTGTCGAGCTGGCTGCCGGTGACGACGAAGTAAAAGTTGGAGGAGAGCTTGCGCACTTCCGGGTTGCGGGCCACGGAGTCGGCTACACGTTTCAGCGCCACTTGCACGCTGTGGTCGAATTGTTTTTCGGCTACGTCAAAGGCCTTGCGGAACCAGTATACCTGCAGAATGAGCAGGCAGGCGAGTACGCAGGTGCCAAAAAGAATGATGCGGCCGAGGTGTTTATTATTCATACTTCAAGATACCTCTTTATCGTGTCTGTTGTATATCATGCTGATCCCCTTAACACTCCATTAACACTTCTTTACACTCGTTAACGTGGCGGTGCGTTGTGTTTTGGTAGCCTTACGGTCATAAAATTTACACCCTATGTTCACTGCTAAGGACTACCGCATTTTGCTTTTGTCGCTGGGATTTCTCGTGGCCGGGTATGGCTGTATGCTGTACGATCCGGTAGCCCAGGGTTTTGGACCGCTCACCCGCTGGGTAGCACCGCCGCTGCTGGTAGCAGGGTTTATGCTGCCCGTGTTTGCGATCCTGGGTGCGGGTTTTACCATCCCGGTGTCGTGGTCGTCCCTGCGAAGAGAAACGTGGAAACACCTGTCGGGGTTTACGGTTTTTGTTGTGGCCCTGACCACCTATTTGTTGACGCTGGAGCCGACGGCGAGTGTGTGGGACTGTTCGGAGTTTATTGCCACGGTCTATAAGCTGCAGGTGCCGCATACGCCGGGTACGCCGCTGTTGTTGCTGGTCGGTCGTTTGTTTTCGATGGCGGCCGGCAGCGATGTTTCGCGCGTGGCCGTGTGCGTAAATGCCATGAGCGCGCTGTTCTCTGCCCTGACGATATACATCGTTTTTTACCTGATCGTTTATTTTGGCGGGAAGATGACCGCGGCGTGGCAGGTGTCGCGGAGTGTTATCGTGATGGCGGCCGTGGGCGGTAGTTTATGCCTGGCATTTTCGGACTCTTTTTGGTTTTCGGCCGTGGAGGCGGAGACGTACGGTCCCGCGTGTTTTTTCACGGTGCTGCTGTTGTGGCTGATGCTGCGCAGTTATGACATACCGGAGGCGCTCCGCGACCGCTGGCTGGTGTTGATCTTTTACATCACGGGGCTGGGTTATTGTATCCACCCGATGAGCGTGTTGATCCTGCCCGTGTTGCCACTGGTGTGGTATACGCGCGACCGCCGGCTTACGTGGCGGAATGCGCTGGTGACAGCAGCGGCGGGGATGGCCCTGATCATGGTGGTGAACCGCGTGGTGGCGATCGGCATCTTCGAGTTTGCTTTTGCGTGGGACCGGTTCCTGGTCAACGTAGTACACCTGCCGTTTTACACCGGGGTGTTTGCATTGCTAGCGGTACTTGCCGGCTTGGTGGCCTGGAGTGTGAGGCGATTCCCGCGCGCGCGGCCGTATATATGGGCAACGGTGTTTTTGCTGCTCGGCTTTGCGCCGTACCTCATGCTTTTTATCCGGTCGAGCCACAACCCGCCGATCGACGAAGGCAACCCCGAGAACCTGCCGCTCAGCAAGGCTTATATGAACCGGGAGTCCTATCCTACCAGTCCGTTGCTCACGGGGCCTTATTTTGACGCGCAGGTTACCGAAGTTACGGCAGGCCGGAGCATGTACTACAAGACACCGACGGGTTACAAGATCGCGGGGACGTTGTCTGATTACCGGTATGACCCTGCACGGACGACTTTTCTGCCAAGGATGTATAGCAACGATCCTGACCACATCAAAAGTTACCGGCGGCTGGCCGGCCTGGCGGAAGGCGAGGTGCCACACTTCAGCGACAACATCAGGTTTCTGTTTTCGTACCAGCTGGGCTATATGTACTTCAGGTATTTCCTGTGGAATTTTGCCGGCCGGGAGAGTGATGTGCAGGGCAGCGATTGGCTGCGGCCGTGGGATGCACGGCGGGTTGCTGCGCAACCACAATATGAAAACAGAGCCCGCAATCAATATTGGGCGATCCCGCTGTTGTTGGGCATCGTGGGACTTGTGGTTCAGCAGCGGACGGACCGCAAGGGGTTTGTGATCAACCTTTTCTTCTTCCTGCTGACGGGTGTCATCCTGGTGCTGTATCTCAACTCCCCTCCGAGCGAACCGCGCGAGCGCGACTATATCTATGTGGGCTCGTACATGGCTTTTGCGTTGTGGGTGGGGCTGGGCATGCTTGCGCTGGCGCGCATCCTGCCCCGACGCATGGCGCTTGTGCTTGTGAGTATGCTGGCGCTCGCGATGCCCGCGTGGATGGCCTGGCAGAACTGGGACGATCACGACCGGACGGGTAGGACCTTTCAGATGGCGAATGCCCGTAACGTGCTGGATAGCTGTGCACCGGGTGCGATCTTATTCACAGGTGGCGACAACGATACCTTTCCACTGTGGTATTTGCAGGATGTAGAAGGCTTCCGGACGGATGTGCGGGTGGTGGTGCTGAGCTATTTTAATACCGACTGGTATGTCAACCAGTTGCGTCGTTCGTACTATGATTCGCCGCCCTTTGCGCTTACGCTGACGGAAAAGGACTATTTGCAGTATGGCATCAACGATGTGCTGTATGTTCGCCCGTCGGTAAAGGGGGCGATCGATCTGGAAAAATATCTTCAGTTGCTGCACGAGGAGCATCCCGCGTTGCGTGTGCAGTCGGTCGGTGGCGACGCCTATAACATTGTGCCGTCGTCGTTCGTACGGTTGAGCGTTGACACGGCCGGTATGATGCATCAGGCCGGTTACACGCCGTTGCCAGCGGTAACGTTCAAGGTGAAGGGCAGCTACATGACCAAGAATACGCTGGCGTTTTTAGACGTCGTCGCTTCCAACCACTGGAAGCGCCCGGTGTATTTCAATTTTACTTCCTTGCACTCGCTTGATCTGGAGTTAACGGAGCATGTAATTCAGGAAGGGCAGGTATACCGGTTGGCGCCGATCGAGCAAGCAGGCGAAGAGCCCGTGGTGGATACGCAACTGGCGTACCGAAACCTGATCGAACGTGCGGACTATACCAATCTGGCGGACGCGAATGTCTATTTTAATACAGAGGACTATCAGGCGCGGATGATTGCGCCGGTGCGGATGTCGGTAAATGCATTGGCCATAACGTTGCTTCGGCAGGGTGATCGTGACCGGGCAAACAACGTGCTGCAGGCTGCACTTGATAAATTATACCCGCCGCACCTCGACCCTGGCTATGCAGGCTTGCAGGCGGCTGACCTGTTACAGGCTGTTGGGGAGCCCGATTCGGCCCGGATGCTGTGCGCCAGTTTATTCAATTACCAGTATGCTCGTGTACAGGCGAGCTTGCGGGAGCACCGGGAGGTGGATCCGTTGGATCGGTACCTGGCGTATCAGTCGGCGGAGTTGTTACATCAGCTGGGACAGGAGGAGTATAAGGTAAGGCTCGCGGGCCTGGGTGTATAGGGGACATTTCACATTTTCTTAACGGCAGATTTTTTTTTGGGTGGTACCTGGCGAAAATGCCAATTCCGTATCTTTCGCCCGCAAATTATTAAAGCCTAAGAAACATGAGCATCAAAAGAATGTCCATTGCCCTTCTGTCCGCGGTGGTATTGTTGGCGGCCTGCAGCCGTCCGAAGCCTGCCGAAGAGACTGCGTCCCCGCAGCCGGTAGAACCGAGCTATGCCCAGGAAGCGGTAAGCTATAGCCTCGATACGACGACCCTGAACGGGTATGTTGCCTACAATCAGACGGATTCCGCCAAACGCCCGGGTATCATTGTCGTGCCGGAGTGGTGGGGTGTAACCGACTATGTAAAGACCCGGGCCAACGAACTGGCGAAGCTGGGCTATGTAGCCCTGGTGGCCGATGTATATGGCAACGGTAAAACAGCTGATAATCCGACCGATGCGGGCGCGCTGGCGACTCCTTTCTATCAGAACCCTGTGTTGGCAAAGGCACGCATCGACGCGGCGATTGCCAAGCTGAAAACATACAGCCAGGTCGATACGACGAAGATCGGCGCGATCGGTTACTGCTTTGGCGGTGGTGTGTTGCTGAACACGGCCCGCCTGGGCAATGCCGATCTGGACGCGGTGGTGAGCTTCCACGGTACCCTGATGGGTGGCGTGCCTGCGAAGAAGGAAACGCTGACGGCCAGGATCCTGGTGTGTCATGGCAACGCCGATCCGCTGGTGCCGGCAAAAGAAGTGGACGCCTTCAAGAAAGAGATGGATGCTGTCGGTGCTACGTATACCTTCAAGGCGTACGACAGCGCACAGCACGCCTTCACCAACCCGGGCGCTACGGAGCTAGGTAAGAAGTTCAACATGCCGATCTCTTACAATGCCGCGGCAGACTCCGCTTCGTGGGACGAAATGAAGAAATTCCTGGCAGACGCTTTGAAATGATTTTAGGGGCTTGCCCGATGTACGAAAGGCCGGTGTGATCCGGCCTTTTGTTTTTATAGACATCTGGTTCCTTCCGTGTATTTTGCGTCATGTTTGCACGGGACGAAGCATCGCGAATGAAAGAAGAATTCTGGACTACGTTTGGCCGGTATATGAGTCCGATACCTTCTGCCGAGGGGTTTAAGATCAACTGGGTGAACTATCATACCAAGCTGAAGGATGTTTACTTCCGGATGGATGCAGGGCGGAAGGCGGCCGTGATCAGTATATCGATCGAGCAACGTGATCAGGCCATTCAGGAGTTATACTTCGAGCAGTTCCTGGAGTTAAAAAATATTTTGCACACGACGCTGGAGGAAGAATGGGTGTGGCAACTGCATGTGCCGGTAGAGGATGGGAAGATTGTTAGTCGGATCTATACGGAGTTGGCGGGGGTATCGGTCTTTAACAGGGATCAATGGGCGGAGTTGATCTCTTTTTTTAAACCCCGGATCATCGCATTGGATGCATTCTGGGAGAATGCCAGGTATAGTTTCGAAGGCTTGAAGTAAGGGATGGAAGCCGATGACAAAACGCTGTGATTGCGGCTTCAACGGAGGCTTTGCAGGGAACACTTTCGCAACCGCACATTGGGAATCGCGATCATCAATCTGTAGAACTGGCAGGGCAATTGAAAAAACGGGGTGGTTGCAAATGAGCTCGATTTAAGGCGTTTTTCTCATTGGCACGGGTTTGGTATTTGTGACGGTGTGATTGATTAAGTTTTGAATAGCCAGGCAAGACGCAAGTTTTGCACACACTGTTCAAATTCTTAAATACATCGATTGAATAAGATTCAGAGTTGTAAACAATCACCATAGAGGCTGTTCTATTTTGAAATAGGGCAGCCTCTTATTGTGTTTAAAGCGTTTTGTGCGTCAGGATCTTGTTCAGACTGTCTTCGCTTTCTTGACGGGGCCGGCATTCTGCGCGGTCATTTTTATCGCGCAGTCATGGCGATCGAAGGTGTAACCTCTTCGGTATAAAAAACGGCATTATAAGGTCCGGCGTTTTTATCCAGCGTCGAGAAGTACATTTTGAAGGGCACGGCTTCGGAGAAGCTTGTCGGCGCAGGTTCGATCTTGTGTATGCCAAAACCTTCGCTGGTAACGTTTTCCATGGCGCCAAATTTGAACTGGTGATTAATGGAGAGCACACCTGCCGGCGTTAGCAGGGTTGTATCTTGCTGAAGATAACAGGCCAGCGTTTTGCCGCCACTAAACGGTATCAGGCGGTTGTGAATATTGCCCGAGAGCAATACGGTTGTAGCCTCGGCATGCTGCATCATGACGTTGCGGACAACAGCATGCATATGCTTATCATAATCGATCGTGCCCGCATCGGGGTCGGAATCGAAGAAAAACAGGTGAACGTCTTTGTTGCCGATATACATATCGATCAGGTTAAACCAGGCACTCCCCGGCCGTCCATCGGGAAACCCAGTGCGAAAGAATGCCGATTGCTTCAGGCTTTTTGCAGACGGTGCAGCGGTGAAATCCTGCATCTGTACCGCGGGAATCTCAAGACCGAGATTAATGGTTTTTCCTGCTTTTAGGAGTTGATCGACCGCGTAGGAGACAAAACGGGCCGGCTCTTGCGTGCCGTGCATTTCGCCCATCATGATAATGCGGTGTGGCCCGAATATCTCCAGCAGTCGTTTATTCAGCGTGGTATCCGAAATGTCTAATGCAAAGGCGTTGGCTTTGAGAGCGGCCTGGGTGGATTGAGCATGCGCGCAAAAAGCGAAGAGCGTCGTGATGCCGATGACAGGAAGTACGCAGCGGGGGAATCTCATAAAACTGTTTTAATGTCCAATGTGAACATAAGGATTTCCGGCAGACATGTGCAAGGAAATATAGATGATCTGACGGAGGCGTCGAAAATTATTGGTCGTTGAACCGATTTATACAACAATTAACTATCCGGCTATACATTGAAAAAGCCTGCTTGTTAAGAGCAGGCTTTTTTTATTCACGTTCGGGTAAATACCCCGCGGCTTGCCGCGTACGAAGAAAATAGTAAATTCCGGGCGTGAGCCC
>NZ_JAHESC010000062.1 GCF_018598185.1 Dawidia soli
CTTCTTGGCTGCCTTTGCTACTTTTTTGGCGGCTTTCCTGGCCGGTGCAGCACCTTTCTTAGCGGTTTTTTTAGCTGACTTAACGGCCTTCTTGGCAGCTTTCTTCGCTACCTTCGCCGCTTTCTTGACAGCTTTCTTCGCTGTTTTCTTCGCAGCTTTTTTAGGAGTTTTCTTTGCTTTTTTTGCCATAGCGGTGAATGTATTTTTTAGGTACCGAAAAGGTACTTAATTATCTCGGCACTTGAGAAAAAAATCAGGGGATTTCTTTAAACATTTTTACTATGTATGCATCTCGTCGATGTATTACACCCGATGAAAGTATAGGTGTACTCACTTCCGGGTATGCCATTCAACGGGTGAACCACACCTTCGGGCACTCTTTTTATCACGTTGATCAGTATGATTTCCGAAACGTGGACACAAATTATCGGCCTCGCCGCGGGGGTATGCACGGCGGTATCGCTCTTGCCCCAATTGATCAAGATCATCCGGGAGAAACGCGCTGAACAGCTGTCGCTCTTTTACCTGTTCACCCTGCTGCTGGGCCTCGGACTGTGGATCGCCTATGGCTTTTTGCGTACGGACCTTCCCATTATCCTGACCAATATTGCCTCTGCGATACTGAACATTGCCGTCATTGTTTTAAGCATACGGTACCGTAAACCGCAATCCTGAACGCGGGTCAGGCATCATATTTTTCGGGGTCTCTGTCAAACTCCAACCTTCCGATGAAAGAAGATGAGATCAACCTCGAACACGGCTTCTCCCTGATCCAGGAGAAACTTACCCGTTGGTGGGTATACCTCATGCAAATGCTTCCGAACTTTGTGCTGGCCCTGGTGGCGTTGGCGGCATTTGTTCTTATGGCCCGATTCATCCGGCGGTTTGCACATCGCCTCCTGCTCCGGATCTCCCGGAGCGAGTCCGTGGCCAGCCTGGTGGCTGGTATCGTGTACTCGCTGGTCATAATCTTCGGCATCATGACGGCACTGGATGTGATGAAGCTCGAGAAAACGGTGTCGTCGCTGCTGGCCGGTGTCGGGATCATCGGCCTGGCCCTGGGATTTGCTTTCCAGGATCTGACGGCGAATTTTATTTCCGGAGCGTTCATTGCCTTCAAAAAGCCGTTTGAGATTGGCCATACCGTGGAGACGAACGGTTTCCTGGGCACCGTTCAGGAAATACGGCTACGGTCTACCACGTTGCGCACATTTGCCGGCTTGCACGTGATCATCCCCAATAAAGAGATCTTCCAAAAACCGATCATCAATTACTCTCTTACCCGGGAGCGCAGGGTCGAGCTGGAGTTTTCCGTCGTCAATACGTTTGACATTGTGTTTATCGAGCAGCAGCTCCGGCAGGTGCTTACGCAGCAGACAGCAGCGCAATCGATCCGGAACGTGGAGGTATATTTTTCGGCGATCGAAGATCCGAAGATCAAACTATATGTGGCGTTCTGGACGGAGAACAAGGAGCCCAACGAATTTATGAAGGCACGCCACCAGGCCATCCTGGCGATCTACGGCGTGTTTGCCAAATACAAAATATACAACGTGCAGACACCCGGCCAGCCCACAGCCGATAAACCGGCGGCGGGTTAAATCCGGGCCTGATAGGTATAAAGCTCGAAGTAGCGTCCTTTCTTTTCGATCAGCTCTTCGTGGCGTCCGCGCTCGACGATCTGTCCCTGCTCGACCACCAGGATCTGCTCCGCCTGGCGAATGGTGCTGAGGCGGTGGGCGATGACAAAGGTCGTACGCCCTTTCATCAGGCTTTTCAAACTTTCCTGAATGAGTGACTCGCTTTCGGTGTCGAGGTTGGACGTGGCCTCGTCGAGGATGAGAATGCGCGGGTCGGCCAGGATGGCGCGGGCAATGGCAACACGCTGGCGCTGTCCGCCGGAGAGCTTTACACCACGCTCGCCGATGACGGTGTCGAGGCCGGCGTCAAACCGGTCGGTAAACTCGAGGACGTGCGCGGCCCTGGCGGCACGCAGCAATTCGTCGTCGGTGGCATGGGGACGAGGAAAGCGGATGTTCTCCCGAATGGTGCCTTCAAAGAGAAAATCATCCTGCAACACCACGCCCAGGTTACTGCGGTAGCTGTCGAGGGAAATCGTGGCAAGGTCGATGTCGTCCACGGTCACCCGGCCTTGCGTGGGATTCAGGAACGAGGCTGCCAGGCCGGCCAGGGTGGTCTTGCCCGAACCCGAGGTTCCCACCAGGGCCGTGACGGAGCCCGCGGGGGCGTCGAAGTTGATGTCTTTCAAAACGGTTTTGCCTTCTTCATAGGCGAAGGATACGTCGCGAAAGGAAATATCACCCGTGACGGTTTCCAGGCGAACGGTGCGGGTAGAACCATCGTCTTCCGGATCCATGTTCATGATCTCTTCGGTGCGGTCCAACCCCGCGAAGGCTTCTGTCAACTGGCTGCCGATGTTGCTCATCTGCACAATGGGTGCGATCATAAAGCCGAGGAACAGCGTAAACGAGATGAAGTCGCCAGGGCTCATGTCACCCCCGATGATGCTGTACCCGCTGAAGCCCATGATGCCCACGCTGGCCAGGCCGAGGAGAAACGTGGCCGAGCTGGTCACGAGGCTGGTAGAGGTAAGGCTCTTGCGTACGTTTTCGAAAAGTGATTCTACGCCTTTTTCAAAGGTCCTGATCTCCTGGGCTTCGGCATTAAAACCTTTGATAACCCGCACGCCGTTTAACGTTTCCGTCAGGCGGCCGGTGACCTCGGCATTGAGCTTGCCGCGTTCGCGGAATACCGGGCGGATATAGGCAAAGGCTTTTAAAGCAATAAAACCAAAGACGGCTACCGGCACCAGTACGTAAAGCGTCATCAGGGCGTTGATCCTGATCAATACGATCAGGCAGATCAGCGACGTCAGGATACCGCCCACCATTTGTACCAAGCCCGTGCCCACCAGGTTGCGAACGCCCTCGACATCGCTCATGATGCGCGATACCAGCACACCGGATTTGGTGTTGTCGAAGAAGCTTATGGGTAACCGCAGGATCTGTTTTTGCACGTTGGCGCGCAGGACCGAGATCAGGCGTTGCGCTTCGACGCTTAACAGGTTGGTCAGCACAAAGGACGTTATGGACTGAACAATGATGGCGAGGGTTACGACGATGAGCAGCCACTTCAACATCTGCAGGTCATGCTTGGCGATGACATCGTCCATAAGGTATTTGGTCGACCCGGGAAGTATCAGTCCCGCCAGGCGGCTGATGATGATCAGGAGCAGGCCGACGGACAGCGCCCCCCGGCGCGGCCAGACGATGGTTTTAAAAACATGGGCGATGGATACTTTGTTCTTGGCTTTCGGCTGTGTGGTCGACATGCAGATCGGTTTTACTTCAAATGACGCAATGCTAACATAGACGTTGGCCCGGATAGTTTAGTCTTGCGCTCGATTTTTTTCTGTGTTTTTTGTTCGCCGGCTGGTTGTGCCGGAACCTGTGGCCCCGGGTAACCGTTGAGTATTGCTATCTTGCATGCATGATTTTTGATCTTCCCGATACCGGCACACCCTTTAAGGTTCAGTTCTCCTTTCATGATCCAATGGAAAGGCTGGAGAAGAAGGCCCAGGATACGCAACATCCGGAAGCTGCCGCGGCGGCTGAGGATCTGTTGCGCCGGTTGAGCGAGGCCCCCGCGCTGCGCACGGGCATTACCGAAGAGGACCAGCTGCGGCGCCACGAAGGGCTGATCCGCGAGCTGCTGCACGACCTCTTTCCCGAGGCGCTCACACACAACGAGATCAAGGCCATTGGGATACCCTATTCCAACATGTTCTTTAATCCCACCGAACGCTTTCGCAAGATCCTGCAAGCGGCGGGACCGTCCTTCGCCACCTATATCCGCGACTTCGACGAGCACCAGTTCTACGTCATGAGCTGTTGCATTATTCTGAACGAATATTACGGTACGCAACTGGATTTTGGACATCCGTTGTTTTATGATATACCGTCGGCCGACGGTGTTTTACGTCACTACCGGATTCTGCACAATGCCGACTTCCTGGAGATCGTGCCGACCGAAAACAGTTTGTCGATCAGTCCGGAGGACATCGACCTGTTGCTGAACAACTACAACGATCTGGCTTTGTGGAAAGCCAAGTTTCCGCCGGAGAGCTGGCTGCTACGCGGCTTCTCGATCGTAAACCTGTTTGATGCCACCGTCGAGAACGCCGTGTCGACTTTCAAAGAGAATTTGTTAGGGCTTTACCATGCGGGTTTACAGGATAGTACGGCGACGATCTTCCGGTCCATCTACCGCATTCCCGATCTGCAGATCGGCTTTACGCTTTATACAGCCGAAGACGGATTGTTATCGCCGTGTGCCTTTGGGATGCAAATGAAGAGCTTCCTGTTGCCCGAGGGGCAGGACGAAGATGCCCGCGAGGTGCTGGGGGAAACAGTATTCCGGGCGTTGGCCGAGCAGAATGTATATGTAACAGCGTCGGACATCACGGTGTTTCAGGCCACGCAAACCGAGGGGCTCATTGCCGAGCGGTTGCTTTATCGAAACATCAACAGCTTCATTCTGGCACCCGTGGCCAAGAACGGCCAGTTGCTGGGGATCCTGGAGATCGTGAGCCCGAAGCCTCGCCGCCTGAACAGCATCAACGCCAACAAGCTCGACATTGTGCTACCGTACCTGACCGACACGGTCGAACGCCTGGTGGCGCAGTTCCAGAACCAGGTACAAGCGGTGATCCAGGAAAAGTATACGGCGATCCATGGCAGCGTGCATTGGAAATTTCAGGAAGAAGCGGAGCAGTATATCGACTCCCAGCTTAGCGGGAAAGAGTATAAATTACAAGAGATCGTATTTCCCGAAGTATATCCGTTATACGGGCAGCTGGACATTCGCGGTTCTTCGGAGGCGCGCAACAGCAGTATTCAGCGCGACCTGCAGCAGCAGCTCCAGACCCTGGTATTGTTGCTGGACGCCATAGGCCGTCGTCCGGGCAAAGCGCCGGAGCTCGTTACCGAAGGGCAGACCGTACGCACGCTGCTGGCCGATCTCGACCGGCCGTTGCTGGCCGATACTGAGCAATATATTCAGCATTACCTGGAGGAGAATATCCACCCCTGGCTGCGGCAACTGTCGGGGCCGGAGGTGCTGCCGTTCATACAGCAATACTTTCGCGACACCGACAAAGTGCAGGGTAGCTTCCACGCCTGGCGCCGCCGGTATGAGAACACGGTCGCGATGATCAACGACACGGTGGCGGGTATCCTGGATAGCCGGCAAAAGGAAGCACAGGCGCTCTTCCCGCATTACTACGAGCGCTTTAAGACCGATGGGGTAGAGCATAACTTATACATTGGCCCGAGCATAGCACCGAAGCAGGTGTTTGATATACGCAAGCTGCAGGCGCTGCGGTTATGGCAGTTGCAGGTATTGTGCGAAATGGAGGCGGCGTATCACCAGGTAAAACCCCTGCTGCGCACGCCGCTGGAAGTTACAACGCTGGTGCTGGTGCACCACAGCACGTTGTCGATACGTTTCCGCCTGGATGAAAAGCGTTTTGACGTTGACGGCAGCTATAACGCCCGTTTTGAGATCGTCAAGAAACGCATCGACAAGGCACATCGCAAGGGGACCCATGAGCGGATCACACAGCCGGGTTTTCTTACGATTGTATGTTCTAACGACGAAGAGGAGCAGGAGTATCGTCACTTCATCGCGCAGCTCCAGGCAAAGCGGTTGTTGGATGTCAGCGTAGAACGCTTTGACGTGGAAGACCTGCAGGGCATTTCGGGCCTTCGGGCGTTGCGGGTGGGGATCGTACACTGATTCCAGACACCCCTTACCGGTGCGATCCCGGAAAACTAAAGTTTCCCCAAAAATCACGGATATTTACCACTGGACTGTATTTTTAAGGTAGAGACGGGTTTCAGGCTGATTTGAGGGATGCAATCGGGGGCGCAAACGGAGGGGTAAATATTTCTCAGGAAACTCTCATACTTGTCGGTCTGAAACTACTCTTTAAAGGTAGAATTATAGAGGTTATAGACGGTGGTAAAAGCCTCTGTTTATCAGCCTTTTAAGTACAAATGGGGGAAAGTCCCCGGCGAAAAGTTCTGAAAATGGAAGATAAGACGGAAGTGAGAGACCTGGTAAGACGGTACCTGGACAATGAAGTGACCCGTGAAGAGCGGGAGAAGGTGCTCAACATGCTAGCCTCGGGGGAGATTGACGA
This sequence comes from Dawidia soli, assembly GCF_018598185.1. Classification (GTDB taxonomy): domain Bacteria; phylum Bacteroidota; class Bacteroidia; order Cytophagales; family Cyclobacteriaceae; genus Ohtaekwangia; species Ohtaekwangia soli. Next base: position 6,224 of record NZ_JAHESC010000062.1, read on the forward strand.
AGCGATGGGGGAAGAGCTTTTTAACCAACAAATGCAATACCTCGACTCGCCCGACCTGCAGGAGGTGATCCTGAGCGAGAAAGAAAAGCGCCGCGCACAAAAAGTCAAGCAGGACATGCTGGAGACGATACTGGACCCTACGTATAAAAGTAGCTCCCGGTGGTCGTCATGGTGGATGGTCGCGTCTGCCGCCGCCGTGATCTTTGCGGCGATCTGGTTTGTAGAATGGCCCCGTACCCGCAGCGACGCGTCGGTTGCCGCGACAGAAGAAACGGTACCCGAGCAAGTATACCGCGGCCGGAAGTTTGTGCACCTGGAGGACAACAGCACGATCATTTTGAACGAAGGCAGTGAGCTGCGCCATAGCGGCCGCTTCAGCGAAGGCGGTACCCGCGAGGTGTCGCTGGTAGGGGAAGCGTATTTTGACATTGCGCACGACGCGAAAAAGCCTTTCATCATCCATTCCAACGGCGTGGCCATCAAGGTGCTGGGTACGGCATTCAACGTCAAAGCTTATCCGGACCAGAAAGAAGTAAAAGTTACCGTAACCCGCGGTCTGGTCGAGGTAAGTGACGGTGACAAGAAAGTATACGGACAGGTGCGGCCGGATGAAGAGCTGGCGGTGAATGTTACCTCCGGCGAGTCCGAAGCCAAGGTGGTGAAAGCCGAAGAAGTCAAAGCATGGACCGATAAATTCCTGATCTTTGACGATGCCAACATGGAGGAGGCCGCCGAGATCTTGCACAAGCGCTTCCAGGTAAAGGTCGTGTTTGGTAACGATGTATTGAAGAAATGCCGGATACAGGCGACGTTCCTGAACGATCAGATCACCTTAACGGAAGTATTGGATGCACTGACATTATCGCTCAGCGGTATCCACTATACACAGCAGGAAGACGGCACCATCCTGCTGACGGGGACTGCCTGCTATTAAGGCAGTGTGTGGGAGACCCGATAGTCGCCGGGTGTGAGCGCGAAGAGGAAGCCGGTATGTTCGTGCATACCTTAAAAATGAGGGCAAAGAATCCGTCTTTTGCTGAACAGTTACAATCTCAACTATCCAATAAAGATTGGTATATCTTCAGTAAGTGCGGACTCCTGTCTCTTTGCCGCTCATATTATTTCCAGTAAAAATAGTTCTTTGGGTTTCCCTGATGTGTACAAAAGTTTATGCCAGCGGGAGCATTTTGCCTTTGTACGTTTTACCTTCGTACGGTATAACGTATACGCCATGCCTTCTTTTACGATCACTGCACTGACACACCTGCCCCGGGTCGTGACAGCTTTGTCCGAAATACTTGTCGAGACCGTGGCCCATGGGGGATCTGTAAGTTTTATGCATCCGTTACCGGTGGAGCAGGCCCGGGCTTTTTGGGATAGTTCGCTGGCGGCGGCAGCGCGTGGCGAGCGGATCGTGCTGGGGGCATGGGACGGTGATGTATTGGTTGGCACGGTGACGCTGCTCCTGGACTGCCCGCCGAATCAGCCCCACCGCGGTGAGATTGCCAAGATGATGACGCGCATGCATTACCGCGGGCAAGGCGTTGCACGCACACTCATGCAAGAAGCAGAGCGGTTGGCGGTGGAACGGGGCAGGACGTTACTGACGCTTGATACGGCGGAAGACGAAGGCGCGGCGGGATTATACGAGAAGCTGGGATATCATCGCACGGGGGTGATACCGGATTTTGCGTTGAAGCCTCATGGCGGTCTGACGGGAACGATTATCTTTTGGAAGCGGATCGGGGCAGTTGCGGAGGTTAAGCTGCCTGGACTTATCTAAATACTCTTGCATAACCATTAAAAGCGTCAGCAATTTTAGTCCGACACCTGCTTTTTAATGATGGGACCTCGCGCGCAGCGGCGCGGGTGACAGTGTCGGCAAAGCGTTGGCGGGCAGAAGGAGATCCGTTGCAGGCCGGATAGTGGGTTGTAATCTTAACTGGTATCACTTCGGTCGCATATCTCCGGTCATCCGGATCTCCTGGGATTGCCCGCTTACAGACCAGTCAAGAGTAAGGGATAATCACATTCAAAAGGCAAGGGCTTCGACTGGTCATACCGCCTGGCGGTGAGATAAAGTTACGATGTTGGGTTTCCCGGATGTGTACAATTTTTTACGTTATCGGGAGCAATGTTCAACAGACAGGAAAGCGGCATGATTTCCCCAAAATTTATGTTGAAACTTTCTTATACTCCGTTTCTTGTCCATGCTCTTTTAATTGTACATGCAGTAGACTCGTGTTGCCGGACTGCATGTACCTCCTGCTAGCCCGTGCTCAAGCCTCTAAAACCGATACGTATGAAAACCCGCGCACTACGTGAGTTACTGGAACGTTTCTTTGATCGCACCGCCACGGGCGAAGAACGCAAGCTGGTGACAGCCCTGCAAGCCGCGGGTGAGATCGAACAGATGATGGCCGATGTACTTGACGAGGACTTCCGGGAATTTGAAGATCGGGCATCGCTTGAAACTTTATTGGAAGAAGAGCGCATGATCACGGCGGTAGCCGGGCAGATCCGGATGGAAGGCACCATTGATCCCGGACAGGATGAAGAGACCGTGCGCAAGGCGTTGGACGGCAACGACAATCCGGATTTGCTGACGCAGTCGGAGGAGGCGCTTTTGCGTGCCAAAGAGCGATGTTTCCGGCATGTCATGGGCAACCGGCTGCCGGTTCAGGAGTATTACCAGCAACCACCCTGGCGCTGGCTGGCGGCCGCGGCGGTGCTGCTGATGGTGCTGGCCAGTGGTGTATATTACGGTTGGCAGCGGCGTAGCGCCTGGTTTCCCCGGGAGCACATGGTATCCTCCGCTGAAACACGCCGGGTGCAGCTGTCGGATGGTACCACCGTTGTGCTGAACCATGACTCCCGCCTGGTATACGATGATAACTTTGGAAAGAATGGCAAGCGCGAGGTAAGCCTGGTGGGTGAAGCGTTCTTTGACGTGCACCACGATCCCGTCAATCCTTTTATTATCCATAGCCTCGGGACGGTTACGCAGGTATTGGGTACTGCGTTTAGCATCAATGCGTATCCCCAGAACCGGAATGTGCTGGTGACGGTCACGCGAGGCTTGGTGCAGGTGGGCGATGAGCAAGGTAAGATCTATGGCTGTATATACCCCGATCAGCAGATCGTCGTGGCGCGGCCGCTGGTGCACTATGATATCCGCGCTACAGATGCCGACATGGCGATGCTCTGGAAGGAGGAACAGTTCGAGTTCAATGACGTGAGTTTAGAAGATGCTGTGGCGCGTATCAGCGCCCGCTTTGATGTGACGATCGAGATCGATCGGCCGGAGTTGAGACAATGCCGCGTGCAAGCTGCGTTTTTAAACGATGGGCTCACGTGGCAACACGTGCTGGATCAACTGGGCAAGAGCCTGGACCCGAGCGGCGGTGTGTACTATAAGGTGCAACCCGATGGCCGCGTACTGGTAAAAGGCACAGCGTGTCGATGATCCCGCGTATCGAAAACCCATTGGCTGTCGTAGTTGTTTTTTTATATTCTAAAGCCCATTCTTTTGAATGGGCTTTTTTTGCGTCACGTTTTCCCCAATTAGAAACATTCCGGTTAATCCTGGCGCGACGACAGAATGGATCGGCAACGGGCATAGGTTTTGGACGGAGTCAGGTAGGAACCACACATACTGAAGTTATGGAAACGCACGGTAACGATAGACAGACGACCACCACACCCACCCGAAAGAAGCGTATCCTGATCGCGGACGATGATCAGGACCTGTTGGTACTCTTGTGCCGCTTTTTACAACGCCGGGGCTACGAAGTGCTCGGGCTGCCCGACGCGACGACGATCGTCGACGGCATGTACGAAGTGCCCGACCTCTTTATACTCGACAAGCAAATGGGCACGTTCGACGGCCTGGTCGTTTGCGACTACCTGCGGCACCAGGAAAAAGTACGCCATACGCCGATCGTCATGATCTCGGGCAGCGACAGCAAAGCACAAGCGCAGGCCGCGGGTGTGGACTACTACCTGGAAAAGCCACTGGACATGAATAAATTCCTGAACGTGGTAGAACAATATGTCAACCGCGCCGCGTGACGATCAAATGAATTCTTAACCACAATACTATGGGCTACGTACAAGTTAACTCGCTCACAGGCCGGGAGCCTGTGGACATCTATTACGAAGATCTCGGACAAGGGCAACCGGTTGTGTTGATTCACGGATGGCCGTCCAGTCATGAGATGTGGGAGTATCAGATCGGTGATCTGGTCAACGCGGGGTTTCGCGTGATCGCATATGACCGGCGCGGGTTTGGGAAATCTTCGAAGCCGTTTGAAGCGTATGATTACGATACATTGACGGCCGACTTGAAAGCACTATTGGATCACCTCCACCTGGATGACGTAACGCTGGTGGGATTCTCGATGGGCGGAGGGGAGGTAGTACGGTATTTCAGCCGCTACGGCGGTGCCCGCGTGATACGCGCGGTATTGATCGGATCGGTAACGCCTTATATGTTAAAGACCGCCGATAATCCCGACGGAGTGGATGAATCGGTATTCGTAGAGATACTGGCCAATATAAAAGACGACCGTATGGCTTTTCTGGAAACATTCGGCAAGCAGTTCTTTGGTATCAACCTGATCAACAAGCCTGTCAGTACACCGTACCTGGAATACTTCCGGATGCTTGCCGCTGTCGCTTCACCGAAAGCGACGCAGGAGTGTGCCAAGGCGTTTGCGTATACCGACTTTCGCGGTGACATGGCGGCTGTAAACGTGCCAACGCTGATCATCCATGGCGACTCCGACAAGACCGTCCCTATCGAAACAAGTGGAGATCAGTCTTCGCGCATGATCACCGGGAGCCGGTATATACGGTACGCCCATGCGCCCCACGGGTTGTTTTATACCGAAAAGGAACGACTGAATGCCGATCTGATCTCATTCATTCGCGAGCCGGTGGCAGCGGTGACGTATTAGGCATCGATGGTGCGCGGGGCCCGTTTTGTTACGTCGGGGTGGTTTTCGTGCGGCGCAGCCACGGGCAGCGTAAAACGAAAGATAGCCCCTTCGTTAACTTTTGCCTCTGCCCAGATGCGGCCTCCATGCCGGGCAACGATGCGTTGCACGATGGCCAGTCCGACACCCGTACCTTCAAAGTCTGCGGTCTTGTGCAGGCGTTGAAAGACCTGGAAGAGTTTATCGGCATACTTCATGTCGAACCCCGCTCCATTATCTTTTACATAATACTGCACTTCGTTATCGCCCGCTTGCGCGCCGATCTCTACCCGGGGGTGCGCCGCTTTTGACGAATATTTCATGGCATTCGAGATCAGGTTGGTCCACACATGGGCCAGCAGTGCGGTGTCGGCGTGGGCGGGTAACAGATCATGAACAACGATCTCGGGCTGGTAGGGCAGGCGCTGTAGCAGGTCTGTCAATACCGTGCGCACGAGCGCATCCATATCGACATACAGGTGTTGCAGGGCCTGGCGGCCCAGCTTGGAGAAGGCAAGCAGGTCGTCGATCATTCGATTCATTTTCTGGGCATTGTCTTGTATGATCCTGAGCGCGCGGCCGCTGGCATCGCTGAGCTTTCCGGCTTGTTCTTCTTCCACGATGCGGGCGTAACCCAACATCGCCCGTATCGGCGAGCGTAAGTCATGAGAGACGGAATACGAAAAAGACTCGAGCTCCATGTTGGCGGCCTCCAGCTGGCGGAGGTTTTTCTGAAGATCGACGTTGAGCAGGCTGATCTGCTCGTCGGCCTGTTGCAGGGCCAGGTTCTTTTCCTGGAGCTGGCGGTTCTGCAGGCGGATCTTCAACAGCACCGATACTTTTGCTTTGGTCAGCTCGGGGTCGAGTGGCTTGGGCAGGTAGTCGACAGCACCTTCTTCAAAACCCTGAATGATGGACTGGCGCTCCTTCTTTTCGGCCGAAGCAAAGATGATGGGTATATCTTTTGTGCGTTTGTTGGATTTTAAGATCTGTGCGACTTCAAAGCCATCCATCTCGGGCATTTGGACGTCCAGGATGATAAGGTCCAACTCGTGGCCGAGCGCAAGCTTTAGTCCTTCGCGGCCGGTGGTAGCTTTTAGAAAAACGCGGTCCTGTTTTTCAAGAAGCTGTTCCAGGGCAAAGAGGTTGGTTTCCTTGTCATCGATTAGCAGCAGGGTCATCGTACTGTTCATCGTTATTTGATCTTGCGGTAAATCTTTTCCTTGCGGTCTATTTCTTCAAAATTCGTACGCTTGTCGCTAAAGAAAAGCGACTCTTTATCGCCAAGGCCCAGGTATCCGAAGGGGCAGAGGCTATCGTATAGCAGGCGCAGTACTTTTTCTTGCAGGCGCTGGTTAAAATAAATGATCACGTTACGGCAGAGCACCAGCTGAAACTCGTTGAAGGAGCGATCTGTCACCAGGTTGTGTGGCGAGAAGACAATGTTGTCGTGTAAGGATCGGTCCAGCAATACGGCGGCATGGTGCGCAGCATAATAGCGCGAAAACTCGCCTTGCCCGCCGGCGGCCAGGTAGTTTTTGGTATAGTTCTTCATGCCGTCCAGGGGGTATATGCCTTTCTTCGCCGTCTGTAATGAGCGCTGGTTGATGTCCGTTGCGTAAATGATCGATCGCTCCAGCAGACCGGCCTCTTTCAATAAGATCGCCATAGAATATGCCTCCTGGCCGGTGGCGCACCCGGCGACCCACAGCTTGATGACCGGATAGGTAGCCAGTTGCGGCATGACAATCTCGCGTAGCTTTTTGTAGAAGGAGGGATCGCGGAACATTTCGGTTACGGTGATGGACAGGTGTTGTACGAATTCCTCAAACAAAGGCTCGTCCCGCAACAACATCTTGCCAAGGGCGGAGGGTGTGCCGATGCGATGGGTATTCATAAAATGGACGATGCGCCGCTTGACGGTAGATTCGGCATATTCTGTAAAGTCGTAACCGTATACAAAGCGAACGGCCTCCAGCAGCTCTTTGTATTCTTTGTCGTCCAGGGCGGTGGCATCCATCGGTATTTCCATCATTTATACAACCATACGCGCATCAGTGATAACAATTGGGGTACATCCACCGGTTTCGAGATATAGTCTGACATGCCCACGGCCAGGCATTTTTCCTTGTCACCTTTCATGGCTTTGGCGGTTAGCGCAATGATGGGAAGCTTTTGGAACTCGGGTATTTTGCGGATGGCGAGGGTGGCTTCGTAGCCATCCATTTCGGGCATCATGATATCCATGAGAACCAGGTCGATGGATGGATTGGCCTGCAGTACCTCCAGTGCCTGGCGCCCGTTCTCGGCGGTAAGACATTGAACATTTTCGTCCTCCAGCGCGTTGGCCAAGGAGTATATATTGCGGATGTCGTCGTCTACGAGCAAAATGGTTTTGTCCTTCAAAACTTCGTCTGTGCGGTGCAGGCGACGGATGATGTCCTGCTTGTCGGGTGGCAGCTTGGCTTCTATGCGGTGCAGGAACAGGATTGTTTCGTCCAGCAGGCGCTCCTGCGAGTTGGCTGTTTTCAGTACGACCGTATCGGCCAGCTTGCCCAACCGTTGGGTATCTTCCTTTTTCAAGTCGCGCCCGGTATAGACCACGATGGGGATCTTGTTAAGCCGGTCGTTTGCCCGGATCTTCTCCATCAGGTCGAATCCGGTCATATCGGGCAGGCCGAGGTCGACAATGATGCAGTCGAAGCTTTCGCGTTCCAGCATGTCGTACGCTTCGTTGCCGCGATAGGCCGAGTATGATTTTACATCGCCATTTCCGATCAGCTCGCGGATGGCATTGTTTTGCTGTACGTTGTCTTCGACGATGAGCAGCTTTTTGAGTTTCTTGCTGGTAAAGTTTTCGATACGTTCAAAGGCCTTGTGCAGGTCTTCGACCGACACGGGCTTGTGCATGTAGTCAAACGCGCCGAGCAGCATGCCTTCGCGTTTTTTGTCGTACGCCGAAATGATCTGTACGGGAATGTGCCGCAATGCCGGATCGTTCTTGATCTGTCGTAATACTTCATATCCGTCCATGACCGGCAGGCTGATGTCAAGCAGAATGGCCATGGGTTTATAGGTGCGGGCAAAGCTGATCCCGGTGTTCCCCTGGGTGGCGATAATGCCTTTATACCCGCGCTCGCGGATGAAACCCAGCAGCACCTTCGAGAATTTATCATCGTCTTCGACGATCAGCACGACGCGATCACCTTCGACCAGCTGGTTGCGGTCGTCGTCGGGCGTGGCGTCTGACAGGTCCAGCGTGGTGGGTATTTTCGCTGCGACAGGTTCCTTGCTTTTGACACTGATATCTTTGCCGGTCGCGACGCTCAGCGTTTTGTTAAACGTAAGCGGCAACGACACGATAAAGGTGCTGCCTTTATCTTCTTCGCTCTCCAGCCGGATGTTGCCACCGAGTACGTAGGCCAGCTCGCGGCTGATGGATAATCCTAACCCGGTGCCACCGTATTTGCGCTTGGTAGAACCATCTACTTGTTGGAAAGCCTGGAAGATGATCTCCTGCTTGTCGCGGGGTATGCCGATGCCGGTATCGGCCACGCGGAAGACGATCTCATTCTTTTCGGCCTGGATCGACAGCGTAACGGTACCGTTCTTCGGTGTAAACTTAAACGCGTTCGACAACAGGTTTCGCAAGATCTGCTCGACGCGCTGGCGGTCGGTGGTGATGGTGCCCTGTTGCAGGGAGGGGTCGATGATCACAAGGAAAGACACGTCCTTGTTGCGGGCGATCTCCGTGAAGAGGGCCGTGATCGTGTCGGTGATGGAAGGGACTGGAACTGGCTCGATGTCGAGTTCCATTTTTCCGGCCTCGATCTTGGAGAGGTCGAGGATCTCATTGATCAGCGTGAGCAGGCTGGCACCCGACGTATGGATGTTGCGTGCAAATTCGATATCTTTTTCGGCCAGGCGTTTGTGTTTATTCTCGGCCAGCAACTGAGACAGGATCAGGATGCTGTTGAGCGGTGTGCGCAGCTCGTGCGACATATTGGCCAGGAACTCGGATTTATAGCGGCTGCTCACCTCCACCTCGTGTGCCTTGCGTTCGATCTCGCTCTTGGCTTGCTCCAGCTTTTCTTTTTGTTCGCCCAGCAGGTTGGCTTTTTCTTCTACTTCTACGTTGATCTGTTGCAGCTCCTGTTGTTGCGCGCGCAGCTCGACTTCAGATTGTTCCAACAATTGTGTTTTTGCGTGGAGGGCTTCGTTCGCCTGCCGCAGTTCTTCCTGTTGTGCCTCCAGCTCCTCGGCTTGCCGCTGGGTTTCTTCCAGGAGCTCGTTTGTTTTTGCACGGGCCAGCGAAGACTCGATGGCGATGCCAATGGCCGTGGTGGCAAGAGTCAGGTATTGGCGCTGGACCGCCGTGAAATTGTCGGCCGTTCCCAACACCACAACGCCTATGACGCGCTGTTCGAACAATACCGGCACGCCCACGATGTATTTTGGCATCATAGTTCCAAAGGCAGCGTTCAACGTGAAATATTCAGCCGGCACGCCGGTCAATACAACCTCCTGGCGGGAAGCAGCTACCTGCCCGACAACGCCCTCGCCAAAGGCCACTGCCGTCGGCGCTGTCTTACCGATGGCATAGGCGCCCCGTTGGTGCAGGGAGGATTGCGATTCGTCTGCGACGTACAGTACGCCCATCTGTGCCTTCAGGAATGTTGAGAGGTGTTGTATGACGGCGTTTGCCAGGAGCTCGATCGTAAGATTGCCTTGCATGCTCTCCGTCAATGCACCGGTGCCGGTAAGGGCCCAGTTCTTTTCAGCCATTTCGACTTCGGCCCTTCGCAGCGCACGAATGTTTCGCATGATGATGCCATAGACGATGATCAGCACCGTAATGATCGTTGCCAGCAACGTCATGAGCAGGTAATTAAACCTCTGGGAGTCGCGGTCGCTGTCTTGTTTGCGCTGTTCCAGTAAGTTCTGTTCGATGGTACGGACAGCTCGAACGACCGCGCGGATCTCATTGATCATGCGCCGGCTTTCGCCTTTGGCCAGATTTTCAGCACTATTCTCGCCGGCGCGTTTGCCTTCGATATACTTTTCGAGGATACGGACATGTTCCTGGGAGAGCTTCTCCAGCCGGCTGATGTTTTCGTTCTGCAACGGGTTATCCTGCGTGAGCAAGATGGCTTTTGTAAGATGCATCGGCAACTGCAGCCGCGCCTCCGTAAAAGGCATGAGGTAGTCGTCCTTTCCGGTAAGAATAAAACCACGCGCGCCCGTTTCGGCTTCTGTCGACCAGAGCATGACCTGTTCCGCTTCGTACAGTACCTCGTGCGTATGGTTTACCCACTGATTCGTAACAACCAATTGCTCGCCGTTTCGAAAGGATACGACGGCTACGATCAATAGAATGCTGCAGCAGAAAATAAATCCACCCAGGATCTTTTTGTCAAGTGTGAGTTTCATGATAATAATGGCAAATCATGGTTTTTTCAAAAAAAACACTTTCGGACACGTACACATGCCCGAAGCAACGCAACGGCGTTATCGAATAACTGAATGCCCGTATATACCGGGTAAAGAAAGATACTGATTTTTACACGAAGACGTTATGTGTAGGTGACGGAAAATATGATTGAAAAAAATGTCAAAATAACAGCTATGTCGCCACCGTCCGCCAGCCTGCGCGTTGGGCGTGTGCGTCGGCCGGGGATCTATGCAGGCAGCAATACGTGTACGGTCGTGCCGTTGGCGTGGCTTTTAAGTGTAATGGTACCTTCAAGGCGACGGACGACCTCTTTGGCGATATAGAGACCGAGGCCCGCGCCTTTTGAAAGATGGGAGCCACGATAGAACATGTCGAATATTTTATCTTTCACGAAATCGTCTATACCTGTACCATTGTCGCAGAAGTCGATGGCCAGGTACTTGCCTTGGAGTGTCAGGGTGACGTGTAAAAAACTGACCTCGCCGGTTTCACGGCGGAATGTGATGGCATTGGAGGCCAGGCACCGGAACAGTGTCCGCAGCTTGTGTTGATCCGAGAAGATAGTGTGCCCGGCGGGAAGCGCGGAATTGATCCGGAAGTTTACGCAACGGTATCCCTCCAGGTGTGACAACCCTTCGATCGCGCCCCGCAGGAGTAAGGGAAGATCGATCTCTTCCGGTTGCACGTCAGAGACCATGACTTCGGCGAAAGCGTTGAGCGACCCCAGCACGCCGTCGATGGCCAGGATCTGTTGGTCGATGCGTTGCAGGAAGTCGGGTACGACCCGCTGCTCCTTGTCGAGGCGCATGAGGTTCAGCAGGCCGGCGATGCTGGTGACAGGACCGCGCAGATTGTGTGAGAGGCGATAAATGATCTGGTCGAGCTCGAAATTGCGTTGTTTAAGCTCGAACACGACCGCATCGAGATACTGATTGCGTTTATTCAGCTCGTCGACGATAGCGTCCAGCTCTTCTTTCTGGGACTCGAGCTCTTCTTTTTGCAGGGCAGATTCCTGCAGTTGCTCGTTGATCTCGTGCGTGCGTTCGCGAATGGTGCGGTCGAGGTGTTGGTTCAGCTCGTTTAGCGCCTGGTTTTGGCTCGTGACAGTCTGGTGGATCTCGTTGATCTTATCGAAGTAGTCGTGGATGACCTTTTGCAATTGCAACATGGCCAGGAAGACCAACCCGCCGGCTGCTGCCAGCAGAAACATTGTCAGGCTGGCGGATTGAACGTGCAGCGCATCGTTTTTCAATCCGACCCGGTTGGCGGCAATAAAATACACAATGTAAAAGGCATTGGCGCCGAGGACAAAGAGCGTCGGGACCATCTGCCGGCTCGAAACGAATAATACCGATATGCAGGCAGCTCCTGCAATGATCAACCCCCAGCCCACGTGCAGATGGTGATGATATATATTGTGATAATATATATTGGCCAGTACAACGCAATATACCCCGGCGAGCAGATAGCGTGACACGTGGTATAGCCAACGATGGTTGAGCCAAAGCGAGGCGGCAAGCAGGATCAGGACCGTGACAGAGGTGAGGACGGAGAACATGTCCAGCAGAACAAACAAAAAGCAGTAGGTTCCCCAGAGGGCGATGTTGCTAATGCTTAGGATCCTGCGGAATGCGTGGCCTGCCTTTTCTTCAAAGTCGTTCAGAAGAGGAGCGTCTTTTTCCATCCGCTCCACGAAGACGTTGACATGATTCCGGACCTGCTTCCGGAGGGATACGATTCGTTGCATGATCATTCGCCTCAATCCATCTGCTATGCTGTACCACGAATAAGTCTGTAGGCCAGAGAAGTATAATTTATCGTTAAAATACGGCATTTCATCGATAGATAGGATGCTTGTTCAATCAAAAGTCTGCAATTTTTATTCACATTCTCGCGACGGGACAATAATTCCGGATTTGGTAAAAAATCTGACGTCGTTTATGCGTGAAGGTCCATCCAGCGTTTGATAAAGGTGCCCTGCTGTGGATGGACCAGCTTCATAGCTTCCTCGAACGTCAGCCACGCGGCACGGTCTACTTCGGGCACGTGAATGATCTTGCCGGTGCGCGGCGGCCACTCGATCGGAATCTTATTGGAGATCACACCTTGTGCAGGATCCCAGTTGCCGGCGAAGGCCCAGGCGTGAATGACTTTGCCGCTTTTGTAGGTTACCGAGCCCAACGGTGTGTAGGGCGGAGCAGGCGTGATGCCCGTTTCTTCTTCAAACTCGCGCTGGGCGGTGAGAAGCAATTCTTCATCGCGTTCGGGCACTCCTTTGGGTAAGCTCCAGACACCCTCGTTTTTGTTTTTATAGAACGGCCCGCCGGGATGCACCAGGAAAAACTCCGGCGCCTTTTTCCGGAGCCGATACATAAGAAGGCCGGCTGATATTTTCATCGTGATACAAGATAGTGGGGAAAATCGTCGTCATGGGCGCTCTGGGGCATGTTTCGGAGGCCGGTATAGTTTTTGGCTTTTTCTATCCTGTAAAACGGTATGCCCATGAAAACAAAAACCGCAAAGACAAAAAAGTCGGCAAAGCAGAAACCCGCGGCCACCAAGGACCAGCCGGAGCACCAAAAGCCACGGAAGGCAGAAGCTGGTGACGGTGCGCAGAATGAGACTCCCGAACCGCCGCAGATGATGCATCCGCTGTCTGACGAAGAACGGAAGCGGAAAAAGGACGAAGATCATTAGCCCCTGTCGATGTCGCGTTTTATAGGAACGAACGCCGTTTTTATAGTAAAAACCCCGTAAATTCATTCCGGAGTAACACTTTTGCCGAACCTGGCGTACATAGCCTGGTCTAACCGAATGTTTTACGATGATCTCTTCTGCTTCTTCCCTGCGCGCTGAAAAGCGCCTGGCCGTCATACTGGCGGCCATCTGTTTTTTGTTGCACCTGGCGGTAAACCTGACGGGAGGATACGGCTTGTTTCGCGATGAGCTGTACTACCTGGCCTGCAGCGATAATCTCGCCTGGGGCTATGTAGACCAGCCGCCCTTTTCCTTATTTGTGTTACGACTGATTCGCCTGGTCGCGGGTGATAGCCTGGTCGCCGTGCGGATGATCCCGGCGCTGGCCCATGCAGGCACTGTAGCGCTGGTAGGCCTGATCGTTTGCGAGCTCGGCGGCCGGCGGTTTGCCGTGTTTGTCGCCTGCCTGGCCACGACGGTGTCGATCATTCACCTGGCCTTCGGCGGCTTTTATTCCATGAACAGCCTGGACATTCTGTTATGGTCCGCTACCGTGTATGTGCTGTTGATTTTATATCGTACCGGTAATCATTACTACTGGCTGCTGCTGGGCGTACTCCTCGGCGTTGGTCTCTTGAATAAGATCAGTGTATTGTTTTTTGGAGCGGGCATCTTTGTCAGCCTGGTCATTGCGCAGCGGCGTTGGCTTGCAACCCCGTGGCCTTATATCGCCGGCGCCCTGGCGCTGTTGCTGTTTCTGCCATACATCGTGTGGAATCTGCAGCACGACCTGGCGCACCTGGAATTTATACAACGGGCGAATGCGGGCAAGTATAGCACCCGTACCCGCTGGGATTTTATCCAGGAACAATTGATCTTACTGAACCCCTTTAATATTCCCTTGTGGGCTGTGGGCCTGGTGGCCCTGTTTGCCTATAAACCCTTGCGCCCGTATCGATGGCTGGGCTGGATGTTTATGACCGTGTTCATCATTCTGTTGATCAATGGTACTTCCAAGGGCGAATATATGGCGGCGGCGTATGGCTGTTTGTTTGCTGCCGGCGCCGTGTGGTGTGAGCAGCGTCTTGTGGGGCGCGGCCTGTATTGGATCCGGTATGCGTATACCGGCGTGTTGATCGCGGGTACGCTGGTAGTATTGCCGTCGGTACTGCCCATGCTGCCGGCGCCGGACTATGTGGCGTATGCCGAGGCGGTCGGCCTCAAGCCTACTTCCAACGAAAACAAAGAACTGTCGGAGTTGCCCCAGTTTTATGCCGACATGTTCGGCTGGAAAGAGAAGGCGGATGCCATCGGCCGGGCCTACCGGTCGTTGAGTCCGGAGGACCAGGCCCGCTGTGCCATTATTTCCGATAACTATGGGCGATGCGGAGCCATTGATTATTACGGTCGCGCATACGGTCTGCCCAAGGCCATCGGCACGCATAACAACTATTGGATCTGGGGGCCACGCGACCATACGGGCGAGGTCATGATCATTCTGGGCGGGAGACTGAAAGAGCATGCCGAATATTTCGAGTCGTGTGAGAAGGTCGGCGTGGTAACGTGCCAATATTGTATGCCGTATGAAAATAACGTCGGCGTGTATGTAGGACGGAAACTCAAAAAGCCGCTCGCGGAGATCTGGGATAGCCTGAAGCACTACGATTAATGCGTCTGAAATAGGATCGGGCGCTGTGACTCCGGACGGGGAGTGGCATTACGTGTATAACTAAATCATATACGTATGGCTGAAATAAACTCTTCTGCTTCTGGTAGCCAGGGCGCTGGCAAGGTACGACGCCTGCGTGCATCCACACGCATCGATATGACCCCGATGGTCGATCTGGCATTTCTGCTCCTCACGTTCTTTATGCTGACGACAGAATTAAGCAAACAATACGTCATGCCGTTGGTGGTGCCGGCACAGCCCGACAATCGCACGCCACCACCTGAGATCAACGGCAAGCGTGTGTTATCGGTTATACTGGGACCGCACGACAAGGTGCACTGGTATATGGGGGAGGAGGGAGCTGCCACGATGACTAGCATGCGAGGTATACGCAAAGTATTGCTGGAAAAGCGCGCACAGATCGAGAACCTCTATGTTATGATCAAACCGTCTGACAAATCGCGCTATCAAAATATGGTAGACATCCTGGACGAAATGGCGATCACGGAGATCAGTCGTTTCTCGCTGGTCAAGATCACGGACTATGATAAAACTGTATTGGCGGGCGTTGCGCAAACGGGACAGACGTCCACAACCCGTCTGACGCCGTAAGGCAAGCTGTGTAAAAAAATCCCCTGCGGTTTGGAAAACGGCACGAAAAAAGGCGATTGAGGGGCGTGGGTAACGGCACAAGGATTGTATTTCCACAGGTAAATACAACCTACTGCTATGATAACGTTACAGCGCACCCTCATCATCTTTATCGGTGGACTCCTGCTGTGCATAGCAGGCTGGTGTGGCCTCCAGGTCTATCAATTATCGGCTACCCGGGCGACCATCAAAAAGGACTATAGCGTACTCAATAATATTACCTACGGATTACTTTCCGTCAATGCCTGGCGCGACCACATGGTGCGCGTCGTAACCCATCGCATCGACGACTTCGAATTCACTCCCGAGCAGGAAGCGGCCCTCAAACACGAAGTATCACAAGTGTTGCACGCGGTGATACACAAGGCCGACAGCATGATCGACCGCAAGCAGCGCACGGTGGGAGGGAAGATCAAGAAGTTCGCTGTAAAGACATTGGTAAACGAAAACAAGCTGCACGACCGCGTGCCTGAGTTTGCCCAGACCATCGTCAACGAAGTAAAGAAACCCAAGAACCGCGAGAAGCTGAAGTATCTGGCGCAAAGCAAGCTGCAGGAGTTTGGCACCATCACCTATGACAGCGTGAACGACGTAAACCGCCTGGAGGAGATCATGAAAAAGTATGGAACGGCCGATGTGGTGTCGTTCAATAAAACCGTCGAGACACGCCTGGCCAGCCTGCAGGACCGCGCCTATTTCTTTACGTATGCGATGGTGGGTATATTGATCTTTTTCCTGTTGATGTGGTGGTTGCTGCGAAGCCGGCAGCCGTTGCATGCGCCGTTCTTTATTTTGTCGGTTTTGCTGGCATTGCTGGTGTTGTGTGTGGGGTTGACAACACCCATGATCGAGATCGACGCCCGGATCAAAGAAATGAGCTTTCTGTTGATCGGCGAACCTATATCCTTTCACGACCAGGTTATCTTCTTCCAGAGTAAAAGCATTGTAGACGTGGTGCGCATCCTGTTGGAAACAGGTAAATACGACTCGGTTGTGGTCGGCATGCTCATCCTCATCTTTAGTATTGTTTTTCCGATTGGAAAGTTATTGGCTACAAAAGTCTACCTGCTGGGAAACCAGCGCTGGCGTGACAACAAGGTTGTACAGTTCTTTGCTTTTAAAGCCGGCAAGTGGAGCATGGCCGACGTAAACGTGGTGGCGATCTTTATGGCGTACATCGGGTTTAAGGGGATACTGGACAGCCAGCTGGCGCACCTCAATATGAAAACCGATTCCCTGGCGAGCATTTCGACGAATGAGACATCGTTACAGCCCGGTTTTATATTGTTTGTATCGTTTGTATTGTTTGGATTGATCTTATCGGTAATTCTGCAGCACATTACACTGCCCGGTGTGGAGCGCGCTGCGACCATTAAACAACGCAGTGAGCGTTCGTCACTGCTGTGGCGCCGATTGATCACACCCGCTTCGCGGTATTTTCATTCTTAATATCGGGCCTCGATGCCGAACACGCCGTGGAAGTGATCTTCCAATGAATTTGTCTGACGTTTGGGGAAACCCGGCTCCTCCTGTGTGATCCAGAACGTATCTTCTGTGCCCGTCGCCCGTGTAATGATGAGTGTATTCTCTTCGGTATAAGCCCGTACCGACCGTGCTCCTTCATTAAAATGGCTGATCGTTTCCTCGACGAGGTCAAGTGATTGTTGTTCCATGGGCCAAAGATACAGAAAACGATCTATCTTTTATCTCCGACGCCGGTCAATGGCCGATGCGGCGGTTTTCCTGGATTTTTGCGATATTACCAGCCTTATTGTTATGACAACGCAGCGAAAGTTAACAGCAGCCCTGCTCGCGCACGAGCTTGATTTTAGTACCGCGCGAAGCGGTGGCCCCGGTGGACAAAATGTAAACAAGGTGAACACCAAGGTGATCCTCAAGTTCGACGTAGCACAGTCGCAGGTGCTTACCGACGAAGAACGGGACATTATTATGCAAAAGCTCAGTGCCTCGATGACGAACGAAGGGGTGCTGATGGTGGTGGCGCAGGAAAGCCGGTCGCAACTTACGAATAAGGAAGCGGCCGTAGATAAACTTGAAAAGATGCTGGCCAAAGCTTTTGTAAAGAAAAAAGCGCGCAAGGCCACCAAGCCATCCAAAGGGGCGGTGCAAGAGCGGATCAAAAACAAAAAGCAACGTTCCGAGAAAAAGAAATGGCGTCAAAACCCGATGGACTGATGAAGACAAAAGAATGCCCTTCCTGTGCTATGGACATCGACGAGCGTGCCAAGGTGTGTCCGGTGTGTCAATATGAGTTTGCCGGGACTAGCAGCGGCATGCGCATAGCCGTGATACTATTAGCCGTTCTGTTGCTGTTACTCTCGCTCTTCTCGTGGTGGGGATGACAGGTACAAAAAAGCAGGACGCGATACGCATCCTGCTTTGCACCCTCACTTACCCCAATATATTAAATCCCGAAGGATATGCCGGCCGTTATACCGATGGCCTGGTTGATCACAGACACACTGCTGGACTTTGATATGTCGTTCAGGCCATGGGTATAACGCGCATCGATGAGGATCCGTGTACCCGGCGAACATTCATAATTGAAACCCAGCCCGGCCGTTACACCAAGGTCAAACGTGTTGTAGAAATCGCCGTAGTCATCCAGTTTTACATAGTCGCCATCACCCTCTTTGCTGCGCACACCGGTGAGAAAACCGAACGACGGGCCGGCAAATAGGTTCGGACGGAAAGCGCCGTCGCGGTTGAAAAAGAGGCGCACGATCACGGGTACCTCGACATAATTCAAGGTTTGTTTTTCGTCGCCGTCCTTCGCACCTTTTTGTGAGAAGAGCACCTTGCCGGTAAATGCGTGCGTGTTGCGAATGCTATAGGTAATAAAACCGCCGCCGAGGATGCCGGTCTTAAAGTCTGTATCGCTGGCGTCGTCGCCATATTTCGCCAGGTTGATCCCCAGCTCCGGACCGATGCTCCAAACCCTCTCGTCATCCTGCGCCGAAGCGTGCTGTGGCAACACGACGGCACCGGCAAATGCCATGGCAGCCATGATAAGTGTGATGATATTCTTTTTCATAGTTCTCGTTGTTTGAAAAGGGGTAACGAAATAATTGGTCCGTCGGAAAAAGGACTTTTAACGCACGTTTTGGAGGAATCTGCTCTACAAGCTGTCGTCGATCGTTATCATAACGTGTCGAGGTGACACTGCTGGCTGCTGCCCGTCCAGGGTGATAGTATCATTGCCAGCGCTTATATTTGCGGCAAAAATGATTCGCCCATGAGGCTCGGACAATTAGCGAGAAAGCTTTCAGTAAGCCCTGCAGAAGTAACGGCGCTGCTGGCCAGCAACAACATTCAGACAGAAGAAGGTACAAACACCCGGCTGACGGACGAACAGTTGACCTGGATCCTACAGCATTATGGTAAGGAAATGTCTGCGGTAACGTTGGCGGAAGAAGCGACGAAAGAAGAAGGTACGCCGGTATCACCCGTGGATCAATCCGGAGCCGTACTGCATGACCCGGTGCCCGAAGCATCTTCGTTGCCGACCGAACAAGCTGAAAATCAGTCAATCGCGGCTCATTCAGCAGCGCCGCTGCCAGATGCCGGAATTACCGAGGAGGCTGGGGTGATCGATGAGAATACTACGCTGATCAAAGCGCCCAAGGTGGAATTGAGTGGATTAAAGATCCTGGGTAAGATCGAATTGCCGGAGCCGAAGAAAAAGGAAATTCCGGAAAAGCAGGAAGGAGCGGGGGAGCCAGATATCGTAAAGCGTGAGCCGCCGGTTCAAAAAGGTCGTCATCAACAGACACGAGACGATCGCGGCAACGGACGAAAACAACAGCGGACTCGGGAAGGGAATCACTCCCGAAAAAATCCGATAGGGTTGCAACGGGAACGCGAGGCCCGCGAAGCGGAAGAGAAACGACAGGAGCTGGCCCGCCAGGAGAAAGAGCGCCGTACACAATATTATCAACAGCGTGTTAAGGCGTCGGTGCCGACAAAACCGGCCCGTCTCTTTAATGAGCCGATGACCGATATGGAAAATGAGCGTAAACAGGCGCCGAAGAGCTGGTTTGGCCGGTTACTGCGGTGGTTTAAGTCATAAGTTGCCGGGCCGGTATAATTTTTTAGGGGAACTCTGTTAGCGACTATTTTAAATGCCCCGCGTATGACTTACGAAATCAAAAGCAATGTGATGCTGTTTGAGATGGACCGTACGGCAATCGCAGACATTGCCGTCGGTGACGTGCTCCGTGCTCAAGACCTGCCGGATGCCGAATATACCTGGACACAACACGACAGCCAGTTCCTGGAAAGTAATCCGGATGCACGTCTGTTTTTAAAGGTGCAGAAGCTTCCGGATAAACATTACAAAGGAATGGGAGTTATGATCATTTCCGAATAGACCCCTGAGTCGCCTGGTTGCCGGGTATATAAAGATGGGTTAATCGCTATTATACCACTATGCGGCCTTCGATCCCGTCGTCAAGCGGCCGGCCGATAATACTTCCCGCCAGGATCTTTACCAGCTGAACCATTTTATTGTGTTTGGTATCCCAATAGTGGGCTTCGAGCGGAGTAACCTTCACAACCGTCAGCTCGGGGTCCTCTTTACCTTCCGGGAACCATGCCTTGGCGATGGGTGACCACAGCTCTTCGATCTTGGCCTGGTTGTGTGAGATCGTAGCGTGGCCATATACTGTCAGGTATTCGGAACTGGCCATATTAGTATAAAAGAGTTGTATTTCCGGGTTTTCCCGGAGCTCTGAATTCTTTTGACTTGTCTTTTGACTAAAGAACCAAAAGTTACCGCCGTCGTCCACTTGCAGTGTGCTCATGGGGCGTGTCGACAGCGGTCGTTTTTGTAAGGAGGTCGCCATGAGACAAATGGCCGCGGACTTTGTAAGTGTCTGTAGTTTTTCTACGCCCGCGGTGTCGATAAGATTTTGCGTGGAGCTCATAAGATGTCGTTATATAGAGTGTGGCACCAATACCGTGCCCGCGAATGCCGGATATACCTGCTTTTTCAGGTGTTATGTGCAAAGAATATCGCGTATTGTGGGGTGTGAACCTCACTGACAGCGGAGCTGAATACGCGATGATTTTTTAGATTATATAATAACAAACAGTACGTTATAGTGCGTTAAAACAAAATAAGATGCTGTTTGTTTAGATAAACAGCAAACCGAGTCATGGAAATTATCAATGATCTCTTGTCAAAATTTCGCTTGGCAGAACTGAGGCGTAAGCGTAAACATGTCATCTTGTTTCTGGTAACGTGTGCTATATCCACGCTCATTACGCTGTGTCTGGTGGTATTGTTGCTCTGTAATATCTTATGAGGTGATGCGCGGTGAGGTTGATACCACAGCGGCAGCGAACGCTATTTCAGCGCCAGGAGGGGTAAAATTCAGGTGAGAGCACCCAAAACAACGGTAAAAGTAAAAATATAGGGTAAAAAAAATCCCCGGTGGCAGGTATAAACCATCGACACCGGGGAAAATACTATTACGTATAACTATTACTTTGCCTTTTTAGCTGTTTTCTTAGCAGCTTTCTTCGCCGTTTTCTTGGCAGCTTTCTTCACACGCAGCGAAATGGTGTTGTCAAAAGCGATCTTCCGCAGCGAACCAAGCGTACGGCCCACTTTCTTGGCGATCTCGACAGAAGGAGTACCTTCTTTCACCAGCCTTTTGATGTCAGCCAATTCTTTTTTGGTAATCAGCTTACCATGGTTTTCCGGAGTTTTTTTCTTTGCCATCTTTATAATTGTTTTTTTACTACTGTTTATAGGCACTTGCCTATAAATTTGTTACAAGTATACACAATATAATTTAAAATGGAACACCGTTCGTCAGATACAGTGCATTTTTATACGATGAGTTGCCTGCATCACCACGATGGAGGTATGTATGGCGATGTAGGTATGGATACATATCACGATCGATCATGCCTTCCCGAGGTATAGTATGCCGACGATTTATAGTAAAGCTGGTGCCATTGATAAGTGTGATAACACACGCATAATGCAGGTGTGGATCCGGTCCGGATGTACTCTTAACGTACAGTGCTTCTGCCCTCTACACGCGGTGTGGAGCATAGGCGACCGGCTGTTTAATAGCCCTTCAGACTAACTATACACGTATCTTCCCGCGGATGTAGCCGTCATCTTACGGCATGGCCAGACGGCGGCAGCGGCCCGCGGCGCCGGGGCCTAACAAGGATTTGGCGCCGGGGAAATCCGGTGCCGGGATACACGACACAAGGCGACGGCTGTGTACCGTTTATATAAAAAAAAGAGCAGGTGGCCGCGCCACCTGCTCTTTTATGAGAACGTTTGCTGGTCTTACTTCAGACCGTACAATTCGATGTGTGCCTTCTCCTCTTTACGATTGGGCAGGGTCTTATAAGTAAACTCTACCTTTTTGATATCTTCCGCGGCGTGGTCGAGGTCGATCACGCGGGTCTCAGCGCCGCTCTTCAGCTCGCTGCGCACGGAAATTTCTTCCGACGCACCGTTTTCATAGAACACCCGAACGTTTTCGATGTTGATCGGGGCATCGGTCACTTTCAGCTTCAATGACTTGAATTTGTCGTTGCCCATGACAACGATCGATTCATTTTCCATTTTAAAGCTGGCCTTTACTTCACCGATCTTGTGCCATCCGGGCTTGGCGCTGGTGACTACGCCGGGTGATTGAGCAAAGGTAAAATTCACGAGTGCCATAAACAGCACGACCAGTATTACTGCTGACTTTTTCATTGTGGTGTTGTTTTGTTAAACAGTTGTTTGTTTTATGCCAACGGGGGTAAAAAAAGTATGCCATCCGAACAACGGATGGCATGGTCAGCCATGCTGTGGAATCCCGGGAAATGGGGATATTCGCGGGCAGGGTGTGGCTATAGTATGCCTGCCAAAGACCTAGCCCTCGGTGTTTTTTTCCATGCGTGCGATGATCTTGTTGATCTCGCCTTCGGTGGCCTTGAGCCGCGTCTGGCACAAAGTAATGAGGTCGGACGCACGCTTTACTTTTTCGGCCAGTACATCCACCGACACGGTTTCATGTTCAATCTCCTGCGCGATCTGTTCGAGCTCGCGGTAGGCTTCTTCATAGGTCATGGGTAGCTCCATCGTGGCGTGTCTTTTCGGTTACGGTTGTCTTTAATATTGTGTCTTTCAATAGTATTTCCAGGTTGTCTCCGGGTTGTATGGCGCCAGTGTCGCCGGTCAGGCGACCCTGGTGCCGTACCAGCGCAAAGCCGCGCTGCAAGGTGCTGGCCGGCGACATGAGCTTCATAAAGGTAGTAAGATGCTGCAGGTGCCGGTGGTGGTCGCGTATATAGGTAGTGGTCACCGCGCGGAGGGTGGCGGCCAGGTGCGTCAGCGACTGGTTTTGCTGTGCTGCCATGCCCTGCGACCGGGCAGCCACCTGCGCACCCAGGCCGGCTACCGTTACACGCCGGGCGTACACTACGCGTTGCGCCTGATGAAGCGTTTGGTTCCGCAGCGCCTGTACCGCTTCCTGATGTGTGCCGAGTACCTGGTGGCTGCTATAAGAGATCTCCCGCTGCAAGCTGGTTAACGCCTGCTGTTGACGTGCGAGGAGCTGTTGCGCCCGGATAACAATGGTTTGCCGCAGATACAACAGCGACTCTTCAAACGCCCGGTTGTGCGCAACGATGAACTCCGCCGCCTTGGTGGGCGTGCGGGTAGGCGAGTGCGCCATCAGGTCGGCGATGGAGGTATTCCGATGATGGCCGATGCCGGTAATGATGGGGATGGGAAACTTCGCGATGGCTTGCCCCACCAGGTAATGATCGAACATCAACAGATCCGTCTGCGAGCCGCCGCCACGCGTAATAATCACCGCGTCGTATGCGATGCCCGACAGGAAAATGGTCGCGAGCGTGTCGCGTATGGACGCGGCGTTGGCTTCGCCCTGTACGCCGGTGAGGTACTCGTCGACGCGGAAGGTATACCCAAAGGCATTGTCTTCCAGTGAGTGCCGGAAGTCTTGAAGGCCTGCCGAATTCCGCGCCGAAATCACAGCGAGGGTTTGAAGCACGGGTTTTAAGGCAAGGCGGTTATTACGGGTGATATACGTGTCGCCGGCTTGCTGGATAAAGCTGGGGTTCTCGGTCACCAGGCGTCGCAGCGTGGCCAATCGTTGCTGTTCAATTTGCCCCAGCGTAAATGCCGGGTCGATCGCATTGACCTGCAGCTGTAAACCGTACGTAGGATGGTACTCCACGGTGACGTTTACGAGTACATGAATATTGTTTGTAAAGCGCTGCCCGGTGGTTTGCTCAAACTGTTCGATCTGTCGCGCGCCCGTTCCCCAGGCCTTCGCAGAAAACCTGGCGAGTAGATGATTGGTGTCGCGGTCCTTCTCTACCAATTCAAAATAGTGATAGTTCGAAGAGGCTTTAAAAGAATGACTGGTTACATCGGCCACAACCCAGAACGACGTGTTCTGAAACGTCGCGCGCAAGGTGTCGCTGATCCGCGCCGATAATGCGGAAAGCCGTATGGGTGATGCTGCCTGCATAAAGACAAAAATATGACTTGCGCGACAGTGTGCGTAGGCTACCGCGCGCCATAAAGCGCATTTTTTATTCCCAAAATAAGTTCACAATTCCGTAGATGGGAAATCTGTTGAAATCAAGACGAGCTCGCGAAGCGCCGGACGCCTAAAAAAACCTAGCCGATGGATTGTAGTGAATCCGCACAAACCCTATTTAAAGTGCTGGAAAAGTGTTTTAAAGAACCATTTAAAATAGGTAGACCTACGTATTGTCTTTTTTTTGGCAAATGTTATACTTTTTGTGCCGGATACCTTACACAGCGGCATATCCGGAAAGATAATTGTGTAATATTGAGGAACCCTCTTTACGACATTTCCACTCTCTTCCCCTGAAATGCGCGTGTAAGAGGCTCACGATCCCATCACCATGAGCAAGTATCCTCTCTTGATCCTCTGTGCTGTCGTAGCGATTTTTTTGGCTGTCCCGTCAGCCTCCGCGACAAACCTGTACACCTATGTTAACGGTGGCAATAGTGGTAACTGGAACGATCCGAACATCTGGACAACGGACCCCGCCGGCGCAACGCTAGTAGGAAGCACCGTACCGGCCAACGGCGATCTGGTCACCATTCTCAACGGCTATACGGTAACATTGACCGCGAACGTCGCGGAAACGGGCCTGCGCATTACCATCCAAAACGGTGGTACACTCGATCTTTCCACGTTTACACTAGACGCACCGGTCGCCGTACTTTCCGGCGCAGGTACCTTAAAGATCAAATCGGGAAACTTTCCCACGATCACGACCAATAACTTCCGGAACAGCTTTGCGTCGGGCGCCACCGTGGAATACTATGATTTTACAGGCCTGATACCATTGGCGATCACCTATCCCAACCTGGTCTTTACCAATACCCTCGGCACCGCCCATACCATGACGGTCTCGAACGCGGCGGCGAATTCCCTGAGCATCAATGGAAACCTAACCACGCGGGCTACCGGCACAGGCGCGCTGACAGTCACCCTTGGCAGTCAGGCGACGAACCTCGTGCGTGTGACCGTCGATGGAAACGCCGCGTTTGGCGTCAATACTATTTTAAATACGGGCCTCTTCAACGTTGTTCATCAGCTGACCTTTTCCGGCAATGTGACCAACAACGGTACTGTCAACCTCAGTAATGGCGCGCAGTATACGGCCTCCACAAACGGTGCGGCGGCCGTAAGGTTTATCGGAGCGACCGACAATACACTGGCGTGTAACGGCGTGACAAACTTTTATACGCTGACGGTCAATAAAGGGCTGAACTCGACCAATATCCTGTCGGTTACATCGACCAACACGGCCAATGTGAATTTTTATTCCAACGGGCAGTTGATCACGATCACCACGGGCACGTTGCGTCTCGGCGCGAACATAAACATTCCGCGGATGTACGGTTCCGGATCGGCCAACTATGATGTGGGAGCGACGTCTGTCAGCCCGATGTTATGGGTAGACGGTGCGACGGTTAACACCAACGGTTCCGCATTGGTTATCTACGGCAAGTTCCGGATCACGGCGGGCAGTTTCACGTCGCTGGGCGGACAAGGCGCTGTCATTCGCGAAGAGGGCCAGTATCTCATCGAAGGGGGTACGTTCACGACGGAGAAGTTCAGGCCCTCGACCACGGCAACAACACACCGCGGTACGTTCATTATTTCTGGAGGGACATTCAATGCCAGTGGTACCACGGCGTCCGACGGACGCTATGCACGTTTCTCGTTGCCTTTTCCCGACCAGGTATTTATCATGTCGGGAGGAGTGATCAATGTCAGCAACCCCGAAGCGGACGGAGGGGCATCTGATGCCACCAATGGCGGCATCCACATCGGGTGTAACGCCGCGAACTATAACGTTACCGGCGGTACGATCAATGCTGTTCTGTCGGGGTCGGCGGCGTTTTTCGATATCGCGTCGGTGGCACCCTTGAGGACCCTCAACATCCCCCCCACGGGGGGGGCGCCGACCACGGTGCCGCTGCACGCGCTCGGGCGCGGG
>NZ_JAHESC010000063.1:0-11207 GCF_018598185.1 Dawidia soli
TACGAGATCCAACTACCGGCCTTGATAAAGATCTCACTTTCATCGGGCATGATGTGAAGCGACGGACCGTTTACCGAGCAGGTCTTGTGCGTGCCCGAACGTGGTGCCGACGGGAGGGGTGCCTGGGTTTCTGTCTTCCCCAGCGGTCGATTGTTCTTTAAGTGATAAAGCCCGTACAGTAATAGGGAAGTTACGATAATGCCCGATCCGACGATGATCGCCACCCATCGTTGATGGAGCCTCAGCGCGTTTATATGCCAGGGCCGATATTTCGGAGAATTATTTCGTTGCCAAAATGAATCGAGACTCGATTGTATTTTCTCCGCTTCGAACCTGGAAATTTCACGAGGCGTGGCAAATTCCTGCTCTACAATCTCATCGACCATCATCTTAAAGATGAAGATTTCCTTTGCGGTTGCCGATCCTTCCTGGATTTTATATCTGAGTTGCTCAAAATCCGTCATAGTTCCTTTATGTTGAATGTAACCCATAGTATGATTTCCCATAGGAGAAGTTTATTGGCTTTTAGTATTGGAATCAGTTCCTTATATGCATCCACCATGGTGTTTTTTACTGTCTGGATGGAAATATTGAGCTGTGCTGCAATCTCAGGATGGCTCTTGTTCTCGATTTTATGCATCGTAAAAATTTCCCGCCGCCGGGGCGAGAGCTTGTCGATAGCATCATAAACCGTTCCCCTGGTTAAATCGGCGTCTGTAGCACTGAGAGTAAAGGGGTCCAGCAGTTGTGTGTACACCTCGGTTGCCTCTTGCGTGCGTTTTGTCTTCAGAATATGCTTATACGAAGCGTGCTTTACGCTGGTCACAAGCCAGGCTTCAAGGCTTGTGTGGATGTCGAGAAAAGCCCGTCTTGACCAGAGATTCTGCAGTATGTTTTGAGCGATGTCGTTTGCATCGTCTTCGCTGCCTGTTATTCTGAAAGCGGCGGTCACCAACGTGGGGAAGTAGTTTTTATAAGCAACTTCAAAGGCTGCCGTGTCTCCTGCCGCTATTTTGCGTATTAGGTTTATCTCTACCTCGTTCATATGAAAAGTAACATAATAGGGTTGGGTTGAGTAATTCATTGTAAGTCCATCGATGCGTCGTGCGGTAGAAACCAGGAGCCCGCCCTATAGATCGCCAAATGAGCTAAAAGTCCTACTGGATACCGGATATTTTTTACGGCTTTTTATTTACAAAATGCCTTATACCTAAATGCGTTTTTCGGCTCTATAACGGATGGGTACGCTGAGCTGTAGCCATGGCCTAGGGTTTGCTGGATATTTCCTTTCGGGTCTTCTTTTGTCTACGGATCTTGATGGTAATGCGGATCTGTTTCCAATGATCGCCTGTCAGTATGATGATAGCGAGGAACACGACGATGGAGCCTGACAAGGCAGGAAGAATGGAATCTGCCACGGTATGCATGGTTGTTTCTTGCGGTAAGATCATTTTTATATTTCGTTAACTGTTCACACCTCATTAGAGCTCACTACTTTAGAAAAGTCCTATTCCAGTTTTATTTTTTTTTACGGATCCAATAAGGTTGTGCGAAGACAGGCGCCGGGGTGATTTCATCCGTTGCTGCAGAAACGGTACCTTTATAAGATGTTACCGCTGTACGATGTACTTGTTTTGGGGCTGGGCGCCACCGGCAGCCAGGCGCTATACCAGCTTGCCAAAGCCGGTCAGCATGTCCTCGGCGTCGACCGTTTCGCGCCACCGCACACATACGGCTCGTCGCACGGCCAGAGCCGCATTATCCGCCAGGCGTATTATGAAAGCCCTGTGTACGTACCGTTGGTGCAGGAGGCGTACCGCCTGTGGCATGAACAAGAACGCCTGTCGAGCCGGGAATTATTCGTCCAAACCGGCGGCCTCATGCTCGGCGCCGCCGAATCGGCTTTGGTAAAAGGCTCGCGACTGAGTGCCGAGACACATGGCCTGGCGTACGAGTATCTCGACGCCCATACCCTTCGCACCCGGTTCCCGGTATTTCATCCTACACCCGACACGGTAGGCGTATTTGAAACCGCGGCAGGCGTGCTTTTCCCGGAGGCCTGTATCGAGACGGCCCTGCAACTGGCGCAAGCCCACGGCGCCGTGTGCAGGCTGGGAGAGACCGTTACGGCCCTCGCACCCCAAAAAGATCATGTCGAGGTCCAAACGCTTGCCGGCACTTATACTGCCCGGCAGGTGATCGTGAGCGCCGGCGCCTGGCTGGGCCAGCTGGTGCCCGAGTTAGCCCTGCCGTTGACCGTCGAGCGCCAGGTGGTATTCTGGTTCGACCACGGCGGCGGCCAGCTGCAAGGTCTCCAACCCGACCATTTCCCGATATACATCTGGGAGACCGAAGACACGATGTTCTATGGTTTTCCGGACCTGGGCAACGGCCTGAAAGTCGCCTTCCACCACTATGGGCAGCCGGCCGATCCCGATCATCTGAACCGACAGGTTACCGGCCAGGAGGTTGCGGCCATCGAGACTGTCATCCGCAAACATTTCGGCATCGACCCTATTTTCCGCGAGGCGTCTGTTTGTATGTATACCAACACGCCGGATATGGATTTTATCCTCGACTACCATCCGCACCATGGCAACGTCATCATCGCCAGCCCGTGCTCCGGCCACGGCTTCAAATTTGCCAGCGCCATCGGTAAGATCCTGACCGACATGGTCCTGGGGCGGCCGACCGGCTTCGACCTGACGCCGTTCCGGATAGATCGGTTTAACACAGCCCTGTAAATCCACGAACACGATTATCGAAATATGACCTCCGAAGAAGATCAGCAATGGCCCCGGTTCGTACATCAATATTAGCAAGTATAGCCCGGGCGAGTATTAGCGAAGCGGTGACTTGTGCCCATACGGTAGGCATTTGTAAGTGCCAACGCTTTCCGCAGCGTCTTCGGCTTATGCACAAAGGTTCTGAAAGGAGAAATACATGATTCAACGCAAATGACACGGCGAACAATAGAAATCAATCGCGACAAACTCATCCAGGTAGTGAGAACCCAACACATAAACCTGGGCGCCGAACAACTACCTGAGCATACCCTGATCTCGGCGACTAACGTAGGGAGAAATAGAGTAATTGAAAGAGAACAAGTATTGGGAGTGTACACCATCCGGTATCACATTATGCTACAGAGTAATGCAAAGACCATAGGATATGAGAGCTTGTTAACAAATCTGAATAAAAGCGACCAACGTGAGTTCTTACTCGTCTCTATAGAAGTTGAAGCCGTAGTGATGTTAGTGTTTACCGACGTCGATATGAACACACTCTTTGGGATATTAAGGCCGTCTGCTGAATGAATATGATGTATATTCCATAACTTTGCCGACGCAATCCTCCAAACAGGCACACTTTGATCGCATTCAGAAGAATTTCCATCCTACTCATAAACGCAGTGATCCTGGCACTGCTCGCCCGGGTCGTCTTTTTCGGGCATACTAGTAACGCCCTCGGCGCATTCGGTATAGCATCGTTTATTGCCGTGTTCATTTTTAATATCTATGCGCTGATCCTATACAAGTTCTTTTGGGAAAATCCCCGCAAGCTTTGGTACCTGGAGGCAGCCTATTTGTTGCTGCTGTTGTTGCCGGCACTTCTGCTGATCAACATCATCCGTTAGTAAGCAACGTCCTGGGGAAGCGATCGGCCGCTAAACACGAAACTGGCACCGGTCGCTGTCGGGTTTGTTACGCCCTTACAGGGCTGAGGTAATCATCGGCATTGTTCCCAGGCCCGCCGCTGGCGCTCTGGCCTGGGCTGTTATATTACGCCCTTACAGGGCTGAGCTTGGGTAGAGATCGCCAGGAACCATTCGATCGGAAAGCTTGTTACAACAACAATTAAAAAGGAGAACTCCTATGGAAATTGG
Source organism: Dawidia soli (assembly GCF_018598185.1). Taxonomy (GTDB): domain Bacteria; phylum Bacteroidota; class Bacteroidia; order Cytophagales; family Cyclobacteriaceae; genus Ohtaekwangia; species Ohtaekwangia soli. The sequence goes on from NZ_JAHESC010000063.1 coordinate 3,887, forward strand.
AATAGACAGCTTTGCTGCCACCCTCGGAAGCAATCAAAGTAACATGGATTCGATGGCGCAGCTGCTGCAACGGATCGAGACGGCCGACCAGGTTGGGCTCGATGTATTCGGGATCGGCGAGCACCATCGCCGTGAATTTCTCGACTCGGCACCGGCCGTGATCCTGGCCGCCGCGGCTGCCCGCACCAAAAACATCAAACTGACCAGCGCCGTGACTGTGCTCAGCGCAGCCGACCCCGTGCGTGTATTTCAGGAATTCGCCACCCTGGACCTGATCTCGAAGGGCAGGGCAGAGCTGGTCGTGGGCCGGGGCTCGTTCACGGACTCGTTTCCGCTGTTCGGCTTCAAGCTACAGGACTACGATGACCTCTTTGCCGAAAAACTGGACCTGCTCCTGAAGATCCGCGACCAGGAGGTCATCACCTGGACGGGCCGGTTCCGGCCGGCGTTAAAAGAACAGCCCATTTACCCACGCCCGGTGCAGCCGCAGATCCCGGTATGGTTGGGCGTAGGAGGGACCCCCGCGTCGTTCGTCCGAGCGGGTATGTTAGGCCTGCCGTTAATGGTGGCCGTCATCGGCGGTGAGACACACCGTTTCCGGCCGCTGATAGACATGTACCGCGAGGCCGGGGCCAAAGCCGGACATGCTCCAGAGAAGCTTACAGTAGGCCTGCATTCATTGGGTTACGTGGCACCTACCGCTAAAGCGGCCGCCGACGAGTTCTTTCCCGGCTATGCAGCGGTCTTCACCAAGATCGGTCGTGAACGTGGCTGGCCCCCGGTAACACGTCCGCACTTCGACGCTCAAATCGGCCCGCGGGGTGCCCTGATCATCGGTGGCCCCGAAGAAGTGGCTGAGAAGATCGTGCGGCATAGCGAAGCGCTGGGCGGCGTCAGCCGGTTGACCTTCCAGATGGACAATGCCAGCTTACCTCAGGAAAAGCTATTGCGCTCCATCGAATTGATCGGCCAACAAGTAAAACCGCTGGTAGCTGCCGCGTTGCAGCTGAAATAGGAACTCATCTGGCGCCGGTCTTAACCCCGTTTCGGGGTGAGACCGGTGCCCCGTATGGTGGCGGTCTCCGACCGCCTTCGCCCTCAGGCGCAGTCAACCAGTGGCAATAAAAAAGCCCAACCAAATTCGGTCGGGCTTTGTCATTATTGGGTTTATTGGGTTATGAATACTATACGTGAGTCGACCCCGCGCGCGAATGATCCACCAGCTCTTCCTGCTGGATCGGCAGCGAGATCGTAAACGTCGATCCTTCGCCGGCCGTGCTCAGCGCCGAGATAAAGCCCCGGTGGTGCTCGACGATCTTTTTGCAGAGCGCCAGGCCGATGCCCGTGCCTTTGAACTCGCTGGTGTGGTGCAGACGTTTGAACATGCCAAAGATCTCCTCGGCATACTTTTGGTCGAAACCGAGCCCATTGTCCTTGATCGCGATCCGCAGGTATTCCCTCCCATTTCCGGGTAGCCCATCCGTATTCGGAAAGATCGTCGTGATCTGGATCGCCGGCCGCACTTCCTTCTTGCGATACTTCAGCGCGTTGGTGATCAGGTTGTGGAACAGGAGCTTGACCAATCCCGGGTTGACGCGGTATACCGGGAGGTTTTCAATCACGATATCCGCTTCCTTCAGATCGAACTCGTCGTCCATCTCGGAGAGCACTTCATTGATCAGCACCGACAGGTCCGTGGAAATAAACTCGCCGGCGTCGTCGGAGATCCGCGAGAAGGTGAGGATGTCGCGGATCAGCGTCTGCATGCGTTCGGCCGAACGCTGAATGCGATTGAAGTCGTCGATCCCGCTTTCGTCCAGCATGTCCTTGTAGCGGATGAACAGCTTGTTGCAGAACAACCGGATCTTGCGCAGGGGTTCCTGCAGGTCGTGCGAGGCCATGAAGGCGAAACGGTCCAGCTCTTTGTTAACCGCCTCCAGCCGCTCGATATTCTCCAGCAGTTGGCTGTTGAGCTGGCGTACACGCTCTTCCGATGCGATCCGCTCTTTGATCTCCAGCTGCAGGCTTTGGTTGATGGAGATCAGCTTTTGCTCCTGGATCTTCAGTTGGTGGTTCTTGCGGTAGAGGTCCACCAGCACGGCCACCTTGGCACGCAGCACGTCGGCGTTGATGGGTTTGAAGATATAGTCCACCGCGCCGGCCTGGTAGCCGCGAAACATATTCTCATCGCCAAAGTTGTTGGCCGTAATAAAGATGATCGGAATGTGCTTGAGCTTGTCGCGTTCATAGATCAGCGAAGCCGTCTCAAAGCCGTTCAGGTTCGGCATCTTTACGTCCATGAGGATCATGGCAAAGTCGTACTCGTTGAGCAGAATCTTTAGTGCCTGGCGTCCCGACTGGGCTTTCACGAACTGGTAGCCACTGGGCTCGAGAATGGTTTCGATTGAAAGGAGGTTATCCTCACGGTCATCCACTAATAAAATCTTAGGTCGCATCCAAAAAAACAGTTTATTTACAGAACCAGAATCGCATCAGCGACAACAGTTGATCTATTTTAACAGGTTTGGTAATATAATCGGAAGCACCTGCTTCAATGCATTTCTGGCGGTCGCCCTTCATGGCCTTGGCCGTTACGGCGATGATCGGCAGGGAGCTGTTCTTGTGCTCACGCCGGATCTTCTGGGTCGTTTCATACCCGTCCATCTCGGGCATCATGATGTCCATCAGCACCATGTCGATCTTCGGGTCGTCGTTGAGGATTTGGATGGCGTCCCGGCCGCTTTCCGCCGTAATGACGTTGATGTTATACCGCTCGAACACCGTCGTCAGCGCAAACAGGTTCCGTACGTCGTCGTCCACGACCAGGATGTTCTTACCGCTCAGGATGTCCTCCTTGCTGCGGATCGTCTCGATGATCCGGCGTTTTTGCTGCGACAGGTCCTTGTGGTTGATGTGCAGGTGTGAGATCGTTTCCTCCAGCAGCTGCTCGATCGAGTTGGCGTTCTTGAGGATCACCGCACTCGAGCTCTGGTTGAGGTGCGACAGCTCACCCTTGTCGAAGTCGCGCGCCGAGTATACGATCACCGGCGTGAGCTTTTTCTTCAGCAAGCTGACCTTGCTCACCAGGTCCGAGCCCGAAATATCAGGCAGGGTATAATCGAGGATGATACAATCGGGGTCTTCTGTCTCCAGCATATCGAAGGCATCTTTACCGGTGGCGGCAATCGACACCGACACATGGGTATCTTCCATTACCTTGGCGATCTGCGACGAGTCGATCTCGTTGTCTTCGACGATCAGCACCTTGCGCGAAGGACGCTGGTTGTAGGATAGGATGTCGCGGAACAGCTCGTCGAGCGCGGCGTTGTCGATCGGCTTGAGCAGGAAGTCACGCGCCCCGCGGCGCATCGCCAGGGCGCGGTTCTCTTCGCCCGAGATGACATAGATCGGAATATGACGATAGTTGAGGTCGTTGCGCAGCAAGTCGAGCACTTTCCAGCCGCTGGTCGCCGGCAGCTTCACATCGAGCGTAATGGCGATGGGGGAGAAGCGGTTGATGAACTCGAATACATCCACGTATGTCGACGCGATCACCACTTTCAACCCGCGCGTGTGCGCCTTCTCGAGAATGATCTTACCAAAACGATAATCGTCTTCCACCACCACGATCACCTTGTCGGTAGCCGAGATGTTATTGCGGTCGTCGCCCGCGTCGTTGATCATCTCGCTGACGATCTCCAGGCCGCGTGTATCCACGCCGTCTTTCGTCACGCGCAGCGTGTTCAGCAGCGTGTCGATCGCGCCGGTGTCGTCGGTCAGCTGCAGTTGGTCAATGGCCTTGATACTGTCGGACTTCTCACGTGGGATGGCACCCGCGACAGCATTCACCGGCAGGTAGAGCGTAAACGTGCTGCCACGTCCCGGCTCGCTTTCGAGCTCGATCGTACCGCCCAGCAGTTCGGCCAGACCGCGGCTGATGGAGAGGCCCAGGCCGGTGCCGCCATACTTCCGGCTGGTAGAACCTTCTGCCTGCTGGAAGGCTTCAAAGATGATAAGCTGTTTCTCTTGCGGAATGCCGATGCCGGTATCGGTGATCGAGAAGCCGATCACCTTGCGTGCCGCTTCCAGCCCCGGGTTGCTCATCCGCCAGTTCTTCTTCGCCTCGAAGATGTTCAGGCTCACTTCGCCTTTCTCCGTAAACTTGAAGGCGTTCGACAACAGGTTCTTGAGGATCTGGTTGAGGCGCTGAATATCGGTATCCAGCGACACCGGCAGCGACGTTTCCGTCTCGATGCGGAACTTCAGGTTGCGGGCTTCCGAAATCGGTTTGAATGTCGTCTCCACAAACGAAGCGATCTCCGAAATAGACACCTGCGAAATATTGGTCGAGATAAAGCCCGACTCGATCTTCGACAGATCGAGGATGTCGTTGATCAGCTGGATCAAGTCGTCACCACACGAGTGGATCGTCTTTGCATAGCGGATCTGTTTGTCGTTGAGGTTCCCTTCCGCGTTCTCATACAGCTGCTGCGCAAGAATAAGCAAGCTGTTCAGCGGCGTGCGCAGCTCGTGCGACATGTTTGCGAGGAACTCGGACTTATACTTGGAGGTAAGCGTCAGCTGCTCGGCTTTTTCTTCCAGCGAGCGACGCGCCTCTTCCACTTCCTGGTTCTTGGCTTCCACCTCGTCCTTCTGCTTCACCAGCAGCAGCGCCTTGTCTTGCAGCTCGTCGTTGGTGCGGCGCAGCTCTTCCTGCTGCACTTTCAATTCGCTCGCCAGCGACTGCGACTGCGCCAGCAGCTCCTCGGTACGGGTGTTGGCCTCGATCGTGTTCAACACGATCCCGATACTTTCCGTCACCTGGTTGAGGAAGTCGAGGTGAGTCTCGTTAAAGATCTCGAGCGACGCCAGCTCGATCACCGCCTTCACGTCGTTCTCGAACAACACCGGCAGGATGATGAGGTTGGCGGGGCGGGTCTTGCCCAGCGCCGAGTTAATCTTGATATACCCCTGCGGCACGTTGGTTAACAAGATGCGTTCTTTCTCCAGCGCGCACTGGCCCACCAGCCCTTCGCCGATGGAAAACTCGCGCGGTATGTTCTTATCTTCCTTATGGGCATACGCCGCAAAGAGCTGCAGATTGACGTGCGCTGTCTCTTCGTTATGCTTCAGGATGTAGAACGCACCGTAGTGCGCTTTCACCACCTGTGCCAGCTCGGAAAGAATGCGGCGGCTTACCGTATCCAGGTCGCGCTGTCCTTGCAGCATTTGTGTGAACTTTGCAAAGTTCGACTTCAGCCAGTCCTGCTCCTGGTTCCGCAGCGTCGTCGCACGCAGGTTGGAGATCATCTGGTTGATGGTATCTTTCAAGGCTTCCACCTCGCCCTGCGCTTCCACGCGGATGGTACGGGTAAGGTCACCTTTTGTTACCGCCGACGCCACTTCCGAGATCGCACGCACCTGCGTGGTCAGGTTCTGGGCCAGCTGGTTTACGTTCTCCGTCAGATTCTTCCAGATGCCCGACGCCCCCGGCACGTTCGCCTGGCCCCCCAGACGACCGTCGACACCCACTTCGCGCGCCACGTTCGTTACCTGGTCGGCAAATACGGCCAGCGTCTCGATCATTTCGTTGATCGTATCCGTCAGCTGCGCCACTTCACCCTTCGCATTGATCGAGAGTTTTTGGCGCAGGTTACCCGTCGCCACCGAGGTCACCACCTTGGCAATACCGCGCACCTGGCTCGTCAGGTTGGACGCCATCATGTTTACCGAGTCGGTCAAGTCCTTCCACGTACCGGCTACACCGCGCACCTCGGCCTGCCCTCCGAGCTTACCTTCCGTACCCACTTCCCGCGCCACACGCGTTACCTCGAAGGCGAAGGAGTTCAGCTGCTCCACCATTGTGTTGATCGTATTCTTCAGATCGAGGATCTCACCTTTCACGTCGATGGCCACCGTTTTTGAAAGGTCGCCGGAGGCCACCGCCTTCGTCACCTGCGCGATGTTCCGCACCTGGGCCGTGAGGTTACCCGTCATCTGGTTTACCGAGTCGGTCAAGTCCTTCCACGTACCGGCTACACCGGGCACGAACGCCTGGCCCCCGAGCTTACCGTCGGTACCCACTTCCCGCGCCACACGCGTTACTTCCGAGGCAAACGCGCGCAGCTGGTCCACCATGGTGTTGAGGGTTTCCTTCAGCTGGAGGATCTCCCCGCGCACGTCCACCGTGATCTTCTTCGACATGTCGCCGTTCGCCACGGCAATCGCCACCTCGGCGATGTTCCGCACCTGGCCTGTCAGGTTGGAGGCCATCTGGTTTACCGAGTCGGTCAAGTCTTTCCACGTACCGCCTACACCCGGCACGTTCGCCTGGCCCCCGAGCTTACCGTCGGTACCCACTTCCCGCGCCACGCGCGTTACTTCGGAGGCGAAGCCGCGCAGCTGGTCCACCATCGTGTTGATCGTATTCTTGAGTTCGAGGATCTCGCCCTTTACGTCTACGTCGATCTTGCGCGACAAGTCGCCGTTCGCTACCGCTGTTGTTACTTCGGCGATGTTCCGCACCTGGCTGGTGAGGTTGGACGCCATCAGGTTCACCGAGTTCGTCAAATCTTTCCACGTACCGCCTACACCCTGGACATCGGCCTGGCCGCCGAGCTTACCTTCCGAGCCCACTTCCAGCGCCACACGCGTTACTTCGGACGCAAAGCCCCGCAGCTGTTCCACCATCGTGTTGATGGTGTTCTTGAGCTCGAGGATCTCGCCCTTCACGTCCACCGTGATCTTCCACGACAAGTCGCCTTTCGCCACCGCTGTCGTTACCTCGGCAATGTTCCGCACCTGGGCCGTGAGGTTCGAGGCCATCTGGTTTACCGAGTCGGTCAGGTCTTTCCATACCCCGCCGACACCTTCCACCGTCGCCTGGCCGCCGAGCTTACCTTCCGAGCCTACTTCCCGCGCCACACGCGTTACTTCCGAGCCGAACGAGTTGAGCTGATCCACCATCGTATTGATGGTGTTCTTGAGCTCGAGGATCTCGCCCTTCACGTCCACCGTGATCTTACGCGACAAGTCGCCGTTCGCCACGGCTGTGGTTACTTCGGCGATATTCCGCACCTGGCTGGTGAGGTTACCCGCCATTTTATTTACCGAGTCCGTCAAGTCTTTCCACGTACCGCCTACACCGGGCACGTCTGCCTGGCCGCCCAACATACCTTCCGAGCCCACTTCCCGCGCCACACGCGTTACTTCCGATGCAAACGAGTTGAGCTGATCCACCATCGTATTGATCGTATCCTTGAGCTCGAGGATCTCGCCCTTTACGTCCACCGTGATCTTACGCGACAAGTCACCCTTCGCC
>NZ_JAHESC010000063.1:11307-32205 GCF_018598185.1 Dawidia soli
ACGGCCGTCGTTACCTGCGCGATGTTCCGCACCTGGCCCGTGAGGTTCGAGGCCATCTGGTTTACCGAGTCGGTCAGGTCTTTCCATACACCGCCGACACCTTCCACCGTCGCCTGGCCCCCGAGCTTACCTTCCGAGCCCACTTCCCGCGCCACACGTGTCACTTCCGAGCCGAACGAGTTGAGCTGATCCACCATCGTGTTGATCGTATCTTTCAGCTCGCGGATCTCGCCCTTCACGTCCACCGTGATCTTACGTGACAAGTCGCCTTTCGCCACGGCCGTCGTTACCTGCGCGATGTTCCGCACCTGGCCCGTGAGGTTCGAGGCCATCTGGTTTACCGAGTCGGTCAGATCTTTCCATACACCGCCGACACCCTTTACCGTTGCCTGGCCTCCGAGCTTACCTTCGGAACCTACTTCCAGCGCCACGCGCGTTACTTCCGAAGAAAAAGAGTTGAGCTGATCCACCATCGTGTTGATCGTGTTCTTCAGCTCGAGGATCTCGCCCTTCACGTCCACCGTAATCTGGCGCGACAAGTCGCCCTTCGCCACGGCCGTTGTTACTTCGGCAATATTTCGTACCTGGCCCGTCAGGTTGGAGGCCATCTGGTTCACCGAGTCGGTCAAATCTTTCCACGTACCCGCTACACCTTTTACCTGCGCCTGGCCACCGAGCTTACCTTCGGTACCCACCTCGAGGGCCACACGCGTTACTTCGGAAGAAAATGAGTTGAGCTGATCCACCATCGTGTTGATCGTATTCTTCAGCTCGAGGATCTCGCCCTTTACGTCCACGGTGATTTTTTTTGAAAGGTCACCCTTTGCCACGGCCGTTGTTACTTCGGCGATGTTCCTTACCTGGGCCGTCAGGTTGCTACCCATCTGGTTCACCGAGTCTGTGAGATCTTTCCACACACCGGCCACACCTTTTACTTTCGCCTGGCCGCCGAGCTTACCTTCCGAGCCTACTTCCCGCGCCACGCGTGTTACCTCCATGGAGAAGAGGTTCAACTGCTTCACCATGTCGTTCACCTCGCGTGCGATACGTGCAAACTCACCTTGTAAGGTATAGCCGCCGATCTCCAGCGGCATCTCTTGCGAAAGATTACCCTTTGCCACGGAGCTGATCACGTGCGCGATCTCGATCGTGGGGTGCACCAGGTCGGAGATGAGCGCGTTCAGCGACGACACCCCCGTCGCCCACGAACCTTGTGCGCTCGGCACTTCAATGCGTTGGGTGAGCTTACCTTGCTTACCGATGGTATTACCGGCGCGCGTAAACTCCTGCATCATCTTTTCGTTGAGCGCTATAATTTCATTCAGTGTATCACAGATCTTGCCCGGTAACCCTACCTGGTCGAAAGGCATGCGTACAGTAAAGTTACCGTTGCGGATTTCCGTGAGAACACGCAGCAGTTCGCGGTTATCGAGTATATCATCGGCATAACCGACGGCACCATGAGCAGCAGCAGCTTTCGGGGGAGTGACTTTACGCGCCGGAGTGGTCTTCGACTTCTTCTTCGCCGGAGGTTTCGGGCGCGCGAGGGTAACGGCTTCGGTGGAAGCTTTGGCAGTAGGAATCTTTTTAGCCATGGTTAGATTTTATGTGTTCAAGGTAGCGAGAAGGAGGGATAAAATAATACAGCGAAAACCGGAAAAATGCTATTAAAAGTAAAGATTTCTATAAACGGAAAAACCCCGGGGAAAAATCTCCCCAGGGTTTTTCCGTGGATATACACCGCTTTACCTAAAAAACTATGCCACGCGATCAGGCGTGCACACCTTCGCCGATTTCCTCAACCATCTTGCGGCAAAACGCAGGAAGGTCGTTCGGATTGCGGCTGGTAACAAGGCCGTTGTCGACCACTACTTCCTGGTCTACCCAATCGACGCCGGCATTGATCAGGTCGGTTTTAATAGAAGGGTAGGAGGTCATCTTGCGCCCCTCCAGCAAACCTGTTTCGATCAGCGTCCACGGACCGTGGCAGATCGCCGCCACCGGCTTATGTTCATCCAAGAACTCCGTGGCAAAGTCCACAACCTTTTTATTGACGCGCAGGTGATCGGGGTTCATCACACCGCCCGGTAACACCAGGGCATCGTAATCGCCGGCATTCACTTCGTCTATAGACTTATCTACCGGATATTCCTTGCCCCAATCTTTTTCCGCCCACGCTTTTATGCTGCCTTTCTTCAACGATATAACTTCTACCGTTGCGCCCGCATTCTTCAATGCATTTACCGGTTCGGTAAATTCAGATTCTTCCACGCCATGTGTAGCGACTACAGCAACGCGTTTGTTTTTTAATGATTGACTCATAGCTCTTCGGATTAAATGTTCGTACGCGCAGCGGTCGTAAAAATCATTCCAGACGAAACGTTATATGGGCCGATCATTATTCCCCGCTTCCTTTTTTGCTTCGCGGCGTTCCTCCCGTTCGCGTTTCTTTTCTTCACGCTTCTTTTTACGCTCGGCTTTCTTGTCTTCTTTCGATTTATCATTCTTGCCGGTATCATCATCCCCCCCGCCGAACGCCTTTGCCAGAAAACCCTTCTTCTCTTCCTTCTCCGAATCTACCGATGCGAGGTTTATTTCATAGTCGATCGAAGGCTGGATCGCCTGGATAAACGCATTCTCCAATACATTGATGATCGCCGACCACGTACTGGTGCGTGGATTCTTCAGGTTGCCCTGAAACTGGATCTTCGTGGCCACCTGGTCCTTGCGCTGGTTTTCGAAAATCTCACCGACACCGCCGGCGACAGCCTCCCACATTTTGCGAAAAATATTATCGTCGCGGTCTTCTTTACCTAATACGTCCAGATCCTGGATCAATGGCTTCACATAGCCGTTAAATTGTCCTTCCTTCGCGGCCACCTCGGTATAGAGGCCGAAGCGTCCTTTGTTTACGTCGATCTTGGCGTACGCCTGAAAGAATTCGTTTAGCTTTACCAGGTTGGTGTTCTTCACTTCCGCATTGAGGTCGAACGTCGGGTCGTCGGCCAATGGATTGATCTTCATGTTAAAATCAAGCGACCCGTCATATATATCGGCGTCAGCCCGGACCGTGGCCGGCAGCACCACCGCCGAGTCGTAACTGTTCCGCAGGTTCAACGCCAGGATGTTCGTGTTCGTCATGACAATGTCCACCGGCGGCTTGGAGTATTCATCTATATACCGAATCCGTCCGTTGTCCACCTGGAACCGGTTGACCCGCAGCGGCATGAAGTCATCCAGCAGCTTGCGGAAGTCAGTGGAGTCGTTGCGTACGTCCGTGGGCTCTACCTTGTCTTTTGTAAACCGGATCATCGGCTGTTCAAATACCAGCTCGCCCACGATCGATCCGTGCAGCAGTGCCTTCCATTCGATCGAAAGGTCGATGGCCGACGCCGCAAAGAACTCCGTTTGCTTTTGAGTAGCAGTATCCACCCGGTTCAGGTAAATGCTGTCCATCCGATACGCCCCACGGATTAACGCAAGGTCGATGTCGTCAATATGACCATAGTAGCCTTTCATGGTGGCCAGTGTCTTGTTGGCATAGTGCAACACGACATAGGGGAGAATCAGCCGCACAACCACCAGCCCGATCACAACGGCCAGCAGAATCTTCCAGACGCGACGGTTCTTCCCGTGGGATACACGTTTCGTTTTCATGCTATAGAGAGTTGTTGGGAAGGGAAAGGAAAAAATGGTGCCCGTCCGCCATCCCGAATAGCCAGGCCGGGGATGATAGGGTTTTCCACGATATTGTTTATATTAACTTACGAATCTCCGGTTAGCCTATGTTTGTCATGAAACTCGAGAAGTGGTCCCGTTTAATAGTAGTGGTCATTGGCGTCATCTCGGTCCTGGTGTTGGCCGGGTGGGAGCTTGATGCGGAGTGGTTAAAGCGCCCCGTAACGGGTACGGCGGGCATGAACCCCCTCACCGCGCTTTGCTTTGCGCTCACCAGCCTGGCCTTGTGGCTCCGTACACCAGAGCGGTCACCGCGTGTCCGCAGAACCGCAGCGATCGCGATCGGTATCGTAGGGATCCTCTGTGCCTACCGCCTGGCGGGGATCTTCATGGACCTGCACGCGGAGATCGACGAAGTGCTCTATCGTAAAAAGCTGGCCCTCGACATGGCCGCGCAACGCTTCAGCCGAATGTCGCTCAACGCCACGATCAACTTTATGCTGGCCGGCAGCGCATTCTTCCTGGTCTACAGCCGCCGGTATCACCGCATCGTCATCGCCCAACTGTCTGCCGCCGTCATCGCCCTGCTGGCGCTCTTTGCCTTACTCGGCTATTTATACCGGGTGCCGGAGTTCGACCATTCCATACCCTACTTGCCCATGGCCGTGCATACGGCCGGGTGTTTCCTGCTGCTGGCCTGTGCGTTGTTATTCGCCAATCCCCGGCGCGGCCTGATGCGGCAGCTCACCAGCCGGTATGCCGGCAGCCTGATCGCCAAAGTGCTGATCCCGCTCCTGGTCCTGCTTCCCATCGCCATCGGCTATATCCGGCTACGGTGGCATTGGCACGGCACGGTCTCCGTCGAGTTGGGCGTCGCCCTTATCGTCATCAGCTTTATGCTGATCTTTATATTGCTGATCCTCTATAATACCAATTCCCTCAACCGTCGCGACGCCCGGCAAAAAGCCGACGCCTGGCGTCTGCAGTTTTATAACGAGCAACTCCAGGCGGCCAACTTCGAGTCCGCTGCCACCAACGAAGAGCTGAGCGCCACGATGGAGGAGCTGGCAACGACCAATGAAGAGCTGGTCACCTCCAACGAAAACCTCAGCATACTCAACGACAAGCTCGAGCGCGCCAAGGAAACCATCCGGCAGCAGGCCGAAGAGATCATCCGGCAGAAAGACGACCAGCTCAGCGAATACCGTAAGAACCTCGACATCATCTTTACCAACACGCAGGAAGGCATTCTCCTGCTCAACGCTGCCGGCGAAGTGGTGTTGTTTAATAAGACCTTTGACACGTTCATCCGCGACAACGCCGGCATCATACCCAAAGCCGGTATGCCCTTTCTGGAGGTGGTCATGCGCGCACGCCGCGAAGTCGCCCACGCGCTGTTCGCCAACGCCGTGGCCGGCGAGACCAGCCAGGTGGAAGCGCACATCGATGCACCTAGCGGCCCGCTGGTACACTTATTACGGTACGAGCCCGTATGGCAATTCGGCCGCGTGACACACGTCATCATCATCTCGTCCGACATTACCGATAAGAAAGCCCAGGAAAGCCGCATCCAACAATCGGAAGCAAACCTCAAGGCCATCTTCGATAACACACCCGACGCCTTTGTGTTGTTGGACCAGCACCTGCGCGTTATCGCATTCAACGAAGCCTATTCGCGCAACGCCCTGAACCTGAACGGCAAACGCATCGAGATCGGCGAAGATATCCGCGCTTATGTGCGAAACGAGCGCATTTCCATCTTCGAGAAAATGATCGCAGAGGCACGCCGCGGCGAGACGATCCAATACGAAGCGCCACTGCGCGAAGACGCCAACCCCGTATGGTTTCGCATTGTCATCACGCGGGTCAACAACACCGACGGCGGTCTGCGCGGTTATTGCCTCAGCGCACGGGAGATCACCCAGCAAAAGGAATACGAGAACAACCTCACCACCATTGCCAAAGAGCTGTCGGGCCTGATCGACAACTCCAACGTGCCCATCTTCGGCCTCGACCGGGACGGTTATGTGAACGAATGGAACCAGGTAACTTCGCAGGTCACGCAATACAGCAAACAGGAAGCGATGGGCCACCCGTGGGTCACCGACTTCATTGAACCACCGTACCGCGAAAGCGTGCGTGAAGTATTAAAACGTGTCATCGCGGGCGACGCGATCAACAACTTCGAGTTGCCCATCCAGACCAGGACCGGCGAACGCATCATGTTGTTGCTGGCGGCATCGCCGCGGTACGACGCCGAAAACCGCATCAAAGGTGTGATCATGGTCGCGCAGAATATCACCGAGCTGATCGACTACCGCAAAGGCCTGGAACGCATGGTGCAAGAGCGTACCCGCGAGTTGAACGAAGCGTTGCAAAAAGAAAAGGAGCTCGTAGACCTCAAGAGCAAGTTTGTATCGATGGCCTCGCACGAGTTCCGCACGCCACTGTCGACGATCTCGCTGGCCACGGGCTTTATACGGCGCTATAAAGAGCGCATTTCCGGCGAAGAGATCGACCGCAAGCTCGACAACATCGTGCGGCAGATCGAGCACATGAACTATCTGCTCGAAGATGTACTCACGGTCGGTAAGACCGAGGCCGGCAAAGTGAATGTCAACGTACAGGTCGTCGAAGTGACACCATACTTTGAAGTGCTGGCGCGCGAAGTATACCTTAGCTCGGACAAGACCCACCGCATCCGCCTCACCATCCACTGCGACCGCACCGTCATGGCCACCGACCCACGCATGCTGCGCATCATCGTCGTAAACCTGCTGACCAACGCCATCAAGTTCTCACCGGGGCAGCCGTCGGTCGACTTGCGCGTGACCGATACCAATCGCACGCTGCGCGTAGAAGTGTCTGATACCGGCATCGGTATACCCGACGCCGACCGCGAAAACCTGTTTAACTCCTTCCACCGCGGCTCCAACACCGGCGCCATACAAGGCACCGGACTGGGGTTGTCGATTGTCAGAAAAACGGTAGATTTACTAGGCGGATCCATACATGTAGAAAGTGCGGTGAACCAGGGCACGACGTTTATCATAGCGATACCTTTACATGAAAGCAAAGACGATATTGGTCATTGACGATACACCGGACTTGCAAACAAGCATCATCCAGTTCCTGAACATGGAAGGATATGAAACTGTCGGCGCAGCCAACGGCCAGGAGGCCCTCGATACGCTGGCCCATACCATACCCGACCTGGTCATCACCGATCTGCTGATGCCGGTCATGGATGGATACACTTTTATCGAACGCATCAAGGCCGACGCGCAGCTGCGCGATATACCCGTGGTGGTATTTTCGGCGAAGCCCGACGAAGAAAGCCAGGACAGAGCCCTTGCCCTGGGCGCTGTGCGGTTCATTCGCAAACCTGCCAGCATCGACCAGATCTTAGACACCGTTAACGAAATTATACAACCATGAGCCCACGTATTACAGTTGCCATCGCAGACGACCATGGCCTGATGCGCCACGGGATAGCCTCCATGCTCGCGCATATCCCCGACATAGAAGTGATCGGAGAAGTGCAAGGCGGCGAAGAAGCGATCAACTTCACCAACACTGCCCAGCCCGATGTATTCCTGATGGACATCAAGATGCGCGGCATGACCGGCATCGAAGCGGCCCGCTGGATCACCGACATGAACCCCCGCATCCGCGTGATCCTGATCTCCGCCGAAGCGAACCGCGACTTCATCGCTGCAGGCATCAAAGCCGGTATCGCCGGCTATGTGTTAAAGGACATCGAGAAGGACGACCTCGTCACTGCCATTCGCACAGTCGTCAAAGGCGAGCGCTACTTCAGCCCCGACGTCATGACGATTGTATTTCAAGACTTCTATAGCCAGGAAAAAGGCGACGCACCGCCCACCGCCCGCGAACCCCGCAACGATCTTACCCGCCGCGAGGTTGAAGTATTAAAATTGATCGGCGAAGGCAAAAGCCTCCGGGAGATTGCAGACCAGCTGTTCATCAACATCAAAACGGTCGAAACCCACAAGCTCAACATCCAAACCAAGTTGAACCTTACAAACGTCGCTCAACTGGTGCGCTTTGCGATCGAAAACAACTACGTCGTCGTCGGCAAAGGCAACTAGCGTCGCATATTTCATTTACCCCGATCTAAGTAAAACCCTTAGATTTCCCCACCACATCCGTCCAGCAGCTTTGATCGCGCATTTCGCCGCGCGATACACGTATTCTACTAAGCCATTCCCTGATTTCTCAAAATCCTCCTTTTACTAAAGGATCGTTGGATCGATCTGCGGAGCTTTGTTCGCATCAGTTGACTATGAACACGCAGGACGATATGTACATGAAGATTCCCAAAGTGGTCACCACCGAGGGGATGGAGTTGGAGAGGCTGAAGTACGTCGTCGGCCAGTTCATCAACAGCTGTTCGCACTCGATGCGCGGACCGCTGAAATCGATCGAAGGCCTGGTCAGTCTGCTGCAAAACAAAAGGCAGTATACCGAGGAAGAAACTGCCATGCTCTTCAAATCGATCACCGACAGTACGCGCAAAATGGAATCCATGCTCGACGACCTGGAACAGTTTCTCGAAAATTCGCGCCGGGAAGTATTCTCCCACGAAGTGGACCTCGCCGAAGTGATCCACGAAGTTTTAAAGGGGTACGACAAACAGTTATCGGCCAAAGGCATCGTCACTGCCGTCAAGATCGAACAACTCGTGAAATTCAACACCGATGCCAACCGCCTGCGCATCGTTCTGTCCAACATCATCGAAAACGCCATCCTGTTCAGCGATCCCGACAAAGCGCTGCGTTGGCTCGACATACAAGGCCACGTGAGCTTTAGCAATTGCTCCATCAATATTCTGGACAACGGCATTGGCATGAAGAGCGGCAGCGAATCAAAAGTGTTCGATCTGTTCTTTCGTGGGTCCGAGCGATCGCAGGGACTTGGCGTGGGACTATACGTTGTACGCGAGATTCTCGAAAAAATGGGTGGCAGCATCACCGTCTATTCCAAGCTGAATATCGGTTCTAAATTTTTTATATGGCTACCCAACCACATCCGGGCGAACTAACCGCAATACGCATAATTCTACTGTACGTACTGGCATTCCACTTTTTTCGCATTCGTTAATTGGAGCCCAATCCAGCGCCGTGACCGACGTGTACCTGCCCGTCTCCTAACCACAGGGCAGCGTACACGGTCCGGACGAATGTTAATCGGTAAAACCGTGTCGATCTAACCTACACAATATTTGTCATTTTCAATGAAGAAGTATCTCCTGCTTATGGGCGGCCGATATGGACGCGGGAGCGCCGGCCAACGGTGACGGGGGGGGGTAGCGGCGCCAACGTAGGGTCCAGACCTTAACACCCTGCGGCACCGACACTCTTACTTCTCAGGTATATTCGGCGTTGTGCCACATTTTTACACCAGCGGCAACCCGAAAATACTTCCCAATTCCTCACAAATATACCCTGAGTTATAAACATTCAACCCACACGCACTAAACTGTTCTCCACAAATTCGTGTGCATAAGTCATCCGGCAGTATAAAAACTTCCGTCAACAGACGGGATAACCTACTGATAAAGTATTTTTACGCTACTTATAGCCCAGTCATAACCCCGACCTTTATATCTCCTGGTCATGTGACGATTCCAACACGATCGCAAAAAGTATATATGTACAATTGATAGTCTTTTCACTCCAACTCCCTATATTGTCCACGGAAACAGTTGACCACTCGCAGCCGTTTAAAAAAAATTAAATTCATTCATTAACCTAACTGAAGTATGGCGTTTTTAGAAGACCTTAAGATCACGGGCACCCTCGGCAACCTCAGCTTTTATTACATGCGCGGCGTCGACAAGATCGTTGTGCGACAGAAGGGCGGTGCCTCCAGGGAGCATATCAAAAAATCACCTTCGTTTGAGTTGCCACGCTTATATATGAGCGAGTTCGGCGGATGCTCGAAGATGGGCAAGGAGGTACGGTTTATGATGCACCCGGTGCGAAACCTGGCCGACTATAACTTCAGCGGCTTTATCAATAAAGCCCTGAAGATCGTGCAGAAGCAGGACAGCATGGGCAAACTGGGACGCCGGTCCATTGAATTGTCCAGGCATACCAGCTTGCTGGCCGGGTTTCAGCTGAACAAAACCACGACATTCGATTCCGTCGTCCGCACGCCGCTGCGGTATACACTAAGCCGCGAGACCCGGTCGGCCCGGGTCGATATACCGGCCTTGCTGCGCGACATCAACTTCCATCCGAACAACAGGCATGCGCGGTTCCGCTTCGAGGTAAGCCTGGGCATCGTACCGGACTTTACATTCGATGCCGGGGATGGTATCTATAAACCACGGGACTGGTATACCACCCTGTTTACGCCGCGGAGTGTATCCTCGCCGTGGTATCCGGCGTTGAAGGGCTCGCCCGCCACGTCGCTGGAGATCAATCTCACGGACCAGGTACCGGCAGACGAAGGGTATAGCCTGATGCTGACGGTGGGCGTGCGGTATGGGTCGCCGATGGAAGATGATGTGGTGACGGAAGTGAAGCGTGCGGGGGTGGGGAAGGTGATCGCCGTGGCGGGGCAGCCCGATGGAGTTGAAACGCCGGGGTCGGAAAAGGTAACGAGAGAAGAGCCAGTCCGGCCGGTGGCGGATGTACAAGGGGGTGTTGCGGCGTGTATGTATGGTTGGCGGTCGGGGAAAGCAATTCCGTCGCCCGGGCAATTGGCGAAAATCGAAACAGCGGTATCGACATCGGGAGAAAAAAGAAGCTCTTCCGAAGAAACGGAAGAGCCTGTCGTGACGGAGGACCTTATACCCGCGCCGGCGTTTAAGAAGCCGGCGCCCGGCTTAAAAGCTCACACGTCCCTTCCGCTTCAGGAACATGACGATCCCGGCGGCGATGGCGACGACCAGCAACAGCGGCCAGATGTAAACCAGGCCGAGGAGTAGTTTGGCGACGCCCTGCAGGCCGGTGGAGAAGGCATCGTAAAATTGCTCGCCCCAGCCGGGTGTTTGTTCGATGGCTACGGTGGGTTGGATGTGTTGGTATAATTCCAGTTTGAGCGTGCTGTAGTTTACCTGCTCGCGCAGGTAGTTGACGCGGCTGATGGCGGCTTCGATCTCTTCGTGGAGAATGCCGATCTGCTTTTCAGTCTCGAGCAGCTCTTCGATCGTTCCGGCCTTGCGGCGCAGGATGTCGCGGTAGCGTTCTTCGACTTCGCGTTTGGTGCGGATGCGCGACTCGAGATCGACAAAGTCTTTGGAAACATCTTCGGTGCTTACATTGCGAAACTCCACCGCGAGAGCCTGGACGTCGATGTCCGTGAGCAGCTCGTGGAAGTATTCGTTCTGCACGCGCAGGACCACGTGGTTCTCGACAAGCTGATAGTCGGTGCGCAGGTTGGAAGACTCCATGTAGGCAGGATACTTCTTGAGCGCGGCTTCGATGGCTTCGGTGCTCTTCTTGATGTCGGCCACCTCGAAACGGTAGTGCAGTTTTTTGACCAGCCTGGTGTTGCCCTGGTGGGGATCGCTGAAGGCCAGGGCCGGAGCAGCTTGTTGCGAGGCTGGCCTGCCTGTCGGCGTGGTCTGGGCTACTTCCGTAGCAGGTTGGCCGGCGGCGGTGTCAGAAAAGGCATCGGCGCTGGACATTTCGGCATTTTTAGACGCGCAGGAGCATAGTCCCGCGACGCAAAGGACGGTGATGAGCTTTTGCATGGTTACAGAAATAATAAAATGAAGCGGTCGATTCCGCCCATACAGACCTATCCCATCGCAGATCTGTGCACGATCAGCGTGTATGACGGCTAGTACGATTGCTGCTATGGACGGGGGAAGAGAAAAGGAGAGAGGGAAAACCTTTGTGAGCGGGACAAATGCCCCTTGTGCTCACAAAGGTGTAGTTTACAGGGTAATAGTTGTTTCTGGATTAGTGCGCAGGAGCCGCTGTTGCAGTAGTGTCTGCAACAGTTGTGTCAGCTTCTACCGGGGCAGCAGGCTCGGGCGTTACTGTCTCAGTGGCAGTAGTGTCCTGGTTTTCAGCTGCAGTTTCAGAAGGTTTTGAAGAACAGGCAGCGGCTACAGCGAATACTACTACAGCGAAAATAGATGCGATTTTAATTTTCATATTCAAATGGTTTAAAAATTTCCCTTCATACAAAAAGGTCCCGCCGGTAACCCAATATTTTTCCGGGTTTGAAAAGTTTTTTTCATGGGTTACCTTGGGGGTTCGTTTGTATAAAGTCCACCTTATAGCATAAGCAGTGTATTATTTTGATGAGCTGATTGTCTCGGAGATCAGAAAGAATAACCGGATCGTGCTGCAGGAGCTCTACAAGGCGCATTACCCGATGGTTTTACACCTTATATGTTCGAATAGCGGCACGGAGCAAGAGGCGAAGGATATTTACCAGGAGGCGGTGATCGCATTCTATGAAAAGGTTCAGCAGCCCGACTTTGTTTTACACTGCAAGGTAAAGACCTACCTCTATGCTGTGAGCCGCAGGCTGTGGTTAAAGCGCCTGTGGGAGAAAAAACGGTACCGCGGGCAAATAGAAGAAGGAGATGCCCTGGCGGGGATCGACGAGGAAATGATCGATATCGAAGCCAAAGAAGAGATCTTTCACAAGATGGCGGCTTCCCTGGACGAGCTCGGCGACCCTTGCAAGAGTCTTTTGGAGGCCTTTTACCTGCGGGAGAGCTCGATGGAGAGTATCCGCGATACCTTCGGGTATAGCAACACGGATACGGCTAAAAACCAGAAATACAAATGTTTACAACGCTTGAAAAAGCTTTTTTTCAACCTGCACAACCCACCTCCTCATGAATCCTGATCGCGCTTTGATCGATTTGCTGGACCGCTACGCCAAGAATACGCTGCCGCCCGAAGAAAAGGCGGCCCTGGAACAGCGTATGGAAGGCGACCCGGTGCTGTCGCAACAGGTTCAGGAACACCTGAACCTGATCGAATCCATGCGTTTTTACGGCCGGCGCCGCGACCTGAAAGCCTCGCTGGAAGAAATACACGACACCCTGGAGACCTTTGCCCAACAGGAGCCCCGCCAGCCCGTCATGACCGTTACCCGCGCCAACCCGTGGCGCAAGTACTGGCCCATGACCGCCGTGGCAGCCTCTGTTGCCCTGATTAGTATCCTGGGCACGCTTCAGATGACCCAGTCGCTGGAGACCAAACAAACCGCTTACTATAAAGAGCTGCGCCGCAAGGTCGATCAGATCAGCAAGTCACAAAGCCGCATCATGGCCGACATTGCTGAATCCAACAAAGAAAAGACCGGCCCCGTGCCCGAAACCTACGCCGGTACGGGCTTTATGGTTTCGGCCAACGGCTACGTCGCCACCAGCTACCACGTCATCAAGGGTGCCGACTCGGTTTACATTGAAAATGAGACTTTTGGGCGCCTCAAGGTGGATATTCTCTTTAATGACAAGGAAAACGATATCTCGATCCTGCGGATCAACCCCGAGCTACTGACGTCCGTCAAGTCGCTGCCCTACACCGTCAGCCCTTCGGAAGCCAACCTCGGCGAAGAGGTCTTTACGCTGGGTTTCCCGCGCGAGGACATCGTCTTTGGCGAAGGCTCGGTAAGCGCCGCCACCGGCTACAAACAAAACCCCAACGCTTACCAGATCTCGGTACCCGTAAACCCCGGCAACAGCGGCGGCCCGTTGTTTAACGCCCGGGGCGAACTGGTGGGCATCATCAGCGGCCTGCAAACCGAGACCTCGGGGGCAGCATTTGCCACCAAGTCCACCGTGCTGCTGCACGCGATCACCGACATGCCAGTAGACACCCTGAACGCACCGCTGGCGCTGCCGCGTATCAATACCCTCAAGAACCTGAGCAAGGTGCAGCAAGTGAAAAAGTGGCGGGAATATGTCTTTACGGTGCGTGTCTACAACGCCCCGAAATAGGGATTTTTTATTGTTTTGACCGGAAGCGCTGGCGTACGCAGGTACACTAGCGCTTTCGTGTTTTACGGGGCTTGGCACCGGACGCAAGAAAGTCGCCCAGGGCATCCAGCCTGGCGGACCAGAACTTTTCGTATTGAGAGGTCCATTCGGATACTTCGCGCAGGGAGTTGAGGCGGGCTTCGCAGTAGCGCTCACGGCCTTGCTGGTGCACGACGACCAGGCCACACTCCGATAGGATTCGGATGTGTTTGGAGATGGCGGGTCGACTGATGTTGAAGTTCTCGGCGACGCCGTTCAGGGTAAGGGTTTTGTGGGATAATAAGTTGATGATCTCCCGGCGGGTGGGGTCGGCTATGGCTTGGAAGACGTCGCGGCGTAGGGTAATGCTCATGACACAAATATAACTTACGATCGCCATATAGTAACCGGTTGGTTACGTTAGTCTGTACTGTTCATAGTTTCTTCTTTAGTTCTCGTATATCTCTGAAGGACAGCGAATCAATGCACCCTATATCCTTTTGCTTTTTTGTTTGGATGATCATGCATTGCCCGCTCTGAGAGAGGTGAGTGATGTTGATAGAAAGAACATCTGCAAGTTCCTTTTCGATCCTACAGCTTGATGACGGTTCCCCGGATGGGCTGGCCGGAAAGGTCTGCCACTGTTCCCGCTGCATCGATTGTCTTTAATGAGCAAACCGTGGCATTCTCACACGCTTCGACCACCGATAGCCCGGAGGTTAACGCGTGGAGTTTCCCATATTCGTTCGATGTAACGTTCACATCAACCTTTTGCACTGTCAGATCGTTGCTATCGATTGTCACAAGGCGCTGGGTCCTGGAATCCGACTGGAAGAGGAAAATGGTCTGGTCATATATAGCAGAACCGTATGTGGTGAATACTGTATTTTCGTCGGTCAGGTCGACAGCAGATTCGTTCTTCACCAGGTCGAAGAGATGTGTGACGCCGGACGCCGCATCGGTGAAGAGCAGAAATTGTTTGTTCTGGGAAGGAAATTCGAACGGAATGGGGTTAGACCAGGTCGTAACCGGCATTCCAAAGTCCTTTTCGTATTGCAAATAGGTTGCTGCCGTTGTCGACAGGGTGTAGATCTTACCGTTCCGGGAGACGGTCTTTAGCGTATGGTTTCGGTCGTGCCATACAGCGACACTTTGGTCGGTAAAGCCGGTGATCGACCCCAGGTCCTTGTCGATATAAAGGAGGTGATCCTGGCTTTTAATGTATAGTTCTTCGTGCCCATCGACGTACAGGTCTGTCGTATAAGAGTCGACCGCGCGTTCTGTCAGCACGGCATCGGTCGAGAGCAAGAAATTATCTACCCGGCACAATGTGTAGCTGACGTTGTCTTTGTAGAACCACTTGTTGTTAACGGTTGCCGAGGAAAGCTGTGACGCCGGTGTAAAATGTGTTTTCGCCGCAAGTCCGTTGTGCTTGTCGACGATGTACGACTCCTTACGCAGGTAGAATGAGATCAGAAAATACCGGTCGCTGATGTTATTAACCAGGTAGTTATCAAAACCCCCATTGGGTTCGCCTTCGATACCAAAGCTTGCCTCCGCCAGGGTGCCGTCGGGGTTGATCTTCTTCAGTGTTTCATGGTGGAAAGACCAGGCTGGCGAATAGTCGTAGACCCTTTCGGGGTCGTAAACAGCTACGAGGCCGACAGCGCCATCAAGATCTATTTTCGTCAGGACCGCGCCGTCGTTGCCGTATTCTATGGGCTTTTCAACAGGGCTTCCGTTTTCGTCGGAGCAGCAAAAGAGGAGTAATAGAAGTGCTAAAAAGGGTAGTACAGGTAGTTTCATAACGTAGGTATATGGTTTACAATATAGCAGCGAAATCCTTGCCAAAAAAGCACGGCCCACGAACCGGATCCGTTCTGTTATATGAGTGGTTGCTTATGGCTGGAGTGAGGCCCTAAATCTATTTCCGGTTGCAGCTATATAAAACTCCGGACGATTTGTGCAACTTTACGAAAAACCTATACTATGCGATTCGTTTTGACTATCTCTTTGATACTCTTCTGCATCACCGGTGCCGTTGCCCAGAAGACGAAGAAAGGGGAGCGAAAATTCACCTACGGCACATTGGAGGGACTCGATTCGTACACCGGCTACTTCTGGTTTGACAACGTATTGACTCAAATGGGGCAACGGATCATCTACAAAAAAGATCTTGCAGAAAAAAGGGGCAAGACCCTGTATGCCGCGAACTTCATGGCGTTTTATTCCGATAGCCTTTTCCTTCGGACCTTCCCGACCATGCAATACGGCTTTGACCGCATCGAGGCCATGATACCCCGGATAGTTTCCGGAAGACTGGAGTTATACAGCGCTCACTGGGCCAATTACTATTCATTCAAGGAGTCAGATCACTACTATCTGTTCTACGGTTCGCAAAATATCCGTCTGGTACGAAGAAAGTTCAAGGAGCAAATGAAAGAATTGCTTCAGGACGACGCCGATATTATACAACGGATCGATCGCGAAGAGGTGACATACGACGACATGCCCACGATCATCTACAATTACAACCAGCGTAGGAAATAAGAAAATACACGTATCTGCTCACCTACGGACTCACCACGCGCCATGCGGCAACCCATCACCTGCGACCACACTGTTGCCATACTGCTGTCACCCGGTAACGTATATTTGTGTTCACTGTGCGAAAGATCATTCATATCGACATGGACGCCTTCTACGCGTCGATCGAGCAGCGCGACCATCCGGAGCTGCGGGGGAAGCCGCTGGTGGTCGGGGGGCCGCCGGAGGGGCGGGGAGTGGTGGCAACGGCCAGCTATGAGGCACGGAAGTTTGGGGTGAAATCGGCGATGTCGTCGCGGCAGGCGCGGCAGCTTTGCCCGGAGGCGATCTTTGTGTTTCCGAGGTTTGATGTCTACCGGGGCGTATCGGCGCACTTGCGCGAGATCTTTTCGCGCTATACGGATCTGATCGAGCCGCTGTCGCTCGATGAAGCCTACCTGGATGTGACGGAGGATAAGCAGGGCATCGGGTCGGCGTTGGACATCGCGCGGATGATCAAGGATGCCATTCGCGACGAGCTGCAGCTCACGGCGTCGGCGGGGGTATCGGTCAATAAGTTTGTGGCCAAGATCGCGTCGGACATGCAGAAGCCCGACGGGTTGACGTTCATCGGGCCCTCGCGGATCGAGAAGTTTATGGAGACCCTGCCGGTGGAGAAGTTCTTCGGCGTGGGGCGTGTCACGGCAACCAAGATGAAAAACATGGGCCTGCACACGGGGGCCGACCTCAAGAAGCTTACCGAGGCACAACTGGTACAGCACTTCGGTAAGACCGGCCACTTTTTTTACCAGATCGTGCGCGGCCTGGACGACCGACGCGTACAGCCCAACCGCGAGATCAAGTCGGTGGGGGCGGAAGATACCTTTGCCGAAGACCTCGATGTGCTGGAAGACATGTATGCCGAGCTGGAGCGCCTGGCCGAGGTCGTACACGCCCGCCTCTATAAGCGCAACCTGCGGGGGCGGACGGTGACGCTAAAAGTAAAGTACCACGACTTTAAGCAGATCACCCGCAGCCAGTCGTTTCCGGTGGGAGTGAACGAAAAGGAGACGCTATTTACAGTAGCCTGCCAGTTGCTTGCGGCCGTGGACCGGCAGGAGAAGCGCGTACGTTTGTTGGGGATCTCTGTCTCTAATTTCGGTATATCCGACCCCGATGATCCGGCCGATCAGCTAACGTTATTCTAACGATACTTTCCCGCTGAGCTTTCTCAAAACGGCACGTGACCGGGGGAGGAACATCTGCGGTTCCCCCTAAAAGCCGGGGTGTACAGCAGGAACTACGGTCAATCGTCCGGACTATAGATGAAAACCAGCACAACGCTGCGGCAGGCCTCCTTTTTCATCGGATTCCAGAATTGAGACAAAAAGAGGGGTGTTGGGAAGACACTGACAGGACCTTCAAACGGTTGCAGGGCGAAAACACCCGGAAAACCGATTTACTTTTCCCACTTACACGAACAATCCGAAGATGGCACTGTTTTGTGAATAGTCCGGGTATACCTCGTGAAAAACCCTAGGGGCAAGTATGAATTCAACGGTAGTTCAGCGTCTATACAATCAAGAATTTAACTCCTGAGTACGTGAGAAAAGTGCTGGTCGGTTTGCTGCTTTTGGCAGTGTCTGGATCCGTGGCGTTATTGTTCTGGTCACAGGAACTGAAATACGTCATGCCGACTCCGGTCCCGGCGCATTTCGTGTCGCCGGCGGTCAATCGCCCTGTAGACTTAACGTTGCTCGACGGTTACCAGCCGGGTAAACCCGTATATATACACTTTTTTAACCCCGACTGCCCATGCTCCCGCTTCAACCTCAAACACTTTCACGCGCTGGCCAACCAGTTTGGCAACCGGGTGCAGGTATTTGCCGTTATACCGGCCTACGCCGATCCGGGCCGTGCGCGGGAGATGATTGGAACCGATAACGACTCCGTTGTGATCTTACAGGATCACGCCGACTCGCTGGCATCGATATGCGGCGTATACGCCACCCCCCAGGCGGTGGTGATCGATGCACAGCGCCGGCTCTATTACCGCGGTAACTATAACAAGTCCCGTTATTGTACGACGAAGGACAGCAACTATGCCGAGCGGGCGTTACGCGCACTCGTGGCGGGCCAGGCGGCGCCGCAGTTCGGGCCATGGGCCACACAACCCTATGGTTGCGAGCTGCCCGATGCCGAAGACCGGTCCAATGCCTTCGTCAACCTCTTCCGGTAACAACCACCTTTGAACACGTCAAAACCTACCATACTCCATGAACCCGTCTGAAAAATCGTTCGCCAAAGCCAAGACCCAGGCGTTTGCGGACATCAATGCGAAATCTGACTTCAAGATCAACGTCGCGCTGACGATGTACTTCCTGTTCGGCATCGCGTTGGCATTCTTCTACGACACCTATCTCATCGCGATCGGCGTCGGTACCCTTTGCCTGGTCGCGTATTACGGCACCCGGTGGCTGCTGCCAAACTCGCCGTTGTATCGTTATGTGCTGGCGGTGGTCGTGGGGGTGTTCTGCGCACAGTACATCTACCAGATGCACGGCCTGTTTGAAATGCACTTTATCTTCTTTGTCGGCTCGGCCCTGTTGATCACCTACCAGAACTGGCGACTGCAGATCCCGCTGCTGATCTTTATCGTGCTGCACCACGGTATCTTTGCCTACCTGCAGTTTACCGGTATGAAAGACATTTACTTCACACAGCTGGAGTTTATGGATCTGCAGAGCTTTGTACTGCACGCGCTTATCACTACGGTCATTCTGTATATCAATGCGCTGTGGAGCTATAGCCTGGGGAAACGCACCCGGAACATGGCGGCCATAACCGACCAGTTAAGCGATCAGCTGAAACACGTGGGGCGCAACATCGCCTTCGCCGACGAGATCAGCAAAGGCAATCTGAAGACCCAATACGAAGTGACCGACGACAACGACGAACTGGGCAAGTCGCTGCTCAAGATGCAACGGAACATTGTCCAGGCCACAGATCGCGAGCGCGCGGACAAATACATCACACAGGGTGTGGCACAGATCGGGGAGATCCTGCGCCGTCATGCCGACAACATGCAGGAGCTGTCCGACGAACTGATCGGCGAGCTGACCCGCTATACACAATCGAACCAGGGCTGTATGTTCCTCCGGGAGGAAGATGAGAATGGCGAGCCTTACCTGAAGATGACCGCTGCCTATGCCTATGATCGCAAAAAGTTCATGGAGGGCCGCGTCGGGATCGGCGACTCGCTGGTAGGGCAGTGTTTCCTCGAGAAAGAGGTGATCGTGCTGACGCAGGTGCCGAAAGATTACATAAAGATTACGTCGGGCCTGGGCCTGGCCACGCCATCGTGTGTGATCATCATCCCGCTGCTGGCCAACGAAGAAGTAACGGGTGTGCTGGAGTTCGCTTCATTCACCCGGTACGACGAAGGACAGGTGGAGTTCTTTAAGAAAGCCAGTGAAGCCATCGCGACCTCGCTGCTATCGGTAAAAACCACCGAGCGCATCAAGAGCCTGCTGACCGACTCGCAACAACGTGAGGAAGAAATGCGCGCGCAGGAAGAAGAGATGCGCCAGAACATGGAAGAGCTTTCGGCCACGCAGGAAGAAATGCGCCGCAATTCCATCGAGATGGAAAGCCGTGTCGATGCCGTTAACAACAGCGGCATTGCCTCGATCGAGTTCACGCTGGACGGCACCATCCTGACTGCAAACCAAACGTTCCTGAAGCTCATGGGCTATACGCTGGATGAGATCCAGGGCAAGCACCACCGCATCTTTGTCGATAACCAATATGCCCAGGGCGCCGAGTATCACAAGTTCTGGGAATTGCTGGGAGCGGGTATACCGCAGCCGGGCGAGTACGAACGGGTGATGAAGAACGGCGCCAGGATCTATATCAACGGAAGCTATTCGATCATCTCCGACAATGCCGGAAAGCCGATCAAGATCCTGAAGCTGGCCACCGATGTTACCGTGGCGAAAGTACAAATGCAGCTGATCAGCCAGCAGGAAAGCGAAATGCGGAAGCGCTCCGCGGAGCTGGCGAACCGCATCCGGGCACTGGCCGAGTGCGGCATCGCATCGATCGAGCTCGCGCTGGACGGCACCATTCTCGATGCCAACGTACCCTTCCTGGAAATGATGGGCTATACGTTAGCCGAGATCCACGGCAAGCACCACCACATCTTTGTCAAACCACAGTATGCCATGACCGATGCTTACCATACCTTCTGGAGCAACCTGCGCCAGGGCATCGCACAGCCGGGCGAATACGAACACGTGTCAAAATCGGGAGAAGAGGTATTGCTCGGCGGCAGCTACACGGTGATCCGTGATTATCATAACAACCCGACACGGATCTTACAGATGGCGCCCGCACAGACGCGAAAGAGCTCGGTTCGCATCGCTAACGCGGTATGAGGAAAGGAAGCAGGGGCCGGATCAACGCGCGCGTGAGCGCGAAGATCCCCCGTGCTATGCTTTTACATGCTCCCGGAATTTCTCCAGGGTGATGGGTTTATAGATGATGTCGGCAAAACCGGCGCTGCGCAGGTCGCGCGCCTGCTGATCGTCTACATAATTCGAAAGCACAAACGCCTTGAAGGAATCACCTTTCATGGCCCGCAGATCCTTCAGGACATGGTGGGCGAGTACGGTGGGGGTGAGGTAATAGTCGATCAATACCACGTCGAAGTGATTGGCGTTGGCCCACCGCAGCGC
>NZ_JAHESC010000064.1 GCF_018598185.1 Dawidia soli
CAGGTGGTGCGCTCGCGGTCGGTCTGGCTGCCGTGGTTCTTGCCGGTTTGGGCGTCGCGGCCGTGGTCGGTGGTGACGACGATCATCCATTGCTCGCCGTGTTGTTGCTCGCGGGCTTTGATGGCTTCCCACACGCGGCCTACCTGCGCGTCGGCTTTCTTTACCGCGTCATAGAACTGCGGGCTGTCGCCGTACATATGGCCCATGTCGTCGGTATATTCCAGGTATACCCACGACAGGTCGGGGCCTTTCTCGCGGATATAGCGGCCGGCCTCCGTGGAGACGCTTTCGTCGATGTCGAACATGCGTTTTTCGCCCGCGGGGAAGCGGGTCTTGTCGAGCTCCAGGCCGTCGTAGCTATAGTCGAGCCTGATGTTGCCGGCGGTGGGGAGGCCTTCGCCTACCAGCTTGGTACGGTTGTCGATCCACGACGAGAAGACGGCGGTCTGCAGCGACGGGTTAGCTTGCTCCGCCACACGGAAGATGTTCCAGTACGCGTAGTTGGGCTCGCGGATGTCGTTGTCCCACACGTTGTGTTTGTGTGACCACACGCCGGTGAGGACGTGGTTGTAGCCCACGGCGGATACGGTGGGAGACTGGCTGAAGCCGTCTTTTTCACCACCCAGGTAGGAACGTGTATAGCCGCCGCGGGCGGCGATCTCTTTTAATACCGGCATGTCGGTCTTTTCAATGACATCGGCCGGAATACCGTCGAGAATGATAAATACGGCCTTGCGCGTTTGGGCGGCGGCGCTCAGCACGATCCAGCAGCAGGCGACTGATAACAGAAACTTAACCTTGATCATAAAATGCTTTGAAAGATTAGTGGTAAATCGGTATGGACGCATTCGTCTGTCCGCAAAGGTACTACATGGATAGATTGAATGACCATTCAAAATTGAATATCTTCGCGCAGCTATTAAAATCGGGTACATGAATGAAACGTTAAGTTTTTCGGTAGGCGAGATCGTCGGATGGACGGGTGTGCTGGCGTATGTAACGGCCTACGCGTTGCTGAGCCTGGGGTGGATGCGCGCCGAGGGTGTGCCGTACCACCTGCTCAATGCGCTCGGCGGTCTATGCCTGGTCATCGTCTCGTATACGCTCATGGACTTGCCGAACCTGGTGGTCAATGCCATCTGGATCGTGATTGCCGCGGCATCGATTGCGCGGATCTACCACGTTCGGAAAAAGAATCACCGGCAGGCCTAAAGGACTACAGGCCAAGCAATGTCAGTGCCTGTCGTTTCATCATGTTCAGCTTGCGGGTGTTCTCTGTCGGCGAGTCGACCATGCCTAAATAATAATAGGCGCCTTCGATCAGCGCGAAGATGACCTCAGCCGTTTCCTTTTCATTCCTGAGTTGAATAACGCCGTTGGCGCAGGCTTTGTGCAAGGCGTCCCGCAGCGATTCGCGCAGGGAGTCGTGCAGCGATTTAAAGGACGCGCGGATCTTTTTGTCGCGATAGGTGAGGGCATAGCAGCTATAAAATACGCTGTCGTCGAAGAGCTTGTCCCAGGTGCGGGAGAAGAGGTTGTCCATTAATTGTGTAAGCTCTTTTGCGGTGGTATAATGCCCGCCGTTAGTTTTATAGATGTCGCTGTAGCGTTCGAGGATAAAATGGATAAGCCCTTCGATAAGCGCTTCGCGTGTCTTGAAATAGTGTACGATCAGGCTCGGATTGATCTCGAGGTGATCGGCTACTTTGGCTATCGAGGCATTTTCAAGACCTATTTTTTTTGCGACTTTATAGAAGGCGAGTATGATTTCCTGCTGGCGTACCTCCTTGAGGCTGGTTCTTCCCATCGTGTTAAAGTTTTGTCAAAACTACATTAAATCAATCAGACCCGATGTGAAGAGTCTGTTAATTTTTGATTGAACGGTCATTCAATATTTATTCTACCTATACATTTGATCCGTAAAACATCAATCCCCTTGCAATGAAGCAACTCTACAATCTTTCCGGTCTCACCCGCGTGGTCGTGCTCGCCTGTTTACTGGCGGGTCTTCCGGGATGGGTGATGGCCCAGAACGTCTTGTCTGCCGGGCAGCGCACAACGCTACGCGGTACGGTGACGGATGCTGCCGACGGTTCGCCTGTGATCGGCGCCAGCGTCCTGGTCAAATCCACTGCCAACGGTACGATGACCGATGTGAACGGCAGTTTTTCGCTGGACGTTGCGGAAGGTGACGTGCTGGTGGTCACGTTTATCGGCTATGTCACCTCGGAGGTAACGGTCGGTAACCGTTCTACGATCGACATTCCGATACAGGCCAGCGCTACTTCTTTGGAAGAAGTGGTGGTCGTGGGTTTTGGCGAGCAGAAGAAGGCCAACCTGTCGGGTGCCGTCAGCGTGGTCGACAGCAAAGTATTGGAAGCGCGCCCGATCCAAAGCGTGGGCCAGGGCCTTCAGGGTGTTGTGCCGAACCTCAACGTAGATTTTGCCAGCGGCGCTCCCGGTGCGGTGCCGAACATCAACATTCGCGGGATGGCATCGATCACCGGTGCCGGACCGTTGGTTATAGTAGACAACGTGCCCATGAGCGTGGCCGACCTGAACCTCATTGCGCCGTCGGATATCAAGAGTATATCGGTTATCAAGGATGCCTCGGCATCGACCATCTATGGTTCGCGCGCCGCGGCGGGCGTGATCCTGATCACCACGAAGAGCGGTGTCCGTGAAGGCTTTAACGTGGAGTATAACAATAATTTTTCCTGGGGGAGCGCTACGGTACTGCCCAGCAAGGTGACAGATCCTTACATCTATATGCGGACGCTGGAAACAGCCACCGACAATACGCCGTGGGATTATGTGAACTATACGCCGGTGCAATACGAGTGGGCGCGCCAGCGCTCCGACGATCCCTCGTCGTCGGGACCGGTGCGGATCGATCCGGAAGACAATGCGCTGTGGGCTTATATGGGCAACCGCGATTGGACTAAATACTACCTGGACAATCCTACGCTGTCGGTTCGGCATAATATAAACCTGTCGGGTAAGTCGGGCACCACGTCTTATTATCTATCGGGTGCTTACGATTCACAGAACGGGGCGCTGAAAGTTGCCGACGATAAATACGACCGCTACAGCATTCGTACCAAGCTCAACTTCACGCCGTATAAATGGTTGACGTTTGGCAACAACACTCAGTTGTCGCTGACGAACCGGGTAACGCCGTCACAGTTGTCGATGGAAGATCTGTTCAACCTGTTTCCGACCAGCTGGGACCGCAACCCCGACGGGTCGTGGGCCAATACGGACGTGGGCCGTGCGGCGGCTAAAATGATCGACGGCGGCCAGAGCGTATCGAAAGTAAATATGTTCCAGACCACCTTCAGCGGTGAGCTGTCGTTCTGGGAGCGCATGGTGCGCATGAACGCCGACTTTACGGTGCGTCGCGATACCTATAATTACCGCACCAACAGCAACAAATTGTTGATCGGTTATGGTCCGGACGACGTTCGCGAGGAAGGAGCCAACACCGCCGGGCGTCTGGGTACACAGCAATCGTACTACGTGCTGAATACGTATGCTACGTTTGAAAAGACGTTTGCGCAGAAGCACTATGTCAACGCCATCGTGGGTTTCAATCAGGAGTATAACCGTCTGGATTCGGTTGAAACCGAGAAGGTGGGGGTGATCTCGCCGTCGATCCCTTCTGTGGGGCTTGCTACCGGGTTGGCGAGTGTGGACGAAGCCATCCGGGAATGGGCGCTGCGTGGCGCCTTTTATCGCCTGAATTATATTTACCGCGACCGGTATATTGTCGAGTTCGACGGCCGCTATGACGGTTCTTCCAAATTCCGCAAGGACAAGCGCTTTGGTTTCTACCCGTCGGTGTCGGCCGGCTGGAAGGTGGACCAGGAATCGTTCTGGGAGCCGGTCGCCACAGTAGTCAATACGTTAAAGATCCGCGGTTCCTATGGCTCGTTGGGCAACCAGTCCAGCATTACGGAATATGGTTATTTCCCGCTTTCGAGTCTGAAAGAAGGCAAGTATCTGATCGGCGGTGCGCTGCCGTCTATGGTGTCGTCGCCGTATCTGGTGTCGGACAACTATGGTTGGGAAGATATAAAATCCAGTAACGTGGGTATTGACGTAGGGGTTCTGCAGCAGCGCATTACGGCGACGTTCGACGTTTTCCGCCGCGATACAGAAGGCATGCTGATGGCGGGCAGAGAGCTGCCGGCGGTGCTGGGCGTGGCGCCCCCGAAAGAAAATGCTGCCGACCTCCGTACCACCGGCTGGGAGCTGTCGCTGGGATATGACGATGAGTTTAGTCTGGCAGGCAAGCCGCTGCATGCATTTGCAAGCTTTGTGATCTCCGATAACCGCACGAAGATCACCAAGTTCGACAACCCTAACCGCAGCCTCACGCAATACTATGAGGGGATGACACTCGGCGAGATCTGGGGCCTGCGCAGCGACGGTCTGTTTCAGAATCAGGAAGAGATCAACGCACTCGACGAGACTTCTATCATTCCCTGGGGTGCGCTGGACGTCGTACCGGGCTGGCCGAAATACAAGGACCTGGACAACAGCGGCTCTATCGAGAAGGGCGCTACCGTCGACGACCCGAAAGATCTGTCGGTGATCGGTAACATCACGCCGCGTTTCCGCTTTGGTTTTACCGTAGGCGCGGAGTGGAACGGGTTCGACCTGCGTGCCTTCTTCCAGGGCGTGGGTAAAATGGACTACTATCCCATCAACTATCTGTACTGGGGCTATTATCAGCAGCCGTACGCCGGCGGCTATACGCACCTGCTGGACTTTTACCGCGGCGAGGGAGACAGCGAAGCCGAGCGTGCGCAGCATTCGCAGTCGTATATCAACGCGGGCCTGGCCGACGCCAACCCGGATGCCCAATACCCGGTGCTGCAGGCGTGGCTTGCCGACAAGAACCTGGGTGAGCGCATTGACCGGGCACAAGGCCTGGCGATCCCCCAGACGGGCTATATGCAGAATGGCGCTTACCTGCGTCTGAAGAATATCACGATCGGCTATTCGCTGCCGCATGCCCTGCTGAGCCGCATCCACGTCAACAAGCTGCGGGTATATGTCAGCGGCGAGAACCTGACGGAATGGTCAGCGGTCAAGAAGTACTTCGACCCGGAGGCGATCACCAATAATATCGGCAAGACGGATCCGAACTATGACCCGGTCGATCATGCCGGCAGCGATCTGAACGGTTGGGGATATGCCTATCCTTTTCAACGGAAGTATTCCTTTGGTATTGAACTGCAATTCTAGTTTGTACGATTCACCTCATTAATGTAAAAACATGAATAAATATAGTATATGCTGTGTCGCACTCCTGCTGGCCGCGCAAGCCTGCAACGACGACTTCCTGGAGCGCTCGCCCCAGACGGAGATCAGCGAAAAGGATTTCTTTCATACGGCCGACGACCTCGACACCTATCTCTATAGCCTGTACAATTTTGCGGGCGTCGGGATCTATGTAGAAGACGCCGCCACCGATAATGCCGCGACGACGGGTGTTACCGAGCTCAAGAACATGATGTCGGGCACGCCGACGGCCGCCAACGTTACCGAAGGCTGGACGTGGGATCAGCTGCGCAAGGTGAACTACTACCTGGATCACGTTGGTACCGCGAAGCTGACCGAACCGCAGCAAAAGCACTACGAAGGCATGGGGCGGTTCTTTCGTGCGAAGTTCTACATGGGAAAAGTACAACGTTACTCGGACGTGCCGTGGTACGACAAGACATTAACACAGTACGATGCTGACCTGTTCAAGGGGCGCGACGGCCGCGCGCTGGTTGTCGACAAGATCTTCGAAGACCTGGAGTTTGCCCGCCAGTATGTCGATGCGGATGGCGAGGAAGACCGCGCGGGCGCGGTGAACCGCTGGGTGGTCCGGGCCGTTATGGCACAGGCAGCGCTATACGAAGGTACCTATCGCAAGTACCACACGGAGCTCGCGTTGCAGGCCACGGCAGATCAATACCTGGCGCTGGCGGCGGAAGTTGCCGGCGAGATCATAGACGACGGTGGCTTTGCGCTGCACAACACGGGACATCCGGAGTCCGACTATGCATCGTTGTTCACCAGCGAAGACCTGGAAGGTAACCGCGAGGTGATCCTGGGGCGGTTCAGTGAAGCCAACCTGCTCAACAGCGGTTGGTGGGGATACATGTTCGGCAATTACGAGGTGAGTCCGTCCAAAGATCTGCTGCAGACTTACCTGATGGGCGATGGCACGCCGTACACCAGTCAGCCCGGATACACTACGAACGGGTTTGTGGAAGAGTTTGAAGACCGCGACCCCCGCCTGGCACAGACCTATGCTTATCCGGGCTGGGAGCTGGTCAACTCGTCGACCTATGCGCAAGGCGCCGGGATCTATGTTCAGGAGCTGTCGCGCAACTTTACGGGGTATCATCAGATCAAAGGTTTTGTGAACGACACCGACACCGAGGTGCAAAACAATCTCGACATACCGCTGATCCGTTTGGCGGAGATCTACCTGATCTACGCTGAGGCGAAAGCGGAGCTGAATGCACTGACCCAGGGCGACCTGGACAACACGATCAACAAGATCCGTGCGCGTGCCGGTATGCCGGCACTTTCGATCAATCCTCCGGCGGATGCCGTGCTGCAAGCGCAGTACCCGTTGGTGACGGGCGCACAGGCAACCGTACTGCTGGAGATCCGTCGCGAGCGTCGTGTGGAGCTGGCGTTGGAGGGTTACCGCTTTGACGATCTTATGCGCTGGCATGCGGGTAAGCGTGTGGAGATCGAGCCGGAGGGATTGTACTTCCCGGGATTGGGTAAATATGATCTGACGGGCGACAATATCGAGGATATCATTCTGCTGTCGGTCGATGACGAAATTCCGGCGGACGAGGAGAAGGAAAAGAATTCATTGGGCAAGACGCTGGTGTATCACAGCGTAGGGGCTATCGGCACGGATGGTGCTACGTTCTTCCTGACGGAGGGCGAGAGCGGCAATGTCGCCACGGCAGATGATCTGGGGCTCTTTCTGGAGCCGAAATATTATTACCGGCCGGTGCCGCAGCCGCAGGTGTTGCTGAACCCCAACCTGGAGCAGATCATGGGATGGTAAGGATCCGGTGTTACTGGCATCGTGAAAAAAAAAGAACGCCGCGATACGCGGCGTTCTTCATTACAGGGCATCAAAAGTTCTTGCTATTTGTGCGGCACGTGACTATCCATAAAGCGTTTCCGGGAATTATCCCAGTGGGAAAGCACGCCGCTGCGTTTCTTATTGAGATCGTCGTTTACTTTGGTATAGTTCTGAACGGCTTGATTGTACGTATTGACGCTTTTATTATAGACGTCTATATCAGCCTGGGTGCGTTTGGCGGCAGGTTTGGCTTCGAAGGTTTTGCGGGCCTTTTCGTGGTCGTCGGCTTTGATCATAAAATCCGACAACGCCGTAATGTTTCCGGCTTCCATTACCTGGAACTCGAGTATTTTGCGGCATGCGGTGACGAGCGATCCATCGCCCTTAAAGGCCTTTACGGTGTCAAGTCGTGACAGGCCTTCTTCCGCGTAGCGCTTCATCGCCTCGCGGCTTTGCTCCATGCCGTTCACATCTTTATTATTCAAGGCGGTGATCATATTGCCTTCCTGTACGGTGCTTTTGAAGTGAATGAGATACAACGCATTCACATAACTGCTCACCTTGCCGGTTTGCTGGAGCTTGCGTGAGAGCTTTGAGCTTTGGGCTTCAGACAAGCGCACGTTGTGGTTTGCCGCGAACGTGCGGTAAGCGTTCGATACCTGGTCATAGGCTTCATCGAGGCGGTCGCCTGCTTTTTCCTGCATCAGCAAGTAGGCCTCCATTTCATCGTACGAGCGCTCGGCGATCTCTTCCATGTCCACGATCTTGCGGTAATCTTCATTGAAGACCGAAAGCAATACATTCCAGTACTGCACATAAGCCGTTTTCAGGGTGGCGTCGCCTTCAAAAGGTTTGAGCCTGTTACCTTGCGTAATGGCTGTACGCACCGCGGCGATAAGGTCCTGGCGGCGTTTGTCCATTTTACGCGCGCGGCCCCCGTGCGCTACCTCGCTCATGTAGCTCATATATTTTTCCGAGAGCGTTCCTTCCAGGTCAGACAGAAAGGCCATGTGTTCTGCTGCCGTACCCGCCGCATGGGGATGTTCTTTTGAAAGGCCTGAAAAGGTCAGGCTCATCAGTGCAACAATAAGCGCCAACTTCGCGTGTGTCATGGTTTTTTAGATTGATTTATTTGATCGTTTATGATATAAAAACTTTCTTCTATGTATATATCCTGCAACAGCCGGTTGATCCAGGCGGTGTTGATATTCTTTTTATAATCGTCGGCAGGATCGGCCACCGCATCGCCGGGTAACAGGCCTATGCGATAGGCCTTTGTGCCCCCTGTTGCATGGGCACCGGTTTCCAGGGTTTGTTCCTGTTGACTGGCGGCCAGCCTATCGTTAAACAACAACGAGCCGCTATTGCCGCCCTCCTTCTGCAGGAGCCAGGTTGTGTAGTATTGCTGTTGTTTGAACGCTGCGGAAGCTGCTACGCGCTCGTCGCTTTTGGCACGCACGACTTTCAGGGGCAGGAACGGAAACGGATCATAGTATGTTTTTTTCTGTACCGAGTCGGAAGGCAATGTATGCTCCATGTCTTGTTCGCGCACGGGCAAGGCATTTAACAGATCCGGCAGCGGAACATCGGGCACGACGCCCTTGCGTTGTACCGTTTTACCGTTGATGCGATAGATCTTCTGTTCGGTTATCGCTGTATAGCCGAACGGGCTTTTTGTTACACCGTTGAATCCGGAGCTTGTGTTTTTAGGATCCAGCGGGTGAATGAGCTGCGCGGTTGCCTTGCCGCATGTGCGACTTCCGACAATAATGGCGCGATGATAATCTTTTAACGCCGCCGCCAGGAACTCCGACGCCGACGCACTGAGCGCGTTCACCATCAATACCAGCGGGCCGTTATAGATCGTGCCGCGATTCATGTCCTTCACGGTGACGATCTCGCCTCCTTTGCTTCTCAGGAGCCCGATCGGCCCGGCATCTATAAAGATACCCGCCATCGCCACGGCCTCTTGTAGTGATCCACCGCCGTTAAAGCGAACATCGAGGATAATACCTTCTATATTTTCCTTTTTCAGTTTAAGTATTGCCGCAGCCACATCGTTAGCACACCTGGACCCTTCGGTGCCGTTCCAGTCTGTATAAAATCCGGGCAGATAGATATACCCTATTTTTCGTTCGTCGCCTTGCAAGATGAAGCTTTTCACGATGTTATCGTCGTCGGACATTTTCTCCTTTTTCAGGATCGCTTTTGTTTGCTGACCACCCGGACCGTGAAGCTCTATTTCCAATGCCTGGTGATTCGATTCGTTGAGTATCAGCCCGACCTCATGTGTATCGAGGCCGGCCAGATCTACCCAGTGACCTCCTTCCCATCGCAGCCGGTCCAGCACATCGCCGGTGTGGATCGCTCCCGACTTCCAGGCCGGCCCACCGGGCGTAAGCTGATCTACTACCAGGTCGCCCATATCATTGGTCTTCAGCTGAAATCCGAATAGGTATCCTTCGGTGCTCAGCTCGCTCATAAAATCTTCCATCTCCTTGGGCGAGAAGTAATTCGTATGCGCATCGACGGCATTGGCCAGCGCCCGGAGCAGCGCTATCCCGACGTAATTCTCAAAGCCGGCGGTATTGTTTAGTACGCGATTGAGCCGGGCAAGGTTTATTGTCTTTACCAGGTTGCGCGTAGCCGGCTCCTGGTTCTTTAGGAATATCGCTTCGGGCTCAGCGGTATTCCTGTTCCTCGTGTTTGTTAAACGGACGAGCGTTTCGTATTTAAGCAACAGACGCCAGCGCTCAAAAATAAAGGCCTCGTCTTTTGTCCAGAGGGTGTCTTCGGTATAGGATTCCTTTACGTTGAAATCGAATGCGCGTTGTGTACCCTGGTTTATGGCCTGTGTAGCACGGGCAAGAGCCTTTTGGTAGCTTTTGGTGGCGGCCGGCAGGAAGTTCCAGCTTTTGCCATTTATTTCGTCATCGAGCTTGTTGCGATGGGCTTTCAGGGCTTGCACCTCGCCTTCGGTAAAGATGAGACGTTCGGGATCGAGGTCGTCCAGGAAAAGGTCGAACGCGGCAGCAGAAAATGCATCGTCTATCGCCGGCGGGCTGTAATGCTCGGCTACGATCTTGTTCTTGAGCAGGAAAGCCTCTGTCTTAAAATTCATAACGGCCGGCGCATGCCCCTGGGCCCGGGCACCGGTACAGATCGCCGCTAGCCCCGATGTTACGAGTAACAGGCGATGAAACGAAATACGATACATGGGCGTGAATATACTGAAAACAACCGCTCCATGAGGTTGTGACCGGTGATTATATCTGCCGATTTACCGGTAGCCGTTTCATTTTAGTATATCCTAACGCGGCGCCTACGCCAAAGATCATGTGTGCCAGGAGCAATTGTTTATAGTGGCCGGTATAGTCGGTTTTGGGCGGATGGGGGTGGAGTTTGAAGGTCAGCATCCAACCGCCGATGCCGATCAGGCCGCTGATGGTGCCCAGTAGCAGACCATTGGCCAGCGTGGGCTTGCCGATGTTGCGTTGCCAGAGCTGGTCGTAGGCCGTTGTGAAAAGCATCCCTACGCCGTAGTGTACCAGCCAGCCGGCGGGACTTTTGGTGGGTATGGATTGCGGGCCGGGGAGGCGGTCTAAGAGCTTATTCAGGAGCTCGGGCTCCCGGAATTGCTTGCGTTGATGGCGTGCGGCGCCGTAACTGAATGCCGTCATGAGCGTGGTGCCGGCGAGGGCGGCGAGGGTAACTTTATCGACGTGTATCATAGGCAGATAAAAAAGGGCCTGTATGACAGGCCCGGTAAAACATTTTTAGTGAAGATCAGCGGCTGGAACGTTTGGCTGTTTTTCTTGCTCCCTTTTTTGCCGCGCTTTTTCTCGCGGTCTTCTTTGCGGGACCACGGCCGGTCTTCTTCGCGGCCTTTGCGCCTTTTTTAGCGGGTACTTTTGCTCCGGCTTTGCGGGCTTCGGACAAACCGATAGCAATGGCTTGTTTGCGGCTTGTTACTTTCTTGCCGCTGCGTCCGCTTTTGAGGGTGCCTTTTTTCTTTTCATGCATGGCACGTCCTACTTTCTTTTGTGCTGTTTTCGAATACTTTGCCATAGTCGTATTGTTTAAGCGTGTAATAGCAAGGGGTGCGAAATAATTATACCCGGCAGGTCTTTCCTGTCGCGGCACGGTATTTTCCCGCCATGGGTAAGAACATAAACAACTCTCTATGAAACATTTTGTTCTGGCGGTGTTGCTGGCGGCCCTGGCAGCACCTTCAACGCAGGCGCAATCGACACGAAAGACTCCGACCGCTATGAAAAAATATACCCGTGTACCGGCAGGGTACCTGATGGTGCTGCGCCAGGGCGACAGCATCCTGAACGAAATTGAAACGCTGGCGCAGGTGGAAAAGATCCCCTCGGCTACGTTTAGCGGCATGGGGTTCGTGAACATCACGTTCGGGTTCTTTGATTTCAAGACGCGTCACTATACTCCGAAGGAGTTTCGCGATGTAGAGCTGGCGTCGATGCAGGGCACGATCGCGTGGCAGAAGGGCAAGGTGTCTTTGCATGCGCACGGTGTGGTGACGGACAAAACGTTTCAGGCATATGGCGGCCACATACTAAAGGGCGCGGTCGGCACCGGCTCGGTAGAGATCCTCGTGACCGTGCATGATCAGCCGTTGGAGCGGGTGTTTGAAGACGCGCTTGGCGCGAATGTGCTCAGCCTGGAAGGCACGAAGTGATCAGGCCTTGGGTAAGGCTACATAGAACGTGGCGCCTTTGCCTTCTTCGGCGTGTGCGCGGACGGTGCCGCCGTGTTTGGCAACGATGCGCTGTACGATGGACAGGCCGATGCCTGTACCTTCAAACTCGCGTGGTGAATGGAGCCGCTGGAAGACGCCGAACAGCTTGTGGGCATACGCCATATCAAAGCCCACGCCGTTGTCCTTGATATAGTAGATGATCTCTCCGGGCTCTTCGTAAAAGCCGATCTCGATCACGGTGCGTTCCTGTCGCCGGGTATATTTCAACGCATTGGAGACGAGGTTTACCCATACCTGCTGGAGCAGCACGGCGTCGGCCTGTATGGGCGGTAATGCCTGAATGGTAAAATCGATGCTGCGCGCGGGGTCTTCGGCCTCCTGGGCCGTTTTACACACGGCGCGTACCACGTCGTTTACCTGGACCGTTGTTTTGAGGAGCGGCTTCTGGCCCATGCGAAAGAATGCCAGCAGGTCATCGATGAGCTGGTTCATGTGTTTGGCATTGGTGAGCACGCGTTGTGCCAGGCCTTTGCCGGTTTCATTCAGGCCGTCGGTGTGGTTTTCCAGGAGGATGTGCAGGTATCCGTCGATGGAGCGCAGCGGTGCGCGGAGGTCGTGCGATACGGAATATGAGAATGCTTCGAGCTCTTTGTTGGCGGCCTCCAGCTGCGCGGTGCGCTCCTGCACGCGCGCTTCCAGCGAGCGGTACAGCTCGATGTTCTCCAGGGTAACGGCGGTGATATCGGCCAGGGACTGGAGTACCTTGAGCTCGGCGGCGCTGGGCATGTGCCGGGTGGCCCAGTAGTTGCCGATGGCGCCGAGGGGGTTTTGCATGCGGATGGGCACCATGGCCAGGCTCTTGACGAAGGTGGGCCGATAGGCTTCTACGGGGATGCGCGGGTCGTTGTAAATGTCTTCGATCGCCACGGCCTGGCGATGCGTCATGGCCCAGCCGCTGATGCAGGTGTGCAGCGGAAAGCGGCTGCCTTTCCACAGGGGCGAGATGGCATCTTCGTCGGCATAGAAGCACAGGTCTCCGTCGCGTAGGACAAAGGTTGCGCCGTCGGCGCCGGTGAGCTTGCGGGCCGCGGTGCGCACGATCCGCATGACGGTTTCCAGGTCACGGGCCAGGGACAGTTCTTGCACGACGCCGACCAGCAGGTCGACACTCGGGTTTTCGACAATGGGTTGCATGGGCACAAGTGTTGGCCGAGGAAGATACGAAAAAATAAATATAAAATAACGATACGGCCCAGGGTTCGGGCGTCAGACCGTGGTTGCGGCCGTTGTGTAGGGTGCGTTTCCGGCGGTCACTGCAGGCTTTCCGCCAGCATCTGGCGAAAGCGCTCGATCATGAGGGTACCGGCTTCCAGCGTGAACGGTTTTACGAAATAGTCGCGGGCGCCCTGCTCCAGGCATTGCTGGCGCTCGTGGTCGTTGTTGGAAGTTGAGTAGATGACCACCTGTATATGGCGAAGATGCGACTGCTCCTTGAGCATGGTGAGGGTCTGCAGGCCGTTGAGCACAGGCATGTTCAGGTCGAGCACGATGAGGGCAGGCAGTCCGTTGGGCGGCAACCCGGCGAGGTAGGAGAGGGCTTCTTCGCCGTTCTCGCGAAAGACGACGATATCGCCCAGGCCAGCTTCGCTGAAATACTCCTGCATGATGAAGTGGTCTTCGGGGTCGTCGTCGACAACGAGTATTTTAAAATCGTGGTTCATGCTGTGTGGATATAGGATTGTTGCGACAGCGGCAGCGTGACCTGGAAGCTGGCATATTCGCCGGCTTCGGCGGTTGCACTGATGCTGCCGTGGTGCAGCTCGGCAATACGTTTACAAATAGACAGCCCGATGCCGGTACCCGGGTACCGCGAGCGGCTGTGCAGGCGTTCGAACAGCTCAAAGATGCGGTGCTGTTGTTTGGGATCGAACCCGATGCCATTGTCGCGCACGGTAATGGCGAGCGCCTCCGGTGTTTGCAGGCACGTGATGTCTATCTGCGGTGTCACGCCGGCCTTGGAATATTTCAGGGCATTTGACAGCAGGTTGCTGAACAGCTGGCGCAGTTTGACGGCGTTGCCGTGGATGATGGGCAGCGGCTGTTTCCGGACGACGGCGCCTTTGTCGCGGATGACGATCTCGAAGTCTTTGAGCAACTCTTCGAGTATGGTATCGAGGTTCACCTCGCCGAACTCGAACTCGCGTTGGTTGAGCTCGGAGTAGGCGAGCAGGTCGCGGATGAGCTCTTTCATGCGGCCTGCGGCCTGCGTCATGTTGTTGAGGATCTGTACGCCGCTGGCGTCGATCGTCTCGCGGTATTTTTGCTGCAGCACATCGGCGTAGAAGAACAACTTGCGCAGCGGCTCCTGCAGGTCGTGCGAGGCCAGGTGCGCGAACTGTTCCAGCTCGTAGTTGCTGCGGTTGAGCGCTTCGATCTTTTGTTCCAGTTGTTGCTGATGGTATACCAGCTTCTGCTGGGTCTCTTTGAGCTCGGTGTTGTCTTTCAGGGTTTGCTCGATCAGTTTCTGCGCGTGGATGTCGACGATAAAGCCGACCCACTGCGTGGTCAGGTCGCGGTCGTTCTCGGCCGGCTGGATGCTGATCATGTGCCACAGGTATTTGCCGGTGCTGTTCTGGCGCAGGCGGTATTGCTGGCGCAGCGCCTTCTTATTTATGATCAACTGGTTGAGGTCGGATGCCATGCGGTGCTGGTCTTCGGTATGGACGACCTGCTGCCAGTGGGCGATATCGAGCTGTGTGATGGGAATGCCCAGGTAATCTTGCAGCCATTTGTTGGAGAATGTAATGGTGCCGAGGTGATTGACGGAAAAGATCATAAGCGGCAGCCGGTCGGAGAGGAAGCTGTAAGACGCTTCGCTTTCGCGCAGGCGCTGGGCGAGGTCCTGCAGCTGGATGTTCTTGCGACGGATCTCGTCGTAGGGCGAGATGGGAGGCTCGGACTCGAAGTATTGAATGAACGACTCGAGCTTGGCCGGGCTGATGACGCCGGCGAAGTTGATCTCGAGGTGAAGGCTTACTTCGATGTGGGCGCCGTTGCGTACAACCTTTACGTTGTCGGCCAGGCGTTTGGCGTAGGAGACGGCCTCCTGCCATTTTGGGGTATAGGGGGCGGTGTCGTAGACGATGGCCGTTACCTGCTTGCGGTTGGCCTTGAGGAAGTCGATCCCCAGAAGCATGAACGCCTCGGCGCCCGACTCGATCGCGCAGCGTGCGATCTCGGAGACGGCGGTGGCAAACGTGGTTTGTATCGACAGCGAAAGGCCGCACAACTCGGCCAGCTTCATAGACCGTTTGTGGGCCAGGATCAGATCCATTTCGTTTTCCAAGCTTACGCGTACGATCTCTTTCATCGGCTTGGATTGATGGTGGCTACGAGAATGGAGGCGTCGTCGGTGCGGCGCGAAAAGTCTTTATAGAGGCATGCGGCCAGGATGATGCTGTCGTATTTAAAGATCGACGGGTATTTGGTGAGGTCCCACCGGGTGCGGATCCCGTCGGAGCACAGAATGAGGTGCTGGTTCTTTTCACCAGGGATCCGGGTATCTTTCATAGTGCCGGGGATGTTGAGGCCGATGATGCCATTGTAGGACATATAGTTTTTGAAGAGCAGACCGGTATAGGTGCGGCTGCTGATGTTGCCAATACCACAAAACATCCACTCATTGTCCGTTTTATTATACGATACGATTGTTCCTACCATGCCCCGGGTCTTTTTCACCTGGCTATGGATATAGCGCAGCGTTTCAAGGGGCGAATCGCCCGGGGTGTGTTGAAACGCGTCCAGCCCGGTCTGTACGGCCTCGTGTGCGGCTTCGCCATGGCCCAGCCCGTCGGCGAAGAAGATGCTCAGGCCATGTTGGCTGTGCTTGACCCGGTGGCCGTCGCCCGAGACGGTCTCGCCCGGTTTGGGCACATTGAGACTGGCGACCCGGATCTCCGCCTTGGTTGCCGGCTCACATTTCTTTACCGCCATTTGCGCGTAAACAATTGTGCCCCAGTTCCGGAGAGAGTAGAGCTCGAAGGAGTCGCTCAGACGCTGGATCGCACCCAGCCCGTGGCCGAGGGTATTGCGCGTCGAGACGCCATCTTTCATCATGCGGGCGGGGTCGCTCATGCCCGGGCCGTTGTCGATGCACAACAGCTCGAGCACGGGGTTGTCGGGGCCGCAAGGTACCAGGCGATACAGGATCTCGCCACTGCCGGCGTACTTGATGAGGTTGGAGGTCAGCTCGGATACGACGATGTCGACCTCGCCCACGCGGGTTTTTGAAAAGCCTGCCAGCACCACGCGGGAGTGAATTTCCCGTTTGATAATCGCCACATGACTCCGGTCTTCGACGACATAGCTGGTGAAGTGCGGCGGATTATCCATTCTTCCACTTGATCACCGTCACGGTCGTTCCTTTTCCGGGGGTGGATTGAATATCGAATTCGCTGACCAGGCGCCTGGCCCCGGGCAGTCCCAGCCCCAGGCTTTTGCCGGTGGAGTATCCGTCTTTCATGGCCAGGGCAACATCGGATATGCCCGGCCCTTTGTCTTCAAAGACCAGGCGTATGCCGTTTTCCCTTCCTTTGCTCACGACCTCGATAAACACTTTTCCTCCTTTTGCATACTTTAACATATTGCGCACGAGCTCACTGGCGGCCGTGATCAG
The DNA here is from genome assembly GCF_018598185.1 of Dawidia soli. Lineage (GTDB taxonomy): Bacteria > Bacteroidota > Bacteroidia > Cytophagales > Cyclobacteriaceae > Ohtaekwangia > Ohtaekwangia soli. The sequence continues at coordinate 16,510 of NZ_JAHESC010000064.1, forward strand.
CTTGGTCTGGTTGACGAGCCCCATGCCGATCTTGGTAGCATATTCTTTGACGCGGTTGCGAAGCGGAACGACATCCTGCTCTTTCACGACCGCCATCGTATCCTTATTCAGTGTCAGCATCGTCATCCGGAGTTCCGTCGGTTAGTGCAATTCTAGAACGAAGCAATTCCATTCCCCGTTCTACGTTGAGTGCACAGTGAACTCCTTTCAGGGGCAACCCCAATTCAATGAGCGTGATAGCGACTGCGGGTTGCATCCCGACGACGACGGTTTCGGCGTCCATGATTTTGGACATCGAAGCGATGTTGCCGATGATACGCCCCATAAAAGAGTCGATAATAGAAACCGCCGAGATGTCGATCAGCACCCCCTGGGCGCCGGTCTTGCTCACCATCTGGACGAGGTCCGATTCAAGGTTCTCTGCCAGGCGGTCATAGAGGTCCACCTGAATCGTTACCAACAGGAACGGACCCATCCGTAGTATCGGTATCTTCTCCATATAATCTTATGCGTTCTCTTTTTCGAATCTGCGTTTTTTCACTACTTCCAGTTGAAGCATGGTGTAGGCCGTGCGTAATGCGCTGGCCAGGCTGGCTTTGGTAATGATCTGGGAAAGGTCGATGCCGAGGTGTACGACGGTTTGGGCGATTTCGGGGCGAATGCCGCTGATGATACACTCGGCGCCCATGAGGCGGGTAGCGCTTACGGTTTTGATCAGGTGTTGTGCTACCAGTGAGTCGACGGCCGGTACCCCGGAGATGTCGAGGATGGCGATGCTGCTGCCGCTTTCGACGATCTCTTGTAATAGGTTTTCCATGACGATCTGCGTGCGGGAGCTATCGAGGGTACCAATGATGGGTAATGCCAGGATGCCATCCCACACGCGGATGACAGGCGTGGAGATCTCCGCGATCTCGTCGGTTTGACGAAGGATAACCTCTTCGCGGCCTTTGATGAATGTTTCAAATGTCACGATGCCAAAGCTGTCGATCAGTTTGCTGATCTTGAGGCTCTGCGCATAGAGGATCACGGGGTCTTTAATTTCCTGTTGCAGGGTTTCCAGCAGTGCGTCTTTCAGACTGAAGACATATACACCGGTCTCGCGGGGGGAAAAGCCTTGTCTGGCGCGCGACACGGAAATGCCTGCCAGAATATCGGTGACTGTGTCGAACTGCGACGACTCCGCATCGCCGACGGTATCATCGGAAAGATTGTTCAGCAGCGCATCCAGCAGCTCTTCGGATTGTACGCGCAGGTCTTCATTGTTCATGAGGTCGTCGCGTAAGCCTTCTTCGGCCAGCTGGTTTTTCATCCACAGTTCTAAAATGGCTTTCTTTCTCTTCTGGAGAATTTTAATAGATTCGTTTTTCATGAATGGTTTACGGGTAGCGTGAAGCTTGCAGCCTTGCAATATCCCGACCAAATCAAAATCGCAGCTATATAGGGCATTTTGACGATTATTTGGGGAATTCGATACACGGACGTGTGGCGCGTAAGTGTATAAAATTCCCCAAACTTGTTTTTTTTGTCTACAGGGCTTCCCGTACTTCGCCGCAGGTCAGCATCTTATCGCCGAAATAGGGATTGCGGATGGTCTTGCTGTCGCTGAGCCAGAAGCCGCCTTCGTTATTAAACGCCATGGGGCAAAATTCATAGTAGGCGGTTGTGTTGCCGAGACCGTAGGCCTTGATGGCCTGGTAGAGCGACTGGGTGAGGCCGGCGAAGGCTTTGCGCTGGTCCTCGAGGTTGGCGGGAGATGTTTGCATAGCCTTGAGCGTTGTATGGATGCCTTCGAGGTGGGTCATCCAATCGTGGTGGGCGGCGCCTTCCAGCAGGGTCATATCGACTGCGGAGACGGCCCGCTGCACGCCCTGGGAGGCGGCCTGTACGCGGGCTGCATCGGAGGCTACGAACGAGTCTTTCAATTGCACATAGGCGTTGAAGACGGCGGTAAGCTGCTGCTGGAACGCGGGCGCTACGGTATACTGTGGTTTGCCGGCGGTGATCGTGTCGGCCTCAGCGCCAGCGCTAGCGTTATCCTGGCCGGTGGCGGGCGCCTCGGGTGTTTCTTTTTTGGAAGGGCTGCAGGCCATGGCCGCGGCAAGCATGGTGACGGTGAAGAGTCGGGAGATCGATGTTGTGTTCATGGTTATAAAGTTAAAGAATTAAGACGTTTGTATAAGGGACTACAGGCCGTGTTTCAGTACGTGTTCGCTGTAGAGCAGGTAGGCGCCGCGGGTGACAAGGGTATCCCCCGGTTGCAGGCCCCCCGTTATTTCCACCCAGGCGGCGTCTTCGCGGCCGAGGGTGACCGGGCGACGTTGATAGGTGTGGGCGCCGGTGCGGATATATACCTGTGGCTGTTTGCCTTTGCGGATGACGGCGTTTTGTGGTGCTGCCAATACGCGGGCCGCCCCCTGCGTGAGCAACACCTGAACGGATTGGCCCGGGTGCAGACGCTGGTCCGTGTTTGCGAGGCGCGCGCGGGCGATCGTTACCTGGCTATTGGCGCGATAGACGGGGGAGATGAACTCCACCACAGCGCCGCGTGGCCCGGCGTCGTCGCCGGCGGGGAGTACCTGCACGGTGTCGCCGGGGTGTGTGGCGGCGGCTTCGCCGGGATAAAGCTCTGTTTCTACCCACAGCGTAGTAAGATCTTCCAGGCGGTATAATACGCTGCCCTCGGCTATCGCTTGTCCTTCGGTGACTTGCAGCGCCGTGATGAGGCCACTGACCGGGGCCTGGAACACCAGGCGTTCGCGCGGGTCGCGGGTGGTGGCGAGGTGGTCAAGCTGGCGCTGGGTTAACCCGTACTGAAGCAGTTTTTGTGCGGCGGCGCGTGTAAAGTTGGCGTACCGCGGATGTTCTTTTCCGAGGGCAGCCTCCTGCTCGCGGGCCAGGAGGTACTCGCGTTGCAGCACGAGCAGCGGTTCGCTGTACAGCTCGTACAACGGCTCGCCTGCGCGTACCCGGCGGCCGGTCTCTTGTATATAGAGCTTCTCGATGCGGCCGGCGGCGCGGCTGCTGATCACGCGTGTGCGGGTTTCGTCGGCCGTCAGCGTGCCGTTCACCACGGTGGCGCCGAGCGCACGCCGGGCCAGGGGCTGTACGGCGAGGTTGGCAAGCCGCTCTTGCGTGGCGGAGAGCATCAGGTCGTGTTGCACACGGGGTTGTGCTGCGACGGCGGCGTGGTGCTCGTGGCCCGCGGGTTTGTCTTGTTTGTTGCCGGGCGTGCAGGCAAGTGCTGCGAGCGCCGTGGGAATGGATATCAGTTGCAGGAGACGCATGGGATCAGGGATTAAGAAAACCTTCACTGTCTACTAAGTATTGAGCCTGGGCGGCGATGGCTTCGGTGGAGGCAAGGCCTTTGCGGATGGCGATCCACTGCTGGACGACGGCGCCCGTGGTGACCTTGCGTGCGCGGAAGGAGTCGCCGTCTTGCACAAAGACCACCTTGTCGAGGCCCAGGTCGACCACGGCATCGCGCGGCACCCACAGGGCTTCCACCGGGCGGGCTGTAAAGGTGGCCTGGACAAGCTGGCCGGGGCGCAGATCTTTGGCATTGTTTGGTTGTACCCGTACCGTTACGAAGGGCTCGCCGTCGCGGTACACCGGTTCGATGAGGACTACGGTGCCGGGGCGTTGTTGTCCGTCGGCGATGAGCTGTACGGTGTCACCCGGGGCGATCGCGGCAACGGACTGTGCGGGCGCGGTGAGCTCTATGCGCAGGGCGTGGCCGTTGGCGATGCGGTAAAGTGCCTGGTCGCGGGCGATGTAGTCGCCTTCGCGTGGCAGCGCGGTGCCGATCGCTGTCGGGAGTGCGGCGGTGGCGGCAGCGCCGGCGTTCATCGGGTCACCGGTAGCAGCGGTCGCCGGCGCGGCCGGGGTTTCGGTGGCTGCCAGGATGTACCCGTCGTACGGACTATACAAGGTAAAGGACTGCACGGGCTCTTGCCGGCGCAGGATATTGTCGATCTGCTGCGTGGTGACACCCAGGAGTAGCAATTTGCGCCGGGCTTCGGCCAGCAGGCCGCTGGCCGGATCGTGTTGAGCGAGGTAGAGCAGCTCGCGTTGGGCGGTTACCAGCTCGGGGCTATAGACCTCGGCGATGGGTTGGCCGGCACGTACCGGTTGGCCGCTGTAGCGCAGGTATACTTTTTCGAGTCGTCCGCCGAGGCGGGCGGTGATGGTACGCAGCGCGCGGGTGTCGTAGGCCACGGTGCCCGGGGCGGTGTAGGTCAGGGGCATGGCTTTGAAGGTTCCTTTCACCGTCTGCACAGCGGCGAGCACCTGTTCATTGGGAGCTTGCAGTATGCGGGCAAGGGCGGGTGTTATCTCCGTAGCTTCACCCTCACGGGCCTGGCGCACCAGCTCCATGCCGCAGACGGGACAGGTGCCGGGTCGCTCGGACACGACGGTGGGGTGCATGGGGCAGGTATATATATCGTGGTGGGCGTGGTCTGCGGGGCGGCAGGCGGCAGCCAGCAACAGTACGAGGAGTACCATCCCTATATTATTGATCCAGTTCTTTTTCATAGCGGACGATCAGGCTATAATATTCAGCAGTCTTTTCCAGGTATTCCAGGCGGGCCATGTTCCAGGCCTCCCAACTGTCGACGACCATCGGCAGTTGTTCGCGGTTCTCTTCGTAGGCCAGCATGCGGGCGTCATAGTTGTGGCGCAGGGCGGGCAATATTTTAGCGCGGTATCGCTCCATCTGTTGTTGCAGGTTGGCGAGCCGGGCACCCAGGCCGCCCAGCATGCCGCGGGCTTCGAGCAAGCGTGCTTCGCGCGTGCGTTGCAGGGCCTGGATCTCATCGTGCATGCCGCGGGCTTCGGCGGTATACATGCGCGACGACCAGGGGGCGATGGGGATGGACACCATGGCCATGGCCGTGAACTGCCGGGGCATATCGCGCCCCAGCGGTTCCATGTGGTCGAAGCGCAGCTTAAAATCGGGCCGTGCCTGCAGCCGCTGGTAGCGCTGGTTGAGGCGGATGGCGTCGATGCTGCTGTTCAGTTGCCGCAGGTCGCTGCGTTGTGCCCCCAGGGCGGTGGTATCGGGCGCGGCGACGGGCGTATAGGCGACGACCAGGGTCGTGTCGACTGCCAGCGGCGCCGTGGCGGGCAGGTTCATCAGTGCTTTGAGGCGGTAGCTTTTTTCGGCGATGTCGCCTTGCGTGGTGAGCGCCTGGTTTTGCACTTCCTGGTATTTGCTTTCGGCTTCGTAGATGGCGCCGAGGCTGCCCTGGTTATAGGGGTAGCGTATGCGGGCCAGCTTGAGCAGCAGCGCGAGGATCTGTTCGCTTTCCCGGAGCACGACGATCTTCTTTTCGTCGACGATCCAGCGATAGTATAATTCGCGTGCTTCGGCGCGCAGGGTGTTGTATTGATCGGCGCGGCCGTGCTGCTCGATCGTGGCGCGGGCGGCCAGGTAGTCTTTCCTGGCCTGGAGCCGGGCGGTGTTGGGAATGCTTTGCTCGATGGATACCATGATGGAACCTTTGTCGCGGTCGCCCATCATCTCGTCGAGCTTTGCGCCGGGGTAGGGTGTCATGAATGTGCCGACGCCGACCATGGGGGCCATCCAGGCGGTGGCGCCTTCGCTGTAGGCCAGCATGGCCCGGGCGTTGTGGTCGTACTCCTGCAGCATGGGGTGACGGGTTACGTGGAGGAGTACGCTGTCGAGGGACATGACCTGCGCGTGGGTAGTTGTTGCCAGTAGTGTGGTTATGAGGCAAAGCACTACGTAGAATGCTCTACGCCAGTCTGGAGACTGGCGCCATGGCAGGCACGAGTCTCCGCCCCCGAGACGGAGGCTAAGACTCGCGCCAGCGCGTGCGTGTTGTTGGCTATATATGTAGTTTTCCATGTTTGCGGAGTTCGTATTCTTTGGTCATGAGGAAGATGAGGGGTGTTACCAGCAGGATGTGTGTGGAGGAGGTCAGCACGCCGCCGATCATCGGTAACACAATAGGTTGCATGACGTCGCTGCCGACGCCGGTTGCCCACAGTACGGGGATGAGGCCGAACAATGCCACCGATACGGTCATGAGCTTGGGGCGCAGGCGCTTGGCGGCACCGGCGATGACATATTCCTGCAGCTCCTGGCGTGTGATGGTGTCGCGGCTGTTGCCGCGCAACGCGACGAGCTGGCGCATGGCGTCGTTGAGGTATATGACCATGACAACGCCGGTTTCGACGGCGATACCAAAGAGCGCGATGAATCCCACCGCTACGGCTACGGACAGGTTGGTGCCGTAGAAGTATACCATGTAGGCGCCGCCGATCAGGGCGAAGGGTACGGTGATCAGGCTGAGGAACGCTTCGCGGAGGGAACGGAAGGCGAGGTACAACGCGATAAATATGATGAGCAGTACGATGGGCAGGATGAGCGTCAGCGTTTGCCGGCCGCGCAGCAGGTGCTCGTACTGGCCGCTCCACTCCAGGTAATAGCCCGGGGGTAACAGGCCTGCTTGCCGGCTGAGGGTGGCCATGGCTTCTTCTACCGTGCTGCCCAGGTCGCGGTCGCGTACGTTGAAGAGCACGGCGCCGCGCAGCATGGCATTTTCAGAGGTGATCATGGGCGGTCCGTCTTCCAGGGCGAGTGTGGCCACGGCCGACAGGGGTACCGTGCCTTGCGCCGGCGTGCGCAACGGTATACGCCGGAGCTGCTCGAGGCTGCTGCGGTAATCCTGCGCCAGGCGCACGCTGATGGTAAAGCGTTGCCGGCCTTCCAGCGTCTGCGCAATGGGTGTGCCGCCGAGCACGTATTCCACGGTCATATTGATGTCTTCCACGGTCAGGCCATAGCGGCCGAGCGCTTCGCGGTCGGGTGTAACGGTCAGGTAGCTGCCGCCGGTCACGGGATCGACATAGAGATCGTGCACGCCGGGAATGTGGCGGAGGGCCTGGCGGACGCGTTCGGATACTGCCTGGATGCTGTCGAGGTGCTGGCCATATACTTTTACGCCCACGTCGGTGCGGATGCCGGTGGCCAGCATGTTGATGCGGTTGATGATGGGTTGTGTCCAGCCGTTCACTACTCCCGGGATCTGGAGCCTGGCGTCAAGTTCCTGCACCAGGGCTTGCTTGGTCATGCCCGGGCGCCATTCGGACCGGGGCTTGAGCAGGATGATGGTTTCGATCATGCTGAGCGGCGCGTTGTCGGTGGCGGTACTGGCGCGGCCTGCTTTGCCGAGTACGTGGGCCACTTCGGGCACGGTGCGGATGATCTTGTCCTGTACCTGCAGAATGCGCTTAACCTCTTCGTTGGAAATATCGGGCAGCGTAACGGGCATGAACAAAATGGATTGCTCGTCGAGCGGCGGCATGAACTCGTGGCCGAGGCTCATGAGCAGCGGCACGGACACGACAAGCGCGGCGATGTTCACCGCCAGGGTCGTTTTGCGCCAGCGCAGGCAGACGCGGATGAGCGGTTCGTAGATCCGCTCCAGCCCGCGGTTGATGGGGTTGGCGTGCTCTTTGGGAAACCGGCCCTTCATAAAGAACGAGAGCAGCACGGGCGCGAGCGTGACGACCAGGATGGCATCGATCACCAGGATGAACGTTTTGGTGAATGCCAGCGGGTGGAAAAGCTTGCCTTCCTGGCCGGTGAGCAAGAACACGGGCAGGAACGAGGCGATGATGATGATGGTGGAATAAAATACACCCCGCGATACCTGTCGCGACGAGCGCTCGATGATGGCCAGGCGTTCGCTTTCCTCCAGGGGTATATAGTTTCTTTTTTTGCGTGCGAAGAACATGGCGTTATTCGTTTGGTGTTTCGGGATTCAGCTCGTGAAAGCGTTGGGAGAGATGCTTGTACGCGTTCTCGGCCAGGATGATGCCGTTGTCGACGATCACCCCGATGGCCAGCGCGATGCCCGTGAGGGACATGATGTTGGACGTAATGCCAAAGGCATTTAACAGGATGAAGCTGATGGCGATGGTCAGGGGCAGTTGCACCAGGATGCTGACGGCGCTGCGCCAATGGAACAGGAACAGCAGCACGACGACGGAGACGACGATCATCTCTTCGATCAGCGTTCGCCGGATGGACGAGATGGATTCTTCGATCAGCTCGCTGCGGTCGTATACGATGTTGAACTTCACGCCGCCGGGGAAACCCTTGGCGACTTCCGTCATTTTCTCCTTGACGCGCCGGATCACTTCGTCGGCATTTTCGCCGTAGCGCATCACCACGATGCCGCCCACGACTTCGCCCTCACCGTCGCGATCGAAGATGCCCAGCCGGGCTTCGCCTGTCATTTGCACGGTGGCGATATCGCCCACGGTGATAGGAGTAGTGCCGGTGGTCCTGACGGGAATGCGCTCGATCTCTTCTACCGAGTGCAGGTAGCCGGTGGTTTTGATGATATAACCGATGTCGCTCAGCTCGAACTTGCGTCCGCCGGCTTCGTTGTTGCCGGCGCGCACGGCCCGGATAACATCGGTCACCGATAGGTTATAGTAGGTGAGGCGATGCGGGTTGAGTGACAGCTGGTATTGTTTCTGAAAGCCGCCGAACGAGGCGATCTCGCTGACGCCGGCAACGGGTTGAAGCGCAAATTTGATATACCAGTCTTGCAGTGCGCGCTGTTCGCCGAGGTCCATGCCCGGGGCGTCGAGCGTGTACCACAGCACGTGGCCCACGCCGGTGCCGTCGGGACCCAGTGTCGGCGTGATGCCTTCGGGCAATAGCCGGCTGGCGTAGTTGAGGCGTTCGAGCACGCGCTCGCGCGCCCAGTAGATATCAGTGTCGTCTTCGAAGATGACGTAGACGAAGCTCATGCCGAACATGGAGGCGCCGCGCACGTATTTTACTTGAGGCAGTGCCTGCAGGTTGGTGACCAGCGGGTAGGTTACCTGGTCTTCGATGAGCTGCGGACTGCGACCCATCCACTCGGTGTAGACGATGACCTGGTTTTCGGACAGGTCGGGGATGGCGTCGATCTTACTGGTGCGTACGGCGTGTATACCCCAGGCGAAGAGTCCGGCTGCCAGCAACAGGACCAAGATCCGGTTGCGCAGGGAAAAGGAGATGAGATTTTCGATCATGGTCGGATCGAGGTAAAACTTAAATGATTATATGGAAATATGTGTTGTGGCTGGCGCCACGGCATCCGCCGGCTGGCGGATTGCATACAGTGGCAGGCACTCCCGATAGCCATCGGGACAGCACCTGCCCGGGGCAGACAATCAAATAAGGAAAACCTGGAGGGTCGCGGGGCGATCGTCGTCGTGTAAGGGCGGCGGATCGTACAGACGGAAAGATGCGGCCGTGGCATCCGTGGTGGACGGAATGATCTCGGCGATCAGGATAGGATATTGGGGTACAAACGGTACAGGGTGTGCCGTGTAGTCGAAGTGGGTGATGTCGTTCTTGAGCTCCTGGGCGTCGTGTACGATCAGGGCGTCGTCACAGCAGGAGGAATGGGTACGATGGCAAGGCGGTTGCTGTTGCTCCATCGGACAGGGTGATGCCTTTTCCAGGAAGGCCACGTTATCCACCCGGCCACCACACAGGTGGACGCCGACGACAAAGCTGGTGGAGGAGGCCAGCACCAGCAAGGCGAGCAGGAGTGACGATATGGTCCGGAACGGGTTCACGTTGACTCAAAGATACGCGTTTTACCTGGGATTTGTTTCGGGTATGTGAAAGGCCCCCATCAGGAGGCCTTTTCGGCGCGGTAGCCTGCTTTTTGGAGCGATTCCTGTACCGCGCGGGCGTCGGCGTCGCTGTTGATCGTCAGCGGGCGTGTGGGCTGGCTGAGGTCTACCTGCCAGTTGCCGGCGCCCGCCACCTCGTCGAGGTACGGCGTTACTTTGGCTACGCAGGCCGAGCATTTGATATTGGTATTGAATGTTTGTGTGCTCATGGTTGTGTCTGTTTTGCTATGTAAAGAAACGGAAAAGAGGGGTGGTTGGCTTTATACTTTTCCGGGTATGGTTTACAGAATTCCTGTTCAGATCGTCCGGGCCTTTAACCGCAGGCTGTTGGCTACGACGCTGAGCGAGCTCAGGGCCATGGCGGCACCGGCTACCATCGGGTCGAGTAAGAATCCGTTGATGGGGTATAATACGCCGGCGGCGATGGGTATGCCGATGATGTTATAGATAAAGGCCCAGAAGAGGTTCTGGCGGATGCCCCGCACGGTTTGGCCGGACAGGTTGAGCGCTTTGGGAATGGCCAGCAGGTCGGACGTAATGAGGGTCATCTTGGCGACGTCCATGGCGATGTCCGAGCCCTTGCCCATGGCCATGCTGACGTCGGCCTGGGCGAGGGCTTGCGAGTCGTTGATACCGTCGCCGGCCATGGCCACAACGTGTCCCTGTGCTTGCAGCTTTTGAATGTAGGCGGCTTTCTGGTCGGGCATCACTTCGGCTTCGTAGTGGGCAATGCCGGCCTGCCGGGCGATGGCGCGTGCGGTCTGGGGGTTGTCGCCCGTGAGCATGTAGACGGCGATGCTCTTCTTTTGCAGGGCCTCTACGGCAGCCCGGGACGTAGGCTTGAGCATGTCGGCGATGGCGATCAGCGCCAGCACGCGGTGCGCATCGGCAAAGTATAGCACGGTGCGGGCTTGCGCTTGCAGGTGCCCGGCCTGCGCTTGCACCGCCGGCGGTATCGTTACCTGGTGTTCGGCGAGCAGGCGTGCATTGCCTGCATAGTACGATTCCGTTTGATACCGGGCGGTCACGCCGCGTCCCGGTAATGCTTCGAAGTGCAGCAGCTGTACCCCTTGCGTACCGGTATCTTTCAGGTGGCGTACGATGGCCGCCGCCAGCGGATGCTCGGACGACGTTTCAAGGCTGTAGAGTACCGGCGCCAACGCGGCGTGGTCGATGCCGGGTTGCCACAACAGGTCGGTTACCCGCGGCTTGCCCTCCGTCAGTGTTCCCGTCTTGTCGAGCACGACGGCGGTAACCTGGTGGGCGCGCTCGAGGCTTTCGGCATCGCGGATCAGGATGTTGTTTTCGGCACCTTTGCCTACGCCCACCATGAGGGCTGTGGGCGTGGCGAGTCCCAACGCACAGGGGCAGGCGATGACCAGCACGGTGACGGCCGCCAGGAGCCCATGGGTAAAGGCATGCTCGCCGCCGGCGAGCATCCACGTGGCAAAGGTGAGGATCGCCAGGGCGATGACGACGGGTACAAAGATGCCGGCGATCTTATCGGCCAACTGTTGTACCGGGGCTTTACTGCCTTGTGCTTCCTGCACCATGCGGATGATGCGTGCCAGGACGGTGTCGCTGCCCACCTGCCGGGCTTCGAGCCGGAAGCTGCCGCGTTCGTTCACCGTACCGGCAAAGACTTTGTCGCCTGTCTTTTTCGAGACTGCGATCGACTCGCCGCTGATCATGCTTTCATCGACATACGACGTCCCCGATACCACGAGGCCGTCCACGGGCACGCGCTCGCCGGGGCGCACGACAACGAGGTGTCCTACACGCACGGCGGCGATGGGCGTTTCCTGCTCGCCGGTGTCGTGTACGACCAACACCGTTTTGGGCTGCAGGCCCATGAGCTTGCGAATGGCCGACGATGTGCTGGCTTTGGCGCGTGCTTCGAGTAGCTTGCCTACGGACAGGAAGGCGATGATGACGGCGGCCGCTTCGTAGTATACATGCGCGTGTAAGCCGCGGGCGTGCCAGTAGCCGGGAAAGAATGTGTTAAAGGCGCTGAAGAAAAATGCGATGCTCGTAGAAAGCGCTACCAGGGTGTCCATGGTGGCCTGTCCGTGCCGCGCTTGTTTCCACGCGTGTATAAAGAAGCTGCGGCCGAGATAAAACACGATGGGGGCGGTGAAGATGAGCGACAGGTACGGCGTATAGGCAGAGTCCATGAAGAACATGCCCAGGATCACGACGGGTACCGACAGGATGCACGCCCACAGCGTGCGGGTCCTGAGCGCGGTGTAGTACTTTTGCTGCGCGTCGGCCGCCTGGGCTTGGGGGTCTTCGGTATCAATGACGAGGTCATAGCCGATGGAGCGCACGGCCGCCTGCAGGGCCTGCGGTTGTGTTTGGGTGGTGTCGTATTCCACCAACGCCGTTTGGTTGGCATAGTTTACGGAGGCCGTATAAACGCCGGGTGATGCGGCGAGCATGGACTCTACGCTGCTGGCGCAGGCGCCGCAGGTCATTTCCAACACAGGGAAGGTGGTGCGCATGCGGGAGCCGTTTTTGCCGGGATGAATGTTTGTTGTCGTTGTCATAAGCAACCGGTAATGATTACACTGCAAGTATACCGGATCGCCGGCCCCGCGGTTTTACAGAATTCACCGAACGGGTTATATCATTATACGATAGCTGTACAATTTCAGGCGATCTTGTCCAGCGGCTTGCGTTTCGCTTGTGCCTCGCGGCTTTTCTTCAGCTCGGAGGGGGTGAGGCCGGTCACTTTTTTAAATTGCCCGGAGAGGTGGGCGACGCTGCTGTAGCCCAGGGTATGGGCGATCTCGCTCAGGCTGAGCTCGTCATAGAACAATAATTCTTTCACGCGCTCGATCTTCTGGCGGATGATGTAGTGCTCGAGCGTGATGCCTTCCACGGACGAAAAAAGGTTGCTGAGGTAGTTGTATTCGTAGTGCAGGGCTTCCGACAGCAGGTGCGACCAGTTGAACTTGCGGTCGATGCCGTCGGGGTTGTGTACGATGCGGATGACGGTGTTTTTGATGCTTTCGATCAGCCGGGCGCGGCGGTCGTCGATGCGCTCGAACCCCAGCGCCGCCAGGCGGGTGTCCAGGTGCCCGATCGTTTGCGGGGTGAAGTCGTTTTGCGGAACGGTGACCTCGCCCAGGGTCACCTGGTCGGGGTGCAGACCCACCTGGTCGAATACCTGCGTGACGGCGGTGATGCACCGGTTGCAGACCATATTTTTTATGAAGAACGTCGTTGCCATGAACAAATATGCGGATTCGGGCGCGGTGGCGGTTATAAGATTCCTGGAATTAGTTGTAGAATTTTAACACGGAATGGGCGGGACGGGTTCACGTGTTTGGTGTCGGTTGGAGAAAGGCGGTCGGGAGACCGCCACCATACGCGGCACCGGTGGCGCACCACCGCTTCGCTGGGTGCTAAACACCGGCGCCAGGTGCAGAGCCAGGTGCAGATTCTGGACCATGTGGTTCACAGAGCTTTGTGTGTGTAGCCTCGGAGAATTGCCCTTTTGTTTATAAAAGCCATTTTTTGGAATTCCTGTAGCCCCAATTTCCGGCCCCTGTAGGGGACAATGTAGCCTCTGGAAATTTCGCGTGGTGGGCTTGTGTGTAAATCTTTGCTTCAGCATTCCGGGACACCGGAGGGCTTGAAACGTAAACCCTGAAAACTAAGGTAGAGAGAGACACTGACATTCACTTGTTCTGTCGTAGCTGGTGTATCGCAAACTGTTACTTTAAACAAGACGTTATGAAACGATCAAACATTACTACTCCCCTTACACGATATACGGTGCTGCGCTTTGGGCGCGTGGCGGTGGGGCTTATGGCCATCATCCTTTTGCTTTTCCGCCCGGCCGTTGCGCAGACCGTTATTTTTGACGACTTCAATTATTCCAACGCCGACGATCCGGCGATCGAGAGCTTTAACAAGTGGCACATCGTAAACGACCTGAACAGCGGACCGCCGTCGGGCGCCGACTATCTGAAGTCGAACGTTACGTTCACGGCCGACGGGATCATGGAGCTGCGCTGCTCGAATGCCGGTACGCCCGCCAGTGCCACGCATGCACGCATTGAAACGGGCGCGGATGTGAATTACTTCGAAGGCACCTATGCGGCGCGTGTGTATTTCGACAATGCTCCGCGCAACAACCAGGATCCGATCATCCAGACATTCTATGCCATTTCGCCGGCGGCGGGCGGTGCCAACCCTGCTACCTACGCAGAGGTGGATTTTGAATATTTACCGTGGGATGCGTGGAGCGGTATGTATGGCGGCACGTATAACAACGCCATGTGGATGTCGTCCTACGAGTCGTCCAACGTGTTGCCGAGCGGAGAAGGGCTCGACAATGCCCACGTTATCCTGAAGCAGGACCTGGCGGGCTGGCATGACCTGTTGTTCCGGTTTGTGGACGATGTGAACGTAGAGTACTTTATCGACGGTCAGAAGAAGGCGAACATCTCGGTGCGCGCTTCGGATGGCGTGTCGGTATATCCTGATTACAACATGCTGGTGAGCTTTGCCAACTGGGCATATCCGCCGATCGACGGCTCGACGTTCGGTCCCTCTACACAGCAACGCAGCAGCACCATGAAGGTGGATTGGTTCGTGCATGTGAAGGATCAAAGCAAGAGCCCCGTAGAGGTGCAGGCGATCGTCGACGAGTTTCGTACCCGCGGTGTACGCCGCCGCAACCGCCAGGGGCAGGAGTATGTGTCCACGCCGCAGCAGCCGACCGGCGTGGTAACGGTCTATAAACATTGCGACTTCGGCGGCTATGCCGTCGGGCTGCAAGTGGGTTCGTATACGTTGGCGCAGTTGCAGGCGTTGGGCGTGGTCGACAACGACATCTCTTCGGTGAAGGTACAATCGGGTTACCAGGTGACCTTCTATGACAACGGCAGCCTGGGCGGTACGTCGCTGGTTAAAACAGCAGACGACAACTGCCTTGTCGACGAGGGCTTTAACGATGTGGCGAGCTCGATCGTGGTAGCGCCCGTGGCGACACCGCCGTTCTCGATCTTGCGGCAGGCAGAGTCGTATACGTCGGCCGCGCCGGTATCCATCGTGACGACCACGGACCCGCAAGGCGGCGCGCAGCACGTGACGGCGATCGAGACCGCTGACTGGATGGCGTACGCCGGCATCACGATCCCCGAAAGCGGCAACTATACCGTGGAATACCGCGTGTCGAGTGTGAGCGGCGGGTTGATCGCCCTGGACCTGAACGCAGGCTCCATCTACCTGGGCGAAGTGAATGTGCCGCCGACGGGCAGCGCCAGCACCTGGACGACGGTGCAGCATACGGTATACATCACGGCCGGGACATACGACGTGGGATTATACGCCGGTACGGGCGGTTGGAATATCAATTGGTGGAGGCTTACGAAACAGGCAGCTGCGCAGGCAGTCGCGCCTGCCGGGACGGATCTGGCGGCTTGGGAAGTATACCCCAACCCCGTGCAAAGCAGCCTGAGCTTGTCGCCGGGTTTTGTCGGCGGTCGTGTGGTGATCACCGACCAGACAGGGAACAAAGTATTGACCAGTGTAGTAGGCGCGGGAGCGTTGGATGTATCGACGCTGCGCCCGGGGCTTTACAATATCGTGGTGACCCAGGATAAAAAGACGGTGAGCCGTAAGTTTATCAAGCAGTAGGTAGTCTGCTCGATTTGTTTATATAGTTCGCGCCGGTGGAATTTCTGCCGGCGCTTTTTTTAAACGCGGTATAACAGCGAATGCAGGAATGCTTCCACGGCGGTGTTGAAGGCTTCTGTATTTTCGAGGTTGCTGATGTGGCCGGCGCCTTCGATGATCTGCAGGTGCGAGCCGGGCACCAGCGCGTGCATTTTGCGGGCGGCTTCGATGGGCGTGACCTTGTCTTCGGAGCCCACCAGGATCA
>NZ_JAHESC010000065.1 GCF_018598185.1 Dawidia soli
TTCCTGTAACGATCGCCTTCCAGGCCGAAATCCGAGGTGGCCACGACCGAATCGACCGCCTGAACGCCTTCCAGACGTTTTGGCCGAATGCTGATAAAAACGACGGTGCCCGTTTGGGCGAACTTGTCAAAAAGTTCCTGGAATGCTGTTGCTGCCATATGCTGTAAAACGGATCAATAGGTCATGTTGTTAAAAAATTCCCGTGGCTTGCGGTTGTGGCGACCGACCTGAAAAAAATCCCGAAATACTCTGCATGCATAACAAGATTTTTCTACCTTCGCTACCTCGAGGTGTAATCGTATGCGGAAAGAAGAAACGGTAGATCACCATATAAAAACGGCATGGCACGCCATCGCCCGCATGTACAACCAGCAGGCGGGCAAATATGACCTTACCACGTCGATTGGTTTTGTTTTGTTAAACATTCATGCCGAAAACGGCACGCCGGCGACAAAAATCGCTCCGCTCATGGGGCTTGAGTCGCGCAGTCTGACGCGGATGTTGAAGGCCATGGAGGAAAAAAAACTCATCTACCGCGAACCGGATCCAGTCGATAAACGATCGGTCAGAATTTTTCTAACACCCCTGGGCAAAACAAAACGGGAGGTGTCGCGCCGTGTGGTGTTGCAATTCAACCAGGCGGTGCGCGAAGAAATTTCGGTGGAGAAACTGGAAGTGTTCTTCGAAGTATTGCAGAACATCAACCAAATAATCGACCGAAATAACATTTACGAAAAGGTAGAAAATTAACTTGGAGCCTGAACGCAGAAGCGTTCCATGCGTGATCAAAAAATAATTAACTGATGAAACGTTCTATTCGCAAAGTTGCTGTCCTCGGTTCTGGTGTGATGGGTTCGGCGATCGCCTGCCATTTTGCCAACATCGGGTGCCAGGTATTGCTGCTCGACATTGCCCCGAAGGAACTTACCGACGAGGAAAAAGCCAAAGGTTTGACGACCGATAGCAAAGCCGTTAAAAACAGGATCGTGCAAGGCTCATTCGACCGCTCGATCAAATCGAGTCCGGGCCCGATCTATAGCAAGAAATTTATCTCGCGTATCGCGCTTGGCAACTTTGACGACGACATGCCCCAGATCAAAGACATGGACTGGGTGATCGAAGTAGTGGTGGAAAATCTCGATATCAAAAAGAAAGTTTACGAGCAGGTGGAAAAATTCCGCAAGCCCGGAACGCTGGTGACTTCGAATACCTCGGGTATTCCTATCCACCTGATGGCCGAAGGAAGAAGCGACGACTTTAAAAAACATTTTGCCGGCACACACTTCTTCAACCCGCCGCGCTACCTCAAGCTGTTTGAAATTATCCCGACAAAAGATACTGACGCCGAAGTCGTAAAATTCCTGATGCACTATGGTGACCTGTATCTTGGAAAGACCACGGTACTGTGTAAAGACACGCCTGCCTTTATCGGCAACCGCGTTGGCGTGTGGGGTCTGCTGAAAGTGATCGACTCGATGCGCAAGTTCGACCTGAATGTTGACGAGGTCGATAAGCTCACCGGCCCGGTGATTGGCCGTCCGAAGTCGGCGACGTTCCGTACGTCGGACCTCGTCGGTCTCGACACGCTGATCAAAGTAGCCAACAACCTATACACCGCGTTGCCAAACGACGAAGGCCGCGAAATGTTTAAGCTGCCCGAGGTTGTTAACCAGCTCGAAAAAAATAAATGGCTCGGCGATAAGACAGGCCAGGGCTTTTACAAAAAATCAAAAAATGCCAAGGGAGAGACGGAGATCCTGACGCTCGACCTGAGTACACTCGAGTATAAACCGAAAGCAAAGGCAAAGTTTGCTACACTCGAAACGACGAAGACCATCGACAATCTGAAGGATCGGTTTAAAGTATTGCTGGCCGGAAAAGATAAAGCCGGCGATTTTTATCGCGATGCGTTCTTCGGTCTGTTCACATACGCCAGCAACCGCATTCCGGAAATTTCAGATGAGCTCTACAAAATCGACGATGCCATCTGCGCCGGTTTCGGGTGGGAGCTGGGACCGTTCGAAACGTGGGACGCCGTCGGCGTTGAAAAAAGTCTGCCCGCCATGGAGGCGATCGGCTATAAACCGGCTGCGTGGGTAAACGAAATGTTGGCTGCGGGACACAAATCTTTCTACCGTGTCGAAGGCGGCAAGCGCCAGTACTACGACATCGCGTCGAAATCGTACAAAAATATTCCGGGCAAAGAGGAATTTATCATTCTCGAAAACCTCAGCGACAACGTGGTTTGGAAAAACGCCGAGTCGAAAGTGACGGACCTGGGCGACGGTGTGATCAACTTTTCGTGGCATAGCAAAAGTTATACACTCGGCAGCTCGGTGATCGAAGGTCTTAACAAAGCGATCGACCTGGCGGAAAAAAATTATCGCGGTCTGGTGGTAGGTCACCAGGGTGCCGACTTTTCGCTGGGAGCAAACCTCGGTCTGGTGTTTATGTTTGCCATCGAGCAGGAGTACGACGAGATCGACTTTATGGTACGCCAGTTCCAAAATTCGGTCATGCGTCTCCGTTATTCGTCCGTGCCGGTAGTGGTCGCGCCGCAGGGCCGCACGCTCGGCGGCGGTTGCGAAATGACGCTGCACTCGGACCTTGCGCAAGCGGCGGCTGAAACCTATATCGGTCTGGTAGAAGTGGGCGTGGGCCTCATTCCCGGCGGCGGCGGAACGAAAGAACTTACCAAGCGTGTAAGCGATGCGTTGGAAGAAGGCGATGTGGAGTTGAACGCGTTGCAAAATGCCTTCATGAATATCGCCACAGCCAAAGTTGCTTTGTCGGCTGAAGAAGCACGCGAGATGGGCATTTTGCGGCAGAAGGATCGCATCTCCGTCAACAAAGACCGCCAGCTGCTCGACGCAAAAGCGGCGGTGATCGAAC
Source organism: Dawidia soli (assembly GCF_018598185.1). Classification (GTDB taxonomy): domain Bacteria; phylum Bacteroidota; class Bacteroidia; order Cytophagales; family Cyclobacteriaceae; genus Ohtaekwangia; species Ohtaekwangia soli. The sequence goes on from NZ_JAHESC010000065.1 coordinate 2,893, forward strand.
TGGCGGACGCCGGCTATACCATGCCAGTGCCGGCGAAAAATATTAAAGTACAAGGTCGTACGGGTATGGCGCTTTTTATGGCGGGTATCGAAGGGATGCGCATGGGCAACTACATCAGCGACCACGACAAAAAAATCGCCGGATGGATCGCCAACGTTATGTGCGGCGGTGACTTGTCGTATCCGCAGGAAGTAAGCGAGCAATACCTGCTCGATCTCGAGCGCGAAGCTTTTGTATCGCTGACCGGCGAAAAGAAAACGCTCGAAAGAATTCAATCGATCTTAACTGGCGGCAAGCCGCTGAGAAACTAAAACAGGGAAAATTATGAACGCATATATCGTAGCAGGTTTTAGAACCGGTGTCGGCAAAGCAAAAAAAGGAGGCTTCCGTTTTACACGTCCCGACGACCTGGCCGCGGATGTTATTAAGCACCTGGTAAAATCTGTACCGGGTCTGGAAAATAAAATGGTGGATGATCTTATCGTCGGCAACGCGGTGCCCGAAGCAGAGCAAGGCATGCAGATGGGCCGCATGATCTCGCTGCTCGCCCTCGGCATCGACAACCCGGGCATGGTAGTGAACCGCTATTGCGGCTCGGGCGTCGAGACGATCGCAATCGCGAGTCATCGCATTCAGGCCGGTCAGGCAGACATCATCATCGCGGGCGGTACGGAGTCTATGTCGCTGGTGCCGGTGATGGGTATTAAGACAGCCTTGAATTATACCATCGCGAAAGACCATCCGACCTATTATACCAGCATGGGCCTTACGGCCGAAGAGGTTTCGAAGCAATTCAAAATCTCGCGCGAAGAGCAGGATCAGTTCTCATACGAATCGCATATGAAGGCCGCCGCTGCATGGAAGGCCGGAAAATTCAAAGACGAAGTAGTGCCCATCACGGTAAAAGAAGTTTACATCGATGAGAACATGAAGAAAAAGACGCGTGAGTTCATCGTCGATAAAGACGAGGGGATCCGCCCCGACACGACGGTGGAAGGTCTCGCAAAACTAAAACCCGTGTTTGCCGCCGGTGGCACGGTTACAGCCGGGAACTCTTCACAGACTTCAGACGGTGCTGCCTTTGTGGTGGTGATGTCGGAACGTATGGTAAACCAGCTTAACCTGAAACCTATCGCGCGCATGGTAAGCTATGCGACGGCCGGTGTGGATCCGCGCATCATGGGCATTGGCCCGGTGGCGGCTATACCCAAGGCATTAAAAATTGCCGGACTGAAATTGGATGATATCGACCTGTTCGAACTGAACGAAGCGTTTGCGGCGCAGTCGCTGGCGGTGGTAAAAGAGCTCGGCATCGACCGGAGCAAGCTGAACGTAAACGGTGGTGCAATTGCTGTCGGTCACCCGCTGGGGTCGTCGGGCGCGCGTCTGTCGGTGCAGCTGTTTGGCGAGATGCGCCGTCAGAATAAAAAGTACGGCATGGTGACGGCCTGTGTGGGCGGTGGCCAGGGTGTTGCCGGCATTTATGAATTGTTGAACTAAGAAATTAAAAATACGATCGGGTTATGAGCACAGCATCAGCAACGAAACAGGCTATTAAGGGGGGTGAATTTTTGATCCGCGACACGGCAGCGGCCGAGATCTTCATTCCAGAGGAATTCAATGAAGAGCAGCGCATGATCATGCAGCAGTGCCGCGACTTCCTGTCGAAGGAAGTATGGCCGCGCCTGGATGAAATTGATTCCATGAAAGATCCGAAGCTCATGCCTTCGATCCTCGATAAGGCAGGCGAGCTGGGCCTGCTCGGCACTTCGGTGCCGCAAGAATTGGGCGGCTTTGGCATGGACTTCAATACCACCATGCTGGTGGCGGAAGTCATCGGCGCGGGTCACTCGGTAGCGGTAGCGCTTTCGGCTCACACGGGCATCGGCACGTTGCCCATTCTCTACTACGGCAACGACGACCAGAAGAAAAAATATATTCCCAAGCTGGCGACGGGCGAGTGGAAGGCTGCTTACTGTCTGACCGAACCCGACTCGGGGTCGGACGCCAACAGCGGTAAAACCAAGGCTGTGCTGAGCAGCGACGGCAAGCACTATATCATCAACGGCCAAAAGATGTGGATCACCAACGGTGGTTTTGCCGATGTGTATGTGGTCTTTGCCAAGATCGATAACGACAAAAACCTGACAGCCTTTATCGTAGAGAAATCGTTTGGTGGGATCACGATGAACGAAGAAGAAAAGAAGATGGGCATTAAAGGGTCGTCTACCCGTCAGATCTTCTTCAACGACTGTAAGGTGCCGGTGGAAAATATGCTGAGCGAGCGCGAGAACGGTTTTAAGATTGCGGTGAACATTCTCAACATCGGTCGTATCAAGCTGGGCATCGCCGCGCTCGGCGGAAGCAAGCATACTACTTCCATCGCTACACGGTATGCCAACGAGCGGAAACAATTCGGTACATCGATCTCATCTTTTGGCGCGATCAAACATAAGATCGCAGAGATGGCGACACGCATTTTTGCTTCGGAGTCGGCACACTATCGTGCCGGTCAAAATATCGACGATGCGTATCACGCTTTTGTAGCCGCCGGAACAGATTCATCAAAAGCGCGTCTCAAAGCGCTGGAAGAATTTGCCATTGAATGTGCCATTTTGAAAGTGCACGGTTCGGAAGTACTTGACTTTACTGTCGACGAGGGTGTACAGATCTATGGCGGCATGGGCTTCTCGGCAGAGGGCCCGATGGACCGGGCGTATCGCGATGCGCGGATCAACCGGATCTTTGAAGGTACCAATGAGATCAACCGGCTGTTGACGGTCGACATGCTGTTGAAGCGTGCCATGAAAGGTTCGCTGGATCTGATGACGCCGGCTATGGGTGTTCAGAAAGAGCTCCTTGCCATCCCGGATTTTGGTGCTGCCGAAGAGGAAGGTGTTTTTGTGAAAGAAAAGAAGGTACTGGCAAATCTGAAAAAGGCCGGCCTGATGGTGGCGGGTTCTGCGGTACAGAAGTTCATGATGAAACTCTCGGAACAACAAGAGATCCTGATGAACCTGGCAGATATGATGATCGAAGTATATGTGGCCGAGTCTACATTACTGCGCGTGGAAAAGATCATCGGTCAAAAAAGTGAAAAGGCGGCAGAGCTTCAAAAAGAAATGGCCCTGATCTATCTGCACCAGGCAGTGGCGAAAGCCGCGGCGGCCGGCCGCGAAGCAATCTCCGCATTTGCGGAAGGAGATGAACAACGCCTGTTGCTCATGGGTCTGAAGCGCTTCACAAAAATAGATGCCTACAATCTGAAGGACGCGCGCCGGAAGGTGGCGGACTATGTTATTGAAAAAGGAGAATATCCTTTCTAAGAATTCTCGTTCCTATAACCTAAACTGAAAAGGGCCGGAGCAATCTGGCCTTTTTTTATTGCCCGGCCGGATGCGCGCCGGGTGTTCATTTTTGCAGAGAGCACTGTTCATATTTTGATCACCCAGACCAACACAAAAAAGGAAAAAGTCCTTTTTTAAAAAGATTTCAGCGTTTTTGAAGATCGTTTACGCGGTGCACGATCTTTGATGTGGTCAGACCAAACCCGATTGCATATGAAAGCGATAACGATATCCATCCTGATCCTGGTGCTGATAGTATTTGCCATTCCCTTTTCTTTCGCCATCGTCGGACTCGTGCTGGGCGCAGTAGGCGGCGTGATCGGTTTTGTTTTCGGAATCATCGGCGCCGTGATCGGTGGCATGTTTGAACTTCTCGGCTGGATCATCAGCTTACCTTTTCAAGGCTTTCACGGGCACGTGCCCTTTGTCGGCTTTTGGTCCGACAATATCTTCACCGTGGCGGCCATCGTACTGATCGCCGTCATCCTGGTGAAGGCCCGCCGTTGATTATGCAACGGGGTGCCTGTTGTATAACACCGGGTTGAGAAAATATTTCGAATACACCGGGTTTCGTTTCACTTCCACCAGCGTCGGCTTTTGCTTGTTTGTGAAAACGACCTTGTATTGAAACTCAAATCCTTTTTCGGTGCGGATGTCCTTGCGTACGATATACCATTGTTTGTCATACGGGTTCAACACTTTTACCTGCAAGTGAAATAAGCCGGGTGAGCTTCGAACCCGCACAAAATTGCCGGTCTGCCGGGTGTAGAGCTTGCCGTTTATCGTTACCTGTATGCGCGCGCCTTTGTCCGTTTGAATAGCGATGCCAGAGTCATAGGCCATGGCATGTGCGGAGCCTATCAGCAGAAAGAACAACACAAAATATTTCATGGCTGGAATGTTTTACACCCATAGTAAAACAACCTCCGTGCCATCCTTTACAACATAAAAAAGAAAAAGGCTGCGGAAAACGCAACCTTTTTCAATTCGCTGATTTTTATTCGTGTCTTGCAACGGCGCCACAGGCGCCGCTACTCTCGGAAGTACCTGTCCTCTTCGAATTGCTCGTCGCCCTCAACCGGTTTTGTTACCGCACCCACCTCCAGAATCTTAAACTCCGTGCGGCGGTTCTTCTGACGGCCTTCGGGGTTGTCGGTACCGTCGGGGTTGGTGTTGCGTGCGATGGGTTTCGACTCGCCATATCCTTTCGCTTGCAGACGTTCGGCGGCGATGCCGTGCTGGATCATATAGGACACGGCAGATTCTGCACGACGTTGCGACAGTTGGCGGTTATAGGCTTCGTCATCGATGCTATCGGTGTGTGATCCCAGCTCGATCTTGATCTCCGGGTTGTCGAGGAGCAGCTGTACGAGCTTGTCGAGCTCCTTCGCCGCATCCGAACGGATGTTGGATTTGTTAAAATCGTAGTAGATGTTCTCGAGTACAAAGCTCTTGTCAAGCTCGATCTTCTCGAGCACGATCATGGTGTCGAGGGTAATGTTTGTCAGCAGTTCTTTGAGTGTGGAAGGATCGACCGACTTGCCGCGCGTGGTGTATCCTTGCCGTTTTACGAGGTAGCCGCTTGACTCACCCACCAGGTTGTAGTCTTCGTTTTCGTATACGCGGAAGAGGAACTTACCGTCGTTGCCGGTGACATAGTCCTGCATCACATCGCCCTTGCCGTCCAGCAGGTTCACTTTTGTGTTTGGCAGGATCTGCAGCTTGCCGTCTTTGCCCGGTGTATAAGTGATGCCCTGCAGATAGTAGTTCACGACGCGCAGGTCGGGATCTTCGTTGATGAAGGTGTAGATATCGTCATCGCCTTTTCCGCCATCGCGGTTCGAAGCAAAGAAACCACGGTCGGGTTTGAAGAGGAACATGGCGAAGTCGTCGCTGTTGGAGTTCATCGGCTGACCCAGGTTTTTGATCTGGGTTTTGCCGTTGGCGCGCTTTACGACAAAAAGGTCCAGGCCGCCGTAGCCAGGGTGTACGTCGGAGGCAAAATACAGTTTAGCGTCTTCGGCCACATAGGGGAACATCTCGTTGCCGGACGTGTTGATCTCGGGCCCGAGGTTCCGTACGCGGGTAAAGCGACCACGGCTGTCCATCTGTGCCGAGTAAAGATCGGTGCCACCGTAACCACCCTTACGGTTTGAGGCAAAGTAGAGCGTGCGACCGTCGGGGCTAAAGGCGGGGGTAGAGTCCCAGCTAAAGTTTTTCGCGTCTCCGTCTGACTCGTTTTTGAACTGCGTATTGATGTTGATGGGAATGGGCTCGGACCAGACGTCGTTCCGGAAGCGGGAGATATACAGATCGACGTCGGCACCACCACCTTTTTTCTTTTCGGAGTTGCCTTTGGCAAAGATCATGATCTTGCCGTCGGGCGAGAAGGTGACGCAGCCCTCGTTACGAACGTTGTCGTTGATGCCTTCCGGCAGGCGGGCGAGCGTGGACATCTCTACGTTGGCGCCCTTGGTGGTGACCTTGTACAGATCGGTGAAGGGTTTGCCTTCCGCTTCGTAGATCTTGCCATCGCCGCGGGACGAGGTGAAGTAGAGCTCGCTGTTGAGGTATACCGGCGAATATTCGCTGGCGGGTGTATTGATGGCCTCGAGGTTTTTTACTTTGTAGTAGCTGGGTGACTCCGCCAGCTTGGCCAGGTAGCCGATACCGTTGATCTCGGCAGAAGCGCGGTCCTTCAGCGGGGTGTTGCTGGTGGCGGCCACCAGTGATTCCAGTTGCTGACGGGCTTCGTCGTATTTACCGTTTGCCTTGAGGGCTTGCGCGTAGTAGAACTTAATGCTATCGGCGTCGAAGCCGCGGCCACCGGCCTTTGCATAGAACTGTTCAGCTTCCTTGGGCCGGTTTGACAGCCGGTACGACTCTGCTATAAAGAAATTTGCCTTGCCGCTATTGCCTGTTTTTTTAAACAGGTCAATCGCGTTTTGGTACTTGCCCAGCTTAAACGCTTTGATAGCCTTCTTCTCGGTGCTGCAGCTACTGAGTATAATAACGATAAACAGTAGGAGGGAGGTAGATCTCATAACATCTTAAGATATAATCTGTTTCGCTCTGTAAGGCTAAAGCTACGAAATATTCCGGCTTACGGAAGAACCGATTCTGCCGGTATATACCGCTTGAGCCAGGTGTCGCCAGCCGGGGCAACCCATGCTTCGTCCAACTTGCCTTTTGTGTCCACGAGGTTGTCAAACACAGGCGTAGTTCCGCTCCAGATCCCTTCGGCATACTTCTTTTTCAGGTCACCCATCGGCACCAGGGTTACACCCCCGGTTGTTTGGAACGCAATGTTGGTACGGTTAAAAAAATCCACACCCGCCGCCGCGCCGGCCTCTTTGACGGCGCGCACGGAGCTGTCGATCGAACAGCCGCTTGCGTGGTCGTTGGCTGCCAGTACGATGAAGTGGTCGTGCCGTATTTCAAACGACGTTTCCATCGGCTGGCCGTGCACACTCCATCCTTGGGTAAACGCTGTGAGTACCTCTGAAATTATGCCTTTTTCAGCGGAAGTGATTTTTCTTTCTGCCTGGTATATCCAGACGCGGGAGGTGGCCGGTAATTGGTGAAAGGGAATAAGCATAGTTTTACATTTTACGTTTCCCGCGGTGGCGGGAAGAACCTTATTGCAAACCTTGCGATTCAGCGATAAGTTCGGCTAAATCCTTCACTTTTACGTCGTTTTCACGCTCTTTGCCTTTTACGCCGTCACTCAGCATGGTCATGCAGAACGGACAGGCGACGGCAATCGTTGTGGCGCCGGTCGCCAGCGCTTCTTCGGTGCGTTCGATGTTGATGTCCTTATCGCCCTTCTCAGGCTCCTTGAACATTTGCGCACCGCCGGCGCCGCAGCACAGGCCCGTGGTTCGGCAGCGCTTCATTTCCACCAGGTCGGCGTCGAGGGCTTCCAGCACGCTGCGGGGAGCTTCGTAAATATTGTTGGCGCGGCCCAGGTAGCAGGAGTCGTGATAGGTGATCTTTTTGCCTTTGAACGAGCCCCCTTCTACCTTGATCTTTCCTTCCTGAATGAGCTGCTGCAGGAATGCCGAGTGGTGGATCACCTCGTAGTTGCCGCCGAGCTCGGGATATTCGTTTTTGATGGTGTTGAAACAGTGGGGGCAGGCGGTAACGATCTTTTTGATATTGTAGCCATTCAGCACCTGGATGTTGCTCATGGCCTGCATCTGAAAAAGAAATTCGTTGCCTGCACGCCGGGCGGGATCGCCCGTACAGGTCTCTTCGGGTCCCAAGACAGCGAAGTTGATATTGACCGCCTGCAGGATTTTTACAAAAGCCCGGGTTACACGTTTATAGCGGTCGTCGAAAGATCCGGCGCACCCTACCCAGAAAAGTACTTCGGGGCTTTCGCCTTTGGCGGCCATATCGGCCATGGTCACTACGTTCATTGTCGTCTGGTTGTTAAGTCGTACTTCGTTGCGTTAGTCCTGGGCCCATTTAAACCGGTCGCTGGGCGGAAATTTCCAGGGCGCGAAGCTGGTTTCAATATTTTGGAACATGGAGTTCCACGATGCTGGCGAGCCGGATTCTTCCATGGCCACATAGCGACGCAGCTCGAGGATGATCTCCAGCGGGTTGATCATGACCGGGCACGCTTCCACACAGGCGTTGCAGCTTGTGCAGGCGTTGATCTCTTCTTTGGTGATGTAATCGCCCAACAGGAATTTTCCATCTTCGGCGCCGGGGCCACCGCTCTCGAGGCTCTTGCCGATCTCTTCCATGCGGTCGCGGGTGTCCATCATAATCTTGCGCGGCGAAAGCTTTTTGCCGGTCAGGTTGGCCGGGCATTCTGCCGTGCAGCGGCCACACTCCGTGCAGGAGTAAGCGGCCATTAAGTTATTCCAGCTCAGGTCGCGTACGTCGCGGGCACCAAAACGACCCGGCTCCGCCGGGGGGGTGGCATTGGCATCGGCCAGCCCCAGCATCAGCTTCACTTCGTTTGTTACCACGGGCATGTTCTTCATGTGCCCTTTGGGTTCCAGGTTTGCAAAGTATGTGTTCGGGAAGGCAAGGAAAATGTGCAGGTGCTTGGAGTAGGTGACGTATACGGCAAATGCCAGAATGCCGATGATATGGAACCACCATGCGCCGCGTTCGATGACGGCCAGGGCTGTCTCGGACAGGGAGTCATACAGCGGCACAAAGAATGAGCTCAGAACAAGTTTGCCTGTGGGGGTATAATGATCGGCGCCGAGTTGCTGCAGCACCTGGTCGGCAGCATTCATATTCAGGATCGCCAGCATGAGCACGATCTCGGTGCACAAAATGATGTTAGCGTCCAGCCTGGGCCAGGCGGTTAGCTCGGCGGCATGAAAGCGTTTTATCTTCAACACATTGCGGCGGATCAGGAAAAAGACGCACGACAGCAGTACGGCCAGCGCCAGGAATTCAAAAATGTTCATCAATACCGTATAAAATCCGCCCAGGTAAGGGGCGAAGATGCGGTGGGTGCCGGCCACGCCATCGATGATAAATTCCAGCACTTCGAGGTTGATGACCACGAAGCCGACGTAAATGAAGAGATGGAGAAAGGCCGGAATAAATTTTTTGAACATTTTTTTCTGGCCAAAAGCAACGAGCACCATGTTGCTTAAACGCTCGCCGGGACGGTCGTTAATGACCCGGTCTTTTCCCTGCTTAATGTTGGCCCAGAGGCGTAAAACGCGTTTTCGGATAAAGTAGATCGCCACACCCAGGGTGATGACGAAAAGTGCTTGTTGAATCATATGCGATAATAAATCCTAATCCATTAATTTCAATAAATTCTCACAGGGTTTTGCACCAAATATAAATTTACATACTTTTGTGCCCCTGTCCGCCAGACGTGCGGTCAAAATTAGGTGATGTAGCTCAGTTGGTAGAGCAAAGGACTGAAAATCCTTGTGTCGGGGGTTCGACTCCCTCCATCACCACAGAAGGCCTCCGACGAGGCCTTTTTCTTTTTCCCTCCGGCCGGGTGCTGCTACCGGCCTAATTTTTAATATTTTAGCAAGCAATCCCCAGACCCATGGGTTTACACCTCTCTGATACCATCGTACGCCTGCTCTATTTGTACCTGGCCCAATGTATCCTGGGGGTGATCCTGTTCTTTATGTTCCGGCACTTCGGCATTCTCTATCGCCGCCGGTTCCTCTACACCTGGGCACTGAGTTGGAGCGCGTTTGCCGTCTATATGGCCTGTACCGGTGTCGTTACATTGTACCTGGCGTACAGTCAGTCTCCCATTCGCCTCATAACCAGTGTGGTAGGTCAGATGTCGTGTTTTCTGCAGGTGCTTTGGGTGCTGCGCGGCACGTATGAGCTGGTGACCGAAAGGGCTTTTAACCGCCGGCAATTTAAAGTGATCCTGCTGGCAGTCTTTTGCATCGCGGTGGCCTCGGTGATACTCTTCAGTCAGAATGTGCAGGATTCAAACCTGCGCCACCTGGCGCGCGTCGGTAGCCGCACGCTGGCCATGGGCTCGGGTTTCTTATTTACCGGCGTCGTGGTGCTACGCAACCGGAAATTCTCCCGCGGCCTCGGACAGCGGATGCTGGCGGGTTCCTTTATCGTCTTTAGTCTCTATCAGTTGTATTACTTTGCCGAAGTGGTTGTCAACGTAGCCGACCAGCGCATGGAGGTGCCCGGCTTTTTTGGCGTGGCCGATCTGTTGCTGATCGCCCTGATGGGCATGAGCATGGTGATCTGGCTGCTGGAAGATGAACGTGAAAAGCTCGGTCGTTCCAACAAGGAGCTCGACATGTTCTTATACAACACCTCACACGACCTGCGCGCGCCGATCGCCTCGATCCTGGGGCTGACGTATCTGGGCAAGCTGGAGTTCGAGGAGGAACGGGCGCGAATGTTTATGGACATGATCGAATCCCGGATCAAAAAATTAGACCTCGTCATCGGCGATATCCTCAGCCTTTCGCGCAGCAAGAAGACCGAGCCGCGCATGGAAGAGCTGCGTCTGAAAGACCTTGTGGACGAAACGATAACCGATATAAAATTTAACAAGGGTGCCTCCGCTATCGAGCTGGACTATAGCCCCAACGGCACCGACGTTTTTGTATCGGACTACAACCAGATCAAGATCGTGTTGAATAACCTGCTGGCCAACGCCGTAAAGTATCACAACCTCGATCAGCCCAAGCCCTATATCCGCATTTGCTTTACCCGCAACAGCGACCTGGTTGAGATTACCGTGGAGGACAACGGACAGGGTATTCCGGAAGAAAGCCTGCCGCGAATCTTTGAAATGTTCTATCGTGCCTCTGTCGATACCGAGGGCACGGGCCTTGGCTTATACATCGTGCGCGAGGCACTCAACAAAGTAAAGGGGACCATCGACGTCACCTCTGAGCTGGGAAAGGGCAGCGTTTTCCGGATACAGTTGGAGAACGCTTAAAAAATAAGACCGGCGTTTGGCCGGTCTCATCTGTTATTTGTAGTGCTTCAAGCGAACTACTTCGTCTTTTCGTAAGAATCGCCATTCGCCCCTGCCCAGATCTTTCTTATCCAAACCGGCATATACCGAGCGATCGAGCTTAACCACTTCATACTCCAGCGATTCAAAGATGCGTCGTACGACGCGGTTCCAGCCAATGTGCAGCTCGATGCCAATGGTCTTGCCGTCGTCCGAGACAATCGCCAGGTCGTCTACTACGGCACGGCCTTCTTCCAGGCGGATGCCGTCGAGGATCTTCTGGAAATCGCCTTTTGACAGCGGCTTGTCCAGTTCTACTTTATAGATCTTCTTGACGTTATACGACGGGTGCATCAGCTTCTCGGCCAGCTCGCCATCGTTGGTGAGCAGCAGCAAGCCCGTGGTGTTCCGGTCCAGGCGGCCGATGGGGTAGATGCGTTCTTTTATTGCACCACCGAGGATGTGCATAACGGTTTTACGCTCCTGCGGATCGTTGGTGGTCGTGATATACCCTTTCGGTTTGTTCAGCAGAACGTATACAGGTTTTTCGGCCCGCAGTACTTTTTCTTCGTGGCGCACTTCATCGCCCGGATTGACCTTGTAGCCCAGCTCGGTAACGACCTTGCCGTTGACGGAGATCAGGCCCATGGTAATGAGCTCATCGGCCTCGCGGCGCGAGCATACCCCGCTGTTGGCGATATACTTGTTCAAACGAACCTTGCCGGTTTGTGCCTCCGCCGGTTCGTCGTATGCATCTTCTGATTTACGGGTACGGCCGGTCGATAAGCTCTTCTTGCTTTCACGGCCTCTGTCATCGTCGCGACGGAGCGAGCTTACGCCGCGCTTACCGGCGGAAGATTTCTTGTCGAAGTCGTCTTCCTCTTTACCACGACGCGGTCGCTCAGCGCGTTCTGATCCCGAAGCTCCGGCGCGGGTGCTTCTTCTTTCCGAGAAGCTCTTGCCTTCGCGCTTGTCGCCAAAGGGTTTGTCTTCACGACGGCGGAAAGGTTTATCTCCCTCTTCCTCGCGACTGCGACGAGGCTTATCGGCGCCGCCGCGTGCAGGGCGTGCAGAAAAACCGGCGCGTGCGCCTGCTCTTCTTTCAGAAAAGCTTTCGTCGCCACGCTTGCGGAAGCCACCCGTAGATTCATCGTCAGTCTTTTTGCGGAAGGGTTTTTCTCCGTCCTTCTTAAATGACCTGGGGCGTGCGCCTTCAGAAGATCCTTCGCTGCGTTTTTTGAAACCACCGCGCGATTCGCCCGCACCGGCGTCCTTACGAAATGACCTGGCGCCGTCTTTCTTGAAAGACTTTGCGCGTCCGCCTTCTGAAAAACCTTCGCCTGAACGTTTACGGAAACCACCGCCAGATTCGCCTTCTGTGCGTGTTTTACGCGGCGGTTTGGCGTCGTCTTTTTTGAATGACTTTGCTGGGCCACTACCTCGTTTTGAAAACGAGGAAGTATCAAATTTGGGCTTTGCCCCTGTGGGGCCTTTGCGGCCACGTGACGGGCCGTCTTCCTTGTTATGCCTGGGCATCTGGTTCTTTTAAATCTTTGTTGTCTGCATCCATGTCAGGTCCGCTGTCCTGACCGTTTGTTGCTGTGGGCTCGGTTGCGGAAGCCTCGTCAGTATTTTCCGGCGTGACCGCTTCCGGCTCCTCCGTGGTGCTTGCTGTTGGTTCTTCTTTTGTTTCGGCATTCTCGCCGATGGTGCTTACGTCGCCGGTGAATTCTTTTGGCGCCGGCAACTCTGCCAGATCGTTGATGCCGAAGTACTCCATGAATTTTACCGTGGTGCCGTACAGCATGGGGCGGCCGATCGTGTCGGCCTTCCCGGTAATTTCGATCAGGTTACGGTCTAACAGTTTTTGTACGGCGTAGTCGCAGTTCACGCCGCGAATGTTTTCGATATCGGTCTTGGAGATAGGCTGTTTATAAGCGATGATCGAAAGTGTCTCCATGGCGGATGTCGAGAGACGTTTTTTCGACTGCTGTTTAAGCATGATACCGATGCTGGTCTGGTAGGCCGGCTTGGTCAGGAACTGATAACCGCCGGCGGCTTGAAAAAGCTGGAAAGAGAAATCGTCGTTCTCAAACTTTTCCTGCAGTCGGTAAATAGCACCTTCGATATCGTCATCGGGCACGTCGGCATTAAACATTTCAGAAAGACACGCCTTGATGTCGGCCAGTTTAATGGGCGTCGGCGAACAGAAGATCAACGCTTCTATATGGTTCTGAAGAAAATCCACGCTACTGTAAAGGGTAAAGTGATAAGGTCAGAAAATATATCTGAGACAAAAATCCCCTCGGTGAAGAGGGGATTTTCGTTAATCGTGTTGCATCATTTTTGCCTCGATCGACTGTGTCGTATGCGGCACCGCGATGAGTCGTTCTTTTGGTATTAGCTTGCCCGTGACGGAGCAGATACCATACGTTCCGTTCTTGATGCGCACCAACGCATTCTCGAGGTTGGTGATATACTTTTGCTGACGGGCGGCCAGCTGGCTGAGGTTTTCCTTTTCGGCGGTTTCGGCACCGTCTTCCAGTACCTTGGTGTTACCACCGGAAGTAGCATCTGTACCTTCGTCGTTGTTACGGTTCAGGGTATCTTTCAGGATCTTATACTCATCGCGTGCTTTGTCGAGCTTGCGATTGATCAGCGACTCAAATTCTTTCAGCTCTTCTTCGGAGTAACGGGTACGCTCGTCGGCGGCAGAAGGAGCCTTTGCTGCTTTATGAGCAATCGGTCTTTGATTCGGCACGGGGAAAATATTTAATTGTGGAGGTGCCGGCTTCGGCGCGGCCACCGGAACAGTTTTAATTGGCGGCGCGAGTTGGGTAGCCATGCGCTCGACTTTTTTCGGCGCGGCCTTTTCCACTTTTTCGGCTGCTACTACTTTCTCTACTTTTTCTACTTTCTCAACCTTCTCGGCTTTTTTCGGCGCTGTAACGGCGACCGGCTTTTTCGGAGCCTCTTTCCTGGGAGCCTCTTTTTTCGCGACGGCTTTCTTGGGCGCAGCTTTTTTGGCAGGAGCTTTTGCTACAACTTTCTTCGCGGGTGCTTTCTTGGCAGCCGACTTCGTGGCAGGAGCAGCCTTCTTTGCTTTTGCTACAGGTTTCGCTTTTGCAGCTTTCTTGGCCGGCTTAGCGCTTGACTTCTTACTTTTAGCCATAAGGGGTTGTATCCTAACTTTTAGTAAAGATTCGCAAAATTAGGTGGTCAACCCTGAAAACAAAAATATTACACCATTTATTGCCATATCCCAACTACAATACCATGTAATTCTCTTTCTTTTTACTTAAAATCGAGCCATGCGTGCACGTGTTTCCTTTTTCCTGCTGTTAACCTGCGCAGCGTGTAATCGTCCAGCTTCGCCGTCATCATCCCACGACACCATTGGGCCTGTGACGCTCGTCATCCACGGCGGTGCGGGCACCATCAAACGCGAGAATATGACACCCGAACGCGAGGCCGCTTACCGTGCCGGATTGAACCAGGCACTCGACAGTGGCTACGCCGTGCTCGCGCAGGGAGGCAAAAGTCTCGACGCGGTGATCGCTGCCATCAAAGTAATGGAAGACAATCCGCTGTTCAACGCCGGCAAGGGCGCCGTCTTTACAAACGAGGGAAAGAACGAACTCGACGCTTCCATCATGGATGGCAGCAATCTCATGGCCGGCGCGGTGGCCGGTGTTACGACTATAAAAAATCCGATCACGGCAGCGCATGCTGTCATGACAAAATCGGACCACGTCATGCTGATCGGTGCCGGCGCGGAAAAATTTGCCGCCGAACAGGGTCTCGAAATTGTCGACCCTGCATACTTCTTCGACTCGCTGCGCTACAAGCAATGGCAGCGAGTACAGCAAAAAGAAGCGGGCAAAGAAGCCGCTTTAATCGATCCCTATAGCAGGGACAGAAAGTTTGGAACCGTAGGGGCTGTTGCCCTCGACCGCTACGGAAATATTGCCGCCGGTACCTCCACGGGTGGCATGACGAACAAAAAATATGGACGGGTCGGCGATGCGCCGATCATCGGGGCGGGCACTTATGCCGACAATGCCACGTGTGGAGTTTCTGCCACGGGCTGGGGCGAGTATTTTATACGTCTGGCCGTAGCACACGATATCAATGCGTTGATGCGCTACGCCGGCCTTCCGCTGCAGCAAGCGGCAGACAGCGTGGTCATGAAAAAAGTACCGCGGCTGGGCGGCGACGGTGGTATCATTGCGCTGGACAGGCATGGTAATATTTCCATGACATTCAACACAACAGGTATGTACCGGGGCTACATCACCAAAAAGGGAGAAGGCAAAACGTTCATTTACCAGGATGAGAAGTAACGCCGGCCGTACGCTGTTCCAATACACTTTCAGGATATTGAAGGCATGAGCTATATCACCGCGATTGGTACCGCCAATCCCCCGCACCGTTTTGATCAATCGGCCATCGCCGATTTTATGGTGAAGGCTATGAAGCTCGACGCCGGTGAAAGCCGTAAGCTGCGGACGATCTTTAAAGCCGCCGGTATCCACACCCGCTATTCGGTACTCGAAGATTACGGCAAAACCGGAGACTTTACTTTTTTTTCTAATACACCCAACGGCGAACCCTTTCCCGATACGGCAAAACGCATGGCACTCTTCCGCCAGCAGGCCCTGCCGTTAAGCCTGGCGGCCGTTGCCGATCTCAAAACAAATAACCCTTCAGTCGATCTGACGCGTGTGACACACCTGGTGCTGGTCAGCTGTACCGGCATGTATGCACCCGGGTTAGACATCGAACTGGTGCATGCGCTTGGGTTGTCCACGAGTGTACAGCGAACCAGCATCAACTTTATGGGTTGCTACGCAGCGTTCAACGCTCTGAAAGCAGCCGATGCTTTTTGCGCCGCCAACCCGGATGCCTGTGTATTGGTGGTCTGCACCGAGCTGTGCAGCATCCACTTCCAGCAGCATCCGTCGGACGACAACATTCTGGCCAATGCCCTTTTTGCCGACGGCTCCGCCGCGGTGTTCGTACAGGCAAAACCCGCCGGAGTAAAAAACCTGCTTTGTGAAGCGTTTCACAACGATTTTTCTATTGCGGGTCAACACGACATGGCCTGGCAGATCGGAAACCATGGTTTTGAAATGATGCTTTCGTCTTATGTGCCCGACGTGATCGGCCGCGGCATTGGCGATCTCACCGCGCGACTGCTAAAGAAGATCGCGATCGAGATCCCCGATATCAGCTACTTCGCGATCCACCCGGGTGGCCGGAAGATCCTGGAGGCGATCGAAGCCAAGCTGGGACTGACGCGCGAACAAAATGCCGCTGCCTATCAGGTTTTGGCGGATTTTGGAAATATGTCGTCCGTTACCGTGGTCTTTGTGCTGCAAGAGATCTTTAGAAAAACCGCGAAGGAAGACGATGGAAAGCACATTCTGAGCTTTGCATTCGGTCCTGGTCTTACCCTGGAAAGCATGCTGCTGCGCATTCAAACCACCTGAATTATGCCCAAATTCTCAGCCCGTTCAACGGAAATCGAGATTATGGACGATCTGCACTGTGCCGGCGAGGTCGTACATCAAACGTTGCGCGAACTGGAGTTTATCAATAAATGGCTGGGTGGCAATGCCGTCACGATTACGGCACTGGAGCAGCTTTTAAAAGATTGGCCGGCAAACGAAACCATCACAATTGTCGATTTGGGCTGCGGAGGAGGCGATATGCTACGGATCATTCATCATTGGGCGGCAAAAAAGGGCCTTTCCGTCAGATTATTCGGAATTGATGCCAATCCTCATATCATTGCCTTTGCGCGCAAAAACCTGCAGCATTTAGCGGAAATCGAATTTTCGGCGTTGGACATCTTTTCAGAAGAATTTAAAAACCTGCGTTTTGACGTTGTTTTAGGCACTTTGTTCTATCACCATTTTACCGACGATCAGCTCAGTACTTTTTTTAGCAACCTGCGAAATCAGGCCCGAAAGGGCATAATTATAAATGACATTCATCGGCACCCGGTAGCCTATTATTCCATTAAATGGCTTACGGTGCTGTTTTCACGGTCGTCGATGGTAAAATTTGATGCGCCGCTCTCGGTGTTGCGGGCTTTTACAAAGGAAGAAGTGGTTAGAATCCTCAAAAACGCAGGAATTGACGATTTTCAGCTTCGATGGAAATGGGCGTTTCGCTGGCGTGTGGTCGTCTCTACCACCCGGAAATAAAAAAGGCCCTGGAAATCAATCCAGAGCCCTTTTCGATCAAAAGATTATCTTTCTAGGCGGCCTTCTGCACATTTTCGATGCTTACGCCTTTGCTGCGGGCAATCTTGATGATACCCACTTTGTCTAATATTCTAATAACAATGTATGTCGGGTCGATCTCGTGCCAGCGAACACCACCGAAGTTCGCACGGTTTCCGTGTTTGTGGTGATTGTTGTGATAGCTTTCGCCCATCATCAGGAAATCGACCGGCAGAAAGTTTTTAGACGTATCGCCCACTTCGTAGTTGCGATAGCCGTACTTGTGTGCAAACCAGTTGATGATCGCGCCGTGGATCGGGCTCATCAGGAAATGGATAGGCAACAATAGATAAAACCATGGGCTGGGTGCGAACATGACATAGATCGTAATGTAGATAGCGGCCCAAAACAGCCGTGACGGCCATGAACGGGCGAATTTGTCAAAAGAATTCCACTGCGGAACACCTTCTGTAAAGCGTTTCTCAACGATCATCTTGCGGTTGGCAATGTCGGAATAGATCGTGCGGGTTTTCCACATCATATTCCAGATGGTTTCGTCGTATTTCGGCGAGTGCGGATCATCTTCGGTATCCGCAAAGGCATGGTGCATGCGGTGCATAACGCCATAGCCATAGGGGCTGAGATAGTTCGCGCCCTGGAAGATCCAGGTCAGAACGAAAAATACCTTCTCCCAAAATTTGTTCATGGTAAAGGCACGGTGCGAGGCATACCGGTGCAGAAAAAAGGTCTGGAAAAACAAAGAAAGGTACCAGTGCCCGATAAAAAATGCGAGAATTACGGCCATGTTAAATGTCTATTGTAGTAGTAAAAATTAAATGCGGGCCCACCCTGAGCCTTTTGCTTGTAAGACAAAGTCGTTGTCTGTTTGTGACAGAATCTGAAAAAAATTTTTCATGACCGTCCCTTTTTGCCAATCAGCAGTACGCCAACCAGTATCAGCGCCGTCCCGATGAGCTGGGCGGCGTATACGGGTTCTTGTAAGAAGATGTATGCCTGCAGGATCGTCGATACGGGTCCAACACTTCCAACAATGGCGGCATTGTCCGAACCCATGCGTTTAATGCCTTCCGAAACCAGGTAGGATGGAATGACGGTCGACAGAATGGCCATGATGAAACTGTAGAAGTAGATTTCTTCTGAAAGATGGAACAGCGACCGGTCGCTGACCAGGAAGAAATGGACCAGCACAGCGGCCGCTGCAAAGGTCATGGCATAACTGTTAAACTTCCCCGCACCCACGACCGGGATCAGCCGGCCGCTGCCCACGATGTATAGCGCATAGGTAATGGCGCAAAGAAAAATAAGCCCTACGCCCAGATAGAAATGTTCGTCCGGAGCTTCACTCCAATTCACTTCGCTCCAAAACGCGAGCAGCAATCCCGCATAGGTAATCAATAATGCCAGCCACTGATAATCGCTGACCTTCTGCTTCAAGAAACAGGCGGACATAAGCACTACCAGGGTAGGATAGATGAACAGGATAAGTCGTTCCATTCCTGCCGAGATATATTGCAGTCCCAGAAAATCCAGCAGACTGCTGATATAATAACCCAGAATGCCGACGACAGCTACCGCCGCCCATTGCCGGCCTGTGAATTTTACGTTTCCGCTTTTTGAGGACGCGAACGCTGCGGAGAGCAAAAAGAAAGGCAACGAGAACAACATCCGCAGCGCCAGCAGGGTAATGGCATCGACGTCTGTTTCGCGATACGCGAGCTTTACCACGATTGCTTTTGTGGAAAAGCAGATCGCACCGGCCAGGCCGATGATGACGCCACCAATAAAGTATCCGGACGAATGTTTTTTGGGAAGTGTGGGAGATCCTAACAAGGCCTAGTTTGTAAAGAGCTGACAATCAGATGTAAATATACCTCCAGATGCCATAAAAAATAATGGGCAGCAAGCAGAGCCATCAACTTTCCTTTTATTTGCAGCGTGAAAGTTTTGATCCTCCACCAGCATTTTAACACACCTCAAAAAGGAGGAGCCCTGCGTTCATATTACCTGGCCCGGGCATTGGCGGCGGCCGGTATTCAGACCGTTGTCATTACCGGGCATGCCCGGCCGGACGAGGAGGTTAAAACGATCGACGGCATTACGGTGCACAGCGTGCCCAACCCTTACGAAAACCGCTTTGGCTTTTATAAAAGGGGGATTTCGTTCGTTCGCTACATTCTTCAGGCCGTGCGTGCGGCCCGGCATTATCGCGATGTTGATGTCTGCTATGCCATTTCCACGCCGCTGACAATAGGCCTGGCGGCACAGTGGATCCAGCGTTGGTATGGCATTCCCTACATTTTTGAAGTGGGGGATCTGTGGCCTGACGCACCTATTCAATTGGGTGCCGTCAAAAGCCCATTATTCAAAAGGGCCCTCTACGGACTGGAAATGAACATTTACCGTCGGGCGAAAGCAGTCGTAGCTTTATCGGTACCCATCGCGGAGGCCGTTCAAAAACGTGCCCCTGGAAAGCCTATTCACATTATTCCGAATATGGCGGATACTGCTTTTTTTCAACCCGAGGAGAAAGAACCGCTTTTGGAAGCCAAATTCGATGTTTCGGGAAAACTGGTAATATCCTATATCGGCGCGCTGGGCATTGCTAACGGGCTCGATCAATTCCTGGAATGCGTACGGGCCAGCGAGAAAGCGGCTTTGCCAGTTCATTTCATTCTGTGCGGCGAGGGCGCGAAGCTTGGCCACTTGCGTGAAACAGCAAAGCGCCTGATGCTGAAAACGCTTTCCTTTATCGATTTTCAAGACCGGCCAGGTGTACACGACGTCTTGAATGTCACTGACGCGGTTTTCATTTCCTATAAGCCGGTGCCGGTATTGGAAACGGGTTCTCCTAATAAATACTTTGACGGCCTGGCCGCCGGCAAGCTTGTGATCGTAAACTTCGGCGGTTGGATAAAAAGTGAGATAGAGCAGCGCAAATGCGGTTTTTATGTAGACCACCAACGGCCGGGTTCTTTTGTGGAAAACATAATGCCTTACCTCGAAAACCGCGAAATTTTAAAACAGGCGCAGAAATCGGCCCGAAGGCTGGCAGAGGAATGCTACGCCCGCGAGCTTTTATCCAAACAATTTGCCCGGATCTTTATTTAATGGGTGCATTGGCCTCTTTTGCCATCACGTTATACACCATCTTGTCTGCAAAGGAAGGCAGCCATTTATTAAAGAATACGGCCAATTTGCCCTGCGTGGTGAGGATTAATGTGCGTTTACGATGCACGGTCGCATTATAGATGTGACGGGCGCATTCTTCGGCCGACATCATTTTCTCTTCTGCGCGGGGTGATTCGCCCTGGGCGCTACCGTCTTTCGCCAACGCACGCTTGCGGATGTTGGAGGCTGTAAAGCCCGGGCAGGCAGTTAATACATGAACTCCTGTTTTCAGCAATTCCGTACGCAGGACCTCCAAAAAGCCGTTTAATGCAAATTTGGAGGCAGAATACCCTGTACGGCCTGGCAGGCCGCGAAAGCCGGCAATAGATGAGATGCCCACAACAGAACCTTTGTTCCTGGTGATTTCGGGCAAACAATACCGCGTAGCGTATAAAACACCATAGAAATTGATGTCCATAACCTTTTTAACCACCTCCAGATCGACTTCTGAAAAGAGCGCCCGCATAGAAATACCAGCGTTATTGACGAGAATGTCGATTGTGCCGTAAAGTCTGATTGCTTCCTCGGCCATGCGGCGATTGTCGTCTTCCTTGCTGACGTCGGCTTGAAAACCAGCAATGGTAATGCCCTGTTTTTTTAGCTCGTCTACCGCTGCGTTTAGCTCGGGTAGCTGCCGCCCGGTGATTAAAATGCGGGAGCCTTCGCGGCCGAATTTCTCAGCCAGTGCCTTACCGATACCGGAAGAGCCCCCGGTAATGATGACAACCTTGTCTTTCATGGGATGGAATCGTTAAACAGGCACTCTGCTAGTGAGCTTGTTATCAGCTAGATGGGCGTCTGAGGGCTCAAAAATAGCAATACTTGCGTAACTTGCCCCCATATTGTTTTGCCGAGATGCTTTTTGTACGACTACTATCATCGCTTCCGTTTTGGTTGCTTTACGCATTCTCCGATTTCCTGTTTGCGGTCAGCTACTACCTGGTGCGCTACCGCCGGAAGATGGTGTGGAAGAACTTGACAAACTCCTTTCCGGAAAAGACAGAAAAAGAACTGCGAAAGATCGAAAAACAGTTCTATCGCAATTTGTGCGATTACGCTGTGGAAATGCTGAAATTGCTTACGATCAGTAAAGAAGAGCTTGGTCGGCGCATGCGTTATACCGACGTGGCCGCGGCAGAAAAATTTAAAGCACAGGGCCAATCCGTCTTTATCCTCGCATCGCATCATTTTAACTGGGAATGGCTGCTGGTCGCTGCCAGCTTCAGCTATCCGTTCCAATCCGATTTTATTTACCAGCCTCAACACAACCAGTTTTTTAATCGATTTTCATTGCTTTCACGCACCCGGTTTGGCGCGTTTCCCATCAAGCGGGATGAGGTTGCGCGGGTGTCTGTAAAGCGTAAAGACATTCTTCGGGGGATCGCGCTGGTGGGAGATCAGTATCCCGGGTATAAAAAGGACAAAAAGTACAGTCTGCAGTTCCTAAACCAGGAAACACTGTTTTTCTTTGGCGCCAATCAGTTGGCTGTGATCATGCAGTTTCCGGTTCTTTTCGCCGAGATACGAAAAGTGAAACGCGGTTATTATGAGGCAAAACTTGTAGAGATTGCAGCGCCGCCGTATGAAAAGGATAGCCACGTTATCGTCGAGCAATATGCGAAGGCGGTGGAGGAATTGATCCGGCAAGATCCCACGACCTGGCTTTGGTCCCATAACCGCTGGAAAAAACGCCATTTGCATCAGGATACGACAATTATTAAGGCCAGCTGACAGAGCCTTTGCCTAACGCAACCTTACCGATCACGTATATCATCGCTAAGGATTACCCGTATCAACGCTATACCATACCTATCCTTGAGCTATACCTGACTTATAGGTTCCTTTTGCAAACACGCTTAAAAGACGCGCTTCTATACCAGCATCTGCATGATATCCTCTTTTGAGAGCTGCTTCATAAAGCTTTCTTCGGTTGTAATAAGCTCTGTCGTGAGCTTCAGCTTTCGTTGCTGCAGCATCAGGATCTTCTCCTCTACGGTGTTACGCGTGATGAATTTGTACGTGAAAACCTTCTTTTTCTGACCAATGCGGTGGGCACGGTCTACCGCCTGCGCTTCCACCGCCGGGTTCCACCAGGGGTCGAGAATGAATACATAATCGGCCTCGGTCAGGTTGAGCCCCAAACCACCGGCCTTTATCGAGATCAGAAAAACCTTCAGATTGGCGTCTTTGTTAAAACGTTCCACCTGTTCCTTACGGTCGGTGCTTGAACCGTCCAGATAAGCAAAGTCGATTTTCCGGCTTTTAAGATAGCTTCTGACCAATTCCAGGTGCTTTACAAACTGGCTAAACACAAGGATCTTGTGACCGTCGCCCATAGCATTTTCCAGCATGTGCGTGACATCTTCGTGTTTACCCGAATCGCCCGTATAGCCCTGATCGAGCATTTTTGGGTGATTGGCCAGTTGCCGTAGTTTGGTAAGACCCTCCAGGATCATAAAACGGCTGTTTCCGAGGCCTTCCGTTTCGATAAGCTTGAAGATCTTTTCGCGATACACGGACTTAATCTCCTCGTAGCGCTTCTCTTGTTCGGGCGTCATGGTTGAATACTGCACGTTTTCCACCTTTTCGGGCAGTTCTGTTGCTACCTGCGATTTATGACGGCGTAAAATGAATGGCTTGATGATGGCGTGCAGCTTTTTGGAGCGGGTTTCGTCGTTCCGCTTTTCGATGGGGTTCTGAAATTCATTGCGGAAATACGTCTGAGCCCCCAAAATGCCCGGATTGATGAATGACATCTGTGACCAGAGGTCCAGCGTGGTGTTTTCAATGGGCGTACCGGTCAGCACCAGCTTATGGCGCGATTTAAGCTCGCGAACGGCCTTGGAAATGTTAGAGGTGGGGTTTTTAATGACCTGCGACTCGTCGAGGATGATATAATTGAAATAGAACTGCTGAAGCAGGTCTACGTCCAGGCGGGTAATGCCATAGGACGTCAAAATCAGGTCGTAGTTCTCAAACCGCCGGATGTCTTTGTTGCGCAGCGTGCCCGTATAGTTCAAAATGCGCAGATCGGGGGTGAATTTGCTGGCTTCCATCTCCCAATTGTAGATCAGCGACGTGGGCATGATCAACAACGAGGTGCCAGAGCCTGCTTCTTTCTCCGCCAGTAACATGGTAAGCGTCTGCACGGTTTTACCCAGACCCATATCGTCGGCCAGACAGCCACCCAGGTTGTATTCGTTCAGAAACCGCAGCCAGTTATAGCCGGCGCGCTGATAGGGGCGAAGCTCGCCTTTAAAGCCTGCGGGTATCGGATAATTCTTAATTCCGCTAAAGGAGCTCATCGAGCGGAGTTTTTCGCTCAGGTGGACCTTGGCCAGGTTGCCTTCTTCCAGTTCCTTTACCAGGTTCAGGTGGTGCTTGCGCAGTACAGGCTTTTCGTGATCGCCTTCGGTTTCGCTGAGCGAGAACAGATCGGCATATTTCGTCAGCCAGGCCTCTGGAATAATCGCGATTTCGCCATTGGGAAGCTTAAATTCCACTTTTCGGCGCATAATGAGCCGGCGCAGATCCTTAAAAGGCACTTCAAACTCGCCAAAGCGTATTTTGGCGTGGATGTCAAACCAATCGATGTTTTCCTTTACCTCCACCTCGATGATCGCCTTGCCGACAAAGTATTTTTTGTCGCGGCTTTCCGGCTGGCTCACTTCAAAGCCCAGGTTGAGAAGGTTCACGCGGTTTTCATTCAACCACGAAAAGGCTTCGGATTTGGGAACCGCCACCCGGAAACCCTTCATCGGCAATCCCAGCTTTTGGAGCGTGTGGAGGAAGTTCTTTTCCAGGTCGGTATGGCGGGCCACCCGGTGGAAGATATAACCCTCGCCTTGTTTCTCGAGACTTACGCTTACCGGGCCGATATTATCACCGCGGAACCGGTGCTTGCCATATTTAAACGACAGATCGAATACGATCTTGCCGCTTTCATCACTGCTATCATCGGCCGGGGCACCACTGTCAAAAAGCGACGGGGCCGAGGCCATCTGTGTGGTGTGAAGCTCGGAGAGCGTCAGTACCGGATGTGGGTCGTAGGTAGTTTTGTTGATCTCAAAACCGCTGGCGTCGACATCGTCAAAGGAGGCAATGAGGGGTGCGACAAAACGGTTGTAGTATGTCTCCTCCACATTGCGTGGAATCACCACGAATTTTTTTGCGAAGAAGGGGATCAGCTTTTTACCGTCTACATATTTTTCAAATCCATAGAGGCTGCCATTGAGCACCATCCACGCCGGATTCTTGCATACCAGGTAAGCCGACGGATCGGGCAGGTCCAGTTTCTTGCCTTGAAAATATAAGGTAGGGTAGTAGTTCGTTTGATCGTCGGTGCGCATGAAGTGGAATTGAATTGTTGCGCGCTTCTCCAGCACGTCAATTCGTTTCCAGGTAGGCTCGCCGTCGTTCCCCATTTCGAAGAGCTGTTTGCCCTTCATCTTTTCGAGGATCTTCGCGCGGCGTTTTTCCAGGTAGTCTTCGATCTGATCCTGGATCAATTCGTTGCCTTTCGTCTTGTCGT
Organism: Dawidia soli; assembly: GCF_018598185.1. Lineage (GTDB taxonomy): Bacteria > Bacteroidota > Bacteroidia > Cytophagales > Cyclobacteriaceae > Ohtaekwangia > Ohtaekwangia soli. The sequence goes on from NZ_JAHESC010000065.1 coordinate 27,631, forward strand.
AGGTCTTGGCAAAGAATTCCTCGGGCTTCATGAACTTGGCCGAGAACTTCTTTACGATCGTTTCCTGCTGCATCGAATCCATCAGCTCGATCAGCTCGAAGTCGCGATCGTCGAGTCCTTTCGAAAACTCGCGTGCATTCTTGGATGAAATGTTCTGGTGTTGATACGTAAGTTTACCCTTATCATCCAAATGCACGATATACGACTCGAAAATATAGCCGAGGTATTCGTGTTGGTACAACGAATAGATAATTTGAAATGGTTGTGAAGCAGAAACTTTCATCACAAAAACGGTTTTTTGATGAAAACAGAATCCGCAATTTAGACATTGGACCGGAAAATAGCGAGCATTCCGGGATTAGAATTGAATGAGAAAATCAACAAATTTAGTGTAGAAATTACTCCCTATAATTGTTGCGGCGATCCGAAGCGAGCGGCCAGAACAGCCGGGCGATAGGAGATGATAATTGTCAGTATTGACATTACCACGAGCGCCGCGGCAAAGTCCATCCAGTCCATTTTTACCGGATAGCCCTGCGTAATCGAGGTTTCCATGCCCATCGATACCATTCCGAAGTTTTGCTGCAGCCAGCAGATAAAGCCCCCGATCGCCAGCCCCGACAGCGCCCCGATAAAGGCAATTAAGGCGCCTTCTGCCAGGAAAATATTACGAATGAGGTATTGATTGCCACCCATTGCGGCCAGGATGGAGATGTCTTTCTTCTTGTCGAGGGCGAGCATCATAAGGCTAAAAAAGATATTGATAGACCCCACCCCCAACAGCAGGGAGAACGCCAGGAAGGTAAACAACTTCTCGAATTTCAGCAGGCTATACAGGTCCTTGTGCTGCTCCTCCTGGTTCAGCACGCGGAACGATTCGCCCAGGGCGTGCGCCAGTGCCAGCTTCACTTTTTGTATATCGCTGCCGGCCACCGTTTTGATCTCCAGGGAGGTGCGTTTGTCGCCATAGCTCAACAGCTCTTGTGCAAAGTCCAGCGGCACGAGCATATAACTCTCGTCTATATTCTGAATGATGGAAAATACACCGCCAGGCAAAATGTTCAGGCGGGCGTACATACGCGACGGATCGGTACTACCGCCTTTTACATTTTTGATATAATATACCTGGATCGGAAACGCCGTATTGCGGGCGTCAACGGTAAGGGTATTGGCGATGCCCTGCCCCAGCATCGCATATGGGATATTGTGTTCTTTCAGTCGCAGCTTGCCCTGCGTAATGCTTTCGGCGGGAATGCGGCCGTGCTCGATGAAATTTTCACTCACGCCTTTCAGCGTCACGATCTGGTTGGCGTCGTGATACCGCACATAGGCATAGTCTTCGATCACTTCGGTCACAACCTTTACACCCGGCACGGCGGCCACCTTCTGCAGCAGGGCCTGGGTGGCGTGAAAGGATTTGCCCTGGGTGGCTTCGATCTTGATCTCGGGGTCGAACGAGTTATTGAGCGAACGCAGCAAGTCTTCCAGTCCATTGAACACCGACAGCACGATGACCAGGGCCGCGGTAATAAACGCGACGCCCACCATCGACAACATGGAGATGATGTTGATGAAGTTCTTCTTACGCTTTGAAAGCAAGTAACGCCGGGCGATAAAAAAGGGCAGGTTCAACGGGCGAGGGGTAAAGGTTACGGTTTGTCGGCCGGCGGAATGTTGAGGCTCTTGATCAGGGCATCCATCTTCTGCGCGTTTTCCTCTACTTCGTCGAGGTAGAAGACCAGCTCCGGAATGATGCGCACCTGTTTGCCGATGCGTTCGCCCAGAGCCTTGCGGACCTCGCTTTTATGCTTGTTGATGTTGTCCATGGTCTTTTTCTTATCCTTGGCCAGCAGCATGCTGATGTAGACCTTGGCCAAACCCAGGTCGGCGCTTACGCGCACGTCGGCCACGGTAATGAACGTGTTTTCCAAAATACCGCGTTTGTCGCGTTGGAAAATATCGCTTAGTTCCTTCTGGATAAGCTTGGAATATTTAAGTTGTCGTGTCGAGCTCATAACTTTCCCCACCTAATTTACCTGACAAAGATGAAAAAACGGGCGATTCATTTCAATCTTTACAGCCACTAGCCTAATTTTCGCGTTACTTTAACAGCCACTTTAAAAAAACGCCTTGCTTCGTTATTTCCGCATAAACGACCCTTATCGTCTGCTGGGCCTGCTTATTATTATGGCCGTGGCGAGCCTGCCGCTGTTCCTGAACAGCCCCGGCATGACCTACCCTGAATTAAAAAGCATTCTGGTGGGCGAAAAAGTTCGCGATGGCCACACCCTGTATACGGAACTGATCGATTCCACGCCGCCGCTGGCTGCCTGGTTTAACGGCGTTTTTGACTGGATGTTTGGCCGCTCCATCCTGGCCCGGCACATCCTGGCCCTGCTCATTATCTTCTCGCAGGCCGGCTACCTGGGCATGGTGTTCATTTTCAAGAAGGCCTTTTCGGAGAATACGTTTATTCCGTCGCTCATCTTTGCCGTACTTTCGCTCTTTTCGTTCGACGTGGTCTCGCTCAGCCCCGAGCTGCTGGGCTCGGGCTTCCTGCTGCTGGCCATGAACAACCTCTACAAACAGATCGAATTCCGCGAGCAGTACGCCGGCTCTATTTTTAACCTTGGTTTTTATATTGCCATTGCTTCGCTCTTCGCCTTCTCGTTTATCGTGTACCTGGTGGCGTCGATCGTGATCCTGGCGATCTTTACCCGCTCTACCTTTCGCAATTACCTGCTCATGGTCTTCGGCTTTTTGCTGCCGCACGTGTTGCTCATGAGCTTGTATTACCTCTACGACGGCATGGGTGCCCTGTGGACCTACTATTATCTGCCCAACCTGGGCTTTAGCAATACCTGGTACGTACCTGGCTCCAGCCTGTGGCTGCTCGGCGCGCTGCCGCTGGGCTTTCTCGTCCTGTCGCTCATCATGATGAATCGCGACGCCCGCTTTACCAAGTACCAGTCGCAACTTGTGCAAACCATGTTTTTCTGGATGCTGTTTTCGTTCCTGCAGATATTCTATTCCAAAGAGCTGCGGCCGCAGAGCTTCCTCACGCTCATTCCGAGCTTTAGCTTTTTCATCACCCATTTCCTGTTGGTGATCCGCCGCAAGAAGCTGGCAGAGATCGGCATCTGGGCGTTTCTGATCAGCACAGTGCTGATACAAAACTCCGCGAGACGTGGGAGCATTGCCGCGGTGCACTATGATAGTCTGTTTGTAAAAGAGAATCCCTACGCGGCCTCCGTAAAGGATCATCGCATTCTCTTTCTGGGCGACGACCCCTCGGTATATGCAAACAACACCCTGGCCACGGGTTTCTTAAACTGGAAGCTGGCCCGCGAGACTTTCGAGGAGCCGGAGTTCTATGATAATGTAATACAGGTGAGCGAGCTGTTCCGGGCGGATATGCCGGAGGTCATCATCGACCCGGGTAACTTCATGCCTAAGTTCTTCGACCGTGTTCCGGCCCTCAAGGGCCAGTACATACCGTCTGCGCAAGGCCTTTACACCCGCGTAGATAAACGCTAAGACGTGGCCGCCCGCGGCCGGCTGGTTTAACAGCTGATCTTGCCGACGCGGTTAGCGTGCCGCCCGCCTTCAAAGGGCTCTGTCAAAAACTTACCGGTGATCTTTTCCGCCAGGTCCAGCGAAATGAACCGGGCCGGAATGCAGACGATGTTGGCATCGTTGTGCTGACGCGCCAGCCCGGCCAGTTCCACGGACCAGCCAATCGCCCCCGCCAAGCCCG
>NZ_JAHESC010000066.1 GCF_018598185.1 Dawidia soli
ATTCAAAAACAAGATTCCACCAATGCGTTGGGTCGGCGGGCGATCGAGCTTTCGAAACATCCGAAGTTACTGGAAGGTTTTCAACTAAACAAATATACTACGTTCGATTCGATGGTGCGGAGCACGTTAACTTGGTCTATCGATGTGGAAAAACGCTCGGCGAAAGTGGAGATCCCGGCGCTTGTGCGCGACATCAATTTCTTTCCGAATAACCGGCATTCGAAGTTCAATATTACCATCTCCCTGGGGATCGTGCCGGATTTTAAGTTCAATCCGGGCACGGGCAAGTTCGAGCATCCGAAGTGGTATACTACGATGTATGGATGTGACTTTGTTTCGTCGGCGTGGTATTCGGCGTTGAAGGGATCACCGGCCACTACGTTGGAGCTGGCGTTGGATCAGCTACCGCCCGAAGCGGGGTATAGCCTGATGTTGGGGATTGGGATTTGCTTTGGGGATCCGCTGGATGATGGGGAAGTGAAGCAGATCAAACGTGCGGGGGCGGCGAAGATCCTGGGAATTGTGGCGGGGAAGGAATTTCAGGGCGAGGGTCAGCAGGAGGCGAATGATGGCGTGGATGATGATGCGCAGGAGGTTGTTGTGGGAACTGCGCCGGCGAATAATATACAACGTGTGGAACTCGGGGGTGAGGTGAATGCTCCTGCTCTTTTGAGAGAGCCGCAACGGGTAACGAAAAGGCAAGAGAAAAGGCCTGTGGCGTCAGCACAATCTTTTATGTATCATTATACGGTGAGTGATGCGAACCTTGGGGCTGCAGTCAAAGAGGTTACATACTCTTATACAATAACCGCGGGGTTAGACTCTACCATGCTGCCACGCCAGTCAGGAGACTGGCACAATGCCAGGCACAAGTCCCGGTCGAGACGGCCTTAGACCCGCGCCAGGTGAAGGGGCAAGTGCTAAGACCTGAACCCGTTTCCCGCCAGCAGATTCGGCTTGTTGCGGTGTGGAGACAGGACGGCTTGGATTTTTTTTGAATTATTTTTATGGAATTCTCAAAGGCGTGCATCTGGTATGCAAACCGAACGCCTATGAGTAAATGCTTTACTATTGCATTCCTTGTCATTGCTACACTTGTGGTGGCGCAGACCCGGTACCGGACGGTTAGTGGCCGTCTGGCGGACAAGGACAATCAACCACTTCCTGGTGTGAGTGTTCTCGTGAAAGGAACAGCTACGGGTACCGTTACGAACGCGGACGGCAATTATTCGTTGCAGGCTCCGATCGGGGGTACCCTGGTCTTCAGCCTTATTGGTATGAAGACGCGCGAGGCGCTGGTCATGGAGAATGATCTTATACCCGTTATCAAAGTGGTTAACCTCACGGCTCCACGTAAGGCCTCGAAGCGCAAGGCGCCGTTTGTACTCACGCCCGATTCAACCGCGGCGGGCGTTGCTATACTGGGTGATAACACGCCCACGTTCGTGCTCCCCACGGGCAGCACGCTGGAAGCTGAGAAGATCCGATCGATCAAACCCACGCCGGGCTCGAGGGTGACGCGCACGAAAACATTTCGTGTCAGGATGGCCCCGTACATCGGTTACTCGCTGCAGTTTACGACGGCCATCGGCATCGAGCGGATTACGCAAACACCGGCCCTCCAACGAGCGTATGTGCAAGGACGGCCGCAGGGTGGTGCGCCGCAGTGGCGGGGGCCGGAGTACCAAGAGATCTTCAGTTGGGGGCCGGCGCTGTCGTCGCTTCAGTATGATGGCGGGCCGTATCCATACGATCAAAACGGTCGGCTCGTGCCTGTGGGAACGGGAAATGGCAAGGCGGCAAAAGCCTATGATGCCGCTGCGTTCTTGCGCACCGGGTTTAATACGGCCTATAACCTGGTAGGGTCGCTCCAACGATCGGGATGGGGCACGCTATCCCTGGATGCCAGCCACAAGAAGCAAAACGGTGTGATCCCGAACGCCGCCTCGACACAAGACCATATCTTGTTCCGGGTAAAAAAACTACCCCTCTATAAAACCTGGACAACGGATATTCAACTCGCCTATGACCGGTCGGCGGGTACGCTGGTGAATCGCGGTGGTAATTATGCGTCCATCGTCGGAGCCGTGTGGCGTACACCGGTATCGTTCGACAATGCGAACGGGTTCTCGCCCCGTCGTGCGGTGGAGTCTTCGCTGTCCTCGCGCCTGACGAACGGCGGCGTGCGTACACATGCGGCGGGCTTTGCAGACAACCCCTACGGCATGGTACGCGAGCTGCCCGACGAAGATCTGACCAAACGCCTTGTCGGTGGTATTACCGTGCTTCACCAGGGCACCAAGGGCCTTAGCCTGACGACCCGTGCCAGTGTTGAAAAACAGTGGAACGACGTGGTATCGGGCGTACCGGCGGGGCTATCGGGCGCCTTGGGGGGACGGATTACGCAACGGCGTCAGGAGCAGACGGGGTTCGATCTCAGTGTGGAACCATCGTATACAAAACAGATCGGTAGACACCGGGTGGAGCTTGCCGCCACCTATGACCAGCACTATCAGGGGCAAGACCTGGACCGCGTCGATGGCCTCGGATTCCTGACGTATGAATGGGGCGCGCCGGGCGAACGAACCACACGGCTGCTGCAATCGCCAACCCGGTCCATACAAGAGGTTTCCGCCAGCGGCACCTATACGGCACCAGACAACGTCGCTCTCGTGAAATTTTCGAACCGGAGCTATTTTTCCAACACACTGCCTGCTGCGCGATATACGAATTTCTTTCCGTATGCCCTGGCAAAGCTTTTTCTCTATGAGCTCTGGTCTATATACCCGGTCAATGAGCTCACGATCCACGGTTCGTTTGGACGCACGCTACGCGAGGCACCGCTGCTTTACTCAGATTGGTCTTATCTCTCGACGCGCGGTCCGGCGGATCAATACGCCACCTTCTATGAAGCGCGTGAGCTATTCTTCAACGACCGGCTTCTTCCGGAGACAGAAAATAAAATACAGGCGGGTATAGATTTTAATCTCCGGCATAGGCTCCTGGCCTACTTTTCCCTGTACAACAACGTTACGCACGATTTCATCGCGCCTGTCTGGACAAACGGCGCATTTGAATTTACCAACGTAGGCCGGGTTCAAAACTATGGTACGACCGCCACCATCCGGTGGTACCGCCCAAATAGTTACGGCAAGGTCGGCTACGATGTCTCGCTTCATTGGTCGCGACAGAACAGCGTGGTCCGGAAGCTCTATACATCCAATGTATATGTGCCCCTCGCGGGCTTTTCTACCGTGTCCAAGGTGTTGGCGGAAGACCAGCCGCTGGGCGCGATCTATGGTACCCGCTACCAGCGGAATGCCTCCGGTCAGGTCATGATCGGCGAGGATGGATTTCCATTGGTGGACCCTGCCATGACACGGATCGGCAACCCGATCGCCGACTGGACGGCAGGGCTTGAGCTCGGGGTGACATGGAACCGTTGGGCGCTCGAATGTATCTGGGACATCCGAAAAGGTGGCGATGTCTGGAACGGTACGCGTGCCGCGCTCGACTACCTGGGGCGATCTGCTACCACGGGCGACGAACGCAACGTCTATCACTATATCTTTCCGGGCGTCGATCCGCAAGGCGATCCGAATGTTACACCGGTATCGTTCTACGATGCCACGGCGCCGCTGGAGCAAAATCGCTGGGTGCGCTATGGATTCACGGGGGTCGGTGAAGCCTACATCGAAGATGCCTCGTGGGTCCGCCTCCAGGAACTGGCGGTGAGCTATTCGGTACTACCGCCCGCGACCAGCAAAATACAGGAGATCAAGTTCTGGCTCATTGCCAACAACCTGCTCTTACTTACCGGCTATTCGGGTGTAGATCCCGCCTCTTCCCTGTTTGGATACACCGGCGGCACGGGGCTCGACCTGTTCAACACGCCGGCTACACGTTCTTTTACTGTTAAAATGACGATCAAATTATAAGTCTATGAAATACTTCAATACCCTCACGATTCTGCTGATCGCGGCCTGTCTCCTGTCGTTCCGGACGGGCGTGTTTGATTTCATCGGCGATCTGAAAAAACAACTGCACACGTACACGCAAAACCATCCCGAGGAAAAAGTCTATATTCAATTCGACAAGACCTTTTACAAACCCGGTGAAGACATCTGGTTCAACGCCTTTGTGCTGGACGGCCAAACGCACAAACCCTCGGCCATCAGCGACGTGCTGCACGTCACGCTGAACGACCCCAAGGGAAATGCCGTGGGTTCGCTGACGCTTTTTATCCAGGATGGCACCACCAGGGGCGACTTTCACCTGGACGAGGGCATGGCCGGCGGCCCGTATACCGTAACCGCCTGCACCCGCTGGATGCGGAACGCCGGCGAGGCCACGTTCTTTAAAAAGAAGCTGCAGGTGCAGTCTGTCATCACGCCCCGGATGCTGTTGAAAGCCGACTTCGAAAAGAAGGCGTATGGCAAAGGCGACGAGGTGGTGGCAACGCTTACGGTAAAGGATCTAAAAAATGAGCCGCTGGCAAACGCCCGGGTATCGTCTACGGTACGGATAGACGGCGGCACGCTCCTGACGAACCAGGTCGACACGGACGAAGCGGGTAAGGCCCGGGTGACATTCAAGCTTCCCGACGACCTGGCAAGCCCGGACGGTATTTTGCAGATGGTCGTATCGGCGGCCGGACAGGAGGAATCGATCACCCGCTCCATTCCGATCGTACTGAACAAAATCACCCTGGCGTTCTTTCCCGAGGGCGGTGATCTTACTTCGGGGGCAGACAACAATGTAGCGTTCAAAGCTACCAATGAGTTTGGCAAAGGCGCCGACGTGCAGGGTGTTGTGCTGGATGACAAAGACAATGTTGTTGCCTCCTTCTCCAGCTTTCACATGGGTATGGGGGCCTTCCGGTTCACGCCTCAACCCGGCGTAACCTACCGGGCGCGCATCGACCGTCCGGCTGGAAATATGCAGCCTACGGCGTTACCTGTGGTGCGCGGTGAGAGCTATTCGTTCATGCTTGCCGGCCGGTCGCCACGTGCGATCGAGTATACCGTTCACGCGCCCTATACTGCCGACGTGTTTTTGGTCGGGCAAACGCGTGGCATGTTGTATTATGCGGAAAAGCTTACCCTGCACAGGGGGCTCAATACCGTAACAGTCCCGACAGACGCCTTTCCGGGCGGTATCGCCGCGTTCACGCTGTTTAACGGCGAGGGTTTGGAGGAAGCTGAGCGGCTGGTGTTTTTGCACCCACAGAAGACTTTGCAGGTGGCCATTGAAACCGACAAAAAGGTCTATGCGCCCCGTGAAAAAGTAACTATTACCATCCGCACAACAGACGAGCACGGAAAGGCTGTTGCCGCTAAACTTTCTCTGGCCGCGGTGGACGATCAGATCCTGTCGTTTGCCGACGACAAACAAGACAATATTCTCTCCTGGCTTTTACTCTCGTCCGAGCTGAAAGGGGAAATTCAGGAACCTTCGTTTTACTTCGATCCACGCGAGCCGAAAGCGTTCCAGGCGATCGACTATCTGTTGCTGACGCACGGGTGGCGCCGTTTTACCTGGAAAGATGTATTGCAGAACGATCCGGCGGTTGCCTGGCTTCCGGAAAACCAAAGCGTCATTTCCGGGTATATACTGGACAAACATCAAAAGCATACACAAACGGAAGTTACCTTGATGGAGCTGGGTGAACGAAGAAGGATTGCGAAAGTTAAAACGAACGCGCATGGTGGCTTTACGTATAAAAATGTAGACAGTGCAACGCCGGTTTTGCTCCTGACGCGAAAGCCTAACCGTTTGATTGTAGACGAACGAGCTTCCGAAGACCCCGCCAATCCCTTCGCACCATCGGTACCGGGAGACGGCCGTTCCGTTGCCCCAATGACTAAGCGCAAACAAACAACACCTGCGGAAAACAACGCCACGCCGGGAAATCTCGATATGGAAGAGGACGTTACCGCGCTGAGCGAACTGGTTGTCACGGCAGGTTATTTCGAAAACAGCAGGAGTCTTGTCTCTGGCTCCGTGACGGTGAGCCGCAACGAAATTGTATCACAGCCGTTTATATCGCCTTTGCTTGCGTTGCAGGGGCGTATGGCGGGTATCTATGTAACTTCGAGTACGGGCGTTCCGGGCGGTGCGGCCAATATTCGTATTCGTGGGACAAATTCCTTGCCCATTCATCAATCTGAGCCGCTGTACATTATCGACGGCGTGCCGGCGCAGCCTGGGCTCAGCCGTAATTTCCAATCGGAATCCCTGTCGGTAGAAAATATCTCCAGCATTAGTGTACTCAGAGACGCCGATGCCACGGCGATCTATGGAAGCCGCGGCGCCAATGGTGTCATTCTGATCGAGACAAAGGCTGCGCGCCGCTGGTACAACCAAGACAGCCAACGCCCGGGCCGGTATAATAGCGTGGTGATCCAGCCGCGCAGATTCTCGACTACGCGCGAATTCTACAACGCGCCGCCAACACCGGCAGATACGCGGGGACGCCTGGAAGACCTTACCACCGTATACTGGAAGAACACGATCGTCACCGATCAGAACGGAGAAGCCAGGGTAACGTTCCACAACAGCGACGCCACGTCGGCCTTCCGGCTTACCGCCGAGGGCATCACGGCCGACGGGCTTGTGGGCCGTGCCGAGCAAACCTATGCTACCCAGCTGCCGTTCTCGCTCGACACCAAGATCCCTTCCTACCTGGGTTTTGAAGATACGCTGCGGTTGCCGATCCTTATCCGGAATAATTTATCACAACCGCTCGCGGCAGACTATACGGTCAACCTACCGGATGGGCTAACCGCCGTTACGCCGGTTCGGGCGGCAGTCACAGTAGCCCCCGGTCAAACGGCCACGCATTATGTGGCGGTTACTTCGCAGGGCATCGGCGGCACGTTTACTATCAAAGTCGTGTTGCAGTCGGGTGAGCGGCGGGATGAAATAACCCGTGACATTACCGTGCACCCGGTAGGCTTCCGCATGCAGCTGAGTATGTCGGGGCGCGACCTTAAAAAAGATATACAGTTCGATCTGCGCGACGTCGAGAAAGGGTCGCTCGCAGGAAAGGTGACGGTCTATACCGATCTGATCAGCGACCTGTTCTCGGGCGCGGAAGGGCTGCTGGCGGAGCCGCACGGGTGTTTTGAGCAGGTGTCGTCGCCTACGTTCCCGAATATCCTGGCCCTGCAGTTTATGCAGGAGAGCGGGCAGATCCGACCGGACATCGAGCAGAAGGCGATGCAGTATATTACCAGCGGCTATAAGCAGCTCATGGCATACGAAATAAACGGCGGTGGGTTTGAGTGGTTCGGGCATCCGCCGGCACACGAAGCGCTGACGGCCTACGGCCTGATCGAGTTTACGGAAATGAAGAAGGTAGCGGTCAAGGTCAACGAAGCGATGTTGGAGCGCACCCGTAAATGGATCTTAAGCCGCCGGAAGGGTGATGGTACTTTTCATCAGAACAGCGGCAAGTATGGATTTGCCAGCGCCTCCGCGGTCGTGAATAATGCATACCTGGTGTATGCCCTGGCCGAGACCGGCACCCGCGACATCGATCTGGAGTATACGACCAGCGTTACCGAAGCCTGGTCGAGCGGCGATATGTACCGCATGGCGCTGCTGGCGAATGCCGCCTATAGTTTATCACGGCAGGAGGATTATAAAAAGATGGTGGACCATTTCCGGCGTACGATCGTGGGCAACGGCTTTGACGGGATGCCGGCCGACCACTCCGTGGTGCGAAGCTATGGCAACTCGTTGACGATCGAAACGGCGGCGTTGTGGACGCTGGCGCTTCTCAAATCACCGGAAAAGGATTTTGGTTTGATCCGCCAGTCGATCGACTATATCTTGTCAAGACGCATGAACGGCAGGTTCGGCTCTACGCAGGCTACAACGCTTGCGCTAAAAGCGCTGACACAATACGCCGCCCTGGTACGCTCGGACCGCCAGGGTGGTACGGTGATTGTTTCGGCGAATGACGCATACCGTACCGATACGAAGTCGTTTACCCGCGAAACACGCGAACGGCTCGTGCTCGATAACTTTACCGGTGCCCTGGCCAACGGTACCAATCGTGTGTCGGTACAATTTACGGGTACCACCGAAGCCCTGCCCTACGCGCTGGACGTGACCTGGAACAGCAAGACGCCGGCAACCGCCGCCGCCTGTAAAGTTCGCCTGGAAACAACGCTGTTGCAAACAACACTGAAGGTCAACGAGACGGTGCGCCTGGTGGCCACGTTACGGAATATACATCCGGAAGGTTTGCCGATGACGGTGGCGCTGATCGGCATTCCCGCGGGGCTTTCGTTGCAGCCCTGGCAGCTCAAGGAGCTGCAGGAGAAAGGGGTCGTAGACTTCTATGAAGTGCTCGGTGATAAGCTGGCGCTCTACTACCGGGAGCTCGGGCCGCTGGCCAGGCACACCATCAACCTCGACCTGAAAGCGGAAGTCGGCGGCGACTTTACCGGTACGGCCAGCTGCGCCTACCTGTATTATACCGACGAGCACAAGGACTGGGTGAGGGGCAACCGGGTGCAGATCCGTTAGCGTTCGGTGAAAACGATCACCTCGCCGGCGTGTGTATGAAGCGTGACCTCTGTGGGTAGTTTGTAACTGCCGTGTTACTTTTCATTCAAAATGCTCTGCCCGCCATCCGCCAGCTGGCGACAGTTCCAGGCACAAGTTCCGCGCTGCGCGCTAAAACTTGCGCCAGGTGCTGATGTGTGTAGGGGCTACGCCCCTACTACCTCTTTTGCTTTTTGCTGAAGCAAAAAAAGTCAGCGCATAGAAATTGTCAGCATAGCTTAGTACCTCTCTCCTGCCAGGTCTCCGTTTGCGCTGATTCTACTCGTACTTCAAGGTCTTTGCGGGGTTGGCACGGGCGGCGCGGATGGTTTGGAGGCTGACGGATAGGAAGGCGATCAACACGACGGCGCCACCGGCGGCCACGAAGAGCAGCGGGTTGATGCTGATGTGATACGGGAAGCCGGCCAGCCATTGGTCCATGATATACCACGCGAGCGGCCATGCCAGCAGGTTGGCGATCAATACCAGCTGGACGAAGCCTCGCGACAGGAGGATCACGACGTCGGCCACCGAGGATCCGAGCACCTTGCGGACGCCTATTTCTTTTGTGCGCTGCAGCGTCATGAACGATGCCAGGCCGAACAGACCCAGGCAGGCGATAAAGATGGCGAGCGCGGTGAAGAGCGTGAAGGTTTGGCTGAACAGGCGGTCGCTTTCGTATTGACGGTTGAAATACTCGTCGAGGAAGAAGTACTCGAGGGGGTTGCCGGGAAAGATCTCCTTCCAGGGTTTTTCGAGTGCCGCCAGCACGTTGCGGTAGTTGGCTTCGTCTACCTTGAAGGCATAGAACCGGGCGTACTCGGGTGTAAACCGGAACACGAGGGGTGTGACGGCTTCCTTCAGCGACATCTGGTGAAAGTCTTCCAATACGCCGACGATCTGGAAAGTATCGCCCTGGATAACGGACTGGCCGATGGCGGCGGCGGGCGACTCAAAGTCCAACGCTTCGGTCATGGCCTGGTTCAGGATGATGCTCTTTTTGTCGCCGGTGAATTCACGGTCGAAGTTGCGGCCGGCGGCGAGCTTCAGTCCGAAAGCCGGTATATAGTCGTGGTCGATGCCGACGGTATAGCCGGAGATGCTCGACCCGGATCCGCCGGTAAGCCGGCGAATGCTGTTGGCCCAGAAGATCTCGTCGCCGGGTATGCTGGTGGCGCCGCTCATGCTGGTGACGCCGGGAACGCGCAGGGCTTCGGTCTTAAAGCTCGCCGTCCGTTGTTCGTGCAGGGAGTCCGTTACGCTGGGCGCCCGGAACACGAGTGTGCGGTGTATGTCTACACCCAGGTCCTGCTGGCGCATATAGCTCAGCTGCTGGTATACCACGATCGACACGCTGATGAGCACCACCGACGCGGCAAACTGGAACACCACGAGCGACTTGCGCAGCATGTTACCGTGGGTGACCCGCGCGATCTTACCTTTGAGTACGGCCACGGGCTTAAAGGACGAGAGTATAATGGCGGGATAAAATCCCGATAGCACGGTTCCGAGCGTAAACAATCCGATCACCAGGAACCAGAAATCACTTTCGCCCATGAACGCCATGGGTATATTCCGGCCCGATAATTCGGAGAAGAACGGCCATACGGCCCGCACGGCGGCCAGCGCCACGACGGTGGCAACCAGGTTGAGCATGAAGGACTCGGCCAGGAACTGGTATATCAGCTGTTGCTTCTGGGCACCCATGACCTTCCGCACGCCCACTTCGTTGGCGCGGTCCAGGGAGCGGGCGGTGGCCAGGTTGATATAATTGATCCAGGCGATGACGAGGATGAACAGCGCGATGAAGGTCAGCGCATAGACGGAGTCGCCGTTACCGCGTTCATCGGGTTCGGACTCTTGCAGCAGGTTGGCGTAGAGGTGTATGCCGAGCAACGGTTTCAGCAGGAACTCCTGTTTTACATTGTCCTTCTTCCAGCCTTCTCCCCGTTCGTGCTCCAGGTAGTTGTTCCATTTGGCTTGCAGGGCCGGAACGTCGGTGCCCGGCTCCAGGAGCACGTAGGTATTAAAGTCATACCAACCCCAGTTGGTCTGAGAGTTGTTATGCGATCTGTTATCCAGCGTTTGGTACGACAACAGGAAGTCGAACTTGATGTGCGAGTTTTCGGGAACGTCTTTAAAGATCCCGGTGACTTCATATTTTTCCTGACCATCCATCCGGAGGATCTTACCGAGGGGATCTTCGGTGGCGAAGTATTTTTTGGCGGCCCGTTGTGACATCACAACTTTGTTGGGGCCTTCGAGGGAATGCACGGGATCACCCTGCACCAGGGTAAAATCAAAAATGGCGAAGACGGAGGAATCGGCGATCTGCATCTTCTCTTCCTGGAAGGCGATCTGTCCGCGTTCCGGACTGTCATAGGTCATCACGCCGCTGACCGGGAAGAGCCGCGTAAAGCTCTTCACTTCGGGAAAGTTGTTTTTCAACGCGGGGCCTACTGCTGGCACGGCGGCCGCACACTCGAAGCGTAACTTTCCATTCTGCCACTGGTTGTATTGTATGCGGTATATATCGTTCGCCCGGCTATGAAAGGTATCGTAGCTGCGTTCGTATTTTACGTACTGCAAAATCAGCAGGCTGGCGATCATGCCCAGGGTCAGGCCGGTCACGTTCAGGAAGGTGAAGGAGCGGTGCCGGAGAAAGTTCCGGAAGGCGGTGATGAGGTAGTTACGGATCATAGGCGTGCGGTATCTGCGGGTGATACACATGGATTGTGCCAGATACACCAGCACCACAAAGCGCTTTTTTGGGTGGCTGCAGGCCATTTTTACCTGTCCGGTCCTGCGATCTGATGTCCGGAATATTACAAAGTTGCCCGCTACCGGACATCCCGGATCCGCAGACCTTCCCCCTATCACTCCGACCGCAGGCTCTCCACCGGGTTGCTGTGCGCGGCGCGGATCGTCTGAAACGACAGCGTCACCATGGCTACCGCTACCAGCAGCGCGCCGCTGGCGAGGAAGATGCCTGCATGGATCGGTGCTTTGTATTGAAAGGACTCCAGCCACCGGTGGGTAGCATACCAGGCCACGGGCACCGCCAGCACGAAGGCCAGCATGACCAGCAGCACAAACTCGCGCGATAGGTCGGTGATGATCGAGACAACGGATGCCCCCAGCACTTTGCGGATGCCGATCTCTTTGCGGCGTATGTCGGCGGTATAGATCACGAGGCCCAGCAGGCCCATGCAGCTGATGAGAATGGAAAGGCCCGTGGCCCACGTTAACATCTTCGCGGTTTGCAGCTCTTCGTTGTAAAACGAGGCGATGCTTTCGTCAAAGAATGTGAACGAGAAATTGGCCTGCGGAAACAAGGTCTTGAACTCAGTCTCTATCTGGCGGATGGTTTCCGGCCACGCCGTACCGCCGGGTTGCCGGGCCTGCAGGGCGACGTGTATATAGTCTCCGCGTTCACCACGCAGCATCATGGGGTCGATGCGCGTGTGGGTGGAGCGTTGGTAAAAGTCTTTCATGACGCCCACGACGATCAGGTGTGTGTCGCCGACCATGAGCAGCTCTTCGCCGACAGCTTTTTCGACGTCGGCATAACCCAATGCGCGGGCACAGGTTTCGTTGATGACCACTTCGGGCGTGCCCTGCACTTCTCGGATGTTTCGCCCCGCTACAAGCTCGATGCCGTAGAGTGGTATATAGTTGGCGTCGCCAAAACGGAGTTGCACGGACAACATATCGTCTTCCCTCGCCCCGGGGCGTGCGAGCATGGTGAGCAGCGAGCGATCATAGGCCGGTGGTATAAAGCCGGAGCTTACGCGCTCGACGCCGGGCAGTGCCTGCAGATTATTGATAAAGCTGGTCTGGCGGTCGGCGGTGACCCGGGGTGGTATGGCGAAGTTCAGGATCGCCTCCTGGCGATAGCCCGGGTCCTGATGCAACGAAAAGTCTACCTGCCGGCTGACGACCAGCGCGGCGATGATAAAGAACTGGGCGATCACAAACTGCGATACGGTCAGCACCTTGCGCAGCCGCGTCGTACGCATCATGCCGGCGCCGAGATGATGACGGAGGATCAATGCCGGACGGACGCCCGACAACACCAGTGCAGGATAGAACCCTGCCAGCATCGATACTACCAGCGTAAGCAAGCCAGCGTACGCGACCGTCGGAAGGTTGATGAACAGCCCCGCGGAGAGCGGTATAAAGCTGGCAAAAATGCGCAGCAGGAAGGGCGCCAGCACCAGCGACACGATCATGGCCAGGACGGTAATGCTCAGCGTCTCCACCAGGAACTGTCTGACGATCTGCCCACGGTGGCTACCCACCGTTTTACGAATGCCGATCTCCCTGGCGCGGCGCGCCGCCTGGGCGGTGCTCAGGTTGACGAAGTTAACACAGCCCAGCAGCAACAGGAAACCGGCGACACCCAGCAACGCATAGAGCGTCAACCTGCTGGCCGTACGCTGCGTGCCGGCATAGTGGGGATTAAAGTGAATATCGGCCAGCGGCTGTAGCCGCGCCGTAATGGTATAGTTGGAAGTACGGTTGACGCCTTCGTTGTGTTGTGTGACCAGGTCTGTGATCTGCCGGGCCACGGTCGTGGGGGCGTGGGCGGCTTGCAGGCGCAGGTAGGCTTTTAAATTTTCGCTCCAGTTGTTCCAGGTATTCAGTTGCCACGCCTCCTGTTGGATCGTTTCGAACAAGGTCGTGTAGGATATAAATTCCACGGCGGTGAAGTCAGTGCGTTCTCGGAGGTCCCTGACAATGCCCGCCACGGTGGCCTGTACGCTGTCGCCGTAGATGATCTCGCGACCCGGGATGTCCGCCAGCGGAACACCGGGAAAATAGCGTTGTGCCCGGCTCTCGGTAAGCACCGTGGTGTAGGGTTGCTGCAGCACGGCGGCGTTGCCGGCTACCCATTCAAAGGGGATCAGCGTAAAGTATTCGGGGGTGGTATATACAATGCCGGGCGGTGTGCCGGCGGGGGTCACGGTACCGGTATGGGCGGAGGGAATGGATACCGACAGCGCGGTGCTCCCTTCGCATACCAGCAGGGGCACGACGAGCTCGATGCCGGGCACCTGTTGCCGGATGGCAGCGGCGAGCGGCCCGGGTACTGCCGTCATGTGACCGGAGTGCCCGTTGAACTGATTGTCGAACGCGATACGGTACACGCGGTCTCCGTCTGGCAGGAAACGATCATAGCTGAACTCGTGGCGCGCGATCAAAAAGATCACCAGGGCGGCACTCAGGCCGATGGCCAGGCTCAGCACATGGATGACAGAGAAGACTGTATTGCGCCGGAGGCTGCGGAGGGCGGTGACAAAGTAGTTTCGAAGCATAGGTTCGCAGATAAAAATCGCTTGCCGGCCGTTTTTAAGCGGCTTCCGTGTTTAAGATGCGCAATTTTTCAAAAAAGTTGTGGGCGGACTTATGGAATCGCCCGGGGCGGCGCATCCTTGGGGGTAACTAATTCTTTTACAACTATGAAAACGCGCTTATATCTTCTGGGAGTCATGTTGCTCCTGCTGCCGGTGATGGCATTTTCGCAGAGCCGGGTCATTACGGGCAAGGTCACGGCTGCAGGCGACGGACTGCCGATCCCCGGCGTTAACGTCGTCTGCAAGGGTGCAAAAACCGGCACCAATACCGGTGCTGACGGTACTTATTCGATCACGGTGCCGAACAATAAGACGATCCTGGTGTTTTCTTTCATAGGCTTTGTAACAAAAGAAGTGCCGATGGGCGTCAGCCATGTACTTGACGTGGTGCTGGAGGAAGATACGAAGGCGTTGAACGAAGTGGTGGTCGTGGGGTATGGAACCGAACGCAAGCGCGACGCGCGGTCACGCAAAGAGGCCATGCAGGCGATACCCACGCGCACGCAGGGCATACAGGTTGCCCCCAGCGCAGGTTATCTTCAATATGATTACGCGGCGGCGCCTGAGCCCAATACCGAAGAATACGGCACCTTTCAGGAAAATATATTCCGCGGCGCGTTGCAAGAACCGTTGTCGACATTCTCCATCGACGTCGACGCGGCTTCGTACAGCAACGTGCGGCGGTTTATCCAGAACGGCCAGCCGGTACCGAAGGATGCTGTGCGCATTGAAGAGATGATCAATTATTTCGATTATGACTATGCACAACCTACCGGCGATGATCCCTTTTCGATCTATACCGAGGTTTCGGCGGCGCCGTGGAACGAGCAGCACAAGTTGGTACACATCGGTCTGCAAGGTAAAAAGATACCGGTCGACAACCTGCCCGCTTCAAATCTCGTATTTCTAATTGACGTATCCGGGTCGATGAGCGATCCCAACAAGCTGCCGTTGCTGAAGTCTTCCTTCAAGCTGCTGGTAGAGCAGCTGCGCAAGCAAGACCGCGTGGCGATCGTGGTATACGCCGGCGCGGCCGGATTGGTACTGCCGTCTACGCCGGGTAACGAGAAACAGAAGATCATTAACGCCCTGGACAACCTGCAGGCGGGTGGCTCGACGGCGGGCGGCGCCGGTATTCAGCTGGCCTATGCCATTGCCCGGGAGAACTTCCAGGAGGGCGGTAACAACCGCGTGATCCTGGCGACCGACGGTGACTTCAACGTAGGGGCTTCGAGCGACAAGGACATGGAACACCTGATCGAGCAGAAGCGTGGTGACGGTATCTTCCTGACGGTGCTGGGCTACGGCATGGGCAACTATAAAGATTCGAAGATGGAGATCCTGGCCGACAAGGGCAACGGCAACTATGCGTACATCGACAACATGCTGGAAGCGCAGAAGACGTTGGTGAACGAGTTTGGCGGTACGCTGTTTACGATCGCGAAGGATGTGAAGCTGCAGATCGAGTTCAACCCGACGAAGGTGCAGGCGTACCGGTTGATCGGCTACGAGAACCGGTTGTTGCAAGCCGAAGATTTTAACAACGACAAGAAGGACGCGGGAGAGCTGGGCTCCGGCCACACCGTGACGGCGCTGTACGAGATCATCCCTGCCGGTGTAAAGAGTGATTTCTACGACATCGACAAGCTGAAATACCAGAAGCCGTCCAACACGATCGTTGCCGGCCACTCGAACGAACTGATGACGGTGAAGTTCCGCTATAAGAAACCGGATGGCAACACCAGCAAGCTGTTGCAGCAGGTATTGGTGGACAAGAATGTGGCGCTTGAAAGAACCTCGGATGACTTCCGGTGGTCGGCCGCCGTGGCCGCGTTCGGCATGCTGCTGCGCGAATCGCAGTATGTGAAAGCGTTTGGATTCAAAGACGTCCTGGAGCTGGCGCAGGGTGCGCGCGGCAAGGACGTGGAAGGCTACCGGGGTGAGTTCATCGGTCTGATCCGCAACCAGAACCTGATGACCCGCCGGTGATGTGGTAACTATATATGTTCATAGGGTTCGCGGCGATACCGGCAGGTATTGCCGCTCCCTTTTTCAGATCTCTTTAAAGGTGAACGGTACGGTAAGCTCGCTCTCAAACTCCTGTCCGGCTTCGAGAATGTCTTCGTCGTCCTGGTGGTAGCACCACTCCACCGAAGCGCCGGGTATGCTTTGCAGGGTATGCATCAGGCCGTAGATGATCTTGGCGGTGGCTGAATTAAAATACTGAAATTGAATGGAGAGCACCGTGGTGGGATTCGGAGCCTGAAAGTATTCTTTGAACCAGGCCACGACGGGCGCATAGAATTCGTCGGAATCCTCCGGCAACGACCGACCCGAGATCTCGAAGATCCCATCCTTTTTGTTTAAAATGACCTTAGGGCTATACTGCGCCTCCTTCAGGTTCAGTGCATTCATGCGGTGTCTTTTGTTTACGGATCTGGTCCTCCTGTGTATAATTTATACAGGAGCAGGATGGGTGGGCTATACGCAAAGGTGCATAAAAATACAACCGGCAGGCGGCCGGTTGTAAGGTTTTATTTTCAAATATATGTATATCAGATATTTACGCGCCGGTCACGACGTGTTATCCGCCGTTTTTCTTCAGCCATTCGAGGCGGCGCTGGTCGGGCAGGTGGGTGACTTTGAAGCTCTCGAACTTCGCTTCGAAGCCTTTGCCATCGGGGCTGGCGGCCATGAGCCCCACCATCACGGGGTGGTTGTCTTTCAGGGGCGCGTTGCGCGTCATGATATAGGTTTTATCGTCTAACGAGTAAAAGATCTCTACGGCATCCAGGCGGCGTACTACTTTGATCCAGATAAAGGGCGGTACCTTGTCGAGGGTGGTAACGCTCCAGTCGCTGGTGTGGTGGGTGACAACGGTGCTGACGTTGAACTTGCCGTCGACAAACTCGACGCCGGTCTTGATATAGTTCTCGTGATCGGTGCGGAGCATCAGGCCCATCTGGTCGAAGCGGGCTTTGTAGGCACCGGTGAGCTTTACTTTCGCCTCAAACTCGCCGCCATAGGTGGTATAATAAAACGGTGCGTCGTCTACCGTGAAGCCGTAATGCGAGATACGCCAGTAATCGCTCTGGGGCGTGACGTTCATCGTCAGAACGTTGTTCTCGATCTTCCATTTCTCGGGTTCGTTGAACCATTGCATTTTTTCGAGTGTCTGGGCGGTGGCGGTGTGCAGGGCACTAATCGTCAGCGCGCTTACGATGAATTTCTTTATCATGCGGACAGTACTGTTTAGGGCGGCAAATTACATTCTTTCCCGCCGGGGCGCCAGCCGCCTGTACAGAAATCCGCCCGTCGTCATGAATAATTGGGGCAGCTTCGCTGTGGCAGCCTATACCGCGGCGGGTGGTAACGGAGTGACTATGTATTCTTAGCCAAATACATGTTTTACCGCTTCTTTCGCCAGGCGCTCGTCGTCGGCTTCGGGCAGGCCGCTGATGCCGAGGCCGCCGACAACAACACCGTTCTGAACCACGGTTACGCCACCGCCAAAGCCGGTGATGCGCTCGTCGCCCCAGAAAGCGGGGTTGTCGTTGCCGCGCATGCGGGCGCCCATCTTCATAGTATCGGTACGGTCGACAGCGGCGGTATACGCTTTGTTCTGGGCGATGCGGCTTGCGGCCGGGCTGGTGCCGTCCATGCGAAGGAAACCGATGAGCTCTCCTTCGGGACCGCAGATGGAAATGGCCACGGGCTTGCCCTCTCCCGTCTGTGCCACAACGTATTGGATCAATAAAAGCGCTTCTTCCGAGCTTATTTTCTGAATGTAATACATGGACGTTCTGTTTGCGTTCGTCCAATATAAAGATATTTGCAGAACTTTTGAAAAACCACCAGGCCATTACACCGAAGGTGATATATACCATCGGAAGATACAGCGTATCGTACCAGTAGGTCGGGAATGCGTCGATGCCGCCGTAGTTGGTCAGCATCCGCAAGAACAGCCGCAGGCCGTTGAAAAACATCACTGCTTTTATGGCATAGTGATACCGCAGGCTGGTTGGACAGACGCCGGCAATGATAAAGCTGCCGATGGTTTGGGAGAGGCCCAGGGGAAAATACACCGCGAACTGCACTTGCTGGAATTGCGCGACATACGACAACACCTGCTCGCGGGCAACAGCATCTGTCGCGGCTGCATAGGCTGCCGGCAGATGTAGCTGGAGGTAGAACAGCTCGATGGACCGGAGCACGATTTCCAGCAGGAAAAATACAAAGAAGCCCACCAGCGCCAGGATGCTGGCGGCCGGATGTGCATCGTAGACCGATATGCACAGCACAAAAAAGATGTAGAACAGCCCGAACATCGAAAACAACATCAGCCAGGAACGCAGGACACTGAACGGCTCGGCGTTGAACAGGAAATCTTCTACGGGTGTGGGGGTGGCGGACAGCGCCTGGGCGAACACCCACCATTGAAAAGACTGTACCAGGATATACAGCATGCATACCACCCCTGCTCCGATCTTCATTTTTGTTGTGATCATAACTTTTTCTGCGAAGATATCGTACCTAGTACCAGGTTCAACACCCGGCGGGGGGAATCCCCAAAATGGATAACGCCAACATGCATGCATCGGACTGACACGACCGCCTTCTACCAACGCCTTCAAAACAAGGTGGCGGAGTATGTCGAAAATAACCTGACGGCCTCGTTCGGCATTGGGGAGCTGGCCGAGTATACGCATGTATCCTACCACCACCTGGCCGATGTTTTCCGGAACACGCACGCGGAGTCGCTGGGGCATTACATCACGCGCATCCGGCTGGAGCGGGCGGCCATGCTGAGCGCTTATACACCACTCAACCTGAGTGAAATTGCCGACGCCACCGGCTTTGCCACGAAGCACTCGCTATCAAAAGCATTCACGAATCATTTCGGCTTTTCGCCCGGGAAAGCAAAGACGTCTCTCATCCGGACAAACTCGATAAACGCGGTGATGGATGGTATCACTTCCGAAGCCCACTATCGCGCTATTGTGCAGGCAGACTTTCCGTTTACGTTTCAGGAGCGGATCCTGACGGGAGGTGTACTGGCCGGGTATACCTGGCATTTTGGAAACACCTCTCCTGCTTACGAGCGGACCATGCCGTACCTGGACGGGCTTTTATCGATGACGCTGTCGGGCCAGGCCCGGCGCTGCATGAAGATCTTCGACTCTGTGAATTTTACCGCCTTGCGTGATTACCGGATGTTCTACGGGGTATTCTCGGAAGATCCCGGCGCAGTAGCGTCCGGCTTTGATGGGCTGACCCTTTCCATCCGACCGGGTACCTATCTTGTTTTCGACGTACCGCCCGGCGATCGCGATGACATTAAGCACCACATTACGCGCTTTCGTGAGGGCCTGGTCTGGCATAAGAAGATGTTTATGTTACATGACTTCTACGACTTCTTCCTTTTGCACGACGGACCGGATAACGGCGGCGAGTATTATTTGTTTGCGCGTGCGTAAAGTATTATTCCAATTCCCCGGTATCGGGCTTCGTGTTTGAGAGCTGCTTAAAATAGTCTTGTCCTGCCTCGTTCAACTCGTCCATTTGTTCTTTGAAACTGGTAAGGCGATCGTAAAATTGTACTTTACTCGTCCCGAGGCGAGGCTAAAAAAATCGCCAGTCGTTTCTATCTATACAAACTGTGTATACGATGTTTACAGGGGCCCAGGTGATCGGCTGGGGCGAGGCCCGCGGCAGGACTTACGCGAGATACGATAAAGAGCAGCATAAACGAATAGATAGAGGCTGTCTCAAAAGTCTCTCGGTTATACTCTGTGTTGTCTATACTATATCAGGCCTGCGCTGTCGCTCCAGCCTGGGCTGATGTGTTACACCCTTTCAGATTGATTACCGGAATTAAGAACACTTTTCTAAACGCCCTTGCATAAACCATAGAAATCGCCAGCAATGGAATATCTTTGTTTGCTCATCCGTAAGACAAGCACGAAGACACTTTTTGTCAAATGACAAATGTTCAACCATGAATGATTCCTAGTTTTGCAGCATGAAAGAATTTATAACATATCTATTGCAGTTCGGAAATTTGAACCAACAGCAAATTGACCTTATTACAAGCAAAGCCACTGCATTGGATCTTCCCAAAGACAGTTATTTCTGGGAAGCCGGCAAACTGCCGAAACACATTGGTTTTCTGGTGGACGGCATTATTCGTGTTGCCTACTACGACAATAAAGGCGAAGAGATCACAAAATATTTTTTTGATGAGAACCACCTGATAAAGGATTGGGACAATTTTGAAGCAACATTTTATTTGCAAGCCGTTACCGACTGTAAATTCATCATTTTTACCAAGAATAACTGGAAAGAGCTTTCCAACACCATTTTAGATTGGGACAAAGTGATCGATAAAATCATGAACAAACATCATATGGAAAAATTGGATAAAATAGGCACCATGATTTCGCAAGATGCTACTACCCGTTATCTTGAGTTCTTAAAGAGCTTTCCCAACATCGCGAATCGTGTTCCTCTTTCTTACATCGCCTCGTACTTAGGCATTACACAGTCATCATTAAGCCGGATCAGAAAAAATCTCGGCTAACATCACTTTTTACCAAATGGCAAATGTCTTTTCTGTTAAACGCTCAACCTTTGTAGCATCAACTGAAAAAGAAAAAATATGCCTACAATCTTAATAACCGGTGGACACAGCGGAATAGGAGTTGAATGCTCAAAACTTCTTGCCTCTAAATATCATTTCAATCTGATTTTAGCAGGACGTAGCCCTGAGAAAATGGAAACTTTTGCCATGGAGCTGCGAAATACTTACGAAAGAAAAGTTCATGTCCTTAAAATAGACACGTCCTCTTTAGCATCTGTACGGGCGGGAGCTGATGAATGCCGCAAGATGCTTGACCTGAGTGATATTGATCCTTTGCAGGCAATTATTTGCAATGCAGGTGTGCGACTCAACGGGAAAGTTTCTTATACCGAAGATGGTTATGAGCAAACATTTGCCACGAACTATTTGGGACATGTTCTCTTGATCGAATTGCTGATAGACCGGATAGCCAAAAATGGACGTATTGTGCTTACCTCGAGCGGAACACACGACCCCGACACCACAGATGGTAAAATGATGGGCATTGCAGCCGAGTATGATGCCATAGAACTTGCCAATACAGGTAAAAACGGCACAAAGCCAGTTTCGAACGGTAAGCTATATGCAACATCGAAACTAAACATGATACTGTATGCCTACGAGCTGGATCGAAGACTAAAAAGGGCCGACATCCCGCTTTCCTCTATCGCTTACGACCCCGGCGCAACCTCGGGGACGGGTTTTTTAAGAAATATGCCTAAGCCGGTGCAATGGCTGGCGGGGAGTTCATTGATGCATTGGGTCATGAAACGGAGCGGTGTAACGATGGGAGACGTGATTTTTTCTGGAAAGTCCCTTGCAAGGATTGCAGCTGATCCCGCCTATGCAAATGTTTCGGGAAAGTATTTTCAATCAAATGACGGAAAGTTGATTGAGCGGCAGTCTTCAAAATTGTCGTATGACAAACAGCGTGCTGAGAAATTATGGAATGACACGAAAACACTTATCCACTTGCAGTCAAATGAAGCAAGTATAAGACTTCGATAAAAACCGGCAGCCTTCTCAAAAATATTCAGACATGCTACCCCGGTTCGGGCAGCAGAAAGACGAGAACATGCATCATTCGCATCGATTTGTCCATCTTCTGAATTGCCGGTTTTTCCGCAACATTGTGACGTTTATATGCTGCCAATATGAAACGTCTGATATTGTTCTTTTTATTCATACCCGGGGCGATGCGCAGTGAAAGACGGTGATCTCCGGGCTGTTCGACAGCCACTTGCATGTGATCCGCGGGGCCCATAAAGTACCGCGCTCAGATCATGAACGCATTGGCTCCGGGCTTGAGAACATACGTCCGGGCTTTCCATTGCAGGGACCCTGTGGTGTTTGGCGGCAAATGAATATTGATCTTCCATTTGCCACGATCAAGTCGATATTCCACGGAGACTTTTCCGTTCGGGTGTGGTATTTCGCCAGCTACATTTGTCAATGTACCCAGGTGTGGTTCGACGTTCACCTGGGAAAAGCCCGGGGCTCCGCTGTCGACGCCCAATACTACCCGGAAGAATTCGATATTCGGGCTGGCGCCCCAGGCATGACACTCCGACCGCACTGTGGGCAGGCTTGAATCTTCTGCCCAGGTGGTAAGGCCCATGGCTATATTTTCACGCCAGATGCCCAGCCACTGCATGTAGTCGTCGCCCCGGCCTGCCTTTACAAGCGCCTGGTGCAGGTAATATTTAAAATAGATCGTACACTGGTTTAGATCCTTGTCCTGCAGCAGACCGTTCGCCACGGCAGGCATATCCTGTTCGTCCACGATGCCCGCCAGTATCGCCAGCGCGTTGACATGCTGTGAGAACGCATCTTTTTCTTTTGTGTCGGCATATAGCCTCCGGACGGGGTCCCAGTATTTTTGTTGTATGGTGGCCCGTAATTGCAGCGCCCGTTGATGGTATATCGCTGCGAGATCTTTGAGCCCCAGGCTGGATTCCATCTCTTCGCCCCACTGGTAGGCCAGGAGTAATTGCAGATCGTAAATGGCGGCGCTTCCATCGGATCCCTGGATGCGTCCCCACATGTTGCCGGCCCAGTCGACGAACGTCCAGTACGGCGTGTCTTTTAATGAGCCGTCAGCTTGCTGGTACTTACGAAAGAAGTCCAGGATCGCCCGGGTGCCCATCAATTTATCTTTGACAAAGCCGCTATCGTTGCGGTAGATCCAGTAGTCGTGCAGCATACCGATATACCACAACGAAAAGGGTGAAATGATCTGCGTGCCTTTGGTAGGATAACAGCTGCGGGTGATCCCTTCTGCTATGCGCGAATGGTCGATCTGCGTGAGAGCATTGCGGGCCAGGCGGTCGTCATCGGTGTTGTAATACGAGATCATGGCCTGTATGCGCGTGTCGCCGATGTACTGCAGCTGCTCATAATAGGGACAGTCCATATAGGTTTCCCAGGCGTTGAGCCTGGCTGTGCGCCAGCCAATCTCCAGCATCTGTTTGATCTCGGTATTGTCTGTCTTAAAGTGCGCGGTTTGCTTGAACGGATATCCTGTAAACGTTCCATACAGGTCATCGATCACCAGGGGTTCGCGTTTTGTTTTTACGAAAAGCCTGATGTAGCGATACGTGCGGAAGTTTAAGGTGGTGAAGGTTTGGCCGGCACCACCGTTGGAAATGATGCTGTCCTTCCTTCCGATAAAATCTTTACCCTCGACTTCATTCCGGTTGCTTTTGCGTGTGCCGTTGCTGCCTTTATCATACAGTGTTTCGGCATAGCCCAGGGAGATCCCGGCGTCTTTGCCGCCGCTCATCTGTAACGTTACATAGGCGTTGGTCTCGAAGGTCTGATCCAATAACAGCGAAACTTCCGTATTGGCAGGGATCGCCAGGGGCGTCTTCTTTTCCGGAAAAGCTGCCGGCACGCTTATACCGTGCGCGCTGCGTACCGTACGGATACGCTGGTAGGTCATTTCGCGCGGCGGCAACGACGACGGAACCAACGCCCAGTCTATGCCCCAGGCGGCGCCCTTCAGTTTTCCCTCGAGCACTTTTACGGCCGTTGGCCAGCCGCTGTCGTCAAAATTGACGGACGTCCAGGAGCCTTTGACC
The DNA here is from genome assembly GCF_018598185.1 of Dawidia soli. Lineage (GTDB taxonomy): Bacteria > Bacteroidota > Bacteroidia > Cytophagales > Cyclobacteriaceae > Ohtaekwangia > Ohtaekwangia soli. The sequence continues at coordinate 23,613 of NZ_JAHESC010000066.1, forward strand.
GTTTGATTCAGATCCACCATTTCGCCTTTGCTGGCGGCAAAGAAATAGCCGGGGATGGGCTGACGACCGGCATCCCGCAGGCACTTCCAGGTGTTGTTGGTATTGAGCACTTCTTCCGCCGGTGAGCTGCCTTGCACAATAAAGCCAGTGCGTACACTGATCTGCGCCTCGGGGCGGTATTCGGCCTCATTCCACACGAGCGCGGCGACGGTGTTCCTGCCGGTCGTGAAGTAGGGTGCCAGGTCGACGGTCTCGTAGTTCCAGTAGTAGGTATCACCCCGCGCCGGTCCGAGCGACACGAGGATGTCGTTGACATATAACTTGTAGCGGTTATCGGCCGATATGTACACAACGAATGTTGCGGGCTTTGTCGTCAGCTCAATGTTCTTGCGGAAATAATACACACCATATTCGGTGCCGATGATATTGGGTGGAGCGATCCATTCGGCGGTCCAGGGCCGTGTGACAGGAGGCGCCTGAGGGGATTGGCAATGTCCTGCCGTCCTGCCAAAATACATACATGCGGCGAATACGATACTGCGGGTGATCAACCCAACCATTGCTTTTCCTGGTGTCATTGTCGGCGTATGTTATGTCTTTCCGGATACTGCTTGTGCCCGGCATTCGGAGAAGAGCGTCGGTCAAAGATAGGATATTGGTTTTTATCCAGGCATCCCGTAGTGTCCTGACCTATTGCCGGACGGGATCGATGGATACTCTGCGTACGAAGTCTATCATCAGGTCGCGGTAGATGCTTTTATCGGCATACGACAGGTCTTTCCAGAGCTGCCCGTGGGTGAGTCTGTGCACGTGGACGACTTCGAATTTCTTATATTCCTTCGCCCGTAACCGGTCTTCGAACAGCCGGGTGTATTTGAATGTGTTGGTTTCCGAGATCAGCAGCATGGGCGTAGCGAGGCTGTCGAGATAGGTAGTGGGCGATGCATCCTGAAACGCCGCCGGGGTAAGTCCGAATACGCTTCCGATGTGGTTGTCGGCGAAGGCATGTCCATTGCCTTCGGCCAGCACCTGATAGTAGTGCTGCACGTCGTACATGCCGGCGACGGGGATTACGCCTCGTACCATATCTTTCGACAAGCCTTGCTGTTTGAGATACCGGTTGTCCATTACCAATAGCGCGGCCAGGTGCGCACCGGAGGAATAACCGCCGACAAAAATGTTATCCCGATCAAATCCGTATTGTTCCGCGCGTGTATACAGAAAGGCCATCGCCCGTGCCAGGTCTTTGATGTGTTCGGGATGTTTTATACCCACGTTTAAGGCCGAGTCTTTCCAGGTGGCGGGGCTGAGCCTGTGGCCGACAGAGGCCACGGCGATGCCCGACGCGGCGATCTTGCGTGCCAGGTCCATTTCCATGTCGGGGTTGACGTAAGACCAGGCGCCGCCACCGACCCAGATCAGCAGGGGGGGCTGTTGTACTTTTTTGGGGATTACCAGGTTCAGGCGTTGCCGGGATGTATCGGCGTCCGCAACGGTGTAGTAGGCGATCCGGTCAAGCTCGGTGTATTTCTTTGACTTTTGGGATTGGGAGACGGCGGTACCGGCCGGGACCAATAGTATAAACAGGAGGAGCGTTGATGGGGAGCGCATACAACTTGTTTTTATATTAAATGTACGGAGTAAAAGAGGACTGTACAAGGCTGTGTGGGGAGGTCGGGGATTCGTGTCGCCAAGCCTTCTTCTGTTCAAATTATATTTTCAGTAAATTTTGAAAGTTCGAGATGTTAAAATAAATTTGGGTCATGATTTAAATTCACTTGTCATGGAAAAGAATGTCGTTCAGGATCCCGGATCGCGCTATGCGATCGTGAAGGGGATTGTATATTCCAATATCTTCGCTGTTGTCGCTTTTGCGCTGGCCTACCTGCTGATGAATCTGAATGAGGCTGGTGGAATTGTGATCTCGTGGGCGGAGTTTATTCTTGTGCCGATCGGGATGGGTGTTATTGCCATGCGGTTCTGGCGGCGTAAGCAGCAGCGTTTGTCGGCACGACTGCCCCTGGTCGTACTCAATACGGTCATCGCGATCATGCTGAGCGCCTTCTTTATGGGCGAGGGCGTGATCTGCCTGGTTATTGTCTCGCCGCTGTTGTTGGGGTTTATGTTTGTGGGAGTGCTGATCGGCCACTATATCTTCCACGATGACAAAAAGATGCTGCGGGTCAGTACGATCTTTCTTTATGCCATATTGTTTTTCGTCGACGTTTTTTCTTTTCATGGGCATGCCAACATGGTGTCGGATGAAATGATCATTCATGCACCGCCCAGCGTGGTGTGGAAGTATGTTGCCGCCCATCCGGTAAATACGCGTGAACCTGATTATTGGCTTTTCTCGATGGGTCTCCCCTGCCCGGTACAATCGACGGTGTCGGGCCATGCGGTGGGCGATGAGCGGAAATGTATCTTTAGCAATGGCGCCACCTTTGACGAGGTGATCGTGCAAAGTGTTCAGGATTCTGTGTTCACGTTTGACATCGTGAAGCAGCCGGAGGATCCGGAGATCATCGGGCACATCAACATTGAACGCGGACAGTTTATCCTCACGCGCCGCGCCGACGGATCAACGCTGCTCACGGGAAACAGCTGGTATACGCTGAAGGTATATCCGGCCTGGTATTACGATCTTTGGGCCGTGGATATTACCCGGCAGGTGCACATACGCGTGATGGATCACATCAAACAACTGGCCGAGCACGATGTTCAGGTTCATCATCCATAACCTAAGCCCGCTCAAGCATGTTCCTTTCTTCGCGCTTTGGTTCGATGCCGCGGCGATGATCTGGAATATGCTGTTCTCGCCGGAGATCACACACACGATCGAAGAGATCGAACACGAGGTATCGGCGTGGAGAGGTGTTTCCACCTCGCTGCATAAGTTTGGTGGCGTTCAATTTAACTACGGGGGAAAAGAACTGGGGCACATCCATGGTCACGGTATTGTGGATGTGCTCTTCAGCCGCCGGATCAAGACGTCGCTGATCCGGGAAGAACGCGCGGAAGACCATCATTCATTCAAGCGATCTGGTTGGGTCAGTTATTATATCCGGTCTGCGGCGGACCGGGATGGGGCATTATACCTGCTGTCGTTGGCCTATCAAAAATCGGCCGGCTGCACTACACGCGTCCCCGATACCCCGGTGCCACTGTCCGCCGGCGGTCACGCGTGATCTCGGACCGGACAGCTCCTCTTCCCGATCACTATAAAATCGTGCTTTTTTGACGCTGGCACCGTTATTGACTTTACGACCCCGTTACCTTAACCTGTGCACATGATCAAAAGCTATTTTCTCGTGGCGCTCCGCTCCCTGCAGCGCAATAAACTTCATGCTTCCATCAATATCATCGGCCTGGCTATTGGCATGGTCTGTTGTATCCTGATCGCGTTGTTCGTTCAGTTCGAGCTCGGCTACGACCGTCAGAACAAAAACGCCCACCGCATATATCGCCTGGCGGTAGACCTGGAAGCGAACAACTGGGCCATTTCGGCGTTTCCATTGGGTGGATTGCTGAAAGACAACTTCCCGGAAGTAGCGGGCTATACGCGGATCAAGCCGGTAGAAGTATTTATGCAGAACCAGGCCGGCACGTTATTCAAGAACAAAGAGAGAGTCTTTTATGCGGACCCCACGGTATTTGATATACTGGATATTCACCTGATCAAGGGCAACCCGGCAACCGCGCTGGCGGAGGTGAACACGATGGTTATCACGCCGGAGACGGCCCGTGCTTATTTTGGCGACCAGGACCCGATCGGCAAAACACTTACGATGCTGGGTAACAAGAGAGAGTTTGTCGTTACCGGCGTTTTCGAGCCGCTGCCCTCCAACTCGCATGTTCACATGACGATGATGGCGTCGTCGGAAAGCTATGCGTCGATGCGGGTCGATTCGAAAGTAGGTTTCAGCTCGCTCACCAATCATTATACATACGTGGTCCTTCCGGAAGGCATCGATCATCTTGCTTTCGAAAGGACCATTTCTTCCTTTCTCGACAAGCACCAGAATCTGCAAGCCGGCGACCAGCCGAACGTCATTCGTCTTCAGCCGCTGACGGACATTCACCTGCATTCGAACCGGGGCCTGGAGATCGAGGCCAACGGGAACATGAACACGGTGTATACCTTGTCGGCCATCGCGTTCTTTATCCTCGTCATTGCCTGTATCAACTTCATGAACCTGACTACGGCGCAGTCGCTGAAGCGGGCCCGCGAAGTGGGCATTCGCAAAGTGGTGGGAAGCCAGAAGCGTCAGCTGATCTTTCAATTCCTGAGCGAATCGGTCGTGATCAGTTTTATATCACTGGCGTTGGCTACGGTCCTGCTGGCCCTGGTGGTGCCGCAGTTCAACTTCATCTCGGGAAAGGAGATCATCATCAATCCGCTGAAGAACTCCCTGATCGTGGTGATCTTTGGCGGTATCACGTTATTTGTCGGTCTTTTCGCCGGGATATATCCTGCCTTTTTCCTCTCCAGTTTCAAACCGGCGTCGGTATTGAAAGGCAACTTTATCGGCAATATCAGCGGTCAGCTGATGCGAAAGGGATTGGTGGTGTTTCAGTTTGCCATCGCCTTCCTGATCATGGTGGGGACGTATGTTGTTTACTCGCAATTGGATTATATGCTTACCAAGAACATGGGTTTTGACCGTGAGCAAACCCTGGTGATCAGCATGCCCCGGGACAGCGTGGGCGACCTCAGCGTCAAAAACGAGATGGCCCGTCTCGCGGGCGTGACGGGTGTGACACGGTTTAACGAAGTGCCGGGCCGGATGGTCAACACCACCAACCTTTGGTATGAGGGCGTGAAAGATAACCAGGCCGAGAACCTGTATATTTTCAGCGGCGATACCGACCTGTTAAAAACCATGGGGATCAAATTAAAGGCCGGTCGTTATTTTCGCGAGGGCACCCAACAATTTGGCAAGGAGTTCGTGATCAACGAGACGGCGTTGAACCACTTTGGCTGGAAGCCCGAAGAGGCCATCGGCAAGCTGATGGAGTTTGGCGAACGTGGCAGCGAGCCGGGAAAGGTCGTTGGCGTTATCGAAGACTTTCACTTCAAGCATCTCCACGATGCCATCGATCCGCTGGTGTTATTTCTCAACCCGCATTACGAGGGCCGGTACATGGCTATAAAGGTCAACACCCCGGATATGCAAGCGATGGTGGCGGCGATCGAGCAGAAGTGGAAAAGCATCCTTCCGCAACATGAATTCGAGTATCAATTCCTGGATGAAAGCTTTGACAAGCTCTTTGACCAGGAGAAACGCCTGGGACAGTTGTTCGGAATATTCTCGGCGCTGGCCGTCTTTATCTCTTGCCTGGGGCTGTTCGGATTAGCTTCTTTTACGATGGAACAAAGCCGTAAAGCGGTGGCCGTGCGGAAGGTGCTGGGCGCCTCGGTGCTCCATATCGTCGGCATGATGTCAAAAAGTTTTCTGAAGCTGGTCCTGCTGGGCATGGTCCTGGCAGCGCCACTGGCCTATTTTGCGGCCACGCGCTGGCTGCAAGGTTTTGCTTACAATGTGGGGTTCACCTGGATCGTATTTGTCTATGCCTCGCTTGTGGCCATCGCTGTTGCGTTCGTGACGGTGAGCTACCATTCGCTCAAGACGGCGCGCACCAATCCCGTGAATGCCTTGAAGGCGCAGTAGCGCCTTGCGGGTGACGAGGTTGCCTGTGTAGCGGCCCTTGATCTTTTCTCCGATCAAGGGCCGTTTATATTTTATACAATGGGTGACGCTTCCTGCCCTTCGTGGCACAGTCCCCAGGCATCGATCTGCTCGTTGTTAAACGCTTTGCGCACTTCGGGCGGCAACAGTGCCCGGCGTGCTTTCTTCCAGCTGTCGATGCGTGCCTGCCCGTAGCCGTTGAGCATGCGGTCGTTGTTCAGTCCGCATTGTTTACCCCAGTGGAACGTATAGGGTATGCCGGCCTCATCGAGCCGGCGCCAGGCCTCGTCGATAAACTTCAGCATGCGCTGGGACCACACGCAGTCGAGCTCGAGCACACAGGTTTGGGGAGCGAAGTGCGTGAAGCCCAGCGTGGCGGCGGTAGCCTTTACAAAACGCAGGGCATAGACGCCGGCAAACGGGCCGAAGCGGTTGTCGCCGTTGAGCTCGAGCATGAGGTTCAGCACCCGGTTCACTTCTGTCAGGGGCATGCCCATGGCGGCGCTGATGAGCTTGCCGCGAAGCTCGGTGTCGCCGAAAATCTCGCCTCTTGTTCCGACCACGTTCTGAAATGTTTTATACGAACCTTTCACCACATTGTTAACGACCAGGGGAACGGAGGCGGGTATGGCATCGGAGGCCAGGCCGATAAAGGCGGGAGCATCGTCGCCAGGGCCAAAGCCCGATTCGGTTACGGGTGGTGTATAGTTGTCGGTATAGGGTCTTTTATACATGGTTGTGACGTAGGCGCCTTTGGCCATATCGTGCGGATTGAACGTGATCTGGAAATGATGGGGGAGCTCGCTGCCATAGGGTAGAAAATCCGCGTGTGTGAAATCAAGCGTCTCCAGCATGGCGCGCAATGCGGGGTTGGTTTCGCGCTTGCGGTAACATTCCAGCAGGTATAGGGGCTCCGTTTCGATCAATACGCCGTGTATAAAGCCAAAGCTGCCGAAGCTTACCACGGCGGCGTTGAACAGATCGTCGTCCACCAGGTGCTTGGCGTTGAGCTTTGCGGCAAATGCCGGTTTTGTTACACGGTGGCTGGCGCGCTCGATGTATACATTGT
>NZ_JAHESC010000067.1 GCF_018598185.1 Dawidia soli
GCAGAAGTTCCAGCGCGAGCCGTCACCGGAAGAATTGGCCGAGGTGCTGGAAATCAGCTCGGAAGAGGTTTCTGACACCCTGAAGATCTCCGGCCGCCATGTATCGATGGATGCGCCGTTCGTACAAGGCGAGGAAAACAGCCTGCTGGACGTTCTGGCCAGCGACAGCGAAGAGACCCCGGATTCGGGCCTGATCGTAGACTCCCTGCGCCGCGAGGTACAACGCGCCCTGGCAACCCTCACACAACGTGAAGCCAACGTGATCGAGTTGTATTTTGGCCTGAATGGCGAAAATGCGCTGACGCTGGAGGAAATCGGCGAGAAGTTTAACCTGACCCGCGAACGCGTGCGCCAGATCAAAGAAAAGGCTACCCGCCGCCTGCAGCACCACGCGCGCAGCAAGACGTTGAAAGGATACCTGGGCTAGTGCTCAGAGAATATAAAAAAGGCCGTTCCAGGTAACTGGAGCGGCTTTTTTGTTTGTTCACGCATCCCCATATTTTGCTAACTTTCGGGGCATGAAACGCACGGCCGCGTTAAACGATACACCACTTTATTGCCTGGATGCTTTTGGCGAAAGAGCCGAGCAAAGCCTGTTTTACATTGAAACCTTGCAAGAGCATCTGCAAAAGCATCCTTTTGTCAGCAGATCGCATCGTCACGACTTTTACCTGGGCCTTTACATCAGCCGAGGCAGCGGCACTCATACGATCGATTTTGTGGATTACCCCGTCCGATCCAATGCTTTTTACCTCATGACGCCCGGCCAGGTACATGCCTGGAACCTGTCGCCGGAGACAGATGGGTATTTTTTCTTCTTTGTGCCTGCCTTTTATCAAATGGGGCAGCAGGAGGCCGATCTGACGGCATTTCCATTCTTTCAATCCTTTCATCCAAGTCCATATATTCAACTACCTGGATGTGACACCGTTATAGACATGATTATCCAGGAGATGCTGAAGGAATACAAAACCCCCGGCCAGGGCCGGCCCGACCTGCCCTTGCTGCGCAGCTATCTGGAAGTGGTCCTGCGAAAGCTGACCCGGGGGCGCGATGTGCCAATGGGAGGGGAGGCTACACCCAACGCCACACACAAGCTTCGCAAGCTGGAAGAACTCATTAATCATCACTACCGCGAACTCAGGCAACCCCATGAGTATGCGGCGTTAATGAACCTGTCGGCCTCCTACCTGAACAACGTGTGCAAGACAGTGGTGGGTAAGACGCTGAGCGACCTGATCAACGAACGGGTCATTCTCGAAGCGAAGCGGTTCTTCTCGTATGCCGACCTGACCATCAGCCAGGTAGCGGTGAAGCTCAACTTCGCCGATCCATCGTACTTTATCCGTTTCTTTAAGAAACATACCGGCCAGACGCCCGAACAATTTCGTGAACAGATAAATCGTCCGCTATAAAGCGCGAATTGTGCGCTATCGCGTGTGCCTTGAACATCGTTATTAGTGGTATAAAACAGGCATCAGTATGTTACGAAAAGGAACAAAAATGTACAGCGTCGTGAACCTGAAATGTCCGCGCTGTCACGAAGGCGACATGTTCTCACACCCCGTATGGAGCACCCGATTTGCCGAGATGAATAAGCAGTGTACGGTATGTGGCTTTGACTTCATCCAGGAGCCCTCTTACTATTTCGGTGCGATGTACATCAGCTACGGCGTGCAGGTAGCGGTGTTCGTGGCCGTGTACCTGGGGCTGCGCTATACGATCAACCCCGATACGTGGACGTATGTATGGGCGATGATTATCGCGTCAGTCCTGATCCTCCCGTTTAACTTCCGCATTTCACGCGCCGGATGGATCAACTTGTTCTTCTCCTACCGGAAGAAGGAGGCGTCGTAATCTTTTGAACTTATTCGAAGATCGGGTATGTTTAAGGAAAAACTAGCTGCCATTGACCTTGACCCATTACCCGTTAGAGACGAATCCCGAATACCTGGATTATGAATTTTTGAGCATCGGTCCGAAAGGGGAGATTCGTAAACTTGTACGTTTTACCAGAATGGAAGTTGCCGATACATCCCTGGACATCTACAACCTTGCCTTCGGCGATTATGACAAAGTCGGCAACACCATCGACGATGATATCATTACCGACAACAAAGATCCGAACCAGGTGCTGCTCACGGTAGCGGCAGCGGTGCTGGCGTTTACCGAGCGGCAACCGGAAGTGCTGGTCTTCGTACAAGGCAATACACCCGTGCGCATGCGGTATTATACCATGGGCATTGCCACACACCTGGATGGCACCTTAAAAGGGTTTGACATCTGGGGAAATATTGACGAAGAATGGGAACTGTTCCAACCGAACCGGCGTTATATCGGTTTGCTGGCACGGCGTAAAGCGACGGTGGCGGGGGTTTGAAATCCCAAAAATAAAAAGTACCTTTGGTGAGCAACCAACCGAAATATGGCGATTCTTAATAAGAAAGAGAACAACAGCTATTCCGGCATTAGTATTAGCAAAAAGGTGAAGAGCCGTGCGCAAGATCCTTTTATCCTGAAAAAGGTAAAAGAAGCCGAGGCTTTTATAAACAAATACGGCTTGCCTGCTGCATTGACACGATAACTCCGGAGACAAAATTATAAACGTGAGAAGCCAGTGAAAACTGGCTTCTTTGTTTTTATACGTTTTATACCGGCTGTGCCGAAGATACGACAACCACCGGTATCCCTTCTCTCTTCGATAGCGGCCGCCAGCGACACCCTCAAGCATCCGGAGACGTCCGTACATCGGCTGTATCCTGCCGTTTGGAGAAAGGGGGCATACTACGTGTCCAAATTCGGTACCTTAGAGTACATATTTCATCCGGTTATGGCACAATACACATTAAACATCAACGGCAAAAGCTACCAGGCCGACGTCGATGCGGACACCCCCTTACTGTGGGTGCTGCGCGACACGCTGGGCTTGGTGGGGACAAAGTATGGTTGCGGCATTGCTCAGTGCGGTGCGTGCACGGTGCACCTGAACGGCAACGCTGTCAGATCTTGCACACTGCCGGTGTCGGCAGTGCGTGCCGGTAAGGTCGTGACGATCGAAGGCCTCTCCGAGAAAGGCGACCATCCTGTGCAAGCGGCATGGAACGAGATCGATGTCGCGCAGTGTGGGTATTGCCAGGCAGGACAGATCATGTCGGCCGCGGCCTTTCTGAGCAAGAACCCCAAGCCTACTACCGAGCAGATCGATACTGCCATGCAAGGAAATATATGCCGCTGCGGTACGTACCATCGTATTCGTGAAGCTGTAACGCTGGCTGCTGCTAAACTCAACCCGTAAGCTTATGTCGATCTTACCCAAAACCAGTCGCCGTGAGTTCCTGAAGCTTGCTACGACCGCCGGTGGCGGCCTGCTGTTGGGATTCTATTGGAATGATACCGCTGCCGGAGCGGCCCATGTCGTGAGCAATGTATCGCTGACGCCCGACGACATTACGTTTAACAGCTACTTGTCCATTGCGCCCGACGGCATTGTTACGATCCTGTCACCCAACCCCGAGCTGGGTCAGAATATCAAGACCTCGTTTCCGATGATCGTCGCGGAGGAACTCGATGCCGACTGGTCAAAAGTCAAGGTACTGCAGGCAGCGCTCGACACCCGGAAATTTGAACGCCAGGTGACGGGTGGCAGCGGGGCCATTCCTCATTCGTGGGAACGCCTGCGCAAAGCAGGAGCTTCGGCCCGGCAGATGTTGCTGGAGGCTGCCGCGAAGCGTTGGCAAGTTGCCACCGACACGTTAACAACATCGCAGGGTGTCGTTACCCATGCAGCCAGCAAACGCAACGCCACCTACGGAGAGTTGGCAGCGGAGGCTGGTAAATTATCAGTACCCGCCACGGTAACACTGAAAGATAAAAAGGATTTTACATTGATCGGTCAGGCCATCCGAAACGTAGACAATCACGAGATCGTCACAGGCAAACCGTTGTACGGGCTCGACTTCTACCGCGAGGGAATGCTCTTTGCGGTTATTCAGCGGCCGCGGGCCTTTGGTACGAAGATCAAATCGGTAGACGCTGCCGCCGCCAAGGCCATGCCAGGCATTGTAGACGTAGTGACGTTCAGGAACAACGTAGCCGTCGTCGGGAAGTCTACCTGGCTGGTGAACAAAGCCCGCCAGGTACTCAAGATCGAATACGAGCCCGATGGCGCCCGCGAAAGCACGACCGACCACGACAAGTTTTTCAAGACGTTACTCGACACTTCTGAAGCTACCGTACGCCGCAAGGACGGCGATGTAGACGCAGCCTTCAAACAAGCCGCTACGGTTATTACCCGCGAATATCAATGCCCGTTCCTGCCACACGCGCCGCTGGAGCCTATGAACTTCTTTGCGCACGTGCGGGAAGAAGGCGTGGAGCTGGTCGGCCCGACACAGACACCCGAGATGGCGCGTACGGAAACCGCCAAGCTCCTGGGCATCCCCGCGGAAAAGATCACCCTCGAACTTACACGCCTGGGCGGCGGCTTCGGGCGCCGGTTAAAAGCCGACTATGTATTGGAAGCCGCCGAGCTTTCCAGCATCATTAAAGCCCCGGTAAAAGTAGTGTGGATGCGGGAGGACGATATGATGGGGGGAAGTTACCGGCCGGCCGTGCGCTATCGCTTCAGCGCTGCCCTGAATGACCAGGGCGAGATGATCGGTTATAAACTGCGCGGCGTGGGTATCAACGCCGGCAACTGTACCCGCGAGGATAACTTTCCCTCGGGTGCCGTGGACAACGTACTGATCGATTCGGTCGAGCATAAATCACCGATTACCACGGGCGCCTGGCGTGCACCGATCACCAACTTCCTGGCCTTTGCCGAGCAGGCATTTATCGATGAAGTCGCACGTGCCGCGAAAAAAGATCCCGTACAGTTCCGGCTGAGCCTATTGGACAAAGCAAAGCGTACACCCACCGGAGCGGTCAAATATGATGTAGACCGCATGAAAGCCGTTATTCAATTGGCGGCGGAGAAATCGGGGTGGGGTAGGAAGCCGAAGATCTCGCAAGGCTTTAGTGTATACTTCTCACACCGCTCCTATGTAGCCCAGGTCGCCGAGGTGAGCATGAAGAACGGAAAGCCCGTGTTGCAAAAGATCCATGCCGCTGCCGACTGCGGTATTGTAGTCAACCTCAGCGGTGCCAATCAGCAGGTGCGCGGAGGGATCGTTGACGGGCTTGGTCATGCATTCTTTGGCAACCTGACCTTTAACGGCGGCGCGGTAGAACAAAAGAACTTTAATACCTATAAGCTGATCCGCATGAAGGACGTGCCGGAGATCGATGTTCACTTTGTTAACAACGGCATGGATCCGACGGGACTAGGAGAACCGGCCTTGCCGCCGACGGGTGGCGCAGTGGCCAACGCCTTCTTTGCTGCCACCGGCAAACGGTTCTATAACCAGCCGTTCGACAAGCAACAAGACGCCATCCCGCAGGCGAACATTGACCGGATGTAGTAAGCGGCTTAGCGCTGTTTACTCAGCCAGTTGTCGTGTGCAGCACGCGCGAATTTCTTCTCGTCCTTTTCCCACTTCGTGCGGTTGTTGCTGCCGTTGAAGTTATAGAACAGGAAAAGTTTACCGTCTACGATCTTGTAGGTAGAAGGATCAATTTTTACGCGTTGACCGTCGACGGCCATGGAGTATGCATCCCAACCGCCACACGCAGGTTCATACTTGTCCGGAGATTTTTTAAATTCCTCCTGATTCTCGGTATTAGCGAAATAATAGGTGATACCTTTATAGCTATACTTAAAGCTGTCGTTGCCTTTGGCAGGACGACCTTTAAAATAGCTAACCGGGTCAAAATCGCGTAACGCGACGCCATTGTCGGTGAGATTGAAGTTCCGGATGCGCTTCGCGCTGTTGTCGGTCTGTGCCTGCAGTGTGAGGCAGAGCAGTAATGCAAAGAGTGTAAAACAACCTTTCATAGGACTATTGATCTTAGATGATATCACCAAAGATACATTCCCTGAAAACGGGTCCCATTTCTTTCACCGAGGATTAACACCACAGGTAGAAAACAAAACGAAAGTGAGTATAAGAGCATAGAAGGGATATTCAGCCCTTTTCTTCGCTCTCACACCCGATGGCTATCGGGACACGCTCGCGCTTAATCTGGCAGGGAGGAGGCCCTCGTTATTTGGCCGTCCGCTCGATGTCCCGCAGGTTCTCCATTTTTTTGTTGCGCAGGAAACCATTGATGTCTTCAAAGTGCTCACGAATGCGCTTGTTACCAAACTCGAACACCTTCGTGGCCAGGCCGTCCAGGAAGTCACGGTCGTGTGACACGAGAATGAGCGTGCCGTCAAAGGCTTTCAACGCATCTTTCAGGATGTCTTTGGTCTTGATATCGAGATGGTTGGTAGGCTCGTCAAGGATCAGCAGGTTAACAGGTTGCAGCAGCAGCTTGATCATGGCCAGGCGGGTTTTCTCACCACCCGACAGGTATTTAACCTTTTTATCAATAGTCTCGCCGCTAAACATAAAGGCCCCAAGGATGTCTTTGATCTTGGTGCGCACGTCGCCCTCGGCGACCTGGTCGATCGTCTGGAAGATGGTTAAGTCTTCGTCCAGGAGGGAAGCCTGATTCTGCGCAAAGTAGCCGATCAAACTGTTATGACCGACCTGGAGCTTGCCTTCAAAGTCGATTTCGCCCATGACGGCCTTTACGAACGTCGATTTACCCTCACCGTTCTTACCCACGAGTGCTATGCGCTCGCCACGGGAGATTGTGACATTGCCGTCGGCAAACACGGTGTGGTCGCCGTAACGTTTGGTCAGTCCTTCGGCTATTACGGGGTAGTTGCCTGAGCGGGGCGCCGGCGGGAACTTGAGATTCAGATGCGATGTGTCCACTTCATCGACTTGCACAATTTCGATCTTCTCCAGCATCTTCACGCGTGACTGTACCTGCAAGGTCTTGGAGTATGTTCCCTTGAAGCGCTCGATAAACTCCGTGATATCGGCAATCTGCTTTTGTTGGTCGTCAAATTGCTTTTGCTGCTGCTCACGGCGCTCCTTGCGCAACTGCAGATACTGAGTGTAGTTTACTTTATAGTCGTAGATACGTCCCATCGTCACCTCGATGGTGCGGTTGGTGATATTGTCTACGAAGGCTTTATCGTGAGAGATGACAATGACGGCTTTGGCGTTGTTGACCAGGAAGTCTTCGAGCCATTGGATGGATTCGATGTCCATGTGGTTGGTCGGCTCGTCGAGCAGGATCAGATCAGGCTTTTGCAACAGGATCTTGGCCAGCTCGATACGCATGCGCCAGCCACCGGAAAACTCGCTGGTGGGTCGTGTAAAGTCTGAACGCAGGAAGCCAAGACCCATTAACGTCTTTTCGACTTCAGCGTCAAAGTTGATCTCTTCGATGGAATAGTACTTTTCGCTAAGTTCAGAAACTTCTTCAATGATCTTAGCATAAGCATCTGATTCATAGTCCGTACGAGTCTCCAGCTCAATATTTAGTTCATCCATACGCTTCTTCATGTTGAGGATCTTGGAGAACGCCTTGGAGGTTTCCTCAAATACGGTCGCGTCGTCTTCGGTGAGCAAGTGCTGCGGCAGGTAGGCGATCACGGCGTCTTTCGGCGCGGATACTTTGCCTCGCGTCGGCTTGTTTACGCCGGCAATGATCTTGAGCAGGGTAGATTTACCTGCACCATTTTTGCCCATGAGGGCGATCCGATCGTTTTCGTTGATGTTAAAGGTAACATTGCTAAACAGAGCTGAGCCATTAAACTCCACACTAACCGCGTCGACAGAAATCATGCTTATAAAATAAGCGGCAAAGATACTTTAATTTTGCCATCCCTGACATACATCACCTTGGGAGAATAAAAGTTAGGGAGTACGTTTGTGTATGAGTTTGCTCCAGGTGTCCGGCGTATGTAAGGAAAGCAACGAAGGCGCCGTACTACGGCCGATCAGTTTCTCTCAACAAAAGCGCGAAAAGATTGCCATTGCCGGCGAAACGGGTTCCGGCAAAAGCACGTTGCTGAAGATTGTTGCCGGGCTGGTAGCAGCCGACGCCGGCGAAGTCATTTTTGAGGGCGCGCAGATCAAAGACCCGCGCGAAGTGTTAGTACCGGGCCAGGAAGGTATCGCGTACCTGTCACAGCATTTTGAGCTGCCCAAATTCCTGCGGGTAGAGCAAGTGTTGGGCTATGCGAATGTCTTGCCAGAGGACGATGCAAACGTTCTATATGCGATCTGCCAGATCGGGCATTTGCTGAAGCGCCGGACCGATCAGCTGTCAGGAGGGGAGCGCCAGCGGATCGCCCTGGCTAAATTGCTGATCACCGAGCCCCGCCTGCTCCTGCTGGATGAGCCTTTTTCCAACCTGGACATGGGACACAAAAACGTCCTGAAAGACGTTATTCAGGACCTTGGCGACCGGTTGGACATGACATTTATGATGGTTTCGCATGACCCGGCCGACACGTTGCCCTGGGCTGACAAGATCCTGGTGCTGTGCAACGGCCAGCTTGTGCAGGAAGGAACGCCCGAAGCCGTTTATAAGGAGCCTGTCGACGAATATACGGCCGGGCTTTTTGGGAAATACACGGCTGTCGCTACGGCCGGAAACGCCTTGCGGTTTTTGCGACCGGAGGATTTTGTGATCGCTGATTCAGAGGCCGCTGGCGCTCAGAAAGGCGTTGTTGTGCGCTCACTTTTCCTTGGTGGATACTGTGAATTGGAAGTTTCCGTCGCCGCTGAAACGACCTTTGTGGTTCGATCGGAGCGATTTGACTGGGCCGCCGGTCAGGTGATTTGGCTGAAAGCCAGATCGTAAACGGGATGTCACATATTAACCACGTGTTGTAATTGCCAGCATGACCTTGGCAGGCATCAGATCGGATCTTCAGGAAACCTTCAGGCCTTAGTTACATAATTTGTATTATGTTAAATACTAAAAAGAACCCTTTCCCATCCTTTGACGGGTTCCTGCTTGCTTCAAACCGTGTAAGCTTTGAGCGGAGATTCAACGGTGTAGCATTTGCTCCTCCATTACCTTTGCTGACTCTAACCGTATTATGAAGCAAGCTATTTCCGTTTTGCTGCTGGTGATTCCGGCGGTTGTCTTTTCCCAGGATCTTATTATCAATAATTATAACGTTCCGACTTCGTTTGCCCGCTACGAGGAAATTCCTGTGAGTGTTAGTGTCCGGAACAATGGCATCGTTCCGGTCAAGGACGGTTTTAATGTTGCACTGTTTCTTTCTGTAGACGACAACCTGCAGCCTTATACAACAGACTTTTCGATTGATGGAGGCGGTGGCTACGTACCTCCTGCGGTTGCTCCCGGACAGGTAAAAGCAGCTGAATTCTATGGAAGCTCTTTTGACGCACCGCCCGGAACGTACAATCTGTTTATCGTGGTGGATCCCTTTGAATACGTTACGGAAACCAACGAAAACAACAACGTCATCATGATTCCCAATGTGGTGGTCACTCCTACGGATGTTGATTTTAAATTCTCGTCGTTTGAGTTATATCAAACCTCGTACACGCAGAGCTCAAAGATCTCTCCTGAGTTTGTTTTTGAAAACATCGGTTCGATCAACGTTTATGGCAGAACTTATGCCGAGTTTATTTTGAGCACAGATGCCGTGTATAGTGACGACGACCTTGAAATAGGACGCGAATCTTTCAGACTGGAAGGCGCCGACAATATCCACTCCGAATACCAGGACCATGTGTTACCTGCCGTGTCACCGGGCAACTATTACGTACTTGCTGTTATAGACCACAATGACAACAATTTCCATTTCGATGAAACCAATGAAGAAAACAATACCGTGGCAATTCCTATCACTATTACGCAAGGTAATATTGATCTGGGAATCGCTTCGGTTTCTAATTTCGACTTCACCGGTTCATCGTTATACGCAACGCTTAATATCCATAACCAGGGATCAGACGGCGCTGGTCGCTATGACATCCGCATGGAGATTACAGATCTATCCGGAACGCCTGTCCCTATCCCTACCTACGATTGGTCGGAAGAACCGGAATATGCATGGCTGGGATTCATCTATGGTAATAGCGATCAGAATGTCCTTGTCAATATGTATAGTATGGGAAGTCTGGATCCGGGAATATATTATGCCCGTTTTACGATAAATCCCGACTGTCAAATCATTGAGACCAACTGCGCTAACAACTCGTTCTTAGCAGAGGAATTCCCCATCGTTATCGGTTCTCCTACGATCTCTCACCTGAGGCTCAACAGGCTTACACCTGACGCTTCGGTTAACGACGCCGACCTGAACATGACACTCGGACTCAATCTCAGCAATACGGGTACGACAAAAGACTTTAATCAATATTATGACATAACGATAACGGACAGCCAGAACAACACGGTGCATTCGCAACAAGTTATGCTGCAGATCGATTTTGCTCCAGGTGAAACAGTTGATCGATCCATACCGCTTAGCTTCCCCTATCCCATTCCCGCCGGTACGTATCAGGTATCACTAACATGCCGGCTGGATTGCTACACGGTCTCGCTTCCCTCAACAGCCATATTTACCGTGGTGCCCGCGGAATTCAACCTGACTGGCATTGTCCAGGGGGAAGACGGCGTTCCGATCACCAAGGGGCAGCTGTTCTTATACCAGGACACCGGGAACGGTGAAATACGGTTTGTCAAAAAAGTTGATCCCTATGAAGGTCCGGGGTTTTCGTTTACTATTGACGGTCACCGCTATCACACGCTGTACTTCGTTCCCGACCCCGTGCTGTATCCCGGCTATGTGCCAACCGTCTATGGAAAAACGATCACGCTTCAAACAAACAGTCTCTTTCGCGCCGAAGCCGATATGAACGTCACCCTGGAAGTGATCAAAGTGCGAGCGCTCGGTACCGGTACAGGAGTCATAAACGGCTATGTTACTGCGGGCGACGTCTCTGGCAAAACGGCGTCGCCGTTGGCTTCCGCCGAGGGAATCTCGGTTATCCTGCTGTCCTCTACCGGCGAGGTTGTGGGCATTGATTATACGGACGCCTCCGGGTTTTACGAATTCAAAAACCTGCCACGCGACGCTTACCAGGTCGTGTTACGCCAGGAACTGGATCAGGCACAGATGCTTCCTTACACCGTTGATCTTACAGCACAAAATGTACGTCTGGATCTGAACACAGGTCTTACGGGCATTGACGCTATACCCTCACAGCTCTTTTTACCACAGCATATCAGCTTCAGCGCCGTGGGTACGCATCCGTATGGCAGCGCCGCTGTTACGCTGGATGCAAAAAGCGACCAGGCGTTGCCCCTGACGTATACAACATCCGATGCCGAGGTTGCGACGATCGAAGACAACCAGGTGGTCATTCACAATGCCGGTACCGCCGTTATTACCGTCAACCAGAAAGGTAATACATTCTACCTCCCGGCGACTGCTGTCCAAACATTGGTCGTAACCCAGGCGCAGCAGTCCATTTCCTTTGAAGCATTAAAGGCGCAGCTGGTCGGTACCGGGTCGCTGGATCTACTGGCCACCGCGAGCTCGGGGTTGGCGGTTTCGTTTGAATCTTCAGACGAAGCGATCGTGTCCATCGAGGGGCAAACGGCCGTGTTCCATCAACCGGGAACAGTTACCATCACCGCCCATCAAACCGGAAACCGGAATTACCTGGCCGCGGGCGATGTGATGCGGACGCTTGTCATTCAAAATGTCATGGGCATAGAACAGGTGGAGCTGACCGAATACGCTCACCCCAACCCCACGGCGGATGTCGTGTTCCTCGAAATACCCGGGCTGGGCCAGGTCGATGTATTTGACGCACTCGGGAAAGAACGCCGTGATGTTACACGGCTGGATAACACCCTCGACTTTTCGCGCGTCGAGGCGGGGGTCTATCTGGTCAGGGTGCAGGTGGACAATCGTTCGACCATCACGCGGATCGTGAAGAAATAACCGACTACCCTACTGTTCGTAGTTTGGTGTAATGCCCGGCACCTGTGCTTGTGTGCGCCGGTATAAATGGCTATTATTAGATTTCATTAACCTTAACCCGAAATCTTAGCTAGCTATGAATCGCCTAATATTCCTGATGGCCATCCTGTCGTTGAACGGAATCGCATCGGCCCGGGTGCATGACTCCGTGTTCGTCAAGCAAAACTACGATAAACTGGAAGTACAGATCCCGATGCGCGACGGTGTCAAGCTGTTTACCTCCATTTATATCCCGAAAGACAAATCCAGGACCTACCCGTTCCTGATGCAGCGCACGTGTTACAGCGTAGCGCCTTATGGCAAAGACCGGTACCGGAGAACACTCGGTCCGTCGAAATACGCACTATACGACAAATATATCTTTGTGTACCAGGATGTTCGCGGCCGCTGGATGTCAGAGGGCGTATTCGACAATATGACGCCCAATATTCCGGGCAACGACCGAAAAAATAAAACTGCGACGGACGAGGCATCCGACACCTGGGATACGATCGACTGGCTGGTCAAAAACATAAAGGGGAACAACGGCAAGGCCGGCCAATGGGGAATCTCTTATCCGGGTTACTATACCGCGGCCGGTATTCCCGATGCACACCCGGCTCTGAAAGCATCGTCGCCACAAGCCCCTATCGCCGACTTTTTCTTTGACGACTTCCACCACAATGGCGCCTTCTTACAAAGTTACCTGGCGGCATTCGCCGTATTTGGTTATCAGCACGACAAGCCTACCGACAGAGCCTGGTATGATGACCAACTGAATCGTTTCAGGAGCAAGCCGGTGGCCGACGGTTATGACTTTAACCTGGCGATGGGTCCGTTGAAGAATGCCACGGAGACCTATCACCACGACAATTTCTTCTGGAAGCAGATCGTCGACCATCCGAACTACGACGAGTTCTGGAAAAAGCGTAACATACTCCCCCACCTCAAAAACGTTCACCATGCGGTGATGACCGTAGGCGGTTGGTTTGACGCAGAAGATCTATACGGTCCGCTGAACATCTATAAGTCGATCGAGAAATCAAGCCCCGCTGCACACAACGTGATCGTGATGGGCCCCTGGGCGCACGGTCAATGGTCGCGCCCCGAGCAAGGTGCCACGATCCACAACCACATTGACTTCGGCGATAGCATTAACACGTTCTATCAACGCGAAGTGGAACGCCAATTCTTTGCTCATTATTTGAAAGGTCAAGGCGCCGGCAACTTTCCCGAGGCGCTGATGTTCGACACCGGCAAAAAGGAGTGGCGGAAATTTGACGCCTGGCCGCCGAAGGAGATCCCTCCTGTTCGTCTGTACTTCGGCGAGCATGGTCAACTATCGATCAACAAGCCGCTGAACGAGAAAGCCGTATTTGAATATGTAAGCGACCCGGAGAAGCCCGTGCCGTATACTTCTCAAACAGAAGGTCTGGTCTTTACCCCTCGTTCGTTTATGAGCGATGATCAGCGGGCTGCAAGCCGTCGCCCGGATGTACTGACGTTTCAAACGGCGCCGCTTACCGAAGAGGTATTGGTGGGTGGCGAAATCATGGCCAGGCTGAAAGTGGCGATGAGCGGTACGGATGCCGACTTCATTGTAAAAGTAATTGATGTCTACCCGCCGGATCATCCGCAGTACAAACACAATCCGTCGAACATCGTGATGGGCGGCTATCAGCAGCTGGTGCGTCACGAAGTGTTTCGCGGCAGATTCCGGAACAGCTTTGAAAAACCGGCCCCCTTCAAACCGCAGGAGCCTACGGATGTAAACTTCCGGCTGCAAGATATTTTGCATACGTTCAAGAAGGGCCACCGCGTCATGATCCAGATCCACAGCACATGGTTTCCGTATATCGACCGCAACCCGCAGAAGTATGTTGACAACATCTACAAGGCAGAAGCCAGCGATTTCATCAAGTCTACGATTCAGGTGTTTGGATCGTCTGTCGTGGAAATAGGTGGCGGAGAGAAGCTGGACACGAAGCTGGAGCTGTTACAGAAATAAAAAAAGGGGACTAGTTCCCCTTTCCATAACTTACTTTCCAAAGGGTGTTGCTTACGTCGTCGGTTACCAACAACGCTCCGGCTGGAGTAACCACGACGCCCACGGGGCGACCGTACACCTTCTCTTTATCCAGCTCGGCAATAAAACCACCCAGGAACTCTTCCGGTTTACCCGTGGGCTTACCCTTTTCGAACGGGACAAATACCACACGATAGCCAGAAAGTTGTGAGCGATTCCAGGAGCCGTGTTGGGCAATGAAGGCGCCTTCACGATACTTTATGGGAAAGACATCTTCGCCATAAAAGGCCAGCCCAAGCGATGCCGTATGCGAACCCAAATCGACATCGGGCACTTTTGTGTCTTTTACCTGGGCCGGGTGTAACAGTTTTACACGGTCATCGCGGTGCTGACCGTGGTAGACATAGGGCCATCCGTAAAAGGCCCCTTCTTCAACGTGGGTGAGGTAATCGGGCACAAGGTCATCGCCCAGCTCATCCCGTTCATTGACGGAAGTCCACAAGGTGCTTGTACCGACAGCCCAGTCCATGCCCACCGGATTTCGCAACCCGCTGGCGTACACGCGCAGGTCCGAACCATCGGGATTGATTTCGAGAATAGCCGCACGCAACAGCTCCTTGTCGATACCCTTCTCTGCAATGTTGCTTCCCGACCCTACTGCTATAAAGATCTTTGTGCCTTCTTTATTGGCGATGATGTTGCGTGTCCAATGCCGGTTTACCTTGCCGGCGGGCAGATCGACTACTTTCTCGGCTTTTGATTTTTCGATATGGGTTTGTCCCGGCTCATAAGGATACCGTAACAAGGCGTCGGTATTTGCTACGTAAAACCACTTCCCGAGCACCAACATACCAAACGGTTGGTTCAACCCGTCGAGAAAAGTCTCGCGCGTGTCGGGCATCCCATCGTGATCGGTATCACGCAACAAGGTGATGCGGTCGGCGCTGTTGCGCATGCTGTTGGATTTTGAAGCACCGATGAAGTGCGCGCCGAGTTTTTCCCACCAAGGATGATACGTATTACTTTCGGCCACCAGGACATCGCCGTTGGGCATGACATACAGCCACCGCGGGTTGTCGAAGCCCGTGGCGTATGGCACAACCGTAAAACCTTCCGGCGCTTTCGGGGTGCGGCCTCCCTCCCAGCCCTGCACGTTGCTAAAGTTCATCGAAGACTTGGTAGCATGTGGTGGCGGAAGTGAATCCGACAACGAATTTGATCGTCCGGAGGTACGTTGTCCAAACGCAACGGTCTGGCAAACACCTGCCAGCAGCAAAAGGGCAAGGCGTGGCAATCGCAGCCACGCCCTGAGTATTATAGGATCCATCTTACTTCTTGAAGATGCTGGCACCAAAAGCTAGTACAAGAACAAAGAGTACGATGAATACAAAGAACAATATTTGTGCAATGGTCGCGGCGCCTTCTGCTATGCCCCCGAAACCAAAGATTGCCGCCACAATGGCGATGATAAAGAAGATTGCTGCCCAGCGTAACATAAGTTTTATAGTTTAATGTACAGCCAGAGTGTTGTAAATACTGTGCCCGATCGGTTCACCGAATGCCGCTTTTCCAGCTGTACATCGCCTTCGTCGCGCATGCGCAAAAAGCTCTACAACTTTATTGTACGCTGGTCAGAACGTTCTCCAGCTTCATCGGCTCTACTTCCGGTTCATTCTTCTTCATCAGCATCTTGATACCTCGTAAGGGGATGATCACCCAGTCAGGCCGGTTGTTGAGCTCGTAATTCACTTCATAGATCGCTTTCTCCAACAGGAACGTCGTCATCAAGATCTCAAAGCTTTCGTTGCTTTGCGGAATGAACGCGGCCCCCTGTGAATACTTGAGATAGGTGTCCATAAAGAAGCCACTCATATAATGATACCATTGCTCGACGTATGGAATCAGCCGGGCGAAATCTTCCTTGCGGATCTGGTTGTCGAGGAATAAGCTGGCGTAGGCAGCATAGTGGAACGAGCGCACGATACCGGCCACGTCACGCAACGGTGAGCGTTTTAGCCGCCGTTCGCTGTAGCTCCGGGCAGGCTCGCCTTCGAAGTCGGTGATGATAAAGTCTTTACCGGTATAAAGCACCTGCCCCAGGTGATAGTCGCCGTGGATGCGGATCTTTACGACGTCGATCTTACGATCGTAGATGCGTTTTAGCACCTGCAGAATCTCTCCTTTCATCGCCAACACTTCCTCGGCCTCTTGGCGAACCTCGGGCTCCAGCTTATCGAGGGAGCGGCTCAGGTTCTGGAAGGTGCTGCGCACCAGCGATTGCAGCCCCGAAAACAGGGAGCGCTGGTAATGCAATGAATACTCCTCAAAACGGAAGTCAGCGATGTCCGGTCTCGAAAGCAGGGCCAGGTGCATCTCTGCTGTACGCTTACCCAGCAGGGCTGCATTATCGGCCATGACGCTCTCCAGCAGGTCCTTCATCACAGCAGGCATGAGGTCGTAGGATACGGGGCTAATGAGATTACCGATCGGCGGTGGCGGAGCGGCTATGTCGGAACGCGTGAGGATCCGTTCGTTAAAATGATCCAGCCGATCCAGCATATACGACCACGTATCGGTACTGGCCTCTACCATCTGTTGCATCATCCCTAATACGATGGAACCACCGGCTGTTTTCCACTCGATGGTACCGATAAAGCCGGGCACATGTTCAAAGTTTGTATGCTCGGTGAGGAAGTGCGTGATCTCTACATCCGGATTGATGGCTTTATCTACTTTCCGGAACAGCTTCAAAAAGAATTTGTTATCGAATGTGATCGACGTGTTGCTTTGCTCTCCGCCGAGTACTTTCGGTTTGATCTTTTCCTGCGCCTGTACATGCGCAGCCAAAGCATCGTTACCGGTGAATATAACTTCGCCACGCGCCACCTTCACGCGTTCCTGGCGAGCCATCTTCAACAGGATCTCCTCCTGGAACGCCAGGCCATAGATGGCGTCGTACAAAATGCCTTCCGTCCCTTCGCTGGTCCGTACCTGGGCGATGACAGATTGCGGACAGTTCTCTTTCAGCTTCGCGGCAGAGGCATCTTCACCAAACGCTATCGGCAGTTGGTACGTGTCGGGCAAACCGCTGGCATAGTTAATTTCCAGGAGCAGGATATAGACAGTTACCTTCGAGCCTGTCAGGGGTATTGCCGCATGATCGATGATCTTGATACTTTCTACTATGCGCCCCTTGCCTCCAAACCAACGCAGCTTGCGCAAATAGACCGGCAGGATATAATTTTCCAACTCGTCTACGACGGCACGCTGCGCGAACTTGTCCCAGTGGGCAATGTTCAGTATGGGTAAAGCCTTGCTCTCCGTCAACATCGACTCCACCTTGTGCAACACAAACCATTCGCAGTCATACGCACCGAGGGTAAAGAAGTAAGGGTTGTTTTCTTTAATGGACGGAAACCGATTCTGGCTAAAGACCTCGACGGGAACATAGCCGCTAAAGGTATCCAGGCTCAATTCTGCTGCCTGCGTATAGCGCGACAGGTTTACGATCACCAGCACGGTCTGCTCTTCGTAGGTTCTGGTGAACGCCAGGATCTTGGCGTTCTCTACCGGCACAAACTTCAAATCGCCACGACTCAACGCTTTGTATTGTTTACGCTTGCTGAGCACACGCTTCATCCACCAAAGCAGCGACGACGTGTTGCGCGACAGCATGTCGACATTGACCGACTCGTAGTGGTATTCGGGATCGAGAATGATCGGCAGGTACAACTTGTGCGGATGGGCTTCCGAAAAGCCTGCGTTGCGGTCGGCGCTCCACTGCATCGGTGTACGCACACCGTCGCGGTCACCCAGGTAGTAGTTGTCGCCCATGCCTATTTCATCGCCATAGTACAACACAGGCGTGCCCGGCAGCGAGAACAGCAGGTAGTTCAACAGCTCGATCTTCTGCCGATTGTTACTCATGAGCGGCGCCAGCCGGTGGCGGATGCCGAGGTTAATGCGCGCGCGTGGATCTTTGACGTAGGCCTTATACATGTAGTCCCGCTCTTCATCTGTCACCATTTCGAGCGTGAGTTCGTCGTGGTTGCGCAGAAAGATCGCCCACTGGCAGTTGGCCGGGATCTCCGGGGTTTGATCAAAGATGTCGGTGATCGGGTACCGGTCTTCCATTTGCAGGGCCATATACATGCGTGGCATGACGGGGAAATGGTAGTTCATGTGACATTCATCGCCGTTACCGAAATACGAGGCCGCGTCTTCGGGCCACATATTGGCCTCGGCCAACAGCATAGTGCCGGGATAATGATCATCAATGTGCTTCCGGAGTTTTTTCAGAAAGGCATGCGTCTCGGGAAGGTTCTCGCCGTTGGTCCCCTCGCGCTCAAACAGGTAGGGCACGGCGTCCAGCCGGAAACCGTCCACCCCCATGTTGCACCAGAAGTCGAGGATCTTAAATATCTCGGCCTGCACCAGCGGGTTGTCGTAGTTCAGGTCGGGCTGGTGGTGAAAGAAGCGATGCCAATAATATTGGCCGGCGACGG
Source organism: Dawidia soli (assembly GCF_018598185.1). GTDB lineage: Bacteria > Bacteroidota > Bacteroidia > Cytophagales > Cyclobacteriaceae > Ohtaekwangia > Ohtaekwangia soli. The sequence goes on from NZ_JAHESC010000067.1 coordinate 18,488, forward strand.
GGTCCCACGTCCAGTTGGACGTCTCCGTATCCTGAAAGATGATGCGCACGTCGCGGTATTGGTTGGCATCGTCCGTCCAGACATAGAAATCCCGTAAAGGCGAACCGATCGGCTCCCTTCGGGCGCGCTGGAACCACGGGTGCTGGTCGGACGTGTGGTTGATGACCAGCTCGGTGATAACCTTCAGGTGCCGGTTGTGGGCTTCGTTCAGAAACTCCTGAAAATCAGCCAGGGTGCCATACGCCGGGTTGACACTGTAGTAGTCGGCGATGTCGTAGCCGTCGTCACGCAGCGGCGAGGGGTAAAAGGGTAAGATCCAGATGGCTGTTACGCCGAGGTCCTGGAGGTAGTCGAGCTTTTGCAGCAGACCTTTAAAATCGCCGATGCCGTCGCCGTTGCCATCGCGAAACGCTTTGATGTGTACTTCATACAATACAGCGTCCTTGTACCAATGAAGCTTGTCGTCCGTAGTACCGTGTTGCATACCTGAAAGGATTTAGAAATTGAGCCTAGCCAGCGGCAACGCGGAACGCACGAGGAGCCTCCGGAAGCCTTACAACGTGTCACTACAAAAGCGTACCAGGCCTCCACGTTTCAGTTTCGGACTCCCGGGTCTTCGGAAAAAGAAAAAGACAAAAAATTGCACTTAATTTCACCCGGGCATTTGCGGAAATACATTCTTCCATTATTTTTGCAGCCTCGTTTAGCACTTGAGCGAAGTCTAAACAGGCCTCCTTAGCTCAGCTGGTAGAGCAACTGACTTGTAATCAGTAGGTCGTTGGTTCGATTCCGACAGGGGGCTCACCTCAGAATCAGGCAGTTACAGAATTGTGACTGCCTTTTTTTATGACATCGTGCGAGCAATAGTACAAGTTCACTTCTCGATTTCGCAGAAACCTAACGTTCCGGGGTCGGCTAAATAATACCTATGGAATATCACAAGTACATCAAATACGGCAAATATGTGTTGATTTTTTTTGTGCTGGTCTTCGGACTTAGCTTGTACGGCAAATACAGTCTGAAACAGAGGCATCCTCCCTTTATCCTACAGAAACTGGAGACCCTGCGAAACGATAAAACGTTATTGGATTCGATCGGTGGCTATCGCACATTTGAATATTTTTTCAATAAAAACGATTATAAGTTCGGTGATACACTGTCTTACAGAATAGTCATAAAAGGCAGAAGCAAGAACGCTACCTATGAAGGGTTTCAGAAAAAGAACGACAAGAATGAATGGGAACTTCAGCGAGACACTTTAATTCTAAAGTAACATATCAACTGGTATGCGCTCTGGTATTGATATTTTTTGATAGCAGAAGTCAATTCACGGAACACGGACATCGCTTCTTAAGTTGGGATCTGCTGCGCACCGCTATGCAAGGGTTAAGTTGAATCAGATAATTTAAGTCATCGAAAGCTGATCACGGCGTTCGGCCCGGGGCGTTCCTGTGTGATCGAAGCACTACCCTTTTTTGCGCGCACCCACCGTCGTTCTCCAAGACCTTTACCCCCGGGGTAGCTTCCCAACAGTGTAAAGTTTTCAAAAACAAAAGGCAGCCCTTCTGTGCCCACCGATGCGCTCCGGTCGGCCACATGCAGGTGCAGATGCGGGCCGGTAGTCTGGCCCGTGAATCCGAGCGCAGCAATACGGTCACCTTTTTTGACCTTTTGCCCGATCTGGACTGCAATACTCCGAGGCTTGAGGTGTTCGTAGAAGACATATCGGTCGTTGTCGATCGCTAAGACAATATAGTTGCCGGCTGCTTTTTCCGCCGGATAGACGGGGTGATCCGCAATGGTAGCACTTTCCTCAAAATCATCACCCATGTCGGCCACCACGCCATCGCTTACGGCCAGCACGTCGGCACCGTAACCGTACCAATTCGCTACTATATTTTTATCGCCCGCGGCCATTTTCGCATGGGCGCCGAGCAGGATGAAGTCAATGGCAAAACGCCCGGGTATGTAGGACGTCCCTCCGAACGGATAGACTACCCGTCGATGGCCACGCTCCCAGGAAGGTTCATAGACGGCCACCCACCGCCCGTCGCGCAAAGGTGCTCCCAGCACGACCGGGGCCTGGTACAACGGCTCAAAAGCGCCGCCCCGAACCGTGGTCATTTTCGTTCCGGACACATCGGTCATCTCCAGGATGTGCGCATATACTGGCTCAGCAGGGACTTTGCCGGACAGTGTAAGCTCGATATAGATCAATCCCGACGTTTGAGGAACTAGCGTCAGACCCTCGGCGGCCGGTGCAGGCGGCAATGTGGCATAACGGCTGCGAAGTTCTTCGGCATCGAACACACGTATGATCGAAGAATTCGCCGTGTCGAGTATCGTCAGGCGTTTTAGTACCTGCGGAGTTGACGTGACATTGGTCAGTACAAGCTCACAATAAAGTACCGTCTCACCCTCGATCACGACCGGGCTTGGTATCCGAAGTACATGCAGGGTAACCGGTGTCTGGCCAGGGCATGACAAAGCGCCCAGGACAAACAAAAAAGCGAGCAAACGGTTAATAGTCATAGTGCGAAGGACAGTTTCAAAATCCGATAGGAAAGGCGCAATGTAAACTTTAAAATACATCTATAGATGTTTATAGTACATTTAAATTCGGTACAACAATGGATCACGAAGCCCACTAACTCCGCCCGGAGGCCTTTAATAATTATTCCTTATAGCAACAGTCCGTTAAAAATCTTAACTTCCATTATACCACACTTGCTTTCTCAAGCCAGTCATTGCATCTAAACCCCCTCATGGTATGTATATTCTCACCTTATTGTCTCGCCACAACCTCCGGACGTTATTCATTTCTTCCATGCTCTTGTTTTGCAGTGTAGCCCATGCACAGGACACGTTAACCTACAAGACCGATGAGCTGTTCGATCTGTCACTGGAAGAGCTTCTGCAAATAAGTGTAACCGAGCTGGACAGAAAGCTCAAGCTCTATGGATATATCAACACCAACGCGGAGCAGCAGTTTGATTTTCCGAGCATCGGTGCCGACGGGATCACCGTCAAAGAAAACGACCCTTTTGAATGGGTGCCGGTGAAAGCTTTTCACGTTTACGGATCCGCCTATCTGTCTGAAAATATCGACGTGCTTTTTAATCTGGCCTATGTCGACGAGACCATCGAGGTGCGCAACGCATGGGGTAATTTTAAGATCGCCCGCGAGCTGCAGATCAGGGTCGGTAAGATGTATCGCCGGTTCGGGTTGTACAATGAGAAGCTCGATCAGATCCCCACCTTCACCGGCATCGAGCCACCGGAGATCTTCGATGCGGATCACCTCTTCCTTACACGCACCACCAACTTCATGCTTCATGGCAATCGTATTTTTGGATCGACCAACGTTCAATACTCCCTTACCACAGAAAATGGCGAGGGTGGCGCCGCGCAGGGCGTGGTACCCTTGGGTTGGGACCTGCGCATGAAATCCGACAGGAACTCCCTGGTATTCGGTACTTCCGGTTTTACCAGCAGCATGAACGGCAAGAACACGACATCGACCGTAGCGTTTAACGACGGCCCTCCCAAGGGCGGCGTGCTGCCGTGGATGGACGGCGATCACTTTGTCCTCGCGGGCCTCTTCGGCGAAAAACAGATCGGCAAGGTGAATCTGCAAGTAGAATACTGGATCGCCAGGCATGATGCACGCCGTAATCCTGACAATGTGCTGACATTGGTTCGAGAGGCCGGCATCAATCCGCAACAGCGTCAGCGGTTCCTGGGCGCCAACAGCAACAAGACCGACGACCAGCTTACCACCGCCGATGTGGTCGTGCCCGTGTCGTACGATGTCAAAACCTATTACATACGCCTGGCTTATAACATCGATACCAGGCATGGCCAATTTGTGCCCTATCTGTTTCTCGACTGGATGTCGCATCCCGAGGCGATCAACAACAAAGACTATGGCGGAGACAAAGAATCCGGACTGGCCGATGATGGCATCTTTACCAAAACTTCGGCAGGTGTGGTATACCGGCCTCTCCCCACTGTGGCCATCAAGCTGGACGGAAGCATTCACAGCCAGAAGTTCAATGGCCAAACTGTACAATACCCCGAGATCAGGCTCGACCTGTCGTGGGCATTTAAAAATTAATTTTCAGAAGATCCATACGAGTTCTTTTATCCATCAAACCCGATTCTTATCAGGCCCCAGGTCAATATCTATTTTAATTAGTTTATTAAAACTATTTTAAATAGTTTTCAGGAAATTTTGTAAGGATGTGGGAAAGAATTCAAGAGAAGCTCAAAATTTTGGCTGATGCGGCGAAGTACGACGTCTCCTGCTCGTCCAGTGGCAGCAAGCGGGTCAACACCGACAAAGGCATTGGCAATACGACCGAGTCGGGCATTTGTCACAGCTACACGGAAGATGGGCGATGCGTGTCGCTATTGAAGATCCTGCTTACCAACTATTGCCTCTATGACTGTGCCTACTGCGTATCGCGCCGGAGCAATGACATTCAACGCGCGGGGTTTACGGTAAACGAGGTGGTCGCGCTTACACTTAACTTCTACCGGCGGAATTACATCGAAGGGCTCTTCCTCAGCTCAGGCATTTTCAAAAATCCCGACTACACCATGGAGCGTCTGGTGCGCGTGGCCAAAACACTCCGTACGTTGCACCGATTTAACGGATACATTCATCTCAAAACCATTCCGGGGTGCAGCGAAGAGCTTATTCTGGAAGCTGCGACATATGCCGATCGTTTAAGCGTAAACATCGAGCTCCCGTCTGAGCAAAGCCTGCGTCACCTGGCGCCGGAGAAGAGTAAAGACTCGATCATCAAACCCATGTCGTTTCTTCACCACCGCATTACGGCCCTGGCGGATGAACGAAAGGTGATCCGCCACACGCCTACCTTTGCCCCGGCCGGACAAAGCACGCAAATGGTAGTCGGTGCCACGCCGGAGAACGATCTTCAAGTCATGACCATTGCCGATTCGCTTTATAAGAAATTTGGCCTGCGACGCGTGTATTATTCGGGTTATGTACCGGTATTGGCCGACCACCGGTTACCGGCGCCCGGTACACCTGTTCCTATGATCCGGGAGAATCGGTTATATCAGACGGACTGGCTGCTCCGGTTCTACAAGTTTTCGTTGCATGAAGTCCTCAATGCACAAAATCCGCAGCTCGACCTCGACATCGATCCGAAATTGAGCTGGGCGTTTCGAAACCTTGACCAATTTCCAGTCGATATCAACAAAGCAGACTATGAAATGATCCTGCGTGTGCCCGGTATCGGCATCAGCTCCGCCCTGAAGATCATAGAAGCCCGGCGTTTCAAGACACTGAATTTAGCAGATCTGCGCACGTTAGGCGTTGCTTTCAACCGGGCGAAACACTTTGTCTATACGTCTGACAACCGCCCACGCGAAGTTGTTGCCGCCGTATTACGCCAGCAGATCCTCCAACAAAGTAAATATCACACCACACTCACACCGCAAATGCAACTGTTTACATGAAAGACCTGCTGGTATACGACGGAAGCTTTCCAGGCTTATTAACCGCGATCTTTGACGTGTATGAGCGCAAGCTGGCTGACGTATCGATCGTTCGGGAACATCTATACCACCCCGATCTGTATGCCACGGTGCGCACCATAACCCGCGATACGCACAAGGCCACGCGCGTTTGGCAAGGGCTCCAGAAAAAGCTTGCCACGGAAATCATCGATCATTTTTATAAGAGCTTTTTATCCGAGGCTCACAACGTGGAGGATACACTCCTGGCATTTACGCGCTATGTGTTGGGCGCGCCACCGGGCGCCGAGCGAAACTTCGCCCATCCCGCTGTATTAGAAGTGATGCAGCTTAGCAAGAAAGTACATCGCGAAAAGCATCGCATGGAAGCCTTCGTCCGGTTTCAACAAGCGGCGGATGGTCTGTACACTGCGACAATAGAGCCCGATTTTAATGTGCTACCCCTTATCACCGGACATTTTAAAGACCGGTATGCCGACCAGTCGTGGCTGATCTATGACGACAAACGCAGCTACGGAATTTTATATAATGAGAAGGATGGACAAGTAATGGAAGTTACCGCTGGCGTTACCCATTCCGCAACACCAGGTGAAGATCCTGACATGGCGTCCATCGTCGTACACGACCATGAGGCCGCGTACCAAACGCTTTGGAAGACCTACTTCCAAACCACGTCGATTGACGTGCGGAAAAATAAGAAATTACACCTACGGCATGTACCCACGCGCTATTGGCGCTACCTGACCGAAAAAGCAATGGCCGGTCCGTGACTATACAGTCTTCAACAGTTTCAGCTGATCCTTCAGTTGCTTGAGATGATCTGTCGCCTCCCTGATCTTCTCGTTGAACTCCGTACGAACGCTATCCGCGTTCTGCGAACGCGAGAAGAACTCGAGGTTATTTTTCCAGAGTGAAATGTCGTTTTCAATCTTGCCGATCTTCTTGCGAATGGCCTGCTCCTTCTGGAAGATCTTACGATCTGCCATCGGGTCGTTTTTGAGATCGCTTAACTCATTCTCAAGCAAGAGCTTGTTTTTGTCTTCCTCGCTAAATCCTTGAATGGCTTCCACAAACTTGTCGACCGCTTCGTGGTAGCGATTTCGAATGGTGGTGATGTCCTTCTTGGGAACAAAACCGATCGCGTTGAACTGGTCTTGCAGCTCTTTCAAGGCCTCTGCCGATGCAGTGCCATTGGCCGTATGTGCCTCTAATTGCTGACAGACCTGTTCCTTGGCGCGCAGGTTTTCAACCTGCTCATTCTCCACCTTGCCGTGTTGCGTACGACGTTGTTCAAAGAAATAGTCGCAGGCTTCTTTAAACTCGGCAAATACCTTTTCGCGGAATTTCTCCGGCACCGGGCCGACTTCCTTCCACTTTTGCTGCAGACTCTTAAGCTCGTTGGAAGTACGCTCCCAGTCGTTGCTTTCCTTCAACGCCAGGGCTTTTTGCACCAGGTCGTTTTTCATCTGCAGATTGCGATCGCGCTCTTCGTCCAGTTTCTTGAAGAAGGTATTTTTGTTATTAAAGAAGGCTTTAAATGCCGACCAGAACTTGCGGTTTACTTCCTTCGCTTTCGCCCGGGGCAGACCGCCTACGGTCTCCCAGCGTTTTTGGATGTCGAGGATCTCCTTGGTCTTCTGATTCCATTCCTTGATCCGGTCAGACTGGTAGTTGGCGAACTCTTGCACCTCGTCGCTCAGCTTAGCCTTATGGTCGAGATTGACGTTAAGCTCTTGTTGCAGATTTTGCAGGTAGGCATCCCGTTTGGCATATACGGCATCTGACGCAGCTTTGAAGCGCTGCCAGATAGCCTCTTTATCATCTTTAGGCACCGGGCCTATATGCTTGAACTCATGGTGCAATTCGTTAAGTTCACGAATAGCATCTTTAATGATGGCCACTTCGGCAAGCTTCTCTGCCCGCAGGCAAAGCTCGGCCTTGGCTTCGAGATTCCTCCGGCGATCGAGCTCCTTCAGCTCGAAATAGATGCTTTGGTTATCATAGAACCGGTCAACCAGGGCATGATAGTTGGCCCACAGCGTCTTTGCCTGCGGACCGGGCACCGGGCCTATGGTCTTCCACTCCTTCTGCAGTTCCTTGAATTGCTCGAACTGGTTATCGGAATTCTCCTGGTCGGCCAGCACACGGATCCTCTCCAACAGGTCTTCCTTGCGTTTGAGGTTATCACCTTTGCGTTCTTCCTGCTGGCGAACATATTGGGCTCTCCGGTCTCTGATCAGTTTGAAGTTTGCATCAAAGATCATATCCGACTCGTCGCCCTTATAGTCGAAGTCTTCGTTCACACCGCCCGCACCGATAAACCGCAACAACGCTTCCGCCCTTTCTTTTTCGCGCATGTCGTCGTACAACGGCTTGATCTCGCGAAGTACAGCGTCTACATGTTTGAAGTTCTCGTCTTTTGCCAGATCCTTGATGAGGGCGGCCAGTTGCTGTTTGGTATGGTGGCTATAATCGACATGTACTTCTTCGAGGGATTCGTCGGTCGCTTCCTCGTGGTGGTCGCCCAGGTCGATTTCAGAATGTAGCGTATTACCATGGCTGTCAGTCAGTCCGGCATCCGATGTGTGTACTTGCTCGTCGTGTTTGTCTGTTTCCATGGTACTTCTGTGCGTTACAGTATTGCGTTTAACGTAAAGTTACTAAAAATGGCTAATTCAATCGTGGGTCTACAGGATACTTGGCATATATGGAGAACCGCCCCCCCATATTGTCCAGTGCCTTTTTCCAGATCATGGCCGGGTCGGTATCGAAAAGCAGCTCGTCGTCCACATAGTCGCAGACGATCCACGAGTCTTCCTTCAGCTCATCCTCCAATTGTCCGGGGCCCCATCCGCTATATCCCAGGAAGAAGCGTACGTCGCCGGAGGCAATCTCATCCCGGTTAAGCTGACGTACGACACTTTCGAAATCGCCGCCCCAATAGATTTCATTCCGGATATTGACAGCATTCTCGATCGCCGAGTTCCGGTGAATGAAATGTAGCGTGTCTTGTTGCACCGGCCCTCCTACATATACCACCTCGTTCCACTGCTGCAGGTCTTCCATCACTTCGCTTAACTTCAGGACGGACGGTTTATTTACTACAAAACCGAAAGATCCTTCTTCGTTGTGCTCGCATAGTAAGACTACCGTCCGCTCGAAATTAGGATCCGCCAGGAAAGGTTCTGATATCAACAGCCTTCCCTTCTCAGGTTTAAAATGATTTTTATATTTAAAAAAATCCATCGCCTTTAGTCTCCATATCAGGGAAATTGCCCCTCAATCCATATATGAATAAAATACTTCGCCCCCACCTGTGCAAATTTTATTTCAGGTACCTGTTGACCGGATTTTATATGGATGATTTTTATCACTAAAACGATTGCTCCTGGACGCATCTTTTGTGATTGGTAGTTTCTTTCATAAACTTTGGCGAAAAAAGCATGAAGTCGATCGCCGATTTACGCCAGGATTACTCGAAATCCTCTCTGGAGGTAGCCAATGTCCTCCCCGACCCTGTAGCGCAATTTGAGAAGTGGTTCCAGGAGGCGCTGCAGGCGGGCGTCCCCGAACCGAATGCGATGAACCTGGCCACCGTCAACGAACAGGGCCAGCCCTCCGGACGGATCGTATTGCTGAAAGGTGTCGAAGCCAAACAGTTCCTGTTCTTTACCAACTATCAGAGTCATAAGGGGCTTCTTCTTGAGAAGAATCCGGCGTGCGCGTTAACGTTCTTCTGGCCTGAGCTCGAGCGCCAGGTGCGGATCGAAGGTATTGCTCAACGGTTGGATGCCCAGGCATCGGAAGCCTACTTCCAAAGCCGGCCCCGCAGCTCGCAGATCGGTGCGTGGGCCTCACCGCAAAGTTCGGTCATTGAGAGCCGCACGATCCTGGAGCAACGGGTTCAACAACTGGAGAAACGGTTTGATGGCCAGGAGGTGCTTCCCAAACCGCACCAATGGGGTGGATATGCCGTGACCCCGTCCATGGTCGAGTTCTGGCAGGGCCGGCCCAGTCGCCTGCATGACCGTATCGTATACACACAGATCGACGGGCAATGGAAGATCCATCGCCTCGCTCCGTAATACTACTCCTCAGGGCTATTTAAATTAGCTTGAACAGGTCGTTTACGCCGGCGTACCGGCGTACCGTAAACCCTTCGCCGTGGCGTGTGCCGATGGCATGCCCAAACTCCAGCGCACGCGACTCGATCATCTGCAAGAATGCCGGATTGGAAATATACGTCTCCGGTTCGTGGTTGCTGGGATCATAGAACTGTGACTTAAACGCTTTAATGGCCTGCAGCTTGGTATCCCAATATCCCGTTATATCGATGATAAAGTCGGGTACTATGAATTGGCTCTGAATATAGTGATACACCACCTTCGGCCGCCAGGCTGCCTGCTCGCGGCCCTCGGTGTCTTTTGTACGGATCTTGCTTAGCCCCGATAAGAACGAAGCATCGGCGCCCAACGACGCGCCTTTGCCGTGATCGACATGCCGGTCCAGGATAGCGTTGGCGAGGACAATCTCGGGTTGGTAGCGGCGGATGGCCTGGATGACCCGCAGCTGGTGGTCGGGGTCGTTCTGGAAGAAGCCGTCTTGCAGCGCAAGGTTTGTGCGCACGGAAACGCCCAGGATATTCGTGGCAGCGGCAGCTTCTTCTGCCCGGGTTTCGGGTGTGCCACGGGTACCCAGCTCTCCCCTGGTAAAATCAACGATACCGACCTTATGCCCCAGGGCGACATGCTTGGCGATGGTGCCGCCGCATCCTAATTCAGCATCGTCTGGATGGGCCGCAAGAACAAGTATATCTAGTTTCATGGATGTTTTAACAAGACAAAAATAAAAGGTCTCGGTTATCCGAGACCTTTAAATGATAATCAAATGGCGTATTATTAACCTAGGTAAGGCTTTAAAGCTTTGCTTCTTGATGTATGCCTTAACCTTCTGATAGCCTTTTCTTTGATCTGACGAACGCGTTCGCGGGTCAGGTTGAATTTCTCACCGATCTCCTCCAGTGTCATGGAGTGCTCACCATTCAGACCGAAATACAGTGTGATCACGTCTGCCTCACGCTGCGTAAGCGTCGAAAGCGCGCGTTGCACTTCACGGCGCAGCGAGTCGTTCATCAGGCCGGAGTCAGGCGTTTCTTCACTGTCGTTCTCCAGTACATCCAGCAAGCTGTTCTCCTCGCCCTGTACGAACGGGGCATCCATAGACACATGCCGGCCGGAGATCTTCATGGTATCGACCACTTCCGCTGTTGTAACATCTAACACTTCAGCAAGCTCTTCCGGGGAAGGTTCGCGTTCGTATTTCTGTTCCAGTTCGGAAAAGGTCTTTGAGATCTTATTCAGTGAGCCAACACGGTTTAGCGGCAGGCGAACGATACGAGACTGCTCTGCCAGCGCCTGCAGGATAGACTGACGGATCCACCACACGGCATACGAG